>CBINHC010000004.1:0-299020 GCA_966250385.1 uncultured Sphingobacteriaceae bacterium | reverse complement strand
TGGAATCGAACCAGCGACACAAGGATTTTCAGTCCTTTGCACTACCAACTGAGCTATGATACCAAGCCGTTTGGGACTGCAAATGTAGTTTCTTTTTTGAACAGATAAAATTTTTTTGAAAAAAAACTCCCGCGGCCAACAATCTATATCGGTTCTAAATTTTTATACATTTGGCCATTTAAACCAATACTTACGCCCAAATAACTATTTTAGCCTCTTTCTAACCGAATCAAATGATTGGACAGATCTTTTTTATAATTCTGGTGGTTGCTGCCATCGCCCTGTTTACCGTCAACGTTCGCAAAATCATCCGTAATATCCGTCTGGGGCGGCCTGTTGACCGGAGCGACCGGCCGGCGGAGCGTCTGAAAGTCATGCTTAAGGTGGCATTCGGCCAGAGCAAGATGGTCAAGCGCCCTGTTGCAGCGGTCCTGCACTTTTTCGTCTATGCCGGATTTGTGATCATCAACCTGGAAGTTCTGGAGATCGCCCTGGACGGACTGTTCGGAACCCACCGGATCTTCGCGGGCATAGGGCCGCTTTATGGTTTTCTCATCGGGGCCTTTGAGATCCTGGCGCTGCTCGTCCTGGCCGCCTGTGTGATCTTCCTGATCCGCAGGAACATCCTGAAGCTCCGCCGGTTCTCAGGCACGGAAATGACCAGCTGGCCGCGTTCCGATGCGAATTATATCCTGACGGCCGAGATCCTGCTGATGACCGCATTTCTTTTCATGAATGCGGCCGACCACAAACTGCAGCTGATGGGAGCCGAACATTACATCAGGGCCGGAGCTTTCCCGGTGAGTTTTGCATTGACTTCGCTGCTGCCGGAGAGCCAGAGTACCCTCATCTTCGTTGAACGCTTTTGCTGGTGGTTCCATATCGCGGGCATCTTCGCCTTCCTGAACTACCTGCCCTATTCCAAGCACTTCCACATCCTGCTTGCTTTTCCCAATACCTATTTCTCTTACCTGAAGCCGAAAGGCGAATTCACGAATATGGCCTCCGTGACCAATGAGGTGAAAGCGATGCTGGATCCTTCGTACACCCCGGAGCCCGTTCCTGACGGCGGCCGGTTCGGAGCGAAAGACGTGACGGATCTGCACTGGAAAAACCTGATGGACGCCTACACCTGTACGGAGTGCGGCCGATGCACATCGTCCTGCCCGGCAAATATCACAGGAAAGCTTCTGTCCCCGCGGAAAATCATGATGGATACCCGCGACCGCCTGGAAGAGGTGGGCCGCAATATCGACAAGCACGGCGCCGGCCACCAGGACGGTAAATCGCTGCTCGACGACTATATCAGCCGGGAAGAGATCTGGGCCTGTACCACCTGCAACGCCTGCACCGAAGCATGCCCCGTCAACATCGATCCGCTTAGCATCATTATGGAGCTTCGCCGCTATGCCGTAATGGAAGAATCGCAGGCACCGAACAGCCTGAACGCCATGTTTGGCAATGTCGAGAACAACGCCGCACCATGGAAATATTCTCCTGCGGACCGGCTGAACTGGGCCAGCCAGGATAACGGATAACCGCCCCCGAATTAACAACGAATATGAGAACACTGGCAGGACCGGCAGGTACTGCACAAAACGAAATAAAATGACCGACTTACATATACCGACCATGGCCGAAATGGCGGCCAGTGGTGAGCAACCCGAGATCCTGTTCTGGGTGGGCTGTGCAGGAAGTTTTGACGAAAGAGCCCAGCGGATCACGCGGTCCATCTGCAAGATCCTGCAGCATGTAGGTATCCGGTATGCCGTACTGGGAACCGAGGAGAGCTGTACCGGGGATCCGGCCAAACGTGCCGGAAACGAGTTCCTGTTCCAGATGCAGGCAATGACCAACATCCAGGTACTGGACGGGTACCAGATCAAAAAGATCGTTACGGGCTGTCCGCACTGCTTCAATACGATCAAAAACGAGTATCCGGCCCTTGGCGGCCACTATGAGGTCATTCACCATACCCAGCTTATCCAGGGACTGATCGATGAAGGCAGACTGAAAGCTGAAGGCGGCGAAAGCTTCAAGGGACGCAGGATCACTTTTCACGACCCCTGTTATCTTGGCCGGGGCAACGGGGTTTACGAGGCGCCCAGGAAAGCACTCGAAGCGCTTGACGCCGACCTGGTCGAGATGAAACGCTGCAGAACCAACGGTCTGTGCTGCGGCGCGGGCGGTGCGCAGATGTTCAAGGAGCCGGAGGCCGGCAAGAAGGACATCAATGTGGAACGGATCGAAGAAGCGCTGGAAACCGAACCTCAGGTTATTGCGGCCGGTTGCCCCTTCTGCATGACCATGCTGCGAGACGGTATCAAGCACTTCAATAGGGAACAGGAGGTCCAGGTACTGGACATCGCCGAAATCACGGCCCAGGCGAACGGGCTTTAAATTATCTGGAGACCCGCAGCTGCTGACGGATCGTTTCCAGGTTCGTGCTGATCAGCTGCAGGTCTTCCGCTTCCGCCCCCCGGAGCGGAACCGAAAGCTCCGTGGCCATCGAATCCACATTCCCCCGCGGATCATTATAGGTCTGCACAATGATGTCATCTGCACGGGTTCTGAATATGATCCTTCCCGCAACCGCAGTTCCGAGGTAATACACATCCGCAAGTCTTCCGATCCCGAAGGAATAGTATTCGCTCTTCCCGTTCGTATAGGTTTTCCGGTATCTGAAAAAACCCTCCCCGGTGACCGTGAATTCAGCCTTTTTGACCGGTCCGCTCTCCGGTCCGCGGCTGTTCAGCTGATTCAGCAGCGCAGCGATACGCCGGCCCTCGTCCCCGGCCTCCGGCAGGAACCGGAACCCCGAAACAGCTGATAAAATTCCGGATACAGCCAGAACGGCCAGCAGACTGACCGCATATTTTTTTGACGCAGGGGAAACCATATACAGGGGCAAAAACAAAGGCCGAATCTAAGAAATTTGTAATTTTGCGCCATGCAGATTTCTGAAAATTCACGTGTCTGGATTTACCAGGCCAACCGCGAATTCACTCCGCAGGAGATAACCGACATCCAGGAAACCCTGAACAGGTTTACAGCCGGCTGGCTGGCCCATGGTGCGGCCCTGGCTGCTACGGCCGAGATCCGTTACGGCCGGTTTATTATTCTTTCGGTCGACGAAGCTCAGGCCGGAGCCACAGGATGTTCGATCGACCAGTCGGTGAACCTGATGAAAGAGATCGGAAACCGCTACCAGGTGGATCTCTTTGACCGGTTCAATATCGCCTACCGGCACGACGGGCAGATCCGGGCTGCAGACCGGGCCGCCTTTGAAGACCTGATCCGCCGGGGAGTCGTCAGCGGCGATACGATCGTATTCAACAACCTGGTTTCCACCCGGAAAGAACTGGCTTCCGCCTGGGAGATCCCCATGAAGGAAAGCTGGCATGCCCGGGTATTCGCCTAAAAAGGGAGCTTTCCGATCCGCTTCATATTCCGCATGATGAGTGACTGCCTCCGGTAGAGATACCGGGTAGGCTTTACCGGCGTCCATCGCAGCGGACTGGGCAGAATGGATATCAGCAGGGCCGCCTGCCTCCGGCTCAGGCTTTCGGAAGATTTGCCCCAGTACTGCTGGCATGCTGCTTCCACCCCGTATATCCCGTTCCCGGTTTCGATCACGTTCAGGTAAACCTCCAGGATCCGCTCCTTTCCCCACAACAGTTCAATAAGAACGGTGAAGTATGCTTCAAAACCCTTCCGGATCCACGACCGTCCCGGCCATAGAAAAACGTTTTTAGCAGTTTGCTGACTGATGGTACTTCCCCCGCGGACCCGGCCGCCGGCCTGGTTTCTTTCATAGGCGACCTGTATAGCTTCCAGGTCGAATCCGTAGTGCGCCATAAATGCGGCATCCTCGCCTGCGATCGCCGCCCGTTTCAGATTCGACGAGATCTCATCCAGGTCGCGCCATTCCCGGTCAGCCTTCCATTCCTTGCCGTCCGCTTTGCGCTCAACGCCACGCTGGATCATCAGCCAGGTGACCGGCGGATCTACGAACCGGTAGATCAGCCCCCAGAGAACAGTGACCGCCACAAACCAGCAGACCGTCCTGGAGACCGCCTTCAGGATCCCCGCCCCTTTCCTGCGCCCGGCCGGCTTCTTCTTCTTTTTCACAACGCTTGTTTATATCATAAAAAAAAAGGCGCCCGTTAGAGCGCCTTCTTCACTGTCTGAACAGTTATTCTTATTCTGCTACAACTTCAAAAGGAACCTGAACTTTAACTTCTTTGTGAAGATTAAGGTTAGCTACATATTCGCCAACGAATTTAGGTTCGGTTTCGAAAGTGATCCGGCGACGGTCAACTTCAAAACCTTCTTTTTTCAGCGCATCAGCGATCTGAATTGTATTTACGGATCCGAAGATCTTTCCGCTTTCACCGGCTTTTGCACCGATGGTCAGTTTCAGACCTTCCAGACGGCCGGCAATTGCTTCAGCGTCTTTCTTGATTTTCTCTTGTTTGAACTGAGCCTGTTTAAGGTTCTCAGCAAGAACTTTCTTTGCAGACTCAGTAGCCAGAACTGCAAATCCCTGAGGGATCAGGTAGTTGCGGCCGTATCCTGGCTTTACAGTTACGATATCGTCTTTTTCACCAAGACTTTTGATATCTTGTTTTAAAATAATTTCCATTCTTCTTTACCTCCGGATTATTTTAACGAGTCAGTTACATAAGGCAATAAACCGATGTGACGGGCACGTTTAACGGCCTGGGCCACTTTACGCTGAAACTTCAGGGAAGTACCGGTTAAACGGCGCGGTAATAATTTCCCCTGGTCGTTTACGAACTTTAACAGGAAGTTAGCGTCTTTGTAATCGATGTATTTGATTCCGCTCTTTTTAAAACGGCAGTATTTTTTACGGTTATCCTCCACTTTGGGAGCAGTAACGTATTGGATCTGATCTCTTGCCATTATTGTGCTACCTCCTCTGCTTTAGCTTCTTTTTTCTTGTTGAAAGAACCGCTGCGTTTTTTCTCGTTGTAAGCAACTGCGTGCTTGTCCAGAGCGACAGTAAGGAAACGCATAACACGCTCATCACGTCTGTACTCAACTTCGAGTTTGTTGATTAATTCACCCGGAGCCCTGAATTCAGTTAGGTGATAGTATCCTGTTGTTTTCTTTTCAATAGGATACGCTAGTTTTTTCAAACCCCAATTATCTTCCTGGATAATTTCGGCTCCGTTATCTGTTAGGATTTTGCTGAATTTGGCAATTGCCTCTTTTGCAGCATCATCAGATAACAACGGGGTAAGAACGATCACTGTTTCGTACTGTTGCATTGTTATTGTTTGATTTTATTTGGGCTGCAAATGTAGTAAATATTTCTTAAACAAATGAACAACAATACGATAAATTGACCGCGACCGGGAAGTCCCCGCCAGGCCCGGCGGCCCGGATTCCCCGCCCGCCGCCCTGCTCTCTGCCCGCCTCCGTTCCCGTGAATATACATTTGCTTTAACCCCGCATGCTTCCTAATTTAGTGGCGATGGAAAATTTCATTGTTTCAGCCCGAAAATACCGGCCGGTAACGTTCGAAAGCGTTGTGGGACAGTCACATATTACCAATACGCTGAAAAATGCCATCAGGAACAACCAGCTGGCCCAGGCCTTTTTATTCTGCGGACCGCGCGGAGTCGGCAAAACCACCTGCGCACGGATCCTGGCGAAAACGATCAATTGCCAGAATCTCCGACCGGAGACGGAAGCCTGCGGGGAATGTGACTCCTGCCGGTCCTTCCAGCAGGGCAACTCGTTCAATATCCATGAGCTGGATGCCGCTTCCAACAACTCGGTCGACGATATCCGGAGCCTTATCGAACAGGTCCGGATCCCTCCGCAGGCCGGAAAATTCAAGATTTACATCATCGATGAGGTTCACATGCTGTCCCAGGCGGCTTTCAACGCCTTCCTGAAAACGCTGGAAGAACCGCCTTCATACGCCATATTTATCCTGGCGACCACGGAGAAGCACAAGATCCTGCCGACCATCCTTTCCCGCTGTCAGATCTTCGATTTCAACCGGATCCGCGTGGACGATATCGCCGGTCACCTGGCCTCCATCGCCGGACGGGAAAATGTCACCTACGACCAGGACGGACTGCACCTGATCGCGCAGAAAGCGGATGGCGGACTGAGGGACGCGCTTTCCATGTTCGATCAGATCGTCAGCTTTTCGAACAAGGACGTCTCCTACAAGGCTGTCATCGACAACCTGAACATCCTGGACTACGACTACTACTTTAAACTGACGGACTGCCTGCTGAACCAGCAGCTGCCCCAGGCGCTGCTTGTCTTTGACGACATTCTGTCCAACGGCTTCGACGGGAACCACTTTATTGTCGGGCTGGCGTCGCACTTCAGAAACCTGCTGGTCGGCAAAGACCCGGCAACCCTGAAGCTCCTCGAAGTCAGTGAAGGGATCCGTCAGAAATACCTGCAGCAGTCCGCGGCTACATCCGCATCCTTCCTGCTGTCAGCCCTTAACATCGCCAATCAGTGCGACCTGAACTACAAGACGAGCAAGAACCAGCGTCTGCAGGTCGAACTGGCGCTGATCAAGATGTGCCACATCAACTCGGTCCTGAACTTAGCCACTGCTGCTCCTTCGGAAGCAGACTTAAAAAAAAAGCCTGATCCGGTAGCGGCTCCTGCGATTCCGGCCTCACAGGCCACTCCGCCGCCGTCACCCACCCCGGTAAAGGCCCCGGCAAAGGCTCCGGAAATACCGGTGGCGAAGGCTCCGGAACCTGAACGGCCGCCTGTGCCGAAACCGTCGCTTTCCGGGTCGCTGCTGAAATCGGCCCCCTCGATCATTCCGGATCTGAACGCGATAGGCGCCAGTGAGGAAAAGAAAGAAGACGATAAGCCGGACTACATCCAGGGCGAAAGCCGGAACGATTTTTCCAATGAGGACTTCTTAAAAAAGTGGAATGAATATGCCGAAGCAGTAAAGAAGGCAGGAAAGATCAACCTCTTTACGATCATGACGGCCAACCCGCCCGTGCTCCGGTCCGGCTATCAGATCGAGGTCCTGATCGATAACAAGATCCAGGAAAATCTCCTGGTGATCGAAAAAGTCGACCTGCTGAACTTTCTCCGGGTCGAACTTCAGAACTTCACAATAGACATCTTTACCACGCAGGCGGAACAGGAGGGAAAAAAGAAACTGTATACCTCCTCCGAAAAATACCAGCATATGGTGGAAAAGAACCCGAGCCTGGAGGAATTCAGGAAGCGGTTCAACCTCGGGCTGGAATAGCGCTTAAAAAGAAACTGCCTGTCCGGGAGGGCAGGCAGCGGTATTATTTTAAAGGTTTGTCATTCTTCGGATACCCCTCTTCATCGAGATCGTCCCGGTCGTCTTCAGGCGTCCTTGCCAGATCTTCATCAATATCGTTCAGCTCAACGATCCGGCCGTTATCGATATGCATCCCCAGCTTTTCAACATCGGTCTCCAATGAGGCGTCCTTGTCGTATTCATCCGACACGAGGGGATTGGCTTCATCGTAATCCGAATTGAAGTCACTGCCGTTCGGTGCCGAGGTGTCATACGGATCCGGGTGAACGTATTCCTGATCGGCGCTGTCCACATCAATCTCAAAACTGTCTTCGTCTTCATTATACCGGAGATCATCCTTATTCACTTCGGCTCCTAATTCATCTTTGATCTTCTTATCGCGGTCGAGATTCTCGTCATTAAACCCTGGATAAAAGGTATCATTTCGCTTTGCCATAAAAACTTAGTCCTCTTTATTATAAAAAGACATTTTCACATTAAATGTTTGCTGCCGGCCTGCGAAACAATCCGGTCATTACAAAATTTATATCTTTGACCTTCTTAACAGTAAACACTTATAATAGCAGAATATGTCAGTAGAAAAAATCAAAGTAGCCAACCCGGTTGTCGAGCTTGATGGTGACGAAATGACCCGCATCATCTGGAAGTTCATCAAAGATAAACTGATCCTTCCATACCTGGATCTGGACATCAAATATTATGACCTGGGTATGGAGTACCGCGATGAAACAAACGACCAGGTGACCATCGACGCAGCCAATGCCATCAAGCAGTATGGTGTCGGTATCAAATGCGCTACCATTACACCGGATGAAGCCCGCGTAAAGGAGTTCAATCTGAAACAGATGTGGAAATCGCCTAACGGTACCATCCGGAATATTCTTGACGGAACGGTATTCCGTGAGCCGATCGTCATGTCCAATGTACCCCGGCTGGTTCCTAACTGGACCGCCCCTATCTGTATCGGCCGTCACGCGTTCGGAGACCAGTACCGCGCTACTGACTTTGTGACCAAGGGTAAAGGAACACTGAAGATCACGTTTACTCCGGAGGACGGCGGCGAAGAGCAGTCTTTCGAAGTGTACAATTTCAAAGGTGACGGTGTCGCGCTGGCGATGTACAACACTGATGAATCGATCCGCGGATTTGCCCGGGCATGTTTCAACCAGTCCCTGATGAAAGGCTGGCCTTTATATCTGTCTACCAAAAACACGATCCTCAAAAAATACGACGGTCGTTTCAAGGATATTTTCCAGGAAGTATACGAGCAGGAATTCAAAGCTCAGTTCGATGAAAAAGGGCTGACCTATGAGCACCGTCTGATCGATGACATGGTTGCATCCGCCCTGAAATGGAACGGAAACTTCGTATGGGCCTGCAAGAACTATGATGGTGACGTGCAGTCCGATACGGTAGCGCAGGGCTTCGGATCACTGGGTCTGATGACCTCCACGCTGGTGACACCTGATGGAAAGACCATGGAAGCGGAAGCTGCACACGGCACCGTAACGCGTCACTACCGCGATCACCAGGCCGGAAAACCGACCTCAACGAACCCGATTGCCTCTATTTTCGCATGGACCCGCGGTCTTGAGTTCCGCGGCCGCCTGGATAACAACCAGGAGCTGATCAATTTCTGCCAGGCACTGGAGCAGGTTTGTATCGAAACTGTCGAAAGCGGAAAAATGACCAAGGACCTGGCCGTGAACATCCATGGCAGCAAGGTAAACCACGGTGAACATTACCTGTACACCGAGGAATTCCTCGAAGCGATCGACCAGAATCTGAAAGCTAAACTGAATAAGTAAAATAGTTCAAACAAATAACAAAGCCTGCTTTTTAATAAAAGCAGGCTTTTCTTTTTAACAGCATAAACATGGCAGAACAAAAAATTTGGTTGATTACCGGCGTTTCCGGTGGTTTAGGCAGAGCGTTGGCCCGGGAGGTCGCCGAACAGGGCGATGTGGTGATCGGAACGCTCCGGCGCAGCGATCAGCTCCTGGAGTTCGAAAAGATCGTCCCCGGACGCACCTTTGCCGCCCAGCTCGACGTCAACGACCACAAACACCATAATACCGTCGTGCAGCGGATCATGGACGAATTCGGCCGGATCGATGTGCTGGTGAATAATGCGGGGTACGGATTATTCGGAGCGATTGAAGAGGTCAGCATGGAAGAGGCCCGGAAACAGATGGAAACCAACTTTTTCAGTGCCCTGGCTTTAACCCAGGCCGTCCTTCCGGTCATGCGGAACCAGCGGTCCGGCAACATTGTCCAGATCTCCTCCATGGCGGGTTTCAGATCTTCAGCCGGAATGGGCCTGTACAATGCCAGCAAGTTTGCCCTGGAAGGGTTCAGCGAAGCCCTCAACCTGGAAACCTCGCCGCTTAACATCCATGTGACCATCGTGGAGCCCGGGCCGTTCCGGACCGAATGGGCGGGTCCCTCCTCAACCCGAGCGGTCAGGGTCATTCCGGACTATTCGGAGACGGCACATATGGTCATCAACCGGGTAACCGGATACAGCGGTGAACAGCCCGGCGATCCTGTCAAAGCGGCAAAGGCCATCATACTGGCTGTCCGCAATGTGAAGCCGCCGCTCAGGCTGCCGCTCGGACAGGCGGCCCTGGATGCGATCTGGACCAAGCTCCGATCCGTTGAAAAAAATATCGTCGACTGGCAGGACGTGTCCGCGGACACCTCGTTCGAGACTGACTAACCCATGCTCCGCCCCTACAGTGATGATCAGTTCAGGCTGCTGGCCTCATGGATAACCGACCCGTATATCCTGTTTCAATCCTCAGGCACCTACTTTTCATACCCGCTTACGCGCGGACAGATCGAAGATTACCTGATCCGGTTTCCCGAGCGGAGGTTCTATTTCGGGTATGACCGGGAACAGGAGCCCTATGCCTTTGGCGAGATCATTCCCAAGCCGGGTCATCCGCCCCGGCTTGGGAGGCTGCTTATCGGGGAACCGGAAAGACGCGGAAAGGGATTGGGCGGGATATTCGTCCGGGAACTGGTCGCTGAAATCCGGCATACCCTGAATCCCGGGGCCGTTGACCTGTTCGTCCTCGAAAACAACGCCCCGGCCATTCGCTGCTATGAAAAGGTGGGGTTCCGTTTTTTGCCCCACGAACAATTCGAGCTGCTATTCGGAGGCACCCCCTACCAGGTTAAAAAAATGCGGCTGACTTTAGAATCCGAATAATCCGCCTCTGCGGGACCGCGGCTTCTTTCCGGTTAGCATCCCGAAAAGGCCGCGTACGATCTCGCGTCCGATCTGACGGGTGATCGGAGCGCCGATCACTTTCTCGAACGCACTTTTCTCTTTTTTTCCCGATCCCGTCCGCGGCTTTTCAGGCCCGGTCTCAGCCGCGCCGTCCCCGGGGTGCCGGTTCAGCCGGCTGGTCAGGATTTCATAGGCACTTTCTGAGTTAACCGGTTCGTGATATTTCCTGTAGGCCTGGCCGGCCGAAACGATTGCGGCGAACTGGTCCGCCGGGACCGGCCCCATCAGGGCCCGCGGCGGAGACAGGTGCGTGGCGACGACTTCGGTCGGGATCCCTTTCTCATTCAGGACAGTGATCAGCGCCTGGCCGGTCCCCAGCGAGGTCAGCGTGCGGTCGATCTCGTAAAATTCCGATGTGGGGTAAGTTTTTACCGTTTTCCGAAGTGCCTCCGCATCATTCGGTGTAAAGGTCCGTAAAGCGTGCTGGACCCGGTTTCCCAGCTGCGCAAGGACCGTTTCCGGAATGTCCGTAGGCGACTGCGTACACAGGAAGATCCCGATACCCTTTGACCGGATCAGGCGAATCACGGTTTCGATCTGCTCGAGGAATGCCCGGGATGAGTCTTTGAACAACAGATGGGCTTCATCAATGAAGAACACGAGCTTCGGTTTGTCCAGGTCGCCTGCCTCCGGCATGCCGTTGAAAATCTCGGCCACCAGGCTGAGCAGAAATGTTGAGAACAGCACCGGCTGGGTCTGAACGTCCGAGATATTGAGCAGGCTGATCAGGCCCCTGCCGTCGGTCCGCAGGAACAGGTCTTCGATCTCGAACGAAGGTTCCCCGAACAGGTGTTCCAGCCCCTGCTGCTCAATGGTGACGATCTTGCGCACGATGGTGCCGGCAGTCGACTGGGAAATGATCCCGTATTCGGACCGGATCTCTGCCGCGCCCTCGCCTCCGGACAGGTAAGAAACCAGTTTCTTGAGGTCCGCCAGATCCACCAGGGGAAGGCCCTGGTCATCGGCATACTTGAATACGATCGCGAGCACACCGGTCTGCGTTTCGTTCAGGTCCAGGATCTTCGCCAGCAGGACGGGACCGAATTCCAGGACGGTCGCACGCATCTGGGCTCCGCACCTTCCCGACAGCGAATACAATTCCACGGGAAAACCGGAAGGACTGAAGGGCCGGTTCAGGGCTGCCGCACGCTCTTCGATCTTCGGGGTGGTGTCGCCGGGCTGATACAGGCCGGAGAGATCGCCTTTGACGTCCAGCAGGAAAACCGGCACCCCGGCATCCGATAACTGTTCCGCCATCAGCTGAAGGGTCCTCGTCTTTCCGGTACCGGTCGCTCCTGCCACCAGCCCATGCCGGTTCATCATTCTTAACGGAATATTTACGGCGGCCTCCGGCAGCACCTGCCCGTCAAGGACGCCCGCACCGAGATAGACCGAGCCCCCGGCAGGTGCGTACGATTCGTTGATCCTCCTGATAAACCGCGCTGTTTTTTCCATGGTGATGGTGATGACGATGAAAGGTCCGGACGCGCTGCACCCGGGACCGATGAAGCGTATCTGTGTTAGTAACCATCAGGGGAACCGGACTGTTTGACAGCGCGTTAAGGGGCTGTTTCATGACGGAACAGACACATTAGCCGCTGCAGGAGAACGCTATACCATATGAACATCATGGCCGTTGAGCTGAAAGGGTGTGGCGGGCGGCCAGGAAACCGACGCCGGGCGGGCGACTTTAACAGCGCCGCAATCGTCATACTTACCCGAACACTTCGAACTTATCCCAGAAACCGTCCTTCGGCAGGGGCGCGAAGATCCGCACCGGTTCTTTTTTTACCGGGTGGACAAATTCCAGCCTCCGGGCATGCAGACAGATGGACTTTTTGAGACTTCCCCGCGGATACCCGTATTTGTTGTCGCCTACGATGGGACAACCCAGGGTGGATAACTGAACGCGGATCTGGTGGGGCCGGCCGGTGATCGGGTCAACCTCAATCAGGTAGTAGCCGTTCAGCTCACCGATCAGCTTATAGTTCAGTTCGGCGCGCTGGCTTCCCTTAACCTCATGATCGAATGCCTTCGTAACGTTCTTCTGGGGGTTCTTAACCAGGTAATGAACCAGGGTGCCTTCCGGATGATGAGGCCTGTTTCGGACCACGGCCCAATAGGTCTTCTTCATTTCCCGGCCCTTGAACATCCGGTTCACACGTTCCAGCGCCTTGCTGGTCTTTGCAAACAGGATCACCCCGCTGACCGGTCTGTCGAGCCGGTGAACCACGCCCAGGAAAGCGCCGTTCGGCTTGCTGTATTTCGCGGCAATATACTTCTTGACCTTTTCATCCAGCGGTTCATCCCCGGTCTCATCGATCTGCACGATATCTCCGGCCCGCTTGTTGACGGCGATCAGGTGGTTATCCTCGAACAAAATATCCTTGTCAGAAACGGGTAGGTCAGGAAGCTTCATGCAGGTCGGTAAGGGAACGTGATCCGGTTCGGCACCGGACCACATGGTTAACTATAGGATCTCTGATTAATACTGTTCTTTTTCAGACGGAAAATCGCCTGACTTTACATCTTTGACGTAAGACTGCACAGCGCCGTTGATCTGCTCGTACAGGTCCAGATACTGCCTGAGGAAACGCGGCCGGAACCCTTTCGTGAGCCCGATCATGTCGTTGACGACGAGCACCTGTCCGTCGCAATGCTGACCGGCACCGATGCCGATGGTCGGGATCTGAAGGCTGGCGGTCACCTCCTGCGCGAGCGCTGCCGGGATCTTTTCCAGGACGATCGAAAAACAACCGGCATCCTGCAGGGCGAGCACGTCGCTCTTCAGTTTGGCCGCCTCCGCGGCTTCCCTGGCGCGAACGGTGTAGGTTCCGAACTTGTAGATCGACTGCGGTGTCAGGCCCAGGTGCCCCATGACCGGGATACCGGCGGTGATGATCCTGTTGATCGAGTCAATGACTTCCGCTCCCCCTTCGAGTTTTACGCCGTGAGCGCCCGATTCCTTCATGATCCGGATCGCTGAATAAAGGGCTTCCTTGGAATTGCCCTGGTATGAGCCGAAAGGAAGGTCGACAATGACCAGGGCGCGCTTGGCGGCCCGGACCACGGATGATGCATGGTAGATCATCTGGTCCAGCGTGATGGGCAGCGTCGTCTCATGACCGGCCATTACATTCGATGCTGAGTCGCCCACCAGGATCACGTCGATCCCGGCATCATCCACGATGGTCGCCATTGAATAGTCATAGGAAGTAAGCATGGCGATCTTCTCGCCCTTGTTCTTCATTTCCTGAATGGTATTGGTGGTGATTCGTTTGATTTCCTTGTTTACAGACATACCGCTTGTATTTAGCACAAATGTAGAAAGTAAAATCAGGTTTAACATGAAAGCGGCTTCAATAATTATGGAGTCCGGAAACAATAATTGCACTTTTTATTGTACTTTTGTCTCCCGTGAAAATTGAAGTACCCGACTTCATTACCCATCAGATTTTCAACGGAAATTATTCCGAAGCTCCCGTCTTTTTCCCGCTTTTTTCTCCAGCGGATCCTTACATTCAGGTGACCGTCCGGGTGGCTCCAAACAGACTTTATCGCGGAGAAAACCGTTTAGCTTACAACTCTTTAACCTATATAGTAGAATGACGAATTACACCAAACTGCCTGCAATACTTCTTCTGGAAGACGGAACAGTTTACTATGGCAAGGCTGCCGGAAAGATCGGCACCACCACGGGCGAGATCTGTTTCAACACCGGGATGACCGGCTATCAGGAAGTATTTACGGACCCTTCCTACTTCGGACAGATCATGGTAACAACGAATGCCCATATCGGGAACTACGGAATTCATCATGACGAAACGGAATCCGGCGGCATCAAGATCGCAGGGCTGGTTTGCAAGAACTTCAACATCGGTTACAGCCGGAAGCAGTCTGATCAGTCTATCCAGGATTATTTCCAGGACCAGCATATTGTGGGTATATCCGACGTGGATACCCGTTCCCTGGTCCGGCATATCCGGGACAAGGGCGCGATGAACGCGATCATCTCATCCGAGATACTGGATGTTGAGGCGCTTAAAGCAAAGCTCGCCGCCGTGCCGTCCATGGCAGGACTGGAGTTATCATCGGTCGTATCTACGGAGGAGCCTTATTACTACGGCGAAGAGAACGGTTCATACCGGGTCGCCGTACTGGACCTCGGGGTGAAAAAGAATATTCTCAGAAACTTCGATGACCGTGATGTCTATGCGAAGGTTTTCCCGGCGAAAACCTCCTTCGAGGAAATGGAAAAGTGGAGCCCCGACGGGTATTTCATCTCCAACGGACCCGGCGATCCGGCTGCCATGCCTTATGCGATCGACACGGTAAAAGAAATTCTGAACTCCGAAAAACCGATGTTCGGAATCTGCCTGGGACATCAGCTCCTGGCCCTGGCCAACGATATCCGGACCATGAAGATGTTTAACGGACACCGCGGCCTGAACCACCCGGTAAAGAATATCATCAAGGATCATTGTGAAGTAACCTCCCAGAACCACGGATTCGGCGTCGTTGAAGAGGATGTACGGAACTCCGATAAGGTAGAGATCACACATGTCAACCTGAACGACCATTCCATTGAAGGCATCCGCGTAAAAGGGAAAAACGCGTTCTCGGTCCAGTATCACCCGGAATCGTCCCCGGGCCCGCATGATTCCCGGTACCTTTTCGATGACTTTATCGAACTGATCCGCGCCGGAAAATAGTTTTGGCGGACGCAGGTCTGAACGAAATCAGCATTCGCCGCGGAATATATTTTTCTTTCAGGCAAAAACAGTAATTTTGATAGTGAATCCTGCTTAGTGTTCCCACAACACTAAGCAGGATTTTTAACCAAAACATAATAGACATGAGTTTAATATTAGACGTACACGCCCGCCAGATCCTGGACTCCCGCGGCAATCCAACTATCGAAGTTGATGTAATTACTGAAAACGGCACGATCGGTCGCGCCGCCGTCCCTTCCGGTGCTTCCACCGGTACCCACGAAGCGGTTGAGCTTCGGGATAATGACAAGAGCCGTTACATGGGAAAAGGGGTTCTGCAGGCTGTTGCTAATGTGAACGAGAAACTGGCCAAGGAACTTCAGGGAATCGACGTATTCGAACAGACGCTGATCGATCAGCTGATGCTGAAGATCGACGGCACCGAGAACAAAGGGAATATCGGCGCGAACGCCATTCTCGGCGTATCGCTCGCCGTGGCAAAAGCCGCAGCGCAGGAAAGCCGTCAGCCGCTGTACCGCTATATCGGCGGAGTCAATGCAAACACGCTGCCGATCCCGATGATGAACATCATCAACGGCGGCTCGCACTCCGACGCCCCGATCGCCTTCCAGGAGTTTATGATCATGCCTGCAGGCGCGCCATCCTTCTCAGAAGCACTGCGCTGGGGTACGGAAATCTTCCATAACCTGAAAAAGATCCTGCACGACCGCCGCCTTTCAACGGCTGTCGGAGATGAGGGCGGCTTCGCTCCGGCATTCGAAGGTACCGAAGATGCTACTGAAACGATCCTTAAAGCCATCGAGAAAGCCGGATACAAAGCCGGAGAAGACGTATTCCTGGCACTGGACTGCGCTTCTTCCGAGTTTTACAAGGACGGAAAATACGATTACACCAAGTTTGAAGGTCCGAAAGGAGCCGTACGCACGAGCGCGGAACAGGTGGAATACCTGGCGCAGCTGACCGAGAAATATCCGATCATTTCCATTGAGGATGGTATGGATGAAAATGACTGGGACGGCTGGAAAATGCTGACCGAAAGAATCGGTTCACGCGTTCAGCTGGTGGGCGACGATCTGTTCGTTACCAACGTGACCCGTCTTCAGAAGGGTATCGACAACAGCATCGGTAATTCCATCCTGGTAAAGGTGAACCAGATCGGCTCCCTTACCGAAACGATCAACGCGGTATCCCTGGCGCAAACCAACGGATATACCTCCGTGATGAGCCACCGTTCCGGCGAGACCGAGGACACCACGATCGCGGACCTGGCCGTTGCACTGAACTGCGGTCAGATCAAGACCGGTTCTGCTTCACGTTCCGACAGGATCGCAAAGTACAACCAGTTGCTTCGCATCGAAGAGGAACTCGGATCTGCAGCCCGGTTTATCGGCAAGGATTTTAAGTTCTTAAAAAAATAGTTTCCTGACAGGAGATTTAACTAAACAAAAAAGACCTTTCTTAGCTTATCTAAGGAGGTCTTTTTTGTTTACATCAATTTTCAGTTATGAAGTCTTTGATCCTCCTAATGGGTGCGTTCGCCATGATCGGATGCAACACTGCCAGCCAGGAAAACAAACAGCGTTCCGGATTGGAAGAAAACCTTCAGTCCGGCCTGGAGAGAAACCTGCAAACCGGATTGGAAAAGGTCTGGGAAACGGACACCACGATGACCACGTGCGAGTCTGTTTTGTATGATGAAGACAGCAGATCGCTGTTCGTAAGCAACATCAGCGGCGACCCTTCCGCCAAGGATGGAAACGGCTTCATATCCATCCTCAACCCTGACGGCTCTGTGAAGCAGCTGAAGTGGAGCAGCGGGCTGAATGCGCCCAAAGGCATGGCCATCATGTCCAAGCGGCTGTTCGTATCCGATATCGACGAGCTGACCGAGATCGAACTTTCCTCGGGAAAGATCGTGGCCCGGCATTCGGTGCGTGATGCGGTCTTTCTGAACGATGTCGCGACCGACGGCAAAAAAGTGGTTGTATCGGATTCGCAGACAGGAAGCATCCATGCATTCCAGAACGGAAAGATGACTCTTTTTGCATCCGGTCAGAAGGGCATCAACGGCCTCGAGTTTGACCGGAACGGGACCCTGTACAGCCTCGACGAACGAGGACTGCTGAAACAGGCTGCCGACGGCAAGACCCAGGAGGTCATCAACGACAAAGTTACCGGCGGCGACGGTTTGGTCATTATTGACAAGGAGAACTTTATCGTCAGCCGGTGGCAGGGAGAAATCTACCGGATATCCAAAGGGAAAGAACAACTGCTCCTGGACACCAGGGCTGAAGAATCAAATACTGCGGACATCGGATTTATCAGGGATCAGGGCCTCGTGCTGGTGCCGACTTTCTTCAGGAATAAGGTTGTCGCTTACCGGCTGAATCCCAGGACCGGTAACTGATCCGCGGAAAACCTTGCGGTCCGTTAAAAAACTTCGCTGATTTTTATTTACTTTGTTTCATGAACCGCTTTATCCATCTGGTCAAAAACAAGCACTTCCTCGCTACTCTTGCATTCGCCATCTGGATGCTTTTTTTCGACAGGAACGATCTGATGTCCCAGTATGAGTACCAGAGTCAGCTCCACAAGCTGCAGGAGGAAAAGGAGTTTTATCAGAAAGAGACCGAATCGGTACGCAAGGACCTGGAAGAACTGACCACCGACATGGACAAGCTGGAGAAGTTCGCCCGTGAGAAGTACCTGATGAAAAAAGAGAATGAGGACGTGTTCGTCATTGTCAGGGAGGAAAAGGAAAAAAAGAAATCACTTTTCTGATCTCCGGCTTCAGATCACCCCATATCGTTTCCGCAATACCCACTCGGTGCTGAGCAGCGCCAGCAGCAGGATGAACACCCACTTCCTGTCAATGATCTCCGCATACGTCCGGTTCTCGTAGGAGATCGTCCGGATATCTTCATTGGCGCGAATGATGCCGGCCAGCCGGCCGATCTGGCCGGGATAGAGCATCTGCCCCCCGTTCTGTACGGCCATGGAATACAACAGCTGATGATTGGCCGTGGTCTGCCGGAACTCCTCCTGCTGCCGGACTATGATGAAACGGCCTTTCGATTCATGTTCCTTGTTGCCGAGTTTTACCCTGGATTCATAGGCATATTCCCCGCGGGGCAGTATTCCCGCATCCAGCGAATATGCGTTCCCGGTCCTTGAAAATATATAGGAATACCGCTTGCCGGACTGGTCCTTCAGCGTGACGGGGACGTCGGGCGTATTGACCAGCTCATAGGCATCATTGTACAGCTCCGCGTTCAGCAGCACCCGCTCATTCTCGTTAAAGGTATTCCGGCTGGCATATACCCGGAACTTCCGCTTATCCTCCTTACTGGAAAGGTACTGGACCGTCTTTCCGATCAGCTCGTCAACGACGGCATGCTGACCGGTCTTCTGAAACTCTTCGAGCCGCCACCGCCAGATTCCCTCGCCTGCCAGTACCCCGGTTTTCCGGTTCTCGGCAGCGGAAAAAGCCAGCAACGGCGATTCACTGGGCACCTTTCCGATCTGCTGACTGAGCAGGACGCCGGCCGGGCCTTTCAGCGCATAGTTCCCGAAGGGCGCCAGCAACGGAGGAAAGCCTCCAATCCGATCGACGGCATCCGTACTGAGGGTAAATGAATAGAAATCGTTCCGGACCCTGGCCAGCACTTCCTGGGTTGCCCCCGGCGAGGTGATGGCTACGACGTCCTGGGCGGTATTGAACAAAAGAGTATTGCTCTGCGCACCCAGAACAAACAGCACCGGCTTACCGGCGGCCTGATTCAGGATCGCCCGGTCATTGGCATTCAGGCCGGGAACCTGGTGCAGGATGACCAGACTGGCCCTGCTGATGTCTTCCGGCCGGACCGCATCGGTTAGCTTCACATCCACCTGGTAGTTCTCATTCCGTTCGATACTGCTTTTGATCGCGGCGACATCAGGATGCGGGGCATGCGCCAGGATCAGGATGTTCTGGCGGCCGTCCACCACCTCCACATAGATGGACTGCACATTGTTTTCCCGGGAAAGCTCCCCGGCCGGCCCGGAAACGGAGACCGTAAATTTCTGCACCCCCTTCGTCCTGGCCGGAAGAGTTACAGGTATGGTCTTCCTGAACTCCTGACTGGTTACCGGGACCTTTTCAGTGAATACGGTCCCATCCTTATCCGTGACGGTGAGGGCCGACTGGTGACCCCGGCTCCGGAACGCTTCCACGCTCACTTCGACCTGGAATTTGTTTCCCAGATAGGCGATATTGTTATAATTGACATTGCTGATCAGCACGTCCATCTTCGGAACGGTATCGCCCAATGCAATGGTATAGACCGGAGCTTTGAGTTCCCTGCTGTCGTACCGGGGGTTGCCCCCGCTGTTATAAATGCCATCGGACGCCAGGACCACCGCCCCTATATTCCGGTTGGAAAACCGGTCGCGGATGAGTCCGAAGACGGACGACATATTGGTGAGGTTTCCCTTGAAGTCGAAACGCAGCCCGCCCTGCGGAGCGGAACTGAAACTGTAGGCCCGCACTTCATAATCCTTTTGCAGGGATTTTTCCAGGGCCCTGAAATCCCGGGCGTAGGCCGTCGTATCGAAACCCGCCGCCTGTGAAAGCCCTACGGAGGCTGAGTTGTCCTGGGCGAGGATGATCAGCGGTTTTTCAAGGGTTCTTGAGGTCGTCCGGATGAGGGGAGCAAAAAGCAGGAAGGAGAGCGAGGCGACCAGGATGGCCCGTAATGCGAATAATGCCTTACGGAGCGAGCGACTCTGAATTCCGGACGACCGGTATAATACCCATGCATAGCCCAGACCCAGTAACAGGGATCCGACGAGCCCGATCAAAGTAATACCTGAAAGTTCCGGTTGCATCATGTACCTGTCCGCTGATCATGAAATATGCCATAATATACTGACATTTATTCGATCTCAAAGCTGGCGCTCACTACCGCGGTGATCTCCTTGCGGATAGAGGACACGTCGTTGATACCGTAATCGGAGGTCATATTGCTGTTCTCAGGGGTGATCTGAAGCACCCCCATACGGGCGCTTTTCAGCGTGCCGAGCTTTCTGCCCGTCGCTTCGGCCACACGCTGACCGCGGAGCATCGCATCGCGTGCCGCAGCGGCCTGGATCCGGATCTTGATACCGGCAAGCTTGGTGTAGTAATACTCAGGCGGATTGACGGACAGGGACACGCCCCGCTCGACGAGGGAACCGATATCCAGGGAAACCTCGCGGATCTTATTGACATCGGAAGACTTGAAATCGATCATCTGGGAGGCCGTATACGACCTAACGGAGGACTGCTGGCCGTTGGGCCCGAACAGGTAGTTCGGGTAATTATTCATGGGCTGATAGTTCAGCTGATCCTCGGGGAACCCTTTGCCGGCAAGATACTGCAGCAGTATGGGCTTGCTGGCCTGCAGATTCCTGTACGCCTCTGCCGCGGTGCCGCCCTCTGCCGACAGCGTGATCCTCAGGATTCCGAGATCGGAAATGATCAGCTCACGGGCGGACCCGGTCACATTCATCGTCTCGGCACCGACCTTGATGTTTCTGAATCCTGCGGCAATGATCAAAGACGCAATAATGGCACCTAAGCCAATGACTATTGCGGGAATAATTAATCGGTTACGTGCCATCATCTATGTAAGTTACACCGGGAGCCGGCAATTTGTTTAAAGCATACCGCCATCTACCGGCAGGACCTGCCCGGTTACGTAGGCGCTCATATCGGAACCCAGGAAGACACATACATTGGCCACGTCCTCGGTTTCCCCTGCCCGTTTTAACGGAATCGCCTGTGCCCAGCCTTCAACGACCTTCGGATCCAGCACCTCGGTCATCTCCGTGCGGATGAATCCCGGGGCAACCACGTTGGCGCGGATATTTCTGGAGCCCAGCTCTTTGGCCACAGACTTGGTGAACCCGATGATGCCCGCTTTGGAAGCCGCGTAATTGGCCTGGCCGGCATTACCCTGTACCCCGACTACTGAACTCATATTGATGAAGACACCCTTCCGGTTTTTCATCATGATCTTCGAAGCGGCCTTGGTCACATTGAAGATGGATTTCAGGTTCACGTCGATCACCTCATCCCAGTTCTCCTCGGTCATACGCATCAGCAGGCCGTCCTTGGTGATCCCGGCATTGTTCACTACGATATCGATCGTCCCGAAGTCCGCTACGATATCCGTGATCAGCTGCTCAGCCTGGTCAAATTTTGACGCATCCGAGCGGTACCCCCGGACCTTTGTTCCGAACTGCTGCAGCTCCTCTTCCAGAGCCTGGCCTTTCTCCACTGATGACAGATAAGTGAAGGCTACACTGGCACCCTGTTCCGCGAATTTCTCAGCGATCTTACGTCCTATTCCTTTTGAAGCACCGGTGATCAGTGCGGTCTTTCCTGCAAGTAATTTCATCGTTAACTATTTTCAGGGGTTGAAGTTAGAAAAAAATCACGGATGGCTGGTAATCCGGATGCACGGGCCGCGCTTGAAAATACTAAATTTAGGGTATGCAATCCGTCGAAAACTTCTATGACAATCTCAGCCGGGAATACACCGGGCTGATCAGCAAATGCGTCCCCCGGTATGGCGAGCTTCTTTTTAACATGTTCTGCTATTTACCACCGGACCTGAGGCCGGAGCGGATCCTCGATCTGGGTTGCGGCACGGGTAATCTTACCGAACAGATCCGGCTGCAATTCCCGGACGCGGAGATCACGGCTGTCGACATCTCCGCTGAGATCCTGAAAGAGTGCCGGTCGCGGTTCACCGGAGATCAGCGGATCGCGTATGTGCAGGCGGATTTCCGGAATCTGCCGTTTGAACCTGGATCGTTCGATCTGGTCATGTCGAGCATTGCGATTCACCATATTGAGGATCCGGACAAAAGCACGCTCTACCGGCGGCTCCATACCCTGCTCAAGCCCGGCGGAATTTTTGTATTCGCCGATCAGACGCGGGGTATCACGGACGACATCTACGCCAAACACATGGAAAGGTGGAAAGAAGCGGCGTTCAGGCTGGGATCAACCCAGGAGAACTGGGATATGTGGATGGCGCATCAGCAGGCGCATGATCACCATACGCCGGTGGTCTGGCACCTGGATGAACTCCGCGAATCCGGTTTTCAGCAGGTGGATGTCCTGTGGAAAAATATCATGTGGCTCGTGGCATGGGCAAGAAAGCAGGCGGCCTGAACATCAAACATGATTTCACACCCGCCGCACGAATCTGACGCAGTGCGTCGCCATGTGACTATGGCTGTTCGTTTTGGAAATGATCAGCCTTTCCTGACCATGAGCTGCCGGGTCCGTATTTCGTTGCTCAGCAGCTGACCGAACAGTTCCCATCGCTTGTCAGGAGCATCGGCAGTACCGCCCCGGGATTCAATATATTCACGAACGAGGTCCTGCCCGTAATTGTAATTGATCACATAACTGCGGTATTTCCTGATAAAGCTGATGGACTTCCCGGCGGTCTCCCGGTTATACAGGCAGTATTTCATCAGGAACCGCAGCGCTTCGGCCTCGGTCATGGTATTGTTCAGGAGTCCGCGGGCCGCCTCGTTTCGTGCGTAATTCAGCTGTCCGCGTAATTCCAGCGCCTTGAAATACAGGTCAAGTCCGGAAGTATCCGCACCCATCAGGGGCAGCAGCCTTTCCCGGGTGAAGGCATTCTTCTGCTCACCGGGGAACGCCACTTCAATGCCATAATTGGCACTTCCTTCAGCGATCAGGGACTGCGGGCTGAACAGCGGATATAACGAGATCTCCACATAGCCCTTATTCCTGAAGAGTTTTTCCTCAAGCAGGGTATTGTAGACATGATGCCCCGGATAACTTTCATGGCAGCCCACATCGATGGCCCGGTCAACAAAGATCCGGACATCCGTATTGATCTGGATCTCGCTCCGGAAGTTGCCCTTGTACCAGTTATACCCCGACCAGGGTTTATCCTGCACGTACGCCAGTGAGAACGTCTCGCCGGCCGGCAGCGGATAGTGCTGCAGGGTCCTCGCCCGGGACTCCGCGATAGTCGTCTTAAATACCGTATCCAGGCGGTCCGGTGGAATAATGAACCGGTTGGCCAGGTCCTGGAACCGCTGCTGGAGATCGCCGTTGCCGGGCAGCAGCGAATCCATTTGTGAAAGAAGCCGCTGGTAGTGCGATTCCGGATAAGAAGGCGGACGAACGCCGAATAATTCCGCAGCCTCGGCATCGAAGGAATCCAGGTCGCCCGACACGATTCGGATCCTCCGGCGGAAAGCCACGAGCTGGTCGCTGATCCAGGACGCACGCTGTTTCAAAGAATCAGCGGTTTCTTCCGCTGTAAACGGTTTCAGGGCATCCAGGAGCGCATTGACGGAGTCCGTTAACGCCTGCTTCGGAAAAACGGAGTCCGGCCTGCCGGTCGGCTTCAAAGCATCGGGACCGTAATAGGCATCGACAAAATCCGGATCATACTGTCCGATTTGCAGCCCTATACGGACGTATCTTTCAGCCAGCCGGTCCAGTTCGGCGCTGTCCTGATCCTGCGGGCGCTGTCGGCAGCCAATCATGCAGACGGTCAGCGTCAGAATAAAAAAGACGGGCGCAATACGATGCTTGAGCATGGTCATCATCTTGAGGAAGTTTATCGTGAATTATTTCTTCTTTTTCTTTTTCCGGTACTGGACCTTGACCTTTCCGACGCCCTCGGTATCGAGATCAATTTTCCGGGCGGCGCGGGCTGAGAGGTCAAGGATCCTGCCGGGAACAAAAGGTCCGCGGTCGTTGATCCGCACCTTCACGGACTTTCCGTTCCGGAGGTTGGTCACCTTGACGGTCGTTCCGAAAGGAATCGTCCTATGCGCAGCAGTCAGCCCGGAGTTCCGGAACCGTTCACCGCTGGCCGTTTTCCGGCCGTTGAACTTATTGGCATAGTAAGAGGCTTTGCCCGTCTCCGTAATCTTCCTGGCACAGGAGAAAAGGGTACAGGTGAGCAGAAGCAGGATGACGATACAGATCCTCATCCTGCTAAGATAGGATTTTCATGAATTGACCGGACGCCATTTACTTCTGTCCGCCGGCCGGAATGAAATTCATCGAAACGGAATTGACACAGTGACGGGTATTCTTGGCCGTGAAACCCTCGCCTAGAAAAACGTGGCCCAGGTGGGCGCCGCAGTTATTGCACACGATCTCGGTCCGCATTCCGTCCGCATCCGGGATCCTTTTGACTGCCCCCGGAATTTCGTCGTCGAAACTAGGCCAGCCGCAGTGCGAATCGAACTTGCTGTCAGAAGAGTACAGGGGCGCGTCACACCTTCTGCAGGTATAGGTTCCCTTTTCCTTGTTGTTCAGATATTTTCCGGTTCCGGGATATTCGGTCCCCTTGTGAACAATGATCCGCTCTTCTTCCGGTGTCAGTTTATTCCAGTTCATATTTTGTGCAGTTTTATCCCGGGCAGCTTTATTGTCCTTTTTCTGGGCACAGGCAGCAAAGTTGGTGAGCGTCAGTGCTAAAACAACAAAAAGAAAGTTTTTTACCGCAGGCATCATAAATAAGATACGAAGTTTTTCCGGGTTTAGTTTATGAAACCCGGATCTTTTCTCAGTCCAGGCTGTAGCTCAGTTCGACCTTCCCGGTACCCTTTCCGAAAATGCCGATCTCACGTGCGGCTTTTTGGGACAGGTCTATAATAAAGTGCCGGTTGAAGGGCCCCCGGTCATTGATCCGGACGACGACAGAGCGTCCGTTGGAAACGTTCTTTACGGTCACTTCCGTACCGAATGGAAGGGTGCGGTGTGCCGCAGTATATTTGTTATTGCTGTAACGTTCGCCGCTGCTTGTTTTGCGTCCGTGGAAATAGGAAGCATAATAGGTCGCCTTGCCCGTCACGTTTTTCTCCCCGTCGCTGACCAGTGCTCCGGGTACCGCCAGATTTAACCCGGACGGTGCAAACCATAAAGAAAGAAGAAAAATGAGTAATTTCATAGTATCAGTTTTTTAGTTAAAAAAATAAACAGCTGATATTCTGCACTAAACCCACTTGCGCAAGATAAAAAGTTTTCCGAAGCTACGCAACTTCAGAAAGCCCCTGAAAGCAGAAATCCCGGCCGGGGCCGGGATTTGATGTTTTTATGCTTTTTGCGACAGCAGCTCCGCCATGGCGTCGCCGATCTCGGCCGGGGACTCCACCACGCGTATTCCGCATTCCCGCATGATTTTCATTTTAGCGGCAGCGGTATCATCGGCTCCGCCGACAATTGCACCGGCATGCCCCATCCGGCGTCCCGGAGGCGCAGTCTGACCCGCGATAAATCCGACGACCGGCTTGGTTCCGTTTTCCTTGATCCAGTAAGCAGCTTCAGCTTCCATTCCGCCTCCGATCTCACCGATCATGATGATACCTTCGGTTTCAGGATCTTCCATCAGCAGCTTAACGGCTTCCACGGTCGGAGTTCCGATGATCGGGTCACCACCGATTCCGATGGCGGTTGTAATACCCAGTCCGGCTTTAACGACCTGGTCAACGGCTTCATAGGTCAGGGTTCCTGATTTGGAAACGACGCCGACCGTACCTTTTTTAAAGATGAAGCCCGGCATGATACCGATCTTCGCTTCATCCGCGGTGATGATACCCGGACAGTTCGGGCCGATCAGGCGGCAGTCCCTGTCTTTGATATATTCTTTTACCAGGATCATATCCTTGGTAGGGATACCTTCGGTGATACAGACAATTACTTTGATTCCGGCTTCAGCAGCTTCCATAATTGCATCAGCAGCAAAAGCAGGAGGTACAAAAATGATCGAAACATCGGCACCGGTCTGTTCCACAGCATCCTTGACGGTGTTAAACACGGGGCGCTCCAAATGAGTCTGGCCGCCTTTTCCCGGCGTTACACCACCAACCACCTGGGTTCCGTAGTCGATCATTTGCGAAGCATGGTATGTACCCTCGTTTCCGGTGAAGCCCTGAACGATAACTTTTGAATCTTTATTTACTAATACACTCATGTGTCCTAATTTTAGTAGCGCAAAGCTAATACAATCGCTTTAAACAGCAAACGGTTTTTTTGGATCAGGACCGGGCCGGCCGGGCATTCGGTCCCCCACGGCTCCGTTATATCGGGCGGGCGATCCCTTCTGAACTGAACTGGAGGTCATATAACCGTTTATAATAACCATTCAGCCTGAGGAGTTCCTGGTGGGAACCGGCTTCCTTTATTTCGCCGTGATCCAGCACGATGATCTTATCCGCGTTCTGGATCGTAGAAAGCCTGTGTGCAATAACAATCGAGGTCCGGCCCTCCATCAGCTTGTAAATGGCCGACTGGATGAGGTGCTCAGTTTCGGTATCGACCGAAGAGGTCGCTTCATCCAGAACGAGGATCCGCGGGTCATAAACCAGGGCCCGGATAAAGGAGATCAGCTGCGCCTGCCCTGCCGAGAGTGTTGCGCCGCGTTCCATCACGTGATAGTCAAAGCCGCCGGGCAGCCGTTCAATAAACTCATGGGCGCCTACTTCCCGGGCCGCCCGGACCAGTTTTTCACGGGTGATCTCATCGTTATTCAGCGTGATGTTGCTGGCGATGGAATTGGAGAACAGGAATACGTCCTGGAGCACCGTGGCGATCCGGGACCTCAGATAACCGACCTCATAGTCCCGCAGATCGATACCATCGATTTTGACGCTTCCGCGGCCGATCTCGTAGAACCGGTTGAGAATGTTGATCGTTGAGGACTTCCCGGCTCCGGTCGCGCCGACCAGTGCAAGCGTTTCACCGGGTTTAACGGTGAATGAAATATCCTTCAGGACCCAGTCTTCGTCATTGTAGGCGAACCAGACCCGGTCAAATTCGATATGCCCCTTCATGTCGTCCGGCGCGAGCCGGCCTTCATTGACGGTCTCCTCCCGGGTATCCAGGACGGTGAAGATGCGGTCCGCCCCCACCATGCCCATCTGCAGGACATTGAATTTGTCTGCCAGCTCCCGGATGGGCCGGAAAAGCATGTTGGTGAACATGATAAAGGCAATGACAAGACCCGGTCCGGCATTCACTTCCCGGAAGAACGTTGTAACCACCTCCTCGTCAAGGATCATCCGGGAGCCATACCAGATCAAAAGACCCGTCGATATGGCGGAAATGATTTCCACGACCGGAAAGAAGATCGAATAATACCAGTTGGACCGGATGTGCGCATCCCGGTGACGGCGGTTGATCTCTTTGAATTTCTTAAGCTCCTGGTCCTCGCGGCCGAAATACTGAATGATGCTTATGCCGGAAATATGTTCCTGGAGAAACGTATTAAGATGCGAAACCTGCGTCCTCACTTCCTGGAAAGCGGATTTGATGGCTTCCTTGAACAGATAACTGGCAAGCATCAGCAGCGGCATGGGGAGCAGAACGATCAGCGCCAGTTTCCAGCTGTACAGGAACATGCAGATCACGATCGCAGCGATCTGCAGGATATCCCCGATGATGACGATCAGGCCCTCCGAGAAGATATCGGCAATGGTCTCCAGGTCGGAAACCGTCCGGGTGATCAGCTGCCCGATCGGCGTGCGGTCAAAATATTTCAGCCGAAGGTTACTGATGTGATTGAATACATGAACGCGAAGATCGCGGATCACGGACTGGCCCAGCGTATTGGTCAGCCAGGTATGATAATACTGCACGACGGACTGAACGACCAGCAGGATCGTCATGATCACGGTCATGCTGATCAGACCGGATCCGTCATTGGTTGTTATGTACCGGTCGACGGTATGTTCGATGAGCAGCGGCCTGGTCGGCGCAAGTAAAGCCAGTCCGATCGTCAGGGCGACCGACCACAGGAAAACGGACCGGTACGGCCGCGCATAACCGAACACCCGCTTCAGCAAACCTATATCAACCGCCTTACCTGTTACTTTTGCCATTCCGATCTTTCTGCATGGTGTATATACGGGTACCGGACCTCTGTGAGATATAAACCACAGGCCGGGACCGATGTTCCGGCCTGGGACCGGTTTTTACTTTCAATGATCCTCCTGATATCCTCAGGAGCGATAGCTTTTCTGCCGACGTCAACCAGGGTTCCGACGATCGCCCGCACCATGTTCCTCAGAAATCGGTCGGCAGAAACATGGAAGACCAGCGCATCACCCTCATGCACCCACTCCGCCCGGGAAACCACGCAGTTGTTGGTAAACGTCTGCGTATTGGATTTACTGAAGCAGCTGAAGTCCCTGTATTCCATGATCATTCCGGCTGCCTGGTTCATCAGACCGACATCCGGCCGGTCCCGCAGGAACCAGGAGAAACCGTGCCGGAACGGATCCTTTGAAAAGTGGACATGATATTCATAGGACCGAAGCGTCGCATCAAAACGGGCGTGCGCCTCCGGTGTCACCGGTATCAGCCGCTTCACGGCAATATCATACGGAAGCAGGCCATTGAGACTATGGATCACCCTGGAGATTTCGGCATTGAGCCGCGGGTTTTCGGGGGCAAGCCTGGAATTTTGCGTGTCAAAGTGAACGAAAAACTCCCGGGCATGAACGCCGGTATCCGTACGGCCGCAGCCGACCGTTTCGATCTCTTCCCGGAGGACGGTCCTTAACGCATTGTTCAGGACTTCCTGGACGCTCACGGCATTCTCCTGGACCTGCCAGCCATGATAGGCTGCTCCATGATATGAGATCTCTAAAAAAAACCGGCTTTTGCTACCCACAGGGAGCAAAGATAGGGAGCAGAGCGGAGAGCGCAAAAGTTATAGCCCTTGATATGGAAGATTCTCCGGCATCATGCTAAACTGCTAAATGTAAGAATACCGCCGACCCGGTATCCGCCGGCAAAACCGTTCACTCAACAAACGCCACCGTTCACTCAAACGGTTCGCTTTTTTACAACTTTCGGCTTTCTTTTAACGTAAACTTAAAGTCACCGATCACCCCCATACACTGACATGGCAACTCCTAAAAGAAACAAAGTACTCGTCGCATTGGCTTTGCTGATACTGCTGGCCATCCTTATTGCACTGAACTGGGTCGCGGTCTCTGAAGGTTTCAAAGACGGTTACAATTCCGTGCCGAAGTGACCGGCCGAAAAGTCGTTCAATGATCTGCGGCGAATGAGGGCGGGTACTCGCTGATCGTTGCATCATCGGCCTTCATGGCGCTCAGCTTGCCGTTATACACATACGAGACGGCAAGAATGGCCAAAACGATAAGCGGCATGAGCATAAAGCCAATGTTCTGATCAACATATGCATGGCTTATGAATGCAAAGATCAGGTTATAGGCGAATCCGGCATAGGCCCACTCCTTCAGCTTTACAGGTGTTTTCGGGTAGGCAATGGCGATAACGCCGAGCACCTTGCAGATGATCAGGGTGTAGGCGAAATAGTCGGGATAGCCGAGCGGCTTGGTTCCCACGTTGACATATTCCGGTGTGAACAGCATGGTGCTTAGCGGCATGACGCCTTCCCAGAGCAGGATGATCGCAGTCGCAATCCAGAAGATGATCTTGTTCTTTTTCATGATTAAGCTTGTTGAACTGTTGTCTTGTTATCCGGATCCGACTGTTGCTTTCAGATCCATGATCAAAATTACACCAGTAATCCGGAGGGCGTCCATGTTGATCATGACAAGTTTAGTGGTCGATCGCGACACGTTTTCGTGCGGCGCCCGACCTGAATTTCCGGCGAAATGGATGCGGCCTTTTGCGCTCTGCCTCCTTCACCCTATCTTTACGACTCAAATCTGAAATCATGATACAGCGTATACAATCGATCTGGTTATTCTTAGCAACCTGTGCTCTTTTTGCTTTATTGTTATTCCCGTACATCGATATCCTGGACATGGACGGCACCACACGGTCGGTCAGGGTGACCGGCGTTTACGAGAACATGAGCGGACAGATCGTCCAGACGGAACCGTTCCTGGCACTGACCATCGCTACCGTTATCGTTGCAATAATCCCTTTCGTTATCATTTTCCTTTTCCGGAACCGGAAGCTCCAGATCACCCTGAGCTACATCACCATCCTGCTGATCATCGGCCTGAGTTTCTGGACCGCCCAGGTGGCTAAGGCGGAGGCCGGCCCGGTTGCCCTCGGTCTGGAAAATTACGGACTGGGCGTGATCCTCCCTCCCATTGCGATCCTCTTCATGATCCTGGGATTAAAGGGGATCCGGAAGGATGAGAAGCTGATCCGGTCGGCTGACCGTCTCCGGTAACGCATACGACTCCGATATGATAAAAAAAGCTGCCTGGTCACCCAGACAGCTTTTTTTATGCTTTCAGCCGCACGAACAGATGCCGGCGGCCTTACTGATGCTTTGAGCTCATGTAAAAGGTCAGGGTGCCGCCCTGCAACAGTTCCCGGTGATCGATGAAAGGCCGGTCGAGCACCTTACCGTTCAGTTCCACCTTACTTACATAGACATTCTTCTTCCCCTGGTTCCTGGCAACGATCTGCAGGGTTTTCCCGTTACCCAGGTCCATCCGGGCGGATTGCACCGCGGGACTTCCCAGCGCATATACTGTTGATCCGGGCGCCACCGGGTAGAATCCCAGTGAACTGAAGATATACCAGGCGCTCATCTGGCCGCAGTCATCGTTCCCCCCAAGACCGGCAGGTCCGTTATGATATTGTTTCTCCAGGATCATCCGCACCCGTTCCTGAGTTTTCCAGGGCTGATCGGTCCAGTTGTACAGGTAGGCGACATGGTGGGCCGGCTCGTTCCCGTGGACGTAGTTTCCGATGATGCCGTCCCGCGTGATATCCTCGGTTTCGGCAAAGAATTCGTCCGGCAGATGCATGGTAAACAGGGAGTCCAGGTGGGTCACGAACCGTTTCTTTCCGCCCATCATCTCGATCATCGCTTCGGGATCATGCGGAACATAAAGGCTGTAATTCCAGGCATTCCCTTCAATGAATCCCTGGTTGTCGGTCTTCAGGGGATCGAATGCTGCCCGGAATGTTCCGTCGGCGAGTTTCGGCCGCATAAATCCGGTGGACCGGTCATAAACGTTCCGCCAGTTTTCCGACCTTTTGATGAATTCCTGGTAGATGTCCTGCCGGTTCAGCTTTTTGGCCAGCTGGGCGATGCACCAGTCATCATAGGCGTACTCCAACGTTTTGGAAACGGATGATCCGCTCTTGTCTTCCGGCACGTAACCGAGCTTCATATAGGAATCCAGTCCGTCATAGAACCCGTTCCTGGCGGTCGTGACGCATGCCTCCAGCGCTTTCTCCGCATCGATCCCGGGAAGTCCCTTGATGATCGCGTCGGCGATGACCGACACGCTGTGGTAGCCGATCATGCACCAGTTTTCATTGGCATAATGCGACCATACGGGAAGCATGTGATGGACGCTCTGTTCGAAATGCGCGAGCATGGATCTGACCATATCGGCATTCCTGGCGGGCTGTATCAGGTTCAGCAGGGGATGTTCCGCCCGGTAGGTATCCCACAGCGAAAATGAGGTGTAATTCGTGAATCCCTCTGCCTTATGGACGTTCTGATCCAGTCCCTTATATGACCCGTCCGTATCCATATAAACGGTGGGCATCAGCGCCGCATGGTACATCGCGGTATAGAAATTGACCATATCCGCCTCGGTTCCGGTTTTCACGTCCACTTTCGCCAGCTCCCTGTTCCAGAGTTCCCGTCCTTCTTTTTTCGTTCTTTCGAAATCCCAGTGCGGGATCTCGGCGCGCATATTCTCCAGCGCATTCTTCGTGCTTACCGGCGAAATGGCGAACTTCACCTTGATCGTCTCCTGGTCACCGGTCGTGAAGTCGAAATACATCCGCAGCTGCTTTCCGGCTACTTCCGGGAAATTCCTGGTCTGATCGAACTTCCTCCAGAACCCGCGGTAGACCTGTCCCGGCGAGTAGTCTTTCATCCCGTACTGTTTGATCGGCTTGGAAAAAGACATCGCGAAATACACGGTCCGGTCACGGGCCCAGCCGCTGGTCTTCCGGTACCCGGTGATCAGCGTGTCATTCTCAACGCGGACGGAAGTCCAGACATTTTTGTTGTCGTAATTATAGATGCCGGCCATCAGGTCCAGGATAATATGGGCCTGGTCCGATTTCGGGAAGGTATACTGATGGAACCCGGTCCGGGTCGTGGCGGTAAGCTCCGCCTTAATCTGGTGATCCTCCAGCATCACTTTGTAGTACGCCGGTTCGGCAACTTCCGTGGCGTGCGAATAGGCCGACCGGTAGCCTGACGAGGGATCATCGGCCGTTCCGGGATTCAGCTGAAGCTTCCCGGTCGTCGGCATGATCAGGAAGTCGCCCAGGTCCGAATGCCCGGTTCCGCTGAAATGCGTATGACTGAAACCCACGATCGTGGGATCCTCATATTTGTAGCCGGCGCAATATTCGTAAACCTTTCCGTTGTATTTCCCGCCCATTTCATACGGGATCGTATCGGTATCCGGGCTTAACTGGACCGAACCGAAGGGCACGGCCGCTCCCGGGAAGGTATGCCCCATCCGTTCGGTTCCGATCAGGGGTTTGGCGTACCTGGCGAGGTCTTTGGTGGTCTGCGCCGATGCATTGAACTGCTGCAGGATCAGCAGCGATAGTACTAGTCTCTTCATGTTCTACTGTTTTCCGGTTGAAAAAGAATAAGGAAAATCCTTGTCCGCAGTGCCCCGGGTCTTTTCCGGGGTTGCCGTCATATTGAAATCGATGGTAGCCCCCTTCAGGAGCTCAAAATGGTTCAGATAGTTCCGGGTAAATGCTTTGCCGTTGAACCTGGCGGAACGGATGTACCGGGTCTCACCGGTGTTCTGCGGCGCGTTGATCACGATCGAGCGCCCGTTCTCCAGCAGGACCGTGGCCTTCCTGAAAAGAGGCGCACCGACGACATACTGATCGGTCGCCGGAGTTACCGGGTAGAAACCGAGCGCGGAGAACACATACCAGGCTGATGTCTGGCCGTTGTCCTCATCCCCGCAATAACCGTCAGGCGTTGCCTTATAAAGCCGATTCATCGTTTCCCGGACCCAGTACTGGGCCTTCCACGGCTCGCCTGCATAATTATACAGGTAGATCATATGCTGGATCGGCTGGTTTCCGTGAGCATACTGCCCCATGCCGGCGATCTGCATCTCCCGGATCTCGTGGATAACCGAACCGTAATAACTTTCGTCAAACACCGGCGGCAGCGTAAAGACCGAGTCGAGTTTGGCGGTGAAGCGCTCACGGCCTCCCATCAGGCCGATCAGGCCCTGAACATCATGGAATACGGACCATGAGTAATGCCAGCTGTTTCCCTCGGTAAAAGCGTCGCCCCACTTGAAAGGATTGAACGGGCTCTGGAACGACCCGTCTTTGTTCTTGCCGCGCATCAGTCCCGATGCCGGATCGAACAGGTTCCGGTAGTTCTGGCTTCGCCGGGCATACAGATCGATCTCCGCCTGGGGCCTTTTCAGGGCCTTTGCCAGCTGGTAAATGGCGAAATCATCGTACGCATACTCCAGGGTCCTGGCTGCGTTCTCATTGATCCCGGCATCGTAGGGTACATAACCCAGCTCGTTGTAATAGTTCACGCCGGCACGGCCGACGGCCGTCATCGGCCCCTCATTATTGGCGCCGTGCAGGAGCGCCTCGTAAAGCGTATTGATATCATATCCGCGGAGGCCCTTAAGCCAGGCGTCGGCCACCACGGAAGCTGAGTTATTCCCGATCATGATATCGGCATACCCCGGGCTGGACCACTCCGGCAGCCACCCGCCCTCCTTGTAATCGTTGATCAGGCCTTCCTGCATTTCCCGGTTGATGGACGGGTAAACCAGGTTCAGGAACGGGTAAAGGGCCCGGAACGTGTCCCAGAAACCGGTCCCGCCGAACATATAGCCGGGAAGGATTTTCCCGTTGTACGGGCTGTAGTGAACGATGCGGTTCTCAGCGTTTATTTCATAGAGTTTATTGGGAAAGAACAGGGTCCGGTACAGGCAGGAATAGAACGTCCGCAGCTGCTCATCCGTTCCGCCTTCCACGCGGATCCGGCCCAGCTTCTCGTTCCAGGAATCCCGGGCTTTCTGCCGGGTATTCTCAAAGGAATCCTTTCCGACCTCGCGTTGCAGGTTCAGTTCAGCCTGCTCCACGCTGATGAAGGAGGAAGCGATCCGTGCATGGATCTGCTCGCCCCTGGACGTCTGGAATCCAAGCACCGCACCGGCATGATCGGCTTTCAACTCAAGCGTGTCCTTTGCCAGGGTTTTCCCGTGCCACGTATCAGCGGATTTGAAGGGCTTGTCAAAATAGACCACGAAGTAGTTTTTGAAATTCGGAAGCTTCCCCCGGCTGTAGCGGGTGGAATAACCGATAACCTTCCGCTCTGCGGGTATGACCTTGACATAGGATCCCTTGTCGAACGCGTCGATCACGATAAACGAACTGTCGGACTGCGGAAACGTGAACCTGAACTGGGCCGATCTTTCCGTAGGGGTCAGTTCGGCGGTCACATCCGCATCGGAGAGATAGACGCTGTAATAGTAGGGCTTGGATATCTCCGACTTGTGGGAGAACCAGCTTGCCCGGTCATCCTGGCTGAACTTTTTTGAACCGGTCACGGCCATGATCGAAAACTGCCCGTAATCATTCATCCAGGGCGACGGCTGGTGGGTCTGTTTCAGTCCGCGGATCTTGTCCGCATCATAGGTATAGGTCCAGCCATGACCCATCGTACCGGTCTGGGGAGTCCAGAGGTTCATTCCCCAGGGCACCCCCACCGCAGGATAGGTGTTCCCGTTGGACAAACTCGGCTTCGAAGCGGTCCCCATCAGGGGATTGACCAGTTCTGCAGGTTCCGGGGCCGGGCCGTTTTGCCCTTTGACGGCGAGGCCGGCGACGAGAAAAAGAAAAAGAAAGGAATAGCGCATTGAAAATTTTTCACCAAATAAAGAAATTTATTTGAATGCCCGCCGGTTCTAATGTCTTTTAGATGAGGCTGAAGGCGGTTCCGCTCAGGCGCCGGACCACTCTTGACATTAAGATGTTTAACTGAAACACAACACATTACCAAACGACAGGAAAAAAGCGTACCTTTGCCCCCGCTTCTGGCAATGTCGCCTTAAGCTTATAAGTTATCATGAACCCATTTAGTACATTGGGTATCCGTCATGATATTGTTAATGCCATCACTGAACTGGGATTTGTCAATCCCACGCCGATCCAGGAACAAGCCATCCCGGTATTACTTTCAGGCAGCAACGATTTTGTCGGATTAGCTCAAACAGGAACCGGAAAGACGGCAGCATTTGGCCTGCCTCTGTTAGAATTACTGGATTTTGAAAAAAATCACCCCCAGGCACTTGTCCTGTGCCCTACCCGTGAATTGTGTTTGCAGATCACCAATGATCTGAAGAACTATTCCAAAAACCTCCCGAACGTTAAAGTGGTAGCCGTATATGGCGGAGCCAGCATTTCCGACCAGCTGCGCGAAATCAAACGGGGAGTACAAATCGTTGTTGCAACGCCCGGCCGTATGCTTGATATCATCAACCGTAAGGCCATCGACTTTTCAAGAGTAAACTATGTTGTTCTTGACGAGGCGGATGAAATGCTGAACATGGGATTTCAGGAAGATATCGATGAAATCCTTTCAACGACTCCTGACGAGAAGAAGACCTGGTTATTCTCGGCAACCATGCCTTCCGAAGTACGCCGGATCTCCAAGAAATACATGACGGATCCCCATGAGCTGACCATGGGTACCAAGAATACAGGCAACGCCAATATCGAACACGAATACTATGTGGTTCGTGCCCGTGATAAATATGCTGCCTTCAAACGCATCGTGGATTTCAATCCTGAGATCTTCGGTATCGTTTTCTGCCGCACCAAGATAGAAACACAGGAAATTGCGGAATCCCTGATCAAGGACGGTTACAACGCCGATGCCCTGCACGGAGACCTGTCACAGCAGCAGCGTGACAAAGTGATGAAACGTTACCGGGACCGCAGCCTGCAGTTGCTGATCGCAACGGATGTAGCTGCACGGGGTATCGACGTTAACGACGTGACCCACGTTATCAACTACTCGCTGCCGGACGAAATCGAGAACTACACCCACCGGAGCGGCCGTACAGCCCGTGCCGGAAAGTCCGGGGTATCGATCTCCATTATCAACCAGAAGGAAGCAGGAAAGATCCGTCAGATCGAGCGCGTGATCGGAAAGCAGTTCACCAAGGCGGAGATCCCTACCGGGTTCGATGTTTGCGAGAAACAGCTCTTCGCCCTGGTTCACAAGGTCCACAATGTGGAAGTGAACGAAGCGCAGATCGAACAATATATTCCCCGCATCATGGAGGAATTCAAGGAACTGGACAAGGAAGAGATCATCAAACGGTTTGCTTCCCTTGAGTTCAACCGTTTCCTCGAATACTACAGGAACGCTCCTGACCTGAATGCTTCTGAAGACAGACGGGACAGCGGCGAACGCATGGCGCGGACAAGTTCCAACGCGGACTATACCCGGCTGTTCATCAACCTGGGTTCCGTGGATGACTTCACCCGCGGTGACATGCTGGGCTACATCTGCAACACGGCAAAGATCAGCGGACGCTCGGTCGGAAAGATCGACCTGAAAGGCGTTTTCACTTTCTTTGAAGTAGAGAACGAAGTAGCTGACACCGTAGTTCAGAACTTCCGGGATGCCGAACACCAGGGCCGTTCCGTAAGGATCGAGCTGGCCGGAGACCGTGCGGTTGGCACCAGAAGCGGCGGAAGCCGTGAACGGAGCAGCGGCGGAACCTTCCGTGAACGCCGGACTGCCGGTGGCCGTGATCGCCGTGACGGCGGCGGCTTCCGCGATTTCTCCGGAAAACGACGGGAAGACAAAAGTCCGGGCGGAAGACGTGAGGGCGGAGACCGCCGGAAACGTTTCTAAGCTCTGACCGAACCATCATACTAAAACTAAAAATGGCTGCCCGTAAAGGCGGCCATTTTTTTTTGCGTCCTACGCATTGTCGAGGTACACCCGCTGGCCCTCGTTGTTCTCATAGAACTGGCGGTCATACATATCGAGGTAAACGGCCTCGCCGCCCGGTCCCTTAACATTGTGCAAAAGCCGGTCCTTGATCCTGGCGGCATATCCCCCTATATTTCCGCCCATATCGCGCGCAGAGTTCCAAAGATGTGAACCGAGAGTAGTTCCGTCCTTCCTTTTATAAAACATCAGCGCCGCACCGACAGCTGCTGCACCGGCAACCATTCCAATAATTCCTTTTGCATTATTTCTCATAGCATTCTTCTCTTTCAGAAGAAACTAGCAATAAAAGGACCATTTTTAGACCATTCAGCTCAGATCGCCGGATTTCAGGGATCTGGCGGCATGATCCGCCGCCCGGGCCGTCAGGGCCATATAGGTTAAGGATGGATTCTGGGTTCCCGTGGAGGTCATGCAGGCGCCGTCCGTGACGTAGACGTTGGGACATGCGTGCAGCTGGTTGTACCCGTTCAGCAGTGAAGTCTGCGGGTCGCGGCCCATCCGGACCCCGCCCATCTCATGAATGTCGAGTCCGGGCGCCTGTCCGCTGTCATTTACATTGATCCGGGTGCATCCGGCCTTCTCGAGCATCTCGCGCCCCTGCTCCAGAAAGTCTTTCAGCAGTTTTTCGTCGTTCTCATCATACCCGACGGAAACCTCCAGCAGCGGAACACCCCAGCGGTCCTTCCGGTCTTTACTGAGCGTGACGCGGCTGGCTTCCTTAGGAATGGTTTCACCCTGCATCATCATATAAATCCCCCAGCTTCCGGCTTCCGAAAGGGCATCCTTGTAGGCGCCGCCGATCTGTGATTCAGCCGGAGACCCGCCCCAGCCGCGGGATGCGGTATAAAATACCATGTACCCCCGCTGGAAATCCATTTCCTGCCGGTGAAGATTTCTGAAGTTCGGCATCATGACCGCTGTCGGTCTCCGGCCCGAGTAATAGGAGTCCTGGTAACCGTCCATCCTGGCAGTCAGCGACCCCCTGTAATTATGAAAGGCGATGTACTTTCCAAGCAGCCCGTTATCGTTTCCGAGGCCCTCCGGGAACCGGTCCGATACGGAATTCAGCAGGATGAGGTTGGTATTCAATGTGCTGCCGTTGACGAAGATCACCGGAGCGAAATACTCGGTTGCCGCCAGGGTTTCGGAATCGATCACCCGTACGCCCACCGCTTTTTGCTTCAGGTCGTCATAGATGATGGAATGAACGACCGAACCGGGCTTCAGCGTCAGGTTTCCGGTCTCCTGCGCCCAGGGCAGCGTAGACGCATTGGAGCTGAAGTAACCCCCATAGGGACAACCCCGCTCACAGAGCGACCGGGCCTGGCATCTTCCCCGGCCCTGCCGGAGGTGGACCTCCCGGGGTTCGGTCAGATGCGCACAGCGGCCGATCACGACGTTCCGGTCCGGGTAATGCGCGAGAATGCGTTCCCGGATCTTTTTCTCCACGGTATTCATCTCCCATGCCGGCAGGAACTCACCGTCCGGAAGGGTATCCAGTCCGTCATAATTCCCGCTGATCCCTGCAAACCTTTCCACATGGCTGTACCAGGGGGCCAGATCTTCGTAGCGGATCGGCCAGTCGACGGCGAAACCGTCTCTTGCCGGTCCCTCAAAGTCATAGGCACTCCAGCGCTGGGTTTGCCGGGCCCACAACAGCGATTTACCGCCGACCTGGTATCCGCGGATCCAGTCAAACGGTTTCTGCTGAATATAGGGATGCTCCCGGTCCTTGACGAAAAAGTGTTCGGTAGCCTCGCCGAACGCATAGCACCGGCTTGCAACCGGATTCTCGGCCTTCACCTGCAGCGGCAGCTGGCCGCGATGCGGGAAGTCCCACGGATTCTTGAGCGCGGTTGGATAATCTTCCAAATGTTTGACGTTTCTCCCGCGCTCCAGCACCAGCGTCTTCAGGCCCTTTTCACACAGTTCCTTCGCCGCCCAGCCTCCGCTGATTCCGGACCCGATGACGATCGCGTCATAGGTATGCTGCTGTTTGCCTTTTGAACTCATAGGTCAGCGATTAGCCGCTACATACCAAGCTTCCTGATCAGCTTCTCGCCTACCATCTTGCCGTCGCGGGCGCCCTGGTCCACGCTGAACTGATAATGAATTCCGCCGTAAACCCTGCTGATGGACGCTTCATCCGCGGCCTCCCGGAACGACCTGAAACTCCGCTTCATACCGATATATTTCAGATCACTGGTATCTTCAAATGCAAAGTCCTCCCCATACATCCTGGTCAGCACCTCTGCGGCAGCACGGGTAATGGTACTGTGCCCGCTGGGATATTCCGGAAACGGAGGAGTCTGAAGCAGCGGCTGCCACTTCTCGTCGAGGTTCTCGTTGATGACCGAGATCGGCCGTTCGGTCGTATAAATATACTTCAGGTTCCAGCAGCAGATAAAGGCATCATACATGGCGGCTGCCGTGGCCGAGAAGGTTTTTGCAGTTTTTACGGGATCGGCCTGGGACTTTTCAGCCGCGATGGCGGCGATCCCCATCCAATGGCCATTGGGGGTGATCTTCTTGTTGCCGAACATCATATGTCCCGCATGCTCGATCACAAACGGGTTGTCATCCCAGAACCGCGCAATGTCTTTCTGTTCCTGGGTCAGGTTACTGGTCAGCTGGTAGAAGCTCTTCAGCGAGTTATGATACTCGGAACCCTCCTCCAGGCTGTATTCCGGGGGATCCGGAAGGTTCTCCTTCAGGTCCGAGGGATCCAGAATAAGCGGTTTCATCGTTCCCCAGCACCATTCTACGCCATCGAGGTAATCCGGCGCGGTAGGACGCCAGCGGCCCGGTTTCTGTTCACCGAGGAACTTCACCTTGGCACGGCCCTGCGCATAGTTATCTTCGGCGGCGCGAGCCAGCACCACTTTCCCGACCGCTTCCCCGAAGCTGACGGAGCGCTCAAAGGCTTCCTTGCCCAAAGACTTTCTGAACTGCCCGTATACCTGGTTTTCATAGGCGTCCAGCGAATCCACCGAGAACACCACCTTTCTTACAACCGTAAAGAAGGCCTTGGTGGCAGCAAGCGTATAGTTATATTCCTTCCCCTGCTCCGGTTGCGGAAAAGCCTTGAATCCATGAAATCTGGCAGCCATGGATGAGTCCCCGTCCTTCCCGAACCGGATCGCCTCATACTGGGCCAGGGATGCATAGGCATAGATTCTGCTGGCGACCGGCGGACTGAATACGTCGTAGATAATGACGCTGGTCAAAGCCTCCAGGTTATTGTTCAGGATCTCGGTATCGGACATGACCGGCCGGCTTTCTTTTCTGCAGGCCGAAACCGCCGCAACGGCGACTGCGGCAACCAGAAATAAATAAGTAAATTTCCTCATCATACGTGTTCAGTGCGGCCGGGGGACACCGGGGACCCGATACTTCCGGCCGTTCGGTTAGTTGTATAATTTTAAAGAATATTTATCACTTCCCCAAATTTCTCAGGACCAGGAACGGCGGCCCCTCCCGCCAGTTAAACGCCGGTTTCCGCATGATGGGACCGACAGAAAAGTTACCGAGGACCAGGTCCGTCCTGCCGTCGCCGTCCAGGTCACCCGAATCCATCGTCAGCCACCTTCCCTTCATCGTTTCCGGGATGGTATATGGCTTCAGCTCTCCGTCCGTATTTTCGAAATACACGAATCCTTCTTCCGGCTTTTTCTCGTAGTCGGCAAAATAGGCAATGGTCGCGATATCGATATCCCCGTCGCCGTCAAAGTCCTCTGCGATCGCCTTGTAGCAACCGTTGATCTGGTAAAAGTACTCCTGCCGGAATTCGTTCTTCCCGTTGCCGGTATAAATGTACATCCCGTGAAACGGCTTGAAAACAGGTGAATAATCGGCATTATCCCCGCAGGTATAGATGATATCCAGCTTGCCGTCCTTGTTGAAGTCGACCAGATCGAACGAAGACGAGCCGTACATCGGCGGAAACCGCAGCACCTCTTTCGTCGTGAATTCTCCCTTACCGTTGTTCGTGAACAGGAATATCCCTTCATCACCCTGGGTGAACAATACCCATATGTCCGGATGCCCGTCACCGTTATCGTCCCGCACAATCGCTTTGGCGGACCCGGGGAAACTCCTGATCACATGCTTCCGGAAGCCTCCCCCGCCCAGGTTCTCCATCCAGCTCAGGGCTCCCTTCACGAATCCGAACTCACAGATCAGGTAATCCTCCCGACCGTCCTGGTTAAAGTCGGCCCGGCTGATCTGTACGGGCCTGCCCAGTTCACCGAATCCGGCGGATAGGTCGGGGACCAGTTGGTTACCGGCCAGCTTGTAGAACTGACCGCTCCCGACCTTGCCGTTATTGGGATTCAGCATGCCGATATTGGTGGCAAGGAACGATTCGCCCTTGATATCCATACTGACGACCGGACCGTCCGTTTTGACCGAATCCAGCTTTTTCAGGTTCGAATCAAACCGGAAGATATGCCCGCTGCTCAGCGAACTGATGATGACCTCGCGCCCGCCGGCCCCTTCATGGATCTTCACAAAAGAAGTGACCGGACCTGAGGTCAGCGATTCCGGTACCCTGGGCTCAAACAGCTTCAGACCGGTCCGGATGGGCGGCTGCTGAACATCGGCGATCAGGGTGTCCGGCGAGGTGGCCGTGTAATAATTGATGATATCCTGCCACCCGGCCAGCGTCAGCACCGGCTCCGACGGATAGTAACCGGGGCCCACGTTGACATCATTTCGTGATGACGGATACTCCTGGTAGTTATATTCATGAATGCCCAGGTGGGGGCCCATATTGGGCAGGACGCCCTTTTCCCAGCTTTTCACATCGAGCATGGAAGGATCCGGCAGCATATGGCAGGACTGGCAGTAGGTGGCCGCAAGTTTCTTGCCCCTTCTGATGCTGCTTTCGGGCACGTCCCGGTGCGTCTTATTTCTTGGAAGGTCATTACAGGAAGAGAGCTGGCCCATCGTGAGGACTGCAGCGGCAAGAACAAGCAGTACAGGCAGTCTTTTATTTTTTAGCATCGGCAATTAACGTAGTTATCTTTTAAAGCGTAGTGAGCGTGGTTATTTCTTGAAGGCCAGTCTCGTCTTTCCACGGGAGTCCGTGATCTCAACACGGGAAATATCCGGGCGTACGCCGATCGTCCGGCTTGACTGGGAAAGGAAAGAGGCTCCATAATGCAGCTCCACCTTTTGCTGTTTCCCGTTTGACCGGGTGACGAGGGCGCTGACGTCTCCAGGGCGGACCGGGATCGCTTTTGAGCTCTTCTTAGTCTCGTAGATCTTCAGCGGGCCCCGGTTCTGGCTGGCGATCAGGAATTCGGCACCTGATGCCGAACGGAGACTTACGAAGGCTTTCCCGTTTCCGGGTATGAACACGCCGCTTTCGGCAATTTTCAGCGGATGAAAGCCGCCCTGCCCGTCGCCCCGCAGCACCAAACCGTTCAGCGCATCATACCGGCCTACGGTAACTTCTGTTCCGAAATCATTTCCATTGATGGCGACATCCAGGTTGCCGTCACCGTTGAAATCGCCGACCACCATCCCATTAAGAACGGAGACCTGGGCCTCCTGTGGCAGTGCGCTGAGCGTAAATCTTCCGTTGCCTTCATTCCGGAGGAAAGCGGACTGAACAAAGTTCGCCTTAAGGCGCAGCGCACCTTCCCGCTGCTCCTTGCTCAGCAACTCATCCATCGTGGCCACGGCGTAGGACCTGTAGTTCTGGAACCGGACGCGCATGCTGATGATCTGTTTGACCATATCGTCCCGGGTATGGGCCGGAAACTCCTTCATCGCTCCCTTGGCATCCGGAAGGTACAGGGACGGGATCGCATCGTAGCTGCCGTTGTTATCGAAATCCTTGGCTGTTATAAACACCGGCTCATTTTCGCTGGCACGGTAAAAGGAATTGCCCCCCTGGTTACCGACGATGTAATCCATGTCGCCGTCGTTGTCAAAATCGCCGGGTGCTATAGAGCTCCAGAACCCGATCTTTTCGCTGACTCCGGATGACGCGGTCTGATTTTCAAAAACGCCCTTGTTGTTTCTCAGGAAGGTCACCGGCATCCACTCCCCGGCAAGCATAAGATCCTGCCAGCCGTCATTGTCGTAGTCCGTAAAAACAGCATCGCATACCAGGCCGGCGTTCAGCAGTTCTTTGGCGATGCTGGCGGTGACATCCGTGAACTTAACCTGTCCGTTCCTGCTGTCGTTACGCAGGATCGCGCTCGATACCGGTTTCGGGTAATGCCACGGCTCGACCCGTCCGCCTACGAACAGGTCCAGGTCGCCGTCCCGGTCGAAGTCGGCGGCCCTGACCACCGATTTACTGGTAAAATTGGCCGGCAGTGCTGTCGCCGCCAGCCTGAACTTACCTTTGCCGTCGTTGAGGTAAAGCCGGTCCTGGTAAGATTCCGAGCCCGGAGCGATCTCATACCCCCCATGGGCCAGGTAAACGTCCAGGTCTCCGTCCATATCGGCATCGAACAGCAGGACACCAAGATCCTGGTAGGTGCCGGAATTATCCGGTTCCTCCGCGAGTGTCCGCTGACGGAAAGTTCCGTCCTTCTGCTGAAGGAAGACCTGGGCCGGGAAGTCTGAAGAGCCGCCCGATACGAAGTCCTCAAGCCCGTCCCCGTTAATATCCCCGACCGCCAGTGCAGGGTTGTACTCCGAAAATTTGTGGGGAAGCAGCTTCTGGGTATTGAAGTCGACAATATCGCGCGCTTCATGCATGTAAGATACGCCCAGCCGCCGGGTAACTTCCTTGAACAGGGTACCGGATGCCAGCGGGCTGCCTGCTGCAACAGGCACCGGCGAACTTTCTTCAGCGCGTACCTCCAGAAGCTGATCCGCCTTCACATCCCGCATTACCTGGGTGGTCCGGTCGGGCCAGGTGATGACCACCGAATCCACCCGGTCAGTTTTGCCGAGTCCGAAATGGGCGACGCCGGAAACGCTGGACAGGTAACCGCGGTACGGCGTATTTTCATAGGCCTGCTGCGTGGTTCCGGTAAATATCCGCACCCAGGCTCCCAGGCCGTTCCGGTTCTCACCGCTGCCCTTGAACCTGATCTGCAGGTAATGGTTATCTTCCCTGTTCCTTTCTCGAACGGTATTCTTATAGACGAATGCAGGATCATTGATATTATTGACCACCATATCGAGGTCCCCGTCATTGTCCAGATCCGCATATACGGCACCGTTCGAAAACGCAGGTTCGTCGAGCCCCCAGTTTTTGGTGACGTTCGCGAAGGAAAGCGACCCCTGGTTCCGGAACGCATAATTATTGATCTTGATCACCGGAATCTGCTCGAGCAGCTGTTGCTTGGAGGCAACCAGGTGCGCCTGATCCCGGAACGTCGTAAAGTCGTGATCGGTAACATCCCGGGGATACCCGTTTGTGACGATCACGTCCCGGAGTCCGTCATTATCGAAATCCGCGACAACGGGGGTCCAGCTCCAGTCCGTCTCCGAAATACCGCTGAAGAATCCGGCCTCACTGAAGATAGGCGGGCCGATCGTATCATTTTCCAGCACCGTGGCGCCCTGGTTGACCTGGAGCGTGTTCCGGACATACTGGTACTGATAACCGTAATAATCGAAGTTCTGATAGGTCTGGTAACTGTTTGCCATCATCATCATCTTCTTCCGGTAGTTATCCTGGGGATTCATATCCAGCTCAATGACATCTGACAGACCGTCGTTATTGATATCGGTAATGTCCATTCCCATGGCATTGGCCGCCGTGTGCTTGAAGTACCGTTTAGCCTGGTCCGCGAACGTGCCGTTCCCGTTATTGATGTACAGAATATTATTGCTGACAAAATCATTGGCAACGTAAATGTCCGGCCAGCCGTCGCCATTGAAGTCATGGATTACTGCGCTATGCCCATATCCTTCGACGGTGATTCCGGCTTCGCGTGAAACGTCAGTAAAGACCCCGTGCTTCAGGGAATCATTCCAGTCGTTTCTGTACAGTTTTCCGGTGCTGGGAGCGGAACCGTCCGTAATGATCGGCCGGTATTTGTTGGGGTTTTCGCCGCGCCGGATCTCGTTCACGACCAGATACATATCCAGATCCCCGTCATTGTCGTAGTCAAAAAAAGCAGCCATTGTGGAGTGGGAGCTGTCGTCCAGGCCATACTCAGCCGCCGATTCCCTGAATTTCGGCACCCCGTCCGAGGTCTTGCCTTCATTCACGTACAGCAGATTCGTTCTCTTCTCAGGGTCCGCCATCAGGGTGGCGGTCACATAGATATCCGGCCAGCCATCGTTATTGATGTCCACAACGGACACGCCTCTGGACCATCTTCCGGCGCCTGAGGTACCGGAACGATCTGTTATGTCTTCAAATTTGAGATTTCCCTTGTTCAGATAAAGCTTATTGCTGACCTGGTTGCCGGCAAAGTACAGGTCCTGCAGACCGTCGTTATTGAAGTCGCCGACGCCTACCCCGCCGCCATTATAGATATTGACCATATCGAGCGGGTTGATCGAATCATTCTCAGCAATCAGGTTATTAAACTCGATTCCCGTATAGGAGGCCGGCAGCTTTTTAAACAGGGCCGGTTCGGTGCATGAGGATACAGCAAGCACAAGGACCAGGGAAATTCCGAAAAAATGAGACTTCATGAGGTTTAGGGTATGGCTAAAAAAAAATGGTAGAGACAGAATTGCCTCTACCATAAATATATATCAAAAAAGTTAATTAACGATTCTGATTTGGCTTCAGTGTATTGGAGCTCGCATCGATCTGGGCCTGCGGGATCGGGAACACTTCATCCTGATTCTGAGTGAACTTCGCATTCTTCAGGATCTGGTATGCCGGACCGAAGTTCGGCACACTGGTTTCATGCGCGATATACGCATTGAGGATATTGGCCATGTACCCGGTTCCGTTGTCCCACCGCTGCAGATCGAAGAAACGGTGACCTTCCATAGCCAGCTCCAGACGGCGCTCAAACCGAACGGCCTCCCGGGCGAACGCCTGGCTACCGGCGATCTGACCAGTATACAGCCCGACTTTGTAGTTAGCTGCCGGGGTAGTCGTATTTCCTTTCGAAGGGTCGTTCGGATCAACATAGGTATACACCATGCTGCCCGGACGTGCAGCCCTTGCGCGAACCAGGTTCACCAGTCTTTCGGCTTCCGCGAGCGACCCGGCCTCGACCTCGGCTTCCGCCGCCATCAGGATTACGTCTGAAAAGCGCATCAGGTTGATGTTGTTGGCAGTCGTCTGGTTAGCCGCCCAGCCATCATAAAAGTCACTTGTCGATGCCTGTGCGGATTTATAGTAAATACTTTTCTTTGGACTGTAAGGACCGCCGGAGGCCTGGCCGCGGATCCAGCTCTCTCCCGGATGCACGCCCCAGTCAAGATATGGAATACCCCGGCGTCCGACTGTCCAGTCAAGACGCGGGTCGATCGGTTCGGTCGTAGGCGTGAACGGTTCATTACCCAGGATGCCTTGGTCATTCTTCAGATCAACATCATTATAGGTATCGATCAGCGGTAATCCGGTAACCGGGTCAACCTTGAACGCATTAACGAGGCTGAAAGAAGGCTGGTTGAATCCGCAGCAACTTGCAGGGCCTCCGCCGGGGAAGTTCAGGGCATCTCCGGCATTGCCGTTCCAGCCGCCTGCATTATCCTGTGTGGAGGACTGGTAAGCCAGTACCACCTCGGCATTGTTCTGGGTTTCGGGATTGAACATATCGCCGTAGTCAACAAGATCGTATTTCTGGCCGGCGCTGTTTACGCCCATGGCGACAACTTCGGCCAGGATCGGTCTCGCTTCGGCATACTTATCCTCAAACAACAGGGTCTTTGCCAGGAAAGCTTTTGCCGCCCAGGAATTCACCCGTCCGAACTGGCTCTTTGTCGGGGTCAGGTTGTCTGCAGCGAATTTGAAGTCGGCTTCGACCTGTGCAAAGATGGGCTGATCATTGGGCACGTTGTAGTTACCGGCCGTATATGTGATCCCTTCATGTACATAAGGGACATTGGGGCCCCACATCTTGATCGCCTCCAGGTGAAAGAATCCGCGCAGGAAACGCGCCTCGGCAGCGATCTGCATGGTATCTGCCGGTGCAATATCGGTAGCCTTGCGCATGACGCGCAATACGTCGTTCGCACGCTGAATACCGTTGTACACGGCCCGCCATTTCGAATTGAAGTGGTTCAGTACCGGGGTCGAAGCATAACCTTCGATCAGCTCAATTTCCGGCTGGTCACCGTAGGTTGATCCTTTATGGGAATCATCGGAGGCAACGCTTCCGTAGATCCAGTTGGATCCTGCGGATTCCCACGGTCCGAGCGGATTTCCGTTGCCCTGGTAAACCCCGTCCAGCAATGAATAGGTACCGATCAGGAGCCCGTTCACCCCTGCACTGTTTGCCAGGGTCGACTCGCTCAGAGGACCCATCGGCTCAGTTTCCAGGAAACTTCTTTTACATGCATACGCTGTGATCAGGGAGGCAGCGATACACGGAATAACAACTTTATAATAGTTTCTTTTCATAATAATTCTGTTTAACATGACCGCCATCAATTAAAAGGAAAGGTTAACTCCCATCAGGAAGCTCTTTTGATTATTGGGGTAATTGCCATAATCAATACCAAATGCAGCGGTTTGCTGTCCGTTCTGATTCAGGTTACTTCCCGAAGGAGTAAGCTCAGGGTCAAGTCCGGAGTATTTGGTAATGGTGAACAGGTTGGCTCCCTGCGCATACACTCTGAGCTTTTTGATTCCGAACCGGCTCATGGTTGCTGTTGGCAGCGTGTATCCAATCTGCAGCGACCGCATCTTCAGGAAAGACGCGTCTTCAAGATAATAGGAATTGAATACGCCGGTCGTACTGAATGTATTGGCGGTCTCAGCGATCGGAGTTGATGAATTCGGGTTGGACGGTGACCAGGCATTCATCAGCGCATGGCTTTTTCCGCCGATAAAGGTTCCCATGAAATCCGTCCAGTACCGGACATAGTTGATCGCCTGATTTCCCTGAGACCCGTAAAGGATCGTTGAAATATCAAACTGCTTGTAGCTTGCACCCAGGTTCAGACCGTAGGTAAAATCAGGGTTCGGATCGCCAAAGAAACTCCGGTCATCCGGAGTGATTTCTCCGTCGCCGTTGATATCGCGATACCGGAACCGGCCCACTGCCTTTTCTGTCTGCGCCGGTGCGGCGTCGACCTCGGCCTGGTTCTGGAAGATACCTGCAACCTCATACCCGAAGAACGAGCCTACCGGACGTCCGACCGCATTCCGTACCAGGAATCCTAAACGGGAGTTCGATGCATCGAAGAATCCGCCCGGAACAGCCACCACTTCATTGTTATAGGTGGTGATGTTCGCCGTGACGTTATACCTGAACAGACCGTTCTGACCGCCGTTATAACCCGCTGTAACGTCGAAACCGGTGTTCTTGATATCGCCCAGGTTCACGATAGGCGCGGATGCACCTCCGGCGGTTGCCGGAAGCAGTTGCCGGAACAGCAGTCCGTTGATACTCTTTTTATACCACTCTGCCGAGAAGGTGAACTGGTTATTCAGGAATGTCACATCGAATCCGGCATTCGTTACGATGTTCTCTTCCCAGCCGGTATCCGGGTTTCCGACGCCCGACTGGAAGAATCCCTGTACGGTGGAGTTATTTCCGCCGCCGATGGAGTAGTAGGATTGACCGAAGCCCTGGTTAAACAGGGTGAACGGGTTCTGGTAGTTCACGTTCACGTAGTTACCCATGATCCCGTAGCTTCCGCGAAGTTTCAGGTCATCCAGCCAGGTGACATTTTTCAGGAAGCTTTCTTCGCTCATGCGCCATCCGAGAGAGACTGACGGGAACGTACCGTAGCGGCTGTTCTCACCAAACACGGAAGCACCGTCGCGGCGAATGGTCGCACCCAGGATGTATTTATCCGCAAAAGTATAGTCTACCCGGCCAAAGACGGAAAACAACCGCGCATTCTGATTGACCTGGCTGTAGTTGGTCACGTCACGTGTACCGTTTCCAAGGATCAGGTAGTTGAAGTCATTTGAAAAAAGACCGTTTGCCCTTCCTCCTACCTCGCGTCCGTAGCCGTTCACAGCCTCGGTACCCGCCAGCAGTTTCAGGTTATGCTGACCGATCAGCTTGCTGTAGGTTAAGGTATTGGTCCAGGTCCAGTTGCTGTTGTACTGGGACGCCTCGTAGTAGGTGTTCGGGCTGTCGAAACCTTCCCGGTTATAGTATGGCGTATATCCGAAGTTCGAGAAATAGTTATTATTTATTGTTCCCCCGAAGGTGGTACGTGCGGTCAGCCCCGTGATGATATCCACCTCGCCAAATACGTTACCGGTCATATTCCAGTTGTTCTGGCGGTTATTGTTGGTAAGTTTCATCTGGGCAACCGGGTTCACACCCTGGCCGATTTCCGCAGTACCCAGGCGGGTTCCCGCGAAATTTCCCTGAATGTCATATACCGGGATCATATTAAGGGTCCGGTAGGTATAGGATATCGGGTTACCCTCGTCCTGGTTTCCGCCCGGAAATCCTGGATTCGTCCTGTTGAACAGGTAGGCGCTTTCCCCGATGCGGATCCGCTTTCCAATGTTAAAGGACGTATTGACCCGGACCGCATATCGTTTCAGATAGGTCTCGATCAGGGTACCCTGCTGATTCAGGTAGTTCACAGAGAACAGGTAGTTCGAGTTTTCAGTACCACCGCTTGCGGAGAGCGTATGGCTCTGTTGCGGAGCAGTCTTGAAGACCTCGTGAAACCAGTCGGTTCCCGCACGGTTCACCTGCGCGATCTGGTAGTTATTATAAACGTTGGCGGCGTCAAAGCGGTAGCGTGTCTGATCATACCGGCTAGGATCGTCACCTGCGATTCCGGGGCGGCCATAGCCGCCCTGACCATTCGCATTGTTCATATACAGCCACTCCGGCAGACTCCGGCCAAAAACCGGATCAGTCGGATTTACACTGGCGTAAAGGGACTGCATCTCGGTTGGAGACATCAGATCCCACACATTTCCGGAAAGCGGCTGCTGCACGCCATAATAAGCGTCATAGGTCACCACCGGCGCGCCGGTCTTACCACGTTTGGTCGTAACGACGACCACGCCGTTGGCACCACGCACACCATAAATGGAGGCGGCGCCCGCATCCTTCAGGATCTGGACAGAGGCGATGTCGTTCGCGTTAAGGTCATTCAGGTTGCCCTGAACCCCGTCCACGATAACCAGCGGCTGCGTGTTACCAAAGGAGGTCACACCGCGGATCATAATGTTCGCATTGGAACCCGGAGCACCCTGGGCAATTACGGTAACCCCGGAAGCCTGTCCCTGGAGCAACTGTGATGTCGACCCGGAAGGAATGGAGGCAAAGGCCTCCACATCCACGACGGCAACGGATCCCGTAATATCCTTTCTGCGTTCTGATGAGTATCCCGTCACCACGACCTCATTCAGAGAAGTTGCGGACGGCTCAAGCGTAATATTATACGAGGTCTGATCGGTAACCGCCACTTCCTGGCTTTCATATCCGATCGAAGAGACTACCAGTACATTTCCACGTGTGACGCTGAGAGAAAACGTCCCGTTGGCGTCCGTCGAAGCTCCGTTCGTAGTTCCCTTCACCTTCACTGTAGCGCCGATCAGCGGCAGACCATCGTCCCGGCCGAACACCTTTCCGGTAATCTTTGTTTGTGCCGAAGCTAGAAATGAGGCAAGAAGGCACAGTAGAGACAAAAACACCCGCCTTTTTTGTTGGAGTAAAAAATACACCATAGTCATAAAGTTTAATTTTCAGTTGGATAATATTATTATATACAGGTTTATATAATTTCAATATCGTTAATCAACTATACGGCGCTCTCATCTAAGACTTATTCAAAGCACAACTTGCCCACTAAATCCACAATGCAACCGTCCGAAAAACTTCGTCACGGGGGTATTAATCAAAAAAAATAAAGATATCTGGCTTCAGGATGCCAAATCGACAATCGGTTTAACGGACTAATATAATGAAGTAATAATTAAGAAGCAAGCGCATTTGTTTTAAAAAAATTGCCCGAAAAAAAAGGCCTCCGGCGGGTTTTCCGCCTAAACTTTTAACGTAAGCAAATGTTACTCAACGGAAAGCCGGAGCATCGGGGAAGTTTAAATCACTATTTTTACAGTTAAGCGAATCAGATAGTTCTTCTTTCCTTTTTATGCTGAAACACCTTCTCAAGACATATTACCCCGCTTTGATCATCCTGGCAGTACTGAGCTCCTTCACTTTTTTCGCATTCTACCAGTCATCGGTACTTGCTGAGAACAGGCGCGCCAGACTGTTCGAGCTGCGGGTCCAGCAGGCCCGGGACGCGGTGCAAAAGAGGCTGACTGATTACATCCAGATCCTGAAAGGGTGCCAGTCACTTTTCTATGCCGCAGACACAGTCAGCTACGAGGAATGGGCCTCGTATACCGATAATCTGCAGATGGAACGAAATTACCCCGGGATCCAGGCGCTCGCTTTCGCCCGGTATATTTCAAAAGCGGAGGTTCCCCGCGTCGAAAAGGAAATGCATGAATTCGGGTTCCCCGGCTTCCGGGTCAGATCCGGCTTCAGGAATGACAGGCTGACGCCCATTGTTTTTATCCGGCCCATGAACACCATGAATCTGCGGGCTTTCGGATATGACATGTACAGCGAATCCAATCGCCGGGAAGCGATGGACCGGGCGATGTTGTCCGGGGAGGCATCCATGACCAAAGCAAAGGTAACCCTTGTCCAGGAGACCAGTAAAAATGTGCAGCCGGGCTTTCTGTTGTACCTGCCCGTTTATAAAGACCCCGGGCGGATCCGTTCGGTTGAGGACCGGAAAAAACAGATCAGGGGATTTGTCTACAACGCATTCCGTGCCCACGACCTGATGCGTGCGATCCTCAGGGACTTTGACGATATCGAAATCGATCTGTATGCGAGCCCGGAAATAGCCCGGCAAAACCTGCTGTACTCATCGGGGCATGCGCCGTCCGGAGCAAGAGCTGAGGAATATCGTGCCGCCCGGGACATTAAGGTCGCCGGGGCTGTCTGGAAAATGGTCGTTGCATCCACAACCGGGTTCGGCTCCAGAATTGAAAAAAGGCAACCCTTCCTGATCCTCCTTTTCGGCCTTGCGATATCAGGACTGATGTTCGCCATATCCATAAGCACGCTGAAGCGCCGATCCGAAATGACTGAGGAGCTAACGCTGACGAAACAGCTTGAAATGAAGAAAGACGAGTTCATCGGTATCGCCAGTCACGAGCTGAAGACCCCGCTCACCAGCATAAAGGCGTACATTCAGCTGCTGGACAAATCGAAGCTGGGCGAAAGGGAGCGGATGTTTGTGCAAAAGGCGAATGCCAACGTCCGGAAACTAAACTTCCTGATCAGCGACCTGCTGGATGTTTCGAAAATCCAGGCCGGGAGGCTTCAGTTTAATTTTGCGCCTTTTTCTCTTCGAGAGATGGTCGGAGAAAGTATCGAAAATGTACAGCACATGTTCAGTTCCCACCGGATCGTTTCCGTGAGCGCCGTACCGGAAGTGACCGTAAACGGCGATAAACTGCGCCTTGAGCAGGCGCTGACAAACTTCCTCGTCAATGCCGTAAAATATTCGCCGGGGGCGGATCTTGTCAGAGTCAACACGCTCGTCACCGACAGGCAGGTCACCATCGAGGTCATCGATCAGGGAATTGGCGTACCGGAAGATTACCGGGAACACATTTTCGACCGTTTTTACAGGGTCGATTCGGTATCGCCGGTCATTTCCGGACTGGGCGTCGGTCTGTATATCACCAATCAGATCATCCGGAGACATCACGGCCGGGTGGGCCTGAAAAGTAACCCTGATAAAGGGTCAACCTTCTTTTTCACGATCCCCCGGGACGGTCGGACCGGAACTTCAGGGGAACCGTTATAAGCCAAAAAAGGCTCCGTGCGGGGAGCCTCTCTTGTCTTATGTATGCAAATCTTATTCCTGGTCGAGGAACGGATACCTGTAGTCTGCAGGACCGTCGAAGGTTTCCTTGATCGAGCGTGGAGAAACCCAGCGAAGCAGGTTGATCATGGAACCCGCCTTATCATTGGTACCGGAACCCCGTGCACCTCCGAAAGGCTGCTGACCGACAACCGCCCCGGTCGGTTTATCATTAATGTAAAAGTTTCCGGCCGCATTTCGCAGGGCATGGCTGGCCTTCTCGATAACATACCGGTCCTGCGCGATCACCGCACCGGTGAGGGCATAGATGGACGTGGTATCGATCACCTCCAGAACTTCATCAAAGGCCTCGTCTTCATACACGTAAACGGTCAGCACCGGGCCGAAGAGTTCCTCGCACATCGTGACATACCGCGGATCTTTGGTGACCATGATGGTCGGCTCAATGAAATACCCTTTGGACTTGTCGTAGTTTCCGCCGGCGATTATTTCCAGATCAGCGTCTTTTTTGGCTGCATCGATATAGGTCACCAGTTTATCAAAAGACTTTTCGTCAATCACGGCATTAACGAAGTTCGTAAAGTCCTCCACCGGACCCATTTTAATGGTCGCCAGATCTTTCAGGATGGACTCCTTAATCTGAGGCCATACGGACCGCGCCACATATACGCGGGAAGCAGCAGAACACTTCTGGCCCTGGTACTCAAATGAGCCGCGGACAACGGCAGTGGCCGCCAGTGCAGGGTCTGCTGAGCCATGGATCAGGATGAAATCCTTTCCGCCGGTCTCACCCACGATCCGCGGATAGGACTTGTACCTGTGAATGTTATTTCCGATGGTTTTCCAGATGTCCTGGAATACGCCGGTGGATCCGGTGAAATGGATCCCCGCGAAATCAGGATGATTGAATATCACATCCCCGGCAACAGGACCGGAAACGTAGATCAGATTGATCACGCCGTCCGGAACCCCCGCTTCGCGGAATATTTCCATCAGCACCTGGGCGGAATAGATCTGGGTATTGGATGGTTTCCAGACGACCACGTTACCCATCATGGCTGCAGAAGTCGGCAGGTTTCCCGCAATAGCGGTAAAGTTAAACGGCGTTAATGCGAATACGAATCCTTCGAGCGGACGTTGTTCCACCCGGTTCCAGACGCCGCGGGGAGAGACCGGAGGCTGCTGCATGTAAATCTCCGACATGTATTTCACATTGAACCGCAGAAAGTCTATGATCTCACAGGCTGAATCGATCTCTGCCTGGTATGCATTCTTGGACTGTCCCAGCATGGTAGCTGCATTCAGCTTATAGCGGTATTTCCCGGCGATCAGGTCTGCCGCTTTCAGAAAGATCGCTGCGCGATGCTCCCAGCCCAGGTTTTCCCATCCGGCTTTTGCAGCCAGGGCGGCATTGATCGCAGCCTCAACATGTGACTTGTCACCCTGATGGTAATATCCGAGGATATGCTGGTGGTCATGTGGCGGGCGCAGGGCCGCACGGTTCCCGGTACGGACCTCCTCCCCGCCGATATACATTGGAATATCTTTTTCCTGAGAACGGGCTTCCTTAATAGCTGCTTTCAGCAGGGTGCGCTCTTGGCTGCCAGGGGCATAATTCAGAACCGGTTCATTGACCGGTGTAGGCACATTAAAAAATCCTTTGGGCATAATATTTATATTGGTGCCGCAAAGATACCACAATCTCTTTTAACGAGCGCAAAGCAAAACAGAAACACCTTTGTTTTAACGGTATACGCGAAAACACTCTTCAGAAGCAGTCCGCAGAAGTCATTTCATTCCGGCGCCCCCGTTGTACCTGATACTTCCTAAAAAAACAGTTCCTATGAGACGTTTAACGTTATGCATGATCTGCTGCATCTTGGTTCTGGGTGCGGCCTCTCTCCCCGCACGGTCGCAGGACCAGGGCGGCCAGTCCGGGTCCTTCCCGTACAAACCGAGCTATTCCTCGAGCTTCGAGATCGGGGATCCGGCCCATGCCCGGATGGTTCTCCAGCTCTGGAAGGACTACGATGAAAATTCTTTTGACCGCCACGCCGACTGGTTCGCCGATACGGCAGTGATCTACCTGGCAAACGGCGACATTGTGAAGGGCCGCGACAGCATGCTTGCCGGCGTGAAAAAGTACAGGAGTTCCATTGCCCGGGTAAAGACCACCCTGCATGCCTGGATGAGCCTCCGCAGCACCGACCGGAAAGAAAACTGGGTTGCCTTGTGGGCCACCGAGGAGGACACATCAAAAGACGGAACCACGACCGCGGTGTCGCTCCATGAAGTGTGGCGGATCAACAAAGCCGGAAAGGTCGACCAGATCCTCCAGTATGCGCAGGAAGTTCCGCCGACACCCAGGGAATAAGGCAGGGGCGGATGAGGAGCCGCGAATCGGTCAAACGCCGCCGGCGCCGGGATCAACCGGCCTTTTGGGCAAAACCGAACACCTTTTGCAGGAGCGGACTGGTCCGGGCGGCAGCGTTCTGGCGGATCTTCAGCTCTTCGCGCGCCACTTCGGTGAACAGGCCGTCAATTGCTTTACCGGTAGCATATGCCGCCAGGTCCGGGTTCATCTTTTTTACGAAAGGGACCTTGTTGTACCTGCTGATGATGTCGTTCCAGTGCCTGGTCGCGCCGGTCTTTTCAAGTGAAGCCCGGATCACCGGCTGGAAACGCTCCTGCAGGGAGGGCGAGGTCTCTATTTTAAAGTAAGCAGTCGCTGCATCAGGCTCCTTTGCCATGAGCAAAGCGGATGCGTCCGCCATACTCATTTCCCGGATCGCCGTCAGGAAAATCGGTTTTGCCTCTTTGGCGGCCTCTTCCGCAGCACGGTTCAGGCTCACGATGAAGTCGTCGCACAGTTTATCCATGCCCAGTCCGCGGAGGGTGCTCTCGACCTTCTGCGCGTCCGCCGGGAATAAAATCTTTACGGAAGGATTCATCAGGAAACCGTCGGCCACCGACAAGCGCCCGGTTCCGGCGGCGATCCCTGCTTCCAGTGCTTCCCGGATGCCGGTAGCAATTTCTGTTTTGGAAGGTCCTCCCGGAAGCAGTTTGCTGAGGGATTGTGCAGACGCCGCGCTGCTGAGAACGGTCATCGCCAGACCTGCTATTACGCAGCTGATCCTGTTTTTCAAATTCTTCATTGATCTGTCCTAAGGTTTATATCGTTCCAGCCCGGGTGCCGGCTGCCAGGTACTCTTCGGTTCAAAGTGATGCCATAAGGTCTCGGAAAGCTTACGGATCAGCACCCACCCCTCGTTCGACATCTCCCAGCTGGTGTCCTTCTGATCCTTGGTTGCGATACAGAAAACGTAATCTCCATGCGGGGCATTCACCAGTACGACTTCACTCCGCGCTGCATCGACCGCGCCGGATTTGGAAGCGACCTGCACGTACGGAGGAATCTGCGACAGTGCCTGGTCATCGAAGTATATCCTGATCAGGTTACGGTACATCCGCTCGCTGGCCGCCGGTGAGATCGCCTCCCCGTTGCGGATCTTTGTCAGGAGTCCGGCCATCTCACGCGGAGTGGTCATCCCCCAGCCGTACTTCTTCTGAAACTCGGAACGGCCGGCGGTCCGCGAGTTGAGCCTGGTGTGCACAAAACCGTTTCCTTCGAGCCATTTATTGATATTTTCGCCACCGACAAGCTTCTGGAGCCACAAACTGCCTGTGTTATCGCTGGTCGTAATACTGAGCATCTGGACTTTGCTGAGCGCGATTTTTTCACCGTCCTTCAGGGAGCCGACGATATCCTCACCGGCATAATACAGACTGTCCCGGTAAATGAGCGGCTGATGGTACGCAAGATTCCCCTGCTCTATCTGGTCGAAAACACCGCACATGATCGGCACCTTGATCATGCTTGCGGTCGGAAATATCGAATCGGCATTGACTGCGGCCACCCTTCCGGTCTTCAGATGCTTCACGTATATACCGACCTTACCGTTAAAGCCGGCAACAAGCGTTTCCAGTTTCTTTTGCAGCTTCTTATCCGGGAGCTCCTTTGCCTGCGCTCCGCCGCAAATCCATGCGGCCATCAGGCACCCGAGGAATATTTTTCTGATCATAATCACCGGTAAATTAAATAATTTTTCATTAAAAGAAATCCGCGCGCGCCTTTTACGGCTTCCGCATAAAGTTCGGGCAGATTCTTACCTTTACCGCATGAAGGTATTGCGCCTGATCTTATTCCCCTTCAGCTTTCTTTTTGGTATCGTTGCCCGGGTCCGGAATATCCTTTTTGACCGCGGGATCCTCAGGTCCCGGGAATTCCCGCTCCCGGTCATTTCGGTGGGAAACCTTACCGTCGGCGGCGCCGGAAAGAGCCCTGTAACGGAATACCTGATCCGGCTCCTTAAGGACGGGTACCGGACGGCCACCCTGAGCCGTGGCTATGGCCGGAAAACCAGGGGCTTCTACCGGGTATCAGCCGGATCGACCGCTGCGGAAGCCGGGGACGAACCCCTGCAGTTCAAAAACAAATTCCCCGACATAACGGTCGCAGTCTCAGAAAAAAGGGTCGCCGGCCTGGAGCGGCTGCAGGACGACCACGACGTGATCATCCTGGACGATGCCTACCAGCACCGCTGGGTGAAACCGGGATTCAGTATCCTGTTGTTCGAATATGAAAGCCTGTTCAGGACCCCGTGGTTTCTGCCGACCGGTGATCTGAGGGAGCCGCTGCACGGTCGGAAACGGGCGCAGTGCATCGTTGTCACCAAATGCCCGGTCACGCTTTCTGAGAAAGAGAAGGCGGAAGCCGTCCGGAGGATCGCTCCCTACCCCGGCCAGGAAGTATTCTTTTCATTTCTGGAGTATGACGAGCTCGTACCCGTCCTGCATACCGGGAACCGCGCACTTGCCGCACTGACAAACGAAACGGAGATCGTGCTGCTGACCGGTATTGCAAACCCGCGGCCTCTGATCGCCAAACTGCAAGAGCATACCGCGCGCATCCATCATCATGCCTATCCGGACCACTATACTTTTACCCCGAAAAATATTGCTAAAATTGCAGCAGAATTCAACGGTCTGCGGGGTACTGACAAATTGATAATAACGACAGAGAAAGACCTGCAGCGGTTAAAAATGCAGGGAATCCATGAACAATTGATCCGGTTGCCGGTTTACTACCTTCCGGTAAAAGCGGCATTTCACCAGGCGGAGAAGGCGCGCTTTGACCACTTGATCACAAGCTATGTTACAGAACATTTACAACACCACAGAATACATTAAGAAAAGGATCGGCGATTTTGAACCTGAGATCGGCATCATCCTGGGGACCGGCCTGGGCGGCCTGGTAACGGACATCGAGGTGGAGCACAAACTGATGTACTCCAATATTCCCGATTTCCCCATCTCCACGCTGGAATTCCATTCCGGTAAGCTGATCTTCGGCCGGCTGGCCGGCAAAAGGGTCGTGGCCATGCAGGGCCGGTTCCATCATTATGAGGGTTATGACATGAAGCAGATCACTTTCCCGGTCCGCGTCATGAAACTGCTGGGTATCAGGACCCTGTTCGTATCGAACGCCAGCGGCGCCCTTAATCCGGACTACCGGAAAGGCGATCTGATGGTTATCGAAGATCATATCAACCTCCAGCACGACAATCCGCTTCGCGGCCGGAATCTGGACGAATTGGGCTCCCGCTTCCCCGATATGAGTGAACCGTATGACCGCAACCTGATCGAACTGGCTCTCTCCGCTGCAAAAAAGAATAACATTACGTGCCATAAGGGTGTTTATGTATCGGTTGCCGGCCCCAACCTGGAAACAAAGGCCGAGTACCGGTTTCTGCGGATCATCGGTGGCGATGCAGTAGGTATGAGTACGGTTCCGGAGGTCATTGTGGCCAATCACATGAACCTGCCGGTCTTTGCGATCTCCGTGCTGACCGACGAAGGATTCCCGGACACACTCCAGCCGGTATCGCTTGAGGAAATTATTAAGACCGCGTCGGAAGCCGAGCCCCGAATGACGCAAATATTAAAGGAAATCATTGCATCGATTGCATGAAACGACTCATTCATCTGTTTTTCCTTCTGACCGTTCTGCTTTCGGGAACGATCGCTTCCGCACAGGAGCGGGACGGCGAACTTGACTCGCTGCGCAAGCGGGAGGAAGAGGGAACGGATACCGTAATTTTTACATCCAAGTACATTCGCTATACCAGCCGTATGCTGCTCAAGGACAGCACGGTCACTTTTCCGATCGACACGACGCTGCGGAACTTCCAGCTGTACAGTCCGCTTTACCAGGTCCGGAACCCGTCAGTCAACCTCGGAAGTACCGGCCTGGCAGCCCGGGATCTGCTTTACAATCCCCGGAAGACCATCGGCTTCGATCCGGGATTCCACGCGTTGGACCGCTATATGATGGGGCAGGATGATATCCGGTACTACCGGGCAAGATCGCCCTTTACCCAGCTGTACTACGTGAACGGGAGCCTGAAGGAACAGGTTTTCCAGGCCACCCATACGCAGAACGTCAAACCGAACTGGAATATCGGTGCGAACTACTTCCGGATCGGCTCACAGGGATATTACCGGAATCAGGAAGCAGATCACCTGAATGCTGCACTGTTTACCTGGTATGAATCCCCGAACAGGCGGTACAACCTGATCGCGAACGGCCTTTTCAATACGCTGAAAGCCGGCGAGAACGGCTCGCTCGCAACGGACACGGCAAGCTCGGCCGGCGAGCGCCGGGATGCCCTCCGGGTCAAGCTCGCCGCAAACCCCGGCGACCGGTCCAGGCAGACCTGGCGGCAGAAGGGTTTTCTGCTGAGCCAGTCATTCTTCCCCGGCCGGATCGACAGCATCAAAAGTGACTCCGCGGGCACCAAGGTCCTCCCGACCCAGCGGCTTTTCCATACGGTCAGCTACAGTTCCACGAACTACCGGTATTCAAAAAACGAACCGGATGCCTATGGCGCGTTTCCGCACGACCTGACCGCCGACAGCATCGCTTTCACCAAGGACTCGACCATGGTGAAGCACCTGGCCAACGAATTCGGGTACAGTTTTTACCTGCGGAGCCGGGCGGTCGCCTTCCTGAAGAACGAGCTCAAACTCGATCTCGGGCTGCAGCATGACCTGTACTGGTATGAGCAGCAATCGGCGCGGTTTCCGGCGATCGACCCGTCGCCGCGGGAGAGCTTTCATAACGTTACGGCGAAAGCGGGTCTGGGATATCGTTTCAGCGACCGGGTGAACATCCAGGGAAACCTCCGGCAGATCGTGCAGGGCCGCAGCAGCGGCGACTACCTGTATGAAGCTGCCACGAACTTCCTGCTGAGCCGCAGCCTCGGGCGTATTGTTCTTGGCGCCTATATCCAGAACCGCTCACCGGAAGAGATCTTCGAGCGCGTTAATTATCAATACCACCGGTGGGACCAGTCGTTCGAAAAGTCAAAGGTCAATAACCTCTCCTTCGCCTACGAGAACCCGGCCATCCGGTTTGGAGCCAGGGCAGAATACTTCCGCGAAACAAACCACCTGTACTTCGTGGAAACCGATTCGATGCAGATCCGCCCGGAGCAATTCGGCCGCGACCTGAATCTGCTGAAGCTTTCGGTCAGCAAGCATTTCAACGTTGCCAAATTCAACCTCGAAACGTACCTCGTATACCAGAAGACTGACTTTGAGAACATCCTGCGAACTCCGGAAGTCTATACGTATAACAGCTTCTATTATGCCAGCAGGTGGTTCAGGGTCCTGGACATCAACCTCGGGTTTGACGTGTGGTACCATACGCCATACAAGGCACCAGCCTATGCCATCAACGTGGGTCAGTTCTACAACGACAACGAGGGGATCGAATTCGAAACCTTCCCGGTCGTGGATCTCTTTGTCAAGGCGACGCTGAAAAGAACCAACCTTTTCCTGAAATATGATTTCGCCAACCAGGGCTTACCATCGAGCCGTTTCTATACGGTCAACCGGTATCCGATGCAGGATGCCCTGCTGAAGCTGGGCGTGAAGTGGAATTTCTACAACTGATGTGACGATCAGGTCTTCTGTTTCTTTTTCCGGGCTGCCGGAAAAAGTACGTTGTTCAGAATAAGGCGGTAACCGGAGGAATTGGGGTGCAGATTGAGGTCGGTCGGCGGATCTCCCACGGCATGCTGGTAATCCTCAGGATCATGCCCGCCGTAAAAGGTCCACTGGCCTTTGCCGAACTCGCCGTGAATATAGCGGGCCTCGTTGGCGGATTTGGTTTCGCCCATGACCAGAACCTCCGGCTTAAGCACCTCCTTCCGGAAAGCGGTGGTCTGTCCCATGAACCCCTTAACAACCTTATCGTGATTCTGGGTCAGCATGGTCGGAACGACATCCCACTTCGCGGAAAAATCAAAGAGCGTAAAGAAATCATTGGTCTGGGTCAGCGTCCGGAACGGCGTCGCATCAATATTGGAGAACTCGACGACATTGGGGTTCATCTCCAGTTTGAAGTTCCGGAAGGCAAAGGTCTGATCAAAGTCCAGTTTTGACTGAGCCCGCGGATCCGCCCCGTCACCGTCAAACATGCTTTCACAGATGTCTACCCCTGCCGCCGCCAGGGCGATGTCAAAACTGTCCGTTCCGGAACACATGGCAAACAAAAAGCCGCCCCCGGCACAGAAGTTCCGGATATTCTGAGCGACCGCCAGCTTCATCTCGGATACCTTCTTGAAGCCGTTCCGTTTTGCTGTGGCCTCCTGCAGCCGCACGTCCTCAATATACCAGCTCTGGTTCCGGAAGGACTGCCAGAACCGGCCGTACTGCCCGGTGAAATCCTCGTGATGCAGATGCAGCCAGTCATACTCAGGCAACCGGCCCTTCAGAACCTCCTCGTCGTACAGAATATCATAGGGAATCTCAGCGTACGTGAGGACGAGGGTGACCGCATCATCCCACGGAAGCTTGTTTTTAGGGGAATAGACCGCGATTTTGGGCGCCTTTTCCAGCTTTACCAGGTCCATGTTCACCGCCGGATCGCTGATTTCGGTCAGGATCGCGGTGACCCTCGCGTCGGGGACGACTTCGTAGGATACGCCGCGGACCTTGCATTCATTTTCCAGTGCCTGGCTATAGTCCATCATGAAACTGCCGCCGCGGTAGTTCAGCAGCCAGTCCGCCTGCGAGCCGTTCTTCAGCGTCCAGAAGGCAATGCCATATGCTTTGAGATGATTCTTCTGATCTTCATCCATCGGAATCAGAATGGATGCCGCCCTGCAAAAGGAAACCAGGAAGATCAGGAGGATTGTCAGTTTCCACTTATACATACTCGGATAACGCGATGAACCGATTAAAGTTATGTAAAAACCAGGATAATATGACGCTGTTTCCTTTAGTAGCTTTCACCTAAATGTTTTAAGTTTGCCTTCTTATTTGGAAATTATGAGCAAAGCAATAATCAGAACCGAAAAGGGCGACATGACTGTGCAGTTTTACGATAAGGATGCGCCCAACACCGTTGCTAACTTTTTAAAGCTGGCAAAGGAAGGATTTTATGATAACGTTACCTTCCATCGGGTAATTCCTGATTTTGTCATTCAGGGCGGTGATCCGACAGGAACCGGCGCAGGCGGCCCAGGCTATAAGATCAAATGCGAACTTGACGGCGAGAATCAATACCATGACCGCGGTGTTCTTTCCATGGCTCATGCCGGCCGCGATACCGGCGGATCCCAGTTCTTCATCTGCCACAGCCGTAATAACACTGCTCACCTGGACAGGCATCACACCTGCTTCGGTAAAGTAGTAGAGAACGTTGACGTTGTGGATGATATCCGCCAGGGCGACAAGATTTTAGGAATCGATATTATAGAGGAATAGACCTGACAGGTTTCGGACAGGAGATCTTCCGGATCCCTGCCGCTTACTTACATGCAAGCAAACAAATGAATTTAAGAGGTATTGTATCAATTTCCGGAAAACCGGGATTGTTTAAACTGATCGGCCAGAACAAGTCCGGCTTCGTACTTGAAAGTCTGGACGCAAAGAAGTCGAAAACGGTAGTCAACCTGTCCACATCCAAACTGGCATCGCTGGAAGACATCACGATCTTCGGCCAGGACTCGGACCTGAAACTGGCGGACATCTTTGAAAAAATGAAAACGTCAGGCAACGTCCCTGAGGTAAAGGCAGACGGGCAGACCCTCAGAAAGTTTTTCTATGAGGTTGCGCCTGAACATGACGAAGAAAAGGTCTATTCTTCAGACATCAAGAAGATCATCACCTGGTTCAACATCATCAGGGAGCTTCCGCTGTTTGACGAACCGACCCCTGCTCCCCTGGGAGCGGGAGAACCGGAAACCCAGCCTGAACAGGTCGAAGAGCCGGCAGAAACACCGGCAGAGAAACCGGCGAAGAAAGCAACAAAGAAGACCAAGAAAGCTGAGGAATAACCCTCAGCTTTTTTTCTGCCTGCACTTTTCAGAACAAATAATACAGGAGCGCCATGATCGCAATGGCGATCAGCATCATCAGCCAGAACATCTTTTTTTCCTTTCCGGGGTTCGCTCCTTTATACCGGTAATTCCTGGGCTTTAACATAACAGCTTCGTTTATTCGTGATGATATGGTTCACCTTTCAATATAGTAAATGAGCGGTACAATTGCTCAATAAAGAACAGGCGGACCATCTGGTGGGAAAAGGTCATTTTGGACAGTGAGATCTTATCATCTGCGCGCTGCTGGATTCCCGGATCGAACCCATAGGGACCGCCGACCACAAATACCATGTGCTGCACGCTCCCCAGCATCTTTTTGTTCAGGAACCCTGAGAACTGGACAGAAGAAAACTCCTTGCCCTTTTCGTCAAGCAGGATGAGCTGGTCAGTGCTCGTAATATGCTTATTGATCAGTTCCGCTTCTTTCGCTTTCTGCTGGTCGGCCGACAAATTTTTGGTATTCTTCAGCTCCGGAACCTCAAGCACCTTGAACGACACGTAATGCTTCAGTCGCTTGAGGTATTTTTCCATTCCTTCTTTCAGGTAGCTGTCTTCTGTCTTGCCGATGGTCAGCAGGGTAATCTTCATCTCCAAAAATAACTAATTGCAACCATAACAGCCGATTTTGGTTATTTGTTAGCCGGGACACCAATCATGGCTACAGACATCGAGGCTTACTATAGACATCGATCCGGCTAATGCGAAGAAGCGAACCGCCCCTGAGGAACCGGCACTCATATGGCCAAAAAACAAAACCCCGATCCACTGGACCGGGGTTTTGAATGACTTATGAATAATAACGCTTAGGCGTTCTGCTTCATGCGGATGATGTTCAGGGCAGCACCGGCCTTGAACCATTCGATCTGCTGCTCATTGTAGGTGTGGTTCACCGGGAATGACTCCTCGGAACCATCCTTATGATGCAGAACAACGGTCAGCTGCTTACCCGGAGCAAACTCGGTAAGGCCGATGATATCCAGCGTATCGTCTTCCCTGATCTTGTCATAATCATGCGGATCAGCAAAAGTGATACCCAGCATACCCTGCTTCTTCAGGTTCGTCTCGTGGATCCGCGCAAACGATTTCACAAGGATCACGCGAACACCCAGGTGACGAGGCTCCATGGCTGCGTGTTCACGGGATGATCCCTCGCCATAGTTTTCATCACCTACCACGATGGTCCCGATACCGGCCGCTTTATAAGCCCGCTGAGTAGCAGGAACTGGTCCGTACTCGCCGGTCAGCTGATTCTTGACAGAATCCGCCTTATCATTGAAATAGTTGGTCGCGCCGATCAGCATATTGTTGGAGATGTTATCCAGGTGGCCGCGGAAGCGCAGCCATGGACCGGCCATCGAGATGTGGTCCGTGGTACATTTTCCTTTTGCCTTGATCAGCAGTACAAGTCCCTTCAGATCGGTTCCTTCCCATGGCGCGAAAGGAGCGAGTAACTGAAGCCGTGCAGACTGCGGATCCACGATTACCTCGACGCTGCTGCCATCTTCGGCCGGAGCCTGGTAACCCGCGTCTTCAACCGCATACCCGCGGATCGGCATTTCAAGACCCTGCGGTTCATCCAGTTTTACCTGCTCGCCGTTGTTGTTGGTCAGCGTGTCGGTCAACGGATTGAAGGTAAGGTCCCCCGCAATGGCCATCGCCGTAACGATCTCCGGAGAAGCCACAAACGCGTGTGTGTTCGGATTTCCGTCATTACGCGCCTTGAAGTTCCGGTTGAAGGAAGTAATGATTGAATTCTTTCTGTCCGGGTTGTCGGTATGACGCGCCCACTGACCGATACAAGGACCGCACGCGTTCGCAAGGACCACACCGCCGATCTTTTCAAATGTATCGAGGTATCCGTCGCGCTGAACGGTATAGCGAACCAGTTCTGATCCCGGCGTTACGGTATATTCGGACCGGGTCTTCAGGTTCTTGTTCAGAGCCTGCTCCGCAATGGAAGCAGCCCGGGTAATGTCTTCATAGGAGGAGTTCGTACAGGATCCGATCAGTCCGACTTCCAGTTCTGCAGGCCATCCGTGTTCGCGAACCGCTTCAGCAAACTTGGAGATCGGCCAGGCCAGGTCCGGAGTGAAAGGTCCGTTGATGTGTGGTTCAAGCTCGGACAGGTTGATCTCGATCACCTGGTCGAAATAGGCCTCCGGATTCGCGTAAACAGCGTCATCGCCGGTCAGATGTTCTGCCACAGCGTCTGCCAGGGCAGCCACATCCTCACGGTCCGTACCTTTCAGGTAGGTAGACATTTTTTCGTCATAGCCGAAAATGGAAGTGGTTGCACCGATCTCGGCGCCCATGTTACAGATTGTCGCCTTACCGGTTGCCGAAAGCGAACGTGCGCCTTCTCCGAAGTATTCCACGATATGCCCGGTTCCGCCCTTAACGGTCAGCAGTCCGGCCACTTTAAGAATAACGTCCTTTGCGGAAGTCCAGCCGGACATCTTGCCGGTCAGTTTAACACCGATCAGTTTAGGGAATTTGAGCTCCCATGGAAGACCCGCCATGACATCACATGCATCAGCACCGCCCACGCCGATAGCGATCATTCCAAGACCTCCGGCGTTCGGAGTATGGGAGTCCGTACCGATCATCATTCCGCCCGGAAATGCGTAGTTCTCCAGAACGACCTGGTGAATGATCCCCGCGCCCGGTTTCCAGAAACCGATGCCGTATTTGTTAGAAACAGAAGCCAGGAAGGAATAAACCTCGTTGTTCTGGTTGTTTGCGATTTCAAGATCCTCTGAAGCGCCTACTTTCGCCTGGATCAGGTGATCACAGTGAACGGTTGACGGCACGGCCACGGTAGGACGTCCGGCCTGCATAAACTGCAATAAAGCCATCTGAGCCGTCGCATCCTGCATCGCAACCCGGTCAGGTGCGAAATCTACATAGGTTACACCCCGTTGGAACGCTTCTCCGGGAGCTGCGTTCCAAAGATGGCCGTAAAGAATCTTTTCAGTTAGAGTTAACGGTTTACCTACAACCTGGCGGGCAGAATCAATCCGCTGACCGAAGTTGTCGTATACCTTTTTGATCATGTCTAAATCAAAAGCCATAGTTTGATTTTATTGAATTTGAAGCGAAAAAAATATATTGTGTGGACTCGAAAAGTCCACGCGAAAATACAAAAAAACCTCCAGATGGCTAAGGGAATACTGTCCAAAATTTATTTGGAACACATCTAAATTAATGACTTAAATGCATACCCCCGGCTATGCCAGTATTCCAGCGCCCGGGGCAGCGCATATTCCAGCCGCCCGAAGGCTTTCAGGCTGTCGTGGAACACAACAATGGAGCCGCTTCCCGCATGCCGGATGACATTTTCCAGGCAGCCTTCCGGACTCAGATTCACGTCAAAATCACCGCTCAGCACGTCCCACATGATAATTCGGAACTGTGTTCTCTCCGGACCGATCCCGGCCATCAGCTGGTCATACTGCCTCCGCCTGCCCCTGCCATAGGGCGGACGGAACAGGTTCGAATCGACCAGGCTGTGGCATAGGCGTACATTTTCCAGGTATTGTCCCGTCGGGGTATCCCAGCCCTTCAGGTGATTGTAGGTATGATTTCCGGTCCGGTGTCCCTCCCGGGTCAGCTGCCGGTAGATCTCCGGATACTTCCGGACATTGTCGCCGATACAGAAAAAAGTCGCCCGGGCACCGAACTTTTTTAGGGTTTCCAGCACAAAGGGTGTAACAACAGGTATGGGCCCGTCGTCAAAGGTCAGGTAGATCGTTTTTTCATTCGCAGGCATGCGCCACGTTAATGATGGATACAGCCATCGGAGCCAGAACGGAGTTTTTACCAAATACATGCAAGAAATCGAATTATCAGAAGTATTTTAGCTTCAATTAAAAAAGGGAACCCGAAATTATATGAATTTAATTACAAAGTTTAATAGTGTCACCCGGTCTTCCGCTGCACTGTTTGCTGCCCTGCTGTGCCTCGGGGCAGATGCGGCAAAAGGACAGGAACAGATCTCCCTGCCGCAGGCGATCGAGATCGCCCTTCAGAACAACCTGCAGGTCAAACAGGTACAGCTGAGCGAAGCCTTGTCGAAGGAGGACGTCCGGCAGTCACAGCTCAACCTGTATCCGAGCCTCAACGGAAGCACCAACCTCAACTTCAATTTCGGAAGAAGTGTGGATCCCCTCTCCTACCAGTTCGTGAATCAGCAGATATCCAACTCAAACGGAAACCTGTTCGCGAGCGTCACGCTATTCCAGGGGTTCCAGAAGTTAAACCAGATCTCCCAGAATAAGTTACTCCTTGAAGCCGATAAAAGCAATACCAGGAAAGTCCGTAACGACCTTGCCTTGAACGTGGCCGTTGCCTACCTTCAGATCCTGTCAAGCCAGGACCTGCTCACGGCAGCCCAGCAGCAGCTGAAGCTTGCCCAGCAGCAGCTGAAAAACGAGGAACAGCAGTTCAACGTCGGCAATAAGACAACGGCCGACCTGGCCCAGTCAAGAGCGCAGGTCGCCAATGCCGAACTGAATGTAACCAATGCGCAGAACTCGCTGGACATCGCCCACCTGAATCTCGCGCAGCTCATGGAGCGCGACCCGAATTCGCCGTTTGAGATCGTCCGGCCGGTTGTCGATGAACTCAAGCAGCTGAATACCGCCTACTCAGCAACAGAGGTTTATGCAAAAGCGGCGCAGAACTATCCGGACATCAAACTGGCTGAATTCAACCGCCTGGCAGCGGCCAAGGCCGTCCAGGTGGCCAGGGGCAATCTCTATCCGCGCCTTGATCTGCAGGGATCCCTGGGAACCGGCTGGTCATCCAACCGGAACTCGGTCATCGGCGTCGGGCCCGCGGAGAACGTCCAGATCGGTTACGTACAGGGAACGAATCAGCCTGTATTTACCGAGAACTTCAACCCGATCCTCGACCGGACACCTTTCTCCAGACAGCTGAACGAAAACTTCAACCAGGCGATCGGCTTCTCCCTGAGCATCCCTATTTTCAACAACTTCAACTCACGGATATCCGTACGCCGGGCAAAACTGAACCTGCAGAACTTCGAGGCGTCCGAGCAGCTGGCAAAAAATAACCTGAACAAGGTGATCAGCCAGGCGGTGCAGGACCTCCGGGCAGCAGAGAAACGGTATGCGTCCGCGCAGTCCGCTTTCAAATCTTCCCAGGAAGCGTTCAATGCGATCCAGCAGCGGTACGGCGTGGGCCTGGTCAATTCCCTGGATCTGAACCAGGCTCAGACCAACTTCAACAAATCGGAATTCGATCTGATCCAGGCGCGGTATGACCTGATCTTCCGCAGCAAAGTAATCGACTTTTATCTTGGCAATCCCCTAACCTTCTAATCATAACCTTAACATGGCAAAAAAGAAAAATACGTTAAAATATGTCCTGATCGGCGCCGGTGTCCTGGTCGTGTTCGCCGTTGCAGGCAATAAAATGGGCTGGTTCGGCCAGGGAGAGACTGTTGAAGTGGCTACCGAAAAGGCCGAAAAAAGAACGGTCGTGGAAACCGTTTCAGCAAGCGGAAAAGTTCAGTCCGAGACCGAGGTCAAACTCAGTTCCGAGGTTTCCGGCGAGATCGTTGAGCTGCATGTGAAGGAAGGTGATGCCGTGAAGAAAGGCCAGCTCCTCTGCCGGGTCCGGCCGGATATCCTTCAGTCCGGGTACGACCGCGCAGTGGCCTCGCTGAACAGCCAGAAAGCAACTCTTGCGAGTACCCAGCAACAGCTTCGCCAGGCTGAGGCGAGCTTCCGCAATACCGAATCGAAGTACAAGCGGAATTCCGAACTCTATAAGAACAAGGTGATCTCAGAAGCCGAATTTGACGCGATCCGGGCCGAATACGAAACTGCCAAAGCCACCCTTGAGTCTGCGCGTCAGGGCGTGATCGGCTCGCAGTTCGGCGTGGAGCAGTCAAGCGCCGTCGTTAAAGAGGCGGCCGACAACCTGGCCAGGACCACGATCTATGCGCCGGCAGACGGCATCATTTCAAAGCTGGCCGTTGAACTGGGCGAGCGGGTTGTCGGTACGGCACAGATGGCCGGTACCGAGATCATGAGAATTTCGAACCTGAAAGCGATGGAAGTGAGCGTTGACGTGAACGAAAGCGACATCAACCGGGTCTCCGTCGGCGACGACGCGGATATTGAGGTGGACGCTTTCCAGGGTAAAAAGTTCAAGGGCGTGGTCACCGAGATCGCGAGCTCCGCAAGCGTCGTAGGTACCAGCGCGGACCAGGTGACCAACTTCATCGTTAAGGTGAGGATCCTCGATTCGCCTACCGAGTCCTACTCCATCTTCCGTCCGGGATTATCTGCAACCGTAGATATTCATACCGATAAAATTGCCGGGATCACCGTCCCTATCCAATCGGTTACCACCCGTGAAGAAGAGAAGAAAAAACCGGCGGGTCCTGAGGATTCAAGATCCGATAACGGCGACCAGAAAGAAGAAAAGCAATCCGCCGAGCCTGTAAAGGAATATGTGTTCGTTTACAGCAATGGAAAGGTTAAACAGGTCGAAGTGAAAACCGGCATTCAGGACGACACCTATATCCTGGTAACATCCGGCCTGAAAGGCACAGAAGAGGTGGTTGTAAGGCCGTTTACGGCGATCTCCAAGACCTTGAAGGACGGTCTGGCAGTTCAGAAGGTTGACAAGGACAAGCTGTTCGCCTCCGAGAAAAAGTAATTTATTCCTTAAAAATAGTTAAAATTGTCCCGGCTCGGCTTTTGCTGACCGGGACTTTTTGTTGATGGATATACAAGGAAAAAAGATTGCCATGATCGGCGGCGGAAGCTGGGCTACAGCCATTGTAAAGATGCTTTCGGACAACATCCAGCCAAAAGAAATCTTTTGGTGGATGCGAAACGAGGATACGATCGACCACATCAGGAAATACCGGCACAATCCCAACTACCTCAGTTCCGTGCAGGTAGCCGTGTCCCCGGAACGGATCTCGTCCGATCTTAAATGGATCATCAGCCAGGTGGACACAATCATTCTGAACGTGCCTGCGGCCTTTCTTAAACCGGCCCTGGGGGATCTCACTCCTGAAGATCTCAAAGGGAAGAAACTGGTTTCAGCCATCAAGGGAATCGTTCCCGATGAAAACCTGATCATCGGGGAATTTCTGAACCAGAAGTACGGCGTGTCCTATCAGGATCTGATCGTCATCAGCGGCCCGTGTCACGCGGAAGAGGTTGCTCTGGAGAAGCTTTCCTACCTGACGATCGCCTCCGTGAACCAGGAATCCGCCGCGACATTCGCTGAGCTGATCAGTACGCGGTATATCAAAACCAACGTCTCCGATGATATCTTTGGAACCGAGTACGCTGCCGTCCTGAAAAACATTTATGCGGTTGCCAGCGGAATCTGTCACGGCGTCGGTTACGGGGACAACTTCCAGGCGGTCCTTATTTCCAATGCCGTCCGCGAAATTTCGCGGTTCGTGAATGCGGTGCACCCGATCGAACGGGATATCAAGGAGTCGGCCTATTTGGGAGACCTGCTGGTCACCGCCTATTCCCAGTTCAGCAGGAACCGTACCTTCGGAAATATGATCGGAAAAGGCTATACCGTTAAATCTGCCCAGCTCGAAATGAACATGATCGCCGAAGGGTACTATGCAGTCAACTGCCTTCACCAGATCAATAAACAGTACAAGGTCCACATGCCGATCTGCCGGGCCGTGTATGCGGTACTCTATGAAAAGCACTCGCCGCATATCGAGATGAAACTGCTGGCCGACGAACTTTCCTGACGGGATGAAAAACAGAGAGGCCGTCGCCACGCGGACAACGACCTCTTCTTCAACAACAACTAATTGACTGTTCTTAGTCCAGAGCGAACACCTTCTGGAGATTTTCCGGCCCGCTGAACGATGTTCCCAGGTCCTTTACGAGCCCGGTACTGATATCGATCACCCATCCGTGAACGGACAGTTCGGCGCCGTTCCGCCAGGCGTTCTGAACGATGGTCGTCTTGCAGAGGTTGTAAACCTGTTCCACCACGTTCAGTTCCACGAACCGGTTTGCGCGCCCGGTTTCATCGCTGATCGAATCCAGCTCCTCCATATGGAGGCGATAGACGTCCTTGATATGACGGAGCCAGTTGTCGATCAGCCCGAACTGCTTGTTGCTCATGGCTGCCTGGACGCCGCCGCAACCGTAATGACCGGATACGATGACGTGCCGTACCTTCAGCACGTTCACCGCATAATCCAGCACACTCAGCATGTTCATATCGGAATGGACGCACACGTTGGCAATGTTGCGGTGAACAAAGACTTCGCCGGGCCGCGTATTGGTAACCTCGTTGGCCGGGACGCGGCTGTCCGCACAGCCGATCCATAATACATCCGGGTTCTGACCGGAGGCCAGTTTGGTGAAAAACCCGGGGTCCTGTTCAAGCTCCGCATTCACCCAATCCCTGTTGCCCTGCAACAATTCGGCATATGACCGCGACGGGTTCCGTTCTTTTTTCTCAGGCATAACTATATTCTTGTGGTTCAAATCTTTAAAATCGTTCATAATTACATAACTTTTTCCGGTTTATAAACCAGTTCTTCCAGGCGTGGCACCCGGTAACTTTCCTTCACCTCCTCCAGGAGGACTATGATGCCCCTGGTATGGGCGTGATGCTTAAAATTGCGGATGATCTCCAGTACATCCTGATCGATATAGCGGGATCTGCGTCCGTCGATAATCACGGTCGATTCGTCGGGCAGATGGGTCAGCGTATACTGGATGGCCGCCTTGTTCAGGAAGGACACTTCCTCAGCCAGCCGGATGCGGATCACTTTCTGATTTCCGTTCCGCTCGATCTGGTAGAAATACGGGTTCCGCAGGTTGGTCCGGAGCACATAGAAGACCCCTACCGCCATGCCGATCCCGACCCCGGTCAGCAGGTCCGTAAAGACGACGGCGACGACCGTCGTCACGAAAGGAATAAACTGGTCCTTCCCGCTTTTCCACATTTTCTTGAACAGTCCGATACGGGCCAGCTTGTAACCGGTCACCAGGAGTATCGCTGCCAGGCACGATAACGGGATCAGATTGATGACAAAGGGAATGAACAGGAGGGAAAGCAGGAGCCAGCATCCATGATAGATGGCGCTCATCTTGGTGCGGGCACCGGCGTTGACATTGGCCGATGACCGGACGATCACCGCCGTCATCGGAAGCCCGCCAAGCAGGCCGCTGGTCATGTTCCCCAGTCCCTGGGCCACCAGTTCACGATTGGTCGGCGAAACCCGCTTAATGGGATCGATCTTATCGACCGCTTCCAGACTCAGCAGCGTTTCCAGGCTGGCCACGATGGCGATCGTCGCCGCCGTGATCCAGACCGTCTGATCGGTGATCCGGCTGAAATCAGGACTTATGAACAGCGCGGTGAATTCACTGAACGAGTTTACGACCGGGATAGCCACCAGCAGGTCCGGCGCGAGCGCCAGGGGCGTACCCCGAAAGACGATTCCGAAGAGCACGCCGGTCACCACGACCAGCAGCGCTGCGGGGATAATGCTCAGCCTGGTAACCCGCGGCCAGTAGATCAGGATCAGCAACGATACCGAACTGATGATGACTGCGCCCGGATTAATTGCGTTCAGGGCGGATCCCAGTGCGGAGAAGGTGTTGCTGCCGTCCGCCTGCAGGAAGGCTTCGCTGCCTTCGAAATCGGCATCAAAACCGATCGCATGCGGGATCTGCTTCAGGATCAGGATGACCCCGATGGCGGCAAGCATGCCCTCGATCACACTGGAGGGAAAGTAGCTCGCTATGGTCCCGGCCTTGATCAGCCCCAGGAGGATCTGCAGGATCCCGGCCAGGAAAACCGCCAGCAGGAAAGCCTCAAAGCTGCCCAGGCCCGTAATAGCATTTAAAACGATCACTGTTAAACCGGCAGCGGGACCGCTGACGCTCAGCTGAGAACCGCTGAAGGAGGCCACGACGACCCCACCGATGATACCGGTGACAATTCCGGAAAACAGCGGTGCCCCCGATGCCAGTGCGATGCCAAGGCACAGGGGCAGTGCTACCAGGAAGACGACAATACTTGAAGGAAGGTCCTTCTTGAAATTTTTAGCCAGGAAATACTTGCGGATACCCGAAGAGCTCCCTGACAGACTATTTAAATTCATAGAATGTAGATAAATGCGTTAAGAAAATACATAATAATCCCTCCGGGAAGACATTTCCCGTGAATTGCTGATTATGCTTTACGCATTCGGAGGCGGGGTGGGAACGGTGGGGTAGAATGTCCGGACGTGCTTATCCCATTTCAGGGGAACAGATCCGCGCTTCAGCAGCACAGGAGCGCTGGCGAAGACAAAGGTCGGAATGCCGGGCGCATACTCATGCATGCCTTTCCCTTTAACTTCCTCCTTGGTTTCCTGCTCTATTTCGATCTGCATAATGACGGCATTGATGCAGTCAGCCCGGAGATGGTCGGAAATAAGCGGCGCAGCAGCGATCACCATCTTTGCGAAAAAGATGAACAGGAAGATCCAGCTATATAACTTCTTTACTGCCACGGGGGCCAAAACTAATTACAATTCCTGGATTTTATCACTGAAAAATTAATTTTACGGTCATAATTATAAGTTGAAGCACGGGATGCGTATTTTGCCGCCCCGGATCTTCGGGCTTATTATACAGAGATCAAGGCCAGATCCTTTAACCAACGTGAGCGTGAATAAGAAAATAACGTTACTACAGTCAAAACGAGAAGAAGCCTTCAAGGGCGGCGGGGAGACCCGGATTGAAAGTCAGCATAAGAAAGGTAAACTTACTGCGCGGGAACGGCTGCACTTCCTGCTGGATGAAGGCTCTTTCGAAGAGATCGGAATGTTCGTGACCCACCGTTCCACCGACTTCGGCCTGCAGAATGAGAAGTACCCGGGTGACGGTGTTGTCACCGGGTTCGGTACGATTCACGGCCGGCTGGTCTATGTCTTCTCCCAGGACTTCACTGTGTTCGGAGGTTCACTGTCTGAGACCCATGCGGAAAAAATCTGCAAGATCATGGATCTGGCGATGAAAAACGGCGCGCCGGTGATCGGTCTGAACGACAGCGGCGGAGCGAGGATCCAGGAGGGAGTAGTCTCCCTGGGGGGCTATGCCGATATCTTTTACCGGAATACGATGGCCTCGGGCGTCATCCCCCAGATCTCGGCCATCATGGGCCCCTGCGCGGGCGGAGCGGTCTACTCGCCCGCCATCACGGATTTCATCCTCATGGTGGAGAATACGTCCTACATGTTCGTTACCGGCCCCAATGTGGTCAAGACCGTAACCCATGAACAGGTGACCTCGGAGGAACTCGGAGGCGCATCAGCCCATGCCACCAAATCCGGCGTCACCCATTTCGCATGTGCGAACGAGATCGTGGCGATCGGGCATATCAAGAAGCTGCTGAGCTACCTGCCGCAGAACTGTGAGGAGCCGGCTCCGGTCCTTCCTTATGAACCCGGAAACGAGTTGAGGGAAAAGCTCAACGACATTATGCCGGAGAACTCCTCCCAGCCCTATGATATCCGGGAGGTGATCGCTGAAGTGACCGACGAGGATTCATTCCTGGAGGTCCACAAGGACTTCGCTGAAAATATCGTTGTGGGATTCGCACGCCTGGCGGGCAGGAGCATCGGCATCGTAGCCAACCAGCCTGCTTTCCTGGCCGGGGTTCTGGATATTCATGCGTCCACCAAAGGAGCACGGTTCGTCCGCTTCTGCGACAGCTTCAATATTCCGCTGCTGGTGTTCGAGGATGTTCCCGGTTTTCTTCCCGGAACGGACCAGGAATGGAACGCGATCATTACCAACGGCGCCAAGCTGCTGTACGCCTTCTGCGAAGCCACTGTTCCGCGCATCACGGTCATCACCCGCAAAGCCTATGGCGGCGCCTATGATGTGATGAACTCCAAACATATCGGAGCGGATATGAACTATGCATGGCCGACAGCCGAGATCGCGGTCATGGGTGCCAAAGGCGCCGCGGAGATCATTTTCAAACGCGATATCCAGGCTGCCGCAGATCCGAACGCCAAATGGCTGGAAAAAGAAAAGGAATACTCCGATATCTTCGCGAACCCTTACCGGGCTGCTGAACGGGGATTCATTGACGACGTGATCGAGCCTGCGGAGACCAGGGAAAAGCTGATCAAGGCGTTCAAAATGCTTGAAAACAAGGTCGTGAACAATCCCAGGAAGAAGCATGGAAATATCCCCCTGTAACCCGGTTCATGTATTCAATCGAGCAGATAGCGCCTTATAACACCTGGGCAGTCAGGCATGCGGTTCTCTATCCGGATAAGCCATTTGAATTCGTGCGGCTGGAAGAGGATGAGGACGGCATCCATTTCGGCCTGTTCGACGGGAATAAACTGGTAACGGTCATCTCGGCCTTTACCAGAGGAGAGGATCTGCAGTTCAGGAAATTCGCGACGCTGCAGGAATTCCGGGGCCGGGGTTATGGTTCCGCCATGATGCTGCACCTGCTGGAGTATGCCCGGAGCGGACCGGTGAAACGGGTCTGGTGCAATGCCCGGACGACCGCCGAGGCGTTCTATGCCCGTTTCGGTTTTTCACGCTCAGGCGAACATTTTTCAAAAAACAACATTGATTATGTGACCATGTCGGTCACGATATAGCTGCTACTATTGACACTTACTACATATTACTGTTATGGAAGAAAACAATCAGGAAGATAAAAAGCACATCCCGGTCGTTACCGGAAACTCACTGGAATTCTTTGAAAAGTACATCAACAACCCCTCTCCTACCGGCTACGAATGGGAAGGTCAGAAACTCTGGCTGGATTACCTGAAGCCGTTCATCGATGACCATTACGTCGACAACTACGGAACCGCCGTGGGGATCATCAATCCGGACGCGTCATATAAGGTCGTGATCGAAGCCCATGCCGACGAGATCTCCTGGTACGTGAACTATATCACCAAGGACGGTCTGATCTATGTGATCCGCAACGGTGGTTCCGATCATCAGATCGCCCCGTCCAAGCGCGTGAACATCCATACCGACAAGGGAATCGTCAAGGCCGTTTTCGGCTGGCCGGCCATCCATACCCGGAGCGGCGAAAAGGAAGAGTCCCCGAATGTCAAGAACATCTTCCTGGATTGCGGCTGTACCAGCAAGGAAGAAGTGGAAGCCCTGGGCATCCATGTGGGTTGCGTGGTCACCTATGAAGATGAATTCATGATCCTGAATGACCGGTACTATGTGGGCCGGGCCCTGGATAACCGGGTTGGCGGCTTCATGATTGCGGAAGTAGCCCGCTTACTGAAGGAGAACGCGGTTAAACTGCCTTTCGGACTGTACATTGTCAACTCCGTTCAGGAAGAGATCGGCTTACGAGGTGCCGAAATGATCGCTCACCGGATCAAACCGAACCTGGCGATCGTGACGGACGTAACGCATGATACCCAGACGCCGATGATCAATAAGGTGGTACAGGGAGATCTGGCATGCGGCAAGGGCCCTGTCCTTTCCTATGCTCCGGCAGTCCAGACCAATTTCAACCGCCTGCTGATCGAAACGGCGCAGGCCCATGACATCCCTTTCCAGCGTCAGGCCTCGTCCAGGTCAACGGGAACCGATACCGATGCCTTTGCCTACTCGGCTGAAGGTGTCGTCTCCGCCCTGATCTCGCTTCCGCTGCGCTACATGCACACAACCGTTGAGATGGTCCACAAAGAGGACGTCGATAATGTGATCCGGCTGATCTACGAATCGTTGCTCCGGATCCGGGACGGACAGGATTTCCGGTCGTTCAGGTAGAGACACCTCGACCCGGCAACCTATATACAGAGCCGCCCGCTCCGAAACGGGCCGACTCTTTTTTATAGTTAGGCGCCGTAAAACCCACAAGTCATAGCTTGTGGAATGTAAGGTACTCATGATTTTAGCCTCGTGAAAGAATATATTGCCGGACAGTATCTCGACTTGCTTCAGGTTGCGGAGCCGGCCTTCAACCGTTAACGTGAGCCATCAGGCTGTGCGCATGGGCTGAGAAGCCCAGTGGTCTTTAGCCAATGGGTAGTCACTTGCTCAAACAATTCAGGGGTTAAAATTCTTTCTTTATCGAATTTGTTAATTTAGCGTTGTTTCTGTTGACTAACGCTCATTTCAATCATCCAACAGACGTCATTAACCCAATTATTACATGAAACCAACCCTACTCATTTTAGCTGCCGGCATGGCAAGCCGCTACGGCAGTATGAAACAGACTGATGCATTCGGTCCGCATGGAGAAACGATCATCGATTACTCGATCTATGACGCTATCCGGGCGGGTTTTGGCAAGGTGACCTTCATCATCCGCGAGGAGTTCCTGGACAGCTTCAAGGCAATCTTCGAACCGAAGTTAAGCGGGCGCATAGAAACTGACTACGTTTTCCAGAGCTATGACCTGACCCCGTTCGGGATCGATAAGACCATCGAACGTCAAAAGCCGTGGGGAACGGGCCATGCCGTCCTTGCAGCCCGTGATCAGATCAACGAACCTTTCTGCGTCATCAACGCGGATGACTTCTATGGCTATGAAGCCTTTGAGAAAATGGCCGCCTTTCTGACCAGCGAGGTCCGGGACGACCATTACGCCTTAATGGGCTACCAGGTCGACAAGACATTATCCGACTACGGGTCCGTTTCCCGCGGCATCTGCCGGGTTAATGCAGACGGGAACCTGCAGGAGATCAACGAACGGACCAAGGTGTACGCAAAAGACGGCCAGATCGTCTATGAAGAAGAGGACGGATCGACCGTTCCCCTGCATGACGATGCCCGGGCTTCCATGAATTTCTGGGGATTCACCCCGGCGATCTTCCGCCAGAGCGAACCGATGTTCAAACGCTTCGTTGAAGCCAATGAAAATAATCCGAAAGCCGAGTTCTTCATTCCGCTGATCGCCGAGGAGCTGGTCAGGACCGGGGAGGCGCAGTTCAAGGTAATCCCGACTGCAGCCAAATGGTTCGGCGTAACCTATAAGGAGGATAAGCCGATCGTTCAGAAAAGCCTTTCCGAACTCGTGGCAAACGGCACCTATCCGGAGAGCCTCTGGAAATAAAGTTCTGGGGACTCCTTCAGACCAGCCCTTTAAGCAAAAAATCCCGGTCCTTCGAAAAGGCCGGGATTTTTTTATGGTTTGACGAAAGCTTATTTTTTATCGTCCTTTACTTCCTCGAAGTCCACGTCGGTCACATTATCTGCGCCTGACGCGTCACCCTGTGGCTGTCCTTCGCCTGCCGGAGCACCCTGGGCGCCTGCTTCCTGGGTTGCCTTGTACATCTCTTCAGATGCAGCATTCCAGGCGTTCTGCAGTTCAGTCTGGGCAACCTCGATATCGGCGAAGTTTTTGGCAGTGTACGCTTCCTGAAGGCGTTTCAACGCACTCTCGATCGGAGCTTTCTTATCCGCGGAGATCTTATCGCCGTATTCCTTCAACTGTTTCTCAGTGGAGAAGATCAGCGCATCAGCCGCATTCAGCTTATCGACTTCTTCTTTCGCTTTCTTGTCCGCTTCAGCGTTCGCTTCTGCCTCCTGTTTCATCTTCTTGATCTCTTCATCGGACAGACCGGAGGAAGCTTCAATACGGATCTTCTGCTCTTTGCCGGTCGCCTTGTCTTTGGCACCTACGTGCAGGATACCGTTGGCGTCAATATCAAAGGTCACTTCGATCTGAGGCACACCGCGCGGTGCAGGCGGAATTCCATCCAGGTGGAAACGGCCGATCGTACGGTTCTGGTTGGCCATCGGGCGCTCACCCTGAAGAATATGGATCTCTACGGATGGCTGATTGTCCGAAGCGGTGGAGAACACTTCCGATTTCTTGGACGGAATCGTCGTATTGGCCTCGATCAGCTTGGTCATCACACCGCCCATGGTTTCGATACCCAGTGAAAGCGGAGTAACGTCCAGAAGGAGTACGTCCTTCACTTCACCGGTCAGTACCCCGCCCTGGATAGCTGCACCGATTGCAACCACCTCATCGGGATTCACGCCTTTGGAAGGCTCTTTTCCGAAGAAGTTCTTAACCGCCTCCTGAATGGCAGGAATACGGGTTGAACCACCTACCAGGATGATCTCATCAATATCGGAGGTGGACAGGCCCGCATTTTTCAATGCGGAGCGGCAAGGTTCGATCGTACGCTTGATCAGGCTGTCAGCCAGCTGCTCGAACTTCGCGCGGCTCAGCGTACGTACAAGGTGTTTAGGGCCGTTCTGATCGGCTGTAATATAGGGCAGGTTGATCTCTGTCTGGGTCGAGCTGGACAACTCGATCTTGGCTTTTTCAGCCGCTTCCTTAAGCCGCTGGAGAGCCATCGCATCCCGGGTCAGGTCCATGCCGTTCTCATTCTTGAACTCGGCGGCCAACCATTCGATAATTACCTGGTCGAAGTCATCCCCCCCGAGGTGGGTATCACCATCGGTAGATTTTACTTCAAAAACACCGTCACCCAGTTCAAGAACGGATACGTCATGGGTACCCCCACCACAGTCGAACACGACGATCTTCATATCGCGGTGCGCTTTATCCAGACCATAGGCCAGAGCGGCAGCAGTAGGCTCGTTGATGATACGTTTTACGGTCAATCCGGCAATCTCACCAGCCTCTTTGGTCGCCTGACGCTGTGCGTCATTGAAGTAGGCCGGAACGGTGATCACCGCTTCAGTTACTTCCTGGCCGAGAAAGTCCTCAGCAGTCTTCTTCATCTTCTGAAGGACCATTGCAGAGATCTCCTGCGGCGTATATTTCCGGTCGTCGATCTCAACCCTCGGTGTATTGTTGTCGCCTTTAACAACGTTATAAGGCACGCGTTCAATTTCTTTGGTTACCTCTCCGAAAGAGTTACCCATGAAGCGTTTGATTGAATAGATGGTTTTCTTAGGGTTTGTGATCGCCTGACGCTTTGCAGGATCCCCGACTTTGCGCTCGCCGTTCTCTACGAATGCTACAATAGAAGGCGTTGTGCGCTTTCCCTCACTGTTTGCTATAACAACAGGCTCATTACCCTCCATTACCGCCACACAGGAGTTCGTTGTTCCAAGGTCAATACCAATAATTTTTGACATGCTTATATTCCTTTTAAAGTATAAAGTTCTGCAACTGTATTAACAAGCGTTGTGCCAACCCGTCTTGTCAGGTTATGTGACAGCATATTCCGGAAAATCCTGCGCTTTGCTACTGCCTCAAAGGTGACAGGTTGACAGAAACCGCCTGACCGGCCATAAAAAAAGCCCTGCTCAGTGAGCAGGGCTTTCGCGTAAGGATGAATAGATTATTCTCCCTTTTCGTCTTTTGGAGCTTCTTCTGACGCTTCAGCTGCCGGTGTTTCGGCAACCTCTTCAGTTGCAGCAACAGGAGCCGCTTCAGATTTTTTAGCTTTACCGCCACGACGACGAGTTGTTTTCTTCTCTACAACAGCACCACCTTTAGTGAATACTTCATTATAGTCTACTAATTCGATCAATGCCATTTCCGCGTTATCACCTAACCGGTTACCCAGTTTAACGATCCGGGTATAACCTCCGGGGCGGGTAGCAACTTTCTCTGCAACTTCACGAAAAAGCAGGGATACTGTCTCTTTATCTTTCAGGTAAGCGAACACTGTACGACGTGAGTGGGTCGTATCGCTCTTTGATTTGGTGATCAAAGGCTCAACATACTTACGCAGTTCTTTAGCTTTGGCTAAGGTAGTAGTGATACGCTTGTGCAGGATAAGCGATGAGGCCATGTTTGACAGCATTGCTTTTCTGTGGCTGTCAGTCCGACCTAAGTGATTGTGTTTTTTACCGTGTCTCATTGTTTGTTTGTTTGGCACGTGCATACCGTCGGTCAACCTTCCGGGACCGGGAATTATGCAAGTCGCTTATTTATTCTTCGTCTAATTTGTATTTGGCAAGATTCATCCCGAATGATAAACCTTTTGATTTCACCAGGTCCTGGATCTCGGTCAGCGACTTCTTACCGAAGTTTCTGAACTTCAGCATATCGGCAACGTCATAGGATACCAATTCAGCCAGGCTGCGGATATCTGCTGCCTTGAGGCAGTTAAGCGCACGAACTGAAAGGTCAAGATCAACCAGTTCAGTTTTCAGGATCTTGCGCATGTGCAGGATCTCTTCGTCAACTTCCTTGGTCTCTTCCTTAGCCTGCGCTTCAAGCATGATGTTCTCATCAGAGAACAGCATGAAGTGGTGGATAAGGATCTTTGCTGCTTCTTTCAAAGCATCTTCAGGGTGAATGGACCCATCGGTTGAGATATCCAGGATCAGTTTTTCATAATCCGTTTTCTGCTCAACACGATAGTTCTCAATCGTGTATTTTACGTTCTTGATCGGCGTGTAGATCGAATCGATCGCAATAACACCAACCACAGCATCAGCACTCTTATTTTCATCGGCAGCGATGTAGCCCCTGCCTTTGTTCACTGTTAACTCGATCTCCAGAGTTACGGAGGATTCCATGTTACAAACAACAAAGTCCGGATTCAATACCGTGAAGTTGTTGGAGAACCTGGTGATATCGCCGGCTTTGAACTGATCCTGACCATTAATGATCACAAAGATCTTTTCAGATTCACCTGATTCACCGGTTTTCTTGAAACGCACCTGCTTAAGATTCAGAATGATCTCAGTTACGTCCTCTACGACACCCTTGATGGTGGAGAACTCATGAGAAACACCTGAAAAACGAACAGACGTGATCGCGAAACCTTCCAGTGAAGATAACAGGATACGACGCAAAGCATTACCAATAGTTACCCCGAAACCAGGCTCCAACGGACGAAACTCAAACGTTCCGTCGAAATCGGTCGATTTCTGCATGATAACTTTGTCAGGTTTCTGAAATGCTAAAATTGCCATTCTTATAATGTTATTTGTAAGATTTATTGGTTAATGTAATACAAAAAATTGATTGCCCGAAAGGCAATCAATTTATGCTATTACTTAGAGTACAACTCGACGATCAGATTTTCCTTGATGTTCTCAGGAATCTCGTCACGGTTCGGATAGGTCAGGAATTTACCGGTAAGCTCGTTTGCATCCCATTCCAGCCAGTTGTATTTATTTAGTTTGCGGCCTGCAACCGAGTTGGTCACAGCCTCAAGAGATTTCGAACGTTCACGAACACTGATAACGTCACCTGCACGTAATGAGTATGAAGGGATGTTAACTACTTCGCCATTCACAGTGATGTGTTTGTGGCTAACCAGCTGGCGGGCAGCTGAACGGGTAGGAGCAATACCTAACCGGTAAACAGTGTTATCTAAACGTGCTTCCAGTAATTTCAACAGGTTCTCACCAGTGATACCTTGTTTGGAAGACGCTTTGTGGAATAAATTCTCAAACTGACGCTCTAAAACACCATAAGTGTATTTCACTTTCTGTTTTTCCATCAGCTGAACAGCATATTCAGACTGTTTTCCTCTTCTCTTGGATGCGCCGTGCATCCCTGGAGGATAATTTTTTCTTTCTAATGCCTTATCAGGACCGAAGATCGGTTCTCTGAACTTACGCGCGATCTTGGATTTTGGACCAGTATATCTTGCCATTTCTTTGCTCTTTAAAGTATCTTCCTGCCCCACGGCAGGAGAATCTTATCTTTAAACTTAATTATTAAACTCTTCTTCTTTTAGGAGGACGACATCCGTTGTGCGGAAGCGGAGTGATATCCTTGATGGTAGTCACTTCGATACCTGAAGTCTGTAACGTACGGATCGCAGACTCACGTCCTGCACCCGGACCTTTAACGAATACTTCAACTTTACGTAATCCTAAATCATATGCAACTTTACCGCAGTCTGAAGCGGCCTGGGACGCAGCATATGGAGTGTTCTTCTTAGAACCTTTGAAACCCATCTTACCAGCAGACGACCAGGAAATTGCCTGACCCTGGTTGTTTGTCAAGGTTACGATGATGTTATTGAATGTAGCGTTGATGTGTGCCTGACCCACCGGCTCAATCACGACAATACGCTTTTTGGTTACTTTTTTAGTCTTAGCCATTTCCTGTCAATTATTATTTAGTAGCCTTTTTCTTGTTTGCAACGGTCTTACGTTTTCCTTTACGGGTACGAGAGTTGTTCTTGGTTCTCTGACCACGTACCGGAAGTCCCTTACGGTGACGTAAACCACGGTAGCATCCAATATCCATCAAACGTTTGATGTTCAATTGAACTTCAGAACGCAGAGCACCTTCAACTTTGATCTGATCGTTGATGATACCACGGATTGCGGCTAACTGTTCATCGGTCCAGTCTTGTACTTTTACACTGTAATCAATACCAGCCTGATCTAATATGCTTTGCGCTGTAGCTCTGCCGATACCGAAAATGTAAGTAAGTCCGATCTCTCCTCTTTTGTTTCTTGGTAAATCAATACCTGATATCCTTGCCATAATTTTATTTAATGATTGATTGACTGACTCGGTATGAATTCCTGATCAGGTCAATGTTTTCCTATCCCTGACGTTGTTTATACTTAGGGTTTTTCTTGTTAATCACAAACAGCTTGCCTTTACGACGAATAATCTTGCAATCAGCGCTGCGTTTTTTGATGGATGCTCTAACCTTCATCTTATTTATATCTATAAGTTATTCTGCCTTTTGTTAAGTCATAAGGCGACATTTCAAGTTTAACCTTATCACCAGGTAAGATCTTGATGTAATGCATCCGCATCTTACCTGAAATATGGGCTATAATCTCATGTCCGTTCTCCAATTCAACCCGAAACATTGCATTCGATAATGCTTCTCTAATTATTCCGTCTTGTTCAATCGAGGACTGTTTAGCCATATATCAATTTGATTTTTATTTACTTACACCCACTTGTACGGGAGCGCAAAATTAAATAAAAAATTTTATATTTTAATTTTTTTGTTTTAAAACTTCTTCGATGAAGTCAAAGGTAGTCAGCACATCCGCCTTGCCCTTTCTGACCGCAACCGTATGCTCAAAGTGCGCTGATGGCTTGGCGTCTACGGTACTGACCGTCCAGCCGTCCTTCCAGAACTTGACACCAGCGCGTCCCATATTGATCATCGGCTCGATCGCGATGACCATTCCTTCTTCCAGCTTCACGCCGACACCCCGTTTGCCGTAACTCGGAACTTCCGGCTTCTCGTGCAGCTTGATGCCGACACCATGACCTACCAGTTCCTTCACCACGCCAAAACCATTCTTCTCAGCATGTTCCTGAACGGCGTAACCGATATCACCGACACGGTTGCCGACGACCGCCTTCTCGATTCCCAGGGCAAGGCACTCCTGCGTAACCTGCAGCAGCTTCCTGACCTCCTCACTCACCTCACCTACCGGAAAGGTATAAGCCGAATCCGAAATATAGTCATTGAGGCTCACCCCGCAGTCCACGGAAACAATATCGCCTTCCTGCAGTTCATAGCTTCCTGGGAAGCCATGAACTACCTGGTCGTTCACCGAAATACATAGTGAACTCGGAAAGCCGCTATAATTTTTGAATGCCGGGATTCCCCCGTTGTCACGGATGAATGTTTCTGCGATCTGATCCAGCTGCATCGTTGTGATGCCCGGACGGATCACCTTGGCAATCTCTGCGTTGGTCTTCGAAAGAAGTAAAGAACTTTGTCTGATTAACTCGATCTGTTCAGCAGACTTATAAAGAAACTTTGGCATTATACTAACTAGATTGCAGGGCCTGTGCCAGCAGCAACCGCGGTACGTCCCTTGATTCTTCCTGTCTTCATCAATCCGTCATAGTGACGCATCAGCAAATGACTCTCTACCTGTTGCAAGGTATCCAAAACCACACCCACCAGAATCAATAATGATGTTCCGCCATAGAAATGCGCAAACTGGCTGTTAACGCCCAGTAAGGTCGCAATCGATGGAAGTATCGCAATGATCGCCAGGAAAATGGATCCCGGAAGCGTAATGTTCGAAATTACCGCATCGATGTAGTTCCCGGTCGCGATACCCGGCTTGATACCCGGGATAAAACCACCGTTCTTCTTCATATCGTCAGACATCTGCGTCGGGTTCACCGTGATCGCAGTGTAGAAGAATGTGAAGGCGATGATCATGACCGCAAACGTCAGGTTATAGGCCACCGAAGTGTAATTGCTCAGGGACGTCAGGAACCCGGACTGTGCTCCGGGGAAGAACTGGCCGATGGTCGCAGGGATGAACATGATCGCCTGGGCGAAGATGATCGGCATAACGCCTGCAGCATTCACCTTAAGGGGAATGTACTGACGAACACCGCCGTACTGCTTGTTACCGACGATCTTCTTGGCGTACTGAACCGGAATCTTACGGGTACCCTGAACGATCAGGATGGTGAAGATCACCACGAAGAACAGCGCTGCAAGCTCCACGATAAATGGAATCAACCCGCCGTTTCCGCCGATTCTTGATGTGAACTCCTGCAGGATTCCGCTCGGCAGCTGGGCAATGATACCGACCATGATGATCAGGGAGATACCGTTACCGATTCCCTTATCCGTGATCTTCTCACCAAGCCACATGACAAATAGCGTTCCGGCGGTAAGTACGAACATGGAAGAGATCATGAACAACGGCTCACCCAGCAGCTTCGCATCGGCACTGATCTGAGTCCGTGCATAGGCAGCAGCCTGAAGCAGCGTGATGGCCACGGTCAGGTACCTGGTGATCTGGTTCAGTTTCTTACGGCCGCTCTCACCCTCCTTCTGCATTTTCTGGAAGGTTGGAACAGCGATACCCAATAACTGCACGACGATCGAGGCAGAGATGTAAGGCATTACCCCTAACGCAAAAATGGAAGCACGAGAGAAGGATCCCCCGGCAAACATATTCAGCAGGCCAAGTAATCCTTCTCTAGCTTCAGTCTTTAATACGTTGGGATTAACGCCCGGAAGGGCGATAAAAGAACCAACGCGGTAAATCAAAAGGAATAAGAGTGTGTTTAAAATACGCACTCTTAAATCATCTATCTTCCAAATATTGGATAAGGTAGTGAATAGCTTCTTCATCTATTACAATTTAACGATTGCTCCGCCAGCAGCTTCAATAGCTTGTTGTGCAGTAGCAGAGAATGCATGAGCTTTAACTTCTAATTTAGTTTTCACTTCACCCCTTCCCAAGATCTTGATCAAATCGTTTTTTGAAGCTAAACCGTGTTCTCTGAATGTATCGAAATCAATCGTTGTAAGATTGAACTTCTCAGCTAACCCCTGTAAAGCATCCAGGTTGATACCCACATACTCCACGCGGTTGATATTCTTGAAACCAACCTTAGGCAAGCGACGCTGCAATGGCATCTGACCACCCTCGAATCCGATTTTGGTGCTGGTACCTGAACGGGATCCAGCTCCCTTGTGACCACGGGTTGATGTACCACCACGGCCTGAACCGGTACCCCGACCGATCCGCTTTCTATTTTTGGTTGAACCTTCTGCAGGTTTTAAATTACTTAAGTTCATGTTAAATACTTTCTACTGCTACTAAATGATTAACTTTTCTTACCATCCCGATGATGGACGGGGTAGCCTCAACCTCAACAGCCTGGTTAATTTTAGTCAAACCCAATGCCTGCATGGTCTTTTTCTGGCGCTCGCTTCTGTCGATAACGCTTTTAATCTGTGTTACTCTGATCTTCGCCATGATGATTATCCGTTAAAAACTTTATTTAAATCAACGCCACGGGTCTGAGCTACAGTATAGGCATCGCGCATTTGCGCTAATGCGGAAACAGTCGCCTTAACCACGTTGTGCGGGTTAGATGATCCTTTTGACTTGGCCAATACGTTGTGAATACCGGCACTCTCAAGTACCGCACGCATCGCACCACCAGCAATTACACCAGTACCGTTCGCAGCAGGTTTGATGAATACAAAACCTCCGGAGTATTTACCGTATTGTTCATGAGGTACAGTTCCGTTGATCACAGGAACTTTAACCAGATTCTTTTTGGCATCATCGATACCTTTCGCGATCGCCTCGGTAACCTCTTTGGCTTTACCCAGGCCGTAACCGACAACCCCGTTCTCATCACCTACCACTACGATAGCTGAGAAACTGAAGGTACGACCACCCTTGGTAACTTTGGCAACACGCTGGATGCTAACTAAGCGGTCTTTTAATTCGATCTCGCTTGATTTTACTCTTTTTATATTGATTGTTGACATCTCTAATTCAGATTAAAAATTTAAACCAGCTTCGCGTGCACCATCCGCCAGGGACTTTACACGACCGTGGTACAGGTACCCGTTACGATCAAACACTACCTGGCTGATACCAGCAGCTATTGCTTTCTCCGCAACTGTCTTACCAACAGCTTTTGATTGTTCTGATTTGTTACCGTTCGCTGCAAAATCCTTTGCTAAAGATGATGCTGAAACGAGAGTTTTACCAGTTGTATCATCAATGATTTGAGCATAGATCCCTTTGTTGCTTCTGTAAACAGACAAACGTGGACGCTCAGCAGAACCGGTTAATCTCTTTCTGATTCCTTTTTTAATTCGCTCTCTGCGAGATAATTTTATTCCTGCCATGATGATTACTTCTTAGATGCTGATTTACCTGCTTTTCTTCTTAATTCCTCACCAACAAACTTGATACCTTTACCTTTATATGGCTCAGGAGCACGTAATGAACGGATCTTGGCCGCTACCTGCCCTAACAACTGCTTGTCGATACTTTCTAAAATAATGGTTGGGTTCTTACCTTTTTCGGCAGTGGTCGTAACCTTGATCTCTGTCGGAAGCTCAAACACATAGTGGTGAGAATATCCAAGAACCAGATCCAGGGTGTTGCCTGTATTGGTGGCACGGTAACCCACACCAACCAACTCCTGCTGAACCTTGTATCCTTCGGTTACACCGACAACCATATTATTTATTAACGCCCGGTATAAGCCGTGAAGGGCTTTGTGGCGTTTTTGATCAGAAGGACGCTGAACAAGGATGTTACCATCTTCCTGCGAAACTGTGATATCTGAATCTACCTTCTGAGTTAATGTTCCTTTTGGACCCTTTACTGAAACCTCGTTCTCAGCAGAAACTGAAACGGTTACTCCAGCCGGGATAGCGATAGGGGCTTTTCCTACTCTTGACATCTTAATCCTCCTTGATTAATAAACGTAACATAAAACTTCACCGCCGATGTTCAAGTTTCTAGCTTCCTTGTCGGTCATAACACCTTTGGAAGTAGACAGGATGGCAATCCCTAAACCATTTAAAACACGTGGCATTTTGTCTACACCTGCATACTTTCTCAAACCAGGCTTACTCACACGTGTAATGGTGCGAATAGCAGGAACTTTAGTTATCGGATGATATTTCAGAGCGATCTTGATGGTGCCCTGAACATTGTTATCGTCAAACTTATAGTTCGCGATGTAACCTTTATCAAAAAGTACTTTAGTCATTTCCTTTTTGAGGTTTGATGCAGGAATTTCTACAACCCTGTGGTTGGCCTTGATGGCATTCCTTACTCTCGTAAGATAATCTGCTATTGGATCTGTATTCATTATAATTGTTTGTGATGGCGGTTTCCTTCCCGTTCACCGGGACGACCTTCCATCGGTTAAAATTTAAAATTCAAAGCGCAAAAGTAAAAATTCAAAACGGATTTGAGCCCGGTTTTGAATTTTACTTTTGAATATGACACTATGCGAACTACCAGCTTGCTTTCTTAACCCCCGGGATCTTGCCCGCAAGAGCCATCTCACGGAAGGTAACCCGGGAGATTCCAAACTGACGCATATATCCACGCGGACGGCCAGTTAACTTGCAACGGTTGTGCAGCCGAACCGGAGAAGCATTTTTTGGTAATTTATCCAAAGCTTCGTAATCGCCGGCAGCTTTTAACGCCTCTCTTTTGTCAGCGTATTTGGCAACTAATCTGGCACGTTTTACTTCACGTGCTTTAATACCTTCTTTAGCCATTTGTATTTTGATTTTTGAATGGTAAACCAAATTGTTTCAGTAACTCAAGTGCCTCAACATCGGTCTTGGCAGAAGTCACGAACGTGATATCCATACCCATGATCTTATTGATCTGGTCGATGTTGATCTCAGGGAAAATGATCTGCTCAGAGATACCCAGCGTGTAGTTACCACGGCCATCGAATCCCTTGTCATTGATCCCCTTGAAGTCACGGATACGCGGAAGAGCAACTGAGATCAGACGATCCAGGAACTCATACATGTTGTTATCACGCAATGTAACACGTACACCTACCGGCATACCTTTACGCAACTTGAAGTTGGAGATATCTTTTTTAGACTTCGCCGCAATCGCCAGCTGACCGGTGATCGTAGTGAGTTCCTTGATCGCGTTATCGATCAGTTTCTTGTCAGTAGTAGCACCACCAACACCCTGATTGATCGAAATCTTCTCCAGCTTAGGAACCTGCATTACGCTTTTATACTGAAACTTCTCTTTCAGAGCGGTACGGATATCCTCTTTATATTTTGATTTTAATCTTGGTACGTAAGACATTACTTAATTTCCTCCCCAGATTTTTTAGCTATACGAACTGATTTTCCTTCCGCATTTTTCGTTTTACCTACACGGCTTGGTTTGCCAGTTTTAGCATCCACCACCATCAGGTTAGAAACATGAATAGGAGCCTCTTTTTTAATGATACCACCATTGGGATTAGTTGCACTAGGTTTAGTATGCTTGGATACCTGGTTAGCGCCTTCCACAACAGCCCTGTTTTCTTTCAACAGTACTTCTAAAACCTTACCTTGTTTTCCTTTGGAGTCACCGGCCATAACTTGTACCAGGTCACCTTTACGGATCTTCAATTTAGGTTGTGTATTCTTAATATTTCCCATTTTACAATACCTCCGGTGCTAATGATACAATTTTCATGAATTGTTTCTCACGCAACTCACGAGCTACCGGGCCGAAGATACGTGTACCACGTGGTTCGTCCTGGTTATTAAGCAATACAGCTGCGTTATCGTCGAAACGGATGTAAGACCCATCTTTACGTCTTACTTCTTTTTTAGTTCTGACAACTACTGCTTTTGAAACAGTACCTTTTTTGACGTTTCCAGAAGGTATAGCACTCTTAACGGTAACAACTACTTTGTCACCTACAGATGCATAACGCTTTCCGGTACCGCCCAGAACACGGATCACTAAAACTTCTTTAGCTCCGCTGTTGTCAGCAACATTCAGTCTTGATTCCTGTTGTACCATGTTACTTAGCCCTTTCTAAAATTTCAACTAATCTCCAGTTTTTGGTTTTACTCAGCGGACGAGTCTCCATAATCAACACGGTATCACCGATACCACAATTGTTGCTTTCGTCATGAGCCATGAATTTGGTAGTTTTCTTCACGAATTTTCCATAGATCGGGTGTTTTACTTTCCGCTCTACGGTAACGACGATGGACTTGTCCATCTTGTTACTAACTACCATCCCGATACGGGTTTTTCTTAATTTTCTTTCCATTTCGACTCTAAAATTATTCAGTTTCAGAAGCGGACTGTTTTTCGGCAGCTTCAGCTGCTTTACGCTTAGTCAATTCTGTATTCAAACGTGCGATGTCTTTTCTTACCTTATTTATGCGAGTTGGATTCTCAATGGCAGAAACTGCATGCGCAAATTTTAATTTGGTGAGATTAGCTTTCTCCTCGCCGATGCGGGAAACAATCTCTTCAGTTGATAGCTCTAAAATTTCTGAGTTTTTCATCTTTTTTCTTTTTTCCTCTTTTAGAGATAATTATGCTTCTACGTAATCTCTACGTACCACAAATTTGGTTTGTACTGGAAGCTTCTGAGCGGCTAAACGTAATGCCTCTTTAGCAATTTCTAAAGGCACACCTTCAGCTTCAAAAATCATACGGCCTGGTCTGACAACTGCAACCCAGTATTCCGGAGCACCCTTACCTTTACCCATCCGTACTTCGGCTGGTTTCTTGGTTACGGGTTTGTCAGGGAAAATGCGGATCCACACCTGACCTTCACGTTTCATATAACGGGTAACCGCGATACGAGCAGCTTCGATCTGACGGCTGGTGATCCATGCCGGTTCTAATGATTTGATTCCAAAAGATCCAAATGAAAGTTCAGCGCCACGGGTGGCTAAACCTTTCATTTTTCCCTTCTGCATCTTTCTGAACTTCGTTCTTTTTGGCTGTAACATGTTCGTATTCTTTTATCGTAAAACGATGTCTAAAAATCTATTATTTCTTTCCTCTGAAGCCGCCGCCCTGTCCGCCACGGTTATCACCGCCACGTCCCTGGCCACCACGGTTCTGACCTCCACGGCCCTGACCACCACGGTTATCACCGCGTCTTTCACCACCGCGTCTGTCGCCGCCGCGACGATCGCCTGCAAATGCAGCCGCGCCTTCGCCTCTGCCTCTTACGCCGGTAGTCTGACCGATGTTAGGGGAAAGATCACGTTTACCGTAAACCTCACCTTTACAGATCCAGACCTTGATACCGATCTTACCGTAAGTGGTATGAGCTTCTGCCAGTGCGTAATCAATATCAGCACGGAAAGTATGTAACGGAATTCTTCCCTCTTTGTACTGCTCGGTACGCGCCATCTCGGCACCACCCAGACGACCAGAAGTCATCACTTTGATACCCTCGGCACCCATACGCATGGTTGATGCGATGCTGGTTTTCATTGCACGACGGAAAGAAATACGAGCCTCAAGCTGTTTTGCGATACCTTCACCCACCAGCTGAGCGTCAAGCTCAGGGCGTTTGATCTCGAAAATGTTGATCTGAACGTCTTTCTTGGTAAGCTTTTTCAGCTCTTCCTTCAGACGATCCACTTCCTGACCACCTTTACCGATCACGATACCCGGACGGGCAGTGTGGATCGTTACGGTGATACGTTTCAGCGTACGTTCGATCACAACTTTAGATACACCACCTTTAGAAATACGGGCAGCGATATATTTTCTGATCTTTTCGTCCTCAACTAATTTATCGGAGTAGTTGTTGCCACCGAACCAGTTAGAATCCCAACCTTTGATGATTCCTAATCTGTTACCTATTGGATGTGCTTTTTGTCCCATTTTTCTCCTTAATTAGCTTGAGATTCAACATTTTTTGCATCAACTACAAGAGTTACGTGATTGGAACGCTTGCGGATTCTGTAACCACGGCCCTGAGGTGCAGGTCTCAGTCTTTTCAGCTGACGACCACCATCTACAAACACTGTTTTTACATATAACTGGTTATCCTCAGGGCGCTGACCCTCATTCTTGGCCTCCCAGTTTTTGATCGCTGACAACAAAAGTTTCTCAACTCTGATTGCAGCCTCTTTATTCGTATACTTTAAAATGTATAACGCTTTCTCTACACGCTCGCCACGGATAAGATCTACAACCAGTCTCATCTTACGAGGTGACGTAGGGCAATTGTTTAATTTTGCTACTGCTTCCATTGCTTATTTTTTCTTTTCAGCGTGACCTCTAAATGTTCTGGTTGGAGCAAATTCTCCCAACTTGTGACCAACCATGTTTTCAGTTACATACACCGGAATGAATTTATTTCCGTTATGCACTGCGAAAGTATGACCTACGAAATCCGGAGAAATCATTGATCTGCGTGACCAGGTTTTGATGACAGTTCTTTTGCTGCTGTCATTCATTGTATCAACCTTTTTCAGAAGGTTGTGGTCGATATACGGTCCTTTTTTAATTGAACGAGCCATTATTATTTTTTCCTCCTCTCAATAATGTAACGATCAGACGTTTTCTTCTTATCGCGGGTTTTGTAGCCTTTGGCCAGTAAACCTTTACGTGAACGTGGGTGACCACCGGATGATCTACCTTCACCACCACCCATAGGGTGATCTACCGGGTTCATGGCAACACCACGAACGCGAGGGCGGATACCTAACCAGCGTTTACGTCCGGCTTTACCAAGCACCTCATTTGATTTCTCTGCATTGGATACACTACCGATAGTAGCGATACAAGTAGAAAGGATCATACGGGTTTCGCCTGAAGGCAATTTGATAATCGCATACTTACCATCACGAGCTGAAAGCTGTGCATAAGTACCTGCAGAACGAGCGATAGACGCGCCCTGACCTGGGTTCAATTCGATGTTGTGGATGATCGAACCAAGAGGGATACTTTTTAATGGAAGAGCATTTCCAACTTCCGGAGCTACTGCATCACCAGAGATGATGGTCTGACCCACCGTTAAACCTGCAGGAGCGATGATGTATCTCTTCTCTCCATCAGCATAGTTTACAAGGGCAATACGAGCAGTACGGTTTGGATCGTACTCAATTGTGGCAACTGTTGCGGGGATATTGTGTTTATCGCGTTTAAAATCAATCAATCGGTATGACTTTTTATGTCCCCCACCGAGATAACGCATAGTCATTTTACCGGAGTGATTTCTACCACCTGATTTCTTGATAGAAACTACTAACGATTTTTCTGGTACGTTGGTAGTCACATCTGAATAATCGCCTCCAACGCGGAAACGAGTACCAGGGGTAACCGGTTTAAATCTTCTAACTGCCATGTTCTAATTAAATATTGCTGTAAAAGTCAATAGTTTCACCTTCATTCAACGTAACGATGGCTTTCTTGTATTTAGCCGCGTTTCCGGATACGATACCGGTCTTGGTGTTACGTGTTTTTGTTTTACCGAATACCACCATGGTGTTCACCGCCTGGATGTTCACACCATACATTTGCTCAATTGCTTTCTTGATCTGCAATTTGTTCGCTCTGTGGTCACATTTGAAAGCGTAGCGGTTTAACTTGTCGGTTAAGCCGGTTGCTTTTTCTGTTAAAATGGGTTTCTTTAAAATTTCCATATTACTTGGCAAATGCCTCCTCCAATGTTTTAACAGAACCTGTCGTTAACAAAAGTTTACCTGCGTTCAGAATGTCATAAGTACTCAACTGATCAGCGGTCAACACTTTCGCTTTCTTTAAATTTCTGCTTGATAAATAAACATTATTATTTGCAGCCGGTAATACCAACAGGGTTTTCTCTGCAGCGACGTTTACGTCCGCTAAAAGCTTAGCGTAGTTTTTCGTTTTTACAGTGTCGAAGCTGAAGTCTTCCAAAACGACGATGTTGTTATCTTTTGCTTTGTAGGACAGCGCTGATTTACGGGCTAACGCTTTAAGCTTCTTGTTCAGCTTAAAGCTATAATCACGTGGCTGAGGACCGAATACACGACCACCACCGTTGAACAATGGCGATTTGATGTTACCGGCACGGGCACCACCAGTACCTTTTTGTTTATATAATTTACGGGTTGATCCGGCAATCTCATTACGCTGCTTAGACTTGTGAGTACCCTGGCGCTGATTCGCTAAGTACTGCTTTACGTCTAAGTAGATCGCGTGATCGTTTGGTTCAATACCAAAAATCGCTTCAGGAAGTTGCACCTTGGCACCTGTCTCTTTACCTGAAATATTTACTACGTTAACTTCCATGTTATTTATCAACGATTACGTAAGAACCTTTAGCTCCCGGAACAGAACCGCTAACTACAATTAAATTTTGCTCTGGGTATACTTTCAAAATCTGTAAGTTTTGAACTTTTACACGAGCACCACCGGTACGGCCCGCCATGCGCATTCCTTTGAATACACGTGAAGGCCATGAAGATGCACCCAGTGAACCAGGAGCTCTTAACCTGTTGTGCTGACCGTGAGTCTGCATACCCACACCACCGAATCCGTGACGTTTTACAACACCCTGGAAACCTTTACCTTTTGAAGTACCGACGACATCTACGAAATCGCCTTCAGCAAAGATCTCCACAGTAACTGTGTCACCTAAACTTTTCTCGTCTTCGAACGTTTTGAACTCAACAAGCTTACGCTTCGGAGTTGTGTTCGCTTTCGAGAAATGACCTTTCAATGCAGCAGTTGTGTTTTTCTCTTTTTTCTCATCGAAACCCAACTGAACTGCCTCGTAACCATCTTTCTCAGCGGTACGAACCTGCGTTACAACGCAAGGGCCAGCCTCGATCACCGTACATGGGATGTTTCTCCCCTCGGCGTCGAAAATGCTGGTCATTCCTACTTTTTTTCCAATAATTCCTGACATTTTCTTAGTTTTCTTTTGCGCCCATCGAAGCAGTAGGGCTTCGTTCAAGGCATAGTAATCCCTATTAAGGGAGGGCAAAGATAGAAACAATACATTAAATATCAAAGAGTGAGGAAGTTATTTTTTAAAGTATTTGCATAATCTGAATTCTGATTCAGAGCCACTTCGCTTCCGAAACCCCGCCTTTCCCCTCCCCGATCCGGACTGCATTCACAGGCCTCCTGACTCCCGTTTTCAGTAAGCGTCTGCAAGCTTTTTCTGCCGGTCATTACTCGGGCTGCATCCTCCGGGCCGGACTGATCCCTGCGGTTGGCAGCGAATTTGTCTTATATCAGGAAACGCACTAAAATTTAACCTATGAAAAAGTTATTCATCCTATCTGCAATTTCCGCGACCCTGGCGGTCTCGGCCTGCAATAACAGCGCAAACGACCACAAAAACAGTGATTCAGGAGTAACCGAGACTGCTTCCGCAGAAGCTGCCGGCGTCGTGCCCGGTGAGTATGTCAACCTCGAGACCGGCAAAGATGTGTATGTTATTCCGGACAAAGAAAGCGGAAAAGCGATTGACAGCATCTCCGGCGATCCGGTCCGGTTCTATGTGAACACCAGGACCGGCGATACCCTGTTCAGGACCGGGGTCGTCGTCAACAATCAGCTGATCCGCTCGAACGGCACCTGGGATTTCAATCCTGAAAAGGTAGAAATCGACGGTGACGAGATCAAGATCAAGGGAGCCGACAGCAAACTGAAAGCAGAGGACGGCGATATGAAGTTCAAGAAGGGCGACGACTACAAGGTCAAGACCGAGAAAGACGGCGACGCGAAGATCAAAGACGGCGATACGAAAATCAAGATCGACGAGGACGGCGAAGTGAAGCGCAAGACGAAAGACTAAACACGCACCACAAAAAAACCCTGCAGGGGACTCCTGCAGGGTTTTAATCTTATCAGACCTTCAAGTTACACCTTGATCTCTACTTCAACTCCACTAGGCAACTCAAGTTTCATCAGCGCATCAACAGTTTTTGAATTTGAACTGTAGATGTCCAATAAACGTTTGTAAGCGCATAACTGGAACTGCTCACGTGCTTTCTTGTTCACGTGCGGTGAACGCAAAACAGTGAAGATTTTTTTCTCGGTCGGAAGCGGAATAGGTCCGCTGACAACTGCACCTGTAGGCTTAACGGTTTTTACGATCTTTTCTGCTGATTTGTCAACCAGGTTGTAATCGTAAGATTTCAATTTGATTCTGATTCTTTGGCTCATTTTTATTTTTAGTTACTACCCCCGGTAAGAGCTATTTTTTACCGGACGTAAAGACTTTATGGTATAATGCGGGTGCTGAACGGCTGTACCGTTCAACACCTGCCTATACGGTTACTTATGCGTTTACTTTACCTTTAGCTTTGGCAATCACTTCGTCCTGAACGTTTCTAGGCGCCGGCTCGTAGTGATCGAACTCCATGGTTGAAGTCGCACGACCTGAAGTAATGGTACGTAACTGGGTTACATAACCAAACATCTCAGAAAGCGGAACCAGGGCTTTGATAACCTGCGCACCGGCACGGGTATCCATACCCTGAAGCTGGCCGCGACGACGGTTAAGGTCACCCATGACATCACCCATGTTTTCTTCCGGAGTAAGAACCTCGATCTTCATGATCGGCTCCATCAGAACCGGCTTACATTTCGGCAATGCCTCACGGAAAGCAGAACGTGCTGCAATTTCGAAAGATAAAGAGTCTGAATCGACTGCGTGGAATGAACCGTCGATCAGGCGAACCTTCATGTCTGTTACTGGGAATCCTGCAAGCACACCATTGCTCATGGAAGCTTCGAATCCTTTTTGTACAGAAGGAATGTATTCACGAGGGATCGCACCACCGACAATTTCATTTTCAAACTGCAGACCCGACTTACCTTCGTCAACCGGGGAAATGATCACCTGGATATCAGCGAACTTACCACGACCACCGGTTTGCTTTTTGTAGGTCTCACGGTGCTGAACAGTACCGGTGATGGCCTCTTTATAAGCAACCTGAGGCGCACCCTGGTTAACTTCCACCTTGAACTCGCGTTTCAGACGGTCCATGATGATATCAAGGTGAAGCTCACCCATACCTGAGATAACGGTTTGACCGGTATCCTCATCGGTTTTAACCTGGAAGGTCGGATCTTCTTCTGCAAGTTTCCCCAGTGCAAGACCGAGTTTGTCCATATCAGCCTGGGTTTTAGGCTCGATCGCAAGACCGATAACCGGCTCAGGGAACTGCATGGATTCCAGAACGATCGGGTTTTTCTCATCACACAGGGTATCTCCGGTTTTGATATCCTTGAATCCAACTACCGCAGCGATATCTCCGGCCCCAACGTTAGGGATCGGGTTTTGCTTGTTTGCGTGCATCTGGAAGATACGGGATATACGCTCCTTGTTTTCAGACCGTGCGTTGTATACGTAGGAACCTGCTTCGAGATTTCCGGAATAAACCCGGATGAAGCAAAGACGGCCTACGAACGGATCCGTTGCAATTTTGAACGCCAGTGCAGAGAACGGTTCTTTAACATCCGGTTTACGGGATACTTCAGCACCCGTGTTCGGGTCTGTCCCGGTGATCGCTTCCTGATCCATCGGTGAAGGAAGTAATTCCATCACGTAATCAAGCATGGTCTGCACACCTTTATTTTTGAACGATGAACCGCAGGTCATCGGAACGATCTTACCGGCAAGGGTAGCCTGACGCAATGCGTCCAGAACCTCGCGCTCAGTGATCTGAGAAGGGTCGTCGAAGAATTTCTCCATCAGGGACTCATCGTACTCAGCTACTGCTTCCAGCAACTTTTCTCTCCACTCAGTAGCTTCTTCAAGCAGGTCATCCGGGATAGGCACCTCAGTGAAGGTCATTCCCTTATCGTGTTCGTTCCAGACGATACCACGGAAGTTGATCAGGTCAACCACACCTTTGAACTGGTCTTCAGAACCGATCGGAATCTGAAGAGGCACCGCGTGGCTGCCCAGCATTTCACGAACCTGCTTAACAACTTTAAGGAAGTCAGCACCTGAACGGTCCATTTTATTTACGAAACCGATCCGGGGAACGTTATAGTTGTTTGCCAGACGCCAGTTCGTCTCAGACTGAGGCTCAACACCATCAACCGCAGAGAACAGGAACACCAATCCGTCCAGTACACGAAGCGAACGGTTTACCTCTACGGTAAAGTCCACGTGTCCCGGGGTATCGATGACGTTAACCTGGTATTTATTGTTCCGGTAGTTCCAGAATACGGTGGTAGCCGCAGACGTGATGGTTATACCGCGTTCTGCTTCCTGAACCATCCAGTCCATGGTGGACGCACCTTCGTGCACCTCACCGATCTTGTGGTTCACACCTGCATAATACAGGATACGCTCAGTAGTTGTCGTTTTACCTGCATCAATGTGAGCAGCGATCCCGATATTTCTTGTGAATTTTAAATCTCTTGACATTTTCTTGATTTCTCTGATTAGTAAATGGTTATACCAGGTATAACCATCAAAATCTGTGCAATCCTTAGATTAGAACCTGAAGTGTGAGAAGGCTTTGTTAGCTTCCGCCATCTTGTGGGTATCTTCTTTCTTCTTTACGGCAGCACCTTCACCCTTGGCAGCAGAAATGATCTCACCGGCCAGTTTCTCCATCATGGTTTTCTCACCACGGCGGCGGGAGTAGCTGATCAGCCATTTCATACCCAAAGCGATCTTACGCTCAGGACGAACTTCGGTAGGAACCTGGAAGTTGGCACCACCTACCCGGCGTGACTTAACCTCAACAGCAGGCATTACATTGTTCAATGCTTTTTTCCACTGCTCCAGTCCGTTTTCGCTGGTTCTTTTTTCTACCAGTTCAACAGCGTCGTAAAAAATGCTATATGCGATGGACTTCTTTCCGTCGTACATCATGTTGTTCACAAAACGTGTTACCATCACGTCGTTGAACTTAGGATCAGGAAGAATGATTCTCTTTTTTGGTTTTGACTTTCTCATTTCTTATTCCTCCTTATTTCTTTTTACCTTTTGCAGGAGCCGCAGCTGCTTGTCCTGGTTTAGGGCGTTTTGTACCATATTTAGAACGACGTTGGTTACGACCGGCAACACCTGAAGTATCTAATGCTCCACGGATGATGTGGTAACGTACACCTGGTAAGTCTTTAACACGACCACCGCGGATTAACACGATCGAGTGCTCCTGCAGGTTGTGACCTTCACCCGGAATGTAGGCATTCACCTCTTTTCCGTTGGTTAAACGTACACGGGCAACTTTACGCATCGCTGAGTTTGGTTTTTTAGGGGTAGTGGTGTATACACGGGTACACACGCCTCTTCGCTGTGGACAGCTGTCCAACGCTGGGGATTTACTCTTATCCTCCAGAGCTACTCTACCTTTCCTAACTAATTGTTGAATAGTAGGCATTTACTTTTTTTGGTTAAAAATTTCCTTTAAATATTCTTTCCCTAAATTGGGCTTGCAAAAGTAGGAAGTTAATTTGTGATTTTCAAGCGGTTGGACGAAAATATTTACCGCCTGGCACGGGCCGCAGCGGGCCGGCCGGCAGATCCGCCGCCTTATATGGCGCGGGCCCCGATACAAAGGTGCAGCTAATTTACCACTAATTACTTAAGGCCGACCGGAACCGCTGACAGTTTCCGTAATATTGCAGGGACCGATGATGAGTGAAAATACCCAGCTTGACCTGGCCTATAACTTTGTTCAGTTTACGGACAGGAATATCTTTTTGACCGGAAAGGCGGGAACCGGAAAAACCACCTTCCTCCACAACCTGCGAAAGACGTCCCTGAAGCGGATGGCGATCGTCGCACCGACCGGTGTGGCCGCCATCAATGCCGGCGGCGTGACCATTCATTCGTTTTTCCAGCTTCCTTTCGGCCCCCATGTCCCCGACAACCGGTCCGAAGAAGTCCGGAACCGGAAATTCAGCGCCGAACGCATCAGCGTCATCAAAAGCCTGGACCTGCTGGTCATCGATGAGATCAGTATGGTGCGGGCAGACCTGCTCGACGGCATCGACGAGGTGCTGCGCCGGTTCAGGGACCGGAACAAACCTTTCGGCGGCGTGCAGCTCCTGATGATCGGCGACCTGCACCAGCTGGCGCCCGTGGTCCGGGAAGACGACTGGCGGATCCTGAAGGACTATTACCCGAACCTCTACTTTTTCAGCAGCAGAGCCTTATCGCAAACTTCCCCGGTCAGTATCCAGCTGAACCACATTTACCGCCAGTCGGATCCGGGGTTCATTGATCTGCTGAACCGGGTCCGGGAGAACAGAATCGATGAAACTGTCCTGCAACAGCTGAATCAGCGGTATATCGAAAACTTCAGTCCCGGTGACGATGAAGGATATATTACCCTGACCACACATAACCACACCGCCCAGGAGATCAATGAGGAGAAGCTCCGTGCGCTGAAGGGAAAGGCCAGTAAATTCAGCGCCGTCATTCATGAGGACTTTCCTGAGTTCTCCTACCCTACCGAAAAGGAGCTGGAGATCAAGATCGGCTGCCAGGTCATGTTTGTCAAGAACGACGCTTCCCGGGAACGCCTTTTTTACAACGGCAAGATCGGCAGGGTGGTCCGGATCCAGGATGATATCATCTATGTGAAATGCCCGGGCGATACCCGTGAAATTGCCGTGGAACCTCTCGAATGGAGTAATATCAAGTTTGAACTTGATCCCGGCACCCGGGAGGTCCGGGAACAGGTGATCGGAACCTTCACGCAGTATCCCCTGAAACTCGCCTGGGCGATCACCATCCACAAAAGCCAGGGACTGACGTTCGAAAAGGCCGTGATCGACGCCAATGCGGCATTCGCCCACGGACAGGTCTACGTAGCCCTCAGCCGGTGCAAGAGCTTTGAAGGCCTGGTGCTGCGATCTCCGCTGGTTCCCCGAAGTGTGCGGACCGACGGAACCGTCGCTGAATATACCCGCCAGGCAGATGACAACTCACCGGGAGCCGAGCAGCTTCGCGAGTCCCGGTTCACCTTTCAGACGAACCTGCTGCTGGAACTGTTCGATTTTTCGGCCCTGAAAACCAGCCTGTACTACTGCAACCGGGCGGCGGAAGATCATGCGGCTTCGCTGATCCCCGAAACCGCCGCCCAGATCAAGGCGGTCCAGGCCCTGGCCGAATCGGAGATCTATGCCGTCAGCCAATCGTTTGCCCGCCAGCTTTTGAGCCTGGCTTCCGGTCCGGCACTTCCCGAGGACAACGAGGTGCTGCAGGAGCGCATCCGGAAGGCCGCGGACTACTTCCTGGAAAAGCTCGGGACTGCGATTTCCGCGAATGTCACCGGGATCAGCCTTGAATCCGACAACAAGGCGGTGCGGGAAACCCTTCATGAGGCATTCGAATCGCTGAGAAAGGCTGTCTTCCTGAAGTCCGCCGCCCTGAAGGCCTGCCGGACGGGCTTCAAAACGCTTGAGTTCCTGAAGGCACGGTCCAATGCCGAGTTGGACTATAAGAAGGCGCCTCTTAAGTCAGCTGAGATGCCTGCGCCGGCCGCGGTGCCAAAGGTCGCCCACCCCGAACTTTACCGGACGCTCAAGGCATGGCGTGACCGGCTGGCCCGGGAGCAGGGGGCCGCGGTATATATGATCCTTCCGCAGAAGGCACTGATGGAGATCATCAGGCTGCTGCCTACCAACGGATATGAACTGGGCGCGATCAAGGGCATGGGAAAAGTAAAGATCCGGCAATTCGGAGAAGATATCCTGGAAATGGTCCGGTCCTATTGCGTTCAGCACGATCTGCAGAGAACCCTTGAAGTTTTTGAACCCGCCCCGAAAGCTCCGAAGACCGATACGAAAACCGAGTCGCTGACGCTGTTTAAGCAGGGAATGACCATAACTGAGATTGCGGCTTCCCGGAATCTCACGACGGGTACCGTCGAAGGGCATCTGGCGAACTTTATCTTAACCGGAGAGGTGGAAATCTTCGAACTGGTCCCCCGCAGGAAAGCAGAAAACATCATTAAGTTCCTGACGGAGAATCCCGGCGTATCAACCCATGATGCCAGGGCTGCACTGGGGGAGGAAGTTACCTACACAGACCTGAAGGCCGTGAAGAATCATCTGAACTCGATTCATGCTGAATAAACAGGTCTGTGCCGGCGGGCGGCACAGACCTGAAAATCCTATTTGGTCTCTTTGACCGGCCAGGCATTATTGGCCGGATTGTGATCCGGAAGTACTTTGTCCGGATCCAGCGTAACCGATTCAAGTTCCCCGGTGCCTTTGTACCGGTAAACGAATGTCTTGTTCCTTTCCCATACTTCTGCCGGCAAGTTGATCCGCTCGGTCTTGCCGCCCTGGGTACGGACTTCGAAAATAACGGGCATGGCCATCTGTTCCAGGTTGTCAATCGTGATCAGCGCGCCCTTCTTCGGATCATCCTCTACGTATTTCACGGACCGGATCCCCTGATCAAGCCTCCAGTTATTGATGAACCAGCCGCGCCAGAACCAGCTCAGGTTCTCTCCCGCAACGTTTTCAATGGTGCGGAAGAAGTCGTCCGGAGCAGGATGCTTGTACGCCCATCTTTCGATATAGGTCTTAAACGCCCGGTCGAAACGTTCCGGACCGAGGATCACGTCACGCAGCATCGACAGGCCGAGCGCCGGTTTGAAATAGGCCAGGATACCGATGCTTGATTCTTTCATGTTAGCAGGCGGGCTGAGTACCGGCTCCATACGCGGACTGGTCAGGAACTGAGCCATCCGGTGCATGTCCGGGACGCCCGGCTTGTACTCCCCGTTGTTGAAATCCATACTGGTGAAGTTGTTCAGGAATGTGTTAAACCCTTCATCCATCCAGGCATACTGGCGTTCATTGGATCCCACGATCATCGGGAACCAGGTATGGCCGAACTCATGGTCGGTCACTCCCCATAGGTTGCCCCTGGTATCCTTCCAGCCGCAGAATACGATGCCCGGGTATTCCATCCCGGTTACAATGCCGGCAACGTTGGTAGCGGCCGGGTACGGGTATTCCATCCATTTTTTGGAGTTGTAGGCTATGGAAGCCTGGACATATTCCGTCGAACGGGCCCAGGCGCTGTCCGCGGCGCTTTCCGCCGGATAGGCCGAAATGGCCATGGACTTCTTGCCGCTGGGCAGGTTTATTCTCGCTGCATCGATCACGAAGGCGGCGGACGACGCCCACGCGGCATCCCGGGCGTTCCGGATCCTGAACTTCCAGGTCAGCTGGTTTTTCCCGGCCGGCCGGGAAGCCGGGTCGGTCACTTCTGCGGCCGACCTGATCATTACCGTCTTATCGCTTGCTGCAGCGGACGCCCAGCGTTTCTGTTGCTGAGCAGTATACACTTCGCTGGTATTCAGCAGTTCGCCGGAACCGACTACAATATGGTTTGCCGGGGCAGTAATTGACATATCGAAGTCGCCGTATTCCAGGTAAAACTCTCCCGGACCGGTGTAGGGCAGCGTGTTCCAGCCCTGGATATTATCATACACGGCCACTCTCGGATACCACTGAGCGATCGTATAGATCTTTCCGTTTTTGGTTTCCTGAATACCCAGCCGGTCCGATCCTTCTATCGGAACCTGGAACGAATAATCAATTTTCAGGCTGATCTTCCCGCCGCGTCCCTTCAGCTCAGCCGGAAGGTAAACCTGCATCCGCGTATCGTTAATATAATACTTAGCCTCCGTTTCGGTTACGCGGCCTTTTTGTGAAGACAGGATCTTTACAGAACTGATCTTGTAACCGCCGTCAAACTGCTGGCCCTGGCTTCCGTACCGGCTGCCGGTAACGGGAATGATGGCTTCGCCCCGGGAGTTCTTCTCATAGGCATTCTGATCGAGCTGGAACCACAGAAACTCCATGTCGTCGGGGCTGTTGTTGGTATAGGCGATCGTTGCGGATCCCGAGATCCGGTCAGTCTTGTCATCGAGCGATACGCGCAGCTGGTAGTCGGCCCGGTTCTGCCAGTAGTTCGGCCCCGGCTTCCCGCTGGCGGAACGAAACTCGTCGCCGTTGTTGGCATAAAAAGACGGCCCGAAGGCTGCGTGATAATCATAATTACTCTGCGGCCCGGCAGGAGCCTGCTGCCCGTGAACGGAAGCCAGTCCGGCGAACAGCACCATGGCAGAAAGAAAGGTATTCTTTAGCATAAAAAAGGTTTAGTCATTTCAAAGATATGTTCATCGGCGACTTCTAAAAGAAAAACCGGCCGAACGCCGGTATTCTTTCAGTCTGCCAGTAATGCTTCCGCATATTCCGCTTCATTAAAGCCGAGCAGCAGCCGGCCGTCCGATTCGATGAGCGGCCGCTTGATCACGCTGGTCTTTTCGGTCATCAGGGCGAATGCCGCTTCCGGCCCGGTAACTGACGCCTGAACTTCGGGCGGCAGCTGTTTCCAGGTCGTTCCTTTCCGGTTCAAAAGCGGTTCCCATCCGATCTGCCCGGCCCACACGGCCAGTTTTTCCCTGGAAATGCCCAGTTTCTTATAATCATGGAATTCAAATGGTATCTGGTGGGCCGTTAACCAGTCCAGCGCCTTCTTTACTGTATTGCAATTCTTGATTCCGTATACTTTCATGCCCTAAAAATAGCAATTACTGGCTTCCCGAGGAGCTGCCGCCTTTCACATCGTCGTTCTTTATACCCCGCGCATTCTTCTTGATGCCGCCCTTGAGCTTTCCGAAACGGTAGTTCAGGCTGGTGTTGAACCGGCGGTGGTAGCTCTGAAAGTTATCCGTCTGGATGAAGTCCGTTCCTGACAGGTTATTAACGAAGGACCGGTATTTCTGGAACGGATTGCTTACGGAAGCCGAGAAACTGAGCTTGTCCTTCACGATATCCTTATTGAGGGAAAAGGACATGTAGTTATAGGCGTTCGACTGACCCTGCAGCGTAACCCATGGACTGTTATATGAATAGTTCACGCCTGCCCGCCAGCCTTTTTCGAACCGGTAGCCGGCGTACGCGTACATGTATCCCTGCATCCCGTCATTCCGGTAAGTGCTGCCGTTAACGATCCCTTCGATCCAGATGTAGTTCAGATTACCGCCCCCGCTGATGGTGAACCGCTGCGTGACTGGATAGTTCACGTTGAAGTTCGACCCCACCATTCGGTCGCGGCCGATATTGTCATAGGTCGACCGGGTAATGGCATCGGTCATAAATGTCACTTCCTGGATCGTATTGTTTGCGAACGAGTAATTGAGGCCGACATTAACCGACCCTTTTTTGAAGCGGCTGTAGCTCAGCTCCAGGCTGTTGTTCAGCACCGGCACCAGGTCCGGATTTCCGGAAGACTGGTAGTTCGGATTAGACCGGTCGACGAACGGATTGAGCTGCCAGATGCCGGGACGTTCAATCCGCTGCGTATAACCGAAGTTCAGGCTGCTCAGATCCTTGAACTTCCGGCTCACCGAAAGCGAAGGAATGAAGTTCAGGAATGTCTCATCGACTTCAGAACCGGTCGATATAAAGTCCGCCTTGATGATCGTCTCCTCCAGCCGTAACCCGGCCTTAAAGCCCCAGTCCTTCAGATTATACTGGTAGGAGTTATAGATCCCGAACACATGCTGGTCATTGTCATACCGGTTGGTGCGTGAAGGATCGACCTCAAAAGCCCTGGTCGTTCCGTTGAACAGCCGGTACTGAAAATCGCTATGGTTATTTCTGAGGATACCCTTGAGTCCGGCCTCGATGTTCAGGTTCTTTACCGGGTGAATATAGTCGAGTTGGACGGTCTGTTCTTGGGAACTCCCGTCATTGGTCTGCTCGTAGTCCGCCTGCTCGTAATTGATCCGATCATGGATCGCCTGGCTGTTGTACTGGTCGGTACCCCACCGGTTATACTTGTAGGAGAGGGTCAGGAACTGATTCTTATTGCGCTTGAAGCCCAGCTGGTAGTTGATCCCCGCATCCATACCGGCCCAGATATTCTCGCTCAGGCTCTGCATGCGGTATCCCTGGGTCACCGCTTCCGTCGATGTGTTTCTCAAACTGGATAACCGGCCGGAAACCGATTCACCGTCGCCCCGGTGCGAACCGATCTCGGCGGTAATCAGGTTCAGGGTATCGATCTCGAAGCTCAGCTCTGCGCTGCCGTAGAGATTGGTATTGTCGGACGTGGTCCGGCCGTTCTGAAGAAGCGACGTCGGTGAAGCACCGGAAGTCAGCCGGTTGCTGAAATTTTCAGATCCGGGGTTGTGGTAGGTTCCCAGGCCGCCCCATCCGGAAAAACCGAACTTCCCTTCCTTCACGGTCAGGGAACCGGATCCGCCGGGGCCTCCGGCCGGGAAGGATCCCCGCGCATTGATACTGGCATTATAGCCGGCGTCCACTTTCTTATTGGTAATGATATTGATGATACCGGCAAGCCCTTCGCTGTCATACTTTGCCGGAGGAGTGGTGATCACCTCGATCTTCTGGATACTGCTCGCCGGCATACTTTTCAGGACGTCTTTCGGATCCCGGGACATCATCGACGAGGGGCGGCCATTGATCAGGATCTTATAGCTGCCGCTTCCCTTGAGCTTAACGTTATCGTCGCCGTCCACGGACAGCAGCGGCACCTTGCGCATCATATCCAGCAGAGTATTGACCTTACTTTCGGGATCAGCCTGCACATCATAGGTAAGGCGGTCCACCTCCTGTTTTACGAGGGGCTTGTCGGCGACGACCATCACTTCCTTCAGTGCCGTACTGGAACTCTGAATACTGATCACGCCCAGCTTCAGGTCACCGTCGACCTTGATGTCCATTTCCCTGCGCTGGTAACCAACGGCGACGATCGCCATCCGGAAGGTGCCGGACGGAACCTTGTCAAACTGAAAAGTACCGCTGTTTTTTGAGACGGCCGATTTGAGCGGCTGCCCTTTGGCATCGCGGAGGCCGATGGTTATAAAGTCAAGCGCTTCCCGGCTGATCGAGTCCACCACACGGCCGCTTACCGAATACGTCTGCGCGAGGGCACAGCCTGCGGACAAAAATAAAAGAGCAATAAATGCAAGGGTACTTTTCATAAAAATTAAAAATCTACCCTAATCTATTCTTTTATTCAGCGAGTTGCCCGGATGGTAACCTATAAGTTACATCCGTTTCACGAGCGGTATCGTCCGGCGGACGAACGGCAGTTCCGTTCCGCGGACAGGGCCCGGTTGTTAATTATTTGTTAAACCGGGTCATGGTGAGCTCCGGTCCGGCCGTCACAAAGCTCTCGATCATCTCGACCGAACGGTCGATCAGGCCGGGAAGCTCCGGCTTCTCATCCGGATCAAATCCGCTGAGCACGTAGTCCACCTGCCGCCCTCTCGGAAAGTTATCCCCGATACCGAACCTCAGCCGCGCGTAATTGGCGCCCCCGACGGATGCCTCGACGCTTTTCAGTCCGTTATGCCCGGCACTTCCCCCCTTGGGTTTCAGCCGGATGGTCCCGAAAGGCAGGGCCAGTTCATCGACCAGGACCAGGACATTCTCAAGGGGAACTTTCAGGTCCTGCATCCAGTAATTAACGGCCTTACCGCTCAGGTTCATGTAGGTGGTCGGCTTGATGAGATGAATGGTGCGTCCCTTGTGGGTAAACTCGGTGTAATAGGCGAGACGCATATTAAAAAAGGGAACCTGTGCACGCCTGGCAAGCTCGTCTGCAATCATAAAACCGATGTTATGTCGGGTATCAGCATATTCGGGCCCGATATTGCCAAGGCCAACAACCAGATATTTCATGCGGCAAAGATAAGTCCGGACAGCCAGATGAAAACCATAGAAAGCAAAAAAGGCAGTACGGTATATCCGCACTGCCTTTCCACTCTGGAACAAAAAATTATTTCTTTCCTTTTCCCTGCTGAGCTGCTTCTTGTTCTGCTTGTCTTAAAGCACGTGAAGTAGTTACAGAAACGATGGTGTCATCCGCGTTATTGGTGATCACTGCGTTTTCGTAGGTAACTTCCCCAACCTTTACGGATTTACCAACTTCAAGAGGTTCAATGCTTACTTCTACGTACTGAGGCATATCTTTAGGAAGTGCTTTTACACGTAATTTACGTAATTTCTGAACCAGCTTACCACCCATTTTAACACCCGGAGAGGTTCCGGTAAGTTTAACCGGAACTTCCATAACTACCGGCTTCGCCTGGTTCAGCAACAGGAAGTCTACGTGCAGGATCTGCTCGGTCAGTGGATGGAACTGGATATCTTTCAGGATAGCCTGAGATTTTACTCCGGCAACTTCAAGGTCAACGAATTGAACGTCCGGGGTATAAACCAGACCTTTCAAATCAGCTGCGGACACTGCAAAGTGGGTTTGTTCAGCACCACCATAAAGAACTGCAGGCACCAGACCCTGGTAGCGCAATTCCTTAGCGTCTCTTTTCCCTACGTTCTCTCTTGGAGAACCGCTAATAGCAATTGATTTCATTTTTAATTATTAATATATGTTCACTAAATATTTAGTCTACTCTGAACAGATCACTGATGGATCCGTGCTCGTTCACGTTGGCGATCGCCCGGGCAAAGAGATCAGCGGTCGACAGGACCTTGATCTTGCTGCTTTCCTGTTTCAGAGGAATGGTGTCGGTAACGATCAGCTCAGATAGAACTGATTTTTCAATGGTTTCGTATGCCTTGCCCGATAAAACTGCGTGGGTACATACCGCCCGGACGCTGCTCGCTCCGTTATCCATGATCAGCTGCGCTGCTTTGGATAAGGTTCCCGCCGTGTCTACGATATCATCCATCAGGACGATATCCTGCCCGGTGACATCCCCGATAATGGACATCGATTCGATCTCATTGGCCCGCTTCCGCCGCTTATCACAAATTACCACCTCCGCATTGAAATACTTTGCAAATGTCCGTGCCCGGTAAGAACCGCCCATATCCGGTGATGCGATCGTCAGGTTCGGCAGGTTCAATGCCTTAATATATGGCACGAAAATAACCGCCGCATCCAGGTGATCCACCGGGATGTCAAAAAATCCCTGGATCTGCGCAGCGTGCAGGTCCATGGTCATGATCCTGTGCGCCCCGGCCGCCATGATGAGATTCGCTACCAGCTTCGCTCCGATGGCAACCCGCGGTTTATCCTTCCGGTCCTGACGGGCCATTCCGAAATAAGGAACCACTACGGTGATGTAGTGAGAGGAAGCGCGCTTCGCTGCATCAGTCATCAGCAGGAGCTCCATCAGGTTGTCATTCGGCTGGTTGGTAGACTGGATCAGGAATACATCGCATCCGCGGATCGATTCGTTGAAAGAAGGCTGGAATTCACCGTCACTGAATCGGGAAAGGACGACGTCGCCCAGATCTTTCCCATACGCGGTCGCGATCTTGTCGGCAAGAACCGTTGTTCCGGAACCGGCAAATAATTTAACGGGGTTAAATTGAAGAGGCATGTTTTTTCTTGCAAAAGAATAAAAAAAAATTCGGATTGCGCTTTTGGCACAATCCGAGTTTTTTAAGTTGCCCGACCAGGATTCGAACCTAGACAAACAGAACCAAAATCTGTCGTACTACCTTTATACTATCGGGCAATTTACCGCTCTTTAGAAGTGTACCCCCTCAAACGGACTGCAAATATAGAGGCTTGGCGCGTATCCTGCAAAACATTTTTATTTTTTTTCGAAAAAAGTAAAAACGCCCCTGATTATGAGCCAGAACCGGTAATGAAGCAGAATTTGAATTCAAATACTTATTTTCGGAGCAACATTAGTTGATAACCTAAGTATGAGTTATAATCGAATAAACAATCTTTTTGGCTGGCTGACATTCCTGATTGCTGCCATCGTTTACATTGCTACGGCAGAACCTACCGCAAGCTGGTGGGACGCAGGCGAATTCATCGCCGCAGCTCATAAACTGCAGATCGTCCACCAGCCGGGCGCTCCGCTCTTTTTAATGATCGCCAAGATCTTTTCCCTGTTCGCATCAGACCCTTCCCTGGTAGCTTACTGGGTAAACCTGAGTTCTGCCATTGCCAGTGCGGCCACCATACTTTTCCTGTTCTGGACGATCACAGCCCTTGTAAAAAGGGTGGTTGCAAAGGACGGCGAGCTTTCAACCGGAAATCTGATCACCATTATCGGGTCCGGCCTGGTCGGAGCCCTGGCCTATACCTTTTCGGACACCTTCTGGTTTTCTGCCGTCGAGGCGGAAGTTTACGCCATGTCATCGCTGGCGACAGCCATTGTCTTCTGGGCGATCCTGAAGTGGGATTCCCATGCGGACGAACCCCATGCCGACCGGTGGCTCATATTTATTGCCTATATCATGGGGCTTTCGATCGGAATTCACTTACTGAACCTCCTGGCGATTCCGGCAATAGCCCTTGTTTATTATTTCAGAAGGACCGCAAAACCGACCAGCAAAGGAACGCTGGCTGCGCTGATGGCGGGGATCTTTATCCTGGGCTTCATCCAGTACGGCGTAATCCAGTACCTGGTGAAATTCGCGGCGACGTCGGACCTGCTTTTCGTGAACACGTTCGGATTCGGATTCGGAAGCGGAGTTATCGCCTTCTCACTGCTTGTCATCGTTTTCTTCCTGACCGGAATCCGGTATTCGATCACCGGGAATAAGACCAGCGCCGCGATTGCGGCAGCAGCGCTCGTCCTGGCCTTTACGCTCGGCGCGGGATTCCTGGGTCTGCTCATCGGCGCCGGCATTATCGCCCTGCTGGAATATGTCGTTAAGATCCGCCAGAAAAGACGCACCCTGAACATGTCCCTGCTCAGCCTGCTGTTCGTGATCTTCGGTTACGGCTCTTTCGCCATGATCATTATACGGGCCAAAGCGGACCCGACCCTTAACAACAGCGACCCGGACAATGCATTTGCATTTCTGAGCTACCTGAACAGGGAACAATACGGCGACCGTCCGCTGATGTACGGTCAGTACTTCGATTCAAAGGTCATCGACCAGAAAGAAGGCGCGAAGATCTACCGCAAAGGCGAAGACAAATACGAGGTCGCCAGCAAAAAGGTGGAACGGGTCTATGACCGGAATACCATTCTCCCGCGGATGTACTCGGACGACCCGAACCACGTGGGCTATTACCGGTCCTGGATGCAGATGGGCGAGACCGAATCGCCCAACTTCGCGCAGAACCTCGGATTCCTTTTCAGCTACCAGACCGGGCAGATGTATGCCCGGTACTTCCTCTGGAATTTTGCGGGCCGTCAGAATGATGAGCAGGGCCACGGCGATTATACACGCGGGAACTGGATCAGCGGCATCAAACCGTTGGATGCCCTCCGCCTTGGTGACCAGAGCCAGCTGCCGCCCAGCATAACGGAGAACAAAGGATATAACCGGTTATACTTCCTTCCGCTGATACTGGGACTGATCGGCGCATTCTGGCATTTCAAGCGCAAGCAGAAGGATGCCGGGATTGTAGGCCTGCTGTTCTTCTTTACAGGGATCGCCATCGTTCTCTATCTGAACCAGACGCCGCTCCAGCCAAGGGAGCGTGACTATGCCTACGCCGGTTCATTCTATGCATTCACCATCTGGATCGGTCTGGGAGTCGCCGCCATCGCGGAAGCGCTCAGTAAAAGGTTCCGCCTGAAGATGGCGACTGCCGCAGGTGTGGCGACCGTGGCCGGTCTGCTGGCGAGTCCGGTACTGATGGCCAGCGAGAACTGGGACGACCACGACCGGTCCAATAAATATATGACCCGCGACATGGCGGTCAACTACCTGGAATCCTGTGCGCCGAACGCCATCCTTTTTGTGTACGGGGATAACGATACCTACCCGTTATGGTATGCGCAGGAAGTCGAGAACGTTCGTCCGGACATTCGGATCGTCAACCTGAGCCTGCTGGGTACGGACTGGTATATCCGCCAGCTGAAGAACAGGGTCAATGAATCGGACCCGCTGCCGCTGACCATGCCGAATTCCAAATTCGTGCAGGGCGTGCGTGATGTCCTGTATTACCAGGATTACCAGATCGAAGGCTCTGTTGAGCTGAAGAACCTTTTCGACATGCTGATGTCCGAAAATGACGCCGATAAGCTAACCTTTCAGGATGGCAGCAAGGAAAACTTCCTGCCGACCAAGAATCTCAAGATCACGATCGATCCGGAAACGATTATCCGGACCAATACGGTTCCTGAAAAGGACCGCAGCAGGATCGTGCCGGTTATGGAATGGAAGTATAATCAGAACTACCTGACCAAGGGCGAACTGGCCATCTTCGACATCCTTGCCCATAATAACTGGAAGAGACCAATCTATTTCGCCATTACCGTTCCTTCCAGCAACTACATCGGCCTGGACAAGTACCTGTATAATGAAGGGCTGGCCTACCGCCTGCTTCCGGTCCGGAATACGGAGAGCGCAGACTCTGCGGACGCACCGGGCGCTACAGAACTCACCAATACGGACATCATGTATAGTCACATGATCAACAAGTTCCGTTTCGGAAATATGAAAGAAGCCCGGTACCTGGATCCGGAATCAACCCGGATGATCGCCGTACTGCTTAACAACTACAATATCCTGGCGGAAAAACTCCTTTCCGAAGGAAAAACCGCGGAGGCGAAGGCAGCGATAAACAAGGCGTATACCGAGATTCCGGAAGAAAATTATTCCATAAACTATACGATCCGCAAATATTATATGGCAAGTCTACTCTACCGCCTGGGTGAATTTGAAAAAGGGAACCGGGTCGCAGAGCAGACAGCGGATTTTCTGGAGAAAGAAATGAACTACCTGTTTACTCTTTCGCAGGACAAGCCGAGCGCCGGCACAGAGGATATTCGTCTCGGCGTTTCGGTAATGAACGAGCTGGAGCGGGTTACCGCAGAACATAAGCAGACCGCTGTGAATACCCGGATCAAGGGCAAGCTGAAAGCCCTCGAAAGCAGATTTACGGGCCGGTAAAACGACTCCGCGCAGAAGCGCGCAAGCCCCCCGGCAGGTCAGACCTGCCAGGGGGCTTTTTTTGTGAAGGCCGCCCCCGGCAGGATGCCCCAAACCTGGCGGCTGATCCGGGCCGTATCCTGGGGAAGAGCACCCTTAAGGACAAAAAAAGAGCCCCGGCTTGATGCGGAGCTCATGTATTGTTGATCGTATAGCTGATCCTTACTCCTGGACCATGCCCATGGAAGTAAACTTTTCGATCCTCTCGTTCACCAGCTGATCAATGTCTTTTGATTTCAGTTCGGACAGACCTTTTATCAGGTGTTCCTTGAGGGTAGCCGCCATCGTAGCCGGATCCTGGTGGGCGCCGCCCATCGGTTCAGGAATAATTCCGTCGATCAGCTTATTCTCAAGCATATTGTCCGCAGTCAGTTTTAACGCTTCGGCCGCACGCTCTTTGAAGTCCCAGGTTCTCCAAAGGATCGCAGAACAGTTCTCCGGCGAGATGACCGAATACCAGGAATGCTCCAGCATCCACACCCGGTCGCCGATACCGATACCAAGGGCACCGCCCGACGCCCCTTCCCCGATGATCACGCAGATCACGGGCACCTTCAGAACGGACATCTCCAGCAGATTCCTGGCGATAGCTTCTCCCTGGCCCCTTTCTTCCGCCTCAAGTCCTGGAAACGCACCCGGGGTATCGATCAGGGTAATGACGGGTTTGTTGAACTTTTCAGCCAGCTTCATCAGGCGCAGGGCCTTCCGGTAACCCTCGGGGTTGGCCATACCGAAATTACGGTACTGCCTCATCTTGGTATTGACACCTTTCTGATGCCCGATGATCATGACGGTCTCGCCATTCAGCGTGGCAAACCCTCCGACGATCGCTTTATCATCCTTTACCGTGCGGTCGCCATGCATCTCGATGAAGTCATCGGTGATCATTTCGATATATTGCATGGTATAGGGGCGTTCCGGATGACGGGATATCTGAACCTTTTGCCAACCGGTCAGGTTGGAGTATATGTTATGCCTGGTTTCCTCGAGCTTGATCTCCAGCTCTGCAAGCGTTGCCGACATATCCACTTTCGTTTTTTCGGCAACCTGTTTCACCTTCTCAATCTGTTGCTGTAAATCAGCTATAGGCTTTTCAAAATCAAATGAAGTATTCATCGGAAAGATTTGGACGGCTAAATTAAACAATTCCCATGGAATGAGATCTATTTTGTTGCCGCTTTGATCTGGTAATACATCCGGACCTGCTCACGGGTAAGGAGGTTCCTGGTCTTAAGATGCGCCTGCAAATGCGCATTCCTCAGCTCCCCCAGGTATAAACCGATCTTGTTCGTATAATAGATGACCGACCCGTCGGTCGCTTTTCCGGCCTCGAACAGCGCGTTCAGCCGCGACTCCTGGGTCAGGATAAACCCGCCCATTTCCCGGGCCTTGAACTCCCGGGCAGCGATGATCTTTGCCAGTTCCGCCCTCTGGACATCAGTTAACTTCAGCTGCTTCTCCAGCTTCTGTACCAATTCGGGGGCCGGGTAATTATTCAATTCGGCGACCGCGGCCATACCCATTTCCCGGCCGTACTTATAGTCGAGGTACTCCTGGTCCGGCATGGACCTGATGGCCGATCTTTCCCGGGCGACGGAGTCACCGGCTGAATCCTGTGAAAAAGCAGCAGCTGAGCAGCAACAGAGGATACTCAGGACGAACAGGAACAGGGTTGAATTTTTCATGGTGATGCTGTTATTGAAGAAACGGCTGGTCCGATAAAATTGTGAAGAAACGGGATATTCTGCAAAAATCGCCAAAATAAAAAAACCCCGCGGGCGTGCGGGGTTGGTGTTGCTCCTGAAGCTGGGCTCGAACCAGCGACCCTCTGATTAACAGTCAGATGCTCTAACCAGCTGAGCTATTCAGGAATTCCTGGTCAATGTATTTGCTCCTGAGGCTGGGCTCGAACCAGCGACCCTCTGATTAACAGTCAGATGCTCTAACCTGCTGAGCTACTCAGGAGTGTGTGCCCCTTGTTTTGGGACTGCAATATTCGGGATTTAAAATTATTAATGCAATATTTGCACTGCATTTTTTTAAATCTTTTTTATGAGCTTAGTAGTGATCGGAACGGTGGCATTTGACGCCATAGAGACTCCATTCGGGAAAACTGACAAGATCGTGGGCGGCGCCGCAACCTATGCGAGCCTGGCAGCCAGTTATTTCTATAACCAGGTAAAGATTGTCGGTGTGGTCGGTGATGACTTCCACCAGGAGGATATTGAAGATTTTAAAAAGCACGGTATCAATGTAGAGGGACTCCAGATCAAGGCCGGCGAAAAATCCTTTTTCTGGGCCGGGAAATACCATAATGATATGAACAGCCGGGATACCCTGGTCACCGAGCTGAATGTACTTGCAGATTTTGATCCGATCATCCCGGATTCGTACCAGGACTGCCAGTACCTCCTGCTGGGCAATCTGACTCCGCAGATCCAGCTCACCACCATTAACCGGTTAAAGAACCGGCCGAAGCTGATTGTTCTCGACACCATGAATTTCTGGATGGATGTCGCGCTGAACGATCTGCTGGAAGTCCTTAAACAGGTCGATGTACTTACCATCAACGATGCCGAAGCCCGCCAGCTCTCAGGAGAATATTCGCTGGTAAAGGCCGCGAACAAGATCCTGCAGATGGGCCCTAAATACCTGATCATCAAAAAAGGCGAGCACGGCGCCCTGCTCTTCCACGAGGATCAGATCTTTTCGGCGCCGGCACTGCCGCTGGCCGAGGTCTTCGATCCGACCGGCGCAGGAGATACGTTCGCAGGCGGATTTATCGGGTACCTTGCAAAGGTAGGGACGATCAACTTCCATAATATGAAGAATGCCATCATATACGGATCGGCCCTTGCTTCCTTCTGCGTTGAGAAATTCGGCACGGAGAAGATCAGAAACCTGACGGAGGCCGATGTTCAGGAACGGATCATGGAGTTCGTCAGCCTGAGCAGCTTCACCATCGAACAATAACAACCAACCCTAAAGTTTCCGGTACTGCCGTACCGGAAACTTATTTCAACAGGCCGATCACGTCATAACGTTCGAAAACCTGTTCCGTATGCGGCGCATCCTTCAGTTCTGCCGTCAGGTCCTGTCCCGCCCAGTGTTCATAGTGCTTCCCGTTGTACCATAACCTGCTCCGGCTGACATCATATATTTTTCCTTTATAGGCGATCCAGACCTCGGGCCTGTCCTGGCCGTTCCGGAGGGCGAGCTGACTGCGTGTGTATACCGGTAGATCCTGCATAGTATCCCGCAAAGAAAAGGAATTCCTCCTGATTTCTGCCGGTACCCCGTTTGGAGCAGGCTATCGGGAGATGCTCAGATTTCTGGTCACGGTGTACTAAGGAGACTGTATGCTAATCCGGACAACGGGCCGGAAAGCGGGAGCGGGCTATAAACAGGGCAACCGGGGGGAACCGGCGTCGAAAGGGAAGTTCTGAAGTGCGCATAAAAAAAGAAGAGCGTCTGGCGGGCACCTGACGCTCTTTTGTTATGATGAGTTTAGAAAAGGGGCAATTTATTTCTGACGTTTAACGCCGTTGTTATCATACTATATGCACTTACCGTGCCAAACATCTCCGGGTTCAAAAAATACTTTTCGGGACCGGATTTAAAAAAATAAAGAGCGTTTGGCGGGCGCCTAACGCTCTTTTTGTTATGATGAGTTTAGAAAAGGGGCAACATTAATCAAGTTCGGCGTACACCGGCTTCTTCACGCCGTTATCATACGGTTTCAGACTTTTCTTAAGCAGTTTCCGTGCCACATGGATTCGGGTCTTGACGGTTCCGATCGGAATTCCCAGATAATCAGCGATCTCGTGGTATTTATGGCCTTCGAAATACATGGTGAAAGGCACATAATATTCTTCAGGTAGCTTGCTCAGTGCCTGTTTGATGTCGTCCATGATAAATTTGGACTCACCCTGGTTTTTTGTTGAACTGAACACGAGATTCGCAGAAGAAATATCATCGGACTTCGTCACGAACGAACTGATCTTCACGAAACGACGGTAGTTGTTGATGAAGGTATTTTTCATGATGGTGTATAACCATCCTTTCAGGTTTGTGCCTTCCTTGAACTTATTGTAGTAGGTAATAGCCTTAACCATCGTGTCCTGCACCAGATCATTGGCATCATCAGCGTCGTGGGTGAAGTGGAGTGCGTACATCTTGAGCGAACTGGCCTGACGCATCACCATCGTGTTGAATTCAACTTTTGTCATTGTGTTTAGGTTAGAAATAACAAATATTTTATGTGGCTAAGCCGTTAATACATTGTTAATGTTCTCTAACCTTGGCAAATGGTATGCCTATTTTGACCCCATGAATTCTATCGTTTCATAACTGCCTGATTTTAAGGAGATATCAATATTAAAAAATTGCTCTACAGACTTTCTCAGATAATGTTTACTTCTCTTTCCAATATTACATTGAACCGGGAATGGACGCTTTTTACGATTTCTTCGGAAAACTCAAAAACTTCCTTTCCGGTCGCATTTCCGTGATTTACAAGCACTAAGGCCTGGTTTTTCCAGGTACCGGTCTGCCCTGCCACCTTGCCTTTCCAGCCGCATTGCTCGATAAGCCAGCCGGCAGCCAGCTTAACGGTATCATTCGGTAGCAAATAATGTACAATGTCCGGAAAAGTAGACTGTAACTGTCTGAACTCCGGAACGGTGATCACCGGATTCTTAAAGAAGCTGCCTGCATTGCCGATGGTCGACGGATCCGGAAGTTTGGAAACCCGGATATGGGCAACGACCTCCGATATGTCCTTGATGCTCGGAGACTCGATACCCCGCCGGCCGAGTTCCTGTTCGATCGCCCCGTAGGTGGTATTCAGATTGGGTTTGGCAGAAAGCTTAAACGTAACGCGGGTAATGATATACTGGCCCTTTAGTTTGGACTTGAATACACTGTTCCGATAGCCGAACTCGCATTCTTCCCTGGTAAACTCCCTGAAGGTACCGGTCCGGACCTCAAAAGCCTCGCATTTATAAAAGACGTCCTTCAGCTCAACGCCGTATGCACCGATGTTCTGGATCGGCGAGGCGCCGACGGAACCCGGGATCAGGGTCAGATTTTCCAGTCCCGCAAAGTTCCGGTCCACCGCGTAGGTCACCAGGTCGTTCCAGACCTCGCCCCCCCCGGCAGTGATATAGATATCCTCGCCTTCGATCTCGTGTTCGATGCCCCGCCGGTTCATCTTGATCATCAGTCCCTCAAAATCCCTGGTCAGCAGCACATTGCTTCCCCCGCCCAGGATAAACCGGTCAACCTGATACCAGTACTTGTCGGAGAACAGGTCGATCAGATCCTGATCGGTATTGATCTCGGTATACCATCTGGAGAAGGCATCGACTTTAAATGTATTCAGATGTTTCAGGGAAAAGTTTACGTGAACCTGCGGCATAGAATAAAAGACTTAAAAAACCCGAAGTTCGAATTTTTTTCTATAGATACCTTATTTAACTTGTTTTCTTCTTGCCGCAGCGCCGTACGGTCAGGTGCCGGAATCGCCAGGGGCGACCCGGACGGGAGGGCCGTAAAAGATGAAGGTCCCTTTCGGGACCTCCATGTTAAAACAGTATCCTGGCTCATGCAGCAATTTCATTCCACACACACCCAATGACAGCTGCATTCCGGACCCTACTACCGTTACCTCTTATTCAACTACACTTTAGATCCGGTCCAGAACCTGTTTACCTTTCCTCCGGGGAGGCAAGGTAGATTTCTAACATGAAAAATATCTGATTGTTTAATGGCCCTGCGGCGATTTCATTTTTGGGTAGAAGTGTGAAAGGGGGCTTCCTGCCGTGATTTCGCCGGAGTTGTCATTTGACCGTGTATCATAAAAAAAGGCTTCACATATTGTAAAGCCTTCAGGGTATCTTTCGGTTGCCGGGATCAGATATGGATCGGCCGGTTTTCGGTCGCCGCAAGCGCAGCTTCCTTCATCGCTTCCGTGTAGGTCGGGTGCGCATGGCTGATGCGGCCGATATCCTCCGCCGAAGCCCGGAACTCCATGGCGACAACCGCCTCGGCGATCATGTCCGCAGCCCGCGGACCGATCATGTGGACTCCCAGGATCTCATCGGTCTGGGCATCCGCCAGTACCTTTACCAGTCCGTCCAGGTCCATGCTTGCCCTGGCGCGTCCGCTTGCCTTGAACGGGAATGATCCGGTCTTGTATTTCCGGCCCTGCTCCTTAAGCTGCTCTTCGGTAAAGCCTACGCTTGCCACTTCAGGCCAGGTATAAACGACTCCGGGGATCAGGTTATAGTTGATATGCGGTTTTTGGCCTGCAATAGTCTCGGCAACGAAGACGCCTTCCTCCTCCGCCTTATGGGCCAGCATGGCGCCGCGGATCACGTCACCGATGGCGTAAATGCCCTTAACCGGCGTTTCCAGGTGTTCGTTCACCGGGATCTTCCTGCCGCGTTCTTCGAGCCTGATGCCGATATTTTCCAGCCCGAGCCCTTCCGTATAGGCGGTCCGTCCGACGGCTACGATACAATAGTCTCCCTCCAGGGTTACCGGTTCGCCTTTCGGGTTGTCCGCCGTAACGGTTACCTTCTTGCCTTTTACCGTCGCCCCGGTCACTTTATGACCGAACAGGAATTCGAATCCGAGCTTCTTCAGGCTTTTCTGAAGTTCCCGGCCGAGGGTCTTATCCATGGTCGCGATAATGGAGTCCATGTACTCGACTACGGTGACCTTCGCTCCCAGACGCGCGTAAACGGAACCCAGCTCCAGCCCGATGACGCCGCCCCCGATCACGATCAGGTGTTTCGGAACTTCGGTGAGATTCAGGGCCTCCGTAGAGGTGATGATGCGTTTCTTGTCGATCGGCAGAAAAGGCAGGGCCGTGGGCTTCGAACCCGTTGCGATGATCACGTTTTGGGTAGTGATCGTTTCCGGTGCTCCATCCCCGCGGGTGATCCGGATCGTATTCTTATCCTGGAAAGATCCGACCCCCTGGTACGTGGTGATCTTGTTTTTCTTCATCAGGAAGGTGATCCCGGAAGTATTTTCGGATACCACAGTATCCTTACGGGCGATCATCTGCGCCAGGTTAACCTGCAGACCCTGAATATCGATACCATGGGTCTTGAACGTATGGGCTGCATTATGATAGTGCTCTGATGAATCAAGAAGGGCTTTGGAAGGGATACATCCCACATTCAGACAGGTGCCGCCGAATGTGCTGTACTTTTCTATGATGGCTGTTTTCAGGCCTAATTGCGCGCAGCGAATGGCGGCTACATAACCACCAGGACCGCTGCCGATAACTGTTACGTCGTATTGCATCGGAATCAGATTTTAAGTGGAGCTAAGTTAGGATATTTCAGGCAAGGGTCCACAATCTTTGCCATGTTAGAGGATCGGGTGCCGTTTAAATTCCCGGTCCCTGTCGAAAAGGTACCGGTAAGTGTGGTGGGTCTTGTAGATCGTACCGCCGATATTTTCAGCTACATGCATCATTTTCGGGTTAAAGTCACCGATCCAGTTCATCTGCAGATCTTCATAGGGAACTTCCGGATGATCGTTGAAGAAGTTCGCTGCAGCCACGATCATAGCGATTTCAACGCCCTTGCGCTGGAACTCCGGAACAATGCCGAAAGCCAGGCCGTACATGGACCTGCATTTCCCGCGCCACTTGTTATACAGGACCCGGAGTTTCCCCATCAGGTCCAGCTTCCCGTTCACATCCTTGACGAACAGCTGGTTGAGTTCCGGGATGGATAGGAAGAACCCGATCGGTTCGTTCCTGTGATAGGCGAACCAGGCGATCCGCTCATCGATTACGGGCCTCAGTTTGCCGATGATCTGGGCGGCTTGTCCCTGGGTCATCTCGCCTACTCCCTTGTGCCTCACCCATGCCTTATTATATACGGTCCGAAAGTCCGCGATGAAGTCGCCGAGCCGCGCCTTCCGGATATGCCGGAATGAATAGGCCGGGTCGGAAAGGATGTTCTGCGCAAACTTCAGGTACCGGTCGTTCAGCTTCTGCCGGACCTTCCGGTAGTAGGTGAATTGCTTAAAGTACAGCTGGAAGCCGTATTCCTCGAAGAAATCCCGGTAAAACGGCGGATTATAATTGGAGCAGTAACACGGGGGATGAAACCCGTCCACCAGCAGTCCCCACCACCGGTCGCGGTCCCCGAAATTAACCGGGCCGTCCATAGCTTCCATTCCCTGTTCCTTCAGCCATGCCTTGGCGGTGTCGAACAGGCGGAAAGCGGCCGCACGGTCTTCGACGGATTCAAAGAAACCCATGCCCCCGGTAGGCTGTTCAAACGTTTCAGCCGTCCTCCTGTTCACGAAGGCGGCGATCCTGCCGATCGTGATCCCCTGATCCTTCAGCAGCCACCTTCTGCATGTCCCGTGCTTAAAAAACTTGTTTTTTGCGGGGTCAAAAACGTTCTCGACATCCGACTCCAGGGGCCGGATAAAGTTCGGATCATTTTTGTAAAGCCGGAGGGGCAGCTCCAGGAATTCCCGGGCCAATGGTGTAGAAGTTACTTCAACGATCTGCATTTAATGTTGTAACAGGTTTATAACGAAAAAAATTTGATACTGTTTTGTATAACTTAGTGCTTACAACCTTAACACAACATGAAAAAGAAGCTTACCCTATTCGTATTATGCCTGCTTTCCATAGGCGGTTGGGCCCAGACTCCGGCTGATTCGGCCTTTGTCCGGGACAACTATATAAAAATGGAACGTTACATCCCAATGCGGGATGGTAAAAAGTTGTTCACCTCCATCTACGTCCCTAAAGATCAGGGGAAAAAGTATCCGATCCTGCTGAGCCGGACACCGTATACCGTCGCTCCCTACGGCGAGCAGGAATACAAGAAGACTCTGGGGCCATCCATGCTTTTTGCGCGGGAGGGCTATATTTTCGTTTACCAGGATGTCAGGGGCCGCTGGATGAGCGAAGGCGACTTTGAAGATGTCCGGCCGCACAACCCGAATAAAAAAGGCCGCAAGGATATCGATGAAAGCAGCGACACCTACGATACGATCGACTGGCTGGTCCGGAATCTGCCGGCCAATAACGGGAAGGTCGGTATTTACGGAATCTCCTACCCGGGCTTTTACTCGACCGCATCGCTTCCGGGAGCTCATCCGGCCCTGAAGGCTGCCTCCCCGCAGGCTCCGGTGACCGACTGGTTCATCGGCGACGACTTTCACCATAACGGCGCTTTCATGCTGATGGATGCCTTCAATTTCTATTCAGGGTTCGGGGTTCCGCGGCCGAAGCCGATCACTCCGGACAAGGGCCCCAAACCATTCGCGTATACCACGCAGGATAACTACAGGTTCTTCCTCGAACTGGGTCCGCTGAAGAACGTGAAGGAACGGTACTTCGGCGACACCATCAAGTTCTGGAATGACCTGATGGCCCATGGCACGTATGACGACTTCTGGAAAGCCCGGAACATACGGCCCCACCTGACCGGCATCAAACCGGCAACCATGGTCGTGGGCGGCTTTTTCGATGCGGAGGACACGTTCGGCGCGCTCCGAACCTATGAGGCAATCGAAAAACAGAACCCCGGCAACCGGAATAACCTGGTAATGGGGCCGTGGTTCCACGGCGGATGGGCCCGGTCAACCGGCACCTCCTTCGGCGATATCCGGTTCGGACAGCCTACCAGTACCTGGTACCAGGAAAACCTGGAGTTCCCGTTCTTCCAGTACCATCTGAAGGGACAGGCCAAACCGGAGATGGCGGAAGCCACGATCTTTGAAACAGGATCGAACCGGTGGCGGAAATTTGATGCGTGGCCGCCGGCGAATACGGTGACCCGCAATCTGTATTTTCATCCGGACGGCAAACTTTCATTCAGCGAACCGACCGCCGAAAACAGCTTCGATGAGTATATGGCCGACCCGAACAAGCCGGTTCCCTATGCAGACGGAGTTCATTTGAGGCGGACCCGCGAGTATATGATCGACGACCAGCGGTTCGCATCGCGGCGGCCGGACGTCATGGTTTACCAGACGGACGTCCTGACGGAAGACATCACGCTGGCAGGCGGCATCATAGCCGACCTCCTGGTTGCGACAACCGGAACAGACGCCGATTACGTAGTTAAACTGATCGACGTATATCCTGACGACTTCCCGAACAACCCGGAGCGCCCGGATGTTCAGATGGGCGGATACCAGATGCTGGTACGGGGCGAGGTCATGCGCGGGAAGTTCCGGAACAGTTTCGAAAAACCGGAGCCGTTCACGCCGAACCGGATAACGGAAGTCAAATACACGCTGCCGGATGTTGCGCATACCTTTAAGAAAGGTCACCGTATCATGGTGCAGATCCAGAACTCCTGGTTCCCGCTCGTGGACCGCAACCCGCAAAAATTTGTGGATATTTACCATGCTGAGGAATCGGATTTCCAGAAGGCCGTTCACCGGATCTACCATGACCGGAAGAACGCGTCCCACATTCAGGTTTCCGTACTTCCTTAACACTATAGCTCAGGACAATGAAACTTCTCAGGTTACCGATTACCCTCCTTCTTTTTCTGGCCCTGGTCCGGCCATCCAGCGCGCAGCTGACGCAGCCGAAGGAAACCTTTACCCGGGCGGATACCCTCCGGGGCATGCTCACGCCCCTCCGGTCGGGTTATGATATCAACTACTATCACCTGGACGTGCGGGTGGACATTGACCGGAGGTTCATTTCCGGCTCCAACGAATTCCGGTTCACCGCCACGCAGGACCTCCGGAGACTGCAGTTCGATCTCTTCGAAAACATGAAGGTGAACAAGGTGGTTTACCAGGGAAAGGAGCTTCCGTTCAAAAGGGAGTTCAATGCGGTATTTATAGACTTTCCCGCAATGATCAAAAAAGGAAGCCATCAGAAATTCACGGTCTACTATGAAGGAAACCCGACCATTGCCAAACAGGCGCCCTGGGACGGCGGATTCGTCTTTTCGAAGGATGCCGCCGGAAAACCGTGGATCGGAGTCGCTGTACAGGGATTCGGGGCCAGCTCCTGGTGGCCGACCAAGGATCACCAATCCGATGAGGTGGACAGTATGCTGATCAGCGTGACGGTCCCGAAGGGACTGATGGACGTCAGCAACGGCCGCCTGAGATCAGCCGAACCGGTCGGAAAGGATCAAACGCGCTACAACTGGTTCGTATCATACCCGATCAACAATTACAACGCATCCCTCAACATCGCCGATTACGTTCATTTTTCGGACTCATCATTTGTGGGCGAAAACGGAAGGCTTTCGCTTGATTATTTCGTCCTCCGGGAAAACCTTGACAAGGCGCGGAGCCAGTTCAATGCGGATGTCCGTCCCATGCTGAATTGTTTCGAGCACTGGTTCGGTCCCTATCCGTTCTACCGGGACGGATACAAGCTGGTTGAGACGCCTTACCTTGGCATGGAACACCAGAGTGCCGTGGCCTACGGCAATCAGTACAAGAAAGGGTATCTGGGACGCGACCTCTCCGGAACGGGTCTCGGCATGGACTGGGACTACATCATCGTCCATGAGAGCGGCCACGAATGGTTCGGGAACAACATTACCAGCAAAGACCTGGCGGATATGTGGATCCACGAAGCCTTCACCATGTATTCCGAGGGGCTTTTCATCGAATGCAGCAAGGGAAAGGAAGCTGCCGCCCGCTATCTGGCCGGACTCCGGCAGTCCATCCAGAACGATCGCCCGGTCATCGGCCCGTATAATGTCAACAAGGAAGGCTCGGGCGATATGTATTTTAAAGGGGCCAACATGCTCCATACCCTGAGAACCGTGATCGGCGATGATCAGAAGTGGCTGCAGATCCTCCGGGGCCTGAACCGGGATTTTGGTCTGAAGACCACCACTACTGCTGAAATAGTGGCTTACTTCAATGCCCGCTCCGGCAGGGACCTGACTTCGATATTTGACCAGTACCTCAGATACCCGGGTATTCCGACGCTCGAGCTGAGGGATGGCGCCGGGGGCACCGTTGCCTACAGGTGGGCGGCCGATGTGAAAGGGTTTAAGATGCCGGTTCGGGTCAGATCCGGAAAGACGGGCGAGTGGAAGGTGATCGAGCCCGGATCGGAATGGAAGACCATGCCCGGAAACGCAGCGGGGCTGGAAGCCGACACCCTGAACTATTATATTCATATTTCGAGGAGCTGAGTGCAACCATTGGTGATTTTTCGTCGTCTATCCTTTCAAATCCATAGCAATGAAGAAGTTTAGTACCTTTTTTATCCTGACTGTATTTATAGCCAGTCTGGGCACGACCGCCCCGGCCGCCACTCCTTTGGTGTCCGTCAAAGCGAAAGCAAGAACAGCATCAGATCTCCGGCAGGACCAGCGTATCGCCCCTTTTACCGGTATTAATGTCGGCGGACCGTTCAATGTGACCGTAAAGTTCGGGCAGAAGGAAGAGATCCGGATGGAAGGCGATAAAGAAGTGATCAGCCGTATCGAAACGCGGGTGGAGCACGGAACGCTTAAAATAAACTACCGCGACCGGCGAAACTGGAGCTGGGGTTCCGACGGGGTATCAAGAGTGAAGATCTTCATTACCGTGAAATCCCTTAAAAACCTCTCGGTTTCCGGTTCCGGGAAAACGGTTGTTGAAGGAAGCGTTCGCGGAGACAGCTTTTCGGCCGTCGTAAGCGGATCGGGTAGTCTGACGGCCGCTATGGCTGTTAAGTCCTTTACAGGGGTGATCAGTGGCTCGGGAACGATCACAGCCTCCGGAAGCGCAGCCGATTCCGATATCAGCATCAGCGGCTCAGGCGGCTTTCGCGGGAAAGACCTGAAGTCCGGCAGCGCTGAGGTACGGGTAAGCGGATCCGGAAATGTATCGCTCCATGTGGAAAGCCACCTGGAAGCGCGCCTGAGCGGTTCTGGTAACATCCGGTACAGCGGCGATCCGCACGTGGACGTGACCAAAAGCGGTTCCGGAAGCGTTTCGAAATTGTAGACATCCGGTCATACATCATAAGAAAGGGGGCTGCACCAAAAGTACAGCCCCCTTTTATCGTTGATCCTATCGGTCGTTTCAGACACCCAGAAGTAACCTGGCCGGATCCTCAAGCAGTTGTTTTACGCGTACGAGGAAGCCCACCGACTCACGGCCGTCGATGATGCGGTGATCATACGACAGGGCGACATACATCATCGGCTTGATCACGACCTGTCCGTTCTCAGCCATAGGCCGCTGGACAATGTTGTGCATACCGAGGATGGCCGACTGCGGCGCATTGATGATCGGCGTAGACATCATCGATCCGAACACTCCGCCGTTGGTAATGGTAAAGGTACCGCCGGTCATTTCTTCGATCGTCAGCTTGTTGTCCCGTGCCTTGGTAGCCAGGGTGATCACGGCTTTTTCTATCTCCGCCAGGCTCAGTGAATCGGCATTCCGGATCACCGGAACCACCAGACCCTTAGGTGCTGACACCGCAATGGAGATATCTGCAAAATTACTGTAAATGATCTCTTCGCCTTCGATCCGCGCATTCACGGCCGGGAATTCTTTCAGGGCCTCGCATACGGCTTTGGTGAAGAACGACATAAATCCAAGGCCAACGCCATGCTTTTCCTTGAACTTATCCTTATACTTTCCGCGAAGGTCCATGATCGGCTGCATATCGACCTCGTTGAAGGTCGTCAGCATCGCTGTTTCATTCTTAACGGTAACCAGTCGCTTGGCGATGGTCTTGCGCAGCGGCGTCATCTTCTCGCGACGCTCGTTCCGGTCGCCCTGGGCGGCAGCCGGAGCTGCAGCTTTTGATTCTGCCCTGGCAGGGGCCGGCGCAGCTTTCTGACCCGCTTCCGCCTTCATCGCGTCTTCCTTGGTAATTCTTCCGCCGACTCCGGTTCCGGAAACAGAAGAAGAATCGATTCCTTTTTCAGACAGGATCTTCGCAGCAGAAGGGGACGGCGTTCCGGATGCATAGGCCACGCTCTTTCCGGCCGGGCTTTCCGGTGCCTTCTCCTCTTTGGCAGCAGGAGCCGGTGTCGGACCGCCCTGGATTGAACATACTACGGCACCGATGGCAAGGGTCTCCCCTTCCCGGGCATGAATCTTCAGGATTCCGGGCTGTTCGGCGGTCAGTTCAAATGTCGCCTTGTCTGATTCCAGTTCCGCGATCGCTTCGTCCATTTCCACGCGATCGCCGTCTTTCTTCATCCACCGGGAAAGCACGACTTCAGTGATCGATTCACCGACAGGCGGCACTTTGATATCGACAGAGACATTGGAATCGGTACTGGCCGAAATTACGGTCGCTGCAGGAGCATCCGCTTCCGGCGCCGCGTTTCCGGCTGCAGGTCCTTCCTCAATGGTACAAACGGTCTGACCAATGGCAAGGGTATCACCCTCGTTTGCGATAGTCTTTAAAGTTCCTGCTTTTTCTGCAGTTAGTTCGAACGTTGCCTTATCGGACTCCAGTTCGGCAATCACTTCATCCATCTCCACCTGATCCCCGTCATTTTTGATCCAACGCGATAAAGTAACTTCTGAAATGGACTCGCCTACAGGCGGAACTTTGATATCTAAACTCATATTTCTTGATTAATCAACTTTAATAGCTTTTCGTGTCGTCTTCGCGACCACTTTTTCCACCTCGTTTCCAGCCGCGGTCTCAAACGCAAGGCTGACGATCCGCAACTGCTGGGCAATATGCTGTTTGGAGTACCCGGTAGCCGTACTGCTGCTTTCTTTCCTGGAAATGACCTGGAAATTGAATCCGGATGAGCGGAACTTCCGGCAGATGAACGGCCAGCCGCCCATGTTTTCCGGTTCTTCCTGAACCCAGATCAGCTCGGTCGCGTTGCGGTACTTCGCCCTGACTGCCTCCATCTCATCAAACGGGATCGGGTATAATTGTTCGATGCGCACGATGGCCACATCCTTACGCTGATCCGCCTGCTGTTTCTCCAGGAGATCATAGTAGACCTTACCGCTGCAGAACAGCACCCGTTTCACATCGTCAGCAACAGCGAACTGATCATCGATCACTTCCCGGAAAGTTCCGGACGTGAAATCGCCGATCGGGCTGACACACGCCGGGCTCCTCAGGAGGCTCTTCGGTGTGAAGACCACCAGCGGCTTCCTGAAATCCCTTTTCAGCTGTCTTCTTAACAAATGGAAGAAGTTGGCCGGGGTTGTACAGTTGGCCACCTGGATGTTGTTGTCTGCGCAAAGTTCCAGGAACCGCTCGACACGGGCTGAGGAGTGCTCCGGCCCCTGCCCTTCATATCCGTGAGGCAGCAGCATAACGAGGCCGCTGGACCGCTGCCATTTGGTTTCCGCACTGGCGATGAACTGATCGATGATAATCTGGGCACCGTTGAAGAAGTCACCGAACTGTGCCTCCCAGATCGTCAGAGACCGCGGGTTGGCCAGTGAGTACCCGTATTCAAAGCCCAGCACCCCGTATTCGGAAAGGTGGGAATTGTAAATATCGAATTTGGCGTCTCCTTTGGCCAGCTGGGCCAGGGGTACGTATTCCTCCTCGGAGTCTTCCAGCGTAAGGACCGCGTGACGGTGTGAGAAAGTGCCCCGTTCAACATCCTGTCCGCTGACCCGTACCCGCATGCCCTCTTCGAGCAGCGTTCCGTACGCCATGAGCTCGCCCATGGCCCAGTCAAAGGTCCGGGTTTCGTTAACCATCTTCCGGCGCTCTTCAAACAGCTTCTCGATCTTCCGGAAGAACTTTCGGTCAGCCGGCAGCTCGGTAATCTTGCGGGCGATATCCAGGAAAGCGGATTCACTCACCGCGGTATCGGCCTTTGCGAACATGTCGTTGGCCTCGGCGATCCGGAGCCCCTGCCATGATCCAGAGAAAATGGTGTGCGGCTGGGAATACCCTGAACTTTCCTTCGATTCATTCAGCTTCTCCTGCAGGAGCGCACGGAACTCTTTTTCCATCTCCTTGGCAAGGTTCGCGTCCACGCTTCCCTGATCCATCAGTTTCTTGTTGTAGATCTCCCGCGGGTTCGCATGGGACTCAATGGCTTTATAAAGCAGCGGCTGGGTGAATTTCGGCTCATCCGATTCATTGTGACCATACCGGCGGTAGCACAGGATGTCGATGAAGACGTCATTATGGTACCGCTGTCGGTATTCCATCGCCATGCGGATGGCATATACCAGCGCCTCTACGTCATCCCCGTTCACGTGGAATACCGGTGACAGGGTGACTTTGGCAATATCGGAACAATAGGTGGACGATCGGGCGTCCTTGAAGTTCGTAGTGAATCCGACCTGGTTATTGATCACCAGGTGAATGGTGCCCCCGGTCTTGTAACCGTCCAGGCCCGCCATCTGCAAAACCTCATATACGATTCCCTGACCGGCAACGGAAGCATCTCCGTGGATCAGGATCGGCGCGATCCGGTTATGATCACCGCCATATTTGAAATCCATTTTCGACCGCGTCATCCCCTCGACGACAGGATCAACCGCTTCCAGGTGGGAAGGGTTCGGACACATGCTCAGGTGAACGGTCTTGCCTGATGCGGTCTCAACATCCGTTGAGAAGCCCAGGTGATATTTGACATCACCGCCGAACGGAGCATTTTCATCGTATCCTTTTCCCTCAAACTCGGAGAAGATGTCCTTATAGGTCTTGCCCATGATATTGGCCAGGACGTTCAGCCTGCCCCTGTGGGCCATACCGATGACAAATTCTTCAATGCCCAGTTCGGCGCCTTTTTCAATCACCGAATCCAGCGCGGGGATCACGGTTTCCGCGCCTTCCAGGGAAAACCGCTTCTGGCCCAGGAATTTCGTGCCGAGGAAGTTCTCGAAAACGACCGCCTGGTTAAGCTTCCGGAGAATCCGTTTCTTCGTTTCGATCGAGAAATTCGGCGTGTTGCGTTCCTTCTCCATGTGGTCCTCGAACCACTTGAGCTTTTCAGGATCGCGAATGTAACGGTATTCCGCACCGATCGACCGGCAATAGGTCTGCTGAAGAACATCCAGGATATCCCGGAGCTTTGCCGGTCCGATGCCGACCTCAACGCCTGAATTGAAAACGGTATCCAGGTCGCTTTCCTGCAGACCAAAGGTCTGGATGGAAAGGTCCGGCAAATATTTCCTGCGCTGGCGTACCGGGTTGGTACTGGTGAACAGGTGTCCGCGGGTTCTGTATCCGTGGATGAGGTTCAGCACATTGATTTCTTTCAGAAAGTGCTCGGGAGTTTCACCGCCTGCGGCACCGGCGTCAGAGCCGCGGCCAAAGTCAAACCCTTCAAAGAATTTCTGCCACCCGAAATCTACAGATTCGGGATCTTCTTTATATGACTGATATAGTGAATCGATATAGGATGCGTCGGCGTTGCTGAGATAAGATAATTTATCCATTTGAACATTACATGTATGCGTGACAAAAATAATAGTTTCGGCAGAGAAACTTCCAGAAATGTTTGGAAAGTTGCAATTTATACCATATCGCGAAACAGTTTACGGGGCGCCTCACCCATAAACCCGGTTTTCAATTCCGAAGTTTCACCGGACGCCTCAGGTCCTCGGCGGAAGCAGTGAGAAATCCATCCGGAGCCGCTCAACGACCCGGTCGTTTTCGAGATGCTCCGTAACGATCTCCTCAACGTCCTCCAGGCGGACCTTCCCGTAGAACACACCTTCCGGATAGACGACGACGCTGGGCCCCTGCTCACAGGTGTCCAGGCAGCCGGATTTCTGGGCCCGGATCCCCACGGAAAGCCCCCTGTCCCGGATCAGTTTCTTAAAAGCCGTGACCAGCGCGTGTCCATGGTCATGCCCGCAGCTTACGCGGCCTCCGGCGGTCCGCTCGTTCGTGCAAATAAAAACGTGTTTCCTGTAATACATAGCCTCCGGCCTAAAGATCCATCTTAACAGAACCAAAAGTAACTTAATGAGTTTCAGTAAATGTAATGGACGGAAAAATTCTTATTACCGGCGGATCAGGAATGGTGGGGCGCGCGCTGACCGGGCGGCTTCTCGAAAACGGATTTTCCGTCCGGCACCTCTCCCGGAGTCCCGGCCGGTCTGGGGACGCCCGCGCGGAGACCTTTCACTGGGATGTCGGAAAGGGCTATGCAGATCCCGACAGTATCAGTGGAGTAACGGCGATCATCCACCTGGCAGGGGAGAATATCGGCAGCGGGCCCTGGACCGCCGGACGCCGGCGGGCGATCCTGTCCAGCAGAACGGATTCGATCCGCCTGCTCTACCGGCTGCTTCGCAGCACGCCCGGTCACCGGGTCAGGACGGTGATATCCGCCTCGGCCGCCGGGTACTATGGAGACCGGGGGGATGAAGTGCTGACGGAAAGCAGCGCCCCGGGTACCGGTTTCCTGAGCGAAACGGTGACCAGCTGGGAACTGGCCGTCCGCGAGGGGGAAGATCTGGGGCTCAGGATCGCGATGCTGCGCTGCGGTATCGTCCTCGACCGCAGCGGCGGCGCCCTTCCTGCGATCGAAAAACCGATCAGGGCCGGATTTGCGGCCGCACTCGGTTCGGGCAGACAATGGGTGCCGTGGATCCACATCAGGGACCTGGTGCGGCTCTATCAGTACATGCTGGAATCGGCCGAACTCCGGGGGCCCTTCAACGCATGCGCTCCGGAACAGATCACCAACGCCGGGCTGACCGCGGCGATCAGGCAGCGATCGGGCCGGTCGGTCGGAATGCCCAATGTACCCGCCTTTCTGCTCCGGATGGTTCTGGGCGAACGGAGTGAACTGGTCCTGGGAAGCACACGGATGAGTTCCCGGGCGATTGAAGCGGCCGGCTTCACGTTTGAATATCCCACCCTCAGGAAAGCACTGCATGACCTCTACGGCGCATAACCCGGTTACGGTCTTCTGGTTCCGGCGGGACCTGAGACTCCACGACAATACGGCGCTCCGGCATGCGCTGGCTGAGTCACCATTTCCCGTTCTCCCGCTATTCATCTTTGACAGGAATATCCTGGAGGCGCTTCCGGATGCGGATGACCCGCGGGTAACGTTCATTCACCAGGTTCTGTCTGAACTGCATGCTGAACTGCAGAAGACCGGGTCCGGCATCGTCTGCAGGCATGATACCCCGGCCGGGGCATTCCGGAAGCTCCTGGAAGCGTATACGGTGACGTCGGTCTGGACCAACGGGGATTACGAACCCTATGCAAGGGACCGGGACGCCGATGTTGCGGCGCTGCTGGGCGGTCATGGCATTCCGTTCAAAACTTTTAAGGATCACGTCATTTTTGAAAAAGATGAGGTCATAAAGGCAGACAGGAAGCCGTACACCGTCTTTACGCCCTATAAGCGGGCCTGGCTGCAGCGGCTCGCGGAAGACCCCCAGCCGCCACGGGATACCGGCGATGTCATCGCCCGTTTCATGAAGATGCAACCGGTCCCCCTGCCCACACTTCAGGACCTGGGCTTCACGGGGAGCAGCCTGGATTTTCCGGGAAAAGAGTATCGGGACCGCATCGCCGACTATGCCGGGACACGGGATTTCCCGGCGGTTCGCGGCACGACCCATATCGGGATTCACCTCCGGTTCGGGACGATCAGCATCCGCGAGGCGCTGGCCGATGCCCTGCTCAGCCGGGAACAAACCTGGCTGTCGGAGCTGATCTGGCGGGACTTTTATGCGATGATCCTCTGGCACTTTCCATGGATCGTGCATAACTCGTTCAAACCCGAATACGACAACATCCGGTGGCGCAACGACCCTGCTGAATTCCAGGCCTGGTGCGAAGGCCGGACCGGCTACCCCATCGTCGATGCCGGTATGAGAGAGCTGAACGCAACCGGCTTTATGCACAACAGGGTTCGGATGATAACCGCCAGTTTCCTGACCAAACACCTGCTGATCGACTGGAGATGGGGCGAATCCTATTTTGCCAGGAAGCTGCTGGATTACGAACAGGCCAGCAATGTGGGCGGATGGCAGTGGGCCGCGGGGTCGGGGAACGACGCCGCGCCCTACTTCCGGATCTTCAACCCGGAACTTCAAACCCGGCGGTTCGACCCGGGGTTCGTGTACATCCGCAAATGGGTGCCGGAATTTGAGGATCCGGGAGCCTATCTCCCGCCGCTGATCGATCATAGGGCTGCCCGTGAACGGGCGCTGACGGTCTACCGGGAGGCGCTCAACAGAAACCGGCCGTCCTGAAACAACAAAGGCACCGTGCGGTGCCTTTACTGTTCTCTTGTTGTCTTATTTCTCTGTTACCGAGATATCGAAATCCAGCGATGAGAACGGCGGGATCGGCCCATTGATAGGCGATACGCCATAGGCCTTACTGTAGGGCACGATAATCCGCATGCTTCCGCCTTGTCTGATCAGCGGAACTGCTTCCTGCCAGCCTGAGATCGTATTCCGCAATTGCATGGACGTCCCTGCTTCGGACTTATCGAATACGGTCCCGTTCAAAAGCCTTCCGGTATACTTGACCGTTATCGTCGAATCGACCGTGATGGAATCTCCGGTGCCGGGAGAAGCGATCTTGTAATAGATCCCTGAGGTCGTCTTGCTGAAACCGGTGAGCCCGTTCTTCTGCAGGTACTCCTGGATCACATGTTCCTCGTACGCGGGAAGTTTGGCTTCGTCGCGGACACTTACCGTGATGTCAAGCGAGGCGTTACCCGGGATGTCGCCGCTGCCGTTTCTTCCATATGCGAAACGGGAAGGAATGATCACCCGGACCTGGCCGTTCTTTTTAGCCAGTAGTTCCTTGACCGCGATGCGGACCGGCTCCAGTGCGAAGTATCCGAGGTAGCTGGCATAACGGTTGCTGAACGTGTCCAGCGAAGAATACTTACCATCCAGCGACTTGATCGAAAATAACAGCGGCACCTGCTGGGTATATTCGATGGCAGGTCCGGTTCCCGGCTTTACGATCTGGTAGTAGAATTCGCTGGTATCATTATACGTATACTTCGTCATGTTCAGGTTGTTCTGACTCAGATACGCCTGAATACTCTGATTATCGATCTCGACGATACTCGGATAGTCTTTGGTGCAGGAAGCCAGCATCACCACGGCGAATGCAGCTCCGGCTATATATCGTGTAAGGTTTCTTAACATGTTAAGCGGCATTAGTTTTTAACGTCAATTAATTCGATATCAAAATCGAGCACCGAATTCGGCGGAATGGTACCGGCGGCATTGGGGCCATACCCGTACGGAGAAGGTATCAGGATCCGGATCTGGCCGCCCTTCTGAATCAGGGGAACGCCCACATGCCAGCCCGTGATCAGGTTTTCCAACGGCATATCCGCAAAGCTTCCCTGATCAAAAATCTGGCCGTTAAGCAGTCTTCCGGTATATTTTACACTGATCCGCGTATTGCCGGTGTATTGGGTATCCCCGGTTCCCGGGCTCAGGATCTGGTAGTAGACACCGCTTTCATGACGCTGGAATTCTGCGTCGGAAGAGGCGATGAACTCCTTGATCAGGACCTCATCGGACTGTAGCTGTTTGGCAGCATCGTAATCATTCTTTTTACAGGCAGAGAGAACTGATCCGGCGATCAGAACAAACAGAACGTATTTAACAAATTTCATTAGACTTTTATTTCCGGTATCAGGAAACCCCTGATTTCACACGGATACAAAGTTATCTTTTTATACGTCAAATTGTTCATGTTAACATTTTTTAACTAAAAAGGAACCGGCATGATGTCCTGCGGCGGAAGCAGCAGCGCATCATGCCGGACACTGCCGTCCACATCAGAAGCAAAACCGGTTGGCTTCGATCAGCTGCCTGGCGACCTGCTGGCGGGCTTCCTTGATATTGAAGGGCTCCATTTTTGTGAACCGCCGCAGACCTGCAAGCATCATCCGCAGCTCGTCACCTTCCGCAAATGAATAGAGGGCTTCCCTTCCTGCGGCGGAGACTTTCTCGACAGCCTGGTACAGACAAATGCGCATCAGGTTCCTCTGGCCCTCCACAGCGGCCTCGCCCCGGATCCGGGTCAGCTTTTCGACGCGCAGGGCCGTCGATTCCGCGATATATACGGACCCGATGATATCAGCGATATTCATCAGGATCTCCTGTTCCTTGGCAAGGGTCATCATCAGTTTCTGGACCGCCGCTCCGGCGATCATCAGGCCTGCTTTTTTCATTCCGGCGATCAGCTTTTTCTCCGCGGCAAAAGGCGCAGTATCTTCCGCCCCGAAATCCGGAATGCTCATAAGCTCGCCCGCCACCTCCTGCGCCGGGGTCATCAGGTCGAGCTCGCCCTTCATCGCGCGTTTCAACAGCATATCGACGATCAGCATCCGGTTGATCTCATTGGTTCCTTCATAGATCCGGTTGATCCGGCTGTCCCGGTATGCCCGGTCCATCGGTCCTTCCGCTGAAAATCCCATCCCGCCATAGATCTGGACGCCTTCATCGACCACGTAGTCCAGCATTTCCGATCCCCATACCTTGAGAATGGCACATTCAACAGCGAACTGCTCGGTGGATTTCAGCTTGGCCAGCGCTTCGTCCATGCCGCCCGCCTTCAATGCCTCGAAAGCATCATCGATCTGCTGTCCGGCACGGTAACAGGCGCTTTCCACCGCGTAGTTCCGGGCCGCCATCTCCGCCAGTTTCTGCCGGATGGCGCCAAACTTTGAAATTGGCAATCCGAACTGCACCCGCTGATTTGCGTACTCCACCGCCTGAGTAATGACCTTCCTGGAGGATCCGATGGCAGAAGCCGCCAGACGGATACGTCCGATATTCAGAATATTCACCGCGATCTTAAACCCGTTGCCGCGCTCTGACAGCATATTCTCTGCCGGAACCGGGCAGTCATTGAAGAAAATCTGCCGGGTGGAAGAGCCCTTGATGCCCATCTTGTGCTCCTCCGGGTTCATGGTAATGCCGCCGAAGGCGCGTTCAACGATAAACGCAGACAGATTTTTGTCATCGCCGATCCTGGCGAAAACGATAAACACATCGGCGAATCCGCCGTTGGTGATCCACATTTTCTGCCCGTTAATCAGATAGTGGGTGCCGGCTTCGTTCAGGGTCGCACTGGTCCGGCCGGAATTGGCGTCCGAGCCGGAGTTCGGTTCGGTAAGACAGTATGCGGCCTTCAGTTCTCCGGTGCCCAGGCGGGGAATGTACTTCTCCTTCTGCTCCGGAGTTCCGTAGTAAAGGATCGGAAGCGTACCGATGCCGGTATGGGCAGAAAAAGCTACGGCAAATGAGTGGCCGGCTCCCACCGCATCGGTAACGAGCATGGACGTGTTGATATTCTTGCCGAAGCCTCCATATTGCTCCGGAATCGAGACGCCGAGCAGACCAAGCGCCCCGGCCTTGTCCATCAGGGACGGCATCAGGCCTTCTTCCTGGTTATCGATCCGGTCCAGGTGCGGACGGACCTCTTCGTCGATGAAGTCCTCGCAGGTTTTCCGGATCATGAGCTGTTCCTCATCGAACTCTTCAGGAATGAAGATGTCTTCCGCAGCGGTTTCACGGATCAGGAATTCACCGCCTTTCAGGGCATTTTTGAATGTAGTGTCCATTTTCGTTCTTTCTTTTGTTGTGCCGGCAGGCGGGAGCCGGCGGCACAGGATCATTATGGTTGGTTTATTGATCAGTGTTTACATCATCTCAAATATTCCCGCCGCTCCCTGGCCAGTGCCGACGCACATGGTGACCATCCCGTATTTTTGCCGGCGGTCCTTCAGCTCGTTCATCAGCTGGACGGTAAGTTTCGTTCCGGTGCAGCCCAGGGGATGGCCCAGCGCAATGGCTCCGCCGTTGACGTTGAGCTTCTCAGTATCCAGGTCCAGTTCCCGGATGATGGCCAGGGACTGGGAAGCGAATGCCTCATTAAGCTCGATCAGGTCGAGGTCATCCTTGTCTAACCCGGCTTTTTCCAGTGCCCGGGGAATGGCATGGATCGGACCGATACCCATGATCCGCGGGGGAACACCGGCAACGGAATAGCTGACCAGGCGCGCAATGGGTTCCGCATTCAGTTGTTTCATCATGGACTCCGAAACGACCAGTACGAATGCCGCTCCGTCGGAGGTCTGCGAAGAATTGCCGGCAGTGATCACGCCGTCGGCGGAAAACACGGGCTTGAGGGCCGCGAGCTTCCCCGGGGACGTATCCGCCCTTGGTCCCTCATCGGTATCGACCACATATTCCCGGACCTGTTTTTTGAAATGCTCATCGAGGTACGTTTCCCGGACGGTGACCGGGACCACGCCGGCCTGCAGCCGGTTATGCTGAATCGCTTCGACGGCCTTCCGGTGCGAATGGTACGCGAATTCGTCCTGGTCCTCGCGGCTGATATTGAATTCCCGGGCAACCGCCTCGGCTGTCAGCCCCATATTCCAGTACCAGTCCGGGTGGGACCGGGCCACGTCTGCATTCGGGGTGACCTTCCAGCCGCCGAAAGGCATCCCGGACATGATCTCAACGCCTCCCGCGATAACGCAGTCCGCCATTCCCGAGCGGATCTTCGCAACCGCCGTGGCAATGGTCTCGAGCCCGGATGCACAATACCTGTTGATGGTGACCCCGGGAACCTTTTCCGTATCGAGTCCCATCAGGGAGATCATCCGGCCGATGTTGAGGCCCTGCTCCGCTTCCGGCGTCGCGTTGCCGACAATAACGTCATCGATCTGCTCCTTGTCCAGGTTCGGCACCTGCGCCACAAGGTACCTGATCACGTCAGCAGCCAGGTCATCCGGCCTGGTGAAACGAAATACACCGCGCGGCGCCTTCCCCACGGCGGTCCGGTATCCGGCTATAATATATGCTTCCTGCATGATTCGTTTTTTGCTTGTTTCTTACTGATATCCTTTAATTCCTCAATGTTTTGCCTTTTGTCAGGATCGACTGGATGCGCTCGAGCGTCTTCCTTTCGGAACACAGCGACAGGAAAGCTTCCCGCTCGAGGTCAAGAAGATATTCTTCGCTGACCAGGGTCGGCTGGGAGAGGTCTCCCCCGCAAAGCACGTATCCCAGCTTTTCGGATATTTTTTTGTCGTGTTCTGAAATATAATGACCGGCGTACATCGAGTTTGCACCGGCGTACACGATTCCCAGGCCCTGCTTTCCGAGCACCCGGATATCCTTACGGCGGACCGGTCTGCTGTAGCCCGCCCCCGCGAGTTCCAGGGCCCTGGCTTTCGCATCGGCAAGAAGCCGGCTGCGATTGACGCTGACGGCATATTTGCCGGGCAGGAGATATCCGAGCTCTGCGGCTTCTTCACCGGAGGTCGATACCTTGGCCATCCCGATGGTCAGGAACCGCTCCTTGAGAACATTCAGGTCGATCTGACCTTCCCTGAACTCGTCGGATGCCCGTAAGGCAAACTCTTTCGTTCCGCCTCCGCCCGGTATCAGACCGACGCCGAACTCGACCAGGCCCATATAGGTCTCGGCGCTCAGCTGGACATGGTCCGCATGGAGGCAGAATTCGCATCCGCCGCCGAGCGTCAGGTTGTGCGGGGCAAGAACCACCGGAACAGACGAGTACCGCAGCCGCATGGAGGTATTCTGGAATATCTTAACGGCCATATTGATCTCATCCCAGTCCTGTTCGATGGCCATCATGAAGATCATCCCCACATTCGCTCCGGCGGAAAAATTGGCGCCGTCATTTCCGATCACAAGGCCCTGAAACTCTTTTTCGGCCAGGTCGATCGCCTTGTTGATTCCCTGGATCACCTCGCCGCCGATCGTGTTCATCTTCGTGTGGAATTCAAGGTTCAGGATTCCGTCGCCCAGGTCCGTGATGGTGGTCTCGGAGTTCTTCCAGACCGTGCTGGTGCTCCGGATCCGGTTCAGGACGATAAAGTCTCCGGTGCCGGGTAACGGCTTGTAGGATCCCGTGGCGATATCATAATATTTTTCAACCCCTTCTTCGGTCAGATAGAACGTACCTTTCCCCGATTTCAGCATCTCTGCAACCCAGGCGGCCGGCCGGAACCCGGCCTGCTGCATCGCTTCCGCAGTTTCCGCAACGCCCAGGGCATCCCAGGCCTCAAACGGACCCAGTTCCCACCCGAAACCGGCACGCATTGCCGCGTCAATACGGAATAGCTCATCCGAGATCTCCGGGATCCGGTCCGAGACATACTCAAAAAGCCCGTAAAAGGAAGCGCGCAGGAAATCGCCGCAACGGTCTTTGCCCCCGATCAGTACCTTCATCCGCTCCCGGAGGTCCTCCACTCCTTTGGCCGCCTCCAGGGTCGCTGACCTGATCTTTGACTGGGGCCTGTATTCCAGGGTTTTCAGGTCGAGGGCCATAATCTCGCTGGTCCCGTCCGGCGCCTTGACCTTTTTGTAGAATCCCTGTCCGGTTTTGTCCCCCAGCCATTTCCGCTCAACCATCGTCCGGACATAGCCCGGCAGCTGAAACGCTTCCCGGCCCCTATCGTCCGGCAGATTCCGGTAAAGGCCTCCGGCAACATTGACCATCGTGTCAAGCCCGACGATATCCGTGGTACGGAACGTAGCGGATTTCGGACGGCCCAGGGCAGGACCCGTATATTTATCAACCTCTTCAACCGAAAGGTCCATACGCTCCATTAAATGCAGGAGGCTCATCATACTGAAAACCCCGATCCTGTTGGCTATGAAAGCCGGGGTATCCTTACAGAGAACCGTCGTCTTTCCCAGATAGCGGTCACCGTAGTCCATCAGGAAATCAACTACCGCGCGGCTGGTGGACGGGGCGGGAATAATTTCCAACAACCGTAAATAACGGGGCGGGTTAAAAAAGTGCGTTCCGCAGAAATGTTCCTTAAAGTCTTCGCCTCTACCTTCCGCCATCAGGTGAATCGGTATTCCGGAGGTATTGGAAGTGACCAGCGTCCCGGCCTTCCGGAACATCTCGACCTGGTCGAAGATCTGCTTTTTGATCTCCAGGTTTTCAACGACAGCCTCCAGGACCCAGTCGCACGACCCGATCTGCCTCATATCGTCTTCAAAGTTTCCGGTCGTGATCCGGCTCAGGACCTTCTTGCTGTATACAGGAGAAGGACTGGCCTTTACCGCCGCCTCCAGAGCCTTGTTCACGATCTGGTTCCGGGAAGCCTTGTCTACGGCGGTGACGGTATCGCCGCGGTCCGCTTCGGAGGAGTCCGTCGTCGCTCTGTCCAGTAACAGGACCTCGACGCCGACATTGGCAAAATGACAGGCGATCCGGGAACCCATGATCCCGGAACCTAATACGGCTATTTTACTGATTCGACGATTCATCATATGAGTTTAGGATTCGATGTTCGATGTTTTTGCAGCGGAGGATGGCTGATAGGCCTGCACCAGCTGGTTGATCTTCGCCAGACTGCTGATCAGCTGAAGCCGTTCCTCTTCAGGGATATTCTCATTCAGGTATTCGTTGAAGTTCCGGACGACATCCTTGGCGACCTGCCGCTTTTCCTTACCGAATTCAGTCAGAAATATTTTGACGGACCGCTTATCGGCCTTGTTTCCTTCACGGTAGATCAGGCCCAGCTCTTCCATACTGGTCAGCATACGGGAAAGGCTTGTTGATTTCACGCCCATCAGGGAGGCGATCTGGGAAACGGGCGTCCCCTCTTCATGAATATTGATCAGCGCATATCCGAGCGCCTGGGTGATCCCGTAGTCGGCGGCGATCCGGTTATAGGAGTTGGCCACCGACTGCCAGACGATCTTGAGAAAATAATCGATTGTTTCCTCGGACTTCATTTTAATATGCTTGCATAATAAACATCATAAACATAAAAAGTTTTATGTTATTATGCAAGCATAGCAGTAAAAAAACAGCTGATTACCAGCCGGCTGCCGTATCGTCGCCCCGGGGATCCGCACCGCCCTGGTAGTAACCCCATTTGGTCTTAAGGATCGCATCTACGCGACCGCTGGTGCCCTGCCGGGGCACGAGACGGTATCCCTTCGCTTCGAGCCGGGACTGGGCCGCGCTGTCAATGGCGCCTTTCTCAAACATCACCTGGTCAGGGAGCCACTGGTGGTGAAACCGCCGGGCCGACACCGCTGCCTGCATGGATTTGTCAAATTCAAGGACATTAAGAATGGTCTGGAAAACCGAGGTAATGATGGTGGAACCTCCGGGAGTGCCGACAACCATAAAAAGATCGCCGTCCTTTTCCAGGATCGTAGGCGTCATGGAGCTGAGCATTCTTTTTCCGGGCTGGATGGAATTGGCCTCACCGCCGACCAGTCCGTACATATTCGGGGTTCCGGGTTTAACGGAAAAATCATCCATCTCATTGTTCAGCAGGAATCCCGCCCCGCCGACGAACACCTTAGATCCGTAGGATCCGTTCAGGGTGGTCGTTACTGAAACGGCATTCCCCTGGCGGTCGACGATCGAGAAATGGGTGGTCTCGGCGCTTTCTGCCGGGGCAGCCGGTCCGCCGCTGATCTCCGTGCTGCTGGTGGCATGTTCCCAGCTGAAGTCCTTCATCCTGGACAGCGAGTATTCCGGTCTGAGCAGCTGTGCCTGCGGTACGTTGAAAAAATCCGGATCGCCGAGGTGCGTGGCCCGGTCCGCATAGACGCGGCGCTCCGCTTCCACAATCACCTGGATGGTCGAATCGGAGTTGTGCCCCCACCGGCTCAGCGGATACGGGGCAACCGAATTAAGCAGCTGCATCAGCGCGATCCCCCCGCTTGAAGGCGGCGGCATGGTGATGATCTTGTAATCTTTATATTGCCCGGTCACGGGCTGGCGCCAGACTGCCTGGTAATTCTTCAGGTCATCCATACTGATCAGGCCGCCGCCTTTTTCCATTTCAGTCTGGATCTGCGCAGCAACCGTACCTTCATAAAATCCGGCCCGGCCGTGATCCCGGATCAGCTCGAACGTCTTTGCCAGATCTTCCTGGATGACCAGGTCTCCGGCCTTATACTCGTCCCCGTTCTGGAAGTACGATTTCCCGGGATTGTATTTCTTGAAGTCCTCCTGATGCCCGTTCAGCTCCGATGCCTGCATCTCAGTGAGTTTAAAGCCGTTTTTCGCCAGGTTCACGGCCGGCTGAACCACTTCTTCCCATTTGAGTCTGCCGAACTTCGCATGCGCCTTGACCATGCCGTCCACACTTCCGGGTACGCCCGCGGCAAGATGGCCGTACAGGCTTTTGTCGGCAATGGCATTTCCGTCCGCGCCCAGGTACATATCCCTGGATGCTTTGGCGGGAGCCTTCTCACGAAAGTCCAGTGCGGCAGTCTCCCCTTCAGCAGATCGGTATACCAGGAATCCGCCCCCGCCGATATTTCCGGCATTCGGATAAACTACGGCCAGGGCGAACTGAACCGCGACGGCAGCGTCGACGGCATTACCGCCCTTTTTAAGAATCTGGAGTCCCACATCAGTGGCCTCGGGATGGGCGCTGACCACCATACCGTTCCGGTACTCAGCGTTGGTCTTCTGACCGAGCTGACCACTGACGCATGAAGAAAAAGTCAGGAAACAAAAGAGGGAAACAGTTAAAAGACTAGTCGCGGATCTCGATATTTTCGGCATTCTTATAGATATTTTCAATAATTTGATGATTCTTTTCCAGGATGACCTTTCGCTTCAAACTCAGCTTGGGCGTCATCTCTCCCCCGTCGATGGTCCACTCCTTTGGCAGCACAACGATCCGCTTTACCTGCTCCCAGTGTCCGAACCCCTCATTAAGCTCGTCGATGATACCATGATAAAAGCTCAGTACCTCAGGATGGGATACCATTTCATGGTTCGTACTGCATGCGATCTCCCTGCCGGTGCACCATTCCCGTAAAGCCGGGAAGGCAGGCACAACCAATGCGGCCGGGAATTTACGATTTTCTCCGACTACCAGCACCTGTTCGATGTACGGCGACTCCTTTAATTTATTTTCCAGGACCTGCGGCGCAATGTATTTGCCGCCGGCGGTCTTGAAAATCTCCTTCTTCCGGTCGGTGATACGCAAAAATCCGTCGGGCGTGAGTTCCCCGATATCCCCGGTATGGAAGAATCCGTCGGCATCGATAACCTCGGAAGTGAGGTCCGGCCGTTTGTAGTAGCCCTTCATCACATTCGGGCCTTTGCAAAGCACTTCGCCGTCCCCGGCGATCTTCACTTTGACGCCCGCAATAGGTTTTCCTACGGTACCGAACTGCCGTTCCCCCCTGCCCAGGGCGTTCACTGTTATTACCGGCGACGTCTCGGTCAGACCGTAACCCTCCAGGACCGGGATCCGGGCAGCCGTAAAGACGCGGGCAAGCCGCGGCTGCAGTGCCGCGCCGCCGGACACGATGGCGGCGATATTTCCGCCGAGCGCTTCACGCCATTTCTTAAAGATCAGCAGGTTGGCGATGTACAGCTGGATCTCATAGAAGAACCCGTTCTTTCCGTCCAGCTCATACCGAAGCCCCAGATCGAGAGCCCAGAAAAACAGATTCCGTTTCAGGCCGGTAAGCTGATTCCCCTTCTCAACGATCCGGTCATAGACCTTTTCCAGGAGGCGGGGCACCGTGGTGAAGCCATTGGGTTTCACCTCGCGGATATCATCCACAATAGTCTCCATGCCTGCCGCGTAGTACACGGAGATTCCCAGGTAGAAGTACATGTACACGACCATCCGCTCAAAAATATGCGACAAGGGAAGGAAACTGAGTGCCCGGGTGAAATGCCGGGGGTAAAGGACCGATGATGCGACGACATTGGATACCAGGTTGTCGTGAGTGAGCATCACTCCTTTGGGTGTTCCGGTCGTCCCGGAAGTATAGATCAGTGTCAGGATATCGCCGGGAAGGATTTTGCTCCTGTAAGGCTCCAGATCCGTGTCCTGCGCCGCGGACGCCAGCAGGTCACGCCAGTTCGGCACTTCTCCGGCCTGGTCGAAAGTATAGATCCGCAGCTTCTCTCCGGCAGACTTCCTCACTTTCCGGGCGAGCTGCTCATCTGAAACAAAGAGGAGCTTTACTCCGGCATCGCTGAGAATAAAAGCGATGTCGCCTTCCGACAGGGTCGGATAAAGCGGAACCTGTACGGCCCCGATCTGCATGATGGCGAAATCACAGATATTCCATTCGGGACGGTTAGGAGACATCACGCCAACCTTATCCCCCGGCACGATGCCGGCAGCCAAAAGCCCCTGGCTGAGCTGGTCGACCGTCGTCAGAAATTCTTCCGTACTGTACCGGACCCAGGTTCCCGACCGCTTTCCGGCGACAATATCTTCCCTCGCAGGTAACTGCCGCACATGGGTAAGAAGGTCGAAAACACGCAAAATGGCTGGCATAGACAGAATAGGTTTGGTTCTCCAATTTACCTAAAAAACTCTATGTCAACATCATAAATTTTAAAAAAGAGTTGCCGAAAAATTAAACCGGGATTCTTAATACTTTAGATTCGTAACTATTCGTTATTCACGCACAAAACACCTTTAAACAAAAACAATAAAAGCTTGTTTCGCAAACAAGCACAAACAGACACAACATGAAACGAGTATTATTACTAGCCGCCGTATTAGGTTTTTTAATGACTTCTGAATCAAAGGCCCAGGACTACAGACACGCACTGGGCGGCCGTTTCGGAACTGCGAACGGTCTGACCTTCAAAACCTTCGTTTCCGGGAATAAGGCGTGGGACCTGATCCTGAACTTCCGGGATAACCGGAACTACTCCTCATTCCGGTTCACCGGTCTCTACGAAATCCACAACCCGATCAACGGAGCGCCTGGCCTGAACTGGTACTACGGTGTGGGTGGAACGGTAGGAACCTTCAAATGGAAGCACGATCATGACCATGACAGCCAGGTTTACCTGAGCGCTGACGGCGTCCTGGGACTGGACTACAAGTTCGACGGAGCGCCGATCAACATTGCACTGGACTGGAAGCCGGCGATCGAACTGAATCCGAATACCGAGTTCAATGCCGAGGGGGTCGGACTATCGGTCCGCTTCACCTTCTAGGCTAAAGCGAAACGGCCTTACCGGCCAGGTTAAATGAGAAGAGCTCCCGTATTGGGAGCTCTTCTCGTTTATATACATTTTTGTCTGCATTCCATATGCATTCCCGTCAGGATGCCGGCGTTTTACATATGCAGCCATTTCTTTCTGATGGCCAGCTGCGCCGGTGTGGCCGATTCCAGAGGAACGATCCGGTATTTGACCGCCGTACTGCGGGTTAAAGTAACCGGAATTTCCTTTACCTGTCCGTCACGGACGACCGTAAAGGTCAGCTTCTCTCCCACTTTACGCAGAGCCATCGCTCTGTCGATATCTCCGCGGATCTGCTCGCCGTTTACCGCTATCAGCTCATCATTGACGTTCAGCCCGCCATCCCAGGCTCCGCTTCCGCGGGATACCGAGGTGATCAGCAGCCGTCCTTCCCGGGTAGTCGTACCGATTCCCAGGTAGGGAGCTTCCTTTCCGGCATTTTCATCCACGATCTGAAGCCCGGCATAGCCCAGGTACAGGTTATGATCAACTTCCCTGGTTCCGTATACATAATCCGCATAGAACTGATCGAAGGATTGTCCCGCAACTTTCTCTACCATTGCCTTGAACTCCGCATCGGTATATCCCCGGCCGGCTTTCTTGTAGTACTGGTCATACATACCTTTCATTACATCGTCCAGCGTCCTGGCGGCGTTGGTCGCATGCATGATCTGCAGGTCCATCAGCATGGCGATCACAGCGCCCTTATTGTAATAGGAAATAGATGTATTCCGGGAGTTTTCGTTCGGACGATACTGCTTGATCCAGGCGTCGAAGCTTGCTTCGCTCGCGGACTGCACGCGGCTGCCCGGCTGGTTCTGAATACTGTTGAACTCACCGGCCACCATCTCCAGGTATTGCTCCGGCGTATAGAAACCGGCCCTGCGGACCAGGTTGTTATCGTAATATGCGGTAAACCCTTCGGCTATCCACAGGTTCGTCGTGTAGTTCTCCACATCATAATCGAATGGTCCCAGTGCAACCGGACGGAGACGCTTCACATTCCATAAGTGAAAGTATTCATGGGCGACCAGCGACAGGAATCCCTTGTAGGATCTTGGATTGCCGTAGCCGTTTCTCGAAGCACCCAAAACGGTCGAGTTCAGGTGCTCCAGGCCCCCGCCGCCGCTGTTGAAGTTGTGTACGATAAAGACATATTTCTTGTTCGGGTTCTCGCCGAAAACGGCGGTACCCTGCTCGATAACGGCAGCCATATCTTTTTTAAGACGCTCCTTCTGATAATTACCGCCGCCATACATGGCGACTTCGTGACGAACGCCTGCAGCTTCAAACTCGAAAATATCCTGGTTCCCGACTTCGATCGGTGAATCGAAAAGGATATCAAAATCAGCGGCCCGGTAAGTGAAGGCCTTGCCTTTGACAGCTTCCAGACCGGTAGATACCTTATCCCATCCCTTAAACGGTTCGATGGTCACGGTCGCAGGCTTCTTAAGCTGGCCGTCGACATACATGAAGATACCTGCAGGAGAAAGGAAGGCATGGGAGGCGTCCACGAACGGTGTCCGGACAGAGATCTCGAACGCATAAACGCGGTACTTCACCCTGATCTGGTCCTGCTTTCCGGAGGATACCCGCCAGGTGTTTTTATTGATTTTTGAAGAGGCTATTTTTTTTCCTGACCGGTCGGTGGCCTGGAACCCTTCAACGTTCTTTGCGAACTCACGGATAAGGTAGGATCCGGGGGTCCATACGGGCATTTTGACATCGATATAATCTTTCTTGTAATTATCGATGATCATTTCCACATCGGCATAATGCGCCTGTGGCTCAGTAAATGACACGGTAAAGGAAATGTTTTGTGCCCGGGCACCGGCAGCTAATGACATAAAGAATAGTACAACTAATTGAACTTTGATATTTTTTTTCATTTCGGGATTAGGGTTTAGAAACAAAAATAGTTTTTCTGAACACTTTCGCCAGATCAAAGTGCTGTAAAATAGTTGATACAGCCAACTATTTATTGCATGTGTTATTAAATTTGATATGGATCATGACTAAACCATTTTCGCTTCCCTTAGTCCTTTTCACTAAGAAGTATCTTAGTAGGTTCAACTGCATGGTTGGCGGCCTTGCCCTGGAGCGCTACCAGCATATCCTGGTACTCATTGAACAGCATCACGAATTGCTGAGCCAGAAAGCACTTGCCGAGATCCTGGAAGTGGACAAGTCCTATATGGTAACGATCATTGATTACCTTTCGGAGAGGGGGTATGTCATCCGTGAGAAGAATCCGGCTGACCGCCGGGAACAGCTGATCCGTCTGACCGATAAGGCGCGCCGGGACCTGATCCCGATAAAGCGGGCTTTTGACGAGCTTAACAGAAAATTACTCATGGGTATCGAAGCGGAGGACGTTGCGGTTTTTAACCGGGTACTGGCGGCCATCGATGCCAACCTGAGCCACGAAAACCGGTCAGAAGCGACCGTTGAGAATAAGAAACTATAACCTAAACCATATTAATCGTCGTACGAATGAAAAAGAGAACCATCCTGTATATCCTCTTAGCCGTAGTTCTGGGAGCCCTGATAGTCAATAGGATTATTAAGAACAGCAACCAGACAGACCGGGGTCCGGGTGCCGGCCCGGCTGGCGGAAAAGGCGGGATGCCTCCCATGCGGGTCAGCGGGGTGGTCCTGAAAACGAGCAGCTTTGCCAACGAGCTGTCTGTCTCCGGAACGATCGAAGCGAATGAGCAGGTTGATATCAGGAGCGAGGTACCGGGGCTGATCACCGGCATCTACTTCCAGGAAGGTTCGAAAGTCAGTGAGGGCCAGCTCCTGCTGCGTATCAACGATCAGGAATTACAGGCCCAGTTATCCCAGGCCCTCACCAAACAGAAACTTACCTCTGAAGCGGAGTACCGCGCCGGAATGCTGCTGAAGAAGGAGGCCATAAGCAAGGAGGAATACGATATTGCGCTGGCGGATCTCCGTACCGCACAGGCTCAGACCCAGGTTATCCGCGCGCAGCTTGCGAAAACCTCGATCAAGGCCCCGTTCAGCGGACGCATCGGACTGCGGGCCGTTTCTTCAGGCGATTACCTGACGCCGACCACCGTGGTAGCAAGGCTTGTGAACGCGGACCCTGTTAAACTGACCTTTTCGGTTCCTGAGAAGTACTCCACACAGATCCGCCGGGATACGGAATTCACCTTTATGATCGCAGGGTCGCAAAAAGTCTTCCGTGGCAGGATTTATGCGATCGAACCCGGGATCGAAACGACGACCAGAACCCTGCAGGTCCGCGCGAAAGCGGACAATCCGAACAACGAACTGCTCCCGGGAGCATTCGCCAAGATCAACCTGCCGTTATCCAGTATTGACGACGCAATCCTGGTCCCTACGCAGGCGATCGTACCCGTGCAGAACGGTAAGAAAGTCTTCATCTCGTCCCTTGGCAAAGCCAAGGAAGTCATGGTCGAGACTTCGACGCGTACAGAAAAAGATGTCCTGGTGACCTCTGGCCTCAAGGCGGGAGACACGGTACTGACGACCGGTGTCATGTCCCTGAAGGAAGGCGCACCGGTGAAAGTAGAGACGGGTAAAACACTATAAACTGAAAAAACAATGAGTCTGTCAACCACCAGCATAAAGAGACCTGTTCTGACCATCGTGATGAACCTGCTGCTGCTCCTTTTCGGGATCATCGGGTTCACCTTTCTGGGCGTCAGGGAGTATCCGTCCATAGACCCGGCGATCGTTTCTGTCCGGACAAGCTATTCCGGAGCCAACGCCGATATCATTGAATCCCAGATCACCGAGCCGCTTGAGAAGGCCATCAACTCCATTGACGGTATCCGGAACATCTCATCTTCCAGTAACCAGGGATCCAGCAACATAAACATTGAGTTCAATCTCGACAAAGATCTCGAGGAGGCAGCCAACGACGTCCGGGATAAAGTGTCCCAGGCGGTCAGGAACCTGCCCCAGGACATCGATGCGCCACCGGTAGTTTCCAAGGCGGACGCCGATTCGGAGCCCATCATCACCATGACCATCCGGAGCGAAACCCGGGATCAGCTTGAACTGAGCGACTACGCGGAAAACGTGATTTCCCAGCGGCTTCAGACGATTCCGGGGGTGAGCAGCGTGCAGATCTGGGGACAGAAAAGATATGCGATGCGCCTGTGGCTCGACCCGATGAAACTGGCTTCTTACGGTCTGACCGTTGCGGACGTACGGAGTGCGCTGAACCGCGAAAACGTGGAGCTCCCGTCCGGAAAGGTCAGCGGGAACAGCACTGAGCTGGTCGTCAAGACGCTGGGAAACCTGTCGACCGAGACGCAGTTCAACGACCTGATCGTCAGATCGAACGGGCAGAGCACCATCCGGTTCAGCGACCTCGGTCGCGCGGAACTCGGCCCCGAGAACCTGGAGACCAAGATGGAGGAGTCCGGGCGGCCCATGATCGGTATGGCCATCATCCCGCAGCCTGGAACCAATTATCTGGAGATCGCCAGTAACTTCTACAAGCAGTTCGACCGGCTGAAGGAAGAGTTGCCCAAGGATATGGAACTCAACATAGCCATGGACAATACGCTGTTCATCAAGAAATCCGTAACGGAAGTTGCCGAGACGATCCTGATCGCCCTCATCCTGGTTATCCTGATCATCTACCTGTTCTTCCGTGACTGGAGTATAGCCTTCCGGCCACTGATCGATATACCGGTGTCGCTGGTGGCCACTTTCTTCATCATGTACATTGCCGGATTCTCGGTCAACGTCCTCACCCTGCTGGCGATCGTGCTGGCCACGGGTCTGGTCGTGGACGACGGGATCGTCGTTACCGAGAACATCTTTAAGAAGGTGGAAGAAGGAATGTCCCCGATCGAGGCAGCGATCAAAGGATCCAATGAGATCTTCATCGCGGTCATCTCCATATCGGTCACCCTGGCGGCGGTGTTCCTGCCGGTGATCTTCCTGGAAGGATTCGTAGGCCGGCTCTTCCGGGAGTTCGGTATCGTCATAGGCGCGGCGGTGCTTATTTCCGCGTTTGTGTCGCTGACCCTGACCCCGATGCTTAATGCCTACCTGATGAAGGGCGGTCACCAGAAAAAGACCCGGTTCTACAATTTTACGGAACCGTACTTCCAGAAAATGAATACGGCTTATGCGGAAGCGCTGGGCGGATTCATGAAGCGGAAATGGGTCAGCTTCCCGATCATCCTGGTATGTTTCGGACTGATCGGTCTGTTTTATGTGACCCTGCAGAAGGAGACCGCCCCGTATGATGACCGAAGCATGCTCCGGGTACAGGCGGTCGCTCCGGAGGGCGCTTCCTATGAATACATGGACGCCTTCATGCGTGAACTGACCCAGCTTGTCAACGACTCGGTTCCGGAAAAGGCAGTAAACCTGGTCATCACTTCGCCTTCCTTCGGGGGATCCGGCGCGGTGAACAGCGGTATGATGCGGATGAACCTGGTGCAGCCGGAGGACCGGGAAAGGAGCCAGAAGGAAATTGCGGATCACCTGACGAAGCTGACGCGCAAATACCCGGAAGCCCGGACCATGATCACCCAGCAGCCGACCATTTCGGTGAACCGCCGCGGCGGTCAGCCGATCCAGTATATCATCCAGGCTCCGAACTTTCAAAAGCTGGAGGAAAAGATCCCTCAGTTCATGGAAGAGGCAGCCAACGACCCTACGTTCTCGAATGTGGACGTGAACCTTAAATTCAACAAGCCGGAGATCAATATTACCATTGACCGGGATAAGGCTCAGAGCCTCGGGGTCTCGGTCATCGATATCGCCCAGACGCTCCAGCTGTCACTGAGCGGTCAGCGGTTCGGGTATTTCATGATGAACGGCCGCCAATACCAGGTCGTAGGCCAGTTTGACCGTCCGGACAGAGACGATCCGCTTGACCTGACCGCATTGTTCGTGAAGAATAATGCCGGCCAGCTCATCCAGCTTGATAACCTGGTGACCATGAACGAGCGGAGCAGCCCGCCGCAGCTTTACCACAACAACCGGTATCTGTCCGCTACCGTTTCTGCCGGACTGAATCCGGGAAAAAGTATCGGGGACGGCATCGAGGCAATGGACCGGATCTCGGCTAAAGTGCTTGACGATTCGTTCACCACGGATCTGGGCGGCGAATCCCGTGACTTTGTAGAAAGCGGTTCCAATACGCTGTTCGCCTTCGGACTCGCCTTGCTGCTGATCTACCTGATCCTGGCGGCGCAGTTCGAAAGCTTCATCGATCCCTTCATCATCATTCTGACGGTACCCCTTGCAGTAGCCGGGGCTATGCTTTCCTTATGGCTGTTCGGTCAGACCTGGAATATCTTCAGCCAGATCGGGACCATCATGCTGATCGGGCTTGTCACGAAGAACGGTATCCTGATCGTCGAGTTCGCCAACCAGCTCCAGGAACAAGGCCGACCAAAGGCCCAGGCGATCATGGAAGCGGCCGAGGCTCGTTTAAGGCCGATCCTGATGACCAGTCTGGCCATCGCACTGGGTGCGTTGCCGATTGCCATGGCTCTGGGCGCTGCCGCCCAGAGCCGTATGGGAATGGGTATTGTTATCGTGGGCGGAACGATCTTCTCGCTGATCCTGACCCTGTTCATTATTCCGGCCGTTTACCTGATGTGGTCACGAGGCCACAGGCATCACCCGGCCCAAGCAACTGAAGAAATAAAGAAAGAAGAATTAGAACTGGTATAAACTGATATTGATGAAAAAAGGGGTTAACTTACTTTTTGTCCTGGTATTGCTGTGTTTCGCTGTCACTGCCCGGGCCCAGGAAAAACTGAGCCTGCAGGAAGCCGTTGAGACGGCGCTCAAGAATAATTTTGATATTCGTATCTCCGCAAATGATGCCGAGGTCGCACGTACCCATGTCAGCCGGGCCAATGCGGGAATGATCCCGACGGTTGACGCTACGCTGAATACCAATGCCGCAATCTCCAATACGCGCCAGACCCTGTCCAACGGAACCGAGCAGGAAAGAAACGGCGCCCGGAATTCCAGCCTGAACTACGGCGTTGGACTGAACTGGACCATCTTCGACGGCTTCGGAATGTTCGCAACCTATAAAAGCCTGCAGGAACAGCAGCGCCTTGGTGAAGCGCAATACCAGCTGACCGTCCAGACCGCTGTCAGCGATGTGATCAGTAATTATTTCGAGATCGTTAAACTTCAGCAGGACGTAAATGCCTCGGAAACGGCCGTGGAGATCTCCCGGCTTCGGGTCAACAATGCGCAGGCAAGATACCAGATCGGCCGTGCAGCCAAACTGGAAGTTTTACAGGCCACGGTGGATCTGAACACGGATACGACCACACTCCTGAGGAATATAGATCTGTACAGGAATTCAAAAACCCGCCTGAACGAGTTGCTTGCCAGGGACCTGAACACGGATTTCGTGGTCGAAGATACGATCCTCATTCAGCAAGACCTGAAGTTTGCCGATCTGCAGTCGAACGCCGAACAGCAGAACCCGGCCATCCAGTCGGCGGTTATCAGTCAGCGGGTCGCCGAACTCGGTCTCAAGCAGGTCCGGGCTGCCCGGTATCCGGTGATCGGCGTTAACAGCAGTTACAACTTCACAAATTCCAGATCCGCGCTGGGCTTCGCGCAGTCTTCCAACGGCCGCGGCCTCAACTACGGGCTGAGCGCATCCGTGAACATCTTTAACGGTTCCCTCCAGCGCCGCCGCGAGAAGATCGCGGAGATCGGGATCGATAACGCTGAGCTTGAGCTTTCCAGACTGAGCCGGAACATCACTTCGCAGCTGACCGCGCAGTATCAGACCTACCAGACCAACCTGCAGCTTGTCCTCCTGGAAGACCAGAACCTGAATGTTGCCAAACAGAATCTGGACATCACCATGGAAAAGCTGAAATTCGGAACCCTTACTCCGCTGGAATTCCGTGAGGCGCAGCAGAATTATATCAGTGCACTGACCAGGCTGACGAATGCCCGGTACCAGGCTAAAGTGGCGGAGATTTTCCTGAAAGAACTGGCGGGTACGATCCGATTACAGTAGGCCCCTTATTATTTTACGTGGAGTGTTTTTCACAAAGATTAAAAACAGTATTTTTGATTAAACATGGGGCAATTCAAGCACAATTCTGTCTTACTTATTGACGACAGTTACATCGATAACCTGATCAATAGAAAGATCCTGGAAAACAACAAGTTTGCAGAGAACATTGTCGTGATCGATTCGCCGCAGGCGGCCATTAATTATCTGCGAAACAAGCAGACCGCCGGAGAAGACTTTCCTGAAGTGATCTTCCTGGACCTCCGGATGCCCGGCATGAGCGGATTCGAGCTGTTGCAGGAGCTCCACTCCATTATCGGCGATAGAGCCGGGATCATCAAGATCTTTGTGCTTTCCTCCTCTCTGGACCCCAGCGATCTTAAACGCGCCCATGAAAACTCCCTGGTAACCCGGTTTATTGGCAAACCGCTTACCAATAAGATCTTAGAAGAAATTTAAATGATTTTAGTTGCAGATAGCGGATCTTCTAAAACCGACTGGATTCTGTCTTTACCCGATAACAAGAAACTAACCTTCCGGACCGCCGGGATCAATCCCTTCTTCTGGCCGGAAAAAGAAATTGTAAAACTTCTGAACACGGTCCCTGAGATCCAGGCCCATTTCAGGGACGTCACTGAAATCTACTTCTTCGGTGCAGGCTGTTCCAGTCCGGATCGCAGAGAGATCATTTCAAACGCCCTTTCCGCCGTGTTCCCGATGGCTTTTGTCAATGCGGACAGCGACCTCCTCGGCTCTGCTTTCGCAACCTGCGGAAACAGTCAGGGATTCACCTGTATCCTCGGCACAGGTTCGAACATCTCATTCTACAACGGCGATGAGATCATCAACGGAAAACATGGTCTCGGCTATATTTTAGGCGATGAGGGCTCCGGCACCTTTTTCGGCAAGAAACTGATCTCGAACTTCATGTACGGCCTGATGCCTGAAGAGATCCACCAGGCTTTTGATGAAGCGTACCACCTTACCAAGGATATTGTGATCGAAAACCTGTACCAGAAGCCATCGCCGAACTTTTACCTGGCCTCCTTTTCGAAGTTCATGAGTGATCACTATGAACACCCGTATATCAAGGAGCTGCTCTACCAGGGCTTTCAGGAGTTCATCAGGACCAATATTCATTCATACCCGGATTACGCGAAGTATGCCTGTCACTTTGTGGGCTCACTGGCATTCCATTTCCAGGAAGTGCTGAAAGCAGCATGCAGCGACAATCACGTCCAGGTCGGAAAGATCCTTAAACACCCGATTGACGACCTTTTCGAGTACATTCTGCTCCGGGAAACCAACGACGCCTGACTTTATCCGCGATGGCTGCTGCCGGCCTCGCGGTCGTCTTTCAGCTTGTGATACCCGTAGGCTGCACCTGCTGCCAGCAGGATCATCACACCGCCGTCCAGGGGGACATCCTCGCCGTCGATATCCTCGCCGCCGCCCGGAAGTCCGGGATCCGCGGGATCAACAGGTTCTCCTCCGGGCTGACCATAGGAGTTAAATGCTGCTGCACAAAGGAACAGTATCAGAATTACCTGAAGGGTTGACTTTCTCATCATATTACTGCTTGATTAGTTTACTGCTGAATACCTGTCTGTTTTTGTTTAGATCGAGTATCTCTACGAAATAGATGCCCTGTTTCAGCTGGCTGACCGGCTGCCTGATTTCTGTTCCGTTACCAATCTGGCCCAGCTCCCGGGCGACCACCTTCTTCCCTGCCTTGTCATAAATATTGAGGACCCCCTGGATCTTTCCGATCTGATCCAGATAGATGGTGATGCCGGTATCGGCAGGGTTAGGATACATTTTCGACGGCTGGTCTCTGACCCCGATCAGATCGAAGATCAGGGTGACGATATCGGAAACGGTCTCCGAACCGTCACTGAATCTGGTCTTTAACCGGTAGGAATTGGAACCCTGCTTCGGATCTTTGTCTACAAAGGAATAATTCAGCGTTTGCTGTCCGGTTTCGGCGCCGGGCACCTGGCCGATCTCCGTAAAGTTTACCCCGTCCGGGCTTCGTTCCAGGTGAAATACCGCCCTGACCGGCGTCTCAGCCATCGCAGACCACTCCAGTCTGACGTTCGTGCCGGATTTCCTGGCTGAAAATGCGGAGACGGAGACAGGCGGCCTGACCTTCTCAAAAACCAGTTCGAACCGGTCCGCCCCGTAGGATCGTTTATCGGCGCTGATCTCAAAAGGATAGGTGGTTCCGCTGTGCAGCTCCACCCTGTTGTCCAGGAAGCGATCCAGCAGGAACACGGCAACCGGCCCGGAGAGGTCCAGCTCGGGAAACTCCAGTGAGTATGTACCGTATGCGGAGGCGCTTGCATAGATCCTGATCCGGTCGACCGTTGCAGCCGGGGGCATATAATTGATGCCCAGCTGCACGCTGTCGGCTGACAGGGTCGAAAGATAGACCTGCTCGCCATGCATATCCCGGGCATCTTCCAGGCTAAACTCCGCCTTGCTGCCGCCTCGGAACACGACCAGTGCTTCATCGCTGCTGTTTTCATCGCGCACCAGCCGGACCCGCAACCTGCTGGCCTTAGCCGGGCCATTCAAAACACCGGGAGCATCTGCGGAGTGGGCAGCCATCAGGGGCGCCGCCATGAACAGCGGAAAATCCTGGCCGGCCGCGTTCGTCACCTTCACGCCTTCATTGAACGTGATGCTCCCCTCGCCGGTTGTCTTTACAAAGAACGCCTGCCCGGGCGGGATATACTGATTCCCGCCATTGGTTCCGTTCTCGCCGTCATAGATCGCATATTGTTTGCTGACCGGATTATAGATCCAGATCTGCCCCGTAATATTGGATTTGACCCAGTTTCCGGAGTTCCAGTCCAGAGTCGATGCATAGGGATTGCCGAGCAGGTAAAATCCGTCCGTGGCTTCACCGTTCGCCGTATGGGTAAGGGAAACGGTCACGGGTCCCTGGTTAAGGACGCCTTCATAGTCCAGGGTGACCGGCTCCGGATTATCATACGGCGCTTTGAGTTTGCCGCCGATGTTGGTCCTTGCTCCGCGGAAGAATATCATCGCTCCTCTCCCGGCCGGGAGTACATCGTCAATGGTATTGATGCCGACGTAATCGAGACCGTCCGCAGTCCGGGCCGGTTCGTTATAGGTCCATATCGTTGCATTATTCGGGTTTCCGGGAAACTCATCGAAACCTCCCCCTGCCGCATTCGGTCCGGTCACATAGATATCGTCGAGATACTGCCGGAAGGCGGCGGACCGGTTTTCGGTTGTAAATGTCGTGGTATGATCATAAACGGGCGACGACAGCATCCGGTATCCCCTGTATAAAGCCTTCGGACCGCCGGAGATATACCGTTCAACGCGTACGATCCCCGTTATCTTTGCTCCGGTGGCGAGCGCTTCAACATTTGCCGACGCTGCGGCAGTCGATACCAGGGAAAGGGAGCCGTTCGAATTCAGGGTGCTGCCCATCCCGCTGATCCTGACATTACCGGTCACGGATACGGCACTCTCCAGTGTAATGGTGGAATTCGATTTGCCGATGACCAGGGATTTCAAACGGCTTTTCAGCGGGTCAGGATCAAAGCGCAGGGAAGCGTCCACCCTGGTGCCGCTGAACTCCATCCGGGCCTCCTCAGATCCGGAAATATAAGCACCCTCCGGAATACTGATCGCCGCGCTTCCCGTAAAATGAATTCCGCCGTTTCCGAGGTCGAGGCTGCTACCGACCCCCATGGTGAGCCTGCCCGGCGAAATCCGGGTAGCCCCGAGGGTGATTATCCCGTCGAGCAGCCTGACCGGCGTAGTGATATTGAGTTCGTCCGTGATCTGGAAGCTGTTCGTGAAAGTAACCAGAGCGCCTCTGGATACCTGCACTTGTTTGAAGATACTGTTGTTTGCATCCACCGGCAATACCAGTCCGGCACCATCGCCGGTAACCAGCAGCGTTCCTGAAGAACCTCCGCCCAGTTTACCGGCCCCGGTATAGCTACCAGCGAGAACAAGTTCATTTTTGAAATACAATTTGTTCATCGGCGGCGAATTCCTGAGTTCACCCTCGATCCTCAGATTGCCCTCAAGGGTGACATCACTGGAACCGTCCGAATTGGTCCGGTCGAATTCAAGCAACTTTACCGAAGAGCCCGTGTCAAACTTTATACCGACATGAGAATCAATGTTGAGAAACGAGAGACTGGCAGTCTCGTCACTGATCAACCGGCCCTTGCCGGAAAACGTCCCATATGACCGCAGTACTTTCCCGGAAATATCGAGATATGCCCCAAGGTCTTCCAGGATGACATTACCCGCAACTTCAAAATCCGTGTCCATCCTGACCCTGCCGGTCTTGATCCTCAGGACATCCACTCCGGCCCCTGAATTATCGATAATCCCGGACGGACTTGCAGCACTGCCCGAGCCCTGAATGTAGCCAGCCCCCAGGCTGGGCTGGTAGATCTCCAGGATGTTGTTCGCTCCGATATTGAGCACATCTGTGGACTTATTCAAAACGATGGCCCAGATCTGCGGCACATTGATCCCCTCCGAATCAGCAAAGGAAACGATGGCGCCGGCAGTCTTGTCGACCACGAACAGCGGATAAAAGAAAGCCGGTGACGAGGCAACGGTACTCGACTCGGAGCCTGTAAATATGAACTCCGCATTAGAATTAAAAAAAAAGTCGTTGACTAAGGCCGTTTCATCCGCCTGAATATCCTTGTTAATATAGAACTGCAGGCCGGGAGCGAAATCCCAGGTAACATCACCTCCCACTTGCACGCCGGCAAGAATCCAGGTTCCGGAACCTTGCCAGTAACTGTCACCCGAGAGTATGACATTGACATATGCAGTCGGGCTGCTGTAAAGGTTGAGAACTCCGTCATTCACCATGTCACCGGATACCCGGAGTTGCCAGGTGCCGGGAGCACCAAGAAGCTTCCCGCCAGCCGTGACTTCCACGCTGCTTAAGATGGCGGTCAACTGGTCAATGCTCACTTCATGCTCGATCACTACCTGGTCGCCCGCCTGGGGCAGGGCACCATTTAACCAGGTCGTTGCAGCAGACCAGTTACCGTTGCTGACGCTCTTGATTTCAGCGGAAAACCCCGCAGTGACACTGACAACCCATAAAAAAAGCACCAGGCAGGACCTGACTATAGCGTAATTGTTCACCATATTCCTTCCGTTGTAGAATCAAATTAAAAAATGCCCAATAATTAACGAAATAATATTAATTTATGGTTAATTAATTCAATAAGCGTACCAGTCGGAAAGTGATGGGTAAATCCCGGCCTCAACATGGTCTTACAGGTCTGATACGTGCCCGGATCATAGGAAGTAAGATGAAATCAATCGCGCCGGGGCCGAAGTCCGGGACATGGAAGTTCCGGTTCGTGGTCAGGTAACCTGGATGGTCGTTGTAGAAAATCAGCGATAAAGCGGGACAATAATCCACAATAAATCATCGTGCAGTGCGCAACCGGATCGCTGCAGACAGTCTTTAGTCGCTAAAGGATGGGAACTGCGGTTCAGGAAAGAACCACATTGGGATTGTATTCCACAAATTCCTCATAAGCCCGGCTCAGATCGCGGACGGAATTGACTTCGAAATCAATTCCCCAGGGGGTCCAGGAAATGAATTTGCGTTTCTCCGAAGTACCGGATTTTTGTGTCTTCAGGATCTCCTCATATACTCCGAAATTGCCCAGACTATAATAGTTGATTTTAGTGGTCCTATGATTCAGGTTGTGAGATTTAATCAGTTTAAAACCCATTTTCTTGATCCAGTTCTTAATCGAAGTGGCAGTTTCTCGTGGCATAATTCGGCTCATTTACAATCAGTTATATAAACGCCGACCCGTAGCGAGGGTTTTAATTATTTTGTTTTAACCAGATCCGCACAGGGGTTTCATATTAGGAAAAATACGCCCGGTAAATCCCCCCAAAAAAAAACTTCTCCCGGATGGAAGAAGTTGATACGTTAATTTCGATATGAGGGCCTGCAGCACCCAATACCAGCCATCCGCATAAACGGTCAGCCGGCGGCCGGCCTACACCAATGTAGTCTGTTCTGCCTTTGATTCCTCTGATACCTTTTCTTCAGACATCAGGAAAGGAAGATCATCCAGCAGGGTACTCTTTTGGTATTTCGCCCGGTTGCTCCTCATTTCAGCAAGAAGTGCTTTCGCATCAGCTTCTTCTTTCAGGCGGAAAAACAGATATCTCACGGCCTGAACGCAAACAAGTGCAGAAAATGTTCCATAAAGGGCCAGCATGACATGACCGTATGGATAATAAAAACGTAAAAACTCTGACAACACGGGAAAGTGATTAATGGTTAATTATTACGCCCAAAGATACAACCTAAAGTGATAGGCTTCTAACCGTTTACAAAAAAAATACTACCGTTAACAAAATTCATTTGCTTTTTAGTTAACTTTTAGTTACTATTCTATAGCACTAAGAAAATCGACAAGAAATCGAAAAAACCGACCGGTTCGAGCCATTTCCCGCACCAGTCAATGCGGAAGCTCAACGTACAGCGAAAAGCGTTAAAAGGCAGAAAGCCTGCAAAAAATTTGCAGGCTTTCTGAATGTTTTCGATAAGCTTTGTAGCCCGTAGGGGAATCGAACCCCTGTTTCAAGAATGAAAATCTTGCGTCCTAACCCCTAGACGAACGGGCCGTTTTCGGATACTCTTTCCGAAAGGGTCTGCAAAAGTAAATTAAATACGCCTATAAACAAAAGAAAAAATGAGAACTGCGGGGCGTTTCAAGAAACAGCCCTCACAATCAATGGGGTTAGATATAACTTTTCCGCAGGACCGAGAAGACCAGGAACCTCCCCGGGGGCTAAATGGTGAAGTCCGCTGTCTGATCCTTATGTTTTCTCGGCTGAAACTGAATGAAGCCCCTTAAAAAGCTTTCTACTTGTCAGTGATGGATGCGCGCATAGCAATCCTTGGCGAACCCGATCGGATTTCCGGGCGCCAGTTAATAATATAATTCTTACGGCATTACTACCGACAATCTAACCACGCATTTTAGGGCTAAGCACAAGAACACTTTCTAGGAAGATTTTTTATCGAAATACGCAACCGGAATTCATCTAATGAATGGATAATGCGAACGCCCCTGCCATTAATTCCTGTTCCGCCCTTGATATGCCAATTTCTGCTGCCAATTGCCTCCATTTCCCTACGGCAACCCGAACCTCTTCAATTATTTTTCCCATATCCCGGTCTCCAAGCCGAAAGAACCCACCCACACTTTTCGCCAAATCATAATCTAGCATATTGTTATCCGTATCGATATTAAGAGCAAGGCCAGCTTTGTCTATCGATGGATTCAGATCATATGCCGGGGAAAGGCACCAGCCCTTATCCCTCAAAATAAAACCGTGATTACGCAAATGGTCGTCCGTATTAGATATGGTTATATTGAAAATGATTCTTCTCCAAAGCTGCCGGAGGTCGGCATCGATATTCCCGCCAGAAAACTGTAAAAATTCAGCAATATCCAGATAGCTCGGGGTTTCGTCGCGAATCATTTCTTCATTTTTCCCCGTCATGGTCATCGCGGAAGCAAAATGTATGCGTTCTCCATTATCCCGATCAAATCTTTTAGTGAAGAAAGTACGGAACTGTCCGCGCACTTTTTCAAGTTTACTTTCAGCCATGTCAATCCCCGCATCAATCGCGAGCAGATAAGCGAGATACTCCCAGGCAGCTTTATCGATGGTATCATTGTTTGAAGGAAACTTTGCAATCCAGGGGTGACTATCCTGATCAAGTATATTGGCTTTAGGTCGCGCACCTCCCAACGATGAGCCGGGCGCAATGAGCAGGTCCAGCCACTTCTTTTCATTTGCCCGGTCCTCATCATCTTCAAAAGCCTCAGCACTTTGTTGCAACTCGCGGATGTGAGCCCATGGAGGCGTCGGTGAGCGCGAGTCGTTATCCAGAAAGGGTCCATCAGGGTCTGACTTAAATCTCAGAGCCCCCATTCGTGTGCTATCGTGCACCCCCAATAGATAATCGATCTCATACAGATTGGGCGTGGCCCTATTGTTTTCCATGGCCTTTAATGTTGCTCTACGCTGCATCAGTCTGCGCCCCCACGTGTCAGGCATAGAATCCATAAATATTCCAAAGTTTTCTTTGCCGAGCGGGAACTGAATTCCAGGATACCAACTAATATCCGGATCCAGCAAAACCTGGGCACGAGAGCTTATCCAGGACTTCTCATACTCGAAACTAAAGGCCTTTTTACCCTTGGCTTGATGAGCTGACAATCGCCCTATTAGCTGGGGCTCGGTTAGACCCTTCCAATGTGCGTATACCCAAATGTCGGTTCTATTTGCTGCCATGGCGAGGTGATAATAACAATTGCAGGTCCTGTAACTTCTTCCCAAATTCATCATCGGCAGCAATTTTCAGAAAGTCATCCTGCAGGTTAAGTACTCTGAGCACATTAAAGTATGCTCCCAATGAAACTCTGGGATTGCCACGCTCTATTTCCCGGAGCGTACCCCGATCTATACCCGCACGTTCTGAAACCTGGATAGTTGTCAGTTTCCGCCGTTTACGTGCAAGTTTGATATTCTCACCGAGTATGCCTAGAGTCTTAAGATGTCTGGGAAATACAAGATGTTTTTTGACGTTCATGATGGTGAATATTTCCATCAAATATAACAAAAATGACGAAAATATCCATCATTTATAAATCTCACACCTCGATAGCTGAGACCGATCGGTAAGAGGAATTGACAGCAGCGGGGAAAAAACAAACGGCAGTCTAAAGCATTGCCTCGCAGAAATTGGAACGAAGTTGTCTTTCTCAGCCTATTGCATCTCCGGAACCTGCTGACTGTCAAAGAAGACAATCTTCGATCATCAGCTTTTCTCCAAAAAATACGAGCTTGCCGGTCCACGAGGGAAATGGGAAACCTCAGAATACCGGACAACAAAAAAAGCCTGCAACCAAAGATTGCAGGCTTTTTAGCTCTTGTTTTTTAGTAGCCCGTAGGGGAATCGAACCCCTGTTTCAAGAATGAAAATCTTGCGTCCTAACCCCTAGACGAACGGGCCAATAATTACCCCTTGTTCAAAGGGTCTGCAAAGGTAAAGATTCCCGGAGATAATTAAAATACTTTTTTTCTTTTTGCTATTCCGACGCATGAATAGCCACCGAGTTCACCACCTCTTCCAGTTCGCTGATATCAAAAGGCTTTGCAAGGAACGTATCGGCCCCGGCCTGTTTGGCCAGCGTCTTGATATCATTATTGGCGGAAAAATAAATGACAGGTATTGATTTGAAGGATGGATGCTCCTTGATAAGCTGGGTAGCAATAATTCCGCCGGTATCCGGGATCCAGTTATCCATCAGGATCACGCTGGGCTTGATCTCCTCGAGCGTTTCAATAATGTTATTGCAGTTTGTTCTGGTATGCACATCCCATCCCTGGTCCTCTAAGATATAACTGCAGATCGCGAGGATATCCGTATCATCATCAAAAATCAGGATGCGTTTTGCCATAGTTTTTACTAACTGTTAAAAAAATCGAACCGGTAAGGCTTAAAAAGTGACCATTCCCTGCACCCAACTCCCTGTAACATTCGAAAACTGACAATTCACGAAAATTGTTTTTCCAAATGCTACTTATCCGGCGCAGCCTTGAACGATTATAGCGATTTTTATTCAAATCCGGAAACTCGTCCCGGCCGGCAGAGTGCGGAATCCTTAAACAAAAAAAAGCGGACCGAAAAATCGATCCGCTTTAGGTAGCGGGGGCCAGACTCGAACTGACGACCTTCGGGTTATGAGCCCGACGAGCTACCAACTGCTCCACCCCGCACTTTTGACAATTAAACGCCGCTTTTTGAAGTAGCGGTTTGTTTTAATTGGACTGCAAAGATATATTTCGTTTCTTTGCACTCCAAATATTTTTTAAAAAAAAGTTTCAATGCCTCATAAAGCCGGATTTGTAAGTTTGATCGGAAAGCCGAATGTCGGGAAGTCCACACTGATGAATGCATTGGTGGGAGAAAAGATGTCCATCGTCACTCCTAAAGCGCAGACAACACGTCACCGGATTCTCGGGATCGTCAATGAAGAGGATTACCAGATCGTCTTTTCCGATACACCGGGGGTGATCCAGCCCAAGTATGGTCTGCAGGAATCGATGATGGGATTCGTAAGGGAATCACTCGTGGACGCGGACGTCATCCTCTTCGTTACCGACATCAACGAGAAGTATGATGAGCAGGACGTGGTGACCAGGCTGCAGAATAGCACCTCGCCGATTGCCGTCATCATTAACAAGATCGATAAATCATCCGAAGAGAAGGTTAAGGAAAAGATCGCTTTCTGGGAAAGCACCCTGAACACCCCGGCGATCTTCGCGGTGTCGGCACTGCATGATCACAATGTTGCCTCCGTGATGCAATTCATTCTGGATAAACTCCCCGAACATCCGCCCTACTATGAGAAAGATGCGCTGACCGATAAGAATGAGCGTTTCTTCGTGTCTGAAATGATCCGGGAGAAGATCTTCAAATTATATGAAAAGGAGATCCCCTACAGCACCGAGGTCGTCATCACTTCGTTCAAGGAAGAACCGGCGATCACGCGGATCAGCGCGGAGATCATTGTGGAACGGGATTCGCAAAAGAACATCCTGATCGGCAAGGGCGGTGAAATGATAAAGAAAGTAGGAACCTATGCGCGCAAGGACATTGAAGAGTTTTTGCAGCGGAAGGTATTCCTGGAATTATTCGTAAAAGTTCTCTCCGACTGGCGAAACCGCAAGAATTACCTCAAACGGTTCGGCTACGAGGATTAACTTCATCTAGAACCGGCCTCCCGGAAACGGCGCCGGCTCACAATTTTCAATATTTAAAATGAGTAATATAGTAGCGATAGTAGGCAGGCCAAATGTGGGGAAATCAACCCTCTATAACCGCCTCACAGAAACCCGTAAGGCAATTGTAGATGATTTTAGCGGGGTAACACGGGACCGCCATTACGGAATAGCTGAATGGACAGACAAGACCTTTACCGTCATCGATACGGGCGGTTATGTGGCCAATTCTGCCGATGTGTTTGAGAGTGCCATCCGGGAACAGGTGTTGATCGCCATCGAGGAAGCCAGTGTGATCCTGTTCCTTGTGGACGTCACCACCGGCATCACCGACCTGGATGATGAAATAGCGAATATCCTGAGGAGGAGCAAGAAACCGGTATTTGTCGTAGCCAACAAGGTAGACAATAACCAGCAGATCGCAGAGGCGACCACATTTTACAGTTTCGGCCTGGGCGAGATCTATTCGATCTCCTCGATGACCGGATCCGGGACCGGCGAATTACTGGATGAGGTGGTCAGCCATTTTGAGAAAGAGCCCGAAGAAGAGAGCTCGCTTCCCAAGTATGCGATCGTGGGACGTCCAAACGTCGGCAAATCATCCCTGATCAATGCGCTGATCGGGAAGGAGCGGAATATCGTCACACCGATTGCCGGTACGACCAGGGATTCCATCCACATCCACTATAACCAGTTCGGACACGAATTCATGCTGATCGACACGGCGGGACTCCGGAAGAAAACGAAGGTTAAGGAAAACATCGAGTTCTATTCGGTCATGCGAACCATTAAGGCGCTCGAAGAGGCGGATGTGATCATCCTGATGATCGATGCGGTAGAAGGCATTGAAGCGCAGGACATCAACATCTTTCACCTGGCCGAGAAAAACAAAAAAGGGGTCGTGATCCTGGTGAACAAATGGGATCTGATCGAAAAGAACACCAAGACCACCAAGCTCTTTGAAGAGCAGATCCGTCAGCGGATCGCTCCGTTCACCGATGTGCCGATCATCTTCACCTCGGTGGTGGAAAAGCAGCGGATCTTCAAGGCGATCGAGGGAGCCGCAGCGGTGTATGAGAATAAACTCAAAAAAATTCCAACATCGAAGCTGAACGACGTGTTGTTACCTATTATAGAAAAATATCCGCCTCCTGCGACCAAGGGAAAATATATCAAGATCAAGTACATCACCCAGATCAGCGCCGCATCGCCGATGTTCGCATTTTTCTGTAATCTGCCCCAGTATATCAAGGAGCCTTACAAACGGTTCCTGGAAAATAAGCTCCGGGAGAACTTTGATTTCAGCGGGGTGCCTATTCAGATCTTTTTCCGTCAGAAATAACTGTAAACGCGTTCAAATATGAAAAAGTCACTTCTTCTTTCCGTAATTGCCGTAGCGATCAGTGTTGTTGCCTGCAACAGCGACAACCGGGCTAAAGAAAAACAGGATTCCATCGATGCCGCAGCCGCAGCTGACTCGATGTTGAGAGATGCCACGGAACAGGCCGATACGACCGTAACGATGGCCGACTCCGTAATCGTCGACACAACGCCTGTAAACCACTAATGAACCTCAGAAACAGGAGAATGGATCAATTCTCCTGTTTCAATACGGTTAGTGCCTTCGCCACTACCGGATCGGTAGCATTCACCACCCGGAAATAGCCCTCATCCCCGTAAAAATACTGGGCGAGCAGCGCCTTGACGCCCTGTTCAATTTCCTTCCTTGACGTTTCGGTCTCCGCCGGAGTGACCCGGATCTTTTTCCTTCCGGCCATATCCAGCAGCCGCCGGAACTGCTTATCGCTCATCGAAAAGCCCTTAACGAACTCGAACAGCTGCCCGGGCCTGACTTCGCGAATCAGATCACTGTATACGAACTCATTGATCGTTCCGGATGAGAACAGCTGCCTGTACATCCCGGTGTAACCGCTGGTGTCCAGCGGAACGTAAAGGTCCGGCATGATCCCGCCGCCCCCGAAGACCGTCCTGCCTGAGGACGTCTTGTAGACATGCTTCTGATCCAGGCTGGCTTTGCTGAGCTTTTCATCCAGCACCTCGCCCCTGGTGTAACGATCGTGCACCTCCTCGTGGTAAGATTTATTCCCGGCCTGGTAGGATTTCTGAATGGACCTGCCTGAAGGCGTATAATAGCGCGCGATGGTCAGATTCAGGGCAGACCCGTCACCGAAGTCGAACTGTTCCTGCACCAGCCCCTTGCCGAATGAGCGGCGGCCGATGATTTTCCCGCGGTCCAGATCCTGAACGGCTCCGGCCACGATTTCACTGGCGGAAGCCGAATTCTCATCGATCAGGATAACGAGCTTCCCCTTCTCAAAATCACCCGCACCCGTAGCATAGTAGGTCGTACGGGGCTCATTGGCGCCCTGGGTATAGACGATCAGTCTCTTATCCGGCAGGAATTGGTCGGCCAGTGCCGTCGCAGCGTTCAGATACCCGCCGCCGTTCCCCCGGAGATCCAGAATAAGGCTTTTCGTCCCGTGCCGCTGCAGGCGATGAAGAGCCGTCACAAAATCATCATTGGTCCTGGCGCCGAATCGATCGATCTTGATATACCCGGTTTCCGGAGTTACCGGATATGCCGCGGCAATACTGCTGATGGTGATCCGGTCCCTGGAAATCTTCTTCTTCAGTGTCTCCGGCCCTCTCCTGACCAGGAGCTCGACAGCGGTTCCCCGCTTTCCCCGGATAGAAGCGACCACGTCCCTGGCAGCGATCTTCACTCCGCTCACTTGCCTATTTTCAACCCGGAGGATCTGGTCCCCCTGCCGGATACCGGCCTGTGAAGCCGGACCTTCCGGCACCACCGAAGTGACCGTCACCGTATCCTGGACGATGAAGTACTCAATCCCGATACCGAAGAAATTTCCTTCGAGATCATCATTGAGCATTTTCGCCTCGTCGGCAGGCAGGTAGTAGGTATGGGGATCCAGGTGGCTGAGAATCTCCGTTATGGCGATCTCCTTCAGTGAGTCCTGCGAGACGTCCTCCACATATCGTTCATCGACGAGCTTCAGGATGGACGACAGTTTATCCCCCCGGCTGTTCAGAAACGGAAGAAACGTACCGTTTTGCCGGTTACCGTCCTCCCTGGAAAATTTGGGTCCGATGATCATTCCCGCAATCATCGCCACGGCATAGCCTGCCGCGATTAATAGGTTCCTTCTGGTGGATTGTCGCATGGTGTATAACTCCGTCCGCTAAGTTAGATATCCTGCAGCAAACAATGCATCAGGTACCATTGACTTAGACCGGAACGGGATCAGATTATTACGGAAGCGGCGCTTAAAAATTGCGCTGATGACCGGCCAATCGTGTATTCAGCCATGGAAAATCGGAGAAATTTCGACTTTTTTACGGGCAAGCCATCTAACATTTGCTAATTTTGAAAATATGAACAGAACCACTGAGCAGGATTCACACTATAACGATCTGGAAAAAATGTCTGTTGGTGACCTATTGAGAGGCATCAACAATGAAGATAAAACCGTACCATTTGCCGTTGAAAAAGCCATCCCACAAATTGAGAAACTGGCGACCATTACGGCTGAAAGAATGCAGAACGGCGGCCGCCTGTTCTATATCGGCGCCGGCACAAGCGGACGTCTGGGAATCGTCGACGCCTCCGAGTGCCCTCCTACGTATGGAGTGCCGTTTGACTGGGTGATCGGCATCATTGCAGGCGGTGATACGGCGATCCGGCGTGCAGTCGAATACGCTGAAGATGACATGGAACAGGCGTGGAAGGATCTTCAGGAATATGAAATCAACGAAAAAGACGTTCTCATTGGGATCGCAGCTTCCGGAACGACTCCGTATGTGATCGGCGGTCTGCGTGCGGCAAACGCTGCGGGCCTGGCGACCGGCTGTATCGTTTGCAATGACGGAAGCCCTGTGGCGGCTGAAGCACAGTATCCGGTAGAAGTCGTTGTCGGCCCTGAATTTGTGACCGGATCCACCAGGATGAAATCCGGAACGGCACAGAAACTGGTGCTCAATATGATCAGCACCACGGTCATGATCCGCCTTGGCCGGGTCAAGGGCAACAAGATGTTTGATATGCAGCTGACCAACCATAAACTGGTCGGACGGGCAGTTCAGATGGTCATGGAGGCCACGGGTACGGATGAAGAAAGGGCCCAGGAACTTCTGGAACGGTTTGGAAGCGTCCGGAAAGCGGTTGAAAACTACCGGTAACCGCCGGGGAAGCTTCATTATGAAGTAGATTACCATGCATGAGATAGAGCCATATTACCGCTGGAGGGACGATTATATTGCGGCAGAGGATGAGCGGTCACCGTTCTATCAGACGGAGTACAGCGAATTTGAGTTCAATAAGCTCATCTATAACTATTATATCCATCCGCAATGGGATGAGTTCGGGTCGCAGACCCTCTACCTGAAGATCCTGTTTGCCGATTATGACCGCGGGTACGCGATCATCGAGTTCATCGGCGAATGGAATGACGCGATCTACAATGATATCATGCTGCTCAAACGTGAGATCATTGAACTGATGATGCGGGAAGGGATCAACAAGTTCATCCTCATCGGTGAGAACGTGCTCAACTTTCATTCTTCCGACGACCTGTATTATGAGGAATGGTTCCAGGATGTTGAGGACGGGTGGATCGCCGGCATCAATTTCCGGGAACATGTCGTCGAAGAACTGAAGCGGAACCATATCGACTACTATATCAATATCGGCGGCCAGCTCGACGACATGAGCTGGCGAACGCTGAAACCTCTCCAGTTTTTCAAGAAGGTGGAGGAACAGCTTACCAAGCGGCTCACCTGAGCTTGCTTTTTCGCAAACTTTATTGCACATTTGTCCTGCTTATTCAGAAAGACGGAGGGAGTAGACCCTGCGAAGTCTTAGCAACCTGTGCTTACAAGGTGCTAAATTCTATCCTGCTTCATACTGAGATCAGGAACAGATAAGTAAAGTCAAAAGCCGTTGGACCGACTTTTCGAAAATAAGCCTTAACAGTAATGCGAAATACGTAACCCTGAAACACCGGGGTCACTACATTTTGCTGTGCATCACCCGATACAAATGGACATTAGAGAGGAATTACAAAAACGCATTCTGGTTATTGACGGCGCCATGGGCACTATGATCCAGCGGTACCAGTTAACCGAAGACGATTTTCGGGGCGAGCGATTCAAGAACCACCCCTGTGACGTCAAGGGCAACAATGATCTGCTGAACATCACCCGCCCGGACATTGTGAAGGCGATTCATGCCGAATACCTGAAGGCAGGCGCCGATATTATCGAAACGAACACCTTCAGCACCCAGGTCATTTCGCTGGCCGATTACCGGATGGAGGAGCTTGCCTATGAACTGAGCTTCGAGGGCGCCCGGTTAGCCCGGGAGGTCGCCGACGAATTCACGCGCGAAAATCCGGCCAGACCGAGGTTCGTGGCCGGAGCCATCGGGCCTACCAACCGGACGGCATCCATCTCGCCTGACGTCAATGACCCGGGATTCAGAGCGGTTACTTTTGATACGCTGGTGTCGGCCTATTATGACCAGGTCCGCGGACTGGTTGACGGGGGCGCCGATGTCCTGCTCATCGAAACCATTTTTGATACCCTGAACGCCAAGGCCGCGATCTTCGCGATCAAGACCTACGGGGAGGAAATCGGACGGAAACTGGAGATCATGGTTTCCGGAACCATCACCGATGCAAGCGGCCGGACATTGTCCGGACAAACCGTCGAGGCCTTCCTGAATTCGGTCAGCCATGCCGATCTGCTGAGCATCGGCCTGAACTGCGCGCTCGGCGCCAGGGAAATGCGGCCTCACATCGAAGAGCTCTCGCAGAAAGCGGGCTGCTTCATCTCCGCCTATCCGAACGCGGGACTACCCAATGAATTCGGCGCGTATGATGAAGTGCCCCATGAGACGGCGCACCTGGTCGAGGACTTTATGGCCAGCGGGTTCGTCAACATCGTCGGCGGCTGCTGCGGAACAACGCCTGATCACATAGGCTGTATCGCAAAGGCGGCCGCTGAACACCAGCCGCGCAGGATTCCTTCCATCGAACCGTATCTGAGGCTGAGCGGTCTTGAACCGGTTACCATCACCCCTGAAAGTATTTTTGTCAATATAGGCGAACGTACCAATATCACCGGCTCCCCGAAATTCTCCAAACTGATCCTGAGCGGCGACTTTGAAGGCGCCCTGGCCATTGCACGCCAGCAGGTCGATGGCGGAGCCCAGATCATCGATGTCAACATGGATGAGGGGATGCTCGATTCCGAAGCCGCCATGACCCGGTTCCTGAATCTCCTCGCCTCTGAACCGGACATCTCCAGGCTGCCCGTCATGATCGACTCTTCAAAATGGTCGGTCATCGAAGCGGGATTGAAGTGCGTGCAGGGTAAAGGGATCGTCAATTCCATTTCCCTGAAGGAAGGGGAAGAAAAATTCCGCGAGTCTGCCGTCCGGATCCTGAAGTACGGCGCAGCGGTTGTCGTGATGGCCTTTGACGAAAAAGGACAGGCGGACACTTTTGAAAGAAAGATCGCGATCTGTAAACGCTCCTATGATATCCTGGTGAACGAGGTCGGATTCCCCCCCCAGGACATCATCTTCGATCCCAATATCCTTACGATCGCAACCGGTCTGGACGAACATAATAACTACGCCGTTGATTTTATAAACGCGACCCGGTGGATCAAGCAAAATCTTCCCCTGGCACGCGTCAGCGGCGGAGTATCCAACATATCCTTCTCCTTCCGGGGAAACAACGTCGTCCGGGAAGCGATGCATTCCGCATTCCTGTACCACGCCATACGGGCAGGACTCGATATGGGTATCGTAAATGCCGGGATGCTGGAGGTCTACGAAGAAATTCCGAAGGACCTGCTGGTTAAAGTAGAGGACGTACTCCTGAACCGACGGCCGGATGCTACCGAGATCCTGGTCGAATTTGCTGAGACGGTGAAGAGCAAGGGCCGGGAAGTCGTCAGGGATGAGGCCTGGCGGAAAGGGACGGTCGAAGAGCGGCTTTCCCATGCGCTGGTCAAGGGGATCATTGAATACCTCGATGCCGATGTGGAAGAAGCCCGTCAGCAGTATGAGCGGCCGCTCCAGGTGATCGAAGGTCCGTTGATGGACGGCATGAACATCGTGGGCGATCTGTTCGGTTCGGGCAAGATGTTCCTGCCTCAGGTAGTCAAGTCAGCCCGGGTAATGAAAAAGGCCGTGGCATACCTCCTCCCCTTCATCGAGGAAGAGAAACTGAAAAACCCGGCTAGCACGGGATCCAGTTCGGCAGGCAAGGTACTTCTTGCCACCGTAAAAGGCGATGTTCACGATATCGGCAAGAACATCGTGGGCGTTGTGCTCGCCTGCAACAACTTCGAGGTCGTTGATATGGGCGTGATGGTTCCTGCCCAGGACATCATTAAGAAAGCCCGAGAGATCGGCGCGGACATTATCGGTCTCAGCGGCCTGATCACCCCGTCGCTGGACGAGATGGTGCATTTCGCCAAGGAACTAGAGCGGGAAGGACTGGCGGTACCGCTTATTATAGGCGGGGCGACCACCTCCCGGATCCACGCAGCGGTCAAGATCGCGCCGCATTATTCCGGCCCGTCCATTCACGTGCTGGATGCCTCCCGGAGCGTAACGGTATGCAGCAGCCTGATGAACGGCACGCAGCGGGATACCTATATCGCCCAGATCAGGGCGGAATATGATAAAGCGAGAGAGGCGCACCTGAATAAGAAAGCCGACAAGCGTTACAAGTCGATTAAAGAAGCCCGGGAAGCGAGGCTCCGGATCACCCTTGACGGGTCGGTCGCTCCCGCTCCCACCTTTACCGGCGTCAGGGCGGTCCGCGAGTTTCCCCTGGAAGAGCTGGTCCCGTACATCGACTGGACGCCATTCTTCCATACCTGGGAATTAAGGGGCGCCTATCCCCGGATCTTTAACGACCCGGTCGTCGGCCAGGAGGCACAAAAGCTCTTCCAGGATGCCCAATCACTCCTGGAACGCATCCTCGCGGAAAAACTGCTGCAGGCCAATGCCGTGATCGGATTCTGGCCGGCTGTGTCGGCGGGAGATGACATTGTCCTCGAACCGGCGGGTTCCGCTCCGGTGACCATTCATACCCTGCGTCAGCAGGTTGAAAAAGCCCCGGGAGAGCCCTACCTCGCGCTTGCAGACTTCATCGCGCCGAAGACTTCCGGCATCCCGGATCACTTCGGCGGCTTCGCCGTAACGGCCGGGATCGGACTTGAAAAACTGGTAGCCGAGTTCGAGAAGAACCACGACGATTATAACAGCATTATGGCCAAAGCGCTCGCCGACCGGTTAGCCGAGGCTTTTGCAGAAAAAATGCATGAGCTCGTCCGCAAGGAGTACTGGGGCTATTCAAAAGAAGAGGCCCTCAGCAATGATGATTTGATCAAAGAGAAGTACGTAGGCATCCGCCCGGCTCCCGGATACCCGGCCTGCCCGGACCACACGGAAAAACGGACCCTTTTCGATCTCCTGGAGGCCGAAAAAAATGCAGGCATTACCCTGACGGACAGCTTCGCCATGTATCCTGCGGCTTCTGTCAGCGGGTTCTATTTCTCGCATCCGCAGTCCCGGTATTTCGGACTCGGAAAAATCACACGGGACCAGGTGGAGGACTATGCGCAACGGAAAAATATGTCCCTGGAGGAGGCCGAACGATGGCTGAGTCCGAACCTTGCATACTAACCGATCCGGCACCCAAAGTTTAACCATTCATGAAGATCACCGATCATATCAAAAACGCAGGCGGAAAAACGCTTTTCTCATTTGAGCTGCTGCCGCCGGTCAAGGGACAAAGCATCCAGCAGATCTATAACGCCATTGACCCGTTGATGGAGTTCAATCCGCCATTCATCGACGTCACCTACCACCGGGAGGACTATATTTACAAACAGCATCCCAACGGGCTCCTGGAACAGGTATCCTACAGGAAACGGCCGGGAACCGTAGCCATCTGCGCGGCCATCATGAACCGTTATAAGGTGGATGCTGTGCCCCACCTGATCTGCGGCGGCTTCACCAGGGAAGAAACCGAGAATGCACTGATCGACCTTCAGTTCTTGGGTATCGACAATGTGCTGGTACTCCGGGGAGATGCCCGGAAGGCCGATGCGAGCTTTGTGCCGACCCCGGGCGGACATGCTTATGCGTGCGATCTCCTGGAACACGTGGTTAACATGAACAACGGAAAGTACCTTCACGAAGATATCGACAGTTCCGACGGCACCGACTTCTGCATCGGGGTGGCAGGGTATCCGGAAAAACACTTCGAAGCCCCGAACCTGAAGACCGACTTCCGTTACCTCAAAAAGAAGATCGATATGGGTGCGAATTTCATCGTGACGCAAATGTTCTATGATAACCGGAAATACTTCGACTTCGTCAATCTGTGCCGTGAGAACGACATTCACGTTCCGATCATTCCCGGTCTGAAGCCGATCACATCAGCCAAACAGCTGATCAGTCTTCCGAAGATCTTCCACATTGATATCCCTGAGGATCTCAGCGACGCCGTGACCGCCTGCAAATGCCCTAAAGAGGTAAAGGAAGTGGGTATCCAATTTATGATCGAGCAGTGCAAGGAACTGATCGAATTCGGAGCACCCGTTCTGCACTTCTATACCATGGGCAATCCCGAACCGACCCGGAGGATCGCTGAGGCGATCTTCTAATTCGCTGCCGGAAGAATACCGTGCTCAACCAGGCTTTGCCGGAGTTGCTCAGGAGAGACATAATGAATGGTCCGGATGCCCATTTGTCTCGCTGCTTCGACGTTCCGCAGGTTGTCGTCAATAAACAGGGCCTTCCGGGGGTCAAGAGCATACCGGTCAAGCATCAGCTGGTAAAAGTCCGGATGCGGCTTCCGGTTCTTTTCTTCCCCGGAGACGACAATGCCGTCAAACCATTGCAGGAATTCAAACCGTTCCGTAGCATAGGGGAAGGTTTCCGCTGACCAGTTCGTCAGCGCATAGAACCGCAGATGATTCCGCTCCTTCAGTTCCCGGAAGATCTCAACCGTCCCCTCGATAGCTCCGCCCAGCATTTCCACCCACCGGCCGTAATAAGCGCGTATATAGGGTTCATGCGCCGGAAATTGTTCTACCAGGAGGCTGGTCGCCTCCTCCAGGGACCGTCCGGCATCCTGCTCCTCGTTCCAGTCCGGCGTGCAGATATTCTCAAAGAAATGCTTCATCGCCGCTTCGTCCTGAAACAGCTTCCGGAACAGGTATTCAGGATTCCAGTCGATCAGGACGCCGCCCAGGTCAAAAATGATGGTATTGATCATAGTCGCTCAGTTGGTTAAATTATCGGGTAAGGTTCCAAACAAGTATAACAAAACAGGTATAACAAAAAAGTCTTCCCGGTTGAGGGGAAGACTCTAAGGTTTAGGTTGATTTTATTGTGTTTATTATACCGTAGGTATAAAGGCTTTGATCCGTACCAGCGTGTTGCTTTCATAAAGTAAAGACTTTATTTTAAGAATATCAATATTTGTTGGCTTTTTTTTGCCTTCTGTCAGAGCGCAACAACAAACCCCGGCGACAGCCACCCGGACATTAGATCGGATTATTTGACGTCAGAATCATAACTTTGGTGGAACATGCAGGGATTAATCATCAAGTCGACGGGAAGCTGGTACCGGGTCCTCAGTGAAGCCGGGAAGGAAATAGATTGCAGGATCAAAGGAAAGTTCCGGATCAAGGGTATCGTGACAACCAACCCGCTGGCCGTCGGAGATCATGTGGATTTTGAGATGGAGCCCGACCAGGAGACCGGGATCATCACCAGACTGCATGAGCGCCGGAACTATATCATACGGAAGTCGATCAACTTGTCCCGGCAGGCCCAGATCATCGCTGCGAACCTGGATCAGGCCTATCTGATCGTTACGCTGGCTTCTCCCCGCACCTCACTCGGGTTTATCGACCGGTTCCTGGTGACCGCGGAAGCTTATGACATACCTGCCGGCATCATATTCAACAAGCTGGACCTCTTCAGCGACGAAGGGCTGGAGATCCTTGCAGAGTACCAGGAGATCTATACGAACCTCGGGTACCCCTGCTACCAGGTATCCGCGATGAACCATACCAACATCGAACAGATCCGGGAGTTACTGACGGATAAGGTAACCCTGTTCACCGGGCATTCCGGCGTGGGCAAATCGACCTTGATCAACGCCATCTTACCGGATCTTGACCTGAAGACCGGAGAGGTCTCGGAGTGGAGCGACAAAGGCCAGCACACGACCACCTTTGCTGAAATGTTCACCCTGCCCTTCGGCGGGTTCCTGATCGATACCCCCGGGATCCGTGAACTGGGTATTATCGATATTGAAAAACAGGAGCTCGGCCATTTCTTCCCCGAAATGCGGAGCCGCATGAAGTCCTGCAGGTTCCACAACTGCCGCCATATCAACGAACCGGGATGCGCTGTCCTGGAGGCCCTGGAGGAGGGCGAGATCGAACCGAGCAGGTATGACAGTTATCTCAGTATCTACCACGGAAATGACACCCGCAGCTGACGATCATGGATTCAACATCCGGAATTATCTGAAATTTTCTTTTATTTAGACTATGAGAGCAGTCATCCAGCGGGTTACAGAAGCGAGCTGTACAGTTGACCAACAGATAACCGGTGAGATCCGGACCGGATTCCTGGTATTACTGGGTATCGAAAACGATGATACCGCAGCCGACCTGGTCTGGCTCGCCCAGAAGATCGCGAATATGCGGATCTTCAGTGATGAAAACGGTCTGATGAACAGGTCCCTCAGTGACGTAGATGGCCGGATCCTGCTGATTTCCCAGTTTACGCTGTTCGCGGAAACCAAAAAAGGCAACCGGCCGGGATTTACCCGTTCAGCCAGACCTGAAAAGGCGATCCCCCTGTATGAACAGATGATCGCCGAGCTGGCCAGGCTGACCGGAACTACCATTGAAACGGGCGTCTTTGGCGCGGATATGAAGATCCGGCTTTTGAATGACGGCCCGGTAACGATCCTGATCGACACCCGGAATAAAGAATAACCGTTCTCACAATAAAATCCAGCAAACGAACCGATGACCATAGAAGAAGCACAAAAACTGGTGGATGACTGGATCCGGACAACCGGCATCCGGTATTTCAACGAGCTCACGAATACGGCGATCCTGATGGAAGAAGTGGGCGAAGTGGCCCGGATCATGGCCCGGAAGTACGGCGAGCAATCCTTCAAGAAATCCGACGAATCGGTCGATCTCGCTGACGAGATGGCTGATGTTCTATTTGTGCTGATCTGCCTGGCTAATCAAACCGGCATTGATCTGACCCAGGCATTACACAAAAACCTCGACAAGAAAAACATACGGGATGCGGAAAGGCACCGGAACAATGAGAAGCTTAGGTAAACCGCAGCGTTTTAGCTTTCGTCCATTCCGCTTCTGCGAGGACTTCACACCAAGCGGATCGGCTGACCCTTGGGAATGTGGCAAACGGTTAAGGTGCCGTCTCAATATGAAACGATTAAGTGCTAGGATCCAAATCACCCATTCCCGGCGGGCGATTCTGATTGTTACAGCTACTCTGAAGTCAGTAGAGGGGTCCTGAATGTCGGAACATTTCTCCCTTCCTGTCTACTAGATCTGCAAACTTTCTTCACCAACAATCGTTAAGTAATATATAGTTTACTTTCGGACTTGACAAAGGGTAATAAATGTATTACTTTTGTGATATAATTCAATCACAGTGAAATGCTCCGAACTACTACGTAAGCTAACACGAGCCGGATGGATCGAAGTCCGGCAAACAGGAAGCCATAAGATCCTAGAGAAAAATGGCAAGCAGATAATTTTTCCAGACCACGGAACAAAAGAGTTGGCAACTGGAACCGAAAAAGCGATTAAGAAACAGGCAGGGCTTAATTAGTTAAGCCCACCTTTTTTACCGTAATACTTTTAATACTAACGTTACACCCAAGGGGGACACACTCATGAAAAAGCATGTATTCATAGTTGAGAAAACAGAAACTGGGTTTTCAAGCTATGCGCAGGACTTTGAGAAAACACCGGTAGCCACAACCGGCGAATCATTAACCGAATTAAAGGACAATATTGTAGAGGCTTTCAACTTATTACAGACACACACTGGCAAGAAACCAGTTAAAGCAGATGATATCGTTATTCAGCTGGACCTGGAACAATTCTTTGAGTACTACAAGGTGATTAATGCGAAGGCACTAGGTGAAAGGATTGGAATGAATCAAAGTTTATTAAGCCAATACATCTCAGGGATAAAGAAGCCGTCCCATAAGCAAGTAGAGAAAATTATAGGCGGGATAAAGCAGCTAGGAAAAGAGCTGCAGGAGTTAGCGTTTGCCTAACTTCACCATAAGAAAGAAAGAAAGAAAGAGAAAGAGCCGGAGAACACCGGCTTTTTTGTAATTCTATCCACCTTGGTTCTTCTAATGTGGTTTGGGATTAGGGAAGCAACTCGGGTAGTATTGATCCTATGAACCCGGCGAGAAACAAGTCGGCCGGCCACAGAGTACATACGACTGTCAAAAGCCGTTAGATGAAAAACATGGCAACAGAACGGCAAAAAGTTAATCACAGGGCTTACAGGATCCGCTGACCGGATGAGCTGTAGCCGTTCTGCTGATCCTCGTTTATTCCCTAGCAATTGCTTACTACCGGCAGCATCCGGACAAGTTTCTCACCTTCAAGGACCGGTATGGCTGTGCAAATATCGACGCTCAGGCAAAAGCGGATATCCTCTTCAATACCGAGTTTCTTGAGCCGCTCGCTGTGTGAGGTCTTCTGCAGATAGCCATTAAGATCGTCTTTGGCGGCCAGGTACATATCTTCAGAAGCGATAGCAGCATCATCCCGATTGAATCCCGATCCGCTGAGCTTATTAACCACCGCACCGGCAAATACGGTATCCTCGAGGTTAAATTTGTCTTTCCAGCCGGCACAAAGCAGCAGGACATCCTTCTCCTGCGTACGCAGCCAGTCTGATAAGGCTGTCAGGTTCAGAAATGAGCCTGCGACAATCCGGTGTGCCGACAGCGACTTGTCGATGGCATGTGTGCCGTTCGTGGTCGTCAGCACCACCGTCTTGCCGGAAACTTTCTCGCTGCTGTAAGCGAAGGGAGAATTACCAAAGTCGAACCCCTCGACCACCTCGCCGTTCCGTTCGGCCGCCAGCAGGAATCCGTGATCACAGTACCCCTTGCAGGCATCCACGGTCGCGACGGGAATGATCGCTTCGGCGCCGTTGTCTATTCCATAGCAAATGGAGGATGTGGCCCTGAAGATGTCAATGACCACCACTATGCTTTCCCGGATGTCGTACAAATGCAGCAGTGCAGGTGTAAAACAAACCTCAATCTTTCTCATTAACTGGATCTAGGATTTATAAAAAGGGAATTTTACCACTTTAGCCTTTACTTTATTGTCGCGGATCTTGACAAAGATCTCTGTTCCTTCCTTGGCGAATGATGTCTGTAAGTAACCCAGTCCGATCGCTTTCTGCAGGGACGGGGCCTGGGTACCTGAAGTCACCTTACCAATGGTATTGCCTTCTGCATCGGTGATCTCATAATCGTGACGCGGGATTCCGCGCTCGACCATTTCGAAACCGACCAGCTTCCGCTCCACTCCGGCTTTCTTCTGATTCTCCAGGTTGGTGCAGTTCACGAAATCCTTCGAAAACTTAGTGATCCAACCCAGCCCGGCCTCCAGCGGAGAGGTGGTATCGTCAATGTCATTGCCATAGAGGCAGAAGCCCATTTCCAGACGCAGGGTATCCCGTGCTCCCAGGCCGATCGGCTTGATCCCGTAAGGCGCACCGGCTTCAAAGACCTTATTCCAGATCTCTTCCGCATGTGCGTTGTCGAAGTAAAGCTCGAAACCGCCGGCTCCGGTATAACCCGTTGCCGAGATCAGCACGTTGTCAAATCCTGCGAATCTGCCCTTTTTGAACGTGTAGTATTCCATGGAGCCCAGGTCGATATCTGTCAGCGACTGCAGCGCTTCAGCCGCCTTAGGGCCCTGCACCGCCAGCAGGGAAGTCTGGTCGGATATATCTTTCATTTCAACCCCGAAGGTGTTGTATCTGGAGATCCAGTCCCAGTCTTTCTGGATGTTGGATGCGTTTACCACAAGCATATACGTCTTCTCGTCTATCCGGTAAACGAGCAGGTCATCGACGATTCCGCCCTGTTCATTCGGAAGACAGGAATACTGCACTTTGCCATCGAATAATTTCGATGCATCGTTTGAAGTCACCTTCTGAATCAGCTCCAGGGCCTTCTCCCCTTTCAGGATGAACTCGCCCATGTGGGAGACGTCAAAAACCCCTACCGATTTACGAACCGTTTCGTGTTCGGCGTTAATTCCTTCGTATTGAACCGGCATGTTGTAACCGGCAAAAGGTACCATTTTAGCTCCAAGCGATTTGTGAACTTCGGTTAAGGCAGTATTCTTCATTCTATGACTGTTAGTGCGCCAAAAGTAACTAAAAAAAATAAGCTTGACAGTATTTACTCCCCGCCGAACAGCTCCAGCTGGGGGTCAGTAACCCGGAAGGTTTTCCGGTGATAAGGCGTAAATCCGAGGCTGATCACCGCATCGCGGTGTTTGGGGGTCGGATACCCTTTGTTGTTCAGCCAGTCATATTCAGGGTGCTCTCCGGCAATGGAGCGCATGTAATCATCCCGGTAGGTTTTGGCGAGAATGGAGGCTGCCGCGATCGAGAGATACTTCCCGTCTCCCTTCACGATACATTCATGCGGAATCTGCCCATAGGGCTTGAACCGGTTGCCGTCGATCAGGATGAACTCGGGCCGGACAAGCAGCTGGTCCAGCGCTTTATGCATGGCGAGAAAGGAAGCGTTCAGAATATTGATCCGGTCGATCTCATCATGGTCGACCCGGGCGACGGCAAAGGCGATGGCTTTCTTTTCGATGACCTCCCGGCAAAGCAGGCGGTCCTCCTCGCAGAGTTGCTTGGAATCATTCAGAAGCTTGTGACGGAACCGTTTGGGAAGGATGACTGCCGCTGCGAATACCGGGCCTGCCAGACACCCCCGACCTGCTTCATCACATCCCGCCTCTATTAACTCTTTATGTAAGTAAGATAATAACATACTGCAACACTCCCCGAATGAAAACCGGTCAAAGATAACCACCCGGAAAATCTTAATGAACAAAAAAGAAATATTTGGGGAAATTCCCGGATCAGAAGATCCTGAGGGACAACAGGGTCACGTCATCCGTATTCATCCGGGCATTGTACAGGTGCTGTATGCTTTCAAGCATGTCCCGGTTCAGCTCATCAACAGGCAGGCCCGCCTTCCCGAGCAGCAGTACCGCCAGTTCCTCATCGTCAATGTAGATATCCTCATCGGAGCTTTCGACCAGTCCGTCGGTATAGTTGAAGAGCAGCGTTCCCGGCTGCAGGATGAGGGAACCGACATTGATAAACGGAAGCTCATCGAACGCGCCGATGATCGTGGTCCCTTTCAGGAGAAATTCAAACGTGCCGTCAACGACCAGGATCGGGGCGTTATGCCCGGCATTCACATACTGCAGTTCGCGCGTCTTCTTGTTATACCGGCCGATGAACAGCGTGATGAAGCGTTCGCCGTTGGTATTTTCGAACAGTACCTTGTTCAGGTTCGTCGTAACCTTCGCCAGGTCGGTCTCTACAGAGGTCCAGGCACGCAGACTCGCCTGCAGGTTGGCCATGATGAGGGCGGCTGAAACGCCTTTGCCTGAAGCATCGGCGATACACCACAGGAACTCGTCCGGGTTCAGTTCAATGAAATCAAAATAATCGCCGCCGATGTTCTGGCTTGGCAGATAGGTTGCGGCAGCCTCAACGCTCCCGCCCTTGGGCATGACCTTGGGGAAAAGCATATTCTGGACTTCGCTGGCCAGTTCGATATCCCGCTGAAGACGTTCGCGGTTCACCAGCTCCCGGAAAAGCTTTTTATTTTCGAGCGCTACGACGATCACATTGATCAGTGTCTGAACGAAATTCAGGTCGTTGCTTACCAGTTCGTCACGGGTATTGAACTCGCCGATCAGCACGAAGGCCAGCATATCGGTCTTATGAAAGACGGGAACAAAATAGTCGAACTCGCGGACCTCCGGATCGGGGTCGTTCTTCAGCGCGGTGATATCGCTGTATCCTTCCAGGTGCTGGCACAGGTGCTGCAGCGTCCGGGCGGACTCCGGCTTGCCTCCGAACCTGGAAGCACAGAAGAAATGGTCCTCCTCACGCACCATGAGGCGCATCGTTCCGATCTTGAGATGCACCTTCAGGATGACTTCCAGCATCTCGAAAAGAACCGAAGCATCATTGTTCTTATTGATGGCCTGGGTGATCTCCAAAAGCGAATTGAGTTCCGCCTGCCTTTTGAGCAGTAGCTGGATCAGTTCGTTTTCTTCCGGGTTACCAGGTGTTGGAAAGGTATGTTCCAAGACGATGATATAAGGTTCAGTGTTTAAGAACTAAAATTAGTCAATTTTGAAAAAGAATGAGAATTAATCTCATTTTACTGACCGGCCTTTCCAGTCATACCGGCCGGAATTACCGGCGATCCCGATGTATACCATATACACCGCATGGATGATGGTTAAAACGGGAAGGACGGCCAGGAGTTTGCGCCGGCGGATAAAATTAACGAGCGGAGCCAGGAAAATTAACTCAGCGGCAAGTTTCAGCAGGATGGATGCGACGGCGACGGTCCAGTAGGCACTGTCGAAAAAGCCCAGGACGATATTGGTGAGAACGGAGACGTTGAACAACCAGATACTCACACCCAGTGCCACGACCCATTTGTTCTTATACCGGGTACTTTTGGAGGCCCATCGCTTCCGCTGCATCAGAAACTCGGAGACGGTCTCCTTTGCATAGGTATATACCGTAGCGGCCGGAGCTTTGCAAAAGCCGATGGCGTCGGGATATGCGGCCGCCACCTTATGCAGGAACAGTTCATCATCGCCGGAGGCCAGATCATCGATCCCTTTAAAACCATCCAGTTCAAGAAAAACGTCTTTCCTGTAGGCCAGATTGGCCCCGTTACAGGTAGACGGCATCCGGTTTCCGATCATCGAAGCCCCCAGCCCGATCAGGTACAGGAATTCAATGGTTTGCAGATGCTCGAAAAATGTCTGTTCCCTGAAATAAGCGACCGGCGACGATACCAGTTTGAACCCGTTCTCCTCATAATAGTTTACTATGGTTTTCAGCCATTCTGGCCCCATCCGGCAATCGGCATCCGTGGTGACGATCAGTTCCCCGGAAGACAGGTTAATCGCCTCGGAGATCGCCTTCTTCTTGTAGGAGTTCAGCGCCATTGCCTCGTTCAGCCGGATCAGCTTCACGCCGCGGTCCGCATAGTCTTCAACAATGTTCGCGGTCCGGTCGGAGGAATGGTCGTCCACGACGATCACCTCCAGCAGCTCACGGGGGTAGTTCTGGCTGACAATATCATCCAGGGTGGCGCCGATCTTATCCTCTTCGTTCCGCGCCGCAATGAGCACGCTCACCCTGGTGACGGGGAGCCGGGACGATCCCCTGAACTCCGGGATCCGGCTCCACCCCTTACGGAAGTACAGGACGATTCCGACATACAGACAGGTGAGAAGAGCGGAAAGAATGCTAATGACGAGTACCAAAAAAGTTAAGCTTGAGGACGAATCCGGCGCCTAAGATAGCCGGAATGATCAGATTAACAAACCATATCCCGGCGGTAACGGCCATAATGGCGACCTCGTGATCGGTAATAAACCCGAAAAAATAGGCTGCCGTCATACTCCGCACTCCCACATCCAGCAGATCGAGCGACGGCATGGCGGATTGTATGAAGAACAGGATAAAGGTCATCATACATACGTCAGCTACAGGCAGTTCCGGAAGCAACAGGTGGATCAGGATATAGTACTGGGACGTAAAGACCGCGTAGCGGGCCAGGCTGTAGCCGAACGCCTTTTGCAGCACAACGCCCCGGTACCGGGCAAGCACCTGGAAGAATCTTTTAAAACGCCGCAGGAACCGGTTCCTTACGGCCAGGTTATAGATCACCCGGATATTGAAATACAGCAGGAGGAAAAATGCGCAGTAGACGGCCACCAGCACCAGCAGCGCATAATTCACCCAGAATTCCAGTTCGAGGAAACGCCAGACGAAGCAGAGGATCGCGACCGAACCCACGACGTTGGTAACTACCATCTGGCCGATGGACCCGACCGCCATGGCGACCACGCCCAGGATTCGCCGGCGGGGTGAAAGAAAGAACACCCGGCCGCCGTATTCCCCGATCCGGTTAGGCGTGAACACGGCCCACGTCAGGCCGCAGAACACGGATTCCACCGCTTTACGGACACCGATCTGTTCGACCGGGGAAACCAGGAACTTCCATTTGAGCGCTTCCAGGAACCAGTTAAGCAGCATCAGGAGGAACACCATCCCGAGGACGATCCGGACCCGGAAGGCGGGAATCGAACCGGTCAGCCGGAAGAAGTCCTCCAGGTTCCGGTTATCATTGAGCTTGTTGAAAATGAAGCTGAATGCCAGTATGATGATCGCGGCCTTGATGAAGAGGCTGAAGTATTTTTTTGCGGCAGAATTCAAGCATTCAGGATTAACACTGCAATGTTAATAAAAAACAGCGCACCGCGGCTCCCCTTGTCCGGAAGTTCCCCGGCGATTATTAGTAATTTCGTCCCTGTTATGATGAAGGAGAAAGCCAACGAGCGGATCATCCTGGGCATTGACCCGGGAACGGCCGTCATGGGATACGGACTGGTACAGGAAGTGAAGAATAACGTTGAGCTGATCAGCCTGGGAGTCGTCAAACTGGACCACCTGGACAATCACCCCCTTAAATTGCAGCGGATCTTTGAAAAGACCCTCGCACTGATCGACGAGTACAAGCCGGACTGCCTGGCCATTGAAGCCCCGTTCTACGGAAAGAACGTCCAGGTCATGCTGAAACTCGGACGGGCGCAGGGCGTGGCCATGGCCGCCGCCCTTTCAAGAAATCTTCCGGTCATGGAATACTCGCCGCGAAAGATCAAACAGTCCATCACGGGAAACGGGAACGCGGGAAAAGAACAGGTGGCGGCCATGCTCCAGACACTCCTGAAATTCAGGGAAACCCCTGAGTTCCTGGATGCGACGGACGGCCTGGCCGTTGCAGTCTGCCATTCGTTTCAAAAAACCGGCACTTCGGCCGGTTCCGGTAAGTCTTATTCGGGATGGGATGCGTTTGTTAAGGATAACCAGAAGCGGGTTACCAAATGAAAAACCTGCCGGGAATACCGGCAGATCTTCTAAGCCAGCGCTTCTCTGATTCTGGCTGCCGTAGCCGCCAGCTCTTCGGCTGACGGATGCAGTTTTGCCCGGCTGAAGTTAATATCGTTCATCTGGTTCAGGGGAACCAGGTGGACATGGACATGCGGGACTTCCAGCCCGATCACGGCCACGCCTACCCGTTTGCACGGGATAGCTTTTTTTACGCCTTCAGCGACGATCTTGGCAAAAAGCATCAGCTCCGCATAGGCTTCGTCCTCCAGATCGAAGAGGTAATCGACTTCTTTTTTCGGGATCACCAGGACGTGCCCCTCAACAAGCGGGTTCACATCCAGGAATGCCAGGTATCTTTCCGTCTCAGCAACCTTATGTGCCGGGATCTCTCCCTGAACGATTTTTGTAAAGATTGAAGCCATATCAGATAGTTAGTTATCGGTTTTCGGTTAGCGGCTGATCTCAAGGATCTCAAATTCCATTTTTCCGGCGGGAACACTGATCTCCGTCTTATCGCCGACGGACTTGCCGAGCAGCCCCTGGGCGATCGGGGATTTAACGGAAATCTTGCCTGATTTCAGGTCGGCTTCCGTCTCCGACACCAGCTGGTAGGTCATCGTTGCTCCGTTCTTCACGTTCTTGATCTTTACGATCGAAAGCGCCAGGACTTTGCTGGCATCCAGTTTTGATTCATCGATAAGCCGGGCCGAGGCCAGCGTCTCTTTCAATTTGGCGATCTTTGTTTCATGCAGACCCTGCGCTTCCTTCGCTGCATCATACTCTGCATTCTCCGAAAGATCTCCTTTATCTCTTGCTTCAGCAATGGCCGCAGCGATTTTAGCACGTCCTTCCGTGGTTAAAAAATGTAATTCTTCCTTTAGTTTCTCTAAGCCTTCTTTGGTATAATATGTTACCTCTGCCATACCTTACAAATTTTAATGGTGGTCTATTAAAAAGAAACAAGACTATGCCGAACCGTAGCCGGGATAGTCTTGTTGTCGTGTTATACGAAGATAACAGCGAAATGTTATAATTGCAAATTTTTGAGCTTTTCGGCCAGAACCTCCGAAATCCGGCGATAGGAGTCGAATGTCCACCCGGCAACATGCGGCGTCAGGATGACCCGCGGCTCCGCGGCCAGCTCCGTGAACCACGCCTGCTGTCCGAGCCCCGGAAACTTTTCGACCTCCAGGACATCGAGACCGGCACCCAGGATCTTTCCCTGCCGGATGGCATTGAGCACCGCCGGTGTCCGGACGATCTCCCCGCGCGAGGTATTGATAAAAAAGATCGGCTTTCTGAAGTGAAAAAGATATTCCTCATCCACCATGGCCCGCGTCTCCCGGGTGAGCGGGATATGCAGGCTGAGAACATCCGCCTTTTTTACGATCTCTTCCATTACCGTCTCCGTGACATGGGCATCTGAAAAACCCACCTGGTACTTGTCGTAGGCCAGTACGTTGACTTCCAGTCCCGCCAGTTTCCTGGCAAATGCGCGGCCGGTATTCCCGTAGCCGATGATCCCGACCGTTTTACCTTTCAGCTCCCACCCCCGGTTGCCTTCCCGGTCCCAGATCCCGGCCCGGACCCCGGCATCCGCCTTACGGAAGTTATTCATCAGGGAAAGCAGCAGGCCCAGGGCATGTTCCGCAACGGCATCCCGGTTCCCTTCCGGAGCGTTGATGCAGACGATCCCCTTTTCCCGGGCATACGCTTCGTCAATATTGTCCATTCCGGCGCCGGCCCTGGCAATACACTTTAGCCGGGTACCCGCATCCATGACTTCCCGGTCTATCCGGAACCTGGTCCGGATGGCCAGCAGATCATATTCGTGAAGGGTTTTCAGAACCTCTTCCCTGGTGATCGAGGGCGCGTCCGTTACGTCATAGCCCAAACGTACCGCCTCTTCCCTGAAGACGGGGTGCAGATCATCGGCAATAAGAATCTTCTTCATCATCGGGTAGCTGTGATCAGGTTGGTAAGGCGCACGAAGTCTTCTACGGTCAGGCGTTCCGCACGGAGGTCAAGCAGGGGCTCATTCGTCATCTTCTCTTTGACGATCAGGGATGACAGGGCATTGCGGAGGGTCTTCCGGCGCTGGTTGAACGCCGTTTTCACGACCTGCCAGAACAGTTTCTCGTCACAGTCCAGGGCCTGAACATCGTTCCTGGTCAGCCGGATCACAGCCGAAAGGACCTTGGGCGGGGGATTAAAGACCCCGGCCTTGACGGTAAACAGGTATTCAACCTTGTACCAGGCCTGAAGGAAGACGCTCAGAATTCCGTATTCCTTGCTGCCCGGCTTCGCGGTACAGCGTTCCGCAACCTCTTTCTGGAACATCCCTACAACTTCAACGACCTGGTGACGGTTCTCAAGTACTTTAAAGAGAATCTGAGACGAAATATTGTAGGGGAAGTTGCCGATGATCCCGAACGGTCCGGAGAAAACATCCCCGAAATTCAGCTCCAGGAAATCCCCGTTGATCAGGCGGTCGCCCAGATCGGGATATTTCTTTTTCAGGAACTCGTACGACTCGGTATCCAGGTCGATCAGGAAGGTCTGAAAATCTTTTTTCTGAAGCAGGAAATCGGAGAGGATACCCATCCCCGGTCCCACTTCCAGAACCTGGGGGTAAGGATGTTGAAAACTCAGACTGTTTACGATCTTTTCCGCAATATTTTTATCTGTGAGAAAGTGTTGTCCTAAATGTTTTTTCGCTCTGACCAAACTCATTTCCTTGACGGTTTTGCCGCAAATTACGGAAAAATAGACGTCAGATCTGAGATAATAGGTGGGAGATAACGATTAAAGTACTTATTTTGCACAGATTGGGGCGTATGATCTGACGCCTTAACGGAATAAGAAACATGAGTGAAAAAATAAAAATAGGCATATCAATCGGTGATGTTAACGGCATCGGACTGGAAGTAATCATTAAAACGCTTGCGGACACCCGGATCCTTGATTACTGCACCCCTATTGTTTACGGGCATACCAAGGTCGCTTCCTTTCACAGGAAGGCCCTGAACGTCGGCGATTTCAGTTTCAATGTTATCAACTCCCCCGCGCAGGCCCATCAAAAAAGACCCAATCTGATCAACTGCTGGCAGGAGGATGTCAAGATCGAACTGGGCGTTCCCAATGAAACCGGGGGTAAGTACGCCCTGCTGTCACTGGAGAAGGCTATGGAAGACCTGCTGGCCGGAGAGATCGACGCCCTGGTCACGGCACCGATCAACAAACACACCATTCAGAGCGAAAACTTCAGCTTCCCCGGACACACCGAATATATTCAGTCGCGCTGCAATGCGGCAGACTCCCTGATGTTCCTCGTCAGCGAGGATCTGAAGATCGGCGTGGTAACCGGCCATATTCCGGTCAGCGAAGTCAGCCCGGCCATCACCACTGAAAAGATCGTCGCCAAGCTGCGCCTGATGCATGCCAGCCTCAAGACGGACTTCTGGATCGAAAAACCCAAAATCGCCGTACTCGGACTGAATCCGCATGCGGGCGATAACGGCCTGATCGGAACCGAAGAGCAGACGATCATCGCCCCGGCCATCGAACAGGCCAATGACCTCGGCATCTTCGCACTCGGCCCCTATCCGGCCGATGGCTTCTTTGCAGGCGATACCTACCTGAAATTCGATGCCGTCCTGGCGATGTACCATGACCAGGGCCTGATCCCGTTCAAGCATATTGCATTTCATAACGGCGTTAATTTCACGGCCGGCCTTCCCGTCGTCCGCACCTCGCCGGACCACGGAACCGGTTTTGATATCGCAGGCCGCAACCTGGCGTCCGAAAGTTCCTTCCGCGAAGCCGTGTTTGCAGCGGTGAATATTCTGCGAAGAAGGCGCGAGACGGCAGAACTTACCGCCAATCCGCTTAAGTTCAGTAAACTTTCAAGAGACCGGGATTAATAGTACCTTTGCGTACCGGCTTCAAAATAAGGCCGTTCAGGCCAGTGAAGGCGGATTCAGGGGCACCGGAATCAATTTAAAAAAACACTTTCCTGAAAAGGATTTTTTAACTAATTTTGCGAGCTAATTTGTCGGGCTTTGAAATCGTTACACGAATATCATATACAGTTCTCGGGACTAAAGCTTGGGAAACATCAGTTTGATTTTGAGGTCGATGACAGGTTTTTCGGGGAGTTTGAATATTCCCTGGTAAAAAACGGCAAATTAAAGGCGGAGCTGGAGCTTGACAAGCAGGAGACCATGCTGATCCTGCAGTTTCATATCTCCGGGGAGATCTTTGTGAATTGCGACGTTTGCCTTTCCGAGCTGCCTTCGGCCGTTCAGATCGAAGAACGTCAGATCGTAAAGTTCAGTAACGACGAAAATCTTGAGGACGACACCGATGAGATCATCGTGCTCAGCAAGAATGATCACGAGATTGATGTATCGACCCTGATCTATGAGTATATCAACCTGGCCGTTCCATACATCAACCGCTGTGAAGACCCGGGCAACATGCCGTGGTGCGATCAGGAAATGATCGGAAAGCTGAAAGCGCTCTCGGGCGAAAAAGAACAACAAAACAATGCAGATCCGCGATGGGATGCGTTGAAGAACATAAAAAAATAATAATAAACACAGGAAACGATGGCACATCCAAAGCGCAAAATATCGAAGTCGAGAAGAGATAAGAGAAGAACTCATTACAAAGCAGAAGCTCCATCTTTAACCACCTGCCAGACTACAGGTGCGATCCATTTACCTCACCGTGCTTACAACGTTGACGGCAACTTGTATTACAATGGTAAATTACTGATTGAGAACACCTCGATCGCGTAGAGTTAATTTTCAAGTATGAAAATTGGCTTAGACATAATGGGCGGAGATTACGCTCCCAAAGCAGCCGTTTTGGGAGCCATTGAAGCCTGTAAAGTTTTATCACCGGAGCAGAAACTGGTTTTAATCGGTGATAAAAATCAAGCCCTACCCCTGATAGCCGAACAGGGGATAGACCCGGACATCTTCGAATTCGTACATACGACCGAAGTGATCGGCATGGGGGAACATCCTACCAAAGCTATTGTCCAGAAACCGGCATCCAGCATCAGTTTAGGCTTTCAGCTCCTGAAAGAAGGCCAGATTGATTCATTTTCTTCTGCGGGAAATACCGGAGCTATGCTTGTTGGCGCCATGTTCAGTGTAAAGAACATTCCCGGCGTCATCCGGCCCGCAATTGCCACCAACGTACCCAAACTGAAAAGCGGATTCGGCATTATGCTGGACGTCGGCGCCAATGCCGACTGCAAGCCGGATACCTTACTGCAATTCGCCATTCTCGGAAGCCTGTTTGCCCAGCACATCTATCATATCAAGGACCCTAAGGTCGGTCTGATGAATATAGGTGAAGAGGAAGAAAAGGGAAATCTGCTGACCCAGGCGTCGTACTGCCTGATGAAAGACACCCCCCTGATCAACTTTGCCGGGAATATTGAAGGAAGGGACTTGTTCAACGACAAGGCAGACGTTATTGTCTGCGACGGATTTACCGGTAATGTCATGCTCAAACTGGCGGAGAGCTTCTACGTCCTTACGCTGAAAAAGGGATTCAAAGACGAGTTTTTCGACCGCTTCAATTATGAGCAATACGGCGGAAGCCCGATTCTGGGAGTTAATGCCCCGGTAATCATCGGGCACGGTATTTCGAACCCCGAAGCAATTAAAAACATGGTTCTGCTGTCGCGAACGATGATTGAAACGAAAATCGTTGATAAAATCAAAGCGGCATTTAATTAATTCTACTTCGTATGCAAAAGATTCATGCTGCAATTACAGCCGTCCACGGCTACGCACCTGAATATATCCTTACCAACCATGAACTTTCAACCATGGTTGAAACCAATGATGAATGGATCACTTCCCGCACAGGAATCAGAGAACGCCGGATCTTAAAAGGTGAAGGCCTCGGAACTTCCGACATGGCGGTACCCGCCGTTCTGGGCCTGCTTGAAAAAAGAGGCATCGGCGCGGAGGAGATCGATCTGATCATTTTCTGTACGACGACTCCCGATATGCCGTTTCCTGCAACCGCCAATATCCTGGCTGATAAGATCGGAGCAAAGAACGCATGGGGCTATGACCTCCAGGCCGCTTGCTCCGGATTCATTTTCGGCCTGGCTACCGGTTCCCAGTTCATCGAATCGGGCAAACACAAGAAGGTCCTGGTAGTCGGCGGCGACAAGATGTCATCGATCATCAACTATGAGGACCGGACGACCTGTATCATTTTCGGCGACGGCTGCGGAGCAGCACTGCTTGAGCCTGATACCGAAGGGTACGGAATCATGGATTCCATCCTGAAAAGCGACGGATCGGGTAAACCGTTCCTGCACATGAAGGCGGGCGGTTCTGTCCGGCCTGCGACGCATGAGACGGTCGATTCCCGCGAGCATTTCGCTTACCAGGAAGGCCAGACGGTATTCAAGTTCGCGGTGACCAACATGGCTGAAGTGGCTGCCGAGATCATGGAACGCAATAATCTGACTTCGGATGATGTCGCCTGGCTTGTGCCGCATCAGGCAAACAAACGGATCATTGACGCCACGGCAAACCGTATGGGCGTCGGACCGGAAAAGGTCATGATCAATATCGAACGGTACGGAAATACAACGAACGGAACTATTCCCCTGTGCCTATGGGAATGGGAGAGCAAATTGAAAAAAGGAGATAACATCATCCTGGCCGCATTCGGCGGGGGATTCACCTGGGGCTCGATCTACCTGAAATGGGCATACTAGGATTGCGAAAACAAGTTTGCGATTTTTATTTTTACTTTTAATAAAAACACACTAAAACCACAACAATGGACATCAAACAAATTCAGGAACTCATCAAATTTGTTTCTAAATCAGGTGTTAACGAAGTTTCGATCGAACAGGAAGATTTCAAAATTACCATAAAAACCAACCAGGCACCAACCTATGTAACAGCAAGCATTCCTGCTGCATTACCGGCTGCTGCTGCACCTCAGCCCGCTGCTGCGCCTGCTGCCGCTCCGGCACCGCAGGCAGAAGCACCTGCAGCGCCTGAAGCTTCCAACCTGATCACCATTAAATCCCCGATGATCGGTACGTTCTACCGTTCGTCCAGCCCGGACAAACCGGTATTTGTGAACGTCGGTGACGAAGTGAAAGCCGGACAAGTGGTTTGTATCATCGAGGCCATGAAATTATTCAATGAGATCGAGTCCGAAGTTTCCGGACGGATCGTTAAGGTTTTAGTGGACAACGCCCAGCCAGTTGAATACGACCAGCCCCTGTTTTTAGTAGAACCTGCATAAACCGGGATTCAGCGGCCGGCCAGCGAATCATTAGTCAGGTCAGTCCGCATCCCGTTTCCAAATCGAATTCAATGTTTAAGAAAATATTAATTGCAAACCGCGGAGAAATTGCTTTACGGATCATAAGAACGTGTAAGGAGATGGGCATCAAGACGGTGGCCGTTTACTCAACCGCCGACCGCGACAGTTTGCATGTCCGTTTTGCTGATGAGGCCGTATGTATCGGACCTCCGGCAAGCAAGGATTCTTACCTCAATATTCCCAACATTATTTCAGCTGCAGAGCTGACCAATGCGGACGCCATCCACCCGGGTTACGGATTCCTGTCTGAGAATGCGAAATTCTCAGCGATCTGCCGTGATTACGGAATCAAGTTCATTGGCGCCACTCCGGAGCAGATCAACGGCATGGGCGACAAGGCGTCAGCCAAGGAGACCATGAAAAAAGCCGGCGTTCCGACGATCCCCGGATCTGACGGACTGCTGAGCGATATTACTGAAGGTATCCGGATTGCAAACGAGATCGGCTACCCGGTGATCCTGAAGGCTACGGCCGGAGGCGGTGGCCGCGGGATGCGTATCGTCTGGAAAGACGAGGATTTCGAAGCCGCATGGGATTCTGCACGTCAGGAAGCCGGCGCCGCATTCGGAAACGACGGCATCTACCTGGAGAAATTTGTGGAAGATCCGAGACATATCGAAATCCAGGTGATCGGCGACCAGTACGGCAAAGTGTGTCACCTTTCAGAACGCGACTGTTCCATCCAGCGGAGACACCAGAAGCTGGTGGAAGAATCACCCTCACCGTTCATGACCGATGAACTTCGTGAGCGGATGGGTGAGGCTGCGATCAAGGGAGCCCAGGCCGTGAACTACGAAGGCGCCGGAACCATCGAATTCCTGGTTGACAAGCACCGTAATTTCTATTTCATGGAAATGAACACCCGGATCCAGGTGGAGCACCCGGTAACGGAAGAGGTGATCAACTACGATCTGATCAAGGAGCAGATCAAGGTTGCAGCCGGTGTTCCGATCTCCGGGAAAAACTATACCCCTGAATTCCATGCGATCGAATGCCGGATCAACGCGGAAGATCCGCAGAACGGCTTCAGACCGTCTCCGGGACGTATCACTCACTTCCATTCACCAGGCGGACATGGCGTCCGGGTCGATACGCACGTATATGCGGGCTATCAGATTCCGCCGAATTACGATTCGATGATCGCCAAACTGATCTGCGTGGCGCAGACCCGGGAAGAGGCGATCTGTACGATGGAACGTGCCCTGAGCGAGTTCGTCATCGAAGGCATCAAAACAACAATTCCGTTCCATCTGAAACTCATGAAAGATGCGAACTTCCGTGCCGGTAATTTCACCACCAAGTTCATGGAAACATTTGATCTTGGTGAATAGACCGGAATAACTAAATTAGACTTTTTAAATACCATTCTATTGTTCAGAATGGTATTTTTGTTTGTACCAATATGAGCGAAAGGCGTCAGGATTTAATAGAATCCATTAAAGAAAGAGGGAAAAACCTGGAGGCAGAGATGTCATTTTTTGACCACCTGGAAGTTTTAAGGTGGCACCTGATCCGCTCATCTGCGGCTATTGTGATCTTTACCGTTCTGGCATTCTGCTATTACGACTTTATCTTCGATAAGATCATCATGGCGCCGAAGTCAACCGATTTCTGGACCTACCAGATGATGTGCCGGCTCAGTGAAAAGTTCAACCTGGGACCGGAATTCTGCGTAACCAAGATCCCTTTCAATATCATCAATACGGAGATGGGCGGACAGTTTACCCTGCAGCTGAACTCCTCGCTGATGATCGGTATCGTCCTGGGGGTCCCCTACCTGCTTTATGAGATCTGGAGGTTTGTGAAGCCGGGCCTTACCGACCTGGAGAAAAGCTCTGCCAGCGGATTTGTCATGTGGGCAACTTTGCTGTTCGTCCTCGGGATCCTGTTCGGCTACTATATCATCTCGCCGCTCTCCATCAACTTCCTGGCAAACTATAACATCAGCGATACCATTCAGAACCAGATCACGATCGCGTCCTACCTCTCTACGGTAGCAACCTTGACGATCGGATGCGGTATCATCTTCGAACTGCCGATCCTGATCTTCATCCTCTCGAAGATGGGTATCATGACCCCTGCGTTCATGCGGGCCTCCCGCCGGTACGCGACCGTCATTATCCTGATCATCGCAGCGGTGGTTACCCCGACAACAGATCTGCTGACCATGCTTACCGTCAGTTTCCCGCTGTTCCTCCTGTACGAGATCAGTATTATCATCTCCGGCCGCGTTGAAAAACGCCGGAGAAAGGCTGAACTGGACTTTTATTCAGGAAAATAAGATATTAGGCACAAATAAGTTACGTTGATCATTAATAGAAAGCGTTAGATTTACATTATGACAAAGCGAAGTTTTAGCATAGCGATAGGAGCTGATCACGCAGGTTTTGCCTACAAGGAGCTGCTGAAAGAGTTTCTGAAGGATCATGAGATCAAGGATTTCGGCACCCACAGCGCCGATTCAGTCGACTATCCCGATTTCGCCCATCCTGTTGCATCAGCGGTGGAGAACAAAGAGTGCGAACTCGGTATCCTCATCTGCGGCAGTGCCAACGGCGTCGCCATGACCGCCAACAAGCATGAGGGAATCCGCGCGGCGATCTGCTGGTCGGAAGAACTTGCGAAACTTGCGCGTCAGCATAATGATGCCAACATCGTCTGCATCCCCGCCCGGTATGTATCGGAAGAGGCAGCCCGGGAGATCACCTCGGCGTTTCTCGAAACGGACTTCGAAGGCGGCCGTCATGCAAACCGCGTGAATAAAATATCCTGCTAACAAATCAACCCTTATAAAACGCGGATCCGGAACGTTACGACCGGACCTAAAACACCACATTCAATGAAAAATAAGTTTTTACTAGCTGTCCTGGCGGCGGGTGCATGCATCCATGCCAGTGCACAAGACAAGACGGCGATCAAGTATGCCGGCACCATCACGACTGAGGATGCCCGCAAGCACCTGACCATCCTGTCCGCAGACGACTACCAGGGTCGTGAGACCGGTACTCCCGGCGCAGAGAAAGCGGCCCAGTACCTGAAAAAACAATACCAGGCACTCGGACTGAAAGGCCCGGTCAACGGCGACTATTTCCAGAAAGTGGACCTGAAATTGAAAACGGTCCTTGCAAGAAATGTATCCGTTAACGGTCAGCCCCTCGAATTCCTGAAAGACTTCACCATCTCCCCGAGCACGTTCTCCGGATCGGCAGCGACCTACCAGGACGTGGTCTTCGTAGGTTACGGTATCCAGTCCGAACAATATGATGACCTGAGCGCTGCTGACCTGCAGGGCAAGGTAGCGATCGTGCTGGCCGGCGAGCCAAAGCAATCCAACGGCAACTACCTGATCACAGGAACCGACAAACCATCCGAGTGGACAACCGCACGGAACAAGAAAATGATGGCGCTGCGCGCTAAAAACCCTGCGCTGATCGTCACCATCGACGGCAACATGGCCCGTTATGCCAATATGAAAGGCGCCTTCGACAGACCTGCATACATTCTGGGCGAAGAGAAAGCGCGTCCGGGAGCGATCAACAGCATCACCCTTTCACTGGAAGCTGCCAACAAACTGATGGCTTCTTCAGGAAAGACCGTGGAGCAGCTGAAAACCTCCATTGACGAAACCGGTAAATTCACTCCGGTTACCGCGAAGTCCTCTTTATCGATTGACCTTAAAACCCAGTTAAACCCGGTAGACACCAAGAACGTCATGGGATACCTCGAAGGTTCAGATCCGAAATTAAAGAATGAACTGATCGTGATCAGCTCCCACTACGACCACGTCGGCGTGGATGACAAAGGTGACGTCTTCAACGGAGCGGATGATGACGGTTCCGGAACCACCGGCGTACTTGAGATCGCGGAAGCTTTCGTAAAGGCTAAAAAGGCCGGAAAAGGCCCGCGCCGCAGTATCCTGTTCCTGAACGTTGTCGGTGAGGAGAAAGGTCTTCTGGGCTCCCAGTGGTACTCCGATCACCCGGTATTCCCGCTGGCGAACACCGTGACGGATCTGAACATCGATATGATCGGCCGGGTTGGTTTTGAATACAAAGGCAAGGCCGATTCTGCGAACTATGTTTATGTGATCGGTTCAGACAAGCTGAGCACAACCCTGAAAGAGATTAGTGAGCAGACCAATAAAACCTATACCAACCTGACACTGGATTATAAATATGATGATCCTAATGATACCGAGCGGATCTATTACCGTTCCGATCATTATAACTTCGCTAAGCACGGTATTCCGATCATTTTCTACTTCAACGGAATTCATGAGGACTACCACAAGCAAACCGATGAGATCAAGAAAATTAACTTCGACGCGCTTACAAAAAGAGCAAAGCTCGTATTCCATACGGCTTGGGAACTCGCAAACCGCGATGAAAAACCTGCCGTTGATCGTGAGAATGACATGCCGGCAACCCGGTAAGACATGCTAACATCATACAAGAGCCCTTCAGATCTGAAGGGCTCTTCTTGTTTTCGGGAGGATCGTCTTACCCCACTTCTTTCCTTCCGTCTCCCCTCTCCTGCCCTCTTCGATACGGCTTAGCATTTTAGCAGCCAGGCAAACAAATCCTGACGCTGGCGGATAAAGCAGCTTCAGCCGTCGGAATCATATCCGGATCCAGCTTTTCCCGCGATTTTTTGTATCTCCTACCGGACGTACATCCGCACAATTGCCTAAGTTTGTAATATGACAAAGTACGCGTCAGAGTTCCTGGAGGAATCCGAAAACAAAGCATTTGATCTGGACCACAGAAAGATCATTAACTTCAATATCGGTCGCTATAACCAGGCCGTCTCAAGAGGGATCTCGGCCTTTCACAACCTGGAGAATTCCAGGAGAAAGGCACATACGCTCAAGTGGCGGGTCATGGAGAACCTGGACAAGCACCTGCTGGAATTTGAGACGAACTTTGTACGCAAAGGCGGTAAGGTGATCTGGGCCAATGATGCAGAGGAAGCCAACCGCGAGATCCTGGCGATCCTGCGGCGCGTTAAAGCCCGATCGGTCATCAAGTCAAAGTCCATGGTCACGGAAGAAATTCACCTGAATGCCTTCCTGAAGGAACAGCATATCGAGGCGCTGGAGAGCGATTTAGGAGAATATATCGTCCAGATGCTCGACCAGCGGCCGTACCACATTGTCACCCCCGCCATGCACCTGAGCAAGGAGGATATTGCCAAGGTCTTCCATGAGAAGCACGGTACGCCCCCGGAAAGCACGCCAGAACAGCTCACACAAAAGGCACGGGAGCTCCTGCGCGAAAAATACCTCACTGCGGATGTCGGTATTACAGGCGGAAATTTCCTGATCGCAGACACCGGCAGCATCGCACTCACGGAGAATGAAGGAAATGCCCGGTTAACGACCACCTTTCCCAAGGTCCACATTGCTATTGTCGGTATCGAAAAAATTGTTCCCTCCCTTACAGACCTGGACCTCTTCTGGCCGCTACTGTCAAGTCACGGAACCGGCCAGAATCTGACCGTATATAACACGATCCTTGGAGGACCAAGGCAGGAAGGAGAAACCGACGGACCGGAAGAGATGTACGTCGTCCTGCTGGACAACGGCCGGACCAACCTGCTAGCACAGAAGGAACAGCGCCAGGGTCTTTACTGCATCCGGTGCGGCGCCTGCCTGAACGCATGTCCGGTATACAAGAACATCGGCGGCCATACCTATGAAACGACCTACAGCGGACCGATCGGTTCAGTGATCTCCCCGCATCTTCAGGGAATGGAAGATTTCAAGCACCTCAGCTACGCATCCAGCCTTTGCGGCAAATGCACCGAGGTGTGTCCAGTCCGGATCGATATCCATAAAATGCTGCTGCTTAACAGGCGGGATGCGGTCGCGGAAGGACTCACCACGCGTTCCGAGCGGCTGGGCTGGACCGCATGGAAGAAAGGCATGATGAAACGGAGCTTCATGGACATGTTCGGCGGAGGAATGAAGAATTTCTTTATCAAACGGTTCTTCCGGAAGGCATGGGGCAAACAGCGCGAGCTTCCGAAAGCCGCTCCCAAATCCTTTAATCAACTCTGGAAGGAACAAAACAAAGCGGATAGATAACGAGTTAGCCCCCGACATATTCATGTGAATATTAAGCTTCAGGACTACCCGGGGGCCTTTCGACCTACTATATCATCTTGCGGGATCCGTTTTCGGATCGACTCTGCCATTCCATATGCCCGGCCCCTGTTCTGTTGACTGGTCAAATTCTAGTTCTTTCGAACAAATTTATAATGGAAAATTTTTGACTAAATTGGCGTTATAATGGAAAATTTTTGCGGATTTGACCCACCTAGTCGCTTATAATGGAAGAAAATATTCCGATACATCTGAGAGAAATCATACTCAGTTCATCTGATGCATCCACCTACCGGCAAATGTCAAAATGTCCTAGCTGCTAACGGAAAAATCGATGAATACGCTCAGTTTTAATAGCTGATATCTGCGAGATAAAAAGAACCTAACCTTTCATGTATCAAGACTGACTTTTGCTACAACGGTCACTCTCTCCGATGATGTTCCAATAGTACATAGCATTATTGATCCTAGTGGGCTCTTTAAGTTTATCAAACTTTTGGCAATAAAAACAACATACTGCCGGAAATTTGAAATTATCTTTGGCGAAGCAAATAAATCTTATACCAGTAAAAAAAAGCCTAAGGATTGCTTTTTTTAAGCTTGTTTAACTTAGAGTTGAATGACTGGTCAATGGTCAAATTTTTCACATCTTCCGAATTACTAAACTTTTCAAGCTTATTACGTTTCAACTGCAACACAGTAGCTAGATAGGCTGCCTTTGAAGCGTCCGTAAGTTTCAGTGGTAGAGCTTACTTCCCGATCTGTCGGCAAATACAATGGGATCTATTGCTTTTAAAACCACACGGCATATTGCCGATAGATTAAGAACGTTTTGCCGGACGAAGGGAAATTGTCAAAACTACTGTAACCATTATGAGACTAAAGCTTGAATTAATAGCCTGTTAAGGCAATAGAGTCAATCTAACTTCATCTTACCAGGAAACCAAATTACCGGCCTCTGCAAGTCTCAACCCAAATTGATTCTGAACCCTTCCCGAGTCCTCGAAGATTTTGCGGAACTGCAAAAAACTGTAAGTTTACTGCATGAACTTCGACCGCAAGAACCTGTCTGACGAACAACTACTCCACTTTTACCGTCATCTGCTAAAACCGAGGATGATCGAGGAAAAGATGCTAATTCTCCTCCGGCAGGGCCGGATCGGGAAATGGTTTTCAGGCATCGGACAGGAGGCTATTGCTGTGGGCACGACCCTGGCGATGACCCCTGACGAGTACATCCTACCGATGCACCGCAACCTCGGGGTTTTCACCTCCAGGGGCATCTCCCTTCATAGGCTGATGGCTCAATGGCAGGGCAAAGCAAGCGGTTTCACCAAAGGCCGGGACCGGTCCTTTCATTTCGGTACTCAGGAACACCGTATCGTCGGCATGATCTCTCACCTGGGGCCGCAGTTGGCTCTTGCGGACGGTATCGCACTGGCGGACCTTCTCGAAAAGAAAAACAAAGCCACCCTGGTCTTTACAGGCGAGGGCGCGACCAGTGAAGGCGACTTCCATGAAGCGCTGAACGTAGCGGCGGTATGGGATCTGCCCGTCATCTTTATCATCGAAAATAACGGCTACGGACTCTCCACCCCTACCAGCGAACAGTTCAGGTGCAAACAGCTGGCCGACCGGGCAGCCGGCTATGGCATGGAAGGCCTGACCATTGACGGAAACAATATCCTGGATGTATACCACACCATAAGCAAGCTGGCAGAAGATATCCGCCAGAACCCAAGACCGGTGCTGGTGGAATGTATGACCTTCCGGATGCGCGGACATGAGGAGGCTTCAGGGACCAAATACGTACCCCAGGAACTCTTCGACCAGTGGGCTGAGAAAGATCCCCTCAATAATTACGAAAAATATCTGCGGGCAGAAGGCCTCCTGTCTGAGGACGATATAAACCAAATCCGATTTGAATTCAAGACGGAGATCGAGCGGGACATCGAAGCGGTGTTTGCCGAGCCGGACCTGACGGCGGACACAGCCGCGGAACTGACAGACATGTACCGTCCTTACCTGCCGCAGCTGGAGGTACCCTCCGGACCGACTTCTGAAAAACGGTACATTGATGCTATCTCCGATGGGCTCCGACTTGGAATGCAGCGCCATAATAACCTGGTCATCATGGGACAGGATATTGCCGAATACGGCGGGGCCTTCAAGATCACCCAGGGCTTTGTTGAAGAATTCGGTAAAAGCCGGGTACGCAATACGCCGATCTGCGAATCCGCCATCGTCGGCGCGTCCCTCGGTTTATCCATTAACGGCTATAAGGCCGTGATGGAAATGCAGTTTGCCGACTTCGTAAGCTGCGGATTCAACCAGATCGTTAATAACCTCGCAAAAACGCATTACCGCTGGGGCGAAAAGGCTGATGTGGTGGTCCGGATGCCAACAGGCGCCGGAACGGGAGCAGGTCCTTTCCATTCCCAAAGTAATGAGGCCTGGTTTACCAAGACACCCGGGCTGAAAGTGGTGTACCCGGCATTCCCGTCGGACGTTAAAGGCTTGCTCCTTGCTGCGATCGAAGACCCGAACCCGGTGATGTTCTTTGAGCACAAGTATCTGTACCGGAGCATATCCGAACCGGTGTTCGACGAGTTCTATCAGACGGAGATCGGGAAGGCCCGACTTGTAAAAGAAGGCTCCGACTTAAGTATAGTTACCTATGGACTGGGCGTACACTGGGCGCTCGATTATCTGAACGCGCACCCTGAGATCTCCGCGGATCTCCTGGATCTCCGGACCCTGCTTCCGTGGGACGTGGAGGCTGTGGAAGAGACGGTAAAGAAGACCGGCCGCGTGCTGATCCTTCATGAGGATACACTGACCAGCGGATTCGGAGGTGAGATCAGTGCACACCTGGCGGAACACTGTTTCCGGTACCTGGATGCGCCGGTCTTGCGCTGCGCAAGCCTGGATACCGCCATACCCATGAATAAGGCACTCGAGGACAACTTCCTTGCAAAAGCAAGGCTCGCAGACACGATCGATAAGCTGATGAGATATTAGTGGTCATGTCGGCGCAGGCTATGTAAGAACTGCTCACTTTTTTCAGAGAGAATCAGCTCACTCGAGCATCGACGTGTTGGTGGTCTCCGGAATAAAGAACATTCCGTCATACAGCTCACTGGCAATGCCCCGCTGGTAGTTGCCGGAATCTTTTTCAGGATTGTAACAGCATCCGATTGATCTGATGACGGCATTCTTATAGAATAGCCGATGTCCGGCTTTAGGGTCGGGGAAGTGAACAAAAAAGTTCCCGAAGCCGGTCGCATATAACAACTCGCCGAGCGAATATTTGGTACCTTTTTCAATCGTCACCTTTCCGATCCCCTTGAACCGCTTCAGCTCCGGCCTATAGAGAACCGCTGAGAAGCCACCTCTGGAGAACTGGAACCCGATACTGTAGTATGCATCCCCTGCCTGCTTCTTTAAGAAATAGCCCATGGGGTAGAATTGGGATTCGAACCGCGCATTCTGAATATGTCCGTTATGTGCTCCGATGAACACTTTCTTGTTCAGACTCAGATTCTCCGAGACCCATAAGGCGTTTGAAGCCATGCAGCTGTCTCTGTATGAAGTGTTCTGCTTTCGTCTGGGGAGGACCCGGACGCCCGTGAACTGCTTCAGACCGATCAGGCTCAGTTCAAGGTTTCGAAGGTAGGCTTGATCAAACCGCTCTCTAACGTCTTTGTCACGCTGAACATAATGAAGAATAGTTGATGCGAGGCGGTCAACGGATGCCCACTGATCAGCGCTTGTCGGACCCTGTTTACCGGCGAGCTGAGTAATCATTCCAAGACTGTCGATCATAGCCTCTGATACGACATTCAATGGAACCAGCGAGTCCTTCAACCTCTCTGTATCTACAGAAAAAGACACATCTATACCATAGATCCTGACCCTATCGCTGTCCATAACGGATACATTGTGATTCCTGATCCATTCCAGCAGCGAAAGCGTTTCCTCCGTGTGGTAAGTCCAGTAGGTTAGCTTTTTCACCGCTGCTTTAGGATCGCCGGTGGAGTAAAGAATATAGTCATTCGCGGCCTGCACGGCATCATTCGGAACCTCTAAGGCCAGGGCCCGAAAGCCGTTCCGTTTAACAAGCGTTTTGAACAGTTCATATTTCAGCAGCTGAAAGTCGGAGGTACCATGCGTTGCTTCTCCCGCTCCGATGATCTTCTTGTCTGCAAAGTACTTTACAAGAGCGTCATCCTCCCCTAACTTTTCATAGGGACGGTTGCCGATCTTCAAAGCATGTTCAGAAAGCCAGCCGGAAAGCTCGTCCTTTTGTTGTCCGGACGCTGCTGTAGCGCATATAAGGAGTATGAATAGTAGCAGATGGCATTTGAGGAGAGAAATGTAAACGTTCTTGGTTACTGTCATTCAGAAAATGTTCAGCTTGAATATTGCAGCGGTATCCTTAATACACAACCGCGAATTCAAGCATATTTTACGCTAAGCGCGATACGCTTATCAAGGATTCATTCGTGGGAAGCGGGAAAACGATTGTATGGCCTGTGACTGATAAGACCGAATTGATTTCAGTTCATTCACCAGGAAGCTCAGCCCTTTTTACCTTGCAGCCACTCGATTTTTTCACGCTCACTTGCCAGTAACCGTTCATATAACCTTCGATTCTCTTCAATCGCTTCCATGAGTTTGTCTAAAGGATTAAATGTGCAATTCAGGTTGACCGCCGGGCCGCCACTAATAGTGGAGTGGTCATAGTTGTTTTGAATGTTCTGAATGATGCTGTTCTCATCAAAGTTCTTGATGCCCTCCACCGGGATATCCAATGCCTTGGAAATTCGCTCCAACAGCGCATCCTCGATCTTTTCGCTTTGCTCCATTTTAGATATGGCCTGCTGGCTTACCCCGAGCTCAGCCGCAAGTGATTCCTGCTTCCATCCACGTAATTCGCGAAGGCGGCTTATCTTTCGACCGATATGAGTTGACATAATATTTACTGGTTTAAAGACATATCATTTAAAGATACAAAATTACCAACCAATCTTTGGAAAAGTCGCCTCAGGCAGTGAAAAATTTGCAAGATTAGCCGGCGGGAAGGCGGCTTAGAGATGCCTGATGAACTCGATCAATCAGGCCTGCAGCTGTGTCACTTCGGCCAGCGGATTAAACAGGTAAACCAGACCGGTCTCGATCTCAACGCACCGGTACCGTTTGCGGATCTGGGCTTCCTTGCGGAATACCCTGCCGTTTTTCATCTGGAAGAGGCAGTTGTCAGGCAGGCGCTCCACGGTCACGGTGTCATCGGCCCGCTTGTCATATTTCTGCAGTGCCCGTAGCAGATTGAGGTCCGAACAGCTCGATGCCGCCGGATTATTCAGATACGAAATAATAGCTTTGTTGATATCGGATGGAAACACCTTCATGTCGAAGAAGGGGCGCATCATTTTCCTGAAGTTTTCCTTCCACTCCTCCCCGTGCGGGCGGGCGTGCTGCTTATGCTCGTTCCAGGTCTGCAGGTGCGCAAACTCATGTACCGTCGTCACCAGGAAAGCATAGGGATTGAGGTTGTAATTGACGGAGATCCGGTGACCTTTTCCGCGAAAAGGCGGCCGGTAATCGCCCAGCTTACTGTCCCTGCTTTTCGAAACTTTGAACTCGCATTGGAAATAGTCTATCCAGCGCGAGATCACCGGCGCTGCATCGGCCGGCACGTATTTTTCAAGAACCTTGACTTTATCCACTTACTTCAGAAGCTGGTATACCAGGAGGGCTGCAAAATACGCCATGGCGGTCATATATGCAATCTGAATGGCCGGCCATTTCCAGCTCTTGGTTTCCCGGAATACGACTGCGATCGTACTCATGCACTGCATGGCGAACGCGTAGAAGACCATTAACGAGAAACCTACTGCGACGGTAAATACAGGAAGACCTGTTTCCGGATCCCGGGCGGACCGCATCTTGTCACGAACGGTATCCATATGGCTGTCGTCTCCCTCTACGCTGTAGATGGTCGCCATTGTTCCGACGAATACTTCACGGGCGGCGAAAGAGGTTATCAGGGCGATTCCCATCTTCCAGTCATACCCAAGCGGGCGGATCGCCGGTTCAATGCTTTTACCCAGTACGCCGGCGTAGGAATTTTCGAGTTTGGCCGATGAGATCATACGGTCGATCTCAGCCTGCGGATATCGTTCGGTGTATTCCCGTGCCTGGTATTGCTGATCAATCTTTTCAAACCGGTCGCCGGGCCCGTATGAAGCGAGTACCCAGAGAATGATCGAAATGGCGATGATGACCTTTCCGGCCTCCAGTACGAAGGTCCGGACCTTCTCATACATGTTGAGCAGCACCGTATTCCAGCGCGGAAGACGGTAAACCGGAAGCTCCATGATGAAATAGCCCTTCTCCCGGGAACGGATCAGTCCTTTCATGATCCATGCGACCACGATAGCGGAAACAATGCTTAGAACATACATGCCCATCAGGGCAAGGCCCTGCATGTTGATGATCCCCCACAATTTCTCATCGGGAACGATCAATGAGATCAGCAGGGTATAAATGGGTAACCGGGCGGAGCAGCTTACCAGCGGAGTGACCATGATGGTGATCATCCGGTCTTTCCAGTTCTCTATCGTGCGGGCACTCATGATCGACGGCACGGCACAGGCCAGACCGCCGATGATCGGAACGACTGATTTTCCGTTCAGGCCGACTTTCCGCATGATCTTATCCATCATGAAGGTGACCCGGGCCATATAGCCGGTATCCTCCAGAATAGAAATGAAGACAAACAGGATGGCGATCTGCGGTATAAAGACCACCACCCCGCTCAGACCCGCAAGGATTCCGTTGACCAGCAGGTCGGTGAACACGCCGGGAGGCAATACCCCTTTGGTGGCCTCACTGAGCCATACGAAGAGATTTTCAATGAGGGCCATCGGATATTCCGACCATGAAAAGATAGCCTGGAAGATCACGAACAGGATCGCAAAGAATATCAGGAACCCGCCGACACGGTGGGTCAGCACCCGGTCGATCTTATTGCTCAATGTTTCGCTGCCGCTGGCCGGTCCGGTCTTTACGGTATCGAAAAGTATATCGTTAATATAGTTATAGCGCGCTATCGTTTCAGCTGCCTGTGCTTTTGACGAATGGAAGGAATACAGCTGTTCGAGCTCTTCGATCCGGTCGCTTTGCTCCTGGGTCAGAAACTTCAGGGTCTCATGCTGATGTGCAAACTGCAGGGCGGTATAGGGCTGGTCAATCTGGAGTTCCTTGCCGATATGGGCGATCAGCCCGGGGGCCAGTGCTTCCACTTCGATCGTATCTTCCTGCAGGGCGATCACGCCGGAATAGGAGATCGCTTCTTTCAGTTTATCGATGCCGTCCTGGCGTCTGGCACTGATGGGGATGACGGGAACGCCGAGCTTGGCGGCCAGTTCATCGACTTCAATCGCCATACCGGCCTTATTCGCCAGATCCATCATGTTCAGGGCCACGATCACCGGGATCTTCAGATCGGCTACCTGGGTATAAAGCAGCAGGTTCCGTTTCAGATTGGATGCATCGGCGATAAAGATCACCAGGTCAGGATGAACGGAATTGGTCTTGTCGGCCAGCACCTGGAAAACGATGCTTTCGTCCTTACTCTTCGGATATAAACTGTAAGTGCCGGGAAGGTCGATGATGCGGGCGGTTCGGCCATCGGGGAGCCGGGTATGTCCTGTTTTCTTGTCAACAGTCACACCGGGGAAATTTCCAGTCTTCTGGTTTAAACCCGTTAATACGTTAAAAAGAGTGGACTTCCCTGTATTGGGGTTACCAACCAGAGCTACTTTTAATTCCCCGTTCACCAAATCGTTATTGTAAAATAATCGTTGAAGCTTCGTGCTTACGCAAGCTCAACTGGTATCCGGAAACAGTGATCGCCATCGGATCACCCAATGGAGCGAGCCGTTCTACAACGATTGGCTCTCCAGGCAAGCAACCCATTTCCATAAGTTTTACTGACATTTCCAGATCCGTAAATTCTTTTATAACACCGGCCTGACCGGGTAGCAGTTGAGAAAGCTTCATGTTTCCTGTTAAGTGAAACAAAAATACTCTTATTTAAAATAAATCCAAATAAGAAAAGGTCACTAATTTCTGTGACTTTCGTCATTTTATCTTATCGAAGGATCCGGATGCCGGGGGTCTGAGGCGCATCTCCGCCGACACGCTGAAGTTTATAGTTCAGTTTCAAATAAACGTACCGGTTCAGATTGTTGGTCCGGAAGTCCTCGATTCTTCCTGTTTCGGCAATGGAACGCTGAATATTGGAGTTCTGGTTCAGCAGGTCGAACCCGGTCACCGCCAGGCTGAGCTGCCGGTTCTTCATAAAGAACTTCTCCATCCCTGCATTCAGCAGATAGATATTGTTGTTCAGGGTACTTGAACTGGTTCCTTTGTACAGGGTCTGGCTGATGTCAGCAAATATCCTGAACGACTTGACGGGTTCGACACTTACGTTCAGGAAATTGTTCAGACTGACGTACTGCTGATCAGAGAGCCGCTGTACGGAGTTGCTGACGTCATTGAACTGAGTATTGTTATCCAGGCCGACGGTGAACCGGTCCCTGGAGTAACTGATGCCGCCGTTGAAGCCGCCGGAGAGACGATGTACATCATTCTGCTGCGCGTTAATGAAATTGACGTTCCGGTTGACGGTTCCGCTCAATCCATACCGGATTCTCAGGTCCTTGATTTTGGTCGGACGGCCCATGTTGATCCCCAGATTACCATTGTAGTTTCCGTCCACGTTGACCGGAATAACGGTCTGGACCCGGCTGTCAGGATCCACTACGCTGGAAGTGGAAAACCCGTTCGAGGTCCGTCTGAAAAATCCGTACACATTGATGTAATTATTGGTCTTCATATCGAACCGGTTATAACTGATGTTACCGGTTACGGACCTGGACATCTCCAGATCAGGATTACCCGACCGGATATACAGGGGATTCGTATTGTTCAGAACCGGCTGCAGGTTGGTAACGGAAGGCATGGTTACATCCGAGCCCATCCACATGTACAGGCTCCGGCCATTCTTCTGCCGGAAGTTCAGATTCGCATTTGGTACGAACGCCCACGCAGTCCGCTCAGTGAGGTTCTGCTGCTGCAGACCGTTTATCCCGCCGGACAACCCGAGGTAAGACACCGCAGCATTCACATTGTAGGTCAGCTGGTCGCCGCCCTTGGACAACCCTACCGTAGACGTATTGCGCCAGTTCCGGCTGTCGTAGTCGTTGGTAAAATCGGGGACCAGCGTTTCATAGCGGCCGTTTACAGGATTGTACTCCAGGGTCAGCTGGCCGGCGGACTCCTGCGTCTGCTGGTAATTGTTGCGGACGGTCAAGCTTAGCTTTCGCGCCTTGCTGATCTCCCTTACGAATGACAGGGATCCGTCGATAAATCTCCGGTCACCGTCCTGCCGGGTCTGCTGGTCAAACTCGTCCTGCTGCGCCTGTCCGTCCACCACATAGCGGGTCAGCGACCGGTTGATATAATCCACATCGGAGCTGTTGTAGTTACCGTTGACGAAAAGGTTCAGTGATCCTTTATTCTGCCTGAACCGCTTGTTCAGCGACAGCTGTCCGCCAAAGGAAGGGCTCACCGCCTCCTGATCAAAATACTGAAGGCCGGAATTGATCTCCGAAGCGCTCTGATCCACCGAACTAAAGTCCTGGTTATTGAGTGTCTCTTTCACCGACAGGGAGAGATTCGGATTGAACTGCAGACGGGTCAGGCTGTCGACCTTGTAGTCGAAATTCAGATTCAGACGGTGAATATTGCTGGTGTTGTTACCTGCAGCTGACTGGTGGGTATACAGCAGTTCATTGTTCAGCGGATCCTGAATATCGGAGACCCTGGAGATCACGTTCGATGACAGGACAGTCATATAGCTGGCATTGAATTTCAGCTGTTTCCTGCTGCCGAACGTATTGGAAAAGTTGATCCCTCCGGAATGGGTATTGATCAGTCCGCCGCTTCCGACACCGGAGAACATTCCGTTGATATCCGTACTGCCGTTCCGTCCTATACTGATACTGATACCTCCCGAACCGTTCGAAAAGGCATCAAAAATATTTCCGCCGCTGAAGTTATTCAAATCCTCGTAGGTGAATCCTGACTGGTTGACATTGTTGCTCAGAAACAGTACGGACAGCTGCATATCCTTCTTGAAATGGTTCATATTGAACTGGCCCAGGTATCGCTCACTGGTTCCGCCGGCCAGGGCCGCATTCCCGAACCACCCTTTCTTCTTGTCCTCCTTGATCGTCAGGTTCAGTACCTTTTCGCGCTGGCCGTCATCGATCCCGGTGTTCTTGGAAGACTCAGTCTTATCATCGATCAGCTGGACCTTTTTAATCGCATCGGCCGGAAGGTTCTTGGTGGCCGCTTTCGGGTCATTGCCAAAGAACTCCTTCCCGTCGACCAGGACCTTGTTCACTTTCTGACCCTGTGCCTGGATATTTCCGTCCTTATCCACATCGATCCCCGGCAGCTTCTTCAGCAGGTCCTCGGCACTCGCGTTGGGGAGTGTCTTGAAGGATCCGGCATTGAACTCTACGGTATCCTTCTTCACGGTGACCGGTACTGCTTCGCCTTCAATGGTAACCTGTGAAAGGTTCAGTCCGGGTTCAAGCAGAATGGTACCAAGATCTACGGAAGATTTTCCGGTCTCTATGGAAAGTGTTTTCTTAACCGGGCGGTAACCCACGAAGGAGATCAGCAGATCGTATTTACCTGCTGGAACCTGTCCGAGCCTGAATCCCCCATCCTTTCCGGTTACGGTCGTGGCCTCTACCGTCGAATCCGTCAGCGTACGCAGCGCTACAGCGGCAAATTCCACGGCTTCTTTCGTTTTGGCATCTGTGACCCTGCCGCTGATCTCACCCTTTACCTGGGCAGAAGAACCTGCAGGGTTGAACAAGCACAGAAAGGCAACGACGGACAGAAAAGATAGTGGCTTCATCTCGAGGTTTTTTTGAGCCACTAAGATAAAGCTCCGGTCCAGGAGAAGTTGTTAAATTCTGTTAAGGATTGTTAAAAATTAACTGTACGTGAATTTACCTGACTTTGTCGAAAATCCCAATGGCAGCGTAGCGATGAATGCTGTATCCCATAAACCACTTTCAATGAAGGGATATTGCCAACAGGATTTCCACTAAGCCTGCCTGCTTTTTTTAAAAATTGGAGGGGCACATTTGCTCTTATCCTTCTGCATAGCTCAGGCGGCCCCTAGTCGAGTATGGTTTTGAGATTATGTCCCGAAACGGGTACATTTAAGTGTTTAGAGCCTGACATAGTTGTTTCGTTGAATAGGCGAAGGTAAGAACCAGCACTGCCAATGTACGGCTGGGTAATAGTCCAAATTCGAGCAACTCCACTATGAACATTGCCGCTATACTGCAGTTGCACTGACTGAAGAATCAAAAACATCGTAACCGCCCGAAAAAAAGCTCCAGCAAACGAAATGCCCCTTCGGTTACCAGCAAATCCACAACCCGGAAAGAAGCGGGGACCAGGGGAAGTAAAATCAGATCGATGGGCGATGGTACTGGTAGCCTTTCCCGCCTCCTGGCGGCCGCAAGCGAACAATAGCTCCTGCCCGGGCCATTTGCACTTTAAAATTTTTAAATTTGGCTTCCAGGGTGCCGGAAAAGAGCCCCTACTAAAAATGAGCTTAAAGACGAACCTCGCCGGCAGAACGCTTTGTCCTCTGGATGCGATTTCTTCACACAACAATCATGTCATATGAGCAAACCCAATGAAATCATCGAAGCGTTCATTGCAGAACACCCAGAGGTCTTAGAAGGAACCCTGACGGAACAGGAATTGAACGAATTATTGGCCCAATATCAGCGGCGTATCAACGACCGGCCATTGGAAGACTTCGATGGACTAAGCCCACGGCAAATGCACATCCTGCTCCACGCCCCCTTCTCCCCGGAGAGTGTACTGCACTTGCAAAAGGACGTGGAGCTCCATGTAGAGGAGTCTCCTCTTTTCAAGTTGTCCGAAATTTTACTTCATGACATCTTGGCCGCGGGCAACCTTAAACTGACTGTTACAGGAAACCTGCCGGTAAAGATCTGCGAAGCGTTGTATTCACTCAATCTCATTGATTCGAGATATTACAATAGTGTAAGAAAAGGAACCGTCCGGGAAGATCATGTACCCTATTTATTTCCGTTAAAGCAGTACCTGCTGGACGAAGGCATCGTAAAAAAGCGGCATAATGCGCTTTCTGTGACGAAGTCCGGTGAAAAATATCTGAAGGCACCGGCAGACGAGCGGTTTACCCGACTGTTCCTCTACTTTACAACCCGTTTCCACTGGGGAAACTTATACCATCTGCACGACCCTCAGGTGTACGGTCAGATGGGATGGGCTTATTCGATGGTATTGTTCTTAAAGTATGGTGCCGCCGGCGAAGACTGTAAATTTTATTCCTCGAAATATGCACGTGCCTTCTACCCGGAAGTGCTGGACTACCGGTCAGAAGAATCTGAAAGCCACGCCTCTGCGAGATTCCATCATGCCTATGAGCACAGATTCTTCGAGTGCTTTTGCAATTGGTTCGGCCTTGTAAAGATCGAACGATCGCCCTATGACATCAATTACAACAGGAAGGTGACGGTCACCCGGACCCCGCTCCTGGACAAGCTATTCACTGCACAATATCGATAAGGATGCGCTCGGGTTTTGCTGCAACAGCTGAACACCTTTCCTTTGAAGGACACGCGGAAGGGCTGCTATCCGTTCAGACTGCCGGTCGGCTTCAGACTGCTCACTTTGGGACAGTTACAGCCTTTTTTAAAGACTCCGCAGCCGCTGAGCGATGCAAGGAGCAGGGCGCAGACGAATAGTTTAAAGGATCTTTTCATTGAGATGTGTTCTATGCAGGAAAATATAACTGAATATACCCATTCCGACACCCGTCATATCCGCAAACAGGTCCCACCATTCGGCTGACCGGTATGTGAAAACGAACATCTGCAGCAGCTCGATAACGCCGCCCAGACAGCCCGTGATCAGCAGGATGACCAGAATGGTCCTTATACGGAAAGAGTAGCTCTTTTGTTGATGGATCTTTCCGTAGAACAACAGGACGGTCAGCACAAAAAAGAAACCCGTATGCACCAGTTTATCGAAACCGGGGAATACGGGTATCTTCGCCGCACTCGTAGAGCTTAAAGGCATATCACAAAGGATCAATACGATCACGGACCAAATGATGGCCAGGTACTGATGCCGTAGTGTTTGGATCATTAAACTCCTATTTGCGACTTATATTCTTCAGCAGACAGCAGGCCGTCAAGCTGGGAAGCATCAGAAACCTCAACTTTCACCATCCATCCGTCACCATAGGGATCCTGATTGACCAGCTCCGGATTCGCATCCAGTTTTCCGTTGACCTCAGAAACGGTGGCTGTGATCGGCATGAACAGATCAGAAACAGTTTTCACCGCTTCCACCGTTCCGAATACCTCTTCCTGAGAAACCTCTTTGCCAACCGTGTTGATATCGACATAAACGATGTCACCTAATTCACGCTGCGCAAATTCTGTAATGCCAATGTAGGCGGTGTTACCCTCGACCCTGATCCACTCGTGATCTTTGGTGTACTTTAATTCAGATGGGAAATTCATTTTATCCAAGTTTTTGCCAAAAATAAGCTTTTGTTTCAAATAGCTGTTATTGTAAGGTAAATCGGAGACTCACCCCGAAATTGCTGAACGAGGTGTAAAAGGTCTGGGAGGTGTACGGCTGGGTGATACTGCCGTCATAGAACATCCGGACATTGAAACGCTGGTTCAATACGTAGTCAACAGAAGGCCGCAGGCTAATGTTCCGGGCTCCTGCGGAAACCTCCGGTTCATCCGCGCCGGACCGGTAAATCTCCGTTTTCCGGTCATTCACCGCAACGTCCAGTTTGAAGTTCATGTCATTATCCATTTTCAGATTACTGAAGAGGCCGAAAGGGAACCTGAACTTGTTCGTCCGGTAGCCCAAACCAAAGGTCACGGCTTCATCGTTCTGCCGGGCAAGCTGACTGTTGGAGAGGCTCAGGCTCAGTGCCCGGGACTTCCGGTATTCCAGATTGGCCGTCATGCTGTTCCTGAACCGCATATCGAGCCCCAGTAACGGAACGAACTGTTCAAACAGCGAAACCTGGGCAAACTGGTAGAACGGAAGGAAGTTCCCGCTGGCGTCACGCACATTGACGAAACCGTTATTCTCACGGTACCGGACCAGCGAGTTGAACCCGTTCACGTTGTAGGTCGAGTTGTAGCTGTGATTCAGGTCGAAGGAGGAGAAGATCTCCTCGAAGATCCTGAACTTGCTCAGGCCGTTATAGGTGATCCGCCAGTTAGGGACCGGAATGGCAGGGAAGCGGTTGAGCCGGACCGTATGCGCGTCGCGCCCGGTATAGGCGGCCAGGAATGAATGTATGATCACGTCCTGCGAGTTCTCGCCATATCCCTCGGCAAAACCGTCCCGGATACCACCGGAGTTGGGATTCCGGGCACCCAGTCGCTGCGAAATCACGGACCGGTTATTTTCGAACTGCCTGAACAGTCCGGCAGCGCCGCCATGTTCTTTAAAAGCGGTCCGAAGCGAAAAGAAGGAAATGCTGTAGTCCCCGCTGGTGACCGGGCTCAGGCTTTCAAAGCTGTTGGCGGACGGAACAAACTTGAAATTGGTGGCGTAATTGAAGTTGCTGCTTTTAACGGCGCTTAACTCGATCTGCAGGTCCCGGACCGGTTCCACGACCGCTCGGAATCGCATATCCTGCCGGTCGGAGTTGATATAGAGCTGGTTCTGCAGGGAATCACGGGTGATCCAGCCATTTGCGATCGCCCGGGGACGGATATCCCCCTGGCTGCCGAAAAGGAAGTCCCAGCCCGGTGCGTTGGCGTCGAGGCTCTGGCCCAGGATCGTCGTGGTGGGGAGATATCCCGGCAGGGTCGTACCCTGCGTCCGGGTATAGGCGCCGCTGACGGTTCTTATACCGGTCAGCAGATTGACCAGGAACTGTCCGGCAGCGTTGTCGTAATTCGGGTCGTTTGCCCGGCGAATGAATCCGAACTTGTTGTACAATGCCGAGAAACTGAGGTTCGGGTTCAGCTGCATTACCCGGGAATTCTGGATCGAGTTACCAAAATCCAGGTCCGGATCCCGCAGGGTCAGCAGCGGTTCTCCCCTCCAGTTGAAGCTGGAGCCGTAGCGGGCAGCCAGGGTGATCCAGTCAAGTCCCGGAATCTTGTTGAGCGGAACGTTGTAGGTTATATTCAGATTATGATTGTAATCGGTGGTACGTCCGAGCTTTCTCAGATTGTTCCAGATGGTATCCCGCGCCAGGCCGCTGATCCGGCCCTCCGGCTCATCGATCACGGCATAATTGGTCGCATTGAAATCCAGCTGCACGGATTTGGTGAGGTTCCAGCTAATACCATAGAGCCTGGACATCTGGAAGTTCTTATTGAACGTCGTGGATACCGGGATAAAATTATTGGGATCATTATCCCGCAGCGAGTTTTCAGAATACAACCGGTCCACGTCGATACGAAAATTCAGGACCGAAGGCAGCAGGCTGAAGTTGAAATCTCTCAGCAGGGCCAGCATATTGGACCGTATGATCTTATCGAACGGCGTGACCGACTTCGGCTGCTGGCTGAAGTTGTAGGCCAGACCGGCACGGTAGTTCTTCTGGATGGAATTAGCATTGATAAAATCCCGGTGATTGTATTCGGTGTACGCGTAGGTGCCGCTCCAGTTCTCAATATCCCAGAGGTGGTTTTTTGCGTTCGGGTCGGTCTTGATCTTCCGGACATTCGTAAAGTTGATACTCCGCCGGGTGGTGAAGTCCTCCGCATTGAACCGGATCGAATCCCGCTCCTTTTTGCCGGCATTCTTTAAGGCGGTCTTAAGCTCCACATCCTGTGTTCCCGGATCGTACTGGGGCGTGGCCACCTGGGAAGACACATTGATGAACATCGGGATCTTGATCCCCGTTCTTTCGGGGAAGACCTTTCCTAGCTCCATACTGGAGGAAATGTCGAATAGCTTGTCATCCGTACGGTTGCGTTCGCTGACCCTCCGGTCAATAGAGCCGAAACCGTAGGTGCTCTTGCTTCCGGATATGGTGACGTCGGCGAAATCCGCAAGCTTCGCGTTCAGACGTGCGGTTCCCGCCCATCCGCCGCGTTCGTCAAACTCGGTCAGCCGAAGTTCGTTGAACCAGACCTGTGCGCTCTTGTCCAGTCCGTCATCCTGTCCCGAGGTCGCGGCAGTCCGCAGGGGATTGCGCACTCCCAGCATATAGACACGGACCTTGCTCAGATCCGGCTGACCCAGTACGGTGATCCGGTTGGATCCGGTAATGTACGTGAACGGAACGTTTACCGGCCACGGCTGTCCGTTCAGCTGCGCATTGTTCCGGGCGGCTTTCGCTTCCTGGAACAGCCGGACTTCAATATCCATCCTGTTCTCGTCGGGCCAGATCGCATACGGGTCCCGTGAACCGGGATTTGTGATTTTCAGGGGCACCTCATATTCGTAGTAATTATCCTGGTTGTCCGTCCCGATCCTCAGGAAGGCCGAAATATCGCGGTCGCGGAGCTGCTCGCCTTCGGCATGGACGAACATTTCGATGCGGCGGTATGACCGGAAATCGTTGAAGGTACTCCGGAAAGCGGCACGCCCGTATCCGTCCCGCAGGTTGCGGACATTCAGTGCCAGGGACTGTTCATTCTGGCGGGTGTCGCCCCGGAAATTGCTGAAGTCCCGCTCCCGCTCGATGCCCGGGGGAACTACATAGGGGATTGGCGAACGTTTGCCGTTCTCCTCGATATTGACGGTGGTAACCTCAAGGACCGAATTGTCCGGTCCGGGATTGATCAGCGCAGGGTCCGCAATCACGCTTCCCGGGCTGTTCTGCGCATTGAATCTTCTCCATTCGCCGCGAACCAGCTGTAACTTGGCCAGACGCATGATCGTCGTATCGGCGAAGTCCGTGGTGAACATCCGGATGAACCGGATGGACTTGAAGTCCTGGATCCCGCCTACCCGGGCCTGGATGTCTGAAATCGGCACCTTGAACTGGATCCATCGGACGGTCTCGGACCTCCCGTTCGGCAGTTTGACCGTCGCCGGAACAATGTCCGTTATATAGTTCCTGCCCACGACGGCCAGGTCCTGGGGCCGTATGGAAACCCGGTACTGGAAGTATTCGTCAGCCTTGGTCGAGTTGTTATCGCGGTTGATGTCTTCCCCATCAGGCAGGGAAGTAGCCGCCGAATTCTCAACTCCGACCTCCTCAAGGGATTGCTGGGGAGTCCTGGAGTTACCCTCCGTACCGTTATAGCGCTTATACCGCTGCAGGATACCCGCACCGGCCTGGTCCAGCTGCGTTCCCCGGTAATAAACGAAGTTATCGGACGCCGGATCGCGCTCCAGTTCGGCAACAGCCGACGGAGTCAGCTGCGCGCGGGCCCGGGCAATGAACTCGCCGAAATGCGTCCGCTCATTCTCGTCGCTTAGCCCGTCCAGGCCGACGTCCTGAAGCCGGCGGACATCCGGGTTGTTGTCGAAAGCCTGGGTGACCGGCTGGGTCTTCGGCACCCGGCCCCAGTTGGTCACATCAAACTTGGAGGGGTCGCTATCCGATGGCAGGCCGTTCTCCAGGGATTTACGACCGTCCTTCAGGATGTCTTCTGAAATATTCCCCAGGTTGAAATAGAGATCGCCGCCCGAGCTGTTCGGCTTATAGATGAAGGGATCCAGCATCCAGAACTCGATGAATTCAATGTTCAGCGCCTCGAAGTCGTTGCTCTCCAGGCGGCGGAACATGCCGCCCCAGCGGCTTCTCGGATTCGCCAGCGTTCCGTCCGGGTTAACGCCGCTGGTGGTAAAGTTGTACGGGCCCCGGACGTTCGGGTAATACGCCAGATCAAGGGTCGGAAGCGTCAGGGGCAGGCCGGTAGCCGATTCCTTGAACGGGAACACCTCCTTTTCAAACACCTCGCGCGCATAGTGATTGGACAACTGGTTCCGGTCGTTCCGGATATTCGAAGGCGTGCTGGAATTACTCCGGCTCGGGAAAAAGATCGGGTCTATCGTATAAAAGGACAGCAGGGCGCGGTTATACCCGTAGGCCAGGTCATTGGTCAGCTCCGATTCAGGAAACATCTGGGGAGTTCCCGAGATCTGCCAGCTGATCGGGCTCTTGATATCAACAACCGACCGGCTGGCCTCAAAGTCATCCAGGTAACTGGTTCCGTTCCGGCCTCCGGCAAAGTTCAGGGCATTCGGATGGCCGGGAATGAGGTGAGCAAATTCGCCGCTGAATGTGATCGATGAGGGTTCCTTGGTGGCGATAAAGGGCAGTTTATCCACCATCCGGGTCAGCCATCGCGAGTCTGAGTTATAGTTCAGGTCCATCCCCCAGATCGTATTGGCGATCGCCTCCTCCCCGATATTGACCTTCTGCGTAAGCGGCTTCTCCGTCAGCCTCATCAGCGTTCCCCCGAGGTTGACCTTATTGTTCAGATGATAGTCGAACCGGGTACCGAAAAGAGACCGCTGCTGCAGGCCGAAGAGTTCGTTATTCTCAAGCTTGATCCGTATCGGCTGACCGGAATTCAGCAGGGCCTGGTTCAGAATGCGAACCCGCCCGATATTATAATCCACTGTAAAATCAGCACCTTCCTGCAGCGGCAGGGTACCTGCAACCACCTGGACCGACCCCGGCGGAATATTGATCGCGTTCAGCTGGAATTCCGAACTCGTCTGGGACTGGTAGGTTCCGCGGATGACATACCGGTTCTGTTTTGGGAAATACTGCTGGGCGACCACCTTGGTGGAATCATATAAGGGCTGGAAAACATACTTGTCAATAAGCGCACTTTCCGTGACCGGATCGAATTGCGCCCGCAGGTCTGATCCGAACGGCTCAACCAGCGGAAACGTGATCCTCCCGTTCACCGGATCGATCGTCACCCCTTCCACAAAATCGAAGAAGCCGTCCGGGCGACGGTCATTCGATTGGTTCAGATTATCGACATTGGTCACCTGCAGCCAGAGCTTCCCGCTGGTCTGCCGTCCCTCCGTGATCTGGGGTTTCTCGACCCCTGTACTTTCGTCCAGCCGAAAGATATTCAGCCTGAAATCCGACCTGCTCACCTGATAGGCGCCGAGCGAATAAATGTTCTTCATCATCAGGTCCCAGGTGGGAAGGTTCGTTTTGATGGTCTCGTTCTTCAGTAGCTTTACATAAAGCACGGTCGGAGCTGCCGCATTGACCGGGACATCAGAGGCGAACTCCCCTACCTGATATTCGACGCCGTTGACCGTGTACCGGTAAGCGACGGCCAGCACTTCATCGGTGTTCAGCGCGCTGTTCAGGGAGATATAGCCCAGCTGCGGGTGCACCGTAAATTCCTTATCGGTCAGTTTCCTCGCATAGGTCAGCTTGGAATAGTGATCGGTGCCTCCGCTTCCCTGGAAATAAGAGATGACGTCGTTGCTGTTCGTCAGCCGGACGCCGGCGGGGAGGTTCTGCAGCAAGGTATTGGACTGCTGCTCAAATCCGGGGCCGGAAAAGCCTGCGGGGTATGATGAAAAACCCGGGCCTCCCTGGATCAGCGCCGTGTTGTACGGCTGATTTTCCCCCAGGTCCATGAACGCGAGGATATCGCGCGAATCCGTCGTGCTTCCGGACCGGTTGGTAACCCAGACCTCGATCCTGGTGATGTTCACCTGGCTCGTGATTATGGGAATGTTGGCCATCGCCCGGTTATAGTTCTGGCGGAAATACTGGGCCAGAAAGAAATGCTTGTTCGCTTCGTAGTTATCCGCGGAGATCCGGAACTCGTTCTGCTGGGAGCCGTTGGTGATCGTGATCTCCTTCTGCTGGGATTTCTGCTGCGAAAAAACGCTCGTCACATTCATCCGGCCGAACTGCAGCTGGGTCTTCAGCCCGAACAGCGCCTGGCTTCCGGAGATCAGCGTTGAATTCAGGGGCAGGTTGACGTTCCCGGCTTCGATCTTCTTAATGATCTCATCTTCTTTGCCGGTGTAATCGACCTTCACCTGATTCTCAAAATCGAACTGGGCCTCGGTATTGTAATTCGTGCTGATCCGGAGCTTGTCTCCGATCTGGCCGACGAGATTCATCTGGATCCGCTGATCAAAATCGAAGTTGCCCTGGAAACGCTGGTGTTCATTGAACAGCGGATTCTCGTTCTTATTCAGCTTGCCCGAGAAGGTCAGATCGGCCGAGCCCTGTGGCCTGATGTCGATGGTCGACCCGCCGAAGATACGGTCGAAGGACCGGCTGTTGATGGTCACCTGCGGAATGAACCCGGGCTCTCTTGCTTCAGCGACCGGCTTATCGCTCAGCTGCTTCCAGTAGGCCCTTTTGATCTGCTCATTTTCGTACTTCTGGTATTCTTCGATCGAAAGATAGAGCGGCTGCCGGTAGAACATGTCGCCGATCTTTTCGCGGATGATGTACCGCCGGGTAATGGGATCAAAGTCAACGCTGCGCTGAACGTTGGACGGGGGCGGCAGAATCAGGCCTTTTTCGGGGGTGAGCCTGGGTGTTTTGGAATCTTTGTAGGGGAAGGGAGACCTGGTGCTGTCGGTTTTTGGCTGCGTGTCCTGACCATAAGCCTGGACCGCGCAAAAAATCATAACAAGTCCCAGTACTTTTCTGAAATAAAAAGCAGAAATCTTTTCCAAACCCCCTGAATAATTTTGTTATAGTAATTATAAGCTTTTAAGCGCAGATTTTATCAATTGCTCAACAGATAAATTCGCCTCGCCAGCCTTGATTACCTGATCTAAACTCTTCTCCGCGACCCCCTTAGCAAAGCCGAGCATGATCAGAGCAGATAACGCTTCTTCCCTCGCTGTAGTATATTGCGGGATAGAAATTAATGAGTCGGATCCTTCCTTTTTCAGTTTATCCTGCAGTTCCAGGATAATCCGCTGGGCTGATTTGGGACCGATGCCCTTGATGCGCTGAATGACCGGCACGTCGCCTTTGACGATTGCGGTCTGTATTTCAGCCGGAGTAATCGAAGAAAGCATCATCCGGCAGGTTGCCGGCCCGATGCCGGACACCGAGATCAGATGCAGGAACAGTTTCCGTTCCCCTTCATCCGCAAAACCATAAAGAGTGTGAGCGTCCTCCTTTACATGCAGCCATGTATAAAGTTTACAGCGCTCACCCTCCTTTAAATTTCCGTACGTATTCAACGAGATGTGCAGCTGGTAGCCGATCCCACCGGCCTCAATAACGACCATGGTCGGCGACTTGAACGCCAGTTTACCGTCAATATATGCGTACATGCTTTTATGTTATTTCAGAACCCTGTTGAAGAGTCCCCTTCTCTGACTTGATTTCAGCAATTCTTCCTCCTTGGCCTGGACGTCGACAACCGCAATGGTGACCATATTGACGATCTCACGCACCGAGCTTCCGAGCTGGAGGATATGAACGGGTTTGTTCAGACCCAGGAGGATCGGACCGACTGCATCCGCGTCACCCAGTTCCTGCAGCAGCTTATAGGCAATATTGCCGGATTCCAGGTTAGGGAAGACCAGCGTGTTAGCCGGAGCGCCGTTGATGGTACTGAACGGGTAGTTGTCCTTCAGCAGGTCCACATTGATCGCAAAGTTGGCCTGCATCTCGCCATCCACCAGGATCTGAGGATGCTTCTCGTGCAGCAACCGAACGGCTTCACGGGTCTTTTCAGGCACCGGACCGTCGTTCGAACCGAAGTTGGAATAGGAAAGGATGCCGATCCGCGGACTTATGTTGAACTTGCGCACGGACCGGTCGATCAGAACGGTTATATCCACCAGCTCATCGACGGTCGGATTGACGTTCACCGTGGTATCCCCGAAGAATACGGGCCCCTTCTTGGTAAGCATCATGTACATGCCCGCCACACGGTTCACCCCGGCTTCCGTTCCGATGATCTGGAGCGCCGGACGGACAGTCGTCGCATAGTTTTTGGTCAGCCCCGAGATCAGGGCATCGGCTTCACCGAACTGTACCATGGACGCGCCGAAGTAATTCCGGTCCCGCATGAGTTTCTGAGCCTTGAACAGGTTGATGCCTTTGCGCTGGCGCTTCTGGTACAGGAATTCTGCATACTTGTTCAGCTTTTCGGTCTCCTGGTACGGATCCAGGATCTGCACGCCGGCAAGATCGAGCTGGTGCTCCTCGATGATCTGACTGATCTTTTCGCGGTTTCCCAGCAGGATCGGTATAGCGATGCCGTCGTCCTTGACGATCTGGGCGGCTTTGAGGATCTTATAATTGTCAGCCTCGGCAAATACCACCCGTTTAGGGGCGGCCTTGGCTTTATTGGACACGGCACGAAGCAGGGCGTCGTCCTTGCCGAGTCTGGACTTCAGCTCTTCCCTGTACGCATCCCAGTCCGTGATCTGCTTGCGCGCAACGCCGGAATCGATCGCCGCTTTGGCCACGGCAACGGATACTTCCGTGATCAGGCGGAAATCAAGCGGCTTAGGTATGATATAATCCTTCCCGAACTTGAGGTTGGTGGTATTATAGGCAAGATTTACGGTTTCAGGAACCGCTTTCCGGGTCAGGTTGGCAATGGCGTGTACCGCAGCCAGTTTCATCTCTTCATTGATGGACCGGGCACGGACATCCAGCGCTCCCCGGAAAATATACGGGAATCCGAGAACGTTGTTGACCTGGTTCGGATAATCGGAACGGCCGGTAGCCATGATGATATCCTTCCGGGTCTTGATCGCCAGCTCATAGGCGATCTCCGGATCCGGGTTCGCCATGGCAAACACGATCGGATTCTTCGCCATGGTTTTCAGCATTTCGGCAGACAGGACGTTCGCGGAAGAAAGACCGATGAACACGTCCGAATCCTTGATCGCTTCTTCCAGGGTATTGCAGTTCCGGCTCGTTGCAAACTCCGCCTTGGTCGCATCCAGGTTCGGGCGGTCGCGGCGGATAACGCCGGACCGGTCAATCATGATGATGTTTTCCTTCTTTGCCCCGATGCTGACATACAGGCGTGAACAGGAGATCGCCGCAGCGCCTGCTCCGTTCACCACGATCTTAACCTTGTCAAGCTTCTTCTTCTGAAGCTCACAGGCATTCAGCAGTGCCGCCGCCGAAATGATCGCCGTACCATGCTGGTCATCATGCATGACCGGAATATTCATTTCCTCTTTCAGCCGGCGTTCGATCTCGAAACACTCCGGCGCCTTGATGTCCTCAAGATTCACGCCGCCGAACGTTGGCTCCAGTGCTTTTACGGTCCGGATGAATTCATCAACGTCCTTGGTGTTCAGTTCCAGGTCAAATACGTCGATATCGGCGAATATCTTGAACAGCACGCCCTTTCCTTCCATGACCGGCTTGCTGGCTTCCGGCCCGATGTCCCCCAGTCCGAGAACGGCGGTACCGTTACTGATCACGGCAACCAGGTTGCCCTTGGCGGTATATTTATATACGTCATCTGTATTTTCGGCAATCTTCAAACAAGGCTCTGCAACTCCCGGAGAGTAAGCAAGGGCCAGATCACGCTGAGAATTTGTCGGTTTGGTTGGTATTACCTGTATTTTCCCGGGACGGCCCTGTGCATGGTATTCCAGTGCGTCCTTCTTACGATTAGTCTTACTCATGAAATATTATATTGGTGAGTGGCGCAAAATTAACATTCTTTTCACAAAGCAGGCGCCCGCCACAGAATAAAAGCAATACAGCCCCGCGGGGCGCGGTTCGCGGGCGGCCGCCCGGAAGTCGGCGCTTCCGGCCCGGGGATGTCGTTACCCCTGGCTGATCCGGAGCACCGTTCCGGGTGTGAGCGTATCGCCGCTCAGCTCGTTCGTCTCGCGGATCTCCGCTTCATTCGCCCCACGGAACTTGCTGGCGATCGAAGACAGGGTATCCCCCGGCTGTACCTTATAGGTAATGAACGTCCTGGCACCCGACAGCTTCAGGGTCTGGCCCGGCCGGAGGCTGTCTCCGGTCAGCCGGTTCCATGCGCGAAGGTCACCGGCGTCAACCTGGTAGTAACCGGCGATGGAATCCAGGGTCTCACCGGCTTTCACCTGATGCGCAGAGGGCCTGGTGCTTCCGGCATTCAGCCCTTTCCAGGCGGGATCTTCCTTGATGAGGTTCAGGGCGTTGTACAGGGAATGATATGACGTCCGGTCGATCCGGGGAATGATCAGTCTTTTCGGGCTGTCCGGACTGCCGTTCACGATCCGCCTGGTATATGACGGGTTAAGATCGAGGAGGTCATTCAGCTTAAGCCCCGTCGCTTTGGATACGCTTGAAAGCGACACATATTTATTGACGCCGACCGTATCCGTATACAAGGGCAGTTCGGCTGTTTTGCGCGCAATTCCATGATTCTTATAGTAATTCATCACATAGGTGGTGGCAATGAAAGCAGGCACATAATTCCGGGTCTCTTTCGGCAGGTACTCCCGGATGGCCCAGAAGTCATTCACCCCGCCGGCCAGCCGGATCGCCCGGTTGACATTTCCTTTGCCGCAGTTGTAAGCGGCAAGAGCGAGTAACCAGTCTCCGAATTCATTGTATGCGTCCCTGAAATAATTGGCGGCGGCATAACTGGCGGCGATCGGGTCCATCCGCTCATCCTGGTAATCGTCGATCGTCAGCCCGAAAGCCTTCGCCGAAGAGAACATGAACTGCCACGGACCGGTCGCACCGACACGGGACACCGCCTGCGGGTCCAGAGCCGACTCAACGATCGCCAGGAACTTCACCTCTTCGGGAATACCTTTAGACCGGAGCGCTTTTTCGAAGATCGGAAAGTAATATTCTGAGCGCCCGACCATCCGGCCCATTTCATCTTTCCGCTTCAGGTAAATATCGATAAAGTCCTGTACGACCGCATTGTAGGTCAACGGCACTTCCTTCTGGATGGAATACAGGCGCTGGTGGAAAACGTTTTGAAAGACCGGCACCGGAGGGACCTGAACCGGCAGCGTGTCGATGCGGGTCTTAAGCAGCAGCGGCTGTGAAGAAAAAACTTCGGTAGTGTCTGAAAAGGAAGTGGCGGCTTCTGCTGTTACGGATGAGATCAGCAGCCCGATCCCCAGCATGATACTCGTAGAAATCTTACAAATCATTTAGAATTATTAAACGCGTGTGAATCCAAGAGTTATAATCTTACGGATAATCAGGCATTATGTTCTGACAAACCGACATTTTCTGAAAACGCAAGAAGCTCCGCTTCCTCAAACGGCCGTCCGACGAGCTGAATGCCGATCGGAAGCCCCTCGCGGCTGAGGCCGGCAGGCAGGGAGATCGCAGGCGTGCCGGCCAGCGATGCCAGCACGGTATAGATATCGGCCAGATACTTGACTACCGGATCTTTTTCCGACTGACCAATGGGATAAGGAAGCTCAGGCGATGACGGCAGCAGGATAAAGTCACAGTCGCTGAGTATTTCCAGGACCTTGTCCCGGATCAGCCGGCGCACCTTCTGAGCCTTGGCATAGTAGGCATCATAATAACCTGAGCTCAAAACAAAGGTTCCGGTCAGGATCCGCCGCTTTACTTCCTTTCCGAACCCTTCTGCCCGCGACAGTTTGTACGTCGATTCCAGGGAATCCGCCGCCCCGCTCCGGTGTCCGTAATGCACCCCGTCATATCTGGAAAGATTGGAAGACGCCTCGGCCATGGTCAGCACATAGTAGGCCGGCACCAGGTAATCCAGGTACGGAAAATCCACGGTAATGACCTCATGGCCCCGGGATTCCAGTGCGGCAACTGCCTGACGGAATGCGGACCGGATCTGGGGATCCGCCGATTCTGAATCTGCGGTTCCTGAAAGTACGGCGATCCTTTGCTTTCCCGGGCCGGAAGGTTCTTTCTGAATGGAAGGAACAGGACGGCGCGATAAGGTGCTGTCCCGGCCGTCGGGGCCGGCCATGACCTGCAACAGCAGAGCGGCGTCCTCCACGGACCGTGTCAGCGTTCCGACCTGGTCGAAGGAAGACGCATAGGCGATAATGCCGTACCGGGATATCCGGCCATACGTCGGCTTGAAGCCGACGATGCCGCAGAAAGCGGCCGGCTGCCTGACGGAACCGCCGGTATCGGTACCCAGGGCGGCATGACAGAGATTGGCCTGTACCGCAACGGCCGAGCCGCCGGAGGAACCGCCGGAAACCCGCGTGGGGTCGGCATAGTTCCGGACCGGGCCGAAGTAAGAATTCTCGTTGGACGATCCCATGCCGAACTCGTCACAGTTCAGCCGCCCGATGATGACCGCATCCTCGGACAGCAGGCGTTCAACGACGGTTGACGAATAAACGGATGTATAATTCGACAGGATCTTTGAACCGGCAGTCGCCGGGTATCCTGCATAGCAGATATTATCTTTGATGGCAATGACCAGTCCGGCAAGCTTTCCGGCGGTACCGTTGCTCAGCCTGGAAGCGACCATTTGTGCCCGCTGCCGGGCCTCCTCCGCGAAAACCTCAAGGAAGGCGTTCAGCTCACGATGCGCTTCGATCCGTGTGAGATAACTTTCAATCAGCTCCTGCATCCCGATCCGTCCCTCCTCCAGATCCTTCCGAATGGCTGATAAAGTGGCGTACTCCATCCTGCTAATTAAGGCATTTAAAAACAAAAAACCTCATACGGCTGTGACAGCACGGTATGAGGTCTGAGTTTTTTTACCCGGATTTCTTAAGCTTTGCGCTCTTCGTCACGGACAGAGTTCGGCTCGTTGGAAGCGTCTTTGAACTCTTTAACGCCCCGGCCGAGTCCGCGCATCAATTCAGGGATTTTCTTGCCGCCGAATAAGAGCAGGATGACCACTACGATAATGATGATCTCAGGAGTTCCAAGCCCGACTAATAAAGTTGTATTTAACATGATTAATAAGTTTTATGGTTTTCGTTAATGGATTTATCCGTGCTCGGCTTGGCATCCAAATCCAGTTCTTCGTTTACAGCGTTAATATTCCTGTGGATCTCCCGTTTTACCCCGTCAGATGCATCTTTGAATTCCCGAATACCCTTTCCTAACCCGCGGGCCAGTTCCGGAAGTTTTTTCCCGCCGAATAACAGCAACGCTACGAAAAGGATGATCATCATTTCCGGCGTGCCGATATTCATGAACAACAGTACAGATGTGAACATTATCAATTATTTAACCTTACAAATATACGTAATAAAACATGTATTATTTTAATTCGCCAGCCAACTGGCAGGATTTACCGGAGTAACTCCCTTCCACAGTTCGAAATGGGCTTCCGCCGTACCGTCTGCCGGGTCGGTGGCGACCGTACCGATCGTCTGCTTCAGCGCGACTTTCTGGCCCCGGGAAACGCTGACCGACTTGAGGTTCGAGTAGACGGTGAAATATTCCCCGTGACGAACGATGACCGCGTAGGTATTTCCGATACTCTGGACGCCGGAAACTTCACCGGAGAACACGGCCCGGACACTCGAATTCGGGTTGGTCTTGATATCGATCCCGTTATTCTCCGAAACCACGTTCTTACCGTATTTGTGGACCCCGAAATCTTCGGTGATCGTACCGTTGGCAACCGGCCATGGCAGGCGCCCCCGGTTCCCCAGGAAATCTGCTGACAGTTTGATGGCCTCAGGAGTTGCTGCCAGAACATTCGTGCCTTTCGGTACCTCTTTGGAACCGGCCGCAGATGACGCAGCCTCTTCAGCCCGTCTGCGCTCTTCCTCGATCTCACGCCGGATGGCGGCCTGGATCGCCCGGTTCAGGCGGTCGTTTTCCTTCTTCTTCCGGTCCAGTTCCTGACGATACTCGCGCTCCTGGCGGCTGAGTGTCGAGACCACTTTGCTCTGACTGCTGCGTGCCTGGCCGAGGTTCTGTTTTTCCTTTTCCTGGCTGACCAGCAGGTTTCGCTTCTCGATCTTATTCCGGTCAAGTTCTTTGATATTGCTGGTCAGTTCCGACTGGGTCTCCTCAATATACCGCGCCTGCTTTTTGCGGTATTCGGAGAACTGCTGCAGGTACTTGAGCCGCTTATAGGCCTGATTAAAATCCCTGGAGGCGAATATGAACATCAGTTTGCTATAGGCGCTCTGGTTCCGGAAGGCAAAAAGGATCATACCGGCGTACTCCTTCTTCAGCTTCTGCAACTGGGCGGCGAGCGACCGCACGGTATTGGTCTTATCGGAGATCTGGTTGTCCAGCAGGCGCACCTCCGAGTTTATCGTGTTGATCTTTTCTTCCCTCAGGCGGATCTGCGCATTCAGAAACTTGATCTGTTTGAGGGAAAGCCGCTTGGTACTGGACGTATTGCGAAGACTTTTGTTCAGGGACTCGATCTCCCGTGATAACGCTTCCTTTCGCCTTTTGAGCTCCGCACTGCTTTGTGCGAAAGCCTGGGAGGTCAGTAACAGAAACAGTATAACAACGGCGCCCTTTAAAAACTTCATCAACGTAAAAATATCAATTAATCTATAACCGTAAACCTTTTGGGCACACTGAAAGGTATCTCAATGGCTGAGTTCACATCAATTTTCGTATACTTTAACTGTGCCGCAATAGATTTATTACCCGCCCGGGTCTTAATACTGATGGATTCGGGGAAGTTTTTTCCGTTGGTGCTGACAAAATCGCTGTAGCTGATCCGGAGCGTCTGGTCCTGGGGATCGGAGAGCTGGGTCCGGACCAGTTTATTGGAATCCGAAAAGGTCATCGCATACCGGATATCGTCCATGATGCCGGACAGTTCCAGCTGAGGGGACGTTTGAATGTCAGATGAAGCAGATACCAGCGACCGGATGGAGTTGCCGATCAGGATGGATTGCACCATCGGGAAATCGACCTGCTCATTCGTGAACCGGTGGATGTAACGGAACGGTTTTTTCAGGTATACGTTTTCCAGCCGGTTGATCACCTTGATGCTGTCCGGGGTGATCAGGGCCCGCGCCACTTCGATTCCGGCTACGGCGGTCACCGATACCCAGATCGCCTGGTCCTTCCGGATGCGGAAATTCATGGTCACATCATTGATATTGTCGTTGATGGCCACATCCGCCTTTGCCTTCAGTGCCAGCGTGGAGTAATCAAAGTCTGCGGCTTTAATGGCCTCGAGCCTTTCTGCACGGGACCGGTTCACGTTTTCAGCGGTACGGGCTTCAGCTGCCGGAACTGTCTTCTTCCTGGATGCACAGCCGACAGAAAAAAACAGCAGCAGAGCGATTACTCCACTATTTAAAATACTTCTTCTCATTAACTTTCTTTTCTAAGGATTCTGATTTGGCCCCTTTCTCGAGGGCCTTCTTCCACTGCATGACTGCACTGTCAACGTCCCCCAGATGAAACAGGATGTCACCATAATGTTCAAACTGCGTGCCGTTGTTCCCCTCATCGCTGATCGCCTTCTCCATCCAGGTCCTCGCCTCCCGGTATTTTTTCATCTTGAACAGGATCCAGGCAAAGGTGTCTTCAAATGAGGGATTTCCCGGTTCGATCTCATTGGCAAGCCTGGCCATGGCTTCGGCACGGGTGAGGTTCTCCTCCCTGAGGGCCAGGAAGTAGGCATAGTTATTCAGCGTGTACGCATTCTGCGGACTGTATTCAAGAGCCTTGTCGAACGCCTCATTCGATTCGCGGTACTTTTTCAGCGCATTGTATGAGTTACCCAGTGCCGACCAGATCTGTCCCAGGGCTTCCTGGTCTTCCGTTTCCAGGGCCGCCGCGTTCCGGAGGCTGGACACTGCCTTGTCATGCTGCCCGGCACTGGAATAGGCGATGCCGGTATACAGGTAGAGCGGCGCCTGGTTGGGGAAAATGGTCAGCGCCGCTTCACCGTCCCGGATCGCACCCGAAAAATCACCGATGCTTACCTGGATCCGCAGCAGCTGCTCCCAGATGAGATACACCTGTTCATTCAGTGCGAGGGCCTGTTTATACGCAGCTTTTGCTTCCGCCAGCTTCTGCTGCTGAAAGAGCACATCTCCGTACACGGCATGCGCCTTGGGGTCGTCTGCGTGAACCCGGGTCAGGATGGATGCAAGTTCCTCCGCCTGTGCCCGCGCCGTTACATCCTGAAAGGACGGAAAGAAAGAAAGAACAATGCGGACCTTCTGATCAATGGCCAGGTTTTGGTCCACGAAAGCCGCTTTCAGCTCAATGAACGCCGACTGGCCCTCGTTTTCCGAGCGGTAGTAGTCGGCCAGCGCGAGCCGGACCAGTCCGTTGGCCGGTTCAATATCCTTTGCCTTTTTCAGGGCAGCAAGCGCCCGGGACTTTTGTCCGCCTTCCGAATAAAGCTCGCTGACGTACAGGTAATTCCGGATTCCCTGCGGATTCTCGCGGATCTGTTTTTCCAGCTCCGCAACTGCCTTTTCGGGCTTTCCGGTCTGCACAAAGCTCCGCTGCCGGGCCTCGGCAAGTTCTTCTGAATAGCCGAAGCGCTCCTCTACCTCCTCGTAAACCCGCGCAGCTTCCGCCGCCCGGTCCTGCAGAAGCAGGGCACTGGCCTTATCAAAATAGGCATGAGGGCTGTCCGGGTTGATCCGGATCAGTTCATTCAGAACCGGGATCAGTTCGGCGATATTATTCTGCCGTTTGTAGATATCGGCGAGCAGCATCAGGTACCACTCGTTATCAGGTTTAAGACGGGCCGCTTCGCGAACATACCCGACGGCCTTACTATCCTGATTCAGGTTCGAATAAATTACCGCAAGTTCATACCGCGCAGCATCATTTCCGGCATCCAGGTCCACGACGCGCCTGAACATATCTGCAGCCAGCTGATAGTTCTGAACCGTCTTCTCCCGCAGGCCCGCGAAGAACCATTGTTTGACCAGTAGGCTGTCCACCGGGGTGAGTGCTCCGGCCTCAGATTCATTTTTGGCAGCCTTCCTGCCTTGCGCGGCAGCCTGGATGGTCAGTGCGGTTGCGATAGTCAGAACGAATGCAGCTTTTCTCATACTCAGATCCCTGTATGTCCGTACCCGCCTTCGCCGCGGACAGTCTCGGTCAGCTCTTCCACCGGCTCCCACCGTACGGTTTCATGTTTTGCCACGATCATCTGGGCGATCCGGTCGCCGTTATTGATCAGAAAATCCGTGTCGGAGAAGTTGATCAGCAGGATCCGGATCTCACCGCGGTAATCGGCGTCGATCGTTCCGGGCGAGTTGACGATCCCGATACCGTGCTTGAACGCAAGCCCGCTCCTCGGTCTGATCTGCGCTTCATATCCGATCGGCAGTTCGATGAACAGCCCCGTAGGGACCAGCTTCCGCTCCATGGGTTTCAATACAACGGGGGCTTCGATACTCGCGCGCAGATCCATTCCGGCAGAGCCGTAGGTCTCATAGGACGGAAGCGGGTGTGCTGACTTATTGATTATCCGGATTCTCAAGGGTAAGGTGTTTACTATTAAACAATCGGGAAGACACGATTCAATGCTTCCGCGTCAGGATTTCCTGAGTATTAAACTTAGTTCTTTGCGTTCTAAAAACAATGCCGTTCCCACAAAAATTACAAACAGCAGGTTTCCGATGATCAGGTTCCGTTCGAATATATAATAGGATACCAGGACCATCACGAGGGCGGCTGCCAGATACAGAACGGACTTTTGCATATTATATGGTATCGGGTAATGCTTTTGCCCCCAGAGGTAACTGACGACCATCATGGTCATATAGGCGATCAGGGAAACCCAGGCCGCGGCCATGTAACTGTACCGGGGAATAAAAATAATGTTCAGGACAATCGTCAATACAGCCCCGATTGCTGAAATATACAACCCGTACCGCGTCTGGTCAGACAGCTTGTACCAGACGGAGAGATTCATGTAGATACCCAGGCAAACGTAGCCGAACAATAATACCGGAATTACGCCCAGGCCGGACCAGTAAACGGCCTCCTGACCTTCCCCGCCCCGGATGAAATATTTGAGGATCTCGATGTTCGCCGCCAGCCCGATAAAGATCGCGGAGACCGCAATGATAAAGAAGTTCATGATCCGGGCATAGGTCTGGCCGGCATTGGCATTCTTCGAATGACTGAAGAAAAAGGGCTCCGCTCCCATCCGGAAGGCCTGGATGAAAATACTCAGGAATATGGCCACCTTGGCACAGGCCCCGTAGATCCCGACATCGCGGCTGCTGATCCCTTCCGGCAGTAACTCCGAAAGGAAGATCTTGTCCGCATTCTCATTGATGATAAACGAAATATTGGCGATGAGGATCGGCCAGCTGTACCGGAACATCTCCCTGAAAAGCTTCCGGTCGAACGAGGGTCTGAGCTGCATAACTTCCGGCAGCAGCATCAGGAACGTTACGATACTGGCGACGAGGTTGGAGATAAAGACATACCCGACCCAGCCTTCACGGAATGAGTCCGCGAATACGGAAGCCCCCAGCAGGTTCTGCCGGATGCAGAACGGCAGGATGTAGATGAAGAACAGGTTCAGCAGGACGAAGACCAGGATGTTGACGAACTTGAGGACGGCGTACCGGGCCGCCCTGCCTTCCGCACGCACCTTGGCAAAGGGAACGACCGAGAGGGCATCCACCACCACGATATAGATGAAGAACTTTACGAACTGGAGATAATCCGCGTAGCTGGCCACAAATTCATTGGAGACATACCGCGCGATGCTACCCGAGAACAGGATCGTGAAAAGAAAGAATGAAAGCGCCAGGAAGGCGACCACGATGAACGAGTTGCTGTATACCTTGTCTTTCCGGCCCTCATATTTGTTCAGGTACCTGAAGAATGTGGTTTCCATCCCGAATGCCAGCAGGACATTGACTACGGAGGCGTAGCTGTACAGCGTGTTGAAAACCCCGTATACCTTCGCCGGATATACATTCACGTAGATCGGGGTCAGTATAAAGTTCAGGAACCGGGAAACGATCGTGCTGATACCATAGATGGCTGTCTGACCGGCAAATTTTCTAAGGGTTGACAAAAGTCTTTAATTTAGGATGACCGATTACCAGAGGAGGTTTTTTTTGATCACCTCAAAATTACGATAGTTTTTAATTTCGCCTTCGGCGCTTTCCACTTTTTCAACCTGCGCCTTCTCCGGTCCTTCGTGGCACCATTCCAGGAAGCTCTCAAGCGAAAAGTCATCGCCTTCCGCCTCGATCTGAACGGTACCGTCCGTCATGTTCTTGACCCGTCCCTTGATCCCCAGCTGGTCAGCCACAGCCTTGGTGGAAGCCCTGTAAAAAACGCCGTGAACCTTTCCGTATACTGTAATATCCAGATGTCTCATTTTAAAATTCAAGATTTGCTAGTTGCTGCTTTTCGTGCAGGAATTCCTGCCAGATCCTCTTCAATACTTCCGCTGCAGGTTCCACACTGTGGATCATAGCAGAAACCTGACCAATTTCGAGTTCGCCCTCGACCATATCCCCTTCATGCATCCCTCTTTTTGCACGGCCGCGGCCCAGCAGCTCCATGAGTTCCGACCGTCCGGCCCCGCGCGCTTCCGCGGCGTCCACTTTCTCAAAGAATTCGTTCTTCAGAAGGCGCACCGGCACGAGCGATTTCATACTCAGCTTGGTATCACCCTCGCCGGAGTTGACGATCGCCTGCTTGAAAAGCTCATGTGCCGAGGATTCTGCCGTTGCGGCAAAACGGGAACCAACCTGCACGCCGTCAGCGCCGAGCGCGAAGGCCGCCAGCATGGACCGGCCATCCCCGATACCGCCCGCAGCGATGACCGGTATGGAGACCGCATCCCGGATCATGGGCACCAGGCACATCGTAGTCGTTTCTTCACGACCGTTATGGCCGCCCGCTTCGAACCCTTCGGCTACCACGGCATCGACCCCGCTCGCTTCAGCCTTCAAAGCGAATTTGGTATTGGCGATCACATGAACCACGGTCACGCCATGGCCTTTGAGCCACGACGTCCAGGTAGCCGGGTTTCCGGCAGAGGTAAAAACGATCTTTACCCCTTCGGATACTATGATATCCATGATCTGATCAATATCGGGATAGAGCAGGGGCACATTGACCCCGAAAGGCTTTTGGGTTGCCTCCCCGCACTTCCGGATGTGCGTTCTGAGCACTTCCGGATACATGGAGCCTGCACCTATCAAACCGAGGCCGCCGGCATTGGAAACGGCAGACGCCAGCCGCCATCCGCTGCACCATACCATACCGGCCTGGATGATCGGATACTCGATCTGGAATAGTTCCTTGATGGGATTCATTGCCGTAAAAATGAGCTTTTCACAGCAGATCAGCAAACACTATACTCGACTATACTAACGGGGTGACAGTCGAATCGGCAGTAAGGTTCAGGCTCTTCACACCAGTGATCAGGTTCAGACCCGGTCTCTTTCCGGGTTCGAGCGTTCCCAGCATGTCGTCAACGCCCAGGAATCTGGCGCCGTTGATCGTTCCCCATGAGATCAGCTTCTGAAGCGGAATCGCCGGATATCTTTCATGGATGGCCTTCATCTCTGAAAGGATACATAGCTTATCGTTGGAGGCCAGGCTGTCTGTTCCAAGGGTCAGGCTGAATGGCTGGTCCAGGAAAATATCGATCTTCGGAATTCTTCCTTCTATATAAAGGTTGGCTTTCGGACAGAAACACCAGGATATATCGCGGCCGAACCGCCGGACGAAGGAAATATCCTTTACGGTCGTGTAGGTATTGTGAACCAGAAGGATCGGAGTAGACTCCTCAAGAAGCGGGATGACGGTCTGGATGGAGTTCCGCGCCTGAGGCTTGAAGAAATCGATGTTCAGCTGCAGGCTGTCATACAGATCCACAAACTCGCCTTTCTTATACCGGTAAAGCTTGTTCTCCTCCTCCGACTCCTGATTGTGCATCGACAACAGGTTCTTTCTGCCTGCGCATCGCTTGCGGATCAGTCTGAAAAGTTCCTTCGAAACCGTATACGGTGCGTGCGGCACCATGGAGGCGGATCCGTTGAATTTGCTGAGCACCTCCAGACCATGCTCAAAGACCGCGTCCGCAGCTGAAGGAGCAAATCCCAATAGTTCAACATAGGTATGATAGTAGATGGAGCTCTCGTTCTTTATTCCGGCAGAAATATCCGTATTCGATATATCGCCGACCGCAACGATCCCGTTCCGCCGCATCTCCTCGTCTGCCCGGTGCATCGCCTCGGTTATCTGACCGGGATCGGGTTTCTTCTTTCTGTTTTCAATGACCTGCTTGACGAACGAGACCAGGCCGTTTCCGGCCGGTATACTTCCCAGCAGGTAACTCAGTTCAAGATGGCAGTGGGAGTTGACGAACCCGGGAACGATGATTCCGGAGTGCCTTTCTAATGTGCCGCGATGAAGACTGGCATGATCCTGCGGGTAAACCCCCAGAATGGTCCCGCTTTCATCTACTGAAACTATCCCGTTTTTGATCGGCTCGGAGGAAATAGGAAAAATGTAATCGGCAGTAAAATTTCGGATCATAGGCTATCCTGAAGAAACGGCTTAAAGACTGTTCGAGGTAACAAACTTAGGAGAATATTTGTTTACCGATTATCATAATACTATTAAATATCCGGCGTTGCTAATATTTGCCATACCTTTGCGTTCTAATAACCGTGGCAGTAAAAAAAGACATCAGAAGCTTCACCCCTGAAGGGCTGAAAACGGCAATAACCGCACTGGGAGAACCTGCATTCCGCTCCAAGCAGATCTATGAATGGCTCTGGAAGAAGGCGGCTACCAGCTTCGACGAGATGAGCAATCTCTCCAAAGACCTGCGTGAAAAACTGAACCAGGAATTCGTGATCAATGCTGTCCAGGTTCACCAGTCGCAATTCAGCTCTGACCGGACCATCAAGAACACCTTTAAATTATTTGACGAAAATATTATCGAAGGGGTACTGATCCCAACTCCGGAACGGATGACCGCCTGTGTCAGTTCCCAGGTAGGCTGCAGTCTGACCTGTAAGTTCTGCGCAACCGGTTATATGGAACGCAAGCGTAACCTGAATGCCGACGAGATCTTCGATCAGGTCGTTTTGATCAACAAGCAGGCCATCCAGAACTACGATATTCCGCTCAGCAATATCGTTTATATGGGCATGGGCGAGCCGTTACTGAACTACAGCAATGTCCTGAAGAGCATAGAACGGATCACTGCTGAGGACGGGCTGAACATGGCTGCCAAGCGGATCACGGTATCAACAGCGGGGATCGCCAAAATGATCAAAAAGCTCGGAGACGATCAGGTGCGGTTCAACCTGGCCCTGTCTCTGCATGCGGCCAATGACGCCAAAAGGAATGAGATCATGCCGATCAACGAGCAGAACTCCCTGAAGTCACTCGCCGAAGCGCTCAAATATTACTTCGCCAAAACCAAGAACCCGGTGACCTATGAGTATATCGTGTTCAATAACTTCAATGACAGCTTACAGGACGCCGCCGAACTGGCCAAATTCTGCAAGCACTTACCCTGTAAGGTCAATATCATCGAGTACAACCCGATCAGCTTTGCCGATTTCACCAATACGGAAGAAGACAAGCTGGAAGCATTTGCAGGGTACCTCCGGAAGAACGGCGTAAACACCCACATCCGCAGAAGCCGCGGTAAGGATATCGATGCCGCCTGTGGCCAGCTGGCCATTAAGCAGAAGTAAGGGTATCCGACATTTCGGCCAGTAATTTTCCACCCTGTTTACCGTTTGCCAAAATTTACGGCGACGATAGTCGTAAACCAATAGGTTACGTAAATGGATTCCAGCCGGCGTTGAAATTGAGATTAACAATGGAGCTATAGTCCTCAGGCCACCCCCACGCCAAGGATGGGCTGAGGCGGCTCAAAAACTGTGTGCTTTGATAGGGAGGAATTGACCTGGTGAAGGATTATTAGAATGCGTAATTTTACTTGTCAACGTAAGACGAAATTTCAAGAACCCGCTTTTACCGAAACAGCAACGATGAATGATAAAGATTTAGATTTATTGACTCAGTTGGCCGAGGACAAGCTCAAAATGGGGATCTCTAGAGAAGATGCACTGAACTCTTTCGTCACGGCTGGTATAATGGACGAGAATGGACAGTATACAAAGCCGTATAGAGAGCTGGAAAACCTCGCTTCCGAATAATCGACATGTATGGTCTTCCTCCCCGGTCTTAAGGTTCGTGAGGAGGTTGCTGGATCTCGCTGAGTTCTATACATTTCGGGAGGAAACCCACGTGAGCATACTTCAACCTGGTCCTGCTAATGGCCAGTGTGGACAGCCTGATTGATCCATCGATCCGAACGTCTTTGTCGACATACTGGTGAGATACATTGTAAGCTGCTTTACCAGATAGTTACGCAATTTTGGCCAGTCGCTTACCATTCGTTGAAAACGGCATTCTAAACCATGATACCATCAATCGCGTGTTTCTTTGATCGGCGAGGGGCTTTTTGAACGCGGTTCGCGACTGAAGCTATTGGTACCGCAAATTCCGGTAATATTTATATTTTAGCCGCTTTTATCGCTTTCCCGCTTCATGACACTCTTCTATCGGTATGATGAATTAAGGTTGAAAACCTATTCAGCAATCCCTGAGAATCGGATCCAAATCAAGAAACATCCAACATTTAATACCCTTTGCTTTCCGGAGGTCGGTTATTTTAACTATGCGCTGCTGAGAGATGACGGTGCCTTTGAGGCGGAACAGTTCGAATATATTCAGCGATTTTATTTTGAACGCGGGGTAATAAAGCACAAGGTCCTGATCGAATCCAGAAACCGCGAAGCCTTCAAGGAATGCGGGTTTGCCGAGCAGTACCGGCTTAAAGAAACATTTGTGCAGACCGAGCTTCCTACGAGGGCAAAAGAAGATGTCAAAACAAGGCTCAATGTTAAGGAAACCGATGAAGCCTCCATTGAAGAATTTACTGAAGCTTACCTGAAGGGATTCGGTTCAAGGGTACGGGAATACAGGAAAGTCTCAAAAAATTTTCGGGAGCTTCTGATTTTACCCAACGTCCGCCTATACCTGTTAAAGCAAGATCAGGCAACCGTGGGTATCTCCGTGATGTTTAAAGATAAACATGAGTGCTTGCTTGCAGGAGGCGCGATTCTGCCGGAACATCAAAACAAGGGCTTTCACCAGGAGAGTCTCCGTTTCAGGATAGCGACCGCGAGCCAGGACGCGCAAATTACGAGTATCGGCGCCATAGCCACGGCCGGGAGTATCAGCCATCAAAACATGGAAAAACTCGCAATGAAAACCGTGAATAAGTTTGATGTGTATGAATATTGCCTTTAGCCTGATCTCGGCCTGTAAGGCCTATGAAAACCGGATAGCCATCAGTGATCCGGATACTTCATTGACTTATCGTGAAGTACTTGAGCAGGCATCGGTGATTTCCCTGGGGATTAAGAGTCAAGAATTGTCCAGGGCCTGTATAGCTGTTTCTATTCCAGATCCTATTGAGCATCTTATCGCCATACTGGGAGTTATCCTTTCTGGCAATTACTATATTTCCATCACTCCAGACAATGAGCATTTACTGAAAGCCGCTTCACTTCCGGTAAGTCTGGTACTTGATGAACCTTCCTGCCTGGACAAACACAGACCTGCTGAGGCGTCATCAGGATCACATCCGCACATGTCGCCTAAAGACCCTTTGTGCGCGTTTTTTACGTCGGGAAGCACCTCAACTCCTAAAACTATTATTCATTCACATCAAACGATTGTCAATGACACAGCCAGGCAGATCAGAGAGAACCATATCAGCACCCAGGACAAGATAGACCTTGTATTTTCACTAAGCTTCAGCGCCTCTCTGGCCTGCATCTTTCCCGCATTGTTGTCGGGAGCAGAATTATGCATCTTTGACGTCAAAACGCATGGAATTAATGGCCTGATCAACTACTGGGAGAGAAAACAGATCACCTTCACCACGCTGTCGGTATCTACCTTCGAAAATATTTGCAGACTGGTACCGGATTCCCGAAAACTGGCTCTTCGATTCATATCTATCAGTGCAGAGCCTGTAACGGATAAGACCCTTGAGCTGTTCAGAAAAAAGTTCGACCCGGCCGTAGTGCTGCAAATCGCCTACGCTACAACAGAAACAAGAACCATAGCAGAGTATAAACTTTCAGGCCTGGACATCAGCCCGTCAGGCAATCTTTTGGGGAAGGTCGTAACTGGTGTAGAGGTTGCCGTCGTCTCCAAAGAAGGGTCCATTCTACCGCCGCGGGCAGTGGGTGAGATTGTTATTTCATCGCCTGACATTTGCCACGGGTATTATAACAATCCGGAGGAAACTTCCCGGTGCTTCGATCTCAGCCAGGATCCGATATGGTTTAGAACCGGAGATCAGGGTTATCTGGATGAAATGAATTACCTTTTTTATAGCGGCAGAATATCGGAAGCCAATAAAATCAACGGCATAAAACTTAACCTCCGGCTTATTGAGGAACAAATAGAAAATTATTACAATAGCAGCCAATGTCGTGTAGTGGTGAACCATTCCGGCGCCCAAAAAAGACTTATTGCATTTATTCAAAGCGAAACTGCGATCCTGAGATTTGGGGACCTGAAAGATTATCTCGAACACATGTTACCCCCAAATCACATTCCAGCACTATTTGTCCAGGTCACCTCCTTTCCACAAACTCATTCCGGGAAAATAGACCGGAAGCAACTGGAGACTTCCGACCCCCGAATATTCGAAACACCCGTCCAGGCACAGTTAACAGAGCCACGGGAAAACCGGGCAGAGGACACTGCCGCGGAGCAGATCGTCAGGATTTTTCGGCAAGTCCTGGAATCACCGTCGATAGGCATTGCTGACAACTTTTTTGAGGCGGGCGGGGACTCACTTACGGCTCTTTCCTGTGTTGCCGAACTTGAAGCGGACCTTGCCAGACCAATCCCGGTTCTTACTTTGTACGACCACCCCACTGCCGAAAGACTTGCATCGGTCGTTGCTATCAATCACACCAGGGTGATTTCCAAAACACTGATTAACGGATATGATTCTGCCCGTAAGAGTGTCTACTTGGTCTACGGCAGCCCGACCGGGTCCTATACCCAATTAATACCGCTGCTGAGCAAGCGGTTTAATGTATACCAGCTTCATTACAGTATTTTGTCAGTCAACAATCCTTCTGAAGCGGATAAAATCGCGGACCAGTTGGTCGAGGCTGTGGAGCATGAAGAATGTATCGTAATGGGATTTAGTTTTCAGGGATACCTCGCCCATCATATAGCAACACGAAGCTCCAGGGTAGCATATTGTGTTCTGTTCGACACGTACAATTATTTCGATTACTCCCCCTACCTGAATCGTAATCCGTTTTCTGTTGGTAATAATCTCCTGAGACTAGTTCTGATGGATAAATACTGGCGCCTGGTGCCGCTCCTGATCAAGGGACTTTACAAAAAGGTACTATTACGGCTTAACAGGGGCACCAAGCCGACAACTGAAGATTTGCATTTCATTCGGGCAATCAATATTTTCACAGAACGGCATGGCTATAAAGCAACTCTTAACCATTGTATCAGCATCAATGCGGCCTACACCGCAATTAGAAATAAAGCACACGGAAAAGGCTGGGCGCGCTTCACAGGCAAAAAGTTTCAAATGTTTACTCATCCTTCTACACACAATCGACTGTTAGCTGATCGGGATGAACAAATATTTAAGCAATTGCTAAGCGCGATCGGGGACAAGTAACTTGATTTTGGATTTGGAAAGGTTAACAAGCAATAGACTAAGGACTACATCCCCTGGACAAAATTGCTGCTCCAACATCAAAGACATATTCCACGCAAACATCCTTATAGAATTAGGCTACGTGCTCTGAAAAACTTAGTTATGGCTGGGTTTAGTTTATCATACTCAGCCATGGGTGGTCTAAAGAATCTAGTTATGGCTGAGTTTAACCTATCATATCGATCATATCCAGCCATAAGTGGTCTCAAAAACGTAGTTGTGGCTGAGTTGAAGTTATTATAACCAGCCACAAGTGGTATCAAAAACATAGTTGTGGCCGAGTTTGATTTATTATAATCGGCCATAAGTGGTATCAAAAACATAGTTATGGCTGTATATATTCCAACTGCAAAGCAATTGAAGACATACTCCGCACTGAAATCCACGGAAGAACTTAGGAGACTGGGAGATTGGTTTGAGGGCAACTATTTGGAAATATTTCCCCCTCAATATTAAGGAGTTAATTAATTCCTATAGGTTATTAAGAAAAAATCTGAACCTTTTGAACGTGTATCCGTATAAATAAACGAGAGCGTTAATTTAGATAGAAAGAGCTGGATCGTCGCAAGACCCCAGCTTTTTCTTCTTTCATCTTCAGAAGCCCCCTCCTATCCCAAAAACAGCCTAATTTTCTCAAGTAAAGTATCCGGCGTGAACGGCTTCAACACGAAGTCATTGATTCCAGCCTCGGAGATCTTACCCAGGTCGTTGGACAATATGGAGGCGGTCAGTGCAATGACCGGCAATTTCTTAAAGTAGTCGCCCGGGTAGTTCCGGATAATGCGGGTCGCTTCCAGCCCATCCATCTCCGCCATATGAATATCCATGAGGACGAGGTCATATTTCTCGGATTTGACTTTCTCGGTAGCAAGGTGGCCGTTCTCCGCAAAATCCACCTGGACTCCGCACTTGCTCAGGACCTTTTGGGCCAGAATCCTGTTGATCTGATTGTCGTCAACGACCAGGATATGTGCGTTCAATAGTTCTATTCCGGCTGCCGACAGGTTCCTGGATGACTTTTCATCTGTCCTGTCAAACTGAATGGTGAATGCGAACTTGCTTCCCACCCCGACCTGACTCTCGACCTGGATCTCGGAGTTGAACAACCGGATCAGGCTCTTGGTAATGGATAGGCCCAGTCCTGTTCCCCCGAACTTCCGGGCGGTGTCGCTTCCGGCCTGCGTAAAAGCATCAAAAATAGAGTCAATCTTTTCTTCCGGGATACCGATACCGGTATCCGCCACTTCAAAGCGCACTTCCACGGTCCGGTCCGTCTCACTGATGAGGTCAAGCTTCAGTTTGATCTCACCTTCGTGTGTGAATTTGACGGCGTTACCCAGCAGGTTGATCAGGATCTGGTACAGACGGGTGTGATCTCCCTTAACCAGATCCGGTACCCGGTAATCGATCTCGGATTTCAGCGCAATGCCTTTCTCAACCGCCTTGAACTGGAATGTACTGAGCGTATAGGCGATCAGTTCCTTCAGATTAACGTCTATCTTTTCCAGCGTCAGATTGCCGGTCTCGATCTTTGTAAAGTCCAGGATATCGTTGATCAGCGTCATCAGGTTTTCGGCTGAGAACTTCAGGATGTTAAGATTTTCCAACTGACTCGCTGTCGGATTGTCGTCGATCAGGAGATGGGTCATACCGACAACCGCATTCAGCGGCGTCCGGATCTCGTGACTCATTACTGATAACAGTGTCTCTTTGGCCTTCCCGAGCTGGACAGCTTCTTCCCGCGTTTTGATAAGCTCCTGTTCAGCCAGCTTCTTCTTGGTCACATCAACGAGTACTTCAACAGCACGTTCAAGTTTTCCTTCCTCATTGGTGATCGGACTATGGGAAATGTAGAGCCAGATCGGCGTACCGTCTTTCCGGTAACACAATACTTCCACGTTGAAGGGCCTGGTTCCCTTAGTCGCCTCCTCAATATGCCTGACGACATCCGGATCCGTTTGTTCGCCTTTGATCAGCGGCATCAGATGTTTGCCGGTCAGTTCTCCGCTCGAATAGCCGAGCATGTGTTCAATGGAGGCATTGACCCACTGGATGTCCATTTTATCATTCCGGATAATAACTCCGCTGGACGATTTACTTGCCACCAGGGAAAGCACCTTAAGTTCCAGTTCCGCTTTCTTCCGGTCGGTAATATCGGTCACGAGTTCGATCTCCCTTTCGATCTCTCCTTCTTCGTTCAGAATGACAGAATTCATGATCGACACCCAGATGGGTTTGCCGTCCTTGCGGTAGGCCAGCAGGTCGACCTGGAAAGCTTTCTTATTGCGGGTAAGTTCCCGGGCATTCAGAATCACAGACTCATCGGTTTCACTGCCCTTCAGAAGGTCACCCAGTCTCTTACCCTTCAGGTCGCCGATATTGAAACCGGTTATCCGCTCAAAGGCTTCATTAACCCAAAACACTTCCCGCGAATCACTGATGACAACACCGTTGTTTGTCTTGCTCGCTACCAGCGACAGCTGCTTCAGCTCCTCATTGGCTTTCTTCTGGGCGGTAATATCCCGGCCGTTGGCGTACCACTTTCTGTTGTGAACCGAAATGGTCCACCCGATCCAACAGGTTGATTCGGTCCTGGTAACCAGCCGGGTTTCCACTTCAAAGGAGTTTATTCCCGTCCTGAGTCCCTTATTGAACATGTTGGCAAACTTCCGGATCTCGTCTTCAGGCAGGAACTCCCAGATGGGCTTGCCGATACAATCCGAAATCCGGAGGCCAAGTATTTTTTCGAGTGCCCGGTTCGCTTTTAAAACGGTTCCGTGCTCGTCCAGGATACAATGGATCTCAGCTGAGCTGTGAAACATGGTGTTCGCATCCTGGTATTTGATGAGTGTTTCTTCGAGCTGCCTGCTCTTGCTGTTCAGCTCAAGACGTGATACGACCTCCTTGGAGAGCGTCATTAATGCATCCCGCTGTTCAGGCGTCAGCTCGCCGGGCTGTTTTCCCAGCACACACAGGGCTCCGATACAAACACCGTCGGGAGTAAAGAGAGGCACACCGGCATAAAAGCGCATGACCGGCTGGCCGGATCCTTCCGGCCCATCGGGAAAGCCGCCGTTCAGCATGGTGTCCGGAACCTCGAACAGCTGTTCAGACGTAAGCGTACGATGGCAAAGCTTCTCCGCTACCCCGTCGGGAATAGGCAGGCCCTGTGAAGACTTGATCCACTGCTGTCCCTCCGATACAAAGGTAATATAGGCACTGTCCGCATTACAGATATACAAAGCCAGCCGGGTAATCGCATCGTATTCCGATTCCGGGTCCGGCCCGATGGTATACTTGTGCAAGTCCTTAGTAACCTGGGACATCGTGTCATCACGGAGATTTCCGGCCATAGCGCAGCGCCTGAGGGCTTCTTATTTGTAAAGCGGATGTTTGTCCATCAACTCGTTCACCTTCTTGGCGACCTTTTTCAGGTTATCCTCATTCTCGGCATCGCAGATCACTTCATCAATAAGCTCGACGATCTTCTCCATGTGCTTCTCCTTCAGGCCACGGGTAGTGACGGCAGCGGTACCGACACGAATACCGGAAGTAACGAACGGCGACCTGGTATCGAACGGAACCATATTCTTGTTAACGGTTATATCAGCCTGGACAAGCGCGTTTTCCGCAGCCTTACCGGTAATATCCTTATTTCGAAGATCGATCAGCATCAGGTGGTTATCGGTACCGCCGGAGATGATCTCATATCCCCGGGATACAAAAGCAGCTGCCATGGCGGCGGCATTCCTTTTGACCTGGACGATATACTCCATATACTCCTCGCTGAGGGCTTCGCCGAATGCCACGGCCTTTGCGGCGATGATATGTTCAAGCGGTCCGCCCTGCGTGCCCGGAAATACGCCGGAATCAAGCAGTGCTGACATCATGCGGAGTTCTCCTTTCGGCGTCTTTACTCCCCATGGGTTCTCAAAGTCCTTTCCCATCATGATCATACCGCCCCGTGGACCGCGCAGGGTTTTATGAGTGGTGGTCGTAACCACGTGGCAATGCGGCAATGCGTCGTTCAGAAGTCCGCGGGCAATGAGGCCTGCCGGATGCGAAATATCGGCCAGGACCAGGGCCCCGATCTCGTCCGCTACCCGGCGGATGAATGCATAATCCCAGTCACGGGAGTAAGCGGAAGCCCCGCAGATAATAACTTTTGGCTTTTCAGCCAGTGCGGTCTGCTCCAGCTGGCTATAATCGATCAGCCCGGTTTCCCGGTCAACACCGTAGAAGGAGGGCTGGTATAATTTGCCGGAGAAATTCACCGGTGAACCGTGCGTAAGGTGTCCGCCGTGCGACAGATCAAAACCAAGGATCTTATCACCGGGCTGCAGCATGGCCAAAAAGGCCGCCGCATTCGCCTGGGCGCCCGAATGGGGCTGAACATTCACCCATTCAGCATTAAAAAGTTGTTTTGCGCGTTCGATTGCAATGGTTTCGATCTCGTCAACAACCTCACAACCACCATAATATCTCTTACCGGGAAGGCCTTCTGCGTACTTATTGGTCAGGACAGAACCTGCCGCTGCCATCACTGATTTACTGACAAAGTTCTCAGAAGCAATAAGCTCCAATCCGCTTTCCTGACGTTCAAGTTCTTCATCTATTAGATTGAATACCAGTTTATCTTTCTTCATGAATATGTATTTGGGGTATGTATGGGGTAAAGGTAACTATTCTAATGATTCTAAGGTGCTCAAACTTTACTGCTTATCCAGTAATTGTTGTAGCCGATTCCGCTCTGTAGGGTGATCAGCTGCTGCTGCAGCATTTCGAGCATGGCCAGGAAATTATAGACGAAATGCACCTTGTTTTCGGAGTGGGAAACCATCTGCTTGAAATCCAGCTTACTGTTGATCATCAGCAGTTCGGCGATAGCCTTTTTTTGCTGTTCGATCGTATAGGGATACTGAACGACAGTGTGAGTCACTTCCTGGGCCTTTTCCTGGTACCGCTTCATCAGGCGCTCATAGATGTGCATCAGCCGGTAGAGGTTCAGTGACGTCAGTTCTTCTCCCGGTTCTGAATCTTCCATGGCGCGCTGCACGTCCGGCACGATATTTCCCCGGCGGGATGACTTGAGACGCTCCTCCTCGAGCAGGCGCAGCTGATCCGAAACTTCCCGGAATTTCTTGTATTCAATCAGCTTCCGGACCAGGTCCTGCTTCAGATCAATCTCGGCGCCGTTGTCGTCGACGTCGAACCGGGGCAACAGCATCTTTGCTTTGATGCGCATTAGGGTTGCCGCGACGAATATGAATTCACTGGCCAGTTCAATGTTCAGTGAGTTCATCCGCTGGATGTAGTCAAGAAAATCATCGGTAATCCTCGCAATCGGAATATCCTGAATATCAAGCTCGTCCCGCTCAATAAAAAAGAGAAGAAGGTCAAACGGACCGGCAAATTGCGGCAGTCTGATCTCAAAACTTTCGGCAGTTATCATACGTAGTTCCAAAAGTACATCATTTATACTGATAGCCCTAAAGGAACTGCCCGGGAACGCAAATACTTACAAAGTGTTGATTGATGTATCAAAGTAAATGGTTTATTTTGTAGACTTTTTCTATCTATTTGTAGATCTCTAACTAAATGCAAGTAAAGGCTGGCGAGTTATTAGAACAGATCAATTTCCCATCGGATCTTAAGAAGTTTAAGGAAGAAGACCTTGAAAGGATTTGTGCGGAGTTAAGACAGTTCATCATTGATATAGTTTCCGTCAACGGCGGTCACTTCGGCGCGAGCCTCGGTGTCGTCGAGCTGACGGTGGCTCTGCATTATATCCTCAATACCCCGTATGATCAGCTCGTCTGGGATGTCGGCCACCAGGCCTATGGTCATAAGATCCTGACGGGGAGACGTGATGTATTCGACACGAACCGTGTCTATAAGGGAATCAGCGGCTTTCCGAAGCGCTCTGAGAGTGCCTATGATACGTTCGGGGTCGGCCACTCCTCCACGTCCATCTCTGCCGCTCTCGGCATGGCCGTTGCGTCCCACTATAAGGGCGAAACCGACCGCCAGCACGTTGCGGTGATCGGGGACGGCGCCATGACCGCAGGACTCGCTTTCGAGGCCCTCAACCATGCCGGTATAGAAAACTCGAACGTCCTGGTGATCCTGAACGACAATAACATGTCGATCGATCCCAATGTCGGTGCTCTGAAAGAGTACCTGACCGATATCACGACTTCAAAGTCTTACAACCGGTTCCGCGACGATATTTCCCATGTGCTGAACAAGATCTCCGAACTGGGTCCGAACGCCCATGAGATCGTTAAAAAGATCGAGAAGAGCATCAAAGGAACGCTGCTGAAAAAGAGCAACCTGTTCGAATCCCTGAAATTCAGGTATTTCGGACCGATCGACGGACATGACGTCCGGCACCTGGCCAAGGTCCTGCGCGACCTGCGGGATATTCCCGGGCCCAAGCTTCTGCACTGCGTAACCGTAAAAGGCAAAGGCTACGCCCTGGCCGAAAAAGACCAGACCAAGTGGCACGCACCGGGTCTCTTCGATAAGATCACCGGGGAGATCAAGAAAACGGTATCCGATAAACCGCAGCCCCCGAAATACCAGGATGTATTCGGTCACTCGATCGTCGAACTTGCAGAAATGAACTCTAAAATCATGGGGATCACGCCTGCCATGCCATCCGGTTGTTCCCTGAACATCATGATGAAGGCCATGCCGGACCGGGCATTCGACGTCGGTATCGCCGAACAGCATGCGGTTACGTTCTCTGCCGGGCTAGCCACCCAGGGCCTGGTTCCGTTTTGTAACATCTATTCCAGCTTTATGCAGCGGGCATATGATCAGGTTATTCACGATGTCGCGATCCAGAACCTGAACGTGGTGTTCTGCCTCGACCGTGCCGGAGTCGCCGGTGCCGACGGTGCCACCCACCACGGAGCGTATGACCTGGCCTACATGCGTTGCATCCCCAATATGGTCGTCAGCGCGCCGATGAATGAAGAGGAGCTCAGGAACCTGATGTTCACGGCCCAGCAGGAGGACATGGGTCCTTTCACTATTCGATACCCCCGTGGAAACGGTGTTATGCCGGACTGGAAACGGCCGTTCAAGGCCATCCCGGTCGGAAAGGGTCGGAAGATATGCGATGGTGAAGAAGTTGCCGTTCTGACGATCGGCCATATCGGTAACGAAGCGGTGAAAGCATTTCAGGAGCTCAACGCCGAGGGTATTTACCCGGCGCACTATGACCTGCGTTTCGTAAAGCCGCTGGATGCCGATATGCTGCACGAAGTATTCAAAACCTACAAGCATGTCATTACGGTCGAAGACGGCTGTCTTCAGGGCGGTATGGGCAGCGCAGTGGTCGAATTCATGGCGGACCATGGATACTCCGCACACGTCGTACGCCTCGGTATGCCGGACAAGGTCGTGGAGCACGGCGAACAGCCGGAACTTTGGGCGGAATGCGGCTATGATGCAGCTGCGATCATTGCTGCCGTGAAAAAAATGGCCGTAGCAAGAACCACCAAAACCATCGCATCCTAGCGTACCGGCAACCCGGAAATACTGCTCAGGTCCTGATACATATTCCTGAAGGAACTTCGGATCCCCACGGACAACCAATATGTCCGGTCGTTCAGCACACTGTTCTGTTCCCTTCTGTAGGTGCCTGCGGCTTCGAGCCGCAGATTGTTCTGAGGATTGAGCCTGAACGATATCCGTCCGTCCCCGTAGAGCATCTTCGTAGGCACACCCTGCCCGATGTAATTATTCCGGGTTTCGTTCGGATACGGAAGGAAAATATTCTTCCCGAAATGCGTGTACTGATTCAGATCGGACCCGTAGGCGGCGAAGTTAACCTGCCCGTTAAGCTCAAACCGCCCCAGGACATACTGAAGCTTTCCGACAAGTTCGCTAAAGTTCGCCCCGAACGGATGGGCCAGCGGTTCATTATAGTGGGAGTAGCTGATGATCCTGTTTCTAGAGGTATACGTGTATGGCCGTGAGGCATTGAATTCAAGCAGGTAATTCAGCCGGTTGGTTCCAAAGAGATCTGCGCCCCGGATCCCGGCCTGGACACCCCATTTGTTGCCGCTTGCGCCGTTTTGCTTAAAGAAGTTTGCCGCCTGAAATTCATCCAGCAGGAACTGCCCGTATACTGCCCCCTTCCTGAACGCCTCAAACTTCAGATTAATTCCCATGAGAGCGTTATCCGGTGAACCGTTCTGCGCTTCCAGGGGCCTGAGGAAGATCAGCGGATTCGCATAGGTCCAGTCAAATCCCCTTCTGTTTCCGAGGTCATCCTGCTGTGCCCAGATAATGGCATCGAACAGCCCCACGGAGAGCCGGTTGCTGACGTTCCAGTCCAGGTAATGAAAGACGCCGCCCTTTTTCCGGTTCCCCGCCTCATAGGAGACTTTTTCGGCACCGGGATCCTGCATGGCGGTCCACATGGCCATGTACTGGAAATTTCCGACTCGGCCCGTAAGCTTGAGAAAGGGGTAAGCGGACGCTAAATCCGACAGGATCATGGAACGGTATCCGTCGCCAATAAAATTCTTATCATGCCCGGCGGTGACGTTCAGGTACTTGACGGGAGTATACGTGAGCACGGCTGTAACATAGGACCAGTCCCGGGCACCAGTCCGTTTCAAAGCCCGGTCATAGGATTGCCCCGGAACGATCCAGGACGAGTGTATATAACGTTCATAGTAACCCGGAAAGCGGCCCTGGTTTTCAAAGCCGCTGGTGTAGAAAGAAAACCGGCTTCCCACGGTACCTCCGAACTGGAAACCCCGGCTGTTGATCCAGGTGCTCCTGTTCTGGCCATAGTCTTTGCCGAACATCATGTCCGGAAGAAAGTCGGCATAAATGGTGTGATCCTCACCCCGGATGTCGATGAGATGTTCCCGGAAAATCTTCCGGCCCGTCCAGGACCGCGAGATCGTATCCGTTGCGGGATACAGAAGCGCAGTTGCGCGGTCCCGGATCAACGAGTCATCCCCGAAATACGGCTTAACCGCGCTGTGAAACTTTGACCGATGGTCATAGACCGGCGCATCGAGCTGCTGATAAAGGCTGAACGAATATGGCACGGGGCTTCCGGCCGTTTGTGCGCTCAGCTGAAATGCCAGGATGCATAAAATGATTGAAGCGACTCCCCTTGTCTTCATCAAAATTCTATTATTAACTTTAAGTTAATAATTTTCCTGAGAGATGCAATAATCCGAATGGATCCAACGGCGTGAAGTGAGGCCGTTAATAACTACTGAGGTCGAAATAGGAATTTCGGAATGAGCTTCTGAGGCCGAAAGTTATCCAGCGGTCCTTCTGATGACCGGCGGAGTTCTTCTCAGACCGGTGATATCCCCCCAGCTCAAAGCGAAGATTATACCTCGGGTTCAGCAGATACGACAACCGGAGATCTGCGTACGAAAAGTCGGTGGGGACGCCCTGGCCGATATAGTTTCCGGTCGATGACGCCGGGTACGGTTTAAAGATGTTCTTTCCGTAATTCGAGAATTCGCTGAGTTCCAGACCATAGGTCGCCACGTTTACCTGCCCGGAAAAATAGAACCGGCCTAGGGAATAATTCAGTCTGGTTACCCATTCTCTGAAATTGGCGCCAAACGGATGCGCCAGCGGCTCATTATAATGCGTATAACTGATCATCCGCGTTCTGGCCGCATAGGTATACGGACGGGCGGCATTGTATTCAAGCAGATAGTTCAGGCGCCTGACGCCGAAAAGGTGAGCACCCCGCACACCGAGCTGCATGCCCCATTTGTTCCGGTTGCTTCCTGAGTTTGAAAAAAAGTTCTTTGCTTCGAACTCATCCAGCATGAACTGGCCGTAAACCGCCGTATTCTCCAGCACTTCATACTTCATATTAAGGCCGACCACCGCATTATCCGGGGAACCGCTCATCGCTTCCACTGGCCTGAGAAAAATCAACGGACTGGCATACCCCCAGTCAAAGCCGCGCCGGTTTCCCATATCGTCCGTCTGGGTCCAGATCACCGCGTCGAAAACACCCACTGAAAACCGGTCATCGACATTCCAGTCCAGGTAATGAAATACGCCGCCTTTTTTCCGGTACCCGGTATCATACGACAGCCGGGGCGCAGCCAGATCCTGCATAGACGCCCACATAGCCATATACGTAAAATCCCCCAGGGTGCCGGTTAACCGGAGAAACGGATAGTTGGATGAGAAGTCGGACAGCAGCATCGAACGGTATCCGTCCCCGATGAAGTTCTTGTCCTGCCCCATGGCGATGTTCAGGTACTTATTCGGCGTATAGGACAGCAGTGCGGAAACATAGGACCAGTCACGGTCCTGAAAACCCCAACCCCGGTCATAGGACTGCCCCGGGACGACCTGGGAATCGTGAACATATTTTTCATAATACGCCGGAAACTTCCCCTGGTTCTCAAAGCCGCTTGTGTAGAAGGAGAATTTCCTGCCCACTGTACCGCCCGCCTGAAATCCGCGGGTATTCATCCACAGTGTTCCATGCTGAATCAGATCGGCCCCAACCGTCACATCGGGGAGAAAATCTGCGTATATCGTGTAATCCGGCCGTCTGATGTCGACCAGATGTTCATTGAACAATTTGCGGGCGCCCCAGGACTTTCGGACCGTATCGACTCCGAGCGCGAGAACCGAATCGGCTCTATCGGCCAGCAGGCTGTCATCCCTGAAATAAGCTTTCAGCGACGAGTGAAAGCGTGTATGTTTGTCGTAGACCCGGTCGCTAAACCGGTCATACAGCTCATGGGAAAAAGGCAATACCTGATTCGGCGTCTGGCCGTGTGCAGAAAACTGCAGGCCGACCAGCATGATCCACATGGCGGCCCGGAATATCATCCCTCCTCCCCGAATTAACAAGTCCCTATCTGGCATAAATCAATCTTTTCAGGAGGCTTTTATATAAACCCAGAAACCGGATGAGCAACGGCGACCGGACCTTTATCCGGCTGTTTACGGTATAGTAGGCGCTGTACTTGCCAAATTCTTTACTGGTGAGCTCGTCGATATACTGCTCAAATAACGGGCGGACATCAGGTCTGGCAGTGAAGGAATAGGCCTTATGATGTACTGATAGCCGGTCAGAATCCAGGCAGTCCATGGCCGCACCGCTGAAGTGGTAAAAGACCAGCGGCCGGTCTCCATTGACGAAGAATTTGCCGTCTTTCTTTGTGATCTGCCTTTCGTGCAGATTCCAGTAGGCTACATTACAGCCGGGATCGACCAGGATCTTTACTCCGTTAAAATACACCGGAACAAGGTTCAGCCAGAGCTGATCTGCAAACATCCCTCGTTTGGAGTCGTAGAATCCCTCATTCCTCAATTTGCCCATCCACCAGTTGAGAAAGGCCCGGCCATCGACGCTGTTTTTTACGGCAAAGAATCCGGCGTTATAAACCCCGCAGCGCAGAAAATTGCGGTCGTCATAACCGTTCCCGCTCGCAATGGAAGTGAAGGTGTGCGGAGTAAGCAGGATGCTATGGGTTTCGAGATGATCGAAGATCACCTGGAGGTCATGGAACACCAGGATATCGCTGTCCAGATAGATCATCTCGGTGATCTCCGGATATGCCCGGAAGATATGATCTGCGAAGAAAGGCTTAAGGGCACTGCTTAGTTCCATCGGGCCATATTTGGCACACATCTCTCCGAAATAGGGAATGCCTATATCCGCTGCAGAAATAAACTCATGGCCCTCTTTCTCCGGCAAATCATCGGTCTGATCAATGAGCCCAATAAAAAACCGGGTATCCGGGGAATGCCCGAAAACGGAGCCTTCCAGCGACAGTGCTCTGCCGATATGATTAAAGGAACAAGTAGTGTAGACTGCCTTCATGGTACTCCCTGCAAAAATAAGATAATATGAATCCTGCAGAAATCAAACTGGTACGGCAGGCATGAAACTTCTCCAAATATTGAAAACAGTCTGATAAATTCGGCTATTTTTACAGCAAATTGCCCGTATTGATGCTCGTTTTTCCGCTTATTTACATATCCGTATTCTTCGTTACGGTGAAAGACCTTCTTTCAAGGAATAAGCAGAGCCTGCTGGCCTTTATCATCTTCGGACTTCCAATCTATACCACGACGCTGATCGTACTCTTTGATTCAGGTCTGGGTAAAATGATATCGGTGGTCCAGCCGTTGAAAGAACTACTGGTTCTGGCTACGCTCGGACTCACCGTCTGGCAGCTCCGTGTGCGATTCAGACCGCAGCTGGTCGATTATTGCCTGATCGCTTATTTCTGCTACGCCCTCCTGTATGTATTCCTGCCGATCGGTCAGTATGGCGTAGCCGAGAAGATCATCGCGTTTAAGAGCAGCACTTTTTTCGTGCTGGTTTATTTTGTAGGCCGTTTCCTGAATCCCCGGGAGGTTTATATCAGCAAATACTTCCATTATATCCTCATTCTGGCCATTGCAGCAACGGTCCTTTTGTTTTTCGAGATTATCGCCGACCGCCATTTTCAGACACTGATCGGGTATTCCGACTACTTTTTTTATTACTACAACCAACCGATCAGCGGCAACTATGGCTTAACCTGGACGTTCGAAGCATCGTCTGGCCTGAAACGGTTTGCCAGCTTTTTTGCCAATCCGCTTGAGTTTTCAGCGGCAACACTGATCGCCCTGGCTGTTATAGCAGGGATCTACACGGATGACCGTAACCGGTTCAGACCGACGACTTTTGGCATCACGGCGATCGCAGCAACGCAGTTCTCCATCCTGTTCGCTTTATCAAGGGCCAGCCTCGTCAGCTACTTCCTGATGATCTATGCGTATGCGCTGATCACCCGAAAGAAACAACTGCTGCTGTGGATGCACATGGGAATACTGGCCGTCGTCCTTTACATTTCATTCTTCCTGGTGTGGTGGAATCCGGATCTGCACGAATTCATTTACGAGACCGTGACGTTCACCAATACCTCGAGCGTCGGACATGTTATTGCCTGGCTGGACGGGATTGAGGCCATGGTCAGCAGCCCTCTCGGGCTGGGTCTTGGTGAATCCGGAAGGGTTGCCGTGGCGGACAACGATTCCATCGGCGGTGAAAATCAGTTTATCATTATCGGCGTGCAAACCGGAATCATTGCCCTGATCCTGTATCTTGCGGTACTGGTCATGATCATCAGAACCTGCCTCAGGTGGTTTCCGCACCTGAAAGGAAAAGAAAAGAAACTATGCCTGGCCCTGCTGCTGATGAAAGTCGGTATCGTTATTCCTCTGCTTACTTCCGAACTGGAGACCTCCATGTACATATCCTATCTGACCTGGTTTTTTTCGGGGTTATTCATGAACATAATCGCTGCGAAAGGACCGTTGCCCGTACTCAAACATGCCAAAGCCGTTAAAAATAGGAGTTGATATCCGGGATCTCCGGATCGCCAAAACCGGAACCGGCACGTACCTTTCGGAGGTCTGCGAGCAGTTCCGCCGGATGGACGGGAAAAAATATACTTTCTGTTTTCTTGACACGCCCGTTCCTGTTTACACCGGCGAAAACAAACTCCTGAAACTGGTGGAGCATATCCGGTTCTCATTCTGGAAACAAGTGGTGTTGCCCATGAAAGCATGGCTCAACGGATGTGACATCGTATTCTGCACCGACTACTTCGTACCGTGGATACGCCTCAATTTCAGGACGATCACTGTATTTCACGATGCCTTCTTTTTTGAACATCCGGAATATTACAATAAACTCTGGCTGTCCATATTCAAAATGCTCGCCGTTCCTGCCGCCAAAAAAGCCGACTATGTAGTTGCCCCTACCGATTATGCGAGGGACCGGATCAGCATGTTCACCGGTATCGGTCCTGAAAAACTGATCACCATCTATGAAGGTCCGAAAAGCTTTCAGCCGCAGACCGGAGTACCCGCTGTTCTGTCGGTGCTGAAGGAACAGCTGAACGGTGCACCGTTTCTGCTGCATGTGGGAATCATGAATAAGAGGAAGAATCTTCCGGCGCTCATACGTGCACTTAAACTGGTCCGGAAAAAACACCGCAATTACAAACTGATCCTCGCCGGTAAGCCGGACCCCAAGAAACACAGTAACGATGATGCGGCGATCCGGACCGCGATCGCCGAAAATGGCCTGGAGCAGGATGTGATACTGACGGGTTATCTGAGCGATGCGGAATTGGCATGGCTGTACAAAAACGCCTCATTGTACGTGTTCCCATCGATCAATGAAGGTTTCGGTATTCCGGTCATTGAAGCTTTCAAGCACCGGTTGCCGGTCATTGTTGCAAACAACAGCTGTCTGCCGGAAGTGGGCGGTGACGCGGTACTGACCTTCGATCCGCGGGATCCGGAAGATATTTGCGACAAGATCCAACGCGTTCTGGATGATCCCTCCCTAAGGACGTCGATGATAGCGGCAGGTGAACGGCGCCTTAACACGTTCACCTGGGAAAATACGGCCGTTCAGTTACTGGAACTGTTTGGCAGAATTAAGAAAAACGGTTAAACAAGCCGCGCCTCAGCAAGAAGCTCTTCTCTTTGATCCGCCTGACGGATCAGACTCACCGTCTGTTCAATATTAGCTTTGGACGAGGCACCGAACAGGATGGAGGTGATCTGCGGGAAAGAGCAGACGTAGTCGATCGCTTCACGGACCGGGATGGCACCGCCTCCAAGGACCTGCATAGCGATAGGGCGGAACTCCCGCTCGCGGAGCGTTCGTTCATACAAGTCAATCCCGCCCGACATCCGGAAGCCCGCTTTGTTGATCGAGGCACAGATGATCGGATTCCGGATGCCGCCTTCTTCAAGCATATCCAGGAGTTTCGGCATATTCATCGTGATGAAGCCCGCCTCGGCACTATATTTCTTTTTTACATGGTCATGGAAGGCGACCAGGATATCCTTCATTCCGAGTCCTAAAAGCAGATCGGTGACGACATTCTGCAGGAAGATCACCGGGGTTTCGATCCCTTTGAACATCTTCATTTCAGAATCCACCAGCAGCTCCATCATCGCCAGGTAGTCCTTTGAAAGGTACGCTACTCCCCCTTTGAACAGGGAGCCGAAAAAGTTTCCGGGAACATATTCCTTCAGCGCACCAAGGATGCCCAGCTCAGTTACCGCATTGGCATACTTATGCGCATAGGGCATACAGGGATAGATCTTGAATCCGGCGTATTTCTCCGGGTTGCTCCGGACGATCTCGCAGATGTTGGCGATCCGGTCATGGGTCGTACACATGAACGTGTTCACTCCCGTCGATCGCGCCTGGTCCAGCACATTCATGATGGCCTTGTCTTCCTTAAACCGCATGGCCTGCGCACGTGACTTCTCGTCCGATATATGATTGACGGCGAAAAACTGATTATCGCCAAATAGAATTCTCTCCATCTCGTTATACACCTGAATTACGTCTTATCAAACTTAATGCCTTGTTGGTGGTCCAGGCAGTCTTAAAGGTATTTATATTATTCTGATCCTTACCCTCCAGCGTCCGGATAAAATAGTCGATCTGTGCCGAATACTCTTCACCGCGCAAATAAAAATCCACCGGCTCAGCGAGATCGGTGACATATTTCGTATTCCAGCCTGCGGTATATCCCTCCAGGCCTTTTGATTGCTTCACATACACTTTCAGTTCGCTGGCATCGGATATGATCTTCATCCTGCTTCCCTCAATGGTGATCGAAGTGGACATTTTACGATACGTCTCATCACTCCAGTTCACCGATAGCACTCCGGTTACATCACTCTCCAGCTTCAGCAGGGCATACACCGCATCGTCGACTTCGGTGGAGTAGATAGGCTTCACCACACTGGCGAAAACGTCCTTCACCGGCGCAAGCAGGTAACCAACCAGATCTACCACGTGGGATGCATAATCCATCAGGCATCCCCCTCCCGCACCGGGATCGGACCGCCAGGTATCCTGTTTCGGTTTGATTACAACCGGGCCGTAGGCTTCAGCCTGGAAATGATGAATATCGCCGGCATGTCCGTCCTTGAGCAGCCGCTTCACTTCTCTGAATGTTCCGACGAACTGGTTATGGTACCCGACCTGGTTGACCAGACCCATTCGCTCCGCAAGCTCCACCAGCGGGGCGCCTTCTTCCGGCGTCATGCAGAAAGGCTTCTCTGCGAACACATGGATACGGTTCTCCAGCAGGAACCGGATCATGGGTGCATGAAACCGGGTCGGTACGGCTACGAAAACCGCATCCGGCTTTACTTCTCTGACCATCTTCTTATAATCAGCGTAGCAGCTATACCCCGAGTATTTGGTCAGTACATCCGTAACGAGTTTAGCGGTATCGCAAACTCCGACCACCTTAACATCCGGGTGTGCACCCAGAATGGATAGGTGGGATAAGCCCATTTTACCGGCCCCGATCAAAGCGACATTTATCATAGTTCTCCGGTATTAATTTGCGTCATTCATAAAAATAGTTCTATACTCCGCTGCCACATGTTTCCAGCGGTACAGCCGCTCGGCAACCGCTTTCAGCTTGTCACCGATTCCTTTCAGATCGACCGATCTGTAATTTGTTACCAGTCTTGTGAGTTCCGCCGCATCCGTGAAGAACAGGGCATGCTCCTCCGTGGTATATTCGTTATATCCCGATGCATAGGCAAAGACCGGCAAACCGAGGTACATCGCTTCAGCGAGTGCAGGGTTCGTTCCGCCGGCGGAATGGCCGTGAACATATAAGGTACAATTGCTCCGAAGCAGATCCAGTTCTGTACGGTCATAGATCGCATCCAGCAGGATCAGGTTTCTCCTGTTACTATACTTTTCGCGTGTCTGCTTCCCGTACGCAGAATTATCCCAGTTTCCAACCATGACAAGCGGTAATTCATCCTGGGCGGAAAATGCGTCAAGGATCATATCGATGTTGTTATCGGGCTGTATCCGGGCGACCGAGAACGCATAGCTCCCGGATAGAAAAGGATATTTGGCTACAGCGCCGGCAGAGATAGCCTGCGGCGCTGCCTGGTCTCCGCCGTATGCGATCAGCGGAGTTTCGATTCCGTAGGTTTCCTTTATGTACTGCCGGATGCCTTCGTTATCAGCGATCACCGTACCACTGTTGCGGACGAGGAATCGCTCGGCGGTACGGATGACCTTCCGCGCGAATGGAGACCACTTGTTCCGTTTCCAGTCCAGGCCGCCAAAATTCAGGATGATCCTGGATCGGTATTGCTTCAGCAGCGGCATGATGAATCCGGCACCAAAGCCCAGGAACAGGACCTTGTCATGGTTCCGGACAGCATCGGCCAGAGCCAGACTGTCATAGACCATGCCCAGGCCCCCGTGGGAGGTGACCGGGATGTACTTCAGTGCCGCCCCCTTGTAACTGCTCAGCCGGGAATCCATGTCTTTCGAAGAACAATACACCGTGAACTGAAATTCAGCGGATAAATGCTCCACTAAATTTTCAGCCAGTGTTTCAAATCCCCCGTACGTATTTGGAAGTCCCCGGATTCCCACAATTGCTAAACGCATCAATTTCTCAAATAAGCGGAACAAAAATGCCTAAAATAATTTAAAGCGCCGAATAAGTTCTTAACACACAATACCGTTAATAAATTAATTAATTAAAAATCCGGTTAATTAAAAACTTATAGCTTTGCAACATCATTGAATTAACAGTAATTCCTTGCCTTTATTCTTTACCTTTAAGTAATGTCAGGTAAAGTCCTAAAGCGGCAGCGACAAGTGCAGATGAACCGATGAATATTCTTTTTTTCCATAATACTTCAGATTTGTATGGCGCGGGGCGTATTCTGCTGAATGTGACCGAGAACCTGAACAGAAACCATCACAGGCCTATCGTCATTGTTTCGGAGGACGGACCGCTGGTTGCGGAGCTGGAAAAACGGCAAATCGAAGTCCGGATCATCCGCCTGGGTATCTTGCGCCGAAAATATTTTTCGGTGCCGGGTATTTTGAACCGGATCCGGGTAATGAAGGCTGCATGGAAAAATTTAAACCAATTGATCGACGACGAAAAAATTGACCTGATCTTTTCGAATACGACCGGTGTCCTGATCAGTGCCTTCCTCGCAAAAAAAAGAGGACTCCCGCATATCTGGCATGTCCATGAAATCATCACCAAACCAGCCATGTTCACAAGAGCAATCGGCTACGTATTAAAAAAATACAGTGACCACGTGGTGGTCGTTTCGGATGCCGTAAAGGACCACTGGAAGAAGCATGTCGGGCGGCGTGAGCTTACGCGAATCTACAATGGAATCGACCTGGCTCCGTTTGATGATCAAACCGCCGGCCTTCGCTCTGAACTAAATCTTCCGGAAAACGCGACGCTCATCGGTATGATCGGCCGGGTCAATAAGACCAAAGGGCAGAGGTATTTGCTGCAGATTGCCAAACGAACCATTGATCAGTATCCCGACACGCGCTTTATCCTGGTTGGCGATGCCTATCCGGGCAACGAATACCTGGTTGATGAGCTGAACGAAGAGATTGCCCGTTCGGGATTATCAAAACATGTCATTAACCTGGGCTACCGGTCGGATATCATAAACATCATGAATTCGCTGGACATTTTTATTCTGCCGTCCGTGCGGCCGGATTCATTCCCAACCGTCATCCTGGAAGCCATGGCAGCATCGAAGCCCGTAGTGGCCACCAGGCAGGGCGGAGCCGTTGAAATGATCGAGGACACGAAGTCCGGTATCCTCATCCCGCTGGATGATGCAGCCGCTGCAGCTGCCAGGATCGCCCCGCTTATCGCCGATCCGGAACAGCAAAAGATCATGGGTCAGCAGGGACATGAACGGCTCAAGACCCTCTTTTCCATAGAAACGTTCGACCGGGAATTCCTGAAGCTTATAAACTCGTTTGGCTCCGGTAGCCGGCCGGTACCCGTACCTGACGACACCCGTACTGCCCTGCGATCCTCATGAGAGGCCACGGCGGACACTTTTAAAAAAAAACACGTATGTTTCGGCCCCAAATAGCATTTCAGTGAAGCGTCTGAGGATATGACGAGATTTTACTCTATTTATAACACCGTCCGGTATCTGATCGATATTCCGATCCTGATCATTGCTTACTGGATTTCGGTTGATTCGCTTCCGGGAGACACAACGATTAACAGCGAGGCTGATACGTTTCTCTTCCTTCTTTCATCGATCATCTCATGGTACGGAGCTTCTCATGGCTCACGCCTGTATGCAGATCTCCGGTCCAAAAAGTTTTCAGAGGAGATCGTCTACATCATCTTCACGCTGCTGATTTTCACCATTCTTTTTACTTCATTTTTATTTTTCCTACGGAAGAACTTCGAGGTCACCAACCTTTTTCTCGCCGTGTATTTTTGTACGGCATTCATTTTGGTACTGTTGTTCAAGTATGCCATGAGAAAGTACCTGCACAGCGTCCTCTCCCGGGGAAAACTGGATGAACGGATCCTCCTGATCGGCTCCACCCCTTCCGCTGAACATTTCCTGCAGTCGATCAATCAGCATCACTATTACGGATATAAATGCCTCGGCTACCTGGACAATCATGAGAACGGCTTAGGCAACTGCAAATACCTCGGGAAAATCGAAGGACTTCCTGCGATCCTGGAACAGGAGCATGTGGACGAGATCATAATCGCCCTGCCTAACTCCGAACATGAGCAGATCACTTTCGCCATCGAGTCAGGTGATCACTATGCGAAAAGAACCCGCATCATTCCGGATCTGCACGTCTATGCTTCCAGTAATATCCAGATCAATAACATCGGCCAGCTGCCGGTAATTAATCTGAGATCGCTGCCGCAGGACGAGTTCCGGAATAAGGTACTCAAGAGGACCTTCGATGTCCTTTTCTCCATCACGTTTTTCCTGACCATTGGCTGGTGGCTGTTTCCGATCGTTGCACTGCTGATCAAAGCTACTTCAAGAGGTCCGGTGTTTTTTAAACAGGAGCGCTGGGGATTGAACAACAAAAAGATTATCTGTTATAAGTTCAGAACGATGTACCACGGCAGTCCAACCATCGATGAACACGGCAACTTCCACCAGACCAGCAAAAACGATTCAAGGGTGACTCCTCTTGGAAGACACCTGAGGTACTGGAACATTGATGAACTGCCGCAATTTATCAACGTGCTGGTGGGCGACATGTCGGTAGTGGGTCCGAGACCACATGTGACTCCGATGAACCTCGAGTCGATCCAGAAAGTGGAACGGTACATGTTACGGCACGTCGTAAAACCGGGAATTACCGGCTGGGCGCAGGTGAACGGCTCCCGCGGCGAGACCAAAACGACAGCGGCGATGCAGCGACGCGTAGACTTCGACCTTTACTACATTCACAAGTGGACCTTCTGGCTGGACTGCCAGATCATCCTGCAAACGATCATCAACATTATAAAGGGTGACAAAAACGCGTATTAACTCACGCCCCGTTTCCCTATAACAGAGAGCATCCGGAATCATTTACCGAGACAGCAGAAGCCGTTTTTCATTCAAGAGACTTTTCAATAATGAATACATTATATTTGTCTCTATTTATTTTTTGCAAAAGGCATTCATGATGCGATTCAGACCCTTCCTGATTTTATTTTTTCTTCTTTTTTCATTAACCATACATAGGGGCCAAGCTCAGTCGTCGTTCTCGTTCAGCAATATCCAGAACGTGAAAGTCAGCCAGCTATCTGATGATCAGATCACCCAGGCATGGAAAAAACTTCAGGACTCCGGCATTTCGGAAGAGGACGCTTATAAGCTCCTTCAACAAAAGGGAATGGATCCCATTGAAGTGGATCTCCTTAAAAAAAGAGTGCAGTTGCTGGGCCTGAACAGGAAGCGGGTGGTTGCTTCAAACCCGCAAAAGCCGGATATCAACTTAGGGCGGGATACGATCGTCAATGTGATCAAGCCGGAGCCGATTACACCTTCGGCTGAGCCGACACCGGAATTGACCATATACGGGACCGATTTCTTCGCCCAGAGTTCGATAAAGTTTGAACCCAATAACAACATGGCCACCCCTAAAGGGTATGTCCTGGGGCCGGGTGATGAACTGGTTATTCTTCTCACCGGACTGAACGAAAGCTCCGTCCGGAGTAAGATCAGTCCTGAAGGAAACCTGCAGATCCCTTATGCGGGACTTGTTTATCTGAATGGTTTCACTATTGAGCAAGCGACCTCACTGATCAGAAAAAAGATGGCCGTCGTCTATCCGGCGCTGAATAGTGGCCAAAGCCAACTGACTGTCAACCTAGGAAACACCAGGAGTGTGAAAGTGACCATCCTTGGCGAAGCAAAAACGCCCGGGTCGTATACCGTCTCATCGTTGTCGACGCTATTTAACGTCCTTTACTTGTCTGGCGGACCTACGACGAACGGCTCCTTAAGGAATATTGAACTGATTAGGAACAATAAGGTATACCGTACTGTAGACTTCTATACATTTCTACAGCAGGGCCTCCTCGACGGAAATATCCGGCTGGAGGATCAGGATGTGATCCGGATCCCCGTTTACCGTAAAAGGGTCTCGATTGACGGGGAGGTTAAGAAACCGGCTATCTACGAGTTGAAGGCACAGGAAAACCTTGCAGATCTGATCCGCTATGCCAGCGGTTACACCGACATTGCCTACCGGGGCATCGCGAAGGTAGACCAGATCAATGAATTGGAACGGGAAGTAAAGGATATTCCGTCATCGATGATGGCAGACTTTATTCCACGAAACGGAGATAAGGTGCACATCGGGTCTATCAATAACCGCTACGCCAACCGCATCATCCTTGAGGGTGCGGTGAACAGACCGGGAGTTTATGAACTGAGCGCCGGGTTAACATTGGCATCCGTCATCAAAAAAGCCGAAGGGCTAAAGCCCGAAGCGTATCTTGAACGCGGCTACATCAAACGAACATTGCCAAACCTTGATAAAGAATTGATCTCGTTCAAACCGCTGGACATTGTAAACGGTCGAAACGACCTGCCATTGCTACGCGAGGACTCTATTGTCATTCAGGACCGCGCAGCTTTCATTACTGAACAAACTGTTACTGTTGACGGGAATGTAAGGAACCCTGGAACAATCGTTTATCGCAAGGGGATGAAACTTGCTGATGTGCTCGCCATGTCTGGTGGCTTGACCGAGCAGGCCGCAGGGCACCACATTGAGATCTCAAGACTGATTCCTAATGATGAAGACAACGTAGCGAACCAGCTGGTGGAGTCCATCACCGTTAACCTGGAATCGGGTTCCCCTGATATCGAACTTCAACCACATGACTTTGTCTACGTGCCACGGCTCGTTAATTATCGGCCCCTCGGGAATGTAAGCGTAACTGGAGAAGTTCTATTCCCGGGCGAATACTCGGTACAGAAGCGGGACGAAACAGCCCTTGACTTTTTGCAAAGAGCCGGCGGCATTAGTCCCTATGGCTCCCTGGAAAATGCACAGGTGTTCCGGAGGGGCGTCCGTCTTAATCTCGACCTGGCAAAAGCGAGTACGCCAAATGCGAGCCAGAAAAACACGATCCTCCTTCCGGGTGACAGTATTTATGTCCCGCGCGTGATATCCTATGTTGAAGTATCCGGCGCCGTTAATAATCCGCAGTATGTGAACTACCAGGGTCGCCGATTCAAATATTACGTTAATGCCGCCGGTGGTGCCACTGAGAATGCACGACTGAAAGGTGCATACGTCCAATACCCCAGCGGCTTGAACAAGCCGGTAAGGAGGTTCCTGATTTTCCGTAACTATCCTGCCGTTAAACCAGGCAGCCGGATTGTAGTCCCCGACAAAGGACCGGAGGTGAAATTCAGACTAGGTTTTGCCGAGCTTTCGGGAATTACCTCCGCTATTACTGCCCTCGTTGGCCTGATCGCAATCCTAAGTAAATAACCATGAATCAGGAACCAGCTAATTACCCATACGAACCCGAGTTTTCAGTAAAGGATCTGATCCGTGAACGGATCAAGGATCTGAAATATCTGCTGAACTTTAAAAAGCAGTTTGCAGCTGTGATTTTGGTAGGTGCCCTGGTAGGGGCAGCCTGTGCCTGGAAATGGCCGGTCACCTATACCGGCAGGCTAACCTTCGTTGTGGAAGACAGCAAGGCAGCAGGTGGCGGGCTGATATCCTCGTTGGCGGGCCAGTTTGGCTTTGACCTGGGATCAGTGGGAAGTGCGAGCGGAGTGCTTGCGGGCGATAACGTACAGGAGCTGCTCCGCAGCCAGAAAATGATCCGTACTACGCTCCTCACGCCATATTCCAGGAATCTCAGCCTTGCGGATGCATATGCCCAAGCATATGAGTATCCTGAAAAATGGAAGAAATACGAAAATAAGGGTGGCAAAATCAGTTTCCCGTTAAATCAGAAGCCCTATACCCGTCTCCAGGACAGCCTGCTGCAGGTGATCATGAGAAACATCACAGAGAAGGAATTATCGGTAAAAAAGACTGACAAGAAGCTGACCTTCTTTGAACTGACTGTTACCACCCGGGACGAAAAGTTTTCTAAGCTGTTCATTGAGCGGCTCATTCAGGAAGCTACGGACTTCTATACGAAAACGAAGACCAAGACGCTGCGTACCAACATCGCCCGTCTGGAACACCGCGCTGACAGCATCACCCGGATCCTGAATAAGAAGACATACTCAACGTACGCGTCCAACAGGGTACTGCTGGATCTGAACCCGGCTTATCCCACAGCGAATGCCGGTATCGAGGTGAATGAAAGGGACAAGATGGTGTTGTCCACCATTTACTCCGAGATTGTAAAAAACCTGGAAGCTAACCGTACCCTGCTGATCCAGGAGACCCCTACTTTCCAGATCGTGGATGAGCCGTCCATGCCTTTGAAAAAAAACCGGCTTGGCTACGTTAAGGCGGTGGTGATCGGGATGTTCCTCACCTCCGTATTCCTTGCGATGTATCTTTTGATATTCAAACGCAGACCATCGGATAAACCGGAACTTTGAGGACGCGACTCCCGGGGAAAGCTGAACCGCAGAAAAGCCATTACGGAATAAATTCCGCGATTAAAAAATCAGCGACTTTGCATGGCTTTCCGGAAAGCCAGTTTTTTGGACAGATAGGATTTGTTCTCCATTGTGAGAAATTCTTCGAACAGCCGCCTTGTTTCATGATCCATGTTTATCCCATACGTGTCATAGAATCGCCGCACGAGGGTAAACTGATACCTAAAAATCTGGGCATTCCCCCTGATACTGGACAGCAACTCTGCCAGTACCCGCCTCAACCGGCTTTGATGTTGGTAGGCTGTAGAAAACGTCACATTACTGGTATGCTGTCTGTATTCTACCTGAGGCTCGGGAAGACTCTCCGCATTTCCGAAGGTATAGGTTGCCAATGCCAGCCAGGCATCATGATAGAGGTCATCGGGCAGGGATGACATATATTTCCTGGCGCATGGATTCATGAATATGGTGCAGCCATTCACAAAATTGCCAAATAGAAGTGTCTTAAGATTGTAGGGGTAATTACCCTGTCCGAGGATGCTCCGGAAAGAGGGGTTCAGCAGGTTCCGATCCCTGTCAACCACAATCAGGTCAGAATAGACCATACATGGGATTTCCGGCTTTTCGATCGCAGCTAATCGCTCGGCTGACAGCAACAATTTATCGGGCCGCCACACATCATCCTGATCCGACAATGCAACATAATGACCTTCCGCTGCCAGGGACACTGCCTTTTTGAAATTACCGGCATAGCCGAGATTCCTATCGTTAATAAACAGCTTCAAACGTCCTTTCCGCTGGTATTTCTCCAGGATGGCAATAGTTCCGTCGGTTGAGCCATCGTCACATACCAGGAATTCACTTGGGGGAAGGGTCTGATCAAGTATAGAACCGATCTGCTCCTCGAGGAACTGCTCCCCGTTATAGGTAGCCATCACTACCGAGATTGCAGGGTTCTTCTTCATAACTCAACAGATTGGTTTGCAACGCCCAGTTTTGCTTTCACGAACCGGAGCATGTCTTCCACTACCCGACTCTTGAAGAAGGTCCATTGCAGGATGAAATATAACATAGAACAGCTGCAGATGGAAACGAACAATGCTATGTAGCTATTCATTTCAATAGACCGAACCAGCCACACGATCGGTAAGAATGGAAGTACACATACGGATGCTTTTAATAAAAGGCTCCAGTGAAACCGGAAACTGAAGTGTCTCCGTATGAAATAAAGATATAATCCGGTAACGATAATTTCGGAAGTGACATTGGCGACCGACGCTCCGACTTCTCGCAGATGTGGAACAAGGAGGAAGTTAAGAACTAAGCCGGATATCATTCCTCCCAGGACAGCGTACAACATTTCCCGGTTCCTACCTGCGGGAATCAGTATCAGCAGTAAGAACAAGTGTCCGAATCCAATGATCAGTGGCAGCAAGGCAAGGATCTGCATGCTAAATACAGCAGGAAGGAATTTATCGCCGGAAAAAACATGGATGAACTCGGGAGCCAATATGACGAGACCTGCACCGACCGGTATGGCAAAAAAGGAAACAAACTGACTGGTCTGGTCTATGAACCCCTGCGCTGCTTCGAGATCATTACCGGAGAATGCCTTCGTAATCCGCGGTATAAGAATGACGCCCATCGATGTGATGACCGGCAGGGCTATCTTAACCAGTTTAACAGCGGCGGTGTATAGTCCTACTGCTTTCTCGTCCGACAGGAACCCGATCAACACGGTATCCATCAATGTATACATACTGCTGGCCAGCGTCGCAGCGAAAATGAGCCACAGCGGCTTCAGGTGCCGGCGAAGGTTGAGCCCCTTTAATAGCACTTTCACCCTTGATTTCACAAGTAGAAAACTAAGCAGATTGTTTCCCAGATAGGAGAACATCATGATGTACAGGTAGTAGTGATAATCCGTGTCTTCTCGAACAAGGATAAAAAGGAGTATTAGTGAGATCACCTTAATGGCGATGGAACGTAGGGCGATTACCTTAAACTCCTCCAGGCCGGAATAAAGCCAGTCAATTGAGGAAAAGCTTAGGAATACAAACAGCCCCCCGGCAAGGTATAACCCCCGATCCCCGGAAAAGAAAGGCACATATGATATGACACCAAAATAAATCAGGACCAGCACCAGGCTTGACAAGAAATAGATTACCGTCAGCTCAGAAAAGACGGCAGATCTGCCGGCCGGATCATCCCGTTTCCGGGCGATCTCCGTCAGCCCATACGTAGGTATTCCCAGGGCGGCGAATACAGCAAAATACTGCGCAAAAGTAAATACGAATTGTGCCTTCCCGATACCCTCCGGCCCCAGCACATGAGCCGCGTACGGGAAACTCAGAATAGGGAACAGAATATTGGCTACCGTTAAGAGCAGATTATACAGGTAATTCCTGGCCATCCCTTAAAACCGATACATGATTCCCAGTTGACCTGAAAAATTGAACACGTCCCGTCCGGCATAATGCCAGCCTACCGGCTGATCGATGAGCCAATACTGGTAGTTGAGGGACCGGATGACGGTGGCATTCGCGTTAACCAGCAAGTTTTTGTAGTTCCACTCTCCGATGACTGCGGCACTGAGATCAACCCACCGCTTCCGGTAATCACCGGTGTGGGCAAATGCATACTGATAAAAGTCATTATTGTGGATATAACGCTCAAACTGGAGGCCAACTCGTTTCAGTCCCTTGTACCAGCTCACATTCAAGGATTGCAGATTACCACCCGGCCCAATGCCCGCCCCCAGCACCTGTCCCTTATGAGTATATCCCTGCCGTATCTGCCAGTGAAGATACCACGATCCGGCATCCCGTAGCAGGCTTGTCGCACCCTGCGACAGCTGCGTAACTTCCAGATTTGCCAAGATATATTCATTCGCCCGGCGCTGCAGCGGAATTATCTTCGAAAATCCGACCAGGTATGCCCGGGAGTGCTCTGGATCCATTAAAAAGTCCCGGATATCGGCAGAGTGATCATTAAATCCATACTCAAAATATACTTCGCCCTTCGATTCCGTTAGTAGGTAACGCGCAAATAAAGATGCCAGTTGGTCGCGTTCCCGGTTTGCCTCGTTCGTCTTATTTTTTTGAAAGGGCTGAAACAGCGGAATGTAATCACCCAATGAACCATCCAAGTCGGGTCCATACATCTGGAATGCCCGGCTCATTCCGAGGAACAGCCCCGGCACCCACCTGGGGTTGTATGTGAATACAAGGCTTGAGAGATACCTCCAGTCATCATGCTTGGGTCTGTATAAGAAGGCGCTGTTGTAGATGCGGTTCGGTTCCGGCGGTAAGTATCCCGAATTTTCTAGCCGCCCCGCCACCATTTGCCCTTCAAAGGAACCAATAGGTGTACGCACCGGCCGCGTAGTGTTCAAGGTAAGATGCTTGAATCCAGGAGCATTGTTACTCATCAAAAGCGAATTCCGCTTCCCGGGCCCCCACCAAAGGTTTTCATTCGAGATACCAATGGACAAAGGGTCGAAAATCAGGCGGATACTACTTTGACCCCAGGTTGCTGAATGGTAAGTACCATCACCAAATCGTTCAGGTATATCTGTAACATTGAGGTATCGGCTATAATAGTAAGCCCAGGTAACCGGAGCATGCTCCGTATTGAACCCATCGAACGGACGGTTGGACGCTGATACTATTTCCGGACGCAATTGTAAGTTCAATGGGCCATACTTAACAAAAATACCACCACTCAACCGCGTTTGGTAACCCTTTGCTGGAATCATCGACCCGTCATTCCAGCTGTACGGATGATGACTGCTCACGCCTTGCTCCCAGGTAACCGGCAACATCTGGAAAGCACCGCGGCCACCCGCAAAACTCTTTTCACCGTCCCAGTTCAGCCAGCTTTCCCGGCCAGTTGTATCAGGCCGGAAAACATTCGGAACATTTAGAGCAGCCGCCGGAAAAACCGGCCGGACGGTAAAAGAAATACTTGAATCGAGCTTCCCTTCCAGCTGCAGGCGTTGATAGTAGCTTTCCAGTAAAGGTGACCCTACCGGGATAGATTGTGCGCTTATGTTAATGATTCCCGCCAGGAACACGATAATATAAACGAATGCAAGTTTTTTCATAAAGTACGGCAAGTTTAATTCCTGAATTTCGTGGTAGTGATTTTCAGATTATCTACGGACCAACTCGCGTCGCAGGCAGGGTCTTCGCTCGCCCGATGACCAAACAGCTGACCATAACAACCTAGATGAAACTCAGATTTGGTATGGTAAACGGTGCGCTGGATGCGGTACTTAACCGTACCCCCTGACACGCCTTTTAAGGAACAGGCACCAGGAAGGTCGGTTTGCAATGAATTAGCCTTTGCCGGATTGTTCTGGAAGGGATAGTTGGCTGGGTATGACTGGAACTGACAATTTCCAATCGGACAGCGTTCGTTCGAAAACGTGGTGTATTTATCGCTAGCGCCATCAAAATTCATGATCCAAATATCAGAACTGTCCTTAATCCCGGTAGAGGAATTACCACGCCAGTTATCATGAATGTAAAGATCAAAGCTCACCTGGATCAAATCATGCTCGGGAAGCGAGTCCAAAAAGATGTCAAATCCACCTACATTAAAGCGCCCCAAAACGTTTGAACCGTTAAATTCCGAGATCTGCCCGTTGAAGATCTCGCCAATCCTGCCATCTTCAAAATCACTCCGAAATACAACGGTTTCTTTATGCAGATTTTTCGTACATCCGGTAATCAGAACCAGAAGCAGCAGAATAAAACTGTAACGTTTAGAACTTATTACAGGATCTAAGATATTCATAATCACATCGTGCATCAGAATGACAAATTGAATCGCTAGTATTCAACATTCAACATTAACCCCTCTAAGACCCATTCACACCGCCAGAGTACCTCCTTTGCCGGGATGACGGGAAGCCCTACGACATGTCGACGACCCAAGAGGAGATATCCCTGTGGTAGAGCAATACCGTTGAATAACAGATTAACGCCTCTAGCTTACCCCTTCAACCCAAACAATCTACGCTTTCTTCGGAATCCTTCAATACCCGTCCAAATTTAATCTCGCAACGCTTTCTCCCTATCCAACTCCTCATATATCGAATTATTACTCTTGAACTCGGGCACAATCTCCTTCATCTTCACGACCACCTGGCGATCCATATGTTGGCAACTTAGGCGGATTAGCTCTTCGATGTCTTTATGTACAGTTTCGAAGTCATATTCCCTTGTTTTTCCAACCATGATCTTCTCGTGATGTGTAGGCAGGGTATTCTCCTCATCATTCAGCAACTCCTCATAAAGCTTCTCGCCCGGGCGCAGGCCAGAGAACTCAATCGCAATATCCTGATTAGGCAGAAGGCCGGACAACCGGATCATTTTTTTCGCAAGATCCACAATTTTCACGGACTTACCCATGTCGAATATGAAGATCTCGCCGCCCTCTCCCATGGAACCCGCTTCCAGCACGAGTCGACATGCTTCAGGAATCGTCATGAAAAACCGGGTGATCTCCGGATGCGTAACGGTGATCGGACCACCTTTTTCGATTTGCGCCTTGAAACGTGGTATAACCGAGCCATTCGAACCTAAAACGTTCCCAAACCGGGTGGTTATAAACTTTGTCGGCACAGGCCCGTTCTCTGAATTGAGGTGACTTAAACCGTTCGAGTAGATGATGGAGTCTTTTTTAAACGAATTAAATAGCGATTGCACAAAGATTTCTGCAATCCGTTTCGAAGCGCCCATCACATTTGTGGGGTTCACTGCCTTATCGGTAGAGATCATGACGAACTTCCTAACGCCGTATTTCACTGCCAATTCTGCCACAATTTTCGTCCCCATCACATTGGTTCGAACCGCTTCGGCGGGATTGTGCTCCATCAGGGGAACATGCTTATAGGCAGCGGCATGATAAACATAATGCGGCTTATAGGTTTTAAACATGCTTTCCATGCGGGCCGCATCACGCACATCCCCGATAAAACAGTGAAAACCGCTATCCACCTTGCTATCCAGCTCCAGCTGCAGTTCATGAAGCGGTGTTTCCGACTGATCGTTCAAAATTATAAGCTGCGGAGAGAACTTTGCGACTTGGCGGACAATTTCACTGCCGATTGAACCTGCAGCACCGGTTACCAGAATCCTTTTACCCTTCAGTTGCTCCGAGATCGCTTCATTATGAATCTCAATCGGTTCACGTTCGAGAAGGTCCTCGATCTCAACGTTATGTATTTGCTGTGTTGAAATTTCACCGTTTATCCAACTGTCCATTGGTGGAATGGTAAGAACCTTTATGTTGTATTCCAGGCAAAGATCTACTATTTGATTTTTTTGATTTGAACTGAGATTCGGAGTGGCGATCAAAAGATCATCGATTCCGTATTTTAGAAACAGTGATTCTACCTGGGAAATGTGATAGATTTTTATCCCATCAATGGCCTTATTGCTTTTCCTTACATCGTCGTCAATAAAAGCCATGAGCGTCATATTAATTTTGGTCTCGTGGTCAAGAGTCCGTTTGGCTGCGATGCCAACGTCACCCGCCCCGTAAATGATCACCCGCCTCTTATTGATTTTCAAATTCTTAATATACATGAAAAAGTACTTCACCAAAACTCTGTAGGTGATCAGTAAAAGAAAGCTGGTCAAACCATAAATAACCAGCACCATGTTGGAAACTAGGTCCGGCTTTTCAAACGACCTTAACAGAGCATTTCCGATGAAGAACAAAAAGATGGTAATTAGAATTGAACAAAGTATCCTGAACGAATCCTGGGCACTGGTGTATCGAATAATCCCGGCATACGTTTTAACAGTAAGAAAGACAAATGTATTAACGAGCGAAAAGAGTAAAATATTCCTTATGACTCTGGTGAAATCTACTTCGCTAACATCGAAATTAAAACGGATGAGATACGCCAGACAAAGCGAAAAAATACAGCATGTCAGATCAAGAACAAAAATGATCCACCGTGGTACGATATTGATTTGTGAAAACAAGGCCGAGGTTTTTCAAAGTAATGTCACAAAGATAAAATTTAAAACAACATCTCGAAGATAGGAGCGCGGGCCTTGAAGACGAGCACCTGGAGGTCTATATAATCTATTTAATAAGTTAAAAGCGCAACTGCATCATTCTTGATATGGCCCGAGATTAGACAACGGCGATGGAAATAAGGCGGCAGTTATCTTGACATGTTTGTTACTTTCTATGTTCCCTTACGTTAACTAGGTCCAACCTCCCTCCGAATAAATGTCCTTTCCCTTCTAAATAAAACCGGACTGCCAAAAAAGCAGCCAAGGACACAACGAGCAGGAGTGCAAGTTCTACAACGGAGCTTGCGAAAGTAGACCTCACCTCAAACTGCGTAATCAACAATGCATTTACAGCCAACTGCACACTTGCATAGAAACACGCGATCAGCAGGTGCGGCCACTTCTGCTCATTTACCAAAAACTGATAAAAATGCGATCGGTGCGCCGCAAAGACATTCTCGCGACGAATAAGCCGAAACAAAATAGTAGTTACCGTATCCAGGCCATATAAGAGAATGAGACCGATGTAGAGCAGGTTCTGGGAACGGATGATAAGCTGCAGGATCAGGAAGATGACAATAAAAGCAAGGCCTACACTGCCGACATCGCCGGCAAAACAGACTGCCTTCTTGCGAAAATTAAAGAAATTAAAGACCAGGATAGCAACGCCGGTTGATAGGATCAGCTGCCGATCCGTAAAGGGATGCACGTACTGATTAATGAAATATAAACTACTAATAGTCACCAGACTATAACCACCAGTGATCCCGTTTATCCCATCCATGAAATTCCAGGCGTTCATCGTAGCAATGGCAATAACTAGCAGAACCGGGTACCAATACCAAGTTAAGGTGACGTCCAACTGCATAAGAACCAATGCAATCGCCAAGAACTGGAAAAAGAACCGGATCTTACTATCGATATGATTAAGGTCATCAATGAAGCTAACCACAGAAATCAAAACAAGCCCAGCCACAAACCAGGGGAACGCAAACCCGCTTAAAATCCACCAGAGTAGAACCGCTAGCGGAAAAATAACCCCGCCGCCTCTGATCGTCAACTTTTTATGCGAACTCCTCTTATTTGGCCTATCCACTATTCTATAAGCAAAAGCAATTTTGAAATAGAGGAGTTCTAGAAGAAATAATCCGGCAAAAAACAATAGCAAAAGTTTGTAATCAGGCATTAGGAAGCGTTCAAATTCATGGTGTCCAAAGTTAAAACTTTTGGGCTATGGTTAGTATTATCCGTATCGTCAGAGTCGCATTATGCATTAACAACTATGGCGTTGTCGTACTACAAAATCGACCAATTTCTTATACGGGTGGTTCTTGAAGATGACGTCAGACTGCAAACGATGAGTGCCGCACTCAAATCACCTCCTGAACTGGTTATGAAATCTTGAACCCTTCCAATACGCTTGTCGGGTTCCATCCTAGGACACTTCTCGCATTTGAATCATCAAACGTCAAATCAGAAGTCATTTTCCTTAACTTAACACTATTGAGGGGAGCCCTTGCCCCTACAATGTCACCAACTTTTGCGATCCCGGTCGCTAACCAGGAAGGTATGTTTATCGGGTTCTTTTTTTGAAGCTGTTTCGAAATTAACATTGAAAGTTCTGAAAACGAAGGATGATAGCCATCCGTTAAGTTATATATCCCCCCAATCTTTGCCGCATTTGCAATTATGCTTCCAATATCGTCGGCTAATACCATGCTTTTCCTCGCAGTCCCTCCAGCAATGTTAAAATAATAGCCTTTTTTAATGCCATTGATCATTGCCTTAAGGTTGCCTGGAGGGTTCGGACCAGCTAACAGTGGAAGCCTCAAAATGGTACAAGTAACATTATTTTTCAAACACCACTCTTGAACTATCTGCTCGGCCTGAATTTTACTTAGACCATAAGGATCTTTAGCCATTAAGGGAGATCTATGTGACACGAGCTGGCCCTCGTTCAGCCCATATACTGCCACAGTGCTGATAAAGACAAAGCTCTTGGGCAGGTAGCTCTTTTGAAGTCCTTCAAGAAGGTTTTTGGTACCTGATACGTTTATTGAAAAAAAATCTCTTATAGCAACTCCTGATGTTGGGATTTGGTGTGCTTTTCCTGCAGCATGAATGACAATCTCATTGGAATTTCGAAAGGTGGGCACCGAAGTTCTTAAATCCACCCTTCTTAAACCGTCACCCCCCAAAAGCTCTACATGAGCACTATCCGCCAAAGTTTTTATTAGGGCTTTTCCCAAAAAGCCAGTCCCCCCGGTGATTAAGATATTCAACGCAAAAATGATTTATAAAACCTACTTAAAATAGCCTTAGGCATTAATCTAAGAGGCACTTTAACGATCAAGCATGTTAGTAACTCCACAAGGGTTATATGTTCCAGAGTGAAACATTTAGTCAAAAACCGCAACTCTTTAAGGCAATACCCCAGTCCATGCCGCCGCCCAACCATGTCATTTCCCACCCTAAAATAAACCAAAGAATCCTCTAGGTTGCCAATTTTAAAGCCCCGACTTAGCAAGCGAACCCATAAGAAATAATCTTCAAAAAGCGGCATATGCTTATACGAACCTACTTCCAGAACTGCAGAGCGCTTAAACATAACCGTCGGATGGTTTAGGGGGTTTCTAAACTTTGAAAACCTTTTAATTTCGACACAAGAAGTGGGGAGAGCTCTAAACCTCTGTAAGTCTCCAGGCGCCTTGTCAAATTCTTCCACTGCAGTTCCCACCACCGAATAATCTGGATTGTTTCGAAAGAAGTCAATCTGTTTTTCAAAGCGATCCGGCTTACAAATGTCATCGGTGTCCATCCTAGCAACAATCTCGTTGCTGCAGCGCAAAAGGCCCGTTTCGAGAGCAACTCCGAGGCCCTGATTTTTGTCCATTGTCAGAATCTTCAACTCCTTGTAACGATCATGAAAATCCTTGCAAACATTTGCCAGTCCTTCATTCACAGGGCCATCGACGACTAGAACGACCTCCGCTGGCGGTATGCTCTGCTCGAACACACTCTCAAGGGACGATCGAAGATTACTGGGAACCTCCTTATCATAAACTGAAATAAGTACGCTAAATTTCACAACGAAATCCAATTAGCAGGACATACATCTTTACTACTAACATCCTTTGCATGAAACCATTTGTTTGGTCGAATAACGATCTTCTCAGGATTTGTGTTTAGCCAAGCGCCCCACCAACTGAAGGAACTGTTAGCAATTATATTAGATTTACATTTCGACATAAGCAGAAGATCCTCGTAATTCCTTAACCCTGTTGGCATAAAGACTATGTCATCATGAAGAGACTGTAAATTTTCTTTGCACCAATCGATATCATCAGAAAAGATGAACAGCCTGAATTTTCCCATGCTTTGTCTTTCTAAACAATGGACAGCAGCAACGTAATACTCTGTGGGTAAGGACCCGTGAAAGCGGGCAGCAGCACTAGTCAAATAATCTCCCCGTCTTACGTGAAGACTAACGGCGTTGCAAGCTTCTATTTCCTCTACATGACGGATGTAGGTCTCTGAAGTGTAGGTTTCCTTCAAAACAATCTCCGATAATAACAAATCTCTAACCTCCTCGAAATACAAACTGCTTTGCCAATAGCCGCGAAAGTACCTCGGCTGGGCTAAGTTAAAGACCGTTGGATCAAACACGCCAAACGCTTTTTCTGAGGTGATGTATCTACCTGAATAGACCGTTCCAAGCGCATTTAGGAACCGCCTTGTTAAATGACTCTTAACATCCACTTCCGCCTTTATGTTGAAGACATCTAAGCCATACGGCCTAGATGGGGAGGTCAAAAACTGACAATCCAACGTTAACGGTCTTCCATATCGCACTGCTAAGGCCCTCCCAAAAGCATATTGGAAAAGCTGATTCCCTAATCCTCCAATTAGACGAACAACTATCATAACTATTACTCCTTAATTTTTCTGAATCTAAAACTACGAAAACTGGTAGTGTCCACTAAATAAGTTGCTCTATTAAGGCACGTAGCTTGTCTTTTATGATCATTTCACTGAATTTTTCCCTTACCGAAATGAGACCTAATCCGCCAAGTAGCTTAAGCTGTTGATCGTCGAACAAAAGCCTAACAAGCTCCGTTCTAGCTTCCTCCAAGTTCTTAACCGTAACACCGCCCTCTAATTCACTAACACACCCCACATCGGTGCATAAAAAAGGGAGTCCGGCCGCCATAGCATTTAGAACTACAAGAGGCAGGGCTTCAGTATGAGATAGCGATACAAACAAGTTAGCTTCCCAATATGCCGCTCGCATAATAGAAGGTTCAACTCCTGCAAGTATAAAGACCGAGTCATTAAGTGAGTCTCCCGCATATTTTTTCAGCTGATCACTAAAGGAATTAAACTTGGACCCTATCAGAACTAACACGACATCACGAAGATCTAATTTCAAAAACAACTTCAGCAGTTCGCGTTGCCCCTTTGCGACGTTATAGTTAGAAACACATAAGAGAATTCGCTTCCCCCGAATGCCAAGGGATTCCCTAAATAACTTACTGGGGGACGATCGGAAATATGAACTGTCGGCAGAGTTGCCAATAATGGAATAGTTTTTAATCTGTAGCTTCTGGGCCGCAAGTCTGTCACTGAATCGAATCTTGTCCGCTTTATCTGTTAAGAACACATAGTGGTCAAAAAGAGACATTGTCGACGCAAATCTAAGTGCATAAGGCCGAAAAGCTAGCCACCTCATAAATCCCTTTAGTGTCCGCCTTAAATATCCATGGGTTGTACCGTGACTAAACAAAACGGTCTTAGCCTGGATTGAAGGCAGAACAGGAATTGCAAGCTCCATTGACCAAGCTTCCCTGCAATGAAAAAAGATAAAATCAAAAGAATAAGAGGTTAAAAGTTGTTGGTAGGCCTCTACCTCACCCCTTATCGGATTTCCTATCCTCCCATTACCCTGGATTCTAAATTCAAATACTTTAAAGGGAAGTGGAGAGCGAGACTCGACAGCAGTGGTCGCTATTGCGACTTCGTGGCCCAATTCGGACAGCCATACTGCGTGTTGCCAGGCAACATTCGCTACTCCATTAACCTCGGGTGGAAAAGTAAACGAACAAAGTAAAATCTTCATTAATTATGGTTTTTTTTAGTCTCCCCTTTATAGTTTCTTTTAAGAACAAGTCCAAACGCCAAAGCCATGACGGACCAAAACCAGAGGCTATCGATCATTAAATTGAAAAGGCCATGGATGGAAAAGCTGGCAAAAAGTGTAAAACTTAGCAACAACGGAAATGAAGCATCGCCTTTCACTCGGGCTAAAAAAAGCTTTAAGTAATAGGCACTAAAAAACAAATACGATATTAATCCAAATATACCTAGCTCTATTAGAATCGTAAAATACACACTCTCCGCGTGATTTGCGGGCCCACTATACATGTAGCGCAAATAGTGGGACGTCGAACCCGGCCCTTTGCCAAAAATCGGGCTTGACAGAGAAACCCGAACTGCCTGCCGCATAAGGTCTTCACGCTCCAAATTGGAGTTTAACTTATCTGACGACTCTGGCGCAAATATCGAAATTAGTCGATCATCGATCGGCTCCCGGAATTCTTGCGGAGAAAGAAAATAGATAGGCACTAATATGGAAATAATCAAAAAGAAAACCGGGAGCTTCGATATTATTACTTCAAATCGAATCCAAGCTAACAAGGCAACTAAGGCGCTTATGGTAACGACTAAGCTTACCCATGCGCTTCTCGAAAAAGAAAGGATTATGCAAATTGTGACAATGGTTAACAACAGGAGGAGACCCGCCTTATGAAGAATTCCACTTTGCTTACGATCAATTAATTTCAAAAGGCAATACCAAAATGGTATAAATAAATATAACACATCACCATTTCTGGTAGATGAGAGATAGGAAATTCCAAAGTAACCCTGTGTATGCTGTGACAACTCTCCAGTACGCCAAGTGACAAAACCATAGATACCATACGCAAAAGCTAAGAGAGAGGAGAGAAAGATACAATTTATTACTGTCAGTGATGACAGCACATTTTTCGAAATAAAATGTGTTAGAATATAAAAAATAAAAATTAGCAGTATCAGATTATAGCTGTAAGCATAGTTGGGGAATGCTGACGCGACAAGTGACACAACTACACAGATTGTTAATAAACTGCATAGTGAAAGAAAGTTTAGGTTTATCTTATATTGCTCCGGATCACTAATCGAAAGGAAAAAACCGAGAAATAATATCGGTATAGCATACGTGGCGGGCGTTAGGCCGACGATCTTAGCCTCTGGAATAGCGTATACCCCCAAGGTAAGAAAAAAGAACAAGAGCATTGAACGTATAACTTTACTCACACTATCTGAAGCAACAATAAACAATTTTAGCTAGCAGCGAGCGACCTAATTTTGTCGGTAGCAATACAAGCGGATTTAATGGATATCTCCAGAATAACCGGAGAACCAAAAACAAATTAAACCGGCCACTTCGAAGAACATGGCAAAATTGGTCCCACAGAGAAATTGTGAGTAAAGATCGTTGCCTTGAGCTTTCCAGTTCCGCGCTCCATTTCAGCAAAAACATGTGGAAAGCCTTTTGTATCATGTAAAGAGCCGCTTCAACGTCATTCCGATGCACCGGATAGGGAGGTCGATCTCGATACAGGACCCAAGTTAGTTCCTTTGGGATCTGAAAACCAAAATATGCGTTAATCTGTTCGTTAATAATCTCTTCCACTTGCAAACCTAGTGAATCTCTTCGACCGCCAAGTTTTTTACTCGCATTAGCCTGATGGATACGGTAAAATATTTTATGATCGTTTTCTACTCTTATTCTTCCCAACTTTACCAATTTAGTCCATAACGTCCAGTCTTCTAAGTATCTTACCGGTTCATAGCCCGCAGAATCATTCCTTCTAAATACAATCCCCGGATGGATTACGGGGTTTCCCCAGAGAAGTCTCCATCTAATAATCAAAGGATCGAAGTCCTCTTCTAATGCTTTAATCCTATTGCCGTGTGAATTAATAACAATTCGGGAACCAGATACAGCAACTAAGCTATCGTCACTTAAGAGCAGATTAAGCCTGGATGAAAGCCAATCAACACATGCGAGATCGTCAGAATCCAGTTTAGCAATATAGTCGCCCTTCGCTAAATCAACTGCCCTGCTGGTGGAGTAACCTAATCCTTGATTCTCAGTATTCTTAAAAAGCTTTATTCGAGTGTCTGTCGAACATAACCGATGAACAATGTCGTATGTTTCATCAGTAGATCCGTCGTCAATAACAATTAGTTCCCAATTCCTATAGTCTTGTCTAATAACACTGTCGATACTTTCAGCAATAAAAGCAGCAGAGTTGTACGCAGGCATTATCACAGAAATTAGACCTCCGCGCATCTCTTTACCAGTTTATCAAACTCAAAAAAATACTTAGTAACAGTAAATTTTTGAGCAGAGGCTTTACATGCCGCGACCATTTCTTTAATCTCTTGATTGAACACTACGTGATTCATCTGTTTTTGCAAATCAATCTGACTTGAATACAGAAATCCATTTACCCCATCCATAACTATTTCATTGGATCCACCTGTGTTATTGCATATTACTGGAACGCCATATGATAGGGCTTCAACCGTAACTCTCCCAAAAGCCTCATAATTTGAGCACATCAATAGAACGTCCGTTCGTTGTAATACTTCTCCAACTTCATCGACATAACCAAGCAGCTTAACATTTTTCTCCGCCCTTAACTGAAACCTATCTTGGAGATAAGAAACATAGGAACTCTCGCCTGAGCCGGCTACCCACAACTCAACATTCTGGTTATTCGAGAACAGCCTTAAGAACGTTTCAATTGCAAATTCTTGCCCCTTGTTCGGACTAATAAAGCCAACAATCGAAAACACAAACGGGCCATTTTTCTTAAGCGGAGGAGATTCAATGCCTGCATCGACATATACTCCATTATAGATCAATGAGAATCTCGAAGGGCAAATCTTAGTAGCTTGTCGAACAGAATCGATAATGGACCGGGAAATACCTATAATAAAATCTGAATTTCTAAGCAAAAAACTAAAATATCGAACACCCAACCCATGTTTTAAGCCATAATCAAGATCGCCATATTCACGAATATGCCAAATATGCTTGACTCCAAGGATTTTGCTTAAAAACGGGCCATAGTCTATTATTCTTGAGTTCGAATGGACGAGCCGAATTGCGACCCCTTTCAAAGAAAGCTTAATAAATAGCGCAAATACTAAATACAGGTTGACAAAAAGCTTGCATAGAGACTTCAAGACAGCACTAAAGGCTTTAGCATTTAAATTAGTGTAGAGCGACTTGAAGGGCCAAACAATAAAGTCAATATCTTGTGATTCTAGGTGGCGAGTTAATGGCCCGTAATCGGGGCAAACTATCAGTGTTCGTTCATTCCTCTTCTTAAATTCCAGGTGTAAAGTAATCAATGACTTATTAGCCCCATACAAGTCACTATAATGGGTAAGGGAGAGTAGGAGATATTTTGTTCTTCCTTTATTCTTCTTATGCAATCTCATTTCCTCCTAGTTAGATTTAAGTTGTCAAAAATCTCAACCAACTTTCTATTCATCGACTCTTTTGTGTAGGATTTCAAAATTGTTTTCCTTGCATTTTGAGCTGCCCGCTGTCGTAGAGTATCATTGCAAATTAACTCATCTAGTACGCGAAATAATTCTGAGTTATTTCTTTCAGGGACTAGAAAACCGTTGTATCCATTTTCTATAACACCAGGAATTCCCGCGTGGTAGGTCGACACAACAGTTTTTTCCATTGCCATACTTTCTAAAATCGAATTGGGCAACCCCTCCATGTCTCCGTTATCGTCCGTTCTGCTATTTAAAACAAAGATATCACAATGAGAAATAAACCGTTTAACGACCGGTTGAGGCTGGGCGCCATGGAAGAAAACCCTATCCGATATCCCCAGCTCCCTAGCTGTTCTTTCGCACAGCGCCTTTTCAGGCCCATCGCCAATAATGTCCAACAAAATCCCGACATGTGTTTCAGTGAGAAGTTTGAACACTTTAATTAGATCGACAACTCCCTTTTTCTCGACGAGACGGCCCGAATGTAGCAATCTAAATTGCCCACCGCCATTCGAGGGCCTCACCGGGGCAAATTCGTCCGAATCAACTCCATATGGTACTATATAAACTTTATTTCGCCACCTCTCCAGCTGCAAATTTTCAAACATGTGTGAACTACAGATGACAATGGCATCGGCATACTCAAACAGTGCTGGCAACTTATCTCTATATCGAGTATCCCGTAGCGCCGCTGAAGCATCGAATCCGTGAAAAGATACAACTAGAGGTATGCCGGCCTTCCTCGCAACAGGAAGTATCGATAGACAAGACCATCCAAAATGCGCATGTATGACATCAAGTCCAATTCTGGAAAGTTCCCGAGGTAAAAGGAAAGCATTTCCAAGACTTAGTTTCAGGTCTGCCCTCAAAATCTTCCGAAAAAATAAAGTTAGCCCTCTATCAAACAAATTCCTATATGGATTTAGCCTTATCCTTTTGAGAGATTCGAAGTCATACTTGTCATGATTGACGAACTCATACCCGAGGAGAGTCACATCGTACTTCTCCCTCAATCCTGCAACTTGCCTAAATATGAAGGTCTCACTTATTAGAAAAAAAGACCCAGAGAATATTAGTATAGATTTTCGTTCCATAATTCCTAGTGCCCCTTACTTCCTAGATCATAAACTATCGAGCCCCCTACATCCAATCCGATGAGCTCTTTCACAGAGGCCCTCTTCATGCTGTCGCTTCTGTAAGGCGTCTTTCCACATCCCTTATCTAACAGTCGTACCGTAAATTGAGGAATGGTAGAACTGAGGATCCAGCTTCTCATGAAATAGGTATTGAGGATTTTAATCCTCAACGTCCGCTTCGTAAAATTGTCTTCCATTTTGAATTTTGAATACCAAGCATTCTCTTCAACCGCTGCTTCATTTTGAAAAAGACGGATGGGGGTCTATTTGCGTTTCTGATCGCCGTTTCATGAGACTTAATAACCCGCTCTGCATATCGGCGAAACTTAAACTCATGAAACTCGTCAAGCCTTTCCATTAGGTAGACCCTTTTGCTATGAAAAGTTCTTTTTACATACTCTGTTTCTGTTATCCCACCAATGTTCTTCCGGTATACGGCCATTGTCCCAGCTACCTTTCTAATTGGTCCATGTTTAGAAACTATCGAATAAAGTGCCATATCCATGCTTACCACTTGATCCAACCACGATGGCAACTGCAGTGCAGCTCTTTTAAAAACGAAGGAGTTGGTATGAAACGGACACTTTGTGACAAATGTATCTGCGGTTGTAATTACTGACTTCGAATTCTTTCCTGAAATTGATCCGTGCTCGCCAGTCTCGTGGAAAAGAACCTGGACGTCATGGTATGTTCCAGCATAAACGCCATTAGCTTCTAAGAAATCAACTTGCTTTTGCAGCTTTGTTCGGTCCGTCCAGTAATCATCCCCCTCGCAAAGCGCAATATACTTTCCCCTACATTGCTCAAGCGCAAACCTACTGTTTCGCTGCATCCCAATGTTTTCGCTGTGCCTAAAATAACGAATGAACCGACCGTTTTCATGGTGGCTTTTAAAGCGCTCCACTAATGCACGAGTGTTATCCGGAGAGCAGTCATCGGAGATAATTAGCTCCAATTCAAACTCTACCTGTTGCTGCAAAACACCCAAAATGGCACTTTCAAGGAAAGACTCATGGTTAAAAGTAATCATGACAACAGACACGATAGGTTTAGTCGCAAACTGCTCCATCTAATACTCAAGCTTTTTGGCGGGAACGCCAAAGACTGTGATATTTGGCCTTACATCCCTCATAACTAAACTAGCTGCTCCAACTGTTGCGCCAAACTGAACAGTTACCTTATCTAGAATTGTTGATCTAACAAAGACTGTAGCATCTTTCTCAATTTTAGACCAGCCACCAAAAAAGCAGAACGGGCCTATATGAGCAAACTTTCCTATAGACGCATCATGCCCAATTACCGTATAGTGCTGTATCGTAGCAAAATCATCTATTGCCACGTCATTACTGAGAATGCATTGATCGAATATTATAATCCCCGTTCCAAGACTCACATTAGGATTAACAACCACAGACCGGTGAACTAGATTGATAAATCTAGCGCCCTTGCTGACTAAGATTTTTACATAGTGCCTTTTCCACTTTACGCTCCCTAAAGCACATATGAATACGTCATTCTCCTGAACTTCATAATCTTCGCAAGAGGAGATAATAGGAGGGTAGTTTTCAAAATGATCCAGTGCTTCTGGTTTATCATCTAAAAACCCCTTTATAGCAAAATCATAACCGAAACCCTTAGACTGCTTCGCAAGCGAGTACACTTCTCTGCCAAGTCCCCTCGCACCAATAATAATCAAATTCTGCATCAATATACCTTTAAATTACACGATGCCCAAGAGTAGCCAACACCAAAACCAGCAAGTAGTACGTTTTCTATTGTTGAGAACTTACCCGATCTAACCGCTTCATACATCGCAATTGGAATCGTCGAGGACACGGTATTCCCAAAATCCTCCATGGAGATGAAAAACTTATCCTCCGCAATACCTATCTTCTTTCTCAGATGGTTCAACATGTAACGATTGGCTTGATGAAATACAAATAGATCCACCTCGGACAAATCGAGCTTGGCCTTGTTTAGCATCTTCTTAACCAATGCAGGAACAGCTTCAATTGTGAAATTGAATATTTCTGGACCATTCATGTAAAGAGTTTCATCAGTACTAACATTGCCATACTCGTCTGACCTTTCTGCGCCACTTACTTCTCGAGACCTAAGCCCGCCATGCTTAACAATAAGATTCTGGTAACCACTTCCATCGGTACCAAAAAGGAAATCGCCGATTTCACATATCCCTCCATTTTCAACTGATACTATCGTGGCAGCAGCAGCATCCCCAAAAATAGTGCGATTACTTTTATCAGCAGGGTGGATATACTTTGAATAGGTTTCAGACGTGATCAACAGGACGTTCTTTGCCATTCCGCTATTTATTAGCCCCTTGGCAAGACTTAACCCATACACGTATCCAGAACAACCTAAGTTAAAATCCAAAGCTCCTATGCTAGTTCTAAGCCCTAGCCTATCCTGTAGTATACACGCTGTGGTAGGTAAGAAATAGTCCGGACTTTGGGTACAGAGCAATAAAAAATCTACATTGGCCCGATCAAAATTGTGTTCTTTAAAAAGTGTTTCAGCAGCAGCGAAGGCCATGTCTGAGGCCGTCTCATTCGTTGCACTCACGCGTCGGGATCTAATACCCGTTTTAGAACTAATCTTCTCAATTCCCCATTCTGGAAAAATGGCATTGATTTTTTCGTTAGTCAACTCGAACTCCGGAAGGTAATATGATATACACTTAATATACGCCATTTTACTGAACTGAATACCCTCCATCAATGACGATTTTGGAGCCTGTTACCCAACTACTTCCTTCAGACAAAAGGTACACACACGCACACGCAACATCGAGTGGAGTACCATACCGTCGCAAAGGATATTTTCTAATATCTTCAGAGATTGCCTCTTCAGACACTATATTTTTTATTTCAATGGCACCCTCGGTTTCGATCATGCCCGGTGCGATTTCGTTTACTCGCACTTTACTTTTTGCTAGATCTATTGCCATCGCTCTTATCATTCCGGTAAGTGCGCCCTTACTCGCAGCATACATTGAGTTGGCCTTACTACCTAATACTGATCCGTTAATAGAAGTGATGTACACTATTGAGGAATGTCTGGTTAATTTTTTCCTCTTGACCAGCTCCATAGATAATAGGGTGGGTGAAAAAAAATTCACCTCCATCATTTCGCGAAGCAAATCCTGGGTGAGGAACTTAAAAGGCAAGAGATTCATCACTCCAGCAGCATGGACGACCCCATCAAAGTAGTCACAACTGTCAACAATTCTAGGAATAGTATCAGGATCCGTCAGGTCTCCGGCAACCACTCTTGGCTCATAAGACGCTATTTCGGCGATGCCTCTAGCTAGAGACGATAACCGATCTTGATTTCTCCCGGTAAGAACTACTTCACCGCCGCTTTTGCTCACTGTAAGGGCGATCTGCTTACCGATCCCCGATGAGCTGCCTGTGACTAAAATCCTTTTTCCCTCTAAGCTAAATAGATTTTCAATCATAACTCGTTAAAATCAAATATAGTGTTCTCCTCTAGGCCTAGGTAAACGCTGCCCCATGAGAGGCCTACACCGAAACCACATAAAAGCAAGGTGCAGCTTTTCCCTAAAATTTTCTCTCTTAATTCGGTTACAATTGTCAGCGGGATTGAGGCAGACGAGGTATTCCCAAAACTTCCTAGTGAAATTGGCACCTTTTCCGCCTGCAACTTTAGCTTCCTTGCAATAGCTTTATTCATCATCAAGTTCGCCTGATGAAAGACAAAGTAGTCGACTAATTCCCCTGACAAACTAAAGCCGTCAAGCAAACACTTTACACTTTCAGGGGCTTTGGTGATTCCAAACGAAAACACCTCCATACCATCAAGCGCCAATTGACACTCGTTCCTCGATACTCCAGGCTCCACCTCAATTTGTTTTAAAGAATCTGAACTAATCGGATTCCTAGATCCACCCGCAGAGATCATTATAGATTTATACCCCAAACCGTCTGACCCTAGTTCAAAAAACATGGGTCTGGAGCCTTTATCATACTCAAGGGCTGTAGCGCTTGCAGCGTCGCCAAATAATGGATAAGCACTTTTATCATTTTTTGACACATATTTACTTATCGTGTCACCAGCCAAAAGTAACCCCTTCTTTAGACCAAAAGACTTCATTAGCCCTGAAGCAATTGAAAGCCCGTAGACATATCCAGAGCACCCCAAAGGCACGTCAAAGGCGATACATTCTGTAGAAAGACCAAGTCTTTCTTGTAGAGTAACGGCGGTTGAGGGCAGTATATAATCTCCCGTTTGGGAAACATATACTAATAGCTGAACCTCCTCTGGCTTCCAATTCAGCTTCTCCAAAAGAGAATTAGCAGCAACATGACACAGGTCAGACGTGCAAGTTTCACCGTCAGTGACTCGCCGCTCCTCTACTCCCGTTCGCTCAATAAATTTCTGAGCTTCAGCAGAAGTAAAAATAGCCAGCTGCGAATTTTGTACTCTTTTTTTAGGTACGCAACAGGAGATACCTCGAATGCTAATGTCCTCTAAAGAGACTCTGGCCATTAAGATCTTGCCTTAATTATCTCAAAAATGTCAGCTATGGTAGCTGCGTTTCTTATGTCAGCACCCGTTAACTTTACCGAATACTCCTCGTCAACCATCGCAATCAATGACAAGGCAGTCAAGGAATCCCATTCATCAAGGGTCCTAAAAATGGTCTTTCCAGTAACCCCTTCTACATCTGTCTCTTCTAATAAATCAACAAATCGTTGCACAAACAATTCTATTTCCATAGCTAAATTTTAAAATTAAATAATTAAATTTTGTAAGCAATGCTCTAAACAATGAGTATTCATAATCTTGGCCGATTTTAAAATCATTTACAGAAGTCCCAAATAACCTTGCAAACAGTATCAATCTGCTCCACACCAAGTCCATAATATAAGGGCAAACATAGTATCCTCCTGGATATATCCTCCGATATCGGGCAATCTTGATATTCAACAATATTCGAATATGTGTTTACAGAAGGGAAAAAATACCTTCGAGGATATATTTGGTTTTGATTAAGGGCTTTTTCAATCTTCAACAGTAACTCTTCGGACTCAAAGATCACGGGGAAATAGGAATAGTTCTTTTCGCCGAATTCAGTTTTCTGCAGCCTAACATGTTTGAAGCTTTCCAGCTTTTTCTTGTAATATTTATATTTCTTTTCACGGTCTCCAAGCACGTCGTCGATATACTTCATGTTCGCAATCCCCAACGCCGAGTGTATTTCTGTCAGCTTCCCATTGAATCCGTCCTCGACAACATCTTTTCCGTCATCGTGACCAAAAAAGCGGATCCTTCTAAGCTTGTCGGCCAAGTCCGGTCGATTGGTGACACACCCGCCGCCCTCTCCGGTATTAAGGATTTTTGTTGCATGTAGGCTAGTCGCGGAAATGTCCCCATATTCTAAAAGGCTCCGCCCGGCGAAGGTAGAACCTATCGCGTGCGCAGCGTCATATATAACGGGCAAACTATATCTCTCCGCTATTTCCTGAATCTTTGAAATATCGCACGGATTTCCAAACACATGAACTGGCAGAATAGCTACCGTCTTGTCAGTAATCTTCTTTTCAATTTCTAATGGATCAATGTTAAGTGTGTGTTTATCAATATCTGCAAATATCGGAGTACATCCTTCCCATTTAATTGCGCTTACTGTAGCTACCCAGGTAAATGGAGTAGTAACAATTTCCCCTTTTAACCCAAGCGCCCGGATAGCCATTTGAATGGCAATAGTTCCATTTGAAACAGCAATAAAGTTAGGAAGCCGAAATTTCTGAGAAATTTCACCTTCCAGCCGCTGGACTAATGGGCCATTATGAGTTAGTATACCTCTTTCCCAAACACCTTGTAATAGGTCCATGTATTCTTCAAGGGGCGCCAGGGACGGCATCGTAACATATGTCGGTTTATCTTTCATTTGCTTGTTTAAATTGTTGTATCAGCTTTGCTTGAAGGCAGTTTTGAATATATTCGGCCTCAGCGTTGCTTGGTTCGCGGATGAGGCTTGCAAAGTAATTTAAAATATTTTTAAAATGATTATCTTGAGGTAACTGTAAAAGCTGTTTACCATCTTTATTCTCTATACGAATAGTCGGAGAATAATCTGGAGGCGCCGTGAAAATCCTTTCTGTTGAGAGCTTGCCCTTTGAACCCCAAAGTTCGACTGAATTTTGATAGTAGTGATCGAACCCGAACGAAAACTCGACGAAAAGATCGCCTTCATCCTCGACAATAAAACCTCCACCCCATAGATCTACACCACTTACCGGGTCCAAATGCCATTTTGCACCACGCACAGAGATGTCACCCTGAAGCAAAAGCTGGGCAAGTTTTATCGGATAAGCCCCCGCATCAAGTAATGCCCCTCCCCCCAGCGCCTTCTGATACCGTATATTATTTAGATCAGAAAAAGGTGGAAAGCCAAAACAGGCCCGCACCGACCTCAATTCGCCAATAACGCCATCGGAAATCAGACTCTTAATATACATCAGCTGACTATGAAAGCGAAATTGAAAGTTCTCAAGTAATACTAAGTTGTTTGATTTCGCTAAGGAATTCACGTACACGACCTGCTCCTCACTACAAGCTAAGGACTTTTCAACCAAAACATGTATTCCAAGTCGTAACGCTTTCTCAATCCACTCAAAATGCAATGCATTAGGTAGCGGGATATAGACTGCTTTGAGGCCGGCAGAAGTGAGCATCTCGTCATATGAGTAAAAAGCTTTCAACCCAAATCGAGTTGCAATATCGTTCGCCTTGTTCACACTTCTACTTGCCACACCAACAACCGCAAACGTATCGGGCAGCTCAAGTAGCGCAGGTATCACTGAGCGAACCGCTATATTTGCACAACCTAAAACACCAATTTTTACAGACATACTTAAACAAATGAGATTGCGGCAATTAAGCTCCTAGCTTGAATGTTCAGGTAATTATTAAACTTTAGGAAAGTGTGCAGTTGAGCCAGGGTCATCCAAATAAATTTATCGGGCAACTCGGTGGAAACATCATCCGAGGCCATGACAATCATATTTCTATTCTGTTCCCTAAAAAAACGCCCTCCTTCTTCCGATTGATAGGTATCAAACACAATCTGCTCTTTTCCGGCATTAAGAACATACTCTAGAAACGGTAAGGTACCCTCTTCAGTATCTCGGTAGTTTCCGGTTAAACATTGGACAGTCGGAGCCAGCTCGATGATATCAAAGTTTCCACATTCCAACTTGGCTTGTACTGCAAAGTGGAGGATTCCCTTAATCTCCTTACATACGAATGCGCAGAGGCCCTCCTGGGCTGGCTCCACCATAGGTTGAGTCCAGCTCGATACCTCCCGATTTTCAATTTCTACACGAGTCGCAACAACGCGGAAGTACTTATTTTCCTTATGCTGGATAACCTCGTCATTGAAAGACCAGTCGTCCAGGGATGTTAATGACACCTTAGAAACGTCCAAATAATACTCACTTTTAAGTTTAGTGATGAATGTAATTATGTCTTCGATCGAGTGTAGCGGTACGCCCCTCACAACAGCAGAGTGCAAGAACTTGATGCGATGTTGATCATTGAGCTCAAACGCATTAAAAGAGCGCAAAAACTCAAACATATTTTCGTCAAACATTCCAAAGGTGATACCTGCGACTACTGTGCGAGTATCCATATTAACAAGGTTATCACAGTCCATTAACCTCTTTAGCTGTCCTAACGTAACCCATGTAAAATTGTCTTCAACTGGAAAGTCTTCATCTACACGAATTATAATATTTCTATTACGCTTTCTCAGAAACCTACCACCCTGTTCCGATTGCAGCTGATCTAGGAGTATCGTATCTGCTTTTGCTCGCAGGAAATAATTTAGATAAGCTGGAGCCTTCCCTCTATGGACTGCTGTAAAGTTACTCCTTGTAGCTTGGAGAGTGGGAGAAAGTTGCACATAATTAATATTACCTGGCTCAATCTTTGCCTGCATCAAAAAATGAAGAACACCCTTTATTTCTTTTGCAATAAGTCCAAGGATGCCAACCTCGGGTTGGTTTATAATAGGCTGTTTCCAGAAGTTTACGCTCCCCCAATTAGTACGTACTTCGATACCCTCAATCTTAAAAAACCGACCTGTGCCATGCTCAATCGATCCTGTTTCAGGCCTATATTGCCATTGATTGAGCTCTAAAAAGGGAATCTTAGAAATTTGAATATGAACTTTCGAGCTTTGTTCTTCGAGCCAGCCCACAATCTCGTCTATTGTAAGTATTCCATTGTCGACAGACAGTGCACTTTTCAAGAAAAGCGATTCCTTATATAATTTTTCGAAGTTATTCATTAGTAAATGTATGTTTTCGTTCTCAGACGTGATACTTTAGATAAAATATACCCCTTAGCCTTCAGATAAGAATCTAATCTTGATGCTTCACACACGCAAATCGTTATAAGAGCAGCAATCGAAAGTTGACTTAACAACATCGTAAGTTGATCAACAAAATGTAGAAATGATAATGCATACACACACCCACTTACAAATACCGCTAATCCAAAAGGTCTAACTAAATCTAATATCTGCTGCCCCAATGAGTAGCCAACAAGCCGGGATGACCAAAGCGCATTCAGCCCAAACGCAAGCAGCGAGAAAACAATCATCCCAACAAGCATCACATTTATTCCTTGGAAGATACCCATAGCAAGAACTGGCAGAAGTAGCACCTTCTTTATGCCCTCCAACTTCAAAAACATGTCAGACCGGCCCTTAACGTTAAGAATATTGAGATTCAATGCGTGTAAGGGATACAAAGCCGAAGAGAAACAAAGCAATTGAAGGTACTTAATTGAACCGTGCCATTCATCACCTAACACTACAAATATTATGGATTCTGACATTGCTGCCAATACAAACAGGCACAAGAACGAAACAAACATGATAGGGGATAATATTTGCTTATACGCATTTTTCAATTTGTCATTATCATCCTGATATGCCACCAGAACAGGAAAGCTGACGCGTTGTACGACGGAAGTCAACTGCTGGGCGGGAAGCTTACTAAACATATCCGCTCGAGTGTAGAGTCCAAGTTCGCCTGGAGAATACCACTTCCCAATAACGAAATAAAATGCATTGTCGAAGATTTTATTTGCTAATCCAGCGAGCAGGAGGTTTGATCCAAATTTAAAGAGCTTCCTCAAGGAGCGAATACTAACAGCGAAAGTCGGTCTCCATGGATACAGAGCAAAGAGCATTATTATCGTTACTGACGTTTGAATAAGACTCCTCCAAACCAATGCCCAGACGCCCCAACCTTGGTAGGCCAATATTAAACTTACGGCGCTTCCCAATAGCGTGCTAATGACGGAAACTTTAGCCAGCAATTTAAAATTCAACTCTTTAGTCAGAATGGTAGTCGGCACTGAAGTTAAGGCTGAAAGCGGTAATACAAGCCCTATAGCGCCTATAATTGATTCTAACTCGGGGATCGCAAAAAAAGAAGCAAGAGCAGAAGAACTCAGTGCCAGCAGCATATAGAAAAAACCAGCCACCACGATATTCAAAAAGTAAACTGAAGAATAATCCAATTGCGTGCAGCGCTTTTTTTGTATTAAGGCGCTTGAAAAGCCGCCATCAATAAACACGGGTAGGATCCCCAGAAAAATACTGAAAACACCGACAACTCCAAACTCCTTAGGAGAGATGATCCGGGCCAAAAGGATACCAGTAATAAACTGGAATAAATTGTTAGTAATTCCATCGAAAAAGCTCCATGAGAAGCCAGTAACAACCCTATTTCTAACTGACAATTTAGCGTGATTTTAAACTACGTGGAAGCCAGCTGGTGGTTAGATAGAAAAACTCTTCTAAATACGGTGCCTAATATAATGCACATAACAATTCCAAGACATCCCAGGCCTCCACCGATCAAAGCGCCTTGAAATTTTCCTATCTTAACCTTGGTTAACGGAAGCACCGGACGATCAACAATTTGCAACAATGGGGTCTCCCTCCGCAAGGAAACCTTAGCTACCTCTAAGTTCTTAACAAGCTCAGACAAAATTGCTTGGTTCGCCTGTACATCCACCTCTCGACGCTTAGAGGCAACTTGTAAAACCCGCAAAGCCGGATTAGGATTTGGATTAATATCCGAGGAGGAAGCTACGCCGTACAAGGCGGCGTTAAGGGCGTTCCTTACTGAATCTGTTTGCCGCTGTAAAATAACTTGGTTTTCAATCGCCTTTTTAGTTCTAGTTTCTATGTAAAACTGATTTACATTCTCAACTAACCTTACGGTAAACTCCTTGGCAAACAACTCATCTTCAGACTTAAACCTGACACTGATAATGCTGGACTTAATATTTGGCTTCTCAATAGTTAAATCGTTGCTATTAATGTTTCCAACAATAACCTTCAGAATACTATCCTGAGCTCGAGTAAACGATTCCCTTGGTACTCGAAATGATAACTTTCGAAAAGCCGGACCCGTAGTCCAAGAGTCCCGAAGGTCCCCATTTAGAATGTAACGCTCGATTAGTAGCATCTTTCTGCCATCAAATTGCCCAAAGGAGAGAAGTGTCTTCAAAATCATTTCTCTCGAACGATAAAGGTCGATTATATTTTCTCCCCTGAAGAGTCCACCACCACCGCTTGGAAGGTTAATTCCAACCATCGACGCTATTCCTGCATAGCTACTTAGGCCATCATTACTTTCTCCCTCCAACACAAACGTGCATTCAGCAGTATAGACAGCTTTGTGTTGTGTAGCATAAACCAGACCTAACACTGCTCCAATTAATCCCGCAGCCACCACTATTTTCCATCTAGCTAAAACGTAAAAGAACAATTGTCTCACCTTCTGTGACGCCTCGACTATTGAAATTTCGCCATCCTTATTTTCCATGTTCTTGTTTTATGCCTAACATTATTTAATAAGAGAAAGGACAATAGCGGCGAGTGAGGCCAAACCCGTTGTAATTCCCACTAACTCTCCGGCAGAAACTTTTCGGCCTTCAGGTTTTGCTGGAACGAAAATTTGGGCGCCTGGTTTTACTTTCGGATAATTGTCAAAGAACAACAAAATTTTACGAGTAGCCTTAACAGAACCGTTAGCGAAAATGACATACGTCTTCCGTTTCTTAGCCTTCTCTGCAAAACCCCCAGCATTTGAAATATAGGACCTCACGCCCTTGCCCTGCGTGTAAACCACCGTTACCGGCGATAATACTTCCCCGTTCACCTTTACCGTCTGCAGCTGCTTGGGCACGTTGATAACGTCGCCCTCCTCCAGAAACAGGTCCTCTTTTGAGCCCGGTTTGTCGATAATCTTTGATAAATTGATGCCTACATACTCATTCGTTGATTTCTCGAGGTCCGCCGTGAGCGTGGCGGTATCGGCAATACCGAGTTGTAGGCGTTTCAGCTGTTCCATTCGGCTGGTATCTTGGGTAGGCGCCACCGGGCGTTTCAACGAACCTCCCTCCAGGTAGGCCAGGTTAGTGAACCCGCCGGCCCGCTTAATCACATCCGAGATTCGTTCATCCTTACTCCTAATCGTATAACTTCCTGGATATAAAACTTCACCGGTAACCTGCACCTGACGCTGCACCTCGTACCCTGAGGACTGACGGACTGCAATAATATCAAAGGGCTCTAACACAAAGCCACGGGTGGCGGCTTTCAGGTCTGTATCCACCTTGATCTGGAAAACCTGCGCGGTCTGGGCGGATGCCGACAATACATTGCTGTTCTTCACCCGGCGGGAGACCTCGATCCGTTGTGCCGTGGCGCTTTCCTTCAATCCTCCAGACTGCAGGATCGCGTCCTCCAGCGTCATGCCTTCTGCATAAGGCAGTTTACCAGGCTGACGAACCTCGCCATCGACCCGCACGTTATACTCCTCCTTCAGATCAAAAATGGAAGACACTACGATCACATCTTCCCGTTTTAACAGAATATCGGAGCCGTGGGCCGACAAGATCTTCGTCAGATCAAACGAGATCAGCTCCGTTTGCAGATCATCCTTCAGGCGGGTGATGTAGCCGCGGTTCCGGAAGGCATCTTCACGTAACCCTTCGGCCTTTTTGATCAATTGCCCTAAGGTGAGCCCACTTTCGAGTTCATACTCGCCCGGACGAAATACCGCTCCTTCAATCGTTACTCGGTTCTCAAAGCGATCCAGTATCTCATCTACAAAATATTTATCCCCGGTTGATGGCTGATAGGTTGCGAAATCAACTGCAGTCACATCAGCAATGCTGCGTTCTGTGGCGGTATTCTTCAACACTTTCACCCGTGCCCGGTAGGCCCGCTCGGTAAAGTCACCCGCAAACCGCAAAAGGTCCTGCAGATCCTCTCCATTTACCATTTCAAAAATTCCCGGCCTTTTTACCTCTCCTACAATATCTACCCTTTTTCTGTAGGTGGGTATTCTAATCACATCCTGGTCCTGCAAACGGACGTTGTCCTTTAACTCGCCGGTAAGAAGGAAATCATATACATCCAATGTAGCTATCTTTCTGCCGCCACGGATAATTTCAATCTGACGGAATGAACCGTTCTCGGTGGGCCCCCCGGAAGAATATAAAGCATTGAAGGCTGTGGCCACAGACGGCAGGGTATAGGTCCCCGGTTTAACCACTTCCCCTGTAAGGATTACTTTGATGCTCCGAATATTTCCGATCGCAATATTGACGAAGGTATTACCCGTTTTCAAACCAGAGTAAATGGAAGCTAACCGAGTTCGGATTCGGGAACTCGCCGCCTCAATGGTTAGCCCCCCTACCTGCACCACGCCCACATAGGGGATATTGATGGTGCCTTCAGGGCTTACCTCCAGCTCATAGCTGGCTTCCGAATAGCCATATATATCAATCAATAGTTGATCATCGGGACCAATTACGTAATTTCTGGGAGTCGCGAGGCGTAAATTGGGCTCAAAAGTCAGCCCGTGAGTTTTGAAAAGATCAGCCCCAAATATCTTTGACCGCAGCTGGACCAATGCCTGTTCGGCCAGCGACAATGAGTCCCGCGGTGTGGAAACTGTATCCACCAGGCGGGCAACAGAGCGGCCGCTACTTGCCGGCAGTTGCATTACATTGCCCGCGCCTTTTTTGGTACCGCTCTCCTTCTTCAGCTTGTCCACTCGCTGCCGCAGTTTCTGAACCTCCGAAGCGCTCATGCCGCGTGCCTGAGCCACCTGCTCAAGCTGCGCTTCCGAAAGCCCCAGAGTCTCAACCTGCACCATGAACTGCCGCACCTGCGCATCCGTCAGCTCATCCACCCGGATATCACGCAAATTCTGCGTATTCACCGATTGCGCATGCAACGGCACTATAAAAAACAAGCCAATAGCCAGGACGGCTAACTGTATTAATCTCCTGAAATTCATTTTCCCTTTTCACTAATGAGTGTCCCCACACTCGTGTTTCTAAACTTGTCTTGGAGGTGAACTCTCGCTTAGACTACTTCACGCGGGCCATTACTCCGCTTCAGTTCGCAATGAGGAACTTAACACCCCTCAGTATCTCCCGTCAAGGGAAATCCACCAACAGTAGTTCCCTCAACGGGACACTACTCAAAATAATTCAAAATATTATACCCACCCTGTTTCAGGTGCTCATCTTTCTTCGTCAAATTCAGGTCTGATTGCATCATATCCTTGCATAATGCTGCTAGATCATATTTTGGTTCCCAACCCAATTTTGTTTTCGCTTTTGTTGGGTCCCCCAGAAGTAAATCCACCTCTGTTGGCCGATAGTATCTTGGATCCACCTTTACTACAGTTTGACCCAGCTTCAATTGCTCGGGGTTTAGGCCCAGCTCAACGGACTTCTCTGTATCTATATTGATGATCACCCCTTTCTCGCTCTCATCCTTACCACTGAACTCCACTTCAATTCCCAGCTCTGCAAACGACATCTTTACGAAATCCCGAACAGTGGTCGTGACACCAGTCGCGATGACATAATCCTCAGGTTTTTCCTGCTGAAGGATCAGCCACATGGCTTCAATATAGTCCTTAGCATGCCCCCAGTCGCGCTGAGCAGACAGGTTGCCCAGGTACAGGCAACCCTGAAGACCCAAGGCGATCTTTGCAGCCGCTCGGGTGATTTTTCGTGTAACAAATGTCTCACCTCGCAACGGACTTTCATGATTGAATAGAATACCATTACAAGCGAACATTCCATAGGCCTCCCGGTAATTCACAGTTATCCAGTAGCCGTACAATTTAGCAACCGCATAAGGTGAACGTGGATAAAATGGCGTTGTTTCCGATTGCGGCACAGCTTGAACCAGTCCGTATAGCTCCGATGTTGATGCCTGATAAACCCGGGTTTTCTTTTCTAAGCCAAGGATGCGTACCGCTTCTAAAATCCTCAACGTCCCGATACCGTCTGCGTTCGCAGTATACTCGGGCGTTTCAAAGCTCACATGAACATGGCTCATCGCCGCCAGGTTATAGATCTCATCCGGTCGGCTTTCCTGAATAATCCGGATAAGATTGGTAGAATCGGTAAGATCACCGTAATGAAGCTTCAGACGTAGATTACTCTCATGAGGATCCTGGTAAAGATGGTCGATCCGCTCGGTATTAAACAAAGAACTTCTCCGTTTTATCCCATGCACAAAATAGCCCTTGTTTAATAAGAACTCGGCCAGATATGCGCCATCTTGCCCAGTAATTCCTGTTATTAAAGCAACCTTCATTTTATATGAGTAAATTTATTTCTATTTGTTAATCATCAAAAATCCCGCTAAAATAGGGAGTTTATTTCAATTCTTAGACATTGTTTTAAGAATCTTCGTCACCATAATATTATTAAACGAAAGAAGGCAACAAAGATAGCAATAGATGCGCTTACCGATCGAAAATTCTAGATGAACGGTAGGTTTGGTTGAGGGAACGGCAAATCCTTGAACCGAGAATGGCCCACACTTGAAACAATCTACTATTATGAGCCGTAAGATCGCAAAAATTTAACTAAGGGTTTCATCCCCTAACTTAGAAGACCTATTTACCTATAGTTTGCAATATCTTTGTATTGAACTTTTCAGGTGCTCTTGAAATATTAGCAAGCAATCTTGATACCTTTCGCCCGGCTTACCTTCGGTTCCTAGCCTAGCAATCCTTTCGCCTTTGGTGGTGTCCTGACGAGGCTGTTTGGGGCCTCCTTTGGGAAATCCTTACAGATAAAGTCCTGTGGGTGCCGGTTAGCTTAATAACTTCGTCACCAAACTCCATGATCGTAATTTCATGCTGATTTCCGATGTTTATTGGATAGAGATAATTAAAGTATAACCATTGATGTATACCTTCTTTCAGGTCGTCCTCATTACAGAACGAGCGGCTCTGGAACGATGTCCAAACACTGTCCCATCCTCAGGATGGCATGGCCACTAAAGGATTCTGCCACATCAGCAACCATAGGAGATGCGGACGATGCTTGTTTCCAGTCCATGAAAGGTGTGGTAGGCCATATCCATCCCCCCCTCGAACCGCTTGGCTTCGCCGGTGATGCAAAATGAATACGTGGGTCGTTTTCGGAAAGGTGGACGAAGGTTGAAACGTCATGATTGTTGAATTCAAAGTTGGGTCGTTTTAACAGGTGTTTAATGTTGTTCAAATCGCCGGTGCCCACGTTGCCATCCCAATGACATGAAACCTCTCATTGATAAACCGGTCACACACAGATGAGACTTTAAAAGCCCGGCCGACCCGGTCACTAGTATCCGCTTTCCGTACACCCTTGCGTCAATTACTTTTCTACCGATACTATAATAACAGATGCCGCAATCTGTCATTTTCGGTCCTATTTTATCACCGATCAGTGTACGAACAGTGTTCATCGCTTCCAGATCGATTGCACAAACTGTAGTCCCTTCTTTGAGAAGCTCGTCAACCATGTCACCGCCGAAGTCGCAGGATCGACGTCCGTTTCTGGCTTAAATGCTAGTCCCCAAAGCGAAAGCGCTTACTTAATTTGCGCAGCCTATCGACAATTCTAATCCATTGCGTTCGATTGACCTCAATTACACATTTCAGGATCTTGAAATCACAGTTATCATCCGTAGCTTATCTCGAGCCGGCAGATCCCCTGGGAAGCAATTTCCAAGATAACCCACTCGTTGCCGATACGCTCATAGGTCCCGATTCCACCGCGAACAACAATAACCTCTGCATCATGCTGAGTGCTGCATGCTGAGTGTAGCGGGGCGCCCATAGGTGACTTGAAAATAGGCGTGAATGCGCTCTCTGGATTTTATTTTTTTCATTTAGTTTTATTCCGAAATAATTGAGTATTCCAAAATGAATGATTACAGAATTGCTGTTATTGGCCTTGGCTATGTGGGTCTTCCTTTGGCTATCGAGTTTGCCAAAAAGTATCGGGCTCTCGGTTTCGATATTAATAGAGAGAGGATCCTCGAGCTATCCCGGGGTGAAGACCGTACAAATGAAGCCAGCCTGGAAGATCTCCGGCATGTATCATCTCTCAGCGGCGACCGGGGGCTGAGTTTCTCTTTCAGCCCAGACGATCTCCAGAATTGCAACATCTATATTGTTACGGTTCCGACGCCGATCAACCAGTTCAAAGCTCCTGACCTCAAGCCTCTACTCGGGGCTTCACAACTTCTGGGCAAGGTGCTCAAGAAGGGCGATTTGGTGATCTACGAATCCACAGTTTATCCCGGGTGTACCGAAGAGGATTGTGTTCCGGTATTGGAAAAGTATTCAGGACTGAAATACAATGAGGATTTTTACTGCGGCTATTCACCTGAGCGAATCAATCCGGGAGACAAAGTGAACACACTCACCAAAATCAAGAAGGTAACTTCCGGTTCCACTCCCGACACAGCAGAACTGGTAGACCAACTCTATAGCAGCATCATCACCGCCGGAACTCATAAGGCCCCTAGCATCAAGGTGGCGGAGGCTTCGAAGGCAATTGAAAATGCACACCGGGATGTTAACATTTCGTTCGTAAACGAGCTCGCCCTGATCTTTGATCGCATTGGCATTGACACTCAGGATGTCCTTGATGCCGCTGCCACTAAATGGAACTTTTTGAAATATAAGCCGGGTCTGGTTGGCGGGCATTGTATTGGAGTAGATCCATATTATTTGGCCCACAAAGCAGAATCGTTAGGGTACCACCCGCAGGTCATTCTATCCGGCCGACGGGTGAACGACAACATGGGCATGTTCGTCGCGAACAAGGTCATTAAACTCATGATCAAGAAAGGTCATACCATTCAGGGCGCCAACGCCTTGATCCTCGGAATTACCTTTAAAGAGAACTGCCCGGATATTAGGAACTCTAGAGTAATTGATATTTATAACGAGCTTCGGCAGTTTGGTTTACAAGTGGATGTCTATGATCCCTATGCGGATAAGAAGGATGTCCACAAAGAGTTTAGGTTGGACCTCATCAATTGTCTCGATGAAAGGAAGTACGATTCAATTATTCTGGCCGTTTGCCATGATGATTTTACAGAGATCGACTTCCAAATTTTAAAGAAATGTTCCAAAGCAGTGATCTTTGATGCGAAAGGGGCATTGGATAGAGAAATAATTGATGCGAGGCTGTAGGTCAACCTGTCAATATGTTAACACACACTGAGGAATCCCTAGGCGTTGTTTCAGAAAGTAAGTGTAAAACCAAGTGTGTGAAAGGGCAAAATCTTTTTTGGTAAAGACGTCGTCTCTGCCGCTATTAAAAAGCTTCCTGGAAGCAGCGCTGGATGCTGAGATGGCAACACATCTGAATACCGATGAATGGCAATCCGGGAACCATCGGAATGGCAAGATTACTAAGCAGGTAAAGACCAGCAGAGGTACGAATCGATCGATACTCGGAGAGACCGCATCTCAAGCTTTGAGCGGGAGCCGATAAAACAGTGAGACGATCATGCCAGATAACCTGGAACAGAAGATCTTGGGCGTGTACATTACACCGCTGCATGCAAGTTTCCTGCTGTTCGCACACCTCGGAACCGCCATAACTTCCCAAGGTGTAAAGCGGCTAAACACGCTCACATTTAAGTACGCAAGGGGATGTCCTATTTCACTATTCTGAGCAGATACTGGCCGTAACCGCTCTTTACCAAGGGCTGGGCCAATTCGCGGAGCTGATCCTCGGTGATGAAGCCCATGCGATAAGCCACCTCTTCGATACAGCCGATCTTCAAGCCCTGCCTTTCCTCAATCACCTGGACAAACTGACCAGCCTGCATGAGTGAATTGAATGTTCCAGTATCCAGCCAGGCCGTGCCACGGCTTAAAACACCGACCTTCAGTTTTCCTCGCCGGAGGTATTCTTTATTTATGTCGGTAATCTCATACTCACCCCGAGGCGAGCGTTTGATATTTTTCGCAATCCGGACAACGTCGTTATCATAAAAATACAAGCCGGGAACAGCATAACTGGACTTAGGCTGGGCCGGTTTTTCTTCAATCGACAGTACCCGATTGTCCTGACCGAACTGAACGACCCCATAGCGCTCCGGGTCCGCCACCTGGTAGGCAAATACAACTCCTCCATCCGGGTCATTTATCTCCTGCATGAGGTTACTCATTCCGTCCCCATAAAAAATATTGTCGCCCAAGATTAAGGCAACCTTTTCCTGGCCAATGAATGACTCTCCTATCACAAAAGCCTGAGCCAGTCCATTCGGCTGTTCTTGAACAGCATATGAAAACTGGCAACCTAGCCTGGAGCCGTCACCTAGCAGTTTTTGAAAGCCAGAAAGATCGTGCGGAGTCGATATAATTAGAATCTCCCGAATGCCTGCCAGCATAAGTGTAGACAACGGGTAATAGATCATCGGTTTATCATACACCGGCATCATTTGCTTACTTACCGCTAGGGTTAGGGGGTGCAACCGCGTGCCGGAACCGCCGGCTAATATGATTCCTTTCATGAAATTATCCTTCAGCGTATTGTTCTTCGTAATAAGACCGATAGTGGCCTGACGTCACATCGTTCAGCCACTCTTCGTTGGCAAGGTACCACTCCACGGTTTTTTCGAGCCCTTCCTCAAACTGCAGGCTCGGCTTCCAGCCCAGTTCCCGCTGTAGTTTGGATGAATCAATGGCATAACGCAGGTCGTGGCCTGCCCGGTCGGTCACAAAAGTGATCAACTTTTCAGACGTGCCTTCCGGCCGGCCCAGTTTCTGGTCCATGATGCGGCACAGCACCCGGATAAGATCAATGTTCTTCCATTCATTGTG
>CBINHC010000003.1:0-335023 GCA_966250385.1 uncultured Sphingobacteriaceae bacterium | reverse complement strand
TATACGGACTGCCCGAAACGCTTTCCCCCGCAGTCCGGCTGTAGCTCGCCGTCACATTGTCTCCCGACAGGAAGCCGGCTAAGGTTCCGGTAAACGTCGGATCCGGTGTCCCATAGACTTTAGTCGCCGGTGAGGCGGCTAAGGTGGCCGCCAGTGGGTTGATCGTTAAAGTCCCCGGAACGTATGTAATGGAGTAGTTCGACGAAGAATAACCGGAAGGAATGATCGAATAGCTGGAACCGGCATTACGCGCACCCTGGGAAGTACCCCCATAAACCAGGCTGCCTCCGAGTGAGCTTACACCATCGGTTCCTGCAAAACCGGTAATGGTTACCCCGTTTCCTCCCGAATGATTGGTGCCGTCGTAGGTCTTCGTTTGATTGTTCGCCGCAACGGTCAGATCCTTCGGATTCACGGTCAGGATGCCGCCTACATAGGTGAAGGTATAATTGGAGGATACACCCCCGGATATGGTTATCGGATACGTTCCGACACCCGAAGTGAGTGTGGCAGCGGTAGCGGATACCGGGGCCGTAGTCAGGCTTTCGGCATTGTCTGAGCCGACGAAACCAGCATAGGTGAATGTGAGTGAAGGATTCGGTGATCCGTAGGTCTTACTCTGGTTTGCCGCCGTGACCGTCAGGCCGGCCTTATCGATCGCCAGCGTGCCGCTCACATACGTAATATTGTAGTTCCCGGAAGTATAACCGGAAGGGATGATCGAATAGCCGGAACCGGCATTACGCGCACCCTGGGAAGTACCCCCATAAACCAGGCTGCCTCCGAGTGAGCTTACACCATCGGTTCCTGCAAAACCGGTAATGGTTACCCCGTTTCCTCCCGAATGATTGGTGCCGTCGTAGGTCTTCGTTTGATTGTTCGCCGCAACGGTCAATGTTGCCTTACTGATCGTTACGGAAGTTACGGACGAGCTAGCTGAACAACCGGCACTATTCGTGACGGTAACTGTATAATTGCCGCTTTCAGCTACATTTTTGAGTGTAATACTTTGTGTGGTCGCGCCATTAGACCACAAATATCCTGCAGCACTATTGGCTGTAAGCGTTACACTGCCTCCATACGTCAACGACACCGGTCCTGACGCTGTGATAGTCGCTATCGGGGTTGCGGGCTGCGGATTTACAGTGACCGTGGTCCCTTCGGATATACAACCGGCCGCACTCTTTGCAGTAACGCTGTAGGTTCCCGGTGCTACCCCGGTAAACACCGCACCTGGCTGATAGTTAGTTCCGTCTATGGAATACGTTATCCCTGCCCCTGTCGGAGCGGCGACCGTAATAGTACCGGTAGCCGTACTGCAGGTGGGCTGAGCTGTCACGCTTGCAGCCGGAGTTGCCGGAAGGGGATTAACCATAATCTGGACAGAGGGACTGATTGCCGGGCTGCAGGGACCCGCTGACACAATGCGACGGTAGTAGGTGGTAGCCGTCAATACGCCCGGAGCGTATCCGGGAGCTGTCGCCGAAGGTATATCGGTCCATGTACTGTTATCAGGGGAACTCTGCCATAGATAACTGTAGACGCCGCTGCCGCCGCTGGGCGTGGTTCCGGAAAGCGCCGCGGGGCTGGATCCGCTGCAAATGGATTGCGGAGCGCTGATCGTATTATTCCCGATAACCGGATTGACGGTCAGAATTGCAGGCTGTGATTTGACAGTGCAGCCGGAGGACGAGGTGACCACAACCTGAAATGAAATATTCCCTGCATAGGCAGCGGACGCGCGGATCGTCAGTGTCGGACTTGTCGCGCCGGAGACAACGATTCCCGGCAACGGACTTCCGTTAGGGACGTTCACCCAGCTACCGAGGTAATCCGCCTGCCACTGATAGCTCAGACCCGCACCGGTGGCAGATACCTTGAACTGGGCATCGACATTTTCACAAACAGCAATATCGGAAGGTTCGGAGATTATTACCGGTAAGGGATTGACAGTAACTTTGTGTGTCGCGGACTTCGGACCATTACATCCCTGGGCAGTTGCAGTGATCGTTGCAGTACCCGAAAAACCAGGGTCCCAGTTTACCGTGCCGGTCGCCGGGTTGATCGTGCTGGAGCCGGCACCTGATATCGAATAGGTAAGGGCGGTGCTGTTTGACGACGAGGCAGTGTAAGTATCACTTCCTCCACCTAAACACCGGGAGGAAGCCGTGCCGAGACTAAATACCGGCTGGGTAACTTCAAGCGCGTTAAGGGCAAGGTCAAACGTAACGACATTCGTTACCCCGTTTTCGTAATATTCCAGAACCAACTCACTGGAACCGCTCAGGTAGATCGGAGCACTGAACGTGGTTTCGGACTGCTCCCGCCACTCGTTAATGACACGAACCCCATCAACATACAACCTTACCCCGTCGTCCGCGGATACGGTTGCAGTATAACAGCCCGCTGGCCGGGTGGATCGCATCCGGTATCTGACCGCAAAGGTCTCACTATGCATCCTGGCTCGCACAGTCGAGGAGGAAAAAATGTCGAAATTAGCATCCGGTCCTCCGAAGTTTTCATTCAGCACAGCTGTCCCGACCTCGTAATATCCCGCATACTGATTGGACACAAACGGAGCCGGAGGGGTGACGCCGGACCAGTTGTAGACATGGCCGATCCATGAATCTGTGCCATAAAGAGCTTGGTCATCCTGCGTATTCCCAATGGATATCAACTCCGACGTTAATGTTCCTCTTGTGTTCCCATTGCCTGTACGGGTCAGCAACACCTTGATAACCCCGGATATGGAAGACTTCCAGTTGTTTATGGTAGCTCCGTTTGCACCGGAGCTGAATCCGTTTAAATAGCCATTGCCGGCTGCGTTGAAGATGGTCAGGTTTTCGTTATTGCCGGCACCGGTAAAAGCATTGTTTACAGAAAACCTGTATGTATAACCTTTGATAACATGGAACTCGACGTATCTGTTGTGCCCCAGGTCAGTAACCGTAATCCGGTCCAGGACCCCCGAATTGGCAGGATTGTCTATTTCAAAATCGTACGGCCCGGCTTCGCGCAATGCAGCACCGGGGTATGTTTGTGCGGTTCCATTCAGGAAGCTCAGCAGAAATGACAAGGCCAGCAGCAAATGGAATATCCGTTTGACTTGCCATCTCTGAACGTTTCTGCGCACAGCAGACTTCCTGTAACGCAAATTGCATTGCGTTCCCCCAGACACCGGAAAGAAGTAGCTACTGATTTCCATACACATCACAGCCCCCTGCACCCGTCATCCGGGCAGGGCAAGCTGGACAAATATCAAATCAAATATTTCTCCAGAATTAATTTTATTTCCTTAAGTGATACTTTATTTGCAATATGGGAACACAGCGGGCGGATGATTCGTTTACCAACCAGGGGGGGGCGTCTGCCGACAGTGACCGGCAATCCCCATAGTGGGGAAAATAATTTACAGGGCTTGTGGGGATCGGTCGGCCGGTTGTGCGTAAGTGGAGTGTTCGTAAGAAGTACAGACCTGTGGGTCAACAGTCATTGCGCGTTGCGGAACCGGTTGAGAAAGTCATCCGGTCACTGCCCGAAGCCAATGACCGGATGACTGGTTAACTAAGATGCCGGATCAGCAGGCGTATTCGGATTATTATCCCTTTCCGTAAACGGATATGGGAAAAAGGTTCTTTTCCTTTCCGTTTCCGGCCGGTTGAATCTCCGCATATCTTCCAGGCGTAACCCGGACATGAAAAGTTCTATGGAACGCTGCTTATAAATCTCTTCCAAAAGCTGGTCCTCGGTTAAGGTCGCCGTAATGGCCGGAAGTCCGGCCCCGACACCAAACGGATCCGATGCCGGAGTCTTTGTGATAACCCGGTTCAGTTCGGTCTGGGCATTCTGAAGATCTCCCGTCCGCGCATATGCCTCGGCTTTTATCAGCATAATCTCTCCCGGAAGGTAGACCGGCCAGGGCGTATCGCCGGCAACCCCAAACCCGTTGATCCGCACGCGGGGCAGGATCGTCGGATTGATGGTTGTGTAGAAAGGAACCCGCTGGTCCGCAGGGTCGGGCGCCAGGCTTCCGGTAAGCCCCAGCTGTTCGTTCAGCGGCTGAAAAACGTTGTTGGTCGAGGTCGCCACTTCAAAAATCGGATTCAGGGTCACAGCATCGAAATTGAAGGCTGATGCAACGGAAAGGTCCACGCTCTGTGCCGCAGTCAGAGCCAACTGATAGTTCCCGGCGAACAAGGCATAGCGCGCCTCCAGGGCATTAAGCGTATTGGGAATGTCGATGCCCGGAGGTATGGACGACAGAAACGAAGGACTGATCGGGTTGGCCGCAATGGCGGCCTGCGCCTGATCGATTGAGGCGATGGCAGCCGTGAACCCTTCCACGCGAGGAACAAAGGTGACATCCTGCCCAAGACCGGAAGGCACCTGCTCCCATGTCATCGCGAGGTTGCCGAGTGCGAGAGCCTTGAAGATAGTCGAATAAGCGATCAGTCCGCTGGCATAACCCTTGTCGGCGAGGTTTTCAGCGTTGGAAATAACCAGGTTCGCATCATAAATGATCTTATTGCTGCTGCTCCAGAGACCTGCCAGGACCGTATTCGTACCGTCTATCGTCTGCCCCCCGGTGTACAGCTGAAGCTCAGGGATATTTCCGGGATTGACGAGGAACAATTCGTTCGTAACAAACCCGTTGGCCGTTATGGAGTTGAACAGCGAACTCGCGCGGCCAGCGGTATAGACCCTCTGCAGCCCTACGGCGACGCCGGTCAGGCCCTTGGGAGAACTGAAGACCACCTCTTCAGTAGCTCTTGACGGATCCTGATATTCCTTATCACATGAGCTGGAGAAAAACAGCGCAAGGAGTACCAGGACATATTTGGAGAAATGGGTGCGATTCATTTTCTGAAATTTTAGTTATAATCTAACTTGTAAACCAAAACTGAAAGTCCGCGGAATAGGTACGGCGCCGAAGTCGATGCCCCGCAGTATGGTACTCTGACCGCCTGCATTGACCTCGGGGTCATAGCCCTTGTAGTCATCCCAGGATACCAGATTCCGACCGCTCAGCCGCAGCGTAAGATCCTTGAAAAACTTCAGCTGACCTACTGAATAGCTCAATGACACTTCCCGAAGCTTGACAAACGAACCATCATCGATACGCCACTCTTCAGTCGCATATACACCCGCGATATAGCCTCTGGGCAGTAACCCGAGGTGCTCCTGCTCGGCAACTTCGCCGTTTCCTACGCCCTGCCGGGTTCTCCAGTCCGCATTCCAGACGTCAACCCCTTGGACCGCGTCGAGCTGGACCCGCAGGGCCAGTTTTTTATAAGAGAAATCGTTTACGAACGAAAGCGTATAATCGGGGTTGGGATCGCCGAGAATCCTCCGGAGCGGGGTTCCTGTAGCAAGCGGCAGACCATCGGGGCCCCTTTGCGGAGTATACGTCGTTGCACTGTTCTGAACACCACGTTCCAGCTGCGGAATGCCGGCTGCGTTGGTCAGCAGATTTCCGTTCGAATCCCGGGCGAAAAACGTTCCGTAGAATACCCCGATCGGGGCGCCGTCAATTATGGCAACGGGGGCACCGGCGTTAGTGCTGAATAACCTGAGACCGCCCACGTTCAGGGCCTTATTCCGGTTTCGGTTGAATATGAAGGAAGCGTCCCAGTTAAATCCTTCCCCATTAACGGGTGAACCGTTCAGCACGAGTTCAATTCCTTTGTTTTCCAGCGACCCGACATTGTCCAGCAGACTGGAGAATCCGGTCGTTGGCGCCACAACCCTGGCGATCAGCAGATCGCTGACTTTTTTGCGGTACCAGTTGAACTGTACGCCCAGTCTGTTCTTTAAGAACGAGAGATCCGTTCCGACTTCCAGCTCGGCCTGGCGCTCCGGCTTCACGTTTTCATTGGCCAGGGTTGCGCTGGAGAACAGTGAAGTCCGGCCTAAAAATGACTGAGTGGAGTACGAGTTAAAGCGGTCATACGCTCCGATACCGGTCAGATTGCCGGATTCGCCATAGGCGATCCTTAGCTTGAAAAGGTCCCACCAGGAGTCGAGCCCCATGTTTTTCCAATAATCGGCGGAAGACAGGACATAGCTGGCGCTGCCCTTGAGATAATTCTGGCTGCGCTGATCCTCACCGAAAACGGAGGACTGGTCAACCCGGATGGCCCCGGTCAGGAACAGGTGGTCTCTGAACTTAAAATTCTGCTGGAGATAGGCGCCGCTTATGGAATATTCACTCCGGCCGTCCACACTGGGCAGGACAGTGCTCGCCCCGTTTACCGTTTGCACGAACGGAGCCAGCCCCCGACCGTTCAGCAGCGTATACTTCTGCTTCTCATACTGGTAGGAAAGGCCCAGCTGGCTGGTTGAAGCGAGGGCATCGGAGATCCTCCATTCATAATTCACGTTGAGATCATTATTGAACAGGAACGAGGTATTGGTTGCCGTACTGGCATAGCCGTTAAGCGCGGGGTCCAGTGTCGGACCACCGCCATAGAAGCCCGTGCTCACGTTATAGGCGAACGGAGGAATATAGGTCGTTCCGTCCTGGCCGGAATTATCTACCCCGACCGTGTAATCGATCGTCAGGTTCTCCACAGGGAAGATTTTCAGGGAGACGTTGGAGATGATACGGTTCGTCTCCGAACGCTGCTTGATATCCTCAATAACGGAAACCGGGTTTACCCGGCCCCGTTCACCGACAGCCGGCAAATTCCCGAGGGCATCCCGGGTAAAGATATCATGAAAGTTTCCGATGATCGTTACTGAGTTCATAGGAGAGAAGAATGAGTTTCCGTCCGGCTTTTCATGTGCTGCGCTGTTCACGTAGTTCAGCCCTGCACTGAAGGACGCCCACTTGGAAAGAACCTGGTCCAGGTTAGCCCGGAATGAGAATCTTCTGAAATCGGTATTCTTGATAATGCCTTCATTAAAAAAATAGGATGCAGAGGTGTAGTACTTGGTATTATCCCGGCCGCCTGCCACAGAAAGGTTATTATCGGTACCTGTCCCCGCCTGAAAGATATAATCCTGATAATCATACCTCGTAACCGGCGTTGTGGTCGTAAGGGTCGGGGTCAGAATATCCTGGGTAACTTCGTTGACCCCGCCGCCGAATTTGACCGGCGCGTGGTTTACAGGGATCTTCTTTCTCAACTCGCTGGTGGTAACGTTCGTTGAAAAACTGATCACGGGCGTACCACTGCTGCCGCGTTTGGTGAAGATCTGGATCACCCCGGAGTTGGCCCTCGAGCCATATATCGCGGCGGCGGCGGCACCGTTGAGGACTTCGATCCGTTCAATATCATTCGGATTGATATCTGCCAGGCGGTTCTGCCCGATATTTCCGACAAAATTGGCGCCGTCATAATTGCTCGACGTGTTCGTCACCCTGGTCGTGGCATTGCTGACAATCACCCCGTCAACGATGTACAGCGGCTCGGAGGAGGAGTTTACCGAGCTGATCCCCCGAAGCCGCACGGAGATACCGCCCGCGGGGTCGCCCGAGTTCTGAACGATCTGTGCACCTGCCGACTTACCCTGCAGGGCCGCCAGAACATTGCCTGAGGATGCCTTGTTCAGGTCATCGCCCCTCACGGTACTGACATAGTTTCCAAGTTGTTTCCGGGTAGTTCCGGCGGAAGTACCGGTAACAATCACTTCATCGAGACCGACCGCATCCTGAGACAACTCCCCGTTCAGTGTCACCGAGGTCGCTGTACCCAGCGTAATGGTCTTTGTCTGCGCCCGGTAACCGAGAAATGAAAACCGAACCTGATAGTTTCCCGGAACGGCACTGACAGTCAGGGTGAACTCGCCATCAGCATTCGTCGACGTGGCGTAACTGGTGTTCTCGACCTTCACCAGCGCACCCGGCACCGACTCCCTGGTGGCCGCATCGGTTACCCTGCCGCTAATGGTATACCGGGTATCCTGCGCCCTCAGAAGAAGTGGAAAGAAAAGAAAGAGTGAGAAGGTAAAAGCCAGAACGAATTTTACCTTGAGCAAGTAAATTTTCTTCATAACATTCTGGATTATTGATTCTTACATATAAGAAGTTTTCACTGCAAATGGTTTTGAATGGCATTGAACTAAACAGAATAAAAGCATGAATCATGGAAATTCGGCTCCGCCGCAGCGGCAGGGTGCATCTCCGGGGAGGCAGGCATCGGGACCGCCCTGATCCTTCCGGAACAGCGCAAAAAAAAAAAGACCGCCTTCAGGAAGGCGGTCTTTTGAGCGTGATTAACGGTCCTGTTATGGTTTATCCCACCATACCGGCTCGTTCAGGTAGGTCAGTCCGGCCGCATTCGGATTGGCCTTCAGCACCTGCTGAATGTTATAGTTGATCTCGTAACTGGGCACTGCAAAACGGCGAGGCCAGTCCGTCGAATTCGGATAGGCTTCCGCAAATACGTGGGATGGCCTGTTGAATCCTTTATAAACACCTGCCGCTTCGTTGTAGTTTCCGGATGCATCCGCACAGAAGTTATTTCTTCTCAGGTCGACCCATAACTCAGGCGAATAGGAAAGCGCGATGTACTTCTGGATCATAATATGACTCAGAGTCAGATCTGCTGGATTTTGAACAACAGACGTACTGGCCAGATAGGTCTCGATCGCGCCGGATGGAATTCCCAGAATGGTCATGTGGGACCGGATACCGTCTTTGTAGGCAGTCAAAGCCTCCCCTGTACTATTCATTCTGAATTTCGCTTCCGCCTCAATAAACTTCATCTCCGCACTGGTCAGCAACAGGCCTTTTGCGCCCCTTTTGGTGTACCAGGTACCGGTCGACATGATCCGCTGACCCGCTGAAGGGTTCGCGGGCGTCGCTCTCAGCATGACATAGACAGAGTCCTTATTGGTGAACTTATTCGTTCCGGCATTATAGGCATTGAGCGGGCCGGTTTTTGGCAGGTCACTCTGCATATCCACAGGAGTGGTTCGCACCATCTGGCCGTCAGGCGCCTGGTAGCTCGGGATCAGCAGGTCAATCCGCGGATCCTCCACATTGTTTGCACCGGTTGGAGCGCCCGTGTAGTTGTTCGTCAGATAGTCGTAATACAGCTTCGTGATACGTGCTGTCGTACCGGTATTGGTATACTGCAGCGCTTCTTTTGCTGCAGAAGTGACCGGTGTCTCATCAATGTACTGAAGGATGGAGCTTTGTGCCGGAACCTGAGGCGCCTTGGCCACGGCATCCAGTACCGCCTGCGGGTTATAGTTTCCTTTCTTGGTGAGGTGGTTCAGGAACCGCGCTTTCAGACCATAGGCCAGACGGATCCAGTTATCTACATTTCCGTTATTGAGGATGTCACCCTTTGAAAGCGGAGGGGCCGCCGGACCCTGGGTTTTCTGAAGATCAAGGATCGCCTCATCCAGGAGTGCGAGCACTTTTTCCTGAATGTATGATCCGTCATCAAACTTCGGAGTGATCGTGGCAGGATCGTCAAACTCGTCATATGGCATCATTCCATAGAAATCTGCAAACGTACCGAAGCCCCAGGCTTTCATAATTTTCGCAGCTCCGATATAATGATAAGCCTGAACTTTCTCAGCGGACTCGATCAGCGGACGGATGTTCACCGCCGAGTTCACATACCACGCCTGCCATGGCCAGTTGGCGCTGGAGGCGTTCGAATACCACCGGGTAAGATTCCAGTTGTTGTTCACAGCATAGGTAACCGCCAGCTGCTGGGAAAGGAACGCGGCCCTCGTTCCGGCGCTTTCATAGGCATCCGCAAACTGTGCCACGATCGGTGCCAGCCGTTGCTCCGGTGTCGGAACGCCGGCGTTGGCACTATTCGGGTTGTCATTGATATCAATCCATTTTTCGCAGGACGTTAACCCAAGCGAAAGGACCAGAATATAAACTATTTTTTTCATCAGAATTTTTCTAGTTGGTATCAACGCATCCCGGTCACCCGGGATGCCGTATCATTTTTTTGATTTACTCCTTAGAACTTAACATTCAATCCAAGTGCGAAGCCGGCAGTAGCCGGAACCCCTGCGTAGTCAATACCGACAGAACCCGAACCGATCACCCCCGCACCGGCCGCACTGGTTTCAGGATCCATACCTGAATAGTTGGTTAACAACAGCAAGTTGGTACCCGTAGCAGTAATGGTCGCACCCTTTACAAACTTCACCCGGTTCAGGACAGCCTTTGGAAGTGAAAAACCAAGGGATGCGGAACGCAGGCGAAGCCAGTTCACTTCCTCAATAAAGAAAGGAGCATTGTTCAAATAGATATCGCGATAATACTTTTCGGTGGCCACCACATCTCTAGTCACGGTCTCGTATTGCGAAGTCGCAGGATTGAGTGATTTACCGGTAAACGAAATGGTATTTCCCCGGTTCTCGGTTTCCCTGCTCAGACCGTAGGCGGTCAGCAGATATTCGGTTCCGTTATAGACGTCGCCGCCCAGCCGGAAGTCAAAAAGGAAGGAAAGGTCCCAGTTCTTATAGGTGAAACTGTTGTTTAAACCGGCGATCAGTTTTGGTTCGCGGTTACCTACCGGCGTAGTTGTCAGCGAGGATGTAAGCGGGTAACCGGTAGTCCAGTCAAGCAGCAGATTTCCGTCTTCATCGGTCTGCCATTTAGAGCCGCTGAGTCCCATGAAGTTGCCCTCATTAAAAGAGGCTGCTTTTGCGTTACCGACCTGCACATCGGTCACGTAAAGGATAGGCAATGCGCCTGGAAGCTCCTTCACAATTCCTTTGTTGCGGGAAAGGTTAAGGGTCGCGTCCCAGTTGAAATTCGCTTTCTTGACGGGATTTGCATTCAGGCTTACCTCGATACCTTTGTTCTCGATCTCACCTACGTTCACGTAGCTCAGGATATAGGCTGTCGCGTTACTTACGCGCGGCTGCAGGATCTGATCACGGCTGTTGTTGATGTAGTATGTCGCATCGATTCCCAGGCGGTTCTGAAGAAAACGCAGATCGACACCGAATTCCTTAGAAACGGTGGTTTCAGGTTTCAGCAGGGCGTTTCCGCGGGTCCATGAGTTCCGGAAACCGCCGCCGATGGTCAGCTCAGGTCCGAACAGATAAGTATTCGTCTGGTATGCAGGGGCGTCCTTTCCGACCTCTGCCCATGAAGCGCGGACCTTACCAAAGGAAAGTATATTGCTTTGCGGAAGCAGTTCAGTGAATACGAAACTACCGCTGTATGACGGGTAGAAGAATGACTGGTTTTGCTTCGGAAGGGTCGATGACCAGTCATTACGCCCGGTCACGCTTAAGTAAACCATGTTCTTGTAAGCGAGCCTGAAATCGCCATAGACGCCGAATAACCTCTTACGGGTGTTATTCTGGGTCAGATACTGGTCTTCATGAGCGGCGTTGTTCACGCTGATGAAAGATGGAATCGTAAAGTTCTCCGCGCGGTGCGAGTTGGACCTGAGATAAGTATCCTCTGCAGTGGTACCCAAAACAAGGCTTGCATCCCAGTTCTCCATCAGGGTCTTATGGAAATTCAGCATCAGATTCGAGTTCAGATAACTGTAGTTCCGGTTCGTTTCAGACAGCATCCCGTTCTGCCAGCCGATCTTTACGCTGGATCCCGGGGAAATAAGACTGCTGTATTTGGTGCCGTAATTGTCGATACCCAGGCGGTAGGTGGCATCGAACCAGTCGGTGACCTTTACACTGGAATAAACCGTACCGATAAACCGGTCGGTCTCATCTTCCTGCGGGTTCTTGTTGATCAGCCAGTAAGGATTGTCAACATCTTCATCCAGCGACAGGTTGGGAAGAAGGCGGGTTTTAGATCCGTCTGCATTCAGCCAGTTGCTCATATCATTGTTCCGCGGCCATGCGATAATACTCTCCATGTAGCCGGACCCGCCGGATCCCCAGAGTCCGCTACCGGTCAGCGTCTTCTTCGACTGGCTGTTAGCATAAGAGGCGTTCACGCCGAATGTAAAGATGCCAGCTTTCTGCTCACCGTTGAAACGGATGGTGCTTCTGTTGAAGTCAGTGGTCGGAACCACTCCTGACTGTGCAAGATTGGATGCAGACAGGTAGAAGTTACCGTTCTTGGAGCCACCGGAAATATTCAGACTGTTGTCGTAAGCATAGGCGGTCTGGAAGAAATCGGCCATGTTATCGTAGATCGTTTCGCCCGACTGGAATTTATCGCCCCAGGAACGGGGGGTCTGATCTGTAAATGTATTTGAGTAGTATGAGCCCTGCTTATATAACGACTGCTGTTCGGGCAGCTTATTAACCCAGTTGCTCATGAAGCGCGAGCTGAAAGAAACGTCGGTCACGCCTTCTTTACCTTTTTTGGTAGTAATAATAATCGCACCGGCAGCAGCACGCAGCCCGTAAAGAGCCGCCGCGGCAGGTCCTTTCAGGACCGAAATATTTTCGATATCCTCTGGATTCAGGTCCATTGCCCTGTTACTGTTGGTCGTCGAAAGGTTCACGGTACCGTCGAACGCACTGTTGTCGCCCTGACCGGTAGAGTTATCCATCGGCATACCGTCGATCACAAATAACGGCTGGTTATCGCGCTCCAGGGAGGTACCTCCACGAATAACGATCGAAGCCGACGATCCAGGCGCACCGCCAGAATTGGTAACGTTAACCCCTGCGATCTTACCGTTCAGCGAGTTGATCACATTCGCCTGCTTATTTTTAAGAAGTTCTTCAGACTGAATATCCTGGACAGAATACCCGAGTGACTTCTTTTCCTTCTTGATTCCAAGTGCAGTCACGACCACCTCGCTCAGGGCTTTGGAATCGGATCTCAGAACGATGTTGATGGTGTTTTCGGTTCCCACCGTGCGTTCTTCGGAGACAGACCCGATGAAACTGAACCGGAGGACCTGACCGGGATTAGCAGTTATCGAATAAGTACCCCCTGCATTGGTACTGGCTCCGGTAGTTGTTCCTTTGACCTTCACGGACACACCGGGAAGCGGAAGTCCGTCTTCATCTGTAACTTTTCCCGTAACCGTTTTCTGAGCTACGGCCTGAAAAGCCATCATAAAGACGCCAAGAAACAACATAAGTAGTGTTCTTTTCATACTTGTGGATTTGGTAAATAATAAAATAGTTAGTTTGAAAATTCCCCTTAGAACAGAATTTGGTTGCATAATATCCATTTCTTCGCAGAAAACCGCAACTTATTTTAAAAAAACAGCCTTAACCGGCAGTCTCCGGCGCCCCTGTTACTCAGGCAATCAACAGCGGAAACAGGGTTCCTCTGATCACGCCGCAGGATGCCGAAACCCCTTAAAAAAGGAAAGCCGCCCCTGTCGGGACGGCTTTCCTTTTGATTTAACCGGATTGCTTACCAGCCTGGATTTTGGGTTAATGTAACACCCTGATCCTTGTATAATTGAATCTGATCTGGTCCGATCGGAGAAAGATATACCCGCGGATCGTAGAAGATTCTCAGGGAAGCGTCGTTGTCGATAGGAACGATGTAACCTTCAGAGGCGCCGTTCTCAATCTTCACCTCCTTTGCGTTCGGATAGTCTGACCGTTTAATCCATGCGCCGCGGTTTGCGTTCTTATTCAGGATCTGATCGACATACTCCAGCTTTTTCCAGCGGCGAAGATCATTATAACGGAAACCTTCCATCATCAGCTCAACCCGGCGCTCGCGACGGATCTCCCAGATCAGAGAAGGAACCGAAGGATCCCGGTTCGGATCATCATACACTGCGCCGTTAATAGCCGGCTGTCCGCCAATCACCTGGAGAGCAGGAAGCTTGGTAGTGAAGCCTGCCCGGTTGCGGAGTCTGTTGATGGTCAGATCGAGGTCCGCCTGGGTCAATGTACCAAGTTCAGCGGCTGCTTCGGCATAATTCACCAGCACTTCGCCATAACGAATCTCAGGAGCGTCAGAGATATTGGTTTGTGATAATCCGGCAGGCTGGTCAACAACCTTTTCATCCAGGAATTTGATAACCGCATAGCCGGATGTAGAGTAACCGTAGTTTTTCACGTAACCGGCGATGCGAAGACTGTCTGCAAACGTAGCATTGATCCGCGGATCACGGCCGATCATCGCAGCAGTTTTCTTAGCCGAACCATCGTAGATGGTGTGGTCACCCTGGTAAGTAGTCGAAATAGCGATCGGAAGACCGTCTGCACCCAGGTAAGAGTCAACTGCATCTTTGGTATAACCAGTCTGAGCTTCCTTGTTCACGTAGCTCATCAGACTGTGCATTATGATAGCATTCTCATACTTTCTGAACAGAATGATCTCTGGATTTGAGGAAAGGTCAGCAGAGTTGAACAGGCTGCGGTAATCTGAAGCCAGTGAATATCCGCCTTTGGTGATCACCTCGTTTGCGGCCCACTTAGCAGCTTCCAGGTATTCCGTAGCTTTGGCAGCGTCGCCGCCGTGGTACTTCTGCCAGGTTCCTTCGAACAGGAATACCCGTGACATCAGCGCAAGAACAGCGTAGCGATTTACAGTGGTCTTGTTTCCGTCGTTCGTACGAACATTTTCCGCAGCAAATTTGAAATCTGCAAGCACTTTGTCCATGACAAAAGTACGCGGGTCACGTGGTCTGTAGAGTTCCGGATCGTTCTCATTAAGGACTGTTTCATACCATGGGAAGTCTCCGAAGTTGCTCACCTGATTAGAGTACTCGACCGCCCGGAAGAAACGAGCGATACCAGTCCAGTGCGCTTTAGCCTCATCGGACATCGGCACAGTGTTAACTCTCTCGATGAACAGGTTTGCACGTCTGATCCAGGAGAAAGACCCGCTCCAAGTTGAATTGGAGGTCGGAGTCTGCTGGGTAAAACGGGTACTGCTGGCCACATCATCATTCAGTGACTCGCCGGTAAAGAATCCGCCCCAACTAAGATCAAATCCTGCAGCGTATCCGGGGAAGTACCGCGGATAGAAGTTCCAGGCAAAGGTCCGGACATTCGATTCGCTTGTCCAGTAGCTACCGTCTTCCAGCTGATCAAGAGGAGGTTTCTCCAGAAGATCTTTCTTGCATCCCAGAATCAGTAAAGGACAGATAAGAAGTAATAATATTTTCTTTTTCATAAAAAATCAATTTAAAGTGTAACCTGTAATCCAAATGAAACTGTTCTTCTGTAAGGGTACACCCGACCAAAGGTCCTAGGGTCATTCAGTCCGTTTTCAGTATAGTCAACTTCAGGGTCAATGCTCAGATTGCCTAAGTGATCTTTCTCAAACAGGTTCTCACCGCTGAAATATAGACGGGCACGCTGAATATTGACTTTTTGAGTCAGGGCTGCAGGAAGTGTATATCCCAGAGCGATGTTCTTCGCTCTCAGGTACGCCATGTTCAGCAAGTACTTGGTCTGGATCTTGAAGTTGGTGACATTCGGAGTTTGTCCAACGTTGGACGGACGAGGATAGAATGCGTTCGGATTTTCAGGAGTCCAGTAGTCAAGCTGATGCTGGTACCAGCCTTCACCGATGGAAATACCCGGGATGGTCGCTGGAGAGTGAACCCACAGGTCACGTTTACCTACACCCTGGAAGTAGACGTCAAAGTCGAAACCTTTCCAGTCTGCACCTACACGGAATCCGTACTGGTAACGCGGAGTAGAGTTACCGATAACGCGCTGATCACCAGGATTTGAAACCGTATTGGCACCCTGATCAACTTTACCATCGCCATTCAGGTCCTTGTACTTGATATCACCAGGACCGAACCAGAAGCCGGAGTTTTCAAATTGGGTCTGATTCGGGATACCAGTCTTAAGGACAGGTCTTCCGTTAACCAGCACCAGGTTACCGCTGGCATCCTGCTGGAAATCATCGTTGGTAAAGTAACGGTCTGTTTCATAACCCCAGATCTCACCTAAAATCTTTCCTTCGTAGTTGCTGGTGGTTGTCATCGTTGTGTTGGCGAATTTGGTGATCTTCTCCTGGAAGTCTGACAACGATGCTGAAGCATTGATTCTTAAGCCATTTTCAAATCCGTGGTTGAAGTCCACTGCAACTTCCCAGCCCTTAGTCTGCATTTCTCCGTAGTTTCTTTTCGGAGCGGTCGCACCGAATGAACTTGGGAGGGTAACCCCTGCGGAGATCATATCACTTGTTGTCCGGGTGTACCAGTCGAAGCTCAGTCCCACTTTGTCCTTCAGGAATCTGGTGTCCAATCCAAGGTTCAGATCTTCCACCGTTTCCCAGGTCAGGGAAGGAGATACAACGCTCGGTGTACTCACGCCAATCGTATTTTTATTGGTTGTGGCGTCAATCCATCCGGTAGTGCTTGCGCTCATCAATGACAGGAACGCGTTACCCACATTCTGGTGTCCGACAGTACCCCATGATCCGCGCAGTTTCAGCATGGAAAGGAACGGCTTGGTGAACTCCATGAATTTTTCCTCACTGACGATGTATCCTGCGGACATAGAAGGAAAGAATGCATTCCGGTCATTTGCAGGGAATCTTGAAGAACCATCATAACGACCGGTTACTTCAAACAGGTAGCGGTTCTTGAAACTGTAGTTCACGCGACCGAATACACCCATGGTTGACCAGTGGCTGTGATCGCCGCTGGTGAACTGATCACCGGAAGTCAGGTCAAGCTCGCCACGGTTAGGATCCATTAGTCCGCGACGGTCTGAACGCTGGAACACATATTCATAGGTTTCGGCTTCAGCACCGGCCATGAATTTCAGGGCGTGATCCTTAATGTTCTTTGAGTAGTTGGCTACGACGCGGCCGTTGTTTGAACGGCTCCAGTTTGAATCATAAACCACACGGTTGTATGCATCCGTAGTATAAGTTCTGTAGGTCAGGGCCGCGCCTGTAGACCAGAAATCACGGGCTGCAACAGATCCGCCGGTTTCGTGACGGTGACCGTTATAGCCTGCAAAGGTATAGTCCGCGTCAACCGTTAATCCTTTGGCAACCTTAAGGGTACCGCCCAGGGAAATCCGGGAAAGGTTATTGGTGCGATCGGTCATTTTGGCCTGCTCAATCTCGGTAATGGCGTTTCTGAAAGGAAGGCCCTCATAGGTACCATACGGGAATTGAGACGGCCATCTGTAGAGGTAGTACAACGGATCATAAGTCGTACCACCATATGAGAAAGGCTCAGTGGTCTTTGTGTTGGAGAACATCATCTTGCCGCGTGCGGTGAACCAGCTGGCAACATCGGCGTTCAGGTTCATTGTCAGGTTATAACGGTCGAATTCGTCCGGATTGACTTTGATTACACCGGTTTGGCCCAGATATCCGGCACCGATATTGAACGTGATCTTGTCGCTGCCGCCGCTGAATGACAGGTCATGCTTCTGCTGAGGCGCCCAGTCTTTCATGAACTCTTTTCCCGGATCCCATTCACGGTATGGGAAGAAAAATCCGTCCCGGATCTCGAAGTCACGACCTAAAACCATTTCCGGTCCAAGATCCTGGCCGCCGTAAAGGCGTTTCCATTCACGCATTTTCTCAACGGCGATATCATCCACGTACATACCGACTGCGCCATATCTGGCCAGCGTCGGGTTGGTACGGCGGTAGGCGGTTAACGCCATCTCCGCACCTTCAGCGGCGGAAGCCATCTCGATGGTCTGGGTTGGAGTCGCCCATGAAACGTTGTTCGAATATTTGATGCGGGTCGGAGTGCTCTTCTTACCGGATTTGGTTGTGATGAGCATAACACCCCAGGCTGCCCGGGTACCGTAGATAGAAGCGGAAGACGCATCTTTTAGTACGGAGATCGATTCGATATCGTCAGGATTTACGGTCGAAAGGTCGGTGATCTCTACGTTGTCGAGCAGGATCAGGGGCTGTGCGCCACCACCGTTCAATGATCCGGACATACCTCTCAGACGAATACTTGGTGTTGAACCCAAAGCACCGCTCGGAGATGTGATGGTCAGACCCGGTACAGCGCCCTGAAGCGCACGAACCACGTCGGTAGTCGGGCGTGAATCCAGAACTTTTTTAACATCGACAGTTGAGATTGCCCCGGTCAATGTCGCTTTCTTCTGGGTTCCGTAACCAACGACAACGACCTCCTCCAATGCCTTGGCATCAGAACGAAGCGTTACGTTGATGGTATTGCTATTGCCTACTGTCACTTCCTGCGTAACAGAGCCAATGAAGCTAAATACAAGGACCTGCCCGGCACTAGCCTGAATGGAATAGTTACCGTTTCCATCCGTACTGGAACCGGTGTTGGTTCCCTTGATCTTCACGGAAACTCCGGGAAGCGGCAGTTTATCTTCATCGATAACCTTACCGGTCACAGCTTTCTGCTGGGCCACGGCATGGATAACCATGAAAAAAACGCCAAGAAACAACGTAAGTAGTTTTCTTTTCATACGTTAATTTGGTTTTGGTTTAATGTAATTAATTAATAGTTAGTGGCTTGGGAATTGTAAACTCAGGGCAATTCCACGGGATAAAGTTTAGATTAATTCAGCAAATACGCAAAAAAATGCAGGCATAAGCCGGCCCAAAAGGCCGAAAAATAGGAGCCGGTTGTATTACACTATAAGTGTACAAACAACACAATGCCGCAGATTCCGACGCGTCAAAACATTCAATTTTACGCACCCAGCAAGCAATTTTTAAAGACCTTAAAAATAGAAGCGAGGCGACTTAGTGTATTTTTAAGGAAAAATAAAAAGTTGCAAAAAGTTGCAACATCGCTCGCGGCATCCGCAAGTCAGGCCAATTTTTCCGGCTGTTAGTTAGTAATTAAAAAAATATTGTTTTACTTTCCGGCATAAACCTGCAACCTAAAGCTCATCATATTCAAATGGAGGTACCGTTCACCATGTTAAAGAAGGAAAGGCACGCTTTTATCATAAAACAGATCAATCTTCATAATAAAGTACTTTCTTCCGACCTGAGCGTGCAGCTTCGGGTCTCGGAAGACACCGTCCGCCGTGATCTGATCGAACTTGCGGATAAGGGAAAGATCGTCAAGGTACACGGCGGCGCCCTCTGCAAATCTTTTCATTTCCCCTTTCATCACCTGGAAGTGTATGGTCAGAGCGCCAAAAAGGTCATCGCCCAGAAAGCCCTGTCGATGATCCAGGATGGCATGAATATTCTGACCGGAGGAGGAACGACGATGCTGGAACTGGCCCGCCTGATCCCGGATTCCACCCGCGCTACATTCTTTACGGTAAGCCCGCTGGTCGCCCTGGAACTTTCCGAACACCCCAACCTGACGGTCGTGCAGATCGGAGGCCGGTTTTCGAAGAACGCCCAGGTGGTACTGGGCGCTGAAGTGATCAGCTTTCTGGCCGACGTCAAAATGGATCTTTGTTTCCTGGGAACAAACGGGTTCTGCACAGAAGAAGGGATTACGGACTCCGACTGGGACGTGGTCCAGGTGAAAAAAGCCATGATCAAATCCGCCGGCAAGCTTTATATATTATGCATCTCTGAAAAGCTCAATTCCGTGAAACCGATGAAGGTGTGCCATCTGAACCAGGTAACGGGCCTGATCACGGAACTGGATCCGGGGAGTTCACAGATGTTGCCTTATTCAAAAAAAGGACTGGCCGTCTTTTAAACCGGAAGGCTGATCTTCCCCATCGTTACGGCGGGGGCGCTGCCGATTTGAATGACCGAACCGCAAAGCGTCTCATTAGCCAGAACAGCAAACAGGACGGCTTCCTTGGCATCCCCGGAAATACCAAGATCATCGGATCTCCCGACAGTGCAGTGCGGCATATGCCTGCCGATCTCCTCCATAATCACGGGATTGTGGGCGCCGCCGCCGCTCGCATAGATAGATAGGGACACACCCGGATATTGCTTTTCAAGTTCGTTAACGATCGTCCGGGCGGTCAGCATGGTCGCCGTTGCAACCAGGTCTGCCGGAGTGAGTGATTCAGGTGCCGATTCCGCAACGGCCGACTCGATGAATGCAAGATTGAAGAGCTCGGGACCTGTGGTCCTCGGCAGAGCCTCCTTAAAAAACGGGTGCGAAACCATCGCCTGAAAGAGAGACTCATTTACCGTTCCGGATCGCGCGATCAGGCCGTCCTTGTCGAAGGGCTGTCCAAAATATTTCTGGGTCAGCGCATCTATAAGGGTATTACCAGGCCCGACATCCGTTGAAATAATCCTTTCGCCGTTGCCGTCCCGCGGAAGAAAGGTGAAATTCGAGATTCCGCCCATATTCAGCAGGATCCGGTCTTCCGCCGCGGACGTGAACATCAGATAGTCGCCATACAGGGCAAGGGGAGCCCCTTCCCCGCCGCCGGCCAGATGCTTCTGCCGGAAATCACTCAGGGTTATGATCCCAGTTCCGATGGCCAGATGGTCTCCGTCACCTATCTGCAGGGTCGCATCCGGATAAGCCGGATTCCTGTGGAGGCGCCGGGGAGCATGATAGATCGTCTGGCCGTGACTGGCGATACAGTCCACCTCCCCGGGGGCGATACTGCACCGTTTCAGGAACTCGCGGACAAGCATGGCATGGAGTTTCCCGATCTGCGCGTTCAGCAGGCAGACCTTTTCCAGGTCGGCCATCCGCTTAGAAAAAATACTGCGCACATCATTCCTGAAGCTATCCTGGTAGGGTACCGTATCGAAGTTCAGCACTTCCACACGAGTAGACCTGCCGGACCCCGAAATGCGGCAGAGCGCCAGGTCCAGGCCGTCCAGGGAAGTGCCCGACATCAGTCCTACGATCATCCTTGACGGCCTGGCCGCCATCTTACAAAGATTCTGTATCATCCCGGTAAATATCCGCAAAATCTTCCGTACCGTCCGCTGCCGCTTTACTGTCTCCAGCCCAAAAAACAAAGAAAAGGCCACATTAAAGGATAACTAACTATATTTGCGATTCACCTAACACATGATACGCTTCAATGGCAAGATTAAATTTACTGGAGGAGACCAGATTTGAAAAGCTCCCTGTAACCGTATATCCCGACCAGCATACCGCCTCAAAGACGGTAGCCGGCCGAATTGCAAAACTGATCAGAGAAAAACAGCAGAATGGTGAAAAAGCTGTCCTGGGACTCGCAACAGGCGTTACCCCGATCGGAGTTTACGACGAACTGATCCGGCTTCACAAGGAAGAAGGATTAAGCTTCCGGAACGTGGTGACCTTCAACCTGGATGAGTATTATCCGATGAAACCGACCGCGGTTCAGAGCTATGTTACATTTATGAACGAACATCTGTTCGATCATATTGACATCGACCGGTCGAATGTTCATATCCCTGACGGAACTCTCGACCAGGACGACATTGCAGCCTATTGCCTGGAGTATGAAAGCAAAATTTCTTCTTACGGAGGCCTCGACCTCCAAATCCTCGGAATCGGCCGTACAGGTCACATCGGGTTTAACGAACCCGGATCCGCACCCAACTCAGGAACGCGTCTTGTAACCCTGGACGACCTGACACGCAGCGATGCTTCCCGCGATTTCGGGGGTAAGGCGAATGTGCCTACCAAGGCGATCACGATGGGTATCGGTACGATTTTCAAGGCCCGGGAGATCATCCTGATGGCCTGGAACCGAAAGAAGGCCCCGATCATTAAAAAAGCCGTTGAAGGCGACATCTCTTCGGACGTTCCGGCCACCTACCTGCAGCTGTCCGACAACGTCGAGTTTGTGCTGGATCAGGACGCCGCCTCCGAACTGACTCGCTTTGACAGCCCATGGCTGGTTAAGGACTGCGTCTGGGATAAGATGATGATCAAGAAGGCGGTCATCTGGCTGGCCCGCACCCTGAACAAGCCGATCCTGAAGCTGACCGAAGATGATTATAACAATCATGGCATGGCCCAGCTGGCAACCGAAAAAGGTCCGGTTTACAACATCAATATCGATATCTTCAATAAAGTACAGCATACCATTACCGGATGGCCGGGTGGAAAACCAAATGCGGATGACAGTGAACGACCTGAACGGGCAGAGCCTGCAAAGAAACGGGTCATCATCTTCTCGCCGCACCCGGATGACGATGTGATCTCCATGGGCGGAACGTTCATTCGCCTCGCGGACCAGGGACATGACGTACACGTAGCTTACCAGACCTCCGGAAACACGGCCGTCTGGGATGATGACGCCCTGCGTTTCGTGGAGTTCGCACTGGATTTCACTAAGTCCATCAATTGTGATACTGAAAGACTTCAGGACCTTTATGCGTCCATGCGCAGGTTCCTTAAGGACAAGCAGCCGAACCAGGTGGACACCACCGAAATCCAGACGGTCAAGGGACTGATCCGGAAAGGCGAGGCGATCGCCGGTGCGCGTTTTGCCGGCCTTCCGGATGAAAACATTCACTTCATGGCCCTTCCGTTCTACGAGCGGGCAAAGACCCAGAAACGGGCGGTATCCGAAGACGATATTCAGCAGACGATGGCGCTGTTACAGCATGTAAGACCGCACCAGATCTTTGCCGCCGGAGATTTCGCAGATCCGCACGGAACCCATAAGATCTGCTTCGACATCATCCTGGAAGCATTGACCCGCCTGCAGAAGACGGAAGAATGGACCAAGGACTGCTGGCTGTGGTTATACCGCGGAGCATGGCATGAGTTCGAAACCCATGAGATCGAGATGGCGGTGCCGCTTTCGCCGCAGGAGGTCATGAGGAAAAGGTACGCGATCTTCAAGCACCAGTCTCAGAAGGACCGCCCTGTGTTTCCGGGCGACGACGAACGGGAATTCTGGGTTCGGGCTGAGGACCGGACCCGGGAAACGGCGAAATCATATGACCTTCTCGGCCTTGCCGAATATGAGGCCATGGAAGCGTTCGTCCGCTGGAAGTTCTAAGCGGTTGGCTATACAACGACTAGGAAAAGTGTTAAGTTCAGGCTTAACACTTTTTTTTATATCCGGTGAATCCGTAACTTTAAAAGCATATCCTTTTCAATCCATGCAATGCCTTGGTTTAAGGCACCTAACCTGAAACACTAATCACTGAACAATGATCCAAGATTCTGTCCTGAGTTCTGACGCGTCGGAGCTCACAAAACCATTGCAAACTAAAAAAGCAGCACCCGCACGGTTGCTGTCACTTGACGTTTTCCGCGGTGCTACCGTGGCCGCCATGATCCTGGTGAACAACCCGGGCAGCTGGGGAAATATCTACGCGCCGCTCCGCCATGCGGAATGGAACGGCTGTACGCCGACCGACCTGATATTCCCGTTCTTCCTCTTCATCGTGGGAGTTTCCATCGCCTATGCACTCGGAAGCAAGAAAGAGTCAGCCGGGGATCACTCGGCACTGATCGTCAAAGCGATGAAACGGTCGCTGATCCTGTTCGGCCTCGGACTGTTCCTGTCCCTGTACCCGAGAGTTTTTGCGGATCCGGTCAGCGCTTTCCAAACCGTCAGAATCCCGGGCGTTCTGCAAAGGATCGCCGTGGTCTTCTTCATATGCGCGGTTCTGTTCATCAAAACCAGCTCGAGGACCCAGCTCAGGGTTATGATCGGTCTCCTTGTCGGGTACTGGCTTGTGATGACCCTGGTGCCCGTACCGGGAACAGGATATGCGAACCTGGAAAAAGAAACAAATCTGGGTGCCTGGCTGGATCGGTTGATCCTGTCTGAAGCCCACCTCTGGAAAAGTGCCCGGACCTGGGACCCTGAGGGGATCCTGAGCACGGTGCCGGCAATTTCCACCGGCCTGTTCGGCGTGCTGGTAGGAACTTACCTGCGGAGAAAAGACCGGGAAACGACCACGAAGATCGCATGGTTATTCTCTGCAGGAGTTTTGGCAATCGCGGCCGGCCTTGTATGGGATCTGTTCTTCCCGATTAATAAATCACTCTGGACCAGTTCCTATGTCCTGTATGCAGGCGGACTGGCGACCGTCACCCTGGCCCTGTTATACTGGCTGATCGATGAACAGGGATATAAAAGAGGAACGAAACCCTTTGTCGCATTCGGGGTGAACGCTATCACGGTGTTCTTCCTTTCGGGCTTGCTGCCCAGGACCCTGAATATGATCCGTCTCGATCTGAACGGCCAGGATACCGGCCTGCAGAGCTATATCTACCAGGCTTTTTTCCAGCCGTCCTTCTCCCCGGTTAATGCATCACTGGCTTATGCCGTAGTTTACGTGCTTTTCTGGTTTGTCATTCTGTGGATCATGTATCGTAAAAATATTATTATCAAAGTCTGAGTACGGGCTGACTATCCTATCTTGCCAATTCTATAAAAATTAATAAACAACGTGAATGACAGTTTTGAACAAAAACCTGCTGACCTGTGTGCTGATCGCAGCAATCTCCTATACGGGTGCGGCACAGACCAGGACGACGCCGACCAGGAAAGCGGCTACGGAATCGCGAACGGCGGTACCCGCTGACCCGGCCGTGAAAATCGGAAAGTTATCCAACGGGCTTACCTATTATATTCGGAAAAACACCGAGCCGAAGAACCGGGCGGAATTATACCTGGTGAATAAGATCGGTTCGATCGTCGAAAACGACGATCAGCTTGGTCTGGCACACTTCACTGAACACATGGCCTTCAATGGGACAAAAGATTTTCCGAAAAATGAGATCGTGAGCTACCTGCAGCGGGCCGGCGTCCGGTTCGGGGCCGACCTGAATGCCTACACCGGTTTCAATCAGACGGTATATCAGTTACCACTGCCTACGGACAGCGCTGAGATTTTCCGCAAAGGGTTCGACATCCTTTCGAACTGGGCCGGCTACGTGACCTTTGAAGATAAGGAGATCGACCAGGAACGGGGCGTGATCGTCGAAGAGGACCGGCAGCGCGGAAAGAATGCCCAGGAACGGATGAGCAAACAACTTTTGCCGGTCCTTTTGGCCAATTCCAGGTATGCGGAGCGGATCCCGATCGGCAAGGTGGAGGTCCTGCAAAGCTTCAAGTATGAGACTATCCGGCAATTCTACAGGGACTGGTACCGTCCGAATCTTCAGGCTGTCATTGCTGTCGGCGACTTCGACGTTGCTCAGGTGGAGAAATACATCAAAGAGAACTTCTCAGGCCTGAAGAATCCCGCCAAAGAACGGCCGAGACCGGAATATTCCCTGCCTGGGAATACCGCTCCGCTCGCTAAGGTGGTAACGGATCCGGAGTTTCCGTATGTAGTGGCACAGGTCACGTACAAACACCCGGAGGTCATTGAAAAAACAACGGCTGACCTGAGGTCAGGTGCGATGGCCAGTATGATCAACTCCATGCTGGGGGCCCGGATCTCCGAGATTATTCAAAAAGGGAATGCACCATTCCTGTTCGCCCAAAGCACTTACGGCCCATACCAGGGGGGACTGGTGAACGCTGACGCCTTCACTTCCGTGGCAGTGGCGAGGGACGCCGGAGAACTGGAGAAAGCGTTTACCGCGGTCCTGGCGGAAAACGTACGGATGAAGAAATACGGCTTTACGCAGTCGGAACTGGACCGCGCAAAACAGAACCTGCTGACCAGCGCGGAAAAAATGTACAAGGAAAAGGACAAGACCAAATCCTCCGTATTTGTACAGGATTACGTACAGCATTTCCTGAACGGTGAGGCAATTCCAAGTATCGAGTATACCTACGAATTTTATCAGAAAACGCTTCCGGCAATTACACTGGCGGAAGTAAATAAAATGGCGGCATCTTTCATCACTGCCGAGAACCGGATACTGATCGTCCAGGCACCTGAAAAGGAAAAAGAAAAGCTGCCGTCCGAACAGAACCTGATCAAATGGGCGGACAGCGCCGGAAAGGATGTTGCCGCTTATGTCGATAACGTGGTGAACAAGCCGCTGATGGCAAGTAAGCCGGTCGCCGGAAAAGTGGTCTCTGAAAAGACGGTCACCGAAGTGGGCGTCACCGAAATGACCTTGTCAAATGGGGTGAAGGTGGTCCTTAAACCGACCGACTTCAAAAATGACCAGATCCTCTTTACTGCAACCAGCCCTGGCGGAACATCTTTGGCCTCGGACCAGGAATACCTGTCTGCCGACCAGGCAGCTCAGCTGGTTGACGCATCCGGTATCGGTGATTTTGATGCCACACAGCTTAGCAAACTACTGACCGGCAAGGTGGTGAACGTCACCCCGAGCATCAGCAACCTCCGGGAAGGAATGAGCGGCGCTGCTGCCCCTAAAGATCTGGAGACGGCTTTACAGCTCACGTACCTGTATTTTACGGCGCCGCGTAAAGATACCAATGTTTTTAAGACCCAGATCGATGAGATGCGGACAATCCTGGCAGGGCGCCCGGCTCAGCCTGCCGCCGTTTACCAGGACACCGTCGCAGCAGTTCTGAGCAGCTACAACAAGCGCGGAATGACTCCTACGGTCGCTGACCTGGGACAGATCGACCTGGACAAGGCCTACAGCTTCTATAAGGAACGTTTTGCTGACGCAAGCGACTTCACTTTCTTCCTGGTAGGAAACTTCAGAGTAGAGGAGATCCGGCCTATGCTTGAAACCTACCTGGGCGGGTTGCCTTCCATTCAACGAAAGGAGACCTTCCGGGATCTGGGAATTGAACCGCTGAAAGGAAAGGTCACGCGAACCGTATATAAAGGTCTGGAGAACAAGGCCACCGTCTCCCTGATGTTCCACGGCAATTACGACTACTCGGATGAGAGTAACCTGATGCTGGACGCGCTCAAAGAAGTGCTCGATATTAAAATCACCGAAAGATTACGCGAAAAGGAAAGCGGGGTTTACAGTCCCGGCGTAAGCGTTAATTACAGTAAGGATCCAAAAGCCAGTTACTCGATCGGAATCTACTTCAGCTGTGCCGCTGAAAATGTTGAAAAGCTGATTGCGGCTGCCCTGGATGAGGTGAACAAACTGAAAGAGAACGGAGCAACCGAGGAGGATATTCAGAAATTCAAGGCAGAAGAACAACGTCAGTTCGAACTTCAGAGCCGTGACAATAATTTCTGGCTGTCCTACCTGAAGACCGCTTATACGCAGAACCAGGATCCTAAGAAGATCTTGAACTATCCCCAAACGCTGGGCAAGGTAACTGTACCGGCCACCAGGGCGGCTGCCGCCAGGTTCCTGAGCGGCGAAAACTATATGCGCCTGGTTCTGATGCCCGAGAAAAAATAAACATCCGGATTTGCCGAGAATCCCTGCCACACCCGGCAGGGATTTTTTTTATTCTCTTCCGGGCCCCTGAATCATTGTTGAAAAAGAAAACCGAACTTTAAACAATGGAACAAGTCCTGAATATCCTGAACGGCGATGCCACCCTGGATAAATTCCGGCAGACCGACCTGCAAGGCGATATCCTGGTATGGCGTGAGATTCTTTCGGAAGGTCCCGTTCAGGCGGCCGGGATCAGCGCCTTCTTCCGCCTCCGGTCCCGCTATCTTCAAAGCACTGCGGGAGCCGAACCTGAAGATTACATGCAAAAGGTCGTCAGCGAGTATGACCGGCTAGCAGATTATCACCGGTATCGGGAAGTGAACCTCTGGTTCGAGTACGACCTGACCGATCAGGTCAACCTCATCTTTCTGCTGGATTTCTTTCATAAGAATCCCGATGACAACCTCCTGTACCTGATCTGCCCCGCAGAAGTTACGGGGTACCCGGAATTCCGGGGGATCGGAGAACTTGCCCCGTGGGATCTGCAGAAACTGCTACCCGGGCGCGTCCGGCTTACCCGCGAAGATCTCCGGATCGCCTCAGCGGCATGGGATGCCTACCGGAGCGGACGGGAAGCGGATATCCGGAACATCATCAATGGCGATACCGGCAATCTGCCGCTATTGAAACCGGCATTCCGGGCGCACCTCGGACGATTCCCGGATTCCGCAGGCCTGGACCGAATCGACCACGAGCTCCTGAAGATCCTGCAGACGGGCGAAAGGGATACCCGGGAAATATACCGGATCTTCTCAGCCGCCAATAAGATCTACGGAATGGGCGATCTTTCCGTTTTCGACCGGCTTCATCAGCTCGAAAAACGGGGCCTGATTCCGGCAGGAAAGCAGTAGTTCGGCATAGATTTAGCACAACCGGAAACCACGGTAAGAATCAAACATGAAAACATACGTAATAACAGGCGCGGGAAGCGGAATCGGACGGGCGATCACCAAACAGCTGGCGAACGAAGGACACCGCTGCATCCTGATCGGCCGGAATAAGCAAAATCTCAGGGAGACCCTCCGCGGACTGGAAGGCAGCCACAGCATCCATACCGGGGACATCCGGTCCCTGACCGACATGAAAATTCTTGCCGGGGAGCTTGCGGATAGGCCGGTTGACGGCATTATGGCCAACGCAGGAATCGGCGGCGAAAACCACTGGGGCGATCACGATCGCTGGCACGAGATCGTGGATACCAACCTGACGGGAACATACAATCTTGTTAATACGCTGATCCCCCACCTGAAAAAATCAGCACAGCCGTTCAGACACGTCATCATCACCTCTTCCGTACTGGCCCGCCTTGGGGTAGAGAATTATTCGGCCTATTGTGCAAGCAAGGCCGGCCTGCTCGGACTGATGCGCTCCTGGGCTGTTCAGTATGCCCCGGATAATATCCTGGTGAACGCCATATGTCCGGGCTGGGTCCGTACGGAAATGTCCGTCGAAGGAATGGAGGGGATTGCCCGCGGACTCTCCATCAGTGCTGCCGAATTTCACGAGATCGCCATGCAGAGCGTACCCTTAAGAAAAATGAGCGAACCGGAGGAGGTTGCCCAGCTGATCTCCTTCATGCTGAAACAGCGTTCGATCACCGGCCAGGCCATTGACCTCAATAACGGGGCGGTAATGAACAGCTGACCCTATTCGACCGCTGCCGCCTCAAGGTTGGAAGGAAGGCTCTCATTCTTCATCCGGTCGATGGCGGTTACCAGGTACCGGTAGCGGATGCCGGCGACTGCCGTCTCGTCCAGGAAGCTGGTCGAGGTATCGAAGGAGATCTTCAGGATATTGGCGGGGTTTTCGATCCGGGTATCCTCAACTTCGGTAAACCGGTAGACCACATAGCCATATGCAGATTCGCCGTCAGCAGCCTTTCCAGGCGCCTTCCAGTTCAGCAGTACACATTTGTTCTGAACAGTAGCCTTCAATTCCGAAGGAGCCTGCGGTGGGACCTCATCAACCCATAACATGGCCGGCGGCAGCGCCCTGTAGCTGTAGAAACTGTTCCTTAAGGAGTCTGCAAATCCCGCCAGGTTGTTCGTCAGCGACTTAGAACTGAAATAGACGCTTCCCTGGACCCGGTTGTTTTTGCGAAGATACCGAAGCTGGTCAGGCAGTTGGCTACGGTTCCGCCAGTCCGGTTTGTTCTCAGTGGACCGGTAAACCCCATGCCCGATGTAGACATGCCTTCCGAAGGCGTTATCACTCCACCAGTCCACCAGTTTCTCATAAGGTGCCGGCCGATAGAAGAACGGAAAATACACCTGCGGGTTAATATAGTCGAGCCAGCCGTTTTCCATCCACTTCCGCGCATCGCCGTACAGAGCCTTGTAACCCTCCAGCCCCGTTGACTCCGAGCCGGCCGGATGCGAGGATTTGTTCAGCCAGATGCCAAACGGGCTGATCCCGAACTTAACGTGCTTCTTCTCTTTCCGGATATTCTCTGACAATGTACGGATCAGGACATCCACGTTATTCCGCCGCCAATCCTCGATGGTTCTGAACTCGGATCCGTATTTCCGGAAGGTCGCCAGGTCAGGAATAGGTTTACCGGCCTCGGGATACGGATAGAAATAGTCGTCAAAGTGAATCCCGTCAATATCGTAATTGCGGACGATCGCCATGACCACCCCGTTGATATAGTCTCTGACCTCGGGAAGTCCCGGGTTGAACAACTTCTTGCCTCCATATGTAAAGAACCAGTCCGGTTTCCGCCGCGTGATGTGGTCAGGGCTTATCTGCGCGCTGACCAGGTTGGTCGTCGCCCTGTAGGGATTGATCCAGGCATGCAGTTCCATCCCCCGCTTGTGGGCCTCCGTGATCGCAAAATCAAGCGGGTCATAAAACGGATCCGGCGCTTCTCCCTGCCGGCCGGTAAGGAACCGGCTCCACAACTCGCTTCCCCGGCCGTAAAACGCATCGGCTGACGGCCGGACCTGCAGCATGATCACATTCATATTGCTTTTCTGGTGCTCGTTCAGGATCCGGAGCAGTTCTTCCTTCTGGCGCTCAGTGTCCAGTCCGGGCCGGGACGGCCAGTCTATATTGGCAACCGTCGCGACCCATACGCCGCGGAATTCGCGTTTGGGCGCTTCTGTTACCGGGGAGCCCTGGGCAAAGGTTTCGGCATAAACGGCAAAAATCAGGAAGGTCAGGCATACAATCAGTCGGGTCCGCTTCATCACGTTATTTTTTGGCAACTGCAAAGATAGAAAAGGAGATTTTTATGCTTAAACGCTAATTTCTTACTTTTACTATCCCGCGGCCTGTAAAGATAGGCCCCCTATAAAACAGTTTTCCATGTTTTCAGTATATAATAAAGATTGTTTTTTGCGTTTAAGTGAATTGATATGATTGATAAGAAAACACAACTGCCTTAAAACTAACCTATTGATTAATTAAGAACGACTATCCATGACACCAGATAACCAGACAGCGCCAAACGGAAACAACAAGGACTCGAACAAGATCTATTTTTTGATCGCCGTGATCGTAGCCCTTCTAGGAACCAATGCCTATCTTTTTTTCAAGGATAAAAAGGCCAACAGCCGGATCGTGACCCTGAGTGACGAAAAGACCAGTCTCCAGACCGAGGTCGACAAGATCGAAGCGGAACTTGATAAGGCGAGCTTCGCCCTTGAACAGGCCAATTCATCCAACGTCAAACTGACCGAACAGATGAAAACCGAGCAGGAGGCTGCCCGGCAAAAGATCGCTGAGTTGCGTGCGGCCCTCAGGAAAGGGACCCTGACCCAGGGTCAGCTCGCCAAGGCCCAGGAGGACATCAAACAACTCCGCTATTTCGTCACCAAGTACACGGCGGATATCGAGGACCTCAAGAAACAGAATGAATCGCTGACCATCGAGCGCGACAGCCTCCGGACGACGGTCCGGGCGGCAACCGCAAAGGCTGAAGAGACCGAACGCCAGAACCAGGAACTGTCCGTCAAAGTAAAAACGGCATCCGCTCTGAAGGCATCCGGGATATCTGTAACCCCGCTGAAAGTACGGAACAACGGCAAAGAAGCCGACGTGAACCGCGCCAACAACGCGAGGAAACTGCGCGTCAGCTTCACGGTGGCCGATAACAACATCGCAGAAAAGGGACTGCACGATATTTATCTGCGTGTGATCGATCCGAACGGCAACCTGATCACAACGGCGACCGACGGTATCTTCCTGGCTGACAGCGAGGAACTCCAGTATACCTACCGGACCGCGATCGAATTCGCCAATGACGGCAAGACCTTTACAATTGACTGGACCAACCCCGGAAAGTTTGAGAAAGGGACCTACACGATCATCCTGTACGCAGACGGGTTCACGATGGGCCGCTCAACCGTCACCTTGAAATAGCTGAAGCCGGGAGACCGGACAGACCATACCGATACACCTTCGCAGATCCCGGGATCGCGGAGGTTTTTTATTGTTACGTGCCGTAAAACCCCGTGGGATGTAAGGCACAAATGATTTTAGCCTTGTGAAAGACTATACTGACTGACAGTATCCCGACTTGCTTCGCCAATAGAACAAACGAAGTAGCCATCTGACCAGCAAGTATGTTCTTTCCAAAAGTTCCAGCTTCTTTCTGTACTTGCAAACGAAGATGAGCTGGCATTTTAAGTATTGCTTTGAACGGTTTGTGGACTGGCAGTTAGATTTTCGAGACGTAGAAGCGTAGGTTTTGTGAATCCCTTTTTACCTGAACATGAAAGGGTTTACAGAAACGTAGCGGGTTTTGAAAATCATTTACCTTTACATCAATGCTGAAAGCCTACGAATACGCCATTTTAACAACCGAAGAACAAAAAAGCCAACCGGCTAAATTCTTCGGCAGCGTAAGATTTGTTTACAACTTAGGTTTGGAGACTAAGTTGCAAGCATGGGCTGTATAGACCTTGCTAATCAAAGGAAGGAATTGAAAGATACTGAAGCAACATGGCTGCATGAGTGTCCTTCGCAAACGCTTCAAATGAGTCTGAGAAACTTAGATAATGCCTACACCCAATTCTTTAAAGGTGGTGGCTTCCAAAGTTTAAATCAAAGCATCGCAAGCACTCCATACAGTTTCCGCATGGGGTGAAAACAGACTTTGGGAACAGCACCATCTTTCTTCCGAAGCTGAAAGACGTTACCTGCATCTTTCACCGCCAGTTCAAAGGCGAGGTTAAAACAGTACCTTGTCAATCGTGCCGAACAACGCACGAAAGAGATTGCAACGCTCTATCAATATTAAGAACTTCGGGTTGCGGAGCCGACCTTCAACCGTTAACGTGAGCCATCAGGCTGTGCGTATGGGCTGAGAAGCCCATTGGTTTTTAGCCAATGGATAGTTCACTGATTGAAACTCAGCGAGAAAAGGGAACAGGTTTTGACTTTCAGGACCCGATTACCGGGATATTCAGGTAAAAGGTGGTCCCCTCTTCCATGACCGTTTCGTAACTGATGGACCCGCCCATATTTTCTATGGCCTGTTTGACAAAGGCAAGCCCCAGCCCGGTTCCGGAACTCTTGGTGGTGAAGTTCGGCATGAAGATCCTTTCCTGGACGCTTTCCGGGATTCCGTTCCCGTTATCGCAGATCGTGACCCTGGCATAGCCCGTCAGGAGCTCAAGAACGATCTGAACCCTTCCCTTCCTTCCTTCCGGTATGGCTTCGACCGAGTTTTTGATCAGGTTATTAAATGACCGGAGGAGCTGATCCTTATCGCCTTTAACCAGCAGGCTATCCACCCTCGACTTGTCCGTAAATGAAATGGATACCCGTTCGTCCTGGCTGTATACCTCAACCGACCGGTCCAGGATATCCTTCAGGTTTACGGTCCGAAGCACAGTATCCGGCATTTTTGCGAAATTTGAAAACTCGGAAGCGATCAGGGACAGGCTCTCAATCTGTTCAATGAACGATTTACTGAACTTTTCGAACTTCCGGTTGAAATTCGGATCGTTCTCTTTCCAGGATTTCTCAAGGAGCTGGACGCCCAGCTTAAGAGGCGTAAGCGGATTCTTGATCTCATGCGCGATCTGTTTGGCCATTTCCCGCCAGGCGTTCTCCCGCTCCGACCTGGCCAGCTTGTCCGCACTGTCCTCCAGTGCACTGATCATGGTATTGTATTCCCGGATCAGATCCCCGATCTCATCATGGTGATCCCAGACGATCGGTTCATTCTTCCGCCCGATCTTGGTCTCACTCAGAATTTTCTGAATGAGTGTCAGCGGGCCTGTGATCTTGTTGGCCAGGAATACCGCAAAGAACCCGATAGCGACGAACACGAGCGTATAGACATTGATCAGCGCGTTCAGGAACACGCCCACCTTTTCCTCATACTCCTGTTCGTTCGTAAGATAGGGAAGACTGAGATAGCCCATGGGCTCATTTCGGTTATTCCGGATCGCCGAATAGGCGGTGATATATTTCAGGGTACCGAAGGTTTCCGTATTGACGTATTCCAGCTTATGCAGCTTGTGAAGGTACACATAGGCCTGCGGATTGATGCGTGGCGCCAGGAATCCGCCTTTATACAGCTTGGGCTGGGTGGTGTAAACCAGCTCGCCCCTGGTATTGTAAAGATTGAGATCAGCTGCGTTGATCTTTGCGAACGAACTGATCGCCAGTTCCGTCTGCGCATTCAGCGGAAGAGAACTGTTCCTGAACAGTTCCTTGTTGAACCCCTCCGTGATCCGGTTGATCTTCTCCAGCAAAGACTGGCTTTGCTGGGCGCGGTACTGCTGACTGATATTGTAAAACGTGATGATTCCGGTAATAATGAGGGTAGATACCACGGTGCCGACCATGGACAGCTGGATCCTGGTCTTGTACAGCATGTGGTTCATGTGGAGAAAATACTTGATCCGGTAATGGCTGATCCGGAAATTGTACCGGCGGAAATTGATCCAAAGCTCGCGGACCAGCGATACGACGGCTACAAAGGCGACCAGTACGATATAGATGAAAGAAATGGCGGCTAGCTGCGTAGTGAAGTTGTTGACCGGTTTGCTGACCACGATCAGCTTGAAGGGGGTCGGCCTGTAGATCAGGTGGTCGTACATCTCAAAGTCCAGATCACGCCTTACCATCCTGTTGAAGTTATGCAGGACTGCTGAATAGTCGCCGTTGACCAGACTGTAGGTATATGGCCCGTACTGGGTCAGCAGGCGGCCGTCACGGTAGAACGCATAGGAGTATCCGGACATGTTGAACTCCTCCGTTATATTGCCGGCGGCCAGGATCGACGAATTCATCGGGGTATTGATGACCTGCTGGGATTTCAGCTCCAGGACCATGGTACCGAGCAGCGTATCTCCCTTCCGGACCGGCACCAGGGCGAAGTAGTTCTGGTAACCGAACGTATTGCTGATCCGGTAAAAATAGTCCGATACTTTCATCGATCCGGAAAGGACGAGATTCTTGTATCCTGCCAGCGACACGTGCACCGAATCCCCAATCGGCCTGGAAGAAGCGCTGAACGGGTAGACCTGGAATTCGTACCGGGACAGGTATCCGGTCAGATACTGCTGTCCGATCCGGACCTCCAGTTTTTTGACATCGCCGCCGGAGGTAAAGTACCGGATAACCTCGGGATCGTTGGCGATATCTTTTTCAATGCGCGAAAAAAGCAGCACCGCATTCGGATCGTCGGCCAGCTCGAGCTTCTTCACGATCTCTTTCCGGAATTCAAGTTCCTTGCGGGTCTGGAACTGGGACAGCTTGTAGGACACCATCAGGGCATAGATCGCGATGATAAAGATCATATGACTGACCGTATACTGCCTTCCACCATACGCCCGCCAGGCCTGCACCAGCAGGACGGAAGCGAACAGCAGGAAGAAAATATTGAAGTCGCCGGAGACGATCCCGGTGATCGCCGCCAGGCCACATCCCGACAGGAAGATCCGGAAACGCTGGATGTTAGACAGTTTCAGGGAAGCCCCGATCGCAATGGCAGTCTCGGCCAGCAGCCAGAACCCCAGCAGGCAGAAGCACAGGATCACCATGGCCAGCCAGCTCAGCCAGTTCAGGTTCAGAACATTGCTAACGTCAAAACTGATACTCGATTTAAACACCAGGTCACTAAAAATCTTGTCGAGCATGTATCCGGCCAGTACCAGTACCACGCCTGCAGCGGCAAAGATCGTCGCGGAAGCGGCAAGACCGGCCGTTCCACGTGAAAAACGGAGCTTGTAGCGGTAACTGTAAACGAACATGACCACCCAGAGGGCCAGCAGAACATAGATCAGGAAATCGCCGATGGAATAAAAATACGGGGTACTGTAGTGTACCGGGTCGAATAGGTCGATAGCGAACGCCTCATGAAGGTTCCGGTACCTGAAATTGACGAGGGCAAGCAGCCCGCTTACCAGGAAACTGGTCAGTACGGCGGTCTTGACATATCCCCGTTCGGCGATCATGATGCACAGGTAGGTGATGAGCACCACGAGGCAGAGGACCGATAAAAAGGTCATGCTAAGCTCAAATCCCGCCAGAAACGAGTTCCCGACCCCCGGCTTGAGCTTGACGGAGAACAGGTACTTTCCTTCAAAATTCTTGATGTTATACACGTTCCGATCATTGAACGCCGCGATCGAGAGGTTCTTTTCCTTGATCAGATCTTCTGAAAATTCGTTCTCGAGATACCGGTTGGTGTACGGATAGCGGGACTTGATCGGAATGAAACAGACGACCGAGAAATTGCCGCTGGATTTCTTAATGGTTTCATACCATCCGTTACTGAACAAATGAAATGAAGACCCTTCCGGGATACTGGTGTCGGCAGGAAAGTTGATCTCGACGGAGTTCCAGAAACGGACCTGGTGGTCCTCGAAGGTCTGAAGATATATCTTCCGTTTATCCCTGAATTCAGGGATAAATTTCAGCGCCCATTCCTCATTTTCCCCTGCAGATTTCAGCGCTTCGAAATTGGCAGAATCGGCCAGAAAGCGGGCAACAAAGGATTCTTTCGCATGAAGGTTTCGTTTGAGCAGGGCAGCTTCCGAGGCAAGGATCTCCTTTTTATCAAACACCTGGTGTACGGTAATCGCCGTACAGGCAAACACCAGTGTAAGAACAAACAGTAATGCCCTGACTTTTAGCTGTGTATTCAAATCTAGAGGAACGTAATCCGTAAAAATAACAATCGAGTAGGAAGATAGGGATTATTTTCTATCTGTCCTCTCACACCACCGTACGTGCCGTTCGGCATACGGCGGTTTGTTAGAATAATATTGGCTGCATTTTTGTTTGAGCCTTGTATGCTGATAGTCTGTAGCCGAGCATGTCAGGTACTTAATTGAGGGCAACTCCTGGAATCGGACTGTCCTGTGCCCCCATTCATAAGCCTCTTGCTTGCGTGCGCCAAGCCTCAGCAGATTCCGAATCCTGGTCGTGCACACCCTTTCAATCCATGTCGCGTCTGCATTTAGGTACTGGTATTCCGTACAGTATGGGGCTTTTGCTTCTTTATCAGTATCACCCATACCAGCCCGCCTTATATGCCGTTTCTCTCCGTAGGTGCAGACTTTTGCCGCCAGCTTATTTCAGATCGCAATCGCCAGCGACACCCTGCTTTTGGGTAACACTCCTACTGTAAAGCGTGTTCGGGATTTCAATCTATAGATTGTACCCGGCACACTATTTTTAAATAAACAGGGCCCGGCCCCGTTTATTTAAATAGCTCTTAACTAGATTGCCGCGCTCTTTGTTTCGACCGACCGGTCGACCTTTTTTACAAGGCCCTGGAGAACATTGCCTGGCCCGACCTCCGTAAAGGACGTAGCACCGTCTTCCAGCATATGCTTCACGGTTTGGGTCCAGCGGACCGCCCCGGTGAGCTGGGAGATCAGATTTTTCTTGATATCAGCCGGGTCCGTATAGGGCCGGGCATCAATATTTTGGTAAACGGGGCAGACCGGCTTCTGAATATCCACCGATTCGATGGCCGTTTGCAGTTCAGCGCGAGCGGATTCCATCAGCGGCGAATGAAAAGCGCCGCCCACATTCAGCTTTAATGCCCTTTTGGCTCCGGCCTCAGTAAGCAGCTGACAAGCGCGGTCGACCCCTTCGATTGAGCCGGAGATGACCAGTTGCCCCGGACAGTTGTAGTTCGCCGGTACGACCACTTCAGCCACGCGCTGACAGATATCCTCCACGGTGAAGTCGTCAAGTCCAAGAATGGCTGCCATAGTTGACGGCTGGATCTCGCAAGCCTTCTGCATGGCGTTTGCGCGGGCCGCGACGAGCCTCAGGCCGTCCTCAAAGGACAAGGCCCCGGCCGCAACCAGTGCAGAGAACTCCCCCAGTGAGTGCCCGGCCACCATTTGTGGTTTAAAGTCGGCGGTTACCTTCGCCAGGATAACCGAATGCAGGAAAATCGCCGGCTGGGTAACTTTGGTCTGTTTCAGATCTTCGTCCGTGCCGTTAAACATGATATCGGTGATCCGAAAGCCCAGAATCCCGTTGGCTTTTTCAAATAGTTCTTTTGCTTCTGCTGACTGCTCATAGAGGTCTTTTCCCATCCCCACAAATTGCGCCCCCTGACCCGGAAATACGTATGCTTTCATGTATGTAGTTTAAAGTTACCCTGCATGCAGGGCGTATCGTTTGTTATGCTGTATCTGAAGATGCAGTTAATCGAGGCTCGCCGTGATGAGCCTCAGGAATTCCGCCCGGGTTTTTTCCTGGATGAACTCCCCGGTAAAAGCCGAGGTCGTGGTTACCGAATTTTGTTTCTGCACGCCGCGCATGGACATGCAGAGATGCCGGCATTCAATGACGACGGCGACACCGGCAGGCTGAAGGGTATCCTGAATGCAATCCCGGATCTCGTTCGTCAGCCGTTCCTGGACCTGCAGCCGCCGCGCAAACGCATCCACCACGCGCGGGATCTTGCTCAGTCCGACGATATGACCATTCGGAATATAAGCTACATGGGCTTTCCCGAAGAACGGCAGCATGTGGTGCTCACACATGGAGTAAACTTCAATATCTTTCACGACGACCATCTGGCTGTAGTCCTCGCGGAACATAGCGCTGGACAGGATCTCATTCGGATCCAGGTCATAACCGTGTGTCAGGTATTGCAGGGCTTTGGCAACGCGCTCAGGAGTCTTGATCAGACCTTCGCGTCCGGGATCCTCACCCAGGCCTTTCAGAATATCTGTATAGTGATTCGCTATCCGTTCAATCTTATCGGGATTGTACCGGTCGATCTTTACATAGCCATCCATTTCTTCTTCGGCCATCATATCATTCATATGATCCATATTATGGTTTCTTTTACTCGCCGAAGTACTCGACATAGTTGTTTTCGGTTTCATTGATCCGGATCGAATGCAGGTGCACGCCGTGTGCCTCCACATGCGGTTTCAGCTGGAAAAAGATCTCCATGGCAAGCACTTCGGTAGAAGCCATCTTGCCTTTCATGAAGTCTACATCCAAGTTAATATTTTTATGATCCAGTTTGTCAGTAATATAGGTATGAATTATACTCTTCAGCTCCTTCAGATCCATAACAAACCCGGTCTCCGGATCCACATTCCCCTTGACCGTGACAAAAAGTTCATAGTTATGACCATGCCAGTTAGGGTTTGAACATTTCCCGAAGGCCTCGAAGTTTTCCTGGTCCGTCCATCCTTCACGATACAGCTTATGCGCTGCATTAAATCGTTCCCTGCGCGTAATGTAAATCATCATTCAAAATTAAGGTGCAAATATACTCAAAGTAGCAGGAAGCTCTGAATTCAAATTCGGGCTATTGTTCATAACTTCGCGGAGTGAAAGTTTTACTCGTCTCGGCAACCGAAGCCGAAATCGCTCCTTTCCTTCAGTCCTCCGGTGAGGACGCCGCTTCCCGGGTCAGCGGACATCAGGTCACTTCACTGATCACCGGAGTGGGCATGGTCGCCACAGCATTCCGGATGGGCATGCACCTTGCGTCCGGTCAGTATGACCTGGCTGTTAATGCTGGTATTGCCGGAGCTTTTGACAGGAACCTGCCGATCGGCGCTGTACTCCAGGTCTCCGAGGACTGCTTTGCGGAACTGGGAGCGGAAGACGGCGAGGAATTTCTGCCCATTGACAAGCTGGGTTTCGGGGAAAGCCGGATCCTGCCGCTCACGGCGCAGCATCCCCTCCCCGGGTGGCCGACAGCCCGTGCCATCACGGTAAGCCGGGTACACGGGAATGAAACGACGATCTATAAAACGATGAGCAGGCTTCAGCCGCAGGTTGAATCCATGGAAGGCGCGGCATTCTTCTATGCATCCAACCAGGTGGGCCTGCCGTCTGTCCAGCTGAGGGCCGTTTCCAACTATGTGGAACGCAGAAATCTCTCCGCCTGGGACATTCCGCTGGCCATTGAAAACCTGAATGCCGCTATTCTTACATATTTAGAGAAGCTATGAAATTAACTCTTGGATTTTCCCCCTGCCCGAACGATACTTTTATATTTGATGCCCTGATACACCATAAAATCGACACCGAAGGCCTGGAGTTCGAGGTGTCTTTCGATGACGTGGAGACGCTGAACCAGAAGGCGCTTCGGGGCGAACTGGACATCACGAAGCTGAGCTTCCATGCCTATGCCTATGTCGCCGAAAGGTATGTACTGCTGGATTCCGGTTCGGCGCTGGGATTCGGGGTCGGACCGCTTCTCATCAGCAAAGACTATGCGGATCCGGAACAGATCCGGACGGCCGGCGACCAGCTCGTCGTCGGAATCCCGGGCCGGTACACAACGGCCAGCTTCTTATTGGGGATCGCCTTTCCGGAACTGGTCAACAGGAAAGAGATGGTATTTTCTGAGATCGAGAACCAGCTGCTGACAGGAGGGATCGACCTGGGTCTGATCATTCACGAAAACCGGTTCACCTACCAGGATAAGGGACTGACCAAAATCATAGACCTGGGTGATTTCTGGGAAAAGGAAACCGGATCGGCCATCCCGCTGGGCGGCATCATGATCCGGCGGTCACTGCCGTCTGAAATCAAAGAAAAAGTGAACCGGCTGGTCAGGAAAAGCGTCGAGTTCGCTTTTGCCAACCCCGGATCCGCTACGCCGTTCATCCGCGAACATGCCCAGGAAATGAGCGAGGAGGTCATGTATCGGCATATTGACCTGTATGTCAACAAATACTCCCTGGACCTGGGACCGGAAGGCCGAACGGCGGTATCGACCCTGTTTGAACGCGCGAACCGGGCGGGAGTGATACCGCGGACGGAACAGAACTTATTCTTAAACAACTAAAGCAAGCAGGACATGATAATCATTACGGGAGCAGCAGGTTTTATCGGAAGCTGCCTGATTCAGAAGCTTAATGAGGAGCGGTATTACGACCTGATCCTGGTGGACGACTTTTCGAACGCAGAAAAGAACCGGAACTTTGAGGGAAAGCGGTATTCCGCCCTCGTAGACCGGGAAGAGCTTCACAACTGGCTGAAGAACAACCAGCTACACGTACAGTTCGTGTTCCATATCGGTGCCCGGACGGACACCACGGAAAGCAACTGGGATGTCCTGAACCGGCTGAACCTCGAATATTCCAAATCAGTCTGGAACATCTGTGTGGAATATGGTCTCCCGCTCGTGTACGCATCTTCCGCTGCAACCTACGGCCTCGGCGAGGCCGGATATGAGGACCGGGAAAGCCTGATCCCGTCGCTCCGTCCGCTGAACCTCTATGGCGACTCGAAAAATGAATTCGATATCTGGGCACTGAAACAGGAGCGCAAACCCTATTTCTGGGCCGGCCTGAAGTTTTTCAATGTGTACGGCCCGAATGAGTATCATAAGGGGCGCATGGCCTCCGTCATCTTCCACACGTTCAACGCCATCCGGAAAACCGGTACCATGAAACTGTTCCGCTCACACAATCCGGAGTTCCGGGATGGCGAACAGATGCGGGATTTTGTCTATGTGAAGGATGTGACCGCCGTTCTGTACCACCTGATGCATCACCGCAAGGATTCCGGGATCTATAACCTGGGGTCGGGCCGGGCGAGAACATTCCTGGACCTGGCATCCAATACCTTCCGGGCCATGGGCCTTGAACCCGACATTCAGTTCATTCCGACTCCGGAAGATATCCGGGATAAGTACCAGTATTTTACAGAGGCAAAAATGGATAAACTCCGTTCGGCGGGATACAACCGCCCGTTCCATTCCCTGGAGGAAGGGATAGCGGATTACGTACGGAACTACCTGATCCCCGGGAAATATCTATAGATCCTCTTTCAGACTGATGATATGCCGGATACTCAGGCGGGAGGAGATCCGGGAAGCGACAAGGGAGATCAGGAAGACAGTCAGAAAGACCAGGACGAAGTCTGAGAGCTTCAGGTCCACAGGATATGCGTCAACGACCATCCCTGCAGTTCCCATACTGATAAAGCTGAATTTCTGCTGCAGGAGGGCAACGACAAGGCCCGTGAACATCCCGAGGATACACCCGATCATGGCGATCATCATGCCTTCCAGGAAAAAGATGTTCCGAACCAGCCGGTTATCGGCCCCAAGGCTGCTGAGGATGGCTATATCCCGCTTCTTGTCAATGACAAGCATCGTCAGGGATCCGATAATATTGAAGATGGCAATGATCAGCACAAAGGTGAGGATCACAAAAATCGCCCATTTTTCCGAGTTCAGGATCTTGTACAGTAACTGGTTCTGCTGAACCCGGTCCCGGACGGTAAAGGCCTTGCCCAATTTCTTCTCAAGCCCTCGCTGGAAGGCCTCCGAGGATTCCCCGGCCTTCAGGTTGATCTCAACCGAAGAGACCCTGTCCGGTTCATTCAGAAGGTCCCTCGCAAAACTCAGCGGCACCAGCACCATATCGTCAAACTGCTGCTGAACTTCAAAAACGCCGGCGGGGCGGATAGACCGGACGATAAACTCATCGGCCGGGCTGAATGCGCCGGCCGCGGCAGCCTTGTTTGGTGAAAAGATCTGCAGGTTGCGGAAAGGATCCTTTACGCTCACTCCCAGGTAAGCCTGGACCGCAGATCCAATCACGGCCATGTCCTCCCCTTCATGCTGCAGGGTGAACGTTCCGTCAATAATCGTGGTATCGAGCTCGTGTCCCTGGTTGAAGTTTTCGCTGACACCCTTTACAAGACCGATAAACTGGCCTTTTCCATAGCGGATCAGGGCTTTTTCCTGTAGCACCTCGGTATAGTGCAGAATCCTTGGATCTTTTTTCACCTGCTGCAGGACCCGCAGTGAAGGATCGAACGTCTTGCCGGTTGCCGGTTCGACCAGCAGCTGGGGCGTAAGCGTATTGAACATCGAAAGGACTAGCTTCTCAAACCCGTTGAACACGGACAGGATGATGATGAGCGCCGCACTTCCGACAAAAACCCCCAGCATTGAAATACCCGAAATAAAATTGATCGCATTGACCGACTTTTTGGAGAACAGGTATCGCTTCGCTATAAAAAATGGCGTATTCATCAGTTACCTCAGGAACGGATTGTGAAGTTTCTCATGGCCGATGGTCGTGGCCGGGCCATGCCCGGGGTAGACGGTGCAGGTATCAGGTAGCACAAACAGTTTATTCCTGATACTGGCGATCAGCGTGTCGAAATCGCCGCCCGGCAGATCCGTCCTGCCGATGCTGTTGTAAAACAGTACATCGCCGCCGACCACAAAACCGTCCTTCTCTGAATAAAAACACAGGTGAGCGGGGGAATGACCGGGCGCAAAAATAATCTCCAGCGAACTGCTACCGAAGGCGACCGTTCCGGATTCGCCCAGGTACCTCGCAGGGAAAGGCGAGGCCTCATACTGCATACCCATCTGAGGAGCGTACGATGGTACCGCCGTCAGCAGCGGCAGTTCTCCCTCGTGAAATTCAGGAAGCAGTCCGTACTGGTCGAAAATAAATTTATTGCCGAAGACGTGGTCTATGTGGCAGTGAGTGTTCAGCAGCAGAACCGGTTTGAGCCCTTCGGCCCGGATAAACGAGGCGACCTGATCCTGTTCGGCACCATTGTACATGCCGGGATCAATGATCACACACTCCCGGGTCTCGTCGAAAAGCAGATACGTATTCTCCTGGTAGGGACTGCAGACAAATGATTGTATACTGATCATAGGTATTGGTCACGTAAAATTAATAACAGTGAGCAAGAGGTGAAGTTACCTGTTTTTCCATTTAAAGGACCTGATCATGACATCGATATCCTTCTTTAAAAAATCAAGCACAGGCTGGATGGAGTCCTGACGGGGCTGCTCATGAAAGTACAGGGCGCCGCGCAGATAGTTCCGGGTGCTGTCCGTCAGAAAGAACTGAACGGATGAGGCCGTATTCCCGGAAATGGTGTAGTAGACCCCGTAAACATGGTGTTCCGGAAAACGAATGGTCGCCTCATCGATGGCTGTCGCCTTGACGGTGTGCTTGAAGGCGAGCCTCCTCGTGTCTTCGATCAGTTCGTCGAAGACCTCCCGGGAGGTAACCGGATGATAACTGAGATGGATCCGGCCGTTGAAATCCGGAAAAGCCACATCGATCCAGCAGGGCTTCGCCTGTGAAGAGCTGTCCGGAACGATCTGGCCGTAGACCGGATACTCGAAGGTATAGGGACAGTCTTCGTCATACTGCCGGTAACTCTTTTCCGGCAGATCGATCCTGTAGTAACCCCTCGGTTTCGGTGTAAACTCGTTCTGACATGAGGAAAGGAGCAGGAAAAGAAAAAACAGGCCAAGAGCCCAGGTTTTTAACTGTTCCATATTTCCCATGATTTTTCAGCCTGTAACTGCAACATTTCGAAACCATTTTTTGTAGCGGCGCCCCGTTCCCTGCCCTCCTTCAGAAACAGCGTTTCCTCCGGGTTGTAAATCAGGTCGTAAAGCAGGTGCCTGTCGGTCAGGAACTCGTAGGGGATCATGGGCTTCTCATCCACTTTCGGATAGGTGCCGCATGGCGTTGTATTGACGATCAGGGTCCTTTCCCTGATGATCTCCTCAGAGAGCCCGCCGTAGCTGAGCTGCTTCCCGGTTGGCTTTCTCGATACGAATCTTACGCTGATATCCAGCTTCTTCAACACGTAGGCCACTGCCCTGGCGGCTCCCCCGTGTCCCAGGATAAGGGCTTTCTGATGGTGTTTTCTGAGCAGCGGTTTCAGGGATTCCTCAAATCCATAGGCATCCGTGTTGTAGCCTTCAAGACGCACCGGAAGCTGGTTGAATTCACCGGAGAAGAAGGATTCCACGGGTTTGCTCTTGACGACCCGAATGCAGTTCACCGCATGGATCTCCCGGGCGACCGGGTCGATCTTCTGAAGATAGAACATGACGCCGATTTTATGGGGGATGGTCACGTTCAGTCCGAGGAGCTCAGGATTATCTTTCAAAAGCTCATCCAGGTCGCTGAGGTTAGGTAATTCGAAAGCCTGGTATACCGCATCGATCCCTTCCCGCTCAAACTTCTCCTTAAAGTACCTTTCAGAAAATGAATGTTTAAGGGGATACCCGATCAAACCGTATTTTTTCATCTCTACGTTATCTAACACTTCCATGACGCCTGCAGGCAGGCGACATGGAAGCAGCCGGAATAGTAAGCAGTTTCTGCTTAATCTTGTTTCATGTTCAGGAAGTGATTGAACGTATCACTTCTCAGCCCGATGCGTAAAGTTTCGACCGGAATAACTTCAGCAGGAGCAATATTGCCCAGGTTGACATTGGTCCCGATCAGTTTGATGAACCAGACCTGCTGGGCTTTCTGCGGCGCCTCCCAGATGATCTTCTCTTCGGGAATCTGAGTCAGGATCTCGTCCACCAGTCCCTCACGTACCTCTCCCGAATCCCGGTAGATTCCGACGTTTCCGCCTTCGCGGGCTTCCGCGATCACTTTCCATGCACCGGCTTCGATCTCCGAACGCATCAGGTTGATCCATTTATAGGGCGCAAATATCTTGGTCACATCCTTTGATCCGACTTCGGAAATAACCGTAACCTGATCGCTGAGCCGGCGGATGAAATCGCATTTGGCGTCGTGAGAGATCTCGATCGAGCCGTCGGAAATCTCCGCATACTCCATCTGGTAGCGATCCAGCACCTTACGGTAATCATCAAACTGGTTTCGGATGACAAATGCTTCAAAAAGGGTCCCACCGAAATACACCGGAATCCCGGCCTGACGGTAGATCTTCAGCTTCTCTTCCAGGTTCGGCGTGACAAATGATGTCGCCCATCCCAGTTTAACTATATCGGTGTGTGCACCCGCAACTTCAAGAAAATCCTCGGTTTCGCGTAGACTTAATCCCTTATCCATGACCATCGTCAAACCCTTCTGACGGGGTTTATCGGTACGGAACGGGATATTCTGCAAAGTGTAATTCATAAGGCAAAAGTGAAAAAAAAAACCAAAATTCCCCTATTACAGGGATTTTGGTCTTAAATAAATAACGCAACGACTAGCGTGTGTAGCGGTTGATGATGTCGATGATGACCTTATTGTCCTGCAGCTGCGGCAGGTATTCAAACAGGATGTAATGCTTGCCTGAGTCGGCACTGAGCGCCATTTCAAGAAAGTTCAGCGCCTCATTATACTGGCCGTCGGCAAACAGATACGCAACCATCCGGTAATAGAGTTCAGCGGCTTCCGGATTATTTTTGATGCCCTCGGAAACGGTTTCGATGGCAGCGGTCAGCTTATCCTGTTCGAAGAGTATCGAGGAAAAATCGAGCCAGGCTTCAATATCCACCGGATTCAGCTCTACCACTTTTTCATAGGCCTTCTCGGACTCGCCGAGCTGGCCGAGCTTGTACTGGGCATCGGCAACGGCGAACCAGTAATCTGCGTTCTTGTCGTCCAGGTCCAGTGCCTTCTTATAAAAGTGCAGCGATTCAAAATACCGTTCTTCGTAATCCAGCGTCACCCCGATCCCGAACCAGGCATCGGCCAGCTTGGAATCCATCTTGACGGCTTTCTTATAATATGACCGGGCCTCCTCCATCTGCTCCAGCTTCTCATAGCACTCGCCGATGGCGCAATAGGTATCGCCGCTCGGCGGCTCGTACTCAAACGTTTCCTTATATACACTGATCGCCTCGGCGAAACGGTCCAGATGAACCAGGGAGTTCCCCTTGTTGAAATAGGCGGATGCGAAGTTATCCTTGATCAGGATCGCGTAATCATACGCATCAATGGCTTTTTCGAACAGCCCCATCTTATTATACGCGTTCCCGAGGTTATACCAGGCGGCATATGAGTACGGTTCGTTATCAATATACTGCTGATAAAACCGCACGCTTTCCTCCTGCTTGTCCAGCACGTCGTAACAAAACGCCAGTTCATACAAGGCGTCCTGGTTTTCCATGTTGTGCTCGAGGCACTTCTTCAGATACGTGACCGCGTTATCGTACTCGCCCATGTTCTGGTGCACATATGCGACATGAAGCAGGATCTCATCCTGGTTCTCAGCCAGCTCCAGTGCCCGGTGATAATTATCCAGGGCCTCCTGGTGGCGCTCCAGCGCTTCATAAATATTACCGCGGATGACGTAGATCTCCGCTTCCGAAGGCTCCAGGGTCTCGGCCTTGTTCAGCGCTGTGAATGCTTTATCCAGCTGCGCGGTAGCAAGGAACAACTGAGCCTGCTTCAAGTGAAAAACAGCTGCAAACGGATGCTGGTTAACTGCGTAGTCAATAACCTGCAGGGCTTTTACAGGATCGTTTTTCTCAATATAATAGTCAATGATGTTTTCAAAGGCCTGGGCGTCGAAGAAGTACTGATCATGATTCCTGATCATCTCCTCATATCGTTCGACTGAAAATCTGGGGTCTTCAGCGAAGTTGTTTTCAAAATCTTCTTCCATTCAGTAATCGTTTAAAAAACGTAAATGAGAAAGGTTTTAGTACAGGATCACCAAAACCTTGCCATTTGAATAACAAAATAGTTTAAAAAGTGACGCCGGAAAACATTTTTTTTCAACAGAATTTATGCGGTTTCCGAAAAACACTGAAGCAGAACGCAATGAATGAAAAACCATGTCAGTAAGTAAGAATCCGGAAACAGGCGGGAACCCTTGCTGAATTTCCTAATTTTGAAAAAAACCAAAATACCATGTTGCCGAACATTCAAGAAATTCTAGAAAAACTGAGTATTAAAGAGATCAATCCTGCATGGAGTACCGGACTCCGCTGGGGTTCCTCTGACGGAGCCGCAAAAAGCGATATCTTTTCACCCGTTGACGGGAAGAAGATCGCGAGCGTCAACTTTTCTACGGACGAAAATTACGAACAGGTGATCCGGACCGCCTCCGAGGCTTTCAGCACCTGGAAACTGATGCCCTCTCCTAAGCGCGGAGATATCGTCCGTCAGATCAGCGAGACCTTGCGTGCGAACAAAGAAGCGCTCGGGACCCTGGTTTCCTATGAAATGGGAAAAAGCCTGCAGGAGGGGCTTGGTGAGGTTCAGGAAATGATAGACATCTGTGACTTCGCCGTCGGCCTGTCACGCCAGTTATACGGGCTTACCATGCACTCGGAACGCCCGCAGCACCGTATGTATGAGCAATGGCACCCGCTCGGAATTGTCGGCATCATCTCCGCTTTCAACTTCCCGGTTGCCGTGTGGAGCTGGAATGCCGCGCTTGCCTGGGTATGCGGTGATGTTTGCGTATGGAAGCCTTCCGAAAAAACACCGCTCTCCGCCATCGCCTGCCAGTCCATTATTCAATCGGTGTTCAGGGATAACCAGGTTCCCGAAGGCGTGTCCTGCCTGATCATCGGCGACCGCAGAACCGGCGAAAAGATCAGCCAGGATCCCCGGATCCCGCTGGTATCGGCTACAGGCTCCACCCGCATGGGCAAAGCCGTGGGAGCAGCTGTCGGAGCCAGACTGGGCCGCAGCCTGCTGGAGCTTGGAGGAAACAACGCCATCATCATCAGCAAGGACGCAGACCTGGATATGTCCCTGATCGGGTGCGTATTCGGCGCAGTGGGTACCGCCGGACAGCGCTGTACCACCACCCGGAGACTTATCATCCATGAAAGCGTTTACGAAAGCTTCAAGAACAAACTGATCAACGCATACAAACAGCTGCGGATCGGAAACCCGCTGGACCAGCAGAATCACGTCGGTCCGCTGATCGACCGTGATGCGGTAGAGGCATACCTTAAGTCAATCGAGGCCTGCAAGGCGCAGGGGGGCCGCTTCGTGGTCGAAGGCGGCGTGCTCGAAGGGCCGGAATACGCATCCGGATGTTACGTGAAACCATGTATTGCAGAAGTCGAGAACCATTATGAAATCGTTCAGCATGAAACGTTCGCACCGATCCTGTATTTGATCAAATATAAGGAGCTGGAGGAGGCGATCGCCCTGCAGAACGGCGTTCCGCAGGGACTCTCTTCTGCCATTATGACCATGAACCTTCGTGAAGCGGAGGCTTTCCTTTCCCATGCCGGTTCGGATTGCGGTATCGCCAACGTCAACATCGGAACCTCCGGTGCTGAGATCGGCGGCGCATTCGGCGGCGAAAAGGAAACCGGAGGAGGCAGGGAGTCCGGTTCGGACGCATGGCGGGTCTACATGAGAAGACAGACGAACACGATCAACTATTCGAACAGCCTGCCTCTTGCGCAGGGCATCAGGTTCGACCTGTAATTTCCAGGGTCCTTTTTGAACCTGGTCCCCTAAAAACGCGCTGTCATACACTATATTAGCATGGCACGCGTTAATGGATTGAGTTTAAAAAGGATCCTCTCTTACATCTGCATGAAATACCACTACCTGTTCGGTATTTTCGCCATTCTTGCCATGGCGGAGTTACCCGTTTATGCCCAGCTTCCGGAACCCCTGTTTCTGGATACGCTCCCCCCAAAGCCGACCCTTGAAGACCGGCTGAAAGCCAAATCCAAAGACCTTGAAACGGTCAGAAAATATGTTGACGAACTCCTTTTCCGGAATGCAATCCATAATACCGAGGATCCCCGGACATACCCGGTTCCTGCCGGGGCCTTCAATCCTTCGCCGTCCGGCGCGCAAGCCCTTTACGGTTATGACCAGCAGCTGCTCGTAAGCCGGAATACAGGCGACCGGAAGAAAGAAGCCGAAGCACTGAACGGCTTCGGAGACTACTATGCCCTGGTTGGCGACCTTGATAAATCCGTTCAGTACTATAAGGAAGCGCTGCAGATCAGGGAGTCCCTCAGAAACCGTTCGGACCTTGCGCGGACCAGCTTCCGTCTGGCCGGGATCCTGACGTTCAAGCAGGATCTGCAGGAAGCGCTCGCGTACTACCAGTATGCCGGCGACCTGGCCGGCGGCGGAAAACAACCGGCACTTGAAGCCCTGTCCTACGTGGAAATCGGCAAGATCAAGCTGTCCCAGCACCGGTACGAAGAGGCTGAACGCTTCCTGATGAAAAAGGCACTTCCCCTGTACACCCGCTACGGAAACAAAACGGGTCGCATTATCTGTTTTGAGAACCTGGCCAGATTGTATGAACAGCAGAAGCGCTATTCTGAGGCTAAATGGTACTATATCCAGGCAAATCTCCTGGGCCGGAAGATCAATAACGAGGGAGCCGTCATTTCTTCGCTGATCAGCCTGGGACATGTGAAGAATGAACTGGGCCACCTGGACCTGGCGCTTCAGGATCTGAAGGAGGCTGAGAAGCTCGCCTCAGGAAGCCACGACGTTCCCCGGCTTATCGAGATCAAAAGCGACCTGGGCGATTTGTACCACCGGATGGGCGACCTCAGCTCTGCCGACCAGCTGATCGGGGAATACCATGCGCTCCGGGACACGCTGATGAACACCCCGAGGTAAGTCGAAAAGTTTTTTGCGTTTTTTTAGAGAAAAATCGCTTTTTTTCGCATAAACTTGTTACAAAGAGACAGTCAGGAAACTGTCTCTTTTTCGTTTAACTGAGTAAATTGGTATCAAATTAGATGCACCGTTGTTAATGGATTATAAATCTTTCAAAGAAATGCTGAAAAAAATATTTCTCGCTTTGTTCATCGCAGGTACACTTGCATGCAAGGCAGACCCCAGGGTAAAAGCGAAGGTTGACGGGGTGGACAACCTCCAGCCGGATGCTCAGCAGTCCCTGATCGCCAGGGAACTTGTGAACCTGATCGAGAACTTCCACTATAAAAAAGTTACGCTCAACGATTCTGTCTCCAATGTCATTTATACCAAATACCTTGAGACGCTCGATCCTACCCGCAGCTATTTCCTGAAAAGCGACGTGGACGAATTTGAGAAATTCCGGAATACCTTTGACGACGACCTGAGCGACGGGGACCTCAGCGCGCCGTTCTACATGTACAATGTATTTCAGAAGCGGTACACCGACCGGATCAACTATTCACTAAGCCAGATTGGCAAACCATACGACTTCTCCAAATCGGAAAGTTACACCTATAACCGGGAAAAACTCCCCTATTTTGCCAGTATTGCCGAATCAGACAAGAACTGGCAGAAGCGGATCAAGTACGAACTGCTGAACCTGAAAATGGCCGGTTCCGAGGCCGCAAAAAATGCGGAAACGCTTAAACAACGGTATACCAACCTCCTGTCGCTTGCCAAAAAGGTGAACAACCAGGACGTTTTCCAACGCCTGATGGATGCATTTACGGAGTCGATCGACCCGCATACCAACTATTTCAACCCAAACAACGCGCAGGCTTTCAATGAGAATATGGCCCGGACCTTTGAAGGAATCGGGGCGCGTCTCCAGCAGGACAACGAAGTCGTGAAGGTAGCCGAGATCATTCCCGGCGGTCCGGCGTTCAAAGCAAAAACACTGGCAGTCAATGACAAGATCATCGGCGTGGCGCAGGGCGACGGCGAGTTTGTAGACATTATCGGCTGGCGGATCGACGCAGCTGTCACCAAGATCAAAGGTCCGAAAGGAACCAAGGTCCGCCTGAAGGTCATTCCTGCCGGCCAGGAGTTGTCCGCTAAACCGAAGATCATCGAACTGACCCGTGATAAGGTCATCCTGGAAGATCAGTCGGCGAAGAAGACCATCAAGACGATCCGTTCGGGTGACAAGGATTACCGGATCGGCGTCATTGAGATACCAGCCTTCTACCTGGACTTCAAAGCCTACCAATCCGGCGACCCGAATTTCAAAAGCACTTCCCGGGACGTCAGGCTGCTGCTTGACACGCTTAAGAAAGAGCAAGTGGATGGCGTAGTGATCGACCTGCGGGCCAATGGCGGCGGCTCGCTGATCGAGGCGATCGAACTGACAGGGCTTTTCATCAAGACCGGTCCGGTCGTCCAGGTCCGGGATACACGGGGCCGGATCGAGGTCAATGAAGATGACGACCCATCCATCGCATGGGACGGACCGCTGGGCGTTATGATCGACAGGTTCAGTGCATCCGCCTCCGAGATCTTTGCCGGCGCCATACAGGATTACGGTCGCGGGATCATTGTCGGGACCCAAACCTATGGAAAGGGCACCGTACAGTCTGCCATTGACATGTCCCGGGTGATCCGGCCTGATGCGCAGCAGATCGCGGGCAATACTCAAGAAGGAAAATTACGGGGCACCGCAGCTACTGCACCGAAATACGGGCAGATCAACCTGACCATGGGCAAGTTCTACCGGATCAACGGCAGCAGTACCCAGCACAAGGGTGTCATCCCGGATGTCAGTTTCCCCATGGTATTTCCGGCCGACAAATACGGTGAAAGTTCCGAGCCTTCCGCGCTTCCATGGGATGAGATCAGGGCCAGCAACTATCACCCGCTCGCCAACCTCTCCGGCATCAAGGGCCAGCTTAACACCCTGCATGAACAGCGCATGAAGACTTCGGAAGAATACAAATTCCTGCTTGAAGATATCGCCGAGTTCAAAAAACGCGAAAACGAAACTTCTGTCACCCTGAACGAGGCGCAGCTTAAAAAAGAGCGCGAAGACCAGGAAAACAAAAATCTCGCCCGCGAAAACCGCCGGCGGTCGCTGGCCGGGCTTGCACCGTTGAAAAAGGGTGAGACTGACACCAAGAATCAGTATGATTTTATCCAGGACGAAAGCCTCCGTATCATGACGGACTTCATCAAACTGGGCCAGGTGAACCAGCTTACATTCAAATAATTCAAGACCCGGCTCAGGCCGGGTTTTCTGTATAAAACCATTCCGCTGTTCCTGAGTTATCAGTTATGCCGGTTAAACCCCTTTTAGAATTCAACGACTACGGAATCTACTGCAGTCAGGGCGACTTTTACATCGATCCCTGGAAACCGGTAAGCTATGCGGTGATCACCCATGCCCACGCTGACCATGCCCGTCCGGGAAACCAATACTATCTCGCCCATCCGTTGTCCGCGGAAGTCCTGAAACACCGGCTCGGCGAGATCCGCCTGGAAACCCTCAACTATGAGAAACCGGTGACCCGCAACGGCGTCCGGATCTCATTTCATCCGGCCGGACACATCATCGGTTCATGCCAAATCCGCGTAGAATACCGGGGAGAGATCTGGGTGGTATCCGGCGACTACAAACTGGAGAACGACGGTATTTCCACACCGTTTGAACCCGTAAAATGCCATTCGTTCATTTCGGAATGCACATTCGGATTGCCGGTATTCAGATGGAAGGACCAGTCCTCCGTGTTCGCGGATATCAACAGCTGGTGGCGCCAAAACCAGGAATCCGGACGGATAAGTATCCTGGCCGGTTACTCATTAGGGAAGGCCCAGCGCATTCTGCACAACATTGACAGGTCGCTCGGGCCGGTCTTTACACACGGAGCCATTGAGAATACCCACCAGGCATTACGCCGCAACGGCATATGCCTCCCGGAAACAACTTACCTCGCGCCGTCGTTCCGGAAGCAGGTGCTGCAGGACGGCCTGATTCTCTGCCCTCCGTCGGCACTCGGCACGCCATGGATGAAACGATTCCAGCCGTTTAGTTTGGGCTACTGCTCCGGGTGGATGACCCTGCGCGGAACCAAACGAAGAGTCAGCGCCGACCGCGGCTTTGTCATCTCGGACCATGCCGACTGGCAGGGACTCATCCGGGCAATTAAAGCCACGGGCTGTGATTCGGTCTACCTGACCCATGGTTATACGGCAGCGTTCTCGCGCTACCTCTGCGGCCTCGGGCTGGACGCCCGTGAAGCGCACACCCTTTACGGCGGTGACGAGGCGGGCGTACCGGATGAAGCGCCCGGACAACTGATTGATGAAACCGGCGCAGCGGCCAGTGCAGGACCGAAGAGGGAGGAGGGCTTGTGAAAGAACTCGCTACCCTGTTTGCCCGGCTTGACGAGACCAATAAAACCGGCGAAAAGGTCCGTATCCTGAAGGACTATTTCCTCCGGGCGTCCGACCTGGATAAGGTGCATACCCTGGCCCTGTTCACCGACCGGAAGCCGCGGAGGCAGATCAACTCGACCCTGGTAAGAACCTATGCCATGGAAAAGGCCGGCATTCCGGCCTGGCTCTTCGATGAGAGCTACCACGTAGTCGGCGACCTGGCCGAAACCATTGCGCTGCTCCTGCCCCCGCCCTCAGCTTCCGGGACCCTGTCGCTGTCCGAGTGGATGAACGAGATCGCCGGCCTTCAGACGATGACCGAAACGGAGAAAAAACACTGGCTTACCGCAGCCTGGGATATGCTGGACAGCCAGGAGCGGTTCGTATTCAACAAGCTTCTCGGGGGCTCCTTCAGGATCGGCGTCTCACAGAATCTGGTCGTCAAGGCCCTTTCCGAACTCTACGAGGTCGACGCGGCCGTCCTGACCCACCGCATTATGGGAAAATGGGATCCGTTTACGTTTGCGTTCAGCGCACTGATTCAGGAGGGAGATGCCTCGGACGACCTCTCCCGGCCCTATCCCTTTTTCCTGGCCTATGCGCTGCAGGAAACCTCTGACCAATCCAAAACGGCCGCCGATATCCGGTCGGCATTGGGCTCGCCGGAGCAGTGGCAGGCGGAATGGAAATGGGACGGCATCCGGGCACAGGCCATCCACCGGGCTGGCCGGATCTTTATCTGGTCCCGCGGTGAAGACCTGGTCACGGACAAGTTTCCGGAGCTTCATGAATTCATATCAGAGCTTCCGGATGGCACCGTCCTGGACGGTGAGGCTATCTGCTTTGCAGGCGAACAGCCCCTCCCTTTCAATGTCCTCCAGACGCGGATCGGAAGGAAGAACCTGACGAAAAAGATTCTGAGCGAAAGCCCTATGGCTTTTATCGCCTATGATATTCTAGAGCATAAAGGACAGGATATCCGGTCGTTCCCGCTCGCTGAAAGAAGGCAGATCCTCGAACGGGTCCATGAAGCGTCGCCTGCAAAAGGAACTTTCAGACTTTCTCCGGTCGTTCCTTTTGAGTCCTGGGAACAGCTCCACGATCTCCGCGGGGAATCCCGCGGGAATCACGCCGAAGGTTTTATGCTTAAAAGACTGGAGTCACCATATCTTACCGGCAGGAAGCGGGGGGACTGGTGGAAATGGAAGGTGGATCCCCTGTCGGTCGATGCCGTGCTGATCTATGCCCAGAAGGGCCATGGTCGCCGGGCGGACCTGTATACCGATTACACCTTTGGCGTCTGGGAAGGCGAAAAACTGGTACCCTTCGCCAAGGCCTACTCCGGTCTGACGGACCAGGAGATCCGGCAGGTCGACCATTTCGTGAAACGCCATACACTGGAAAAGTTCGGCCCGGTCAGAACCGTGACCCCGCAACTCGTATTCGAGATCGGGTTTGAAGGAATTAATTATTCCAGCCGACATAAGTCCGGCATAGCGATCCGGTTTCCGCGGATCCTGCGCTGGCGCCATGACAAACGGATCGAAGATGCCGATACGCTGGAAACCCTCAAAAACTTCCTTACGGTATGAGAACAAAAGGCCAGCAGGTGATTTCAGACTGGTTCAGGGCCCGGAACTGGAAACAGTTTCCATTCCAGAAGGAAATGGAGGCTGCCTACCTTTCGGGCGCTTCAGGCCTCCTGAATGCCCCGACGGGCAGCGGTAAGACTTTTGCGATGTTCCTGCCCTTCATCGCTGATTATATCAACCAGCACCCGGATGATTACCGGACTTTGAGGAATAACGGCTTGCTGATGCTCTGGATCACGCCCCTGAGGGCCCTGACCAACGACATCCGGAAAGCTATGCAGACCGCCGTGGATGACCTGGGACTGCCCTGGAAGGTTGCCACCCGGACGGGCGACACGCCGGCCAAAGAAAAACAGGAACTTAAGAAGAGGCAGCCTGAGATCCTGCTGACGACCCCGGAGAGTCTGCACCTGATGATCGGACAGAAGGATTACCCGAAACTTTTCCAGAATATGCAGGTGGTCGTGGTCGATGAATGGCATGAACTGCTGGGAACCAAACGCGGCGTTCAGCTTGAACTGGGCCTGTCACGCCTGAAAGCGATGAAAGGGGCCGATCTCCCCAAAACGGACCGTTTGCGGATATGGGGGATCTCAGCAACGATCGGTAACCTGGATCAGGCGGCCCGGGTACTGCTCGGGAACGACATGGCCGAGGACCGGATCCGCCTGATCCGGGCAGAACTTGACAAGAAGATCGTTATCGAGTCGATCATACCGGAAAATATTGAACAGTTCTCCTGGTCGGGCCACCTGGGTCTGAAACTTCTTCCCCAAGTGATGCAGCTCGTGGCCCGGAGCAAGACAACCCTGATCTTTACGAACACGCGATCGCAGTCCGAAATCTGGTACCAGGCGATCCTGGACAAATATCCGGAGTATGCGGGAGTCATGGCGATGCACCATGGATCCCTGGATAATGAACTCCGGGCATGGGTGGAGGAAGCGCTCCATAATGAAATGCTGCGCCTGGTGGTCTGTACATCCAGCCTGGACCTGGGAGTTGACTTCAGGCCGGTGGACACGGTAATCCAGATCGGGTCGCCGAAGGGGGTCGCCAGGTTCATGCAGCGTGCAGGTCGCAGCGGTCACCATCCCGGCGCCGTGTCCAGGGCCTTTTTTGTCCCGACCCATTCCATGGAACTGCTGGAAGGAGCCGCACTGAAAGCCGCGCTGAAAGAAAAGATCTTTGAGAGCCGGGACCCGATCTTGCTGGCCATGGATGTGCTGATGCAGTACCTGGTTACGCTTGCCGTCTCTGAAGGATTCCGGCCGGACCCGGTCTTCCGTGAACTGAAGACAACCTATTGTTATGCGGACCTCCGCGAGGAGGAATATGGCCAGATCCTTGACTTCATCACCCGCGGCGGACAGACATTGTCGCAGTACGACGAATTCCTGAAAGTCGAGGTGGAAGACGGCCTGTACAAGGTCAACAACCGGCGGGTGGCCATGCGTCACCGGCTCACCATGGGAACCATCGTCAGTGATCTCAGTATGCGGATCCGGTTCATGACCGGCGGCTACCTCGGGACAATTGAAGAGTCGTTCATTTCCAGGCTTAAGCCCGGCGACAACTTCTGGTTCGCCGGCCGGAGCCTGGAACTGGTCAAAGTCAAGGAGATGACAGCGTATGTCCGGAAATCCAAAAGCAACAAAGGCCAGATCCCCAGCTGGATGGGCGGCCGGATGCCTCTTTCCTCCCAGCTGTCCGCCATGTTCCGCAAGAAACTTGATGAAGTGGCCAAAGGAGAAGAGACCGATCCGGAGACCAGGGCGCTGCGGCCGCTTTTCCGGTTACAGGAAACCCTTTCGCACCTTCCCCTGTCAAACGAGTTCCTGATCGAGAAACTGGTTTCCGGGGACGGGCATCATCTCTTCTTCTACCCGTTCGAAGGCCGCCTGGTCCATGAGGGAATGGGATCACTGTTCGCCTACCGCATCGCCCGCATCAGGAGCGCTACGTTCTCCATAGCCATGAACGACTACGGTTTTGAACTTCTGACTGATGAGGAGATTCCGCTGGAGGAAGCGATTGCCAGCGGTTTGTTTTCCTCCGACAACCTGCTGGACGATATCCAGCATAGTCTCAATGCAAATGAAATGGCGCGGCGCCGGTTCCGCGATATTGCTCATATCGCCGGACTCGTATTCACGGGCTTTCCCGGTAAACCGATGAAAAACAAACACCTGCAGGCCTCGACCTCCCTGATCTTCGAGGTGTTCCGTGAATACGAACCGAATAACGTACTGATCCGGCAGGCCTATCACGAGGCGCTTCAGTTCCAGCTGGAGGAGTTTCGTCTCCGTGAAGCCCTGGACCGGATCCGGAGCCAGACGATCCGCATCACAACGAATGACCAGCCCACACCGTTTGCCTTCCCGATCATGGTTGACCGGCTTCGTGAAAAACTTTCCACCGAGAGCCTGGAAGAGCGCGTGGCAAAAATGTCCTTACGCTATTCATAGGTCTTTACTATTTTTCCGATATTTAACGGAAAGAACTTTAACGAATGAGAAAAGCTTTTTATGCCTGGCTTGTAGTGCCGGCGATCCTCGCAGCTGCCTGCAGCGGCAGCTCAAAAAATTCTTCTGAGGTACCCAAACGAACCGTATTTTTCGACAAGAGCGGAATGGACACAACCGTATCCCCGGGAGAAAACTTCTTCCAGTATGCGAACGGCACCTGGATGAAGAATACCGTGATACCGGCCTCGGAAACCGGCTGGGGATCCTTCTATACGCTGTATGACGAGAACCAGCAAAACCTGCGGAAAATCCTGGACGAGGTATCTGCCGGTAAACATGACAAGGGATCCCTGAAGCAGAAAGTAGGCGACCTTTATAAGAGCGGGATGGATACCGTGGCGATCGACAAAAGGGGCTACGAGCCGGTTAGACCGCTGCTAACCCGGATCGACGCAGTCAGGGATGTACAGGGCCTGATCGCCCTCTCAGCCGACAGCTTCAAGGAAGGCGACGGATTCCTGTTCGGTTTTTCCGTCGGCCCGGACGACCGGATCAGCACAAAGAATGCGCTGAATTTTTACCAGACAGGCCTGGGTCTGCCCAACCGCGACTATTATTTCAACAATGACAGGGAAACAATGGCAGTACGTGACGCGTACAAAAAATATATCATCCGCCTGTTTACCCTGACCGGTAAGGACCAGGCATCAGCCGCATCCATCGCCGATGAAATTATCAAACTCGAAACCGAGATCGCCGGTTCACATTTTACGCCGGTCGAACTCCGGGATCCGGTAAAGAATTACAATAAATTCACGGTCGCTGAGTTCCAGAAACAAATCCCGAACATTCCGCTGAGCGATGTACTGAACCGTATCGGCGCCAAGACAGACACGGTCCTGGTCAGCCAGCCGAAATATTACCAGGCCCTGAACAGCCTGCTCAAATCCCGGCCCCTTGAGCTCTGGAAGAACAAACTGAAGTTCGAGCTGCTCAACGGTTCGGCAAGTTCGCTGAGCAAGGATTTCCGTGACGCCCGGTTCGACTTTGCCGGAAAGACCCTGAACGGCCAGAAAGAGCAGAAAGAGCGCTGGAAGCTGATGGTCGAGGATACAGATGGTGGTCTCGGAGAACTGCTCGGCCAGCTTTACGTCGAGAAGTATTTCCCGAAGGAAGCGAAAGACCGCATGCTGACCCTCGTTAACAATTTGCAGAAGGTTTACGAAGGCAGGATCAGGAACCTGGACTGGATGAGCGAGGAGACCAAATCCCGCGCCCTGGCTAAACTGAACGCGTTCACGAAAAAGATCGGTTACCCGGATAAATGGAAGGACTATAATGACGTGGAGATCGCTTCCGACAAATACTATGAGAACAAGGTCTCCATCGCCCGGCATCAGTACAAAGAGATTATGGGAAGATTAAGCAAGCCTGTAGACAAAACAGAATGGGGCATGACTCCGCCGACTGTCAATGCCTACTATAACCCGAGCTTTAACGAGATCGTGTTCCCGGCAGGCATCCTGCAGTTCCCGTTCTTTGACGCGAATGCGGATGACGCCATCAATTACGGCGCGATCGGTGCAGTGATCGGACATGAAATGACCCACGGTTTCGATGACCAGGGAAGCCAGTACGACAAGGACGGAAATCTGAAGGACTGGTGGACCAAGGAAGATGCCGCCAAGTTCAAGCAAAAGGCTTCGGTGGTAGTGGATCAGTATGGCCGGTATACCGTGCTGAACGACCTGAAGGTGAACGGGAAGCTGACCCTGGGCGAGAACCTTGCCGATATCGGCGGGCTCGCTATCGCCTATGAAGCATTCAAGAACACCGAACAAGGCAAAGGAAACACCGCCATTGACGGATTCTCCCCGGATCAGCGGTTCTTCCTGTCATTCGCACAGGTATGGCGTATCAAGGACCGCGATGAACGGCTGAGAATGCGCATCAGCCTGGATCCGCACGCGCCGGAAATGTACCGCGTGAACGGGCCGCTTTCCAATATGCCGGCATTCTATGAAGCGTTCGGGGTTAAGCCCGGAGACAAGATGTACCGGGAAGAAGGTCAGCGCGTGAAGATCTGGTAGAGTCAGAAAACGACACATCCAAAGCCAGTCTGCGATCAGACTGGCTTTTTTATTTTTTTCTCAGCTAATTCCTTTTCAGCCGGTTCGGCTTCAGGCTCTTCCTGGACCATCTTTGCCCGGCGGTTATACTGAACTTTGATATACATCGGGAAATGATCCGATCCGCAGTTGGGCAGACGCTTCAGGTCCACCAGGGTAAAGTCATTGCTGGTGAACACATGGTCCAGCGGGTACCGGAAAAGCGGATACCGGGCATCAAACGTGTTGAAGAACCCGCGCCCCATTCGGGGATCCAGAAGTCCGCTGGTCTTCAGGAACAGGTCGGTAGTGTAGCTCCAGGCCACGTCATTCAGATCTCCGGCGACGATCACCGGAAGTGTGCAGCTCTTCGCTTCTTTTCCGATCAGCAGGATCTCCTTGTCGCGCTCCGTCGACCGCGGATTTTCCTGGGGAACTGGCGGCGTCGGATGGAGCCCGAAGAACTGAACCAGCTGGCCGGACCGCAGGGTAACCCGGGCATACACGGAGGGAATGTCGTTTTCAACGAGAAAACGGATCTTTTCCCCGCTCAGGGGCAGGCGCGAATACAGCGCGATGCCATAGGTGTTTTCCAGGGGATGCAGCAGCCTGTAAGGGTAGGTCGCCTCCAGTTGTTTCAGCTGGTCCACCCACCACCGGTCGGTCTCCAGCAGGAGGATCATATCCGGATCAACCCTCTTATACAGGTTCAGGAAATCGGCCGCATGCCGGTTATACTGGTAAACGTTGCTGACCAGCAGGCTGAGTGTTTCCTCGTCATCTGAAACCGGTGTGGAAAGCATCCGTTTGGGTGCCATCGGCGTGAACGGGTAGACCAGGCAGGAAAGGTAGACGGCATTGATCAGGAGCGCACACAGGAACACATAGTCCCAAAGGTCGTTGAACCGGATCAGCCAGAGAGACAGCCCGAGGACCAGCACGGTGAGGAACAGTTTCTGCAGCCGGGGGTACTCCACAACCCGGAAAGTCCAGTAGTCCTTCCGGATCATCGGAACCGCCGACAAGAAAACAATAAAGTACCCGAGAACTTTTAAAGAGGTAGTCATTACGTTACCATAAAATACACTTTCTTTGAAAAAAGTTTGAACCGCGGTTTTGCTGCTTTTTTAGACCTGCTCCATGAACAACATTCCATACTACCTTCTCGCCCTGCTTGCAGGAGTCGCCCTGGCGACCCAGACCGGCATCAACGCCCAGCTGAGGACCGTCGTGGGAAGCCCGGTCCTTGCAACGCTGATCTCTTTCCTGGTAGGAACCCTGGCGCTGATCCTTTACGTCAGCCTCTTTGAGCGCGATTCGTTCGAGGCGGTCCGGCAAATGAAGGGAATGGCTTTCTATAAAATCCTGGGCGGCCTGATCGGCGCCGCCTATGTCTGCAGCGTGATCGTCCTGGCTCCCCGGATAGGCGCTGCCAACCTCCTGGCCCTGATTGTCGGCGGACAGATCCTGTTCGCACTGTTCCTTGACCATTTCGGTTACCTCGGATTCGAACAGCACAGTTTCAATATCTACCGGCTGGGAGGAGCGTGCCTCCTGATAGCCGGGGTGGTACTCATCCTGAAGAACTAAAAAACATTTTGGTTCATTTCCCTATTAATTGAGGAAAAACGCACATGAATCAAAAAAGGACTTTTGGTACCATTCTTACAATTCTGGGCATCATCGGGCTGATCTACGCCGGCGTCAATTTTGCAAACGGCGGCAACGGCACGCGGGTACTCATCGTGTATTTTGTTCTGGGCCTGATCTTTTTCTTCACGGGGATCGGACTTATCCGGAACACCCGGGACGCGGAGCGGTAGTATGACGAATTCAGGCAACGGCAACCGGGATATAAGGGCACAAAAAAAGCCTGGAGTTCTCCGGGCTTCGCACTGTATTCCGGGAAGGAACCTAGTCGTTCAGCTTTTGACGAATAGTTTCGAGTAACCGTCCGCCCTTATAGTAATATCGTTTCCAGTAAGGCTCGTCAAGATCGCTGATCATGACGCCCCGGCTGCTGGAGGCATGTGCAAATTTGTTATTACCGATATAAACGCCCATATGGGTGATGGACCGGCTGCCGATCTTAAAGAACACCAGGTCACCCTCCGCAAGTTCATCCTTGCTGACCGGATTCACCATACTGAAGATATTCCGGGAGTTGCTTCCGATAACGGTATTGAACACCTTGCTGTAAAGCTGATAGGCGAACCCGGAGCAGTCAATACCTTTTTTAGTATCGCCGCCTAACCGGTAAGGGGTACCAATCCAGTCATAAACGAACTGGTACAATTTCAGGTTTGATGTAGCACTTAACGCCACGCCCATGATCTGACCAAAATAATCCTTAGACAGATTATCCGGATCCGAAGTGATTTTCTGAACCTGGTTCGTTGTTTGCGCCTGAGTTGACACAAAAGAAATGATAAGTAGTATCGCTACTATTACTTTTTTCCCCATTCTAAACTCTATTAAAAATTTTACATCAACAAGACTATACGCCTTATTCCGGAAAATGTTTCAAGATATTACAAACATAAATCATATTTTTTATTCACACAACTCAAACTCGCTGACCAGCACCCATAATCCGCCCTGAGAACAAACAATAGTCCCGTATTCTTTTTTTTATCAGGATATGGTTAGATTTGCCGTCCCTGTCCTTAGACAGGCAGACTTTTAACACTTATTAAGGAATGAGTTCAGTAGAAATCACCAAAGAAACCTATCTGCAATGGTATGAATCGATGCTTCTGATGCGGAGATTCGAGGAAAAAACAGGTCAGCTTTACGGTCAGCAGAAAATCCGGGGATTTTGTCACCTGTATATCGGACAGGAAGCGGTTGTGGCGGGTGCCATGTCCGTGCTAAGACCTGAAGATGCAATGATCACCGCCTACCGGGACCATGCTCATGCCCTTGCTAAAGGAATGTCTGCCAATGAGATCATGGCTGAAATGTATGGAAAGGCGACAGGCTGCTGCAAAGGAAAAGGCGGATCCATGCACATGTTCAGCAAGGAACACAGATTTTTCGGCGGTCACGGTATCGTCGGCGGTCAGATTCCTCTGGGAGCCGGTATCGCGTTCGCAGAACAATATAATGGCACTGACAATGTGTGCGTATGCTATATGGGCGACGGAGCGGTACGTCAGGGTGCGCTGAATGAGGCGTTCAACATGGCCATGCTGTGGAAACTGCCGGTCATCTTCGTCTGCGAGAACAACGGTTACGCAATGGGAACATCGGTTGAACGTACAACCAATATGCTGGATATATACAAGATCGGTCTCGGATTCGATATGCCGTGCGCCCCGGTAGACGGTATGGATCCCGTTGCCGTCCACAATGCTATGGACGAAGCCGTATCACGTGCGCGCCGGGGAGAAGGACCTACCTTCCTTGAGATGCGTACCTACCGCTACAAGGGTCACTCCATGTCTGACCCTGCGAAATACCGCACCAAGGAGGAAGTAGAAGAGTACAAGGCGAAGGATCCGATCGAGATCGTACGGAAATCGATCGAGGACAAGAAATATGCTGACCAGGCCTGGTTTGACGGGATGGATAAAAAGATCAAGGAAATCGTGGACGAAGCGGTTCGTTTTGCCGAAGAGTCTCCATGGCCGGAACCGTCTGAAGTGTATGACGACGTATATGTGCAGCAGGATTACCCTTTTATCCGCAGTTAATAATAAGAGACCCTAAAAGCTAATAGCAGAAGAGAATATGGCTGAAGTAGTACGAATGCCAAAGATGAGCGATACCATGACTGAAGGTGTTATCGCTAAATGGCATAAAAAAGTTGGTGATAAAGTAGGTTCCGGCGACCTGATCGCTGAGGTTGAAACTGATAAGGCTACGATGGATTTCGAATCCTTCCAGGAAGGAACCATCCTATATATCGGCGCTCAGGAAGGGCAGGCGGTTCCTGTGGATTCCGTGATCGCCGTACTGGGTAATGAGGGCGAGGATTACAAGGCGGCGCTGGAAGCTTCCGGCGCTCCGGCCGCACAAGCCGCGCCGGAAGGCGAAACGCCGGCTCCGGCCGAAGCCTCAGTTGCTGAGGAAGAAGGCGGTATCGACCCGGAATCGGTCGGTGCTACTGTCATCCGCATGCCGTTGCTCAGCGATACCATGACGGAAGGCGTGATCGCAGAATGGCACAAAAAGGTCGGAGACAAGGTCAAGAGTGATGATACGCTTGCTGACGTGGAAACCGATAAGGCGACCATGGAAGTGACTGCATATGCGGAGGGCACCCTGCTCTATATAGGTGTCGAGAAGGGCCAGGCTGCCAAGGTCAATGATATCATTGCCATCGTCGGCAAAGAAGGAACCGATGTACAGGCGCTCCTGAAAGGCAGCAAAGGTCCGGCGAAGAAAACCGAACAAACACCGGCAGAACAAACACCGCAACCGGATGCCAAAGCCGCTGAAGCGCCTGCACCGCAGGCCGGCAGCGATGCACGGATTAAGGCCTCTCCCCTGGCAAAAAGAATCGCCAAAGAAAAAGGAATTGATCTTTCGCAGGTGAAAGGCAGTGCTGAGGGCGGGCGGATCGTTAAGAAGGACGTAGAAGACTTCACGCCAGCAGCCCGGCCGGCTGCCGGAGCTCCGGCAACTGCCGCAGCACAGGCCCCGGTCATCCCGCAATTCATCGGCGAAGAGAAATATACCGAGAAACCCGTTACGCAAATGCGCAAGACCATTGCGAAACGGTTGGCGGAAAGCAAGTTCACCGCGCCGCACTTCTACCTGACCATGTCTATCGATATGGACAGCGCCATGGCTGCACGCAAGAAGATCAATGAATTTGCCCCTGTTAAAATATCCTTCAATGATATGGTGATCAAGGCGGTGGCCGTTGCATTGAAACAGCACCCTGTCGTGAACTCATCCTGGCAGGGAGATAAGATCCGTTTCAACGAACACGTAAATATCGGTGTTGCCGTAGCGGTGGATGAGGGACTTCTCGTTCCGGTCATCCGGTTTGCCGATGGCAAGACCCTTTCCCATATCTCTGCTGAAGTGAAGGACTTCGCCCAGAAGGCGAAATCCAAAAAGCTGCAGCCATCGGATTGGGAAGGTTCCACCTTTACTATCTCCAACCTGGGCATGTTCGGAATCGACGAGTTCACTGCGATAATCAATACCCCGGATTCCTGTATTCTTGCCGTTGGCGGTATTCAGGCGGTCCCGGTTGTAAAGAATGGCGCGGTCGTTCCCGGAAATATCATGAAAGTTACCCTAAGTTGCGATCACCGGACGGTTGACGGCGCTTCAGGTGCGGCATTCCTTCAGACGTTCAAGTCACTGCTTGAGGAGCCGGTACGGCTTCTGGTATAATATGACGACAGCTAATAAACGAATAAAGCGGGCCGAATGACCCGCTTTATTCGTTTATATACGTTTCGTGCCTACATCCCTACCGTATGGTGAAGGGATTTGACGCGGGTAAGCGCCTCCTGGATCCCCGAACGCTGGCGGATCAGGATATCCCGGATATCATTCGGACAGTTCGAATCGTTCAGGACATCGTCATACGCGTTGATCGCCGCCTTCTCGCCGGTAAGGCAGGCACCCAGGACCGCTTTGTCATCCTTTGAGGAAAGGGCGGTCTTCACGTCGATCCAGGCACGGTGCAGCGCTCCGAGCGGACCGCCTGAACTGTCGGCCTCTCCGCCGAGGTTACGGACGCACTGATTAAGTTCCGAAGCGAACTGGGCGCGCTGGGCGCTGTAATCCATAAACATCGATTTCAGTTCCCCTGAACCGGCATCTTCGGCGGCTGTTTCATAACCGTAACGGCCATCATTGCAGATTGAAACCAAATGGTTCAGATTATCGATCAAACTATCATTCCTCATTTCCATAATATTCTAGATTGGTATGTCTATTAAACAGCCCTGTTTCCATTAAAGTTTGTGACAATTGGAAGTTGACGGATCAGCCGCCGGTTCGGCTTCGGTCAGCGTAGCCGAACACACGCTGCAATAAAGCCGTATTCCGGGCCGCCAGGTTCGTTCGTATCTTCAGCTCCTCGCGGGCGATCTCAATGAACAGCCCGTCGATCGCCTTCTGTGTGACGTAGCCGGAAAGGTCCGGATTGATGTCGGCAACCAAAGGGATCTGGTTATACCGGCTGATGGCATCGCTCCAGTACCGGGTCGCCCCTACCCGGCTCAGGCTGGTTTCGATCACCGGCCGGAACTTTGCAGTCAGCTGCGCGCTTGTGACCCGCTTGAAATACTGCGTCGCGGCGTCTTCCCGGCCCGAAAGCAGGATCCCGGCTGCATCCGAAAAACTCATTTCCCGGATCGCGGAAACAAAGATCGGTTTGGCCTCTGCTGCCGCGTTCTCGGCGGCCCGGTTGATGGAGAGGATCACATCATCCGCCAGTTTATTCAGGCCGAGGGACCTCAGCGTTCGCTCCGCTTTCTGCGCCTCTTCCGGGAAGAGGATCTTGACCGCCACGTTTCCAAGGTACCCGTCACGGGCAGACAGGCGGTCCGCACTGTATGCAGTTCCGAATTCCAGCGCCTGCTTGAGCCCCATTGCTATTTCGGACTGGGTCGGGTTACCGCCCTGCGTCAGGATCTGACCGGCCTGGTTGAGGGTTTCGCAACTGGAAAAGATCAGCAGGAAGGTGATAAAGGCAGTGATCTTGATGAATCTCATAGGTGTTTTAGTATCTATCTCTAACAAAACGGCAGGAACTAAAGTTTGTAGGAGAAAGCTCCGGGGACTTTGCTTTAGCCGGCGGAATAATTAACTTGCTGTATAACAATTTACATTGAGCTACTTCAAAACCCGACATACTACGGCCTCCGACCGGGAGCTGCTCACCGACTACCGTCAGACAGGCGATCTCGAAAAGCTGGGCGCCCTGTACGAGCGGTACATGCCATTGGTCTATGGTCTGTGCCTTAAATACTTCAGGGATGAGGAAAAGAGCAAAGATGCCGTGATGCAGATATTCGAACAGCTGATCACCAAGCTTCGGATTCACCAGGTCGACAACTTCAAAAGCTGGCTGTACACCATGACGCGAAACTACTGCCTGATGGATCTTCGGGCCTCGGGAAAACAGGAATTCACGAGTCTGGACGAAGCGGTTATGGAAAGCGGGGACTTTGTGCATCTTAATATGGAGGAATTGCGTGAAACTCAGTTATCCCTGATGGAACAATGTCTAGAAACGCTGCCTGAAGAACAACGGATCTGCATTGAGCAATTCTATTTGCAGCAAAAGTCATACAGGGAAATAGCGGAGTCGACCCGTTTTGAGATCAGTAAGGTGAAGAGCTACATACAGAACGGCAAACGGAATTTAAAAATCTGCATAGAGAAGAACAGTGAGAAATAATTTACAATTTACCATTCAGCAGTACCTGACCGGGATGCTTGATCCCCGGGAAATGCATGCGCTGGAGAAGGAAGCGCTTGAGGATGAATTCCTGGCGGAAGCCATGGAAGGGTACCATGCCGTAAAGACGTCCCATGCCCATATGAGCCTGCTGCAGCAGCAGCTGCAGGCACGGGTCGCCAAAAACCGCGTTGAAAAAACAGCGGTCCGGCTTTCCGCCAACCGGATGAGCATTGCGGCCGCTGCCGGCCTGATCCTGATCCTTTCGAGTATTCTGTTCTGGATGATCGCCTTTGACGATTCTCCGGAAGCCCCGCAGGATTCCGTTCCGGAAACCGGGGCTGTCCGAATTTCCGGAAGCGCCGTGTCGCCAGTAAGCGGATGGGAGGCCTATGACCGGTACATCCGGAACAACATCAATACCGGAGTTCCGGGAAAAGCCGGAAAGGTGGTCCTGGAACTGACTGTCCGTAACCGCCGGCCGGAGCACGTAACCGTGGTGAGCGGGCTGTCGCCGGAAAGGAATGCAGAGGCGATCCGGCTGGTTCGAAACGGACCCGCATGGCAGTTATCCGGTAAGGAACCCGGAACCGTCCGCGTAACCGTCTTTTTTGACCGATAATCCTGCCAATCCGTCCCGATGAGAAAACTTCTTGCCGTTCTGCCGATCCTGATCCTGCTTGCATGCCGGGGAGGTAACGATCATCCAAAACAACCGCCTGCAGCCATACAAGACCCGCACTCATTTGCCAAACCGGAACAGGCGCGCGTGACGCACCTGGATCTTGAACTCCGGGTGGACTTCGGGAGGAAACAGATCGGCGGCAAGGCCTCCTGGGAGATCCGGAGCGACGAAGACGCGCGTGAGATCATTTTTGATACCCGGGGCCTCACCATTTCAAGGGTTACCGCTGACGGCCGGGAAGCGGCCTTCCGCTACGGCAAGGAAAAAAAATACCTCGGCCGGGCGCTGATGGTGAGCATAAGGCCCGGTACCCGTAACGTAACCATCTGGTATACCACCCCGCCGGATGCAGCAGCACTCCAGTGGCTGGACCCGCAGCAGACGGCCGGTAAAAAGCATCCGTTCCTTTTCACTCAGTCCCAGGCTATTCTGGCACGTACCTGGATTCCATGCCAGGACAGCCCCTCGATCCGGTTCACCTATTCCGCTACAGTTACCGTTCCGGGGAACCTTATGGCAGTTATGAGCGCAGGTAACCCGACTGAAAAGAATTCCGGGGGAACCTACCGGTTCAGGCAACCAAAAGCTATCCCGTCGTACCTTATGGCGCTGGCCGCAGGAGACCTGGTTTTCCAACGGGTCGGTGACCGAACCGGCGTATATGCCGAACCGGTCACCGTCAAACAGGCCGCCTGGGAGTTTGCGGATATGGAGAAAATGATTGAAGCTGCCGAGGGATTATACGGCCCCTATCAGTGGGGAAGATATGACGTGCTGGTTCTGCCGCCGAGCTTTCCTTTCGGCGGAATGGAGAATCCCATGCTTACATTCGCCACACCGACGGTCCTGGCAGGCGACCGGTCGCTGGTCAGTCTCATCGCCCACGAACTGGCTCACAGCTGGAGCGGCAACCTGGTCACAAACGGCACATGGAATGACTTCTGGCTGAACGAAGGTTTCACCAACTACTTCGAGCGCCGGATCCTGGAGAAAGTGTACGGGGCCGATTACGCCAGGATGCAGGAATTCCTCGGCCGCCAGGATCTGGTGAAAGCAGTCGAAAGCTATGGTCCGGATAACCCGGACACCCGGTTGAAAACGGATTTCACGGGCCGAGATCCTGACGAGGGCGTTTCGGATATAGCCTACGAAAAGGGCTACTCGTTTCTCAGGACCATCGAAGAAACGGCCGGCCGGGAAAGGTTCGACGCCTTCCTGAAGAAATATTTTGATCGTCATGCATTCAGTTCGGTTACCACAGAGGATTTTCTGAAAGATCTGAACGAAGACCTGATCCGGGAGGACAAGGCGCTCAGCGATTCGATCGATGTAAACGCCTGGGTCTATGAGCCCGGACTTTCCTCCAACATTCCCCCGGTTCGTTCGGCCCGGTTTGAACGTATCGATACCTTGCTGAACGGATGGATGAAAACCGGCGACACCGCCGCCCTGAAATCTCCCGATTACAGTACCAGCGAACTCCTTTACCTGATCCGGAAACTGCCGGCCGGGGTGAGTTCAGGCCAGATGGAGGCTCTCGACAAAGCATTCCGTTTCACGGAATCCGGCAATGCCGAGATTCAGGCAGCATGGTATACGCTCGCTATCCGTAAGAACTACCGGAAGGCTGATCCCTATATCGAAGCATTCCTGACCCGCGTTGGGCGCCGCAAATTCCTGATGCCGTTATATGAGGCGATGCTGACCATGCCCGGAGGAAAGGAACGTGCCCGTAAGATTTACAGGAAAGCCCGGCCTAATTACCATTCCGTTGCCTATAATTCTCTTGACGAAGTGCTGAAGTAACCGTCAGCCGGCAGCACTTTCCTGCCTGATAACCTCTGTGAATTCGATGAACGTCAGAATACGGTCCTGGGTCGCGGTTGCTTCCTCCGACCGGAGCGCATGGCCGGTCCCGGCCTGAACGTCCAGCGTATAGGTGATCTCTTCCGCACCCGGAACAACAGCGGTGATTACGGCGGGATAATATTGACTGGTGTCCGGCTTGAAGTAGAAAACAACCTGTCCGGTTATGAATGTTGGTTCCATAGTCAGGTGGCAGTAGTTATGACTTTGAACCCTGTAAGACCGGAAATGTTTCCCCCGGACCTGACCAAAAAAAAGATCCTGACCGAAAAGCAGGATCTTCACCAATATCTTGTGGGGGTTATCAGGCACCCATGATCGGAACCAGCAGGTAGTAGAACAGCGCGGCCAGCAGTGCAGACACCGGGATGGTAAGAACCCACGCCCAGATCAGGTTGATGGTCACTCCCCAACGTACCGCCGACACCCTTCTGATCATACCGACACCCATAATGGATCCGGTAATGGTATGCGTAGTCGACACCGGGATACCCAGCTGTGCCGTCCCGAAGAGGGAGACCGCACCCGCAGTTTCCGCAGCAAACCCTTCAAACGGGGTAAGTTTCGTAACTTTTTGTCCCATGGTCTTTACGATCTTCCAGCCTCCGAAAAGCGTTCCCATGGCAATGGATGCATGACATGCAACCGGCACCCATAACGGGAGGCTTTCCATATCCGGAATCACGTTCTGTGCGATCATGGCAGCTCCGATGATACCCATCACCTTTTGGGCATCGCTTCCGCCGTGCCCTAAACTGAACGCGGCGGATGACAACAGCTGCAAACGTCTGAAGATCTTGTCGATCTTCGCCGGATTCGACCTTCTTGAAAGGTGCAGGCATATCACCGAAATAATATAGGAAATGATCATACCAATGACCGGCGCCAGAACGATAAAGTAAACGGTCGGCATGACCTTGGAATAGCGGACAACGTCAAAACCGGCATGCGCCACCGCCGCACCGGCGAACCCGCCGATCAGCGTATGCGAGGAACTGGACGGAATTCCGAGCCACCAGGTAAGCAGGTTCCAGGAAATCGCCGCGATAAGGCCGGCAGTTACGACCGTCAGGTCGATCGCGCTGGCATCGACCGTCTTTGCCACCGTATCGGCGACCCGCAGCTCAAAAATGAATAGTGCGATGAAGTTGAAGGAAGCCGCCCATATCACCGCTGTGAGGGGAGACAGCACCCGTGTCGATACAACCGTCGCGATTGAATTCGCGGCGTCATGAAAACCGTTGATGAAATCGAAAACAAGCGCTAAAACTATTACAGTTAAAAGAAGCGTAGTAATCATGAAATAGTGTTAAGCGTGTTTAACCAGGATAGACTCCATCACATTTGCTGCATCCTCACATTTATCTGTAGCCGTCTCCAGCGCAGATAATACTTCCTTGTATTTAATCAGGGTTACCGCGTCTTTTTCATATTCAAAAAGATCCGCCACCGCTTTATCAAAGACCTTGTCAGCCTGGTTTTCCAGACTGTTGATGCGAACGCAGGAATCCGCGATGTTCCGGATATTTTTAAGGTTACGCAGTTCGCGCACCGCCTTGTCCACATCGTAGCATGCCTGGGAAGTCAGATCCGCCAGGTCCTTGATCGGCTGGGTAATGTTGTTGATCTTGTAAAGGTTCATCCGGGTAGCTGACCCGTGGATATAATCCGCCACATCGTCAATAGCGCTGGCCAGCTGGTGAATATCTTCGCGGTCGAACGGAGTGATGAAATTCTTGCCGAGTTCCAGGTAGATCTGGTGAGTGATCTCGTCACCCTTATGCTCCAGGTCCTCGATCTGCCTATATAGCTCGTTTCTTTTCGCCTCGTCTTCCGTATTTACGGCTTCCTTCAATTTCTCGCCCAATTGAATCAAATTAGCGCTGGCCTGTTCAAAAAGCGGGAAAAAGACCCGGTCTTTCGGCACGAAATACTGCAAAATACTGTTCAATGACATATTTACTGTTTAAGTTGCTGCAAAGGTACCAAGCCAATGTTAAGTTAATGTTAAGCTTTGGCCCAACTTAACGTGCCTTCTGCAGCGTAAACCCAAAAGTTGACCCAACGCCGACGGTACTGCGAACGGATATGGTCTGCTGGTGGGCTTCGACAATGTGTTTGACGATCGCAAGTCCCAGACCTGATCCCCCGACGTTCCGGGACCGGCTTTTCTCTGTACGGTAAAACCGTTCGAATACCCTTGGCAAATATTGTTCCTCAATTCCTACACCGTCATCAGTCACCTCCACGAGCACCTGATCATGGAGTTCGAAGGTTTTGATGGACGTCGTGCCGTGCTCCTTTCCGTACTTCAGGGAGTTTCCGATGAGGTTGACGAGCACCTGCCGGATCTTTTCCCTGTCGGCGTTCACCCAGGTCGGTCCCTGGTACTTGTCCTTAAAAACGAGGTCGATCTTGTAGTCTCGGGATTTGATGTCCAGGGACTCGATTACTTCCCGGACCAGCGGCGCCAGGTCGAACCGTTCATAGTTGATGGGCACTTCACCGCTCTCCAGTTTTGAGATGGCATCGAGGTCCTTGATCAGGAAACTCAGCCGCTCCACATTCCGGGCAGCTTTGCCCAGGAACTTCGCGGCGAGCTGCGCGTCTTCAAGGCCGTCCTCCTGCAGAGTTTCGATATATCCCTGAATAGCGAAAAGCGGGGTCTTGAATTCATGGGAAATATTGGTCAGGAACTCCCGTCGGAATTGCTCCTGGCTCTTCAATGCATCAATTTCGGTCTTCTTGGCACGGGCCCATTCCTTGACCTCGAGTTCGACATCGTTGATAGGGTCGTCACTGACGTACTCGCCCAGGGCATCCTTCAAATCCTTCCCAAGTTTCAGACTGTGTATCAACTTGTAGATCAGTTTGATCTTGCTGTAAACATATTTTTCGATAAGATAGTAAAAGACCACGTAGCTGGTACCCAGCGCTATGAAGAAGGTCAGACCCACATCCAGCCAGCTCCGCTGGAAATAGAAATTCAGGATCGAAAGTGCGAGGGCGACGGCCAGGGAATTCAGGAAAACCAATACACGTAACTTCATGCTGCAAGTTAGGGTTTAAAACGGTCTTCCATGACTGTTTTTGACCAGCATCCGGGCCACCCCGGGAATGGCGCCCAGCGTCCGGATTCCGGCGTCGGCCAGGAAGGGCCGCGTAAAAAGGTTCTGGACCAGCCTGCCGGTACCGATCCGGAACCTGAAGTTCCGCCGCCATTCCCGTTCACAGAGCCGCTCCAGGCCAGACCGCTCAAGCAGGCCGGGATCCGTCTGCAGATGCAGGTGGATCAGCTCAGCAAGAAACTTTCCGCTTCGGATGGCCATGGCCATTCCATTGCCGAACAGCGGCGAAATCATCCCCGCGGAGTCCCCGCAGAACAGGACATGGCCGGCCGTGAGCGGCTTGCTCTCAAAACTGATCTGGCTGATCACGCGCGGGGTCTCCGACAGATATTCGGCGGCCTCCAGATGCGCCCTGAGCGCCGGGTTGGAGAACAGCACCTCGCGTTCCATTTTCCGGATGCTCCCGCCATACCGCCTGAGGCTATCTGCACGACAGAGGTAGCAAAGACTATACTGCCCGTCTTCGATCGCGCAGATTCCGCTGTACCCGTGCGGAAACAGGTCCAGCTGGATCTGGTCTTTGGGAAGTTCGGCCCGGACATGGTATTTGACGGCCATAAAGGTGCTTCGCCGGCCGAAAAAGCGCCGGTCCAGTTTCTGATCCAGGTTGGAGCGCTTTCCCCACGCCCCGATCACCAGGTCCGCCTGCACGTTCCGGTCAGGGAGAGCGATGTGGAACGCGTTTTCCCGGAACCGGATGTCATGGACCTTCGTGCCCGTATGGAACGCGATTCCTCGGGAGCGGCATGCCTCATACAATAATTCGTCAAAGCGGTACCGGCTCAGGCCGAATCCGCCCAGGTCTAGCGGACATTCGAGGACCGCGCCGCGCGGACCGGTCACTTTCAGCCGGCTGAGCCGGGAAGAACCGCATCCGCTGACGTCAATATTAAAAGCGGAGAGAAACGGGAGCACCTCATTGGAGACATATTCACCGCACACCTTATGAAACGGAAAGCTTCTTTTTTCAAAGACCGTTACTTCGTGCCCGTACCGCCGGAGCACCAGTGCGCAGCTTAATCCTGCCAATCCCGCCCCTGCAATTACGATCCTTGTCATATCCGGTTATTTAAATAAGATAATCTGCCAGCGGAAAGCCCATTTCCATTCAATAGAATACCGGCGGATCCCGGCCTGTTTCAGGAGCGCTTCCAGTTCATTCCTGCGGAACCCGCGGAGCACCGACAGCCGCGAGTCATGTTTCACCATTTCGGACCTGGAGAAAACGCTCGTAAGCAGGCCGATAGAATGATAGGCGAACCAATGCCGGTGAAGATCGTTGATAACGACCGCGTGGGTTGCCCGGGTGTACATCCTCCGGATGAGCATCACCCATTGATGGTCAGCGAAATGATGGGTAAACAAACTGGAAATGATCACGTCCGGCGGCGTGCCGTCCAGCGATTCATCCATGACGTCCCCGTGCAGATAGGAAATCTCGGGAAAATCCAGCGAACGGTCGCGGGCATACCTGACGGCGGTAAAGGTTGCATCGATCCCGCCGAACACCAACGGCAGCTTCTTCCGGCGGGCCCAGCCGGCCAGTTCCCGCAGCGAATCGCCGCCGCCGCAGCCCCAGTCGCTGATCAGCATACCGGGACGAAGGTCCAGCTTTTCCAGGGCGTCATAGAAAACCCGGTATCCGCCGAGAAGCCGGTTGATAACCTCCAGTTCCTCCATGACGGGCCTTATCACGCCGGCGCCCAGCGAAAAATCGTCCATTAGCTCGGACCGGGTACTTCGGGTGCTGTAATCAGGCATGCTCAGGCGGTTTCGAGGATCATACTTTCAAACGTCAGCCCGGGCCCGAAGGCAAAACTCATCAGCAGCTCGCCGGGCCGGGCATGCCTGAGATGTTCCTGTAAAACAAAGAGAACCGACGCTGACGACATATTGCCGAAGTTCCTCAGGACATCAAAGGAAGGCCGGAGGGCTTCTTCCGGGAACTGCAGGACCTCGTTGCAGACCTCCAGGATCCGGCGTCCGCCCGGATGGACGGCCAGCCTGCTGACATCTTCAGGGCGGATACCTGCCTTTCCGGTGAGCTGTCCTGTAACCTGCTCCACGCGACTGCGGATATTCTTTGCGATCCGGGAGGAGAGTCGCATCTCAAAACCGGTATTGCCGATATACCAGGCCATTTCATCGCGGCCCTCAGCCACCAGCACATTGTAAAACGTCTTCAGCCGGAATCCGGCGGACGACGACCGGAACCGGCTGTTTTCGACCAGGACTGCCGCTGCCCCGTCGCTGAAAAGCGAATTGGCCAGCCAGTTATCCAGCGTATTGACCCGCTGGAAATGGAGCGTGCATAATTCAATATCGGCAATCAGAACCTTGGCCGCGGGTTCGGCCCTGCAGATATAATCGGCGACCTTCAGCGCATTGAAAGCGCCGTAACACCCCATGAAATTGATGCATGTCCGCTCGGTGTCTTCCGACAGGCCAAGGATGCCAAGGAGGTCGATATCCAGACCCGGAGCGTACATCCCGGTACAGCTAACCGTGATCAGATGGGTTACGTCCTGAATGCGGAATGCCGGGCATCGTTCCCGCAGGTCTTCGACCGCCGCATACATCACCCCTTTGGCGTGGTCCTCATAGATCTTCATCCTCCTTTGCGTACAGGGATCGGGATATTTCCCGGTGCCGAAGAAAGCGGAGCCACCAGACTCACCGCCGAAGTCGGGCAGAACCGAATACCGGTAATCGATGCCGGAGAGCTCATAGATCTTCCTGAGCCGGGAGGCCTGCCGGCTATCCAGCCCGTGCGCCGAGGTCATAAAATCCAGGATCCGGTCCTGCGGAAAACGGTATGCCGGGTTCGCAACCCCGATACCGGAAATGACGGTGCTCATAAAATTCCTATATTGTTGTTGTAACAACCATCTTTGCGGCTCTTACAGATGAACTTACTGACGAGATCAACCCTATTGCACCTCCGGTTCCCCTTTTCCCTGTTCCTGCTGCCGGTCTTTATCTTTGCCGTAAGCCAGGCCCGGGTCGCGGACCCGGCAAACTGTGTCCTGGTGTTCCTGGTATGGCATTTACTGGTCTACCCCGCAAGCAACGGGTATAACAGTTACTTCGATAAGGATAAGCAGAGCATCGCCTTACTGAAAAACCCGCCGCCGGTGGACAAGGGGCTGTACCATACTTCCCTCCTGCTTGAACTGGCGGGACTTCTATTAGCATTACTTGTCAACATGGAGTTTTGTTTTTCGGTATTTGTCTACGGGCTCCTTTCCAAGATGTACAGCCACCCGATTGTCCGGCTTAAGAAATATCCGGTAGTCAGTTTCCTGGTCGTATTTATTTTCCAGGGCGCTTTTGTTTTCTGGAGCACGTATGCGGCTGTATCCGGACTGAGCCTCCGGGCCCACTGGAACCTGAACCCGGACTTCCGGTTTGCGGGCCTGATCTGTTCCTTTCTGATCGGGGCTACCTATCCCCTCACCCAGGTGTACCAGCATGAGGAAGATGCCAGAAGAGGCGACCGCACGCTGAGCCGCGCGCTGGGAATCAGGGGATCCTTCCGGTTTTCCGCGGTGCTGTTCCTGATCGCCGCGTACAGCCTGTATGTTTACTGGAGAAACCAGGAACAGGCCGAAAATTTTTACCTGTTCCTGGTGTGTATGGTGCCGGTCATGACCTGGTTCCTGGTATGGTACCGAAAGACGGGAAAGGACCCAAAGGAGGCGAGTTACGGAAATACGACCCGGATGACCATGCTAAGCGCCGGCATGATGCTGGTCTATTTCATGATCGTGTGGATCCGCGCTTAGCGGCTCCCTTCCCACTCGGCGTAGAACTGTTCGAGATAGCATTCCATCGCCCGGTGACGTCCCGCTGCGATACGTTTACCGGTTTCGGTGTTCATCTTATCCTTCAGGAGCAGCAGCTTTTCGTAAAAATGGTTGATCGTGGGAGCCTGGTTGCTTTTGTATTCCTCCCTGCTCATCTGCAGGTTCGGCCTGATATCCGGATTGTACAGCTCGCGGTTCTTGAAGCCGCCGTAGGTGAATGCCCGGGCAATGCCGATAGCTCCGATGGCATCCAGCCGGTCGGCATCCTGGACCACGGCGAGTTCCGGGGAATGGAATGACACCTCTCCCAGGTTTGCCTTGAACGACATATTGCGGATAATCTGCCGGACATGTTCCGTCACTTCCGGATCCGCGCCCGCCGAAGCCAGGAACTCACCTGCCTTACGCGGCCCGACCTCTTCATCGCCTCCATGGAACTTACTGTCCGCTATATCATGGAGCAGGGCGGCCAGCTCTACGACCAGCATATCCACCTGTTCGCCGGCGCCTATGGTCCGGGCATTGTTCCAGACCCGCTGAATATGCCACCAGTCATGCCCGGCCTCCGATCCGTTCAGGGCTTCCCGTACATAGGCAGCCGTTTTCTCAATGAGGCTATGCATTCCTGGGCTCCCTTTTGCTTCCTTCATACAGTTCATACTCCAGGAGACGGCAATCCAGTTTACCGTTATAAAATTCGATCCGGCGGGAAGCCCTGAGGCCGATCTTTTTCGCCAGGTCAGGATTCCCGGTGAAAATATAGCCGGTATATCCTTTGCAGGAAGTCTTCATGAAATCGCCCATACGCTTGTAAGTCGCTTCCAGTTTGGTGTGCACACCTAGCCGCTCGCCGTATTCCGGGTTGAAGATTACCATGCCGGGAGCTTCCGGCACCGGAGTTTCGGCAAAATCGCATACATGAAAGTCGATCAGGTGATCGACGCCGGCCGTTTTTGCGTTGCGGCGGGATACGTCGACCGCATCTTCCGATATGTCACTGGCGATGATCCGGAAATTCAGTTCCTTTTTCGCCTGCTCCTTCAGATTTCTCCGTTCCTGGAAAAACACCTGCTCATCATACCCGAGGACATGCATGAAGCCATAGTTCATCCGGAACAGGCCGGGAGTCTTGTGGGTTGCCAGCAGCGCCGCCTCGATAGCGATGGTTCCTGAGCCGCACATCGGGTTGACGAGCGGACTGTTCCGGTCCCATTTGGTTGACATGATGACCGAAGCAGCGAGAGCCTCCAGCATAGGGGCTTTTCCCGGAATCTTCCGGTAGCCGTGCTTGGCAAGGGTCTCGCCTGAAGTATCAATGAAGATTTCAGCCTGGTCATCCTTCCAGTACAGGTGGATCACCGTCTTGTTGCCGTCTGACCCCGAGTTAGGACGGACGCCCTTCTTGTCCTTGATCCGGTCGACGATGGCATCCTTCACTTTCAGGTTCGCGAAAAGAGGCGTAGTGATATGTTCGTTATCGACATTGGAGGTCACTGAAAAATACCCGGAAAAGTCGATAAGGTCCTCCCACGGAAAGTCCGTGAGCTCCTTGTACAACCGGCCGGGATTATCCGCTGTGAAGCTTTTCAGCGAATAGAGTATCTGACTTGCACACCGCAGATTCAGGTTCAGCCTGATACATTCATTAACAGTCGCTTCCAGCTCTACCCCGGTACTGAACGCCCTGTTAATCTTAAATCCCAGCGCCTCAACTTCGTCCTGCAGGTAGGAGGATAACCGCTTGTTACAGGTTATGATAACCTTACTTTTATTGTGGAAAACTTGCATAAGAATGTGCGAAGTTAATCAATATAAATATGGAGATTTGGGTTTGATTGTTTTTATACGAATATGGATATTAAAGGAAAAGTACATGAGGTTGGTCCAGTAATGGAAGTGAGCGAGAAATTCAAAAAACGTGAACTTATTGTAGAGTATGCGGAGAACCCCACCTACCCGGAGTTCATCAAGTTTGAAGCGGTGCAGGACAAGGTCAACCTTTTTGATAATGTGAAAGTTGGTGACCAGGTCGAAGTATTTTTTAACCTGCGTGGCCGTCCGTGGACAGACCGCAACGGTAAAACTTCCTACTTCAATACCCTTGTTGCCTGGAGACTGAATATTCTGACAGGAAATGCGGCCGCTCCGGCTCCGCAGTATGCTGCTCCTGCGGATATTGCACCGGCATCCGACGAAGATGATTTGCCTTTCTAAAAAGACGGATCTGACCGATAAATGAAAAGGTCCCCGACGCATCGGGGACCTTTTTCATTTTCAAACTTAACACCAAACTTAACCTTATTGCTTTACGATCCGCTTAACCGCCGCCCGGCCGTTCTGCTCGATCACCAGGTAGTAGACGCCGTTCTTCGGCATGGAAACCTTCCTTGAAAAGTCACCGGTGGTCTTTTCGGAAAAGATCGCTTTCTTGTTGCTGTCATAGAGTTTCACCTCTGCGCTCCCCTTTGGCAGCGTGAACAGTATCATCATCTCCCCGGATGAGAACCGCGGGGCAAAACTCAGATCCTGAACTTCCAGGTCCGCCTTATCCTTACCGCTGAACTCCTTTACTCTAGCCGCTTCCGCGTCACTTACCTCCACGGATATCCTGGTCGATATGCCCTCCTTATCGGTATCATCGAAGTAAAAGGTCTGGGAGTTCTTTTCTGAAAAAATGCTCATCGGCCTTCCCGGCCGGGCAAGAATCCGCGGAACCGCGTTGGGGATCGCCACCGAAAAATCGTTCGGCACCATCACACGTCCATGAAACCGGTTCAGGCTGTCGATACGAAACGTCCGGATCGAGTCGCCCTGAAGTTCGACAACTCCTTCTCCGTCCTCGAACCTGAACACATGGCGGTTACCCGGAACAGCCTCCCTGAAGATCCTTTTCCTTACGCCGGTTTCCGGAACGTAAACTTTTCCTTTTCCGTCTCTCCGTGTTAAGACCCGTACCTCCTGGCGGTCAGGAATTTCGCTGATAAAGACGGTGTCCTCCATATCCCGGAGTTCCCTCCGGAGTTTTTCACGCTCCTTCTTATCGTACTTTGAAAGCTGCTTCCCGTTGATTACCGTATCCCCGTTCGTGATGGTCACCGTGCGGATCAGTTCCTTCTGGTCCTTCTTGTCCTGGGCCATGGATCTCCTCCCCGCGGTGACGGTCACAAGCACCATCAGGGGAAGGCCCCATACCGCCGATTTAAGTAGTCTCATTTTCATAATAATGATTTTATGACACCAAAATTAGGACGGCCCTTTCTTAAATTCTGTTAAGGCTTTGTTAAAAATTGTTAAAGACCGGACTGGGCACTAACTTCTTACGTAATTTTGTTCGGGATGAAGAAAAAGAGCATCAGTATTATTATCGGCCTGATGGCTATCGCACTTTTGGGTGTAATGGGCATGCAGTTATATTTTCTGCAGCAGTCCTATCACCTGAAGTCGGAGCTGTTCGACCAGTCGGTTAACCAGGCGCTGGCTACGGTCGCTGATAAACTGGAGAAGAGGGATCAGATCAATTTCCTGACGGACAAGGTTACCAGCCGGGAGGAACCGGTTAAGAAGAGAACGGTTAAAAAACCTGTAAGGCGCCGGGAACCGGTGCGGACGGAAGTGTTTGTCGCGACCCCGCAGCCGGAAGAAGCCAGACGCCCTTCCCTGGAAAAGACCGGGGTTGCGCATCCCGAGCCTCCCGTCATGTATCGTGCCCGTCCTGATAGGCCAGCCTTCGCCCGGGCGTCCGGAACGAAGGTATGGAACACGGTCAACCCGGACACCTATGCCGCCCTGCTGCGAAAAGAACAGCGGAAGATCGACAGTGTTTTCAGGATCAAGGACAGCCTGATGCGCGTCCGGCACCCGAACGCCATTGCGTTCAACAGCCCCGCGCCGATCGGGCCGGATCTCGAGGAAACGTTCAAGCTTAATATCCGGGTGGTGGAAGATGAACTCGGAACACATGTTACCCAGGAGCTCCTTCGGAATGCCCGTGATATTAACCGGATCTACGTCGGGCAACCGACCGGCCGTGAGAACAATATCAAGATCGATTCCGTCAGGCAGTATATCGTAATGGATCCGGAACTCGGACCGGTCGTGCGGACCATCCCGCGGCCCAGGGTCATTTCCGTAGTGCCGCCGCCCCCGCCACCCAAACCCAAGCCCACCCGCAAGGAAGTAAGACTGGTCAATAATCTGCTGGATTCCGTGGAGAAGAATCACGGGGACCTGCAGGACCTGGTCACTGAATTCAAGAGCGCGCACGTTTCCCTCCGAAACCGTGTTCAGCCGGCCGTGCTGGATTCCCTGTTAAGGAGCGAACTGGGCAGCAAGGGGATCAAGGGCAACTTTTCCTATAAGGTCACGTCGGAGAACAAGGATTCGGTCATATTCACAAGGGTTTCAGACAAGACGGAATTCCTGCCCGGCAATACCTACCAGACCGTACTGTTTCCGAAGGATATGATCCGCGACGCCGGGATGATCACCATCACCTTCCCCGACAAGAATTCCATGATCATGTCTAACCTGGTCGCCATGATGGCCTTATCCGGAGCTCTGCTGATGATCCTCCTCTTCAGTTTCGGTTATACTATCCACTCGATCCTGCGTCAGAAAAAGATCTCCGAGATGAAAACGGACTTTATCAATAACATGACGCATGAGTTTAAGACGCCGGTTTCCACCATCATGATCGCCAGCGAATCCCTCCGGGATCCGGAGATGGCCGGCGACCGGCAGCGGGTAAGCCGGCTTGCAGGTATCATTTATGATGAGAACGTCCGGCTTGGCAACCACATAGAAAGGGTATTGAACATTGCCCGGATCGACCGGGACGACCTGAAACTGGACTGCAAGGCCGTTGATATGAATGAACTGATCGCGGCCGTCCTTGACAGCATGTCGCTGCAGCTTCAGAAGAAAGGCACCCGGCTAAGCATGAACCTGAACGCCGCCCATACGCAGGTTTACGGCGATGAGCTGCATTTGTCCAACGTCATTTTCAACCTCATCGACAACGCCAACAAGTACAGCAGCGAACACCCGATGATCACTGTTATGACCGAGAATCACGGCCGGCACCTGCTGATCCGCGTCAAGGATAACGGGATCGGCATGAGCCGCGATCAGCAGTCCAAGATCTTTGATCAGTTCTACCGGATCCCTACAGGGAACCTGCACGACGTCAAAGGCTTCGGACTGGGTCTCAGCTATGTGAGCAACATCGTAAAACGCCTGAACGGTACGATCAGGGTGCGGAGCGAAAAGGACAGGGGATCGGAGTTTGAAATGAGCTTTCCCGTTATCTGAGCGGGATTAAAGCGACCGGAGATCTTTCAGATGTCCGAAACATACAGTATATTCGATAAGACACCGTTACATGAAAAAAATACTATTGGTCGAAGACGATCCGAATCTCGGGATGCTGGTTCAGGAGTACCTCCAGCTGAAGGGCAAATTCGATGTTACCCTTGCGAAGGACGGAGATGAAGGTTTACGGGCCTTCAGCCGCGAGGCTTTTGACCTCTGCATCTTCGACGTGATGATGCCGAAGAAGGATGGCTTCACGCTGGGCCGTGAAGTCAGGAAGATCAATCCCAAAGTGCCGATCATCTTCGCAACCGCCAAGGCCATGATGGAGGACAAGACGGAGGCATTCACCCTGGGCGGCGACGATTACATCACCAAGCCCTTCCGGATCGAAGAGCTGTTGCTGCGGATTCACGCCCTGCTGAAAAGGGTATCGCCGGAAAAGAACGGCAGCGAGGAGACCCAGACCCGGTTTTCGATCGGCAAATACACTTTTGATTATACAGTCCAGGTCATCAACAACGGCGAGAGCGACCAGAAGGTATCCACCAAGGAGGCCGAACTCCTGCGCCTGCTCTGTCTGCGGAAGAATGACGTGCTCACCCGCGAGGAAGCGCTGCTGACCATCTGGCATGATGACAACTATTTTAACGGACGGAGCATGGATGTGTTTCTCAGCAAGTTACGGAAATACCTGAAGGAAGATCCGCGGGTGGAGATTCTGAATGTCCACGGAAAGGGTTATAAGCTCCTGGTGAGCTAGGAGCCTCCGGCAGTATTTTCCGGCGTTTTCTCCGCCAATCCGAAGGATGCGATATTCTTGCGAATGCCAGGCAGTTCACTTTTGAAATTGATCCTTTCCGCCAGTTTTTCTGCTTCGCGGAAGTCATCCAGCGCAAGCTGGTCGTCCCCGATCAGCCTTTTAAGCTTTGCGAGCTGGATGAGCGACAACACTTCACCCCGTGCATATCCTGCTTTCTTTGCCGAAATATTGGATTGAATAAAGTACCACTTTGCCGGGGTGTATTTCTTCTGGTCGGCGTAACAGGTCGCAAGCGCCATGAAGCAGTTATAGTTCGTCCGGTCGTTCCCGTACCGGATTGAAAGCGGAATGGACTTTGTCAGCAGCGTTTCCTCCGCCGCCTTCAGGGATCCTTTCGTCCGGCTTTTCGTAGCCAGGCTGTTATACAGGATGAGTACGTTGGAGACCAGCTTCGAATTACTGAGGATCATGAGCGAGCTCATGTTATTGTCCAGCGGCTGCGCCGGCTCCCCGCCGGATGCCGGAAGTGCGTTGTCGGATGCCACGGACGTCAGTCCGGCCAGAACAAAGAGCGCAGTAGAAATAAATATTTTCATAGTCATGTAGTTTCATGGTTAACTGCCGGCCTCTCCGTCGAACACCCGGACTCCGCCGTCATATGCCGCCCAAACCATAAAGGGATGGGAGTCTGTATGACAGACCTCGCCAGCTGAGGTTATGCTGATCGCTCCTGCAAACCCGTCCAGCTCCCGGAGCTCCGCAAAGGTTTTCCGGTTCGCTTCGGTCAGCGACAGACCGTCTGTTACCCGGGTCACGATCTTGGCTGCAATTCCGGCGTTGACGATGTCTTCTCCCACGCCCGTACAGGAAACTGCCGCGATACGGTTAGCGAAATTTCCGGCCACCGTGGCCGAATCGCTGACCCGTCCGGGAATTTCAAATCCCTTCCCCCCCGTTGAGGTCGCCGCAGCCAGCCGCCCTTCGGCATCCAGCGCTACACATCCGACAGTCCCGAGACCCTTCTTCCGGCTGATCTTTCCCTCGAATTCCCTTTTACGCTCCGTGGTTTCAGGATTGAACGGCAGAAACCCGTTTTTCCTCGCAAAGTCCAGCGCCTCATTACCGGAAAGCACCCGATCGTCGTGTTCCTGAAGGATCTGAGCAATCCGGACAGGATGCTGAACGTCCTGGATATTGATGACCCCGCTGAAGCAGCGGCGGTACCCGTCCATCAGGGAGGCGCTGAGCCGGATCTTTCCGTCCGCCTGAATCTGGGACCCGAGTCCCGCATTGAACAGCGGGTTATCTTCCAGCAGGGACACGGCAAAGACAACAGTCTCGACGGCGGAATGGTTTTGAAGGTACGCCCATGCCTGACTGACAATATCTTTTAAAGCATCCGCTTTGGCTTCTTTCATGTTCTGGTCGGTCGACTCGCTGAAAAATCCGCCGTGAATGATGATCTTCGGTTCAGTCATTGTTCTCAATCTTCTCGTTCAAATAATTCGGTTCGGTGGCCGCGACCTGACTGATTCTCAGCTCGTGCGTCTTCAGATCGAACTTGTCATAAATGGACATTACGTGGACCCGGAGGTTGTCGATGGAAACCGGTGAGCCGATCTCCACGTCATAGATGTTTGTTTCATTGATAAAGCGGCCGTCCACCAGGATGGTAAGCCCGGAACCGATCGCCTCCATGAACCGCCCCCCAGTGACCAGCAGACCTGCATCCTCTCCCAGGCCGATTCCCAGCATCCCCGGATTACTGGCCACCGCGTACAGCAGCCTGCCGATCCGGCCGCGCTGAACAAAATGGGTGTCTACGATCACCGAATCAATGAAGCCGAGGCCGCCGGTCATCTGCACTTCCCCCTTGATGAGCGCCTCGCTGCTGCTTCCGCGGTAGATCATGTTGGCCGAAGCGGCCGCCGCTCCGGCCGACGTTCCGGCGATAATGAATTGATCACTCTGATACCTCCTCTTGAGCAGTGCGAGGAACTCGGTCCCGCCGAAGATGGACGTCAGCCGGAGCTGATCGCCGCCCGTAAAAATTACGATATCCGCACGGGTGATCCGCTCCAGGTTTTCCGGATTAGCCGCCTCTTCCCGGGTCCGGATATCCAGCACATGGACCCGGTCTACCTGCAACTGGTTAAAGGACTTCACATATTCAGGCGCGACGATCTCCGGGATTTTTGAGGCCGTCGTGATCACTTCGACGACGGTTTCCTTTCCCTTTCCCGCCTCTGTGATCAGGCGCCTGAGAATTCCCCTCTCAAAAAACTTCAGGTAATGCGGATGATCGATATTCTCGTTATAATTGAGGGTAGTACCCAGATCGACTGCACCTCCGATTATCACGAGCTTTCCGGTTGGAACCATAGGGTAGATTTCGATAAAAAAGTTGACGGCAAACGGCAAAATCGAGCGTCTGGCTCAATCTTCCGATATAAAAACTTTATAAATCCACTTTGGTTTATAGTTGAACTGAATAAAACACGCTGCCACCGAAAAACCCATGAAAATTCTAAGTATACAGGTTTTGAGAGGCCCGAACATCTGGTCTGTCAAACGCAAAAAACTTATCCAGATGCGACTGGACCTGGAAGAACTTGAGCACCAGCCTACCAACAAGATTCCAGGTTTCCGGAGTCGCATCGAACAACTCATCCCAAGCCTGTACACCCATTTTTGCTCGCCCGGCCATGAAGGAGGCTTTCTCCTGCGGGTGGAAGAGGGTACCTGGATGGGGCATGTCATCGAGCATATCGCACTGGAGATCCAGACGCTTGCCGGTATGGATTCCGGGTTCGGACGAACCCGCAGCACCTACACCCCGGGGGTCTATAACGTGGTGTTCGCCTATATTGAAGAAAACGTCGGCATTTATGCAGCGAAGGCTGCCGTGCGGATCGCCGAAGCCCTGATAGCAGGAGAACACTACGACCTGGAACAGGACATTCTCACCATGAGGAAAATGCGCGAACAGGAACGGTTCGGGCCGAGTACCGGATCGATCGTCGATGAGGCCGTCGCCCGGGATATTCCCTACCTGCGGGTTAATGACGGATCCCTGGTTCAGCTGGGTTACGGCAAGAACCAGGTCCGGTTCCAGGCGACGATGACCGACCGGACGAGCAGTATTGCCGTCGATATCGCAGGAAACAAGGAAGAGACCAAACGGATCCTGGAAGAGCAGGCCATCCCGGTCGCCCGGGGAGTCACGATCTCGGACCTGAGCGAACTCGCCGAGGCGATTGAGGAAGTCGGCTTTCCGCTGGTATTCAAACCGCTGAGCGGAAACCAGGGCAAAGGCGCCTCTATAAACGTAAAAACGGTGGAAGATGCGCGGCTGGCATTCGAACACGCACAGACCTTTTCGGATAAGGTGCTGATCGAGCGGTATGTCACCGGCAACGACTTCCGGGTCCTGGTCATCAATAACCGGATGGTTGCAGCGGCGCTGCGTATTCCGGCGCATGTCAGGGGCGACGGCGAACTGAACATCCGGCAGCTTATCGACAAGGAGAATTCCGACCCGCGCCGCGGATACGGCCACGAAAACGTGCTTACCGAAATCACGGTGGACCGCGACACCATGGACCTGCTGTCGCAGAAGGGGTATACCCTGGAGACGGTACCTCCGGCCGGCGAAGTCGTCTACCTGAAGTCCACGGCCAATCTGAGCACCGGCGGAACCTCCATCGACGTCACGGACAAGGTACACCCCCAGAACGTATTCTTCTGCGAAAGGATCGCCAAGGTCGTCGGGCTCGACATCTGCGGAATCGACATTATGGCCGAAAACCTCGAGCAGCCGCTGAAGGAGTCAGGGGGAGTCGTCCTGGAGGTTAATGCGGCCCCGGGATTCCGGATGCACCTGGCGCCGAGCGAAGGCCTGCCCAGGAATGTGGCGGCTCCGGTCCTGGACATGATGTTCCCCCCCGGAAAATCTTCGACGATTCCCATTATCGCAATCACGGGAACCAACGGAAAAACGACAACCACCCGCCTGATCGCCCATATTGTAAAGAACAACGGCTACAGGGTCGGCTACACCACCTCGGACGGGGTATATATTCACAATACCCGGATGCTCGACGGCGACACCACCGGTCCGCACAGCGCCCAGTTCGTTCTGAAGGACCCGACGGTGGAGTTCGCCGTCCTTGAAACAGCCCGGGGAGGCATCCTGCGGTCAGGACTCGGATTCCCGGCATGTGACATCGGGGTTCTGACCAATATCCAGGAAGACCATATGGGCATTTCAGATATCCATACACTGGAGGACCTGGCGCGTGTCAAAAGCGTCGTCATCGAAGCCGTAAAGCCGGATGGCTGGGCGGTCATCAACGCCGATAACGAATACTGCGTTCGGATCGGCCAGGAATCGAAATGCAATGTCGCGTATTTCTCCATGGATGAGAATAACCCGGTCATCCAGGAACATTGCAGCAAGGGCAATACGGCCGCCATTGTGGAGAACGGATTCATCACCATCAAAAAAGGCGACTGGAAGATCCGGATCGAACGGGTCTCCCACATCCCGATCACCTTCAACGGGACCGCAGATTTCATGGTACAGAATGCACTGGCCGCCAGCCTCGCCGCCTTTCTGTGGGGATTCCGGATTGAGGATATCCGCAGCAGTCTGGAGACGTTCATTCCTTCGGCCGCTCATACCCCGGGACGGATGAACCTGTTCCACTTCAAGGACTATAAGGTCTTGGTAGACTATGCCCATAATCCTGAGGGCATGCGGGGCGTGCAGCGATTTCTGGAAACAGTGGATGCTTCGCATTTCATCGGCGCCATTGCAGGAACCGGCGACCGTCGTGACGAAGACATCCGCGAGATCGGCCGCCTTTCAGCGGAAATGTTCGACGAGATCGTAATCTGCCAGGAGGCCTATTTCAGGGGGCGTACCTACCAGGAAATGGTGTCGCTGCTGGAGGAAGGAATCCGGGAAGCGGATCCCGACAAAGCGTACAGGATCATCAGCAACAGCGAGGAGGCACTCGAATATATACTGAGCCGGGCGCAGCCCGGCAGCTTCATTTCCATCATCAGCGATGCGATCACCGACGCCGTGAACCGGGTTCAGAAATTGCATGATGTCACCCTTAAATAACGCACATGCTCCTGCCCATCGGAGATGACCGGGCAATAGGACGGCACAAGCCGGTCTTTACGGTCATCCTGATCCTGGTCAACTGCCTGGTATTCTGGCATGAACTCCAGCTTGACGAGGACGCACTCGGACGGCTGTTCTCGGCCTATGGCGCCGTTCCGCAGAAGATCATGCAGGGCGAGCGCCTTCATACGCTGCTGACGGGCATCTTTCTGCACGGCGGCTGGGCTCACCTTATCGGGAATATGCTGTTCTTGTGGATCTTCGCCGACAATATTGAGGTGAGCATCGGCAATTTCGGCTTTCTGATGTTCTACCTCGCCGGGGGAGCTTTTTCCGTGCTGGTCCACAGCTGGGTGCTGCAGGACAGCACCGCCCCATGTATCGGCGCGTCCGGAGCTATTTCGGCGACCCTGGGCGCCTATTTCGTGATGTTTCCCGCTGCCCGGATCAAAGTCTTCTTTTTCGTGTTTTTCTTCCGGGTATCGGCCTTTCTTTTCCTGGGATTTTGGATATTGCAGCAGGTTTTGGACGGCTGCCTATGGCATCGTCCGCGGACTCAGTTTCCGGACCCGGCACAGAAAGTCTTATAACGCATAACCATGGCAACCATACCTCCGCTGGCCGAGCGCATGCGCCCGGCAACCCTAGACGACTACGCCGGCCAATCCCACCTGGTTGGCGGGGACGCCATTCTCCGGCGTGCTATCGAAAGCGGCAACCTGCCTTCCCTGATCCTTTGGGGGCCACCCGGGGTCGGCAAAACGACGCTCGCCTTCATTATCTCCCGTCAGTTGGAACGGCCGTTTTTCAGCCTCAGCGCCATCAACTCCGGGGTGAAGGACGTACGGGATGTCATCGCCAAAGCGGCGCAGCTGAAAGAAACGGATAAAAACCTGCCGATCCTGTTCATTGATGAGATCCACCGGTTCTCCAAGTCCCAGCAGGACTCGCTGCTCGGGGCCGTCGAACGCGGTTTGGTAACCCTGATCGGAGCGACGACCGAGAATCCCTCATTTGAAGTTATTTCCGCGCTGCTCTCGCGGTGTCAGGTTTATATCCTGAAGCCGCTCAGCGAGGAGGACCTGGTCGGATTGCTGAACAAGGCCCTGAAAGAAGACCAGTACCTCAGGGACCGGGACATCAGAATCGAGGAATATGAGGCGCTGCTGCGCCTTTCGGGAGGCGATGCCCGCAGGCTGCTCAATGTTCTGGAGCTGGTGGTCAATGCGGGATCCGGCGATCCGTTACGGATCACGAATGACTTTGTTCTGAAGCACGTGCAGCAGAACATGGCCCTGTATGACAAGGCGGGAGAACAGCATTACGATATCATTTCCGCCTTTATCAAATCCATCCGGGGAAGCGATCCGAATGCTGCCGTCTACTGGCTTGCCCGCATGATCGCCGGCGGGGAAGATCCCCTTTTCATTGCCCGGCGGCTGCTCATCCTGGCTTCCGAGGATATCGGGAACGCCAATCCGAATGCCCTGCTGCTTGCCAATAACTGCTTCCAGGCGGTCAACGTGATCGGGTGGCCGGAATCACGCATCATCCTCTCCCAGACGGTGACCTATCTCGCCTCGTCGGCCAAGAGCAACGCCAGTTACGAGGCGATCAACAAGGCCCAGGAACTGGTTTCCAGGACCGGTGACCTGCCGGTTCCCCTGCATATCCGGAACGCCCCCACCAGGCTGATGAAGAAGATCGGATATGGCGAAGATTACAAATATGCCCACGCATATGAAGGCAACTTTGCGGAACAGGAGTTTCTACCTGACAAGCTGAGCGGAACGCGTCTTTACGATCCGGGAAACAATCCCGCAGAGCAAAAATTACGGGAGCGCCTGAGATCTCTTTGGAAAGAAAGGTATAAGTATTAATTTAAGCGGATGACGCTTACTTTCTTCCGCCATCAGTGGAAAGCATTCTGGAGATCGCAGAACACCGGCAAGGCCGTTGCGGCCCGGGTCATTATGGGGATCCTGGTTCTCTACCTTCTGTTGAACCTCCTGGCGCTCTCCTTCTTTCTTGACAAGTTTATCGAAAAAGTATTTCCCGGGAAGGATGTCATCACCGTTTTCAACGGATACCTGATCTACTATTTCCTGATGGATCTCCTGATGCGCTTCCAGTTCCAGGAGCTGCCGGCTCTGACCATAAAGCCGTACCTGCACCTGCCTGTCCGGCGGAACCAGATCGTCGGTCACCTTTCCCGGACATCGCTCTGGTCCCCATTCAACTGGTTTTCCCTGGCGTTTTTTTTACCGTTCCTGATCAAAGTCATCAGGCCGGAACAGGGCGCCGCAGCCGCTTCAGGGATGTTGTTTTCAATCGTCGGACTGACGTTGTTCAATAACTTCTTCATTCTCTGGCTGAAACGGAACGTCAATCTTAACGCCTGGTATTCCCTCGGATTCTTCATGGTGCTCGGGCTGGCCGCGGTCCAGGACGTCTACTGGAACCTGGTTTCATTATCGGGTCTTTCGGCCCGCCTCCTCGCGTCGGTAAGCGCTGCCCCTGTGCTCGCGGCTGTCCCGGTTCTGCTGGCCGTATCGATATACCTGATCAACCGCGCCTTCCTGCGCAGGAACCTGTACCTGGACGAACTCAGCAGTGAACGCCGGGAAGGTTCCGCGGTGAACGAAATCCCCTTCCTGTCCCGGTTCGGGAGAACCGGAGCGCTGGTTACCAATGAGATCAAACTGATCCTCCGTAACAAGCGGCCCCGATCAGCATTTCTGATGAGCTTTATTTTCACCGCCTACGGACTCATCTTTTACCGGAACCACGACTGGTCTTCCGGCTACGGGATCTTCATCTTCTGCGGGATGTTCATGACCGGGATCTTCATCATCAACTACGGGCAATTTATGTTCAGCTGGCAAAGCAGCCATTTTGATGGAATCCTTACGTCACGGACCGACGTCCGCGATTTTTTCCGGTCAAAGATCCTGCTCTTTGCCATGATATCCACCGTAAACTTCCTGCTGACCATTCCCTATGTCTTCCTGGGATGGCAGATCCTGGTGGTGCATTTCATCATGTACCTGTGGAACATCGGAATAAACACGCTGATCGTCCTGTACTTCGCCAACAGGAATTACAAGCGGATCGACCTGTCGAAGGGCGCCGCGTTCAACTGGGAAGGAGTCGGGGCGACGCAGTGGATTCTCGGAGTCCCGCTCTTCGCCAGCCCGTACATCATCTACCTTCCCTTCAGCCTCGCCGGCTATCCGGCTGCCTCGCTGTTCCTGATGATGTTCATCGCGCTGGGATTCATCCTGACGCGTGAATTCTGGCTGAACAAACTGGTCGCCGACTTTCAGAAAAACCGGTACAAAATAGCCGAAGGCTTCAGAAATGACTAATATGATAGAAATACAAGACCTGATAAAGACCTATGGCGGAACAACCGCCGTCAATATTCCTGAGCTCTCTTTCACGGCCGGGGAAACCGTCGGACTGGTCGGAAATAACGGTGCCGGAAAGACGACCCTTTTCCGGATCATGCTCGACCTGATCCGGCCAGACAAAGGATTCGTCCGCTCGAAGGGAAAGAATGTCGCCGAAAATGAAGAATGGAAAAACTACACGGCTTCTTATCTGGATGAAGGCTTTCTTATCGGTTATCTCCTTCCGGAAGAATACTTCTGCTTCATCGGCGGCCTGCACGGCCTGAGCAGGGCCGAAATCGACGCGCAGCTGCAGCGGTATTCGGATTTTTTCAACGGCGAGATCCTCAACCGCAAGAAGTACATCCGCGACCTGTCAAAAGGAAACCAGGCGAAGGTCGGGGTCGTAGCGGCGCTGCTGCAAAATCCGGAACTGATCCTGCTTGACGAGCCTTTTGCCAATATTGACCCCAGTACGCAGATCCGTCTGAAGAACCTGATCCGTGAGACCTCAGGGGCACGAAAGGTAACGACCATTATTTCCAGCCATGATCTGAACCAGCTTACCGACGTGTGCGAACGTATCATTCTGATGGAAAGAGGAAAGATCATCCGGGACATGCAGACAGACAAAAACACTTTGGCAGAACTGGAAGAATATTTTTCTGTTTTACAGTAACCACCAGCAAAAACATACAAGTATATGGTAACCGACCTTACTGGCAAACGTGCGATCATCTGTGGCAGCACACAGGGAATTGGAAAAGCGGCTGCAAAGGAACTGGCCTTATTGGGTGCCAGCATCACCCTGATTGCGCGGAATGAAGAAGCACTGAAACAGGTGATCTCTGAACTCCCTGCCGATGATACCGAATCGCATAACTATATCGTGGCAGACTTCAATGATCCCGGATCGCTCAAGCCGGGCCTCGCGGCGCTTCTCCGGGAGCATCAGATCGATATCCTGGTTAACAATACCGGCGGACCGCCTGCGGGGCCGGCGCTGGAGGCCGGGCCGGAAGAATTCATGTCGGCATTCACGAATCATCTGATCTGCAACCAGGTGCTGACCCAGGCTGTGGTACCGGGAATGAAAGCCTCAGGCTGGGGCCGGATCATAAACATCATTTCGACCTCAGTAAAAACGCCCCTCCGGAACCTGGGAGTATCCAATACGATCCGTGGAGCCGTCGCAAGCTGGGCCAAGACGCTTGCGTCCGAATTGGCCCCGTTTGGCATTACGGTCAATAACGTACTACCGGGAATGACCCTTACCGGAAGGCTTGAGTCGATCATCCGAACCAGATCGGAACAGACAGGACGGTCCAGGCATGAGGTTGAGCTGGAGATGCTGAAGGAGATTCCCGCCGGCAGGTTTGCGCAGGCCGATGAAGTAGCGTCGGCAATAGCCTTCCTGGCCTCACCCGCTGCAGGTTATATCAACGGAATTAACCTTCCCGTCGACGGCGGTAAAACCCCGGCCTTATAGTGAAGCGGTCCCGAGGCAATCCGATAACTTCGGGTACCGGAAGCGGTAGCTTAGTTCCTTCTGAACCTTTTCGCTGCCAACGATTTTCCAGGACTCCTTTTCGGCTCTGAACTCAGGTGGAGCAGCACCCAGTTTCCGGGCCGCAAGCACGTAAAACTCGCGCCGGGACGGGTGGTCCGGCGCACAGCCATTATAAATGCCGGGCTGAAATTCTCCCACTGCCAGTTTCCTGATGATGCCGAGCGCATCCGCCTGATGAATCAGGTTGACGGGCGAAAGACCGTTCGGAATATCGCTCCGGCCCGCAAAGAAGCGTCCCGGATGCCGGCCCGGTCCGATCAGGCCTCCCAGCCGCAGAATGAAAACCGGAACGCGGGTTATGCCGCTGATGATCCTTTCGGCTTCCAGCATCCGGAGTCCCGTCTCAGTATCCGTCCGGGGATTGTCATTTTCCGAGAACATTTCATTCGCTTCTCCGTAAACGGACGTGGAACTGATAAAAATTATTTTAGTAATTGAACTTTTATCAATTTCTGACGTCAAAGCATTTAACAATTGGAAATAACGCTCCTGTTTCAGGGGAGTTCTTCCGGGAGGAACCATGATGATGAGAACACGGGAACTTAAGAAATCGGGAAAGCATGGCGGACCATCCGGGTCTGCGGACTGTACTAAATACGGTTCAATTCCGGAGGCTTCGAGCAGGGAAAGCCTTTCAGGAGAGGTCGTGGAGCCCCTTACCGTAACGCCGTCGCTGATGAAACTTTTCGCAAGCGGCAGTCCCAACCAACCGCACCCCAGGATACTTATTGAGTGTGTACTGGACATAAAATCAAACAAAATTAGGGAGATAAACGATTAAAATTGCATTTTGGCATCTCCTTTGAAATTGCCTATTAAACTTTATTACATAAACCATAAAACACACAAAACCCTAATTATGAAAACAGCAAACGTTAAAATAGCGACACTGAGTCTGGCTCTGGCTTGTTCAGCGATGGTATTTGAAGGATGTGCGAAAGCGACAAAAACTCAAAAAGGTGCGGTGATCGGTGCGGCCACAGGCGGTACAATCGGCGCTCTGATCGGCAAGAAAGCGGGCAATACTGCAGTGGGAGCCATTATCGGCGGCGCCATTGGCGGTACTGCAGGTGCCTATATCGGCAAGAGAATGGATAAACAGGCCAAAGAGATCGAACAGACCGTTCCGAATGCCGAAGTCATCAGAACAGGTGAAGGTATCATCGTAAAATTCGATTCAGGAATTCTGTTCGACGTCGACAAATCAGACCTGAAACCGAACGCGATGACCAACATCCAGAATCTTGCTACTTCAATGAAGAACAATCCGGAAACCAATATCCTGATCATCGGACACACTGATGCGGATGGTTCCGACTCCTATAACATGAGCCTTTCAGAACGCCGTGCGCGGTCCGTTAAGAACTACGCGATGATGCAGGGTGTTGAAGCTTCCCGTCTGAAAATCGAAGGCCGCGGGGAGAGTGAGCCGATCGCTTCCAACGACACTGCAGAAGGTAAGTCTCAAAACCGCCGGGTAGAGATCGTTATTGTGGCCAATGACGACCTTAAAGCCGAAGCCAAGAAAAATGCGCAATAATTGCGGTTCACCTATATAAGTTAAACGCCTTCCTTCGGGAAGGCGTTTTTTTTGACTACCAGCCCTGCCGCCGGATTGTACCGGTAATATGGGCCAGGTGGTGCGCACCATGCCAGGCATACAGGGCAAGTACGGCATCAAGCCTGTAGGTTTGCTGATTCTCCGGATGATAATATGTTCGCCGGAAACTTTCCGGGGACATCGTCCCGAGCAGGCTCGTCCAACGGCGATGCACACACTCCAGCAGGTCCAGTGACACCTGCACGGCGCCGTCCCGGGCATCACCTGTTTCGGCCCACAGATCTTCACGGTACGGACGTATCACCGGGTTATCCTCCGTAAGAGCGAGCCTGAACCGGATATAGGCATTCATATGACTGTCGGGCAGATGGTGAACCACCTGCCTGAGCGTCCAGCCGCGTGGCCGGTATGAGGTGTCCAGCTGACCGGCGCTGAGTCCCGAAACCGCCGCCCTGAGCCGTTCCGGCAGGTTTTCCAGTTCAGCGATCCACGCCCGGATATCAGCGGGCGAAATAACTTCCGGAGCCGAAAACCGTCCCGCGGGATACCTGAGGTCGTCCATGTTTTCCATATACTAGGCCATTACTGAGATCATTCTTAAAGCGCCGCTGCCCAGATCCTGGTCGCCCGTAACCTGCCAGAACTGACGGGCTTCCATAACATCAATTCCTTTGCTGAACAGTAGCCATGCGATCTGCTCAGAGATATAGACCCGGGCATCGGCCATTCCGGTTCCCGGTGAAAACGCCCACCCGGAGGCACCTTTCCGGATCGTCCAGGTGCCGCCGGCGTCCCCGATGATATCTACCCGGACTGTTGCTGATTCCCGTGCGTCCGGCATCCAGGTGTTGTAGGTGTACGGCAGCGCCTGCATGAGGATATCCAGAAATGGAAAGTACAACTCCCTGGTCATGAAGCTCTCCGCTCCGACCGCATGCCGGATCTGCTGCTGATGCAGGAAGCGTTCGGTATACTCCCGCGCAATATCAAACCAGTTCTTCGACTGTTCCTCACCGGCCCATGCAACCGGGAAAAGAGCCGTTCCCTCCGGATCAAGGCCGGCGAGGTATCTTTCATATTCCGGCTGAAACGTTTCCAGCATGCCTGTAAGTACCTGCGGACTGACTCTTTGAAAGGCGTTCACCCAGGAGGCGTTCAGATCATTCAGATACTGAACCGTCCCGGCGAATGAACGATCTCCGGGGGGCGGCGCCTGCAAGCCGTCACGGCCGACGGAAAGCCGCCGCAGGCAGGTATCGAGCAGGTGCGCGGCGATATCCCTGACGGTCCACCCGCGGCAGACCGTGGCGGCCGCCCACTGCCGGTCATCCAGCCCCTTCAACAGGGTAATCAGCCGCTGATCCAGCTCCGGTAATAAATGGATTACCCCGAGCATCAGAAGTTCAGTGACGGATGTTTCTTATGAAAATCCGTGACGGACTGGTAGACCTGTGCTGCCTGCAGCAGCTTTCCTTCACCGAACAATTGTCCCATGAAGGTTATGCTCGCAGGCAAGCCTTCCCGGTTTACCCCATTTGGCAGGACCACGCACGGGTGCCCGCTGAGGTTGGTGGCTGTCAGGTTCGACGAGAAGGACGGCGAGATATACAGGTCAAGACCCTTCAGTTTCGACTGCATTTCGCGAATCAGCAGACTTCGGGCCCGGTTGGCCTGGATGTACTCCACTGCCGGAATGAACCGCGCAGTCCGGAAGTAGTTGGGCCAGGCATTCTTATCCTGTCTGACCAGCAGATCGTCGCGGTTTGTCAGGGTCAGCTCGTCGAACGCGGCCGCCCCTTCCGCCGAAAGCGCAAGTGTCATGGCTCCGTACGGAAGTTTGGGAAGCTCCAGGGGCACAATTTCGGCGCCAAGTTCCCTTAATTTGGCGATCGTCAGGCTGTCGTTTGCCCGGTTCGGATATTTTCTTTCAAAATCAGACTTAAGGTACCCGATGCGGTAGCCCTTCAGGGAGCTGGCCGGCGAACGGTAATTAAACGGAGCCGGAATTACGCTGAGATCTTTCCCGTCCCTGCCATGTATTACCTGGAAAACAATGGCAAGGTCTTCCACGCTCCGTGCGATCGGGCCCAGCTTATCCATACTCCAGCTCAGCGCCATGGCGCCGTTCTTGCTTACCCGTCCGAATGTTGGACGCAAACCCGTCGTTCCGCATTCCGTGGATGGGGAAACGATCGACCCCAGCGTTTCTGAACCGATCGCAAACGGCATGCAGCCGGCCGCGACGGCCGATGCCGACCCGGCTGAAGACCCGCTGGACCCGCGATTAATATTCCAGGGGTTCCGCGTCTTCCCGCCAAACCAGACATCTCCCATGGCAAGCGCGCCAAGCGAGGTCTTTGCGATAAGCACCGCACCGGCCTCGGAAAGCCGCTCCACAACCGTGGACGTGCCGGACAGCACCTGTCCCCGGTAAGGAGCAGCACCGTAGGTGGTCGGATATCCGTCCACCGCCAGCAGGTCTTTGGCGCCGTACGGGATCCCGTGCAGCAGCCCGCGGTATTTTCCGGCCTTGATCTCGGCATCCGCGCGGGCAGCCTGCTTCATGGCCAGTTCATCCGTAAACGTTATGACATTATTCAGCGAGCCCTGGTGCCGTTTCAGCCGTTCCAGAAAGAACCGGGTCAATTCCACCGACGAAATCCGCTGCGATTTCAGCAGCGCTGCCAGTTCCCCGATGGAGTAATAAGCCAGGTCTTCCCTGTTCTCCGGCAGCCGGACTCCTGCTGGCTCCCGAACTGTAAAGCCGCTGACCTTGTCCGGAAAAACATACCCCGGCGGAAGCGGGTTAAAGAAAAGGGCCGGCGAAACCTCGTTGGCGATATTCAGCCTGCGCAATTCGGCATAGTCTTTCCGCTGATCTTCCAGACCGGAGAGCATGGAATCGGCCTCCGAGACAGTGAAGTCGATACCGATCAGTTTTTCGGCCTGCTGAATGACAGCTACCGTAAGTTTCTCTTCTTCGGCTTTTTGCACGACAAAGCCGCCAAGGGCAAAACTGATGAGGCAGGCGGTCCCGGCAAAAAAACTTTTTCGATGTAAAATTTTCATGGAGAGAGGGTTTGACTAAAGCTAAAATAATTAAAGAAAAGCTATTTTCACGGAGCAAAGAGAACATCACGAGGACTGCTGTCTGACCGGGGGCTGAACGTCACTGGGAAGCAGCACCGAATTTAAGGATATATGAGAGCGATACTTTTTACGATACTTCTGGCCATGACCTCCGCATTTGCAACAGCTGATGAACGTACGGATGTCATTGTACTGGGCAATAATTCCTCTGCAATTTCAGCTTCAATCCAATCGGCACGGTCAGGCGTGCGGACGATCCTTATCAGCGCCGGAGAGCCGGGCCTGGCCATCAGCCCGGCTGATACCCTTTCCGGGGATTCGGCCGGTATCTGGCCGGAGTTCATCCGGCGAAGTCAGGAAAAACCCGGATTATCTGCTGCCGCACTGGTAAAGAATTTCACCGATACCATCAAGAACCTGACCATCGTCCGTGGCGAGGTAAGAAAGATCGAGCGGGCGGGGAAAGGCTGGGAGGTGAAACTCACCAATGGCCGGGAGCTGAAATGCCAGGTGCTGGTCGATGCAGGAAACCATGCCTCATTCGTCGAAAAGTCGCCGGCAACGCTGTCTCAGCGCGTTACCGAAACGGGAATTCCGGCGGATATCTATTCAAGCCGCCTGTTCCGGACCGCGGTCGCCTCCGGTCCCGGACTGTCTGACCTGATCCCGATCGGGTCACTCATCTCGAAAGAGGAAAACTATATTGTCGCCGAACCGCAGGCCACCGCGGCGGCGTCGATGCTGACCGGTCAGGCAGCCGGCGCATCGGCCGCCTATTGCGCTTATTTCAAGACGACCACCCGGTACCTGCAGGTGAGGATGACTCAGGGAGAACTGCTTCGGTATAACGGATCCCTGATTCCTGTGGCCGATGTTCCCCGGAACGATCCCGCCTTTATCCCCGTTCAGCATATACTGGCAACCGGCCTCCTCAAATTGGAGAACGGCCGGTTTAGTCCGGATCAGACGATCGCCGCAGAACCACTGCGGCTGCCCATGAAAGAATATTTTTCAAGGAGCCAGATCTGGTTCCTGAATCATAAAAAGGATACTCTGACGATCGGTGAGGCTGTCGACATGATCATGTTCACGGCCGCCCGCGGCGAGGAACTTAGGCGGGAGATTGAAAGCGGATGGAGCACCAGCCTAAAGCTTCCGGGAACCTTTGACCCCAAAAGATCCGTTACCCGCCGGGAGCTGGCCGTTCTGATCGACCGGTATCTGAAACCGTTCGGCGTGAACGTGGATTTTGCAGGCCGGCTTGTACGCTGATGCTGGCATTTTTTGTTCATTTACCCGAACCGTTCACGTTATGTGAGCAGTTCGACTTAGTGAACATCTCAATTAAAACCGACTTATTGTCCAAGGTACCACAGCCTCCACCCCAGGATATTTCATAAAATTTTCTTAACTTGTCGGAAAGATCCTTACCAACATGATTAAAACAGTTGCACCCGCATTGCTCTTCCTCGCTTTAGGGTCGTGCATGAGCGGTGAGGTCAAACCCCTGCCTGAGAGCCAGAAACTTGAAGGAACCTGGAAGCTGCTTTCAGCCACGCTGATCGAAAACGGGGACACGACGATCACCGATTATACTTCGGGCGTTTCCTTTATAAAAATCATCAACAACACTCATTTTTCGTTTCTGCAGCACGATCTGCAAAAAGGAAAGGATTCCGCGGCTGTATTCGTGGCGGGAGGCGGACGGTATACGGTTAAAGGCAACCGGTACACCGAACAACTCGAATACTGCAGCGCCCGGGATTGGGAGGGCCACGAGTTTTCATTCGACCTTACCTTCAACGGCGATACCCTGATTCAAAACGGGATCGAAAAAGTAAAGTCGGCCGGCGTTAACCGGATCAACATAGAAAAATACATCAAGGTCCGGAAATAGGATGGCGCTCAAACCGGCAGGCTGCGCAGCCGATAGGCGTTTTTTGCGGTATCGGCCAGCTGGTTGACCAGTTTATAGTTGGCCACCGCCCCTACCGCAGCGCCGATTACAGGTACCAGCTGCGCCATCTTCGCCAGATCGATATAATCGCGGTATTCCTGTTGGAACGTCCGCCAGTCGAACTCTTCGACCGTGGCGGGAAGCGTTTCGTGTACCTGCTTCCACTCAATGAGCTTACCGTAGATCAGGTTCCGGTGCTTCTGGCTGGAAAAAGCCAGCTGAAAGATATAAAGCAGGTAGACCCGTTCCCGGTAGTCCTTCAGATCATACCCGTACAGCGCCCCGATGTCGTAAAGCATCTTTATTTTAATACCCAGCAGGAGCGGAAAATCGGCCAGCCCCAGCAGGATTCCGCCGGCACCGGTCAGCGCGCCTTCCGTGACGGCCGTGCTCCGGTAAAACCGCACGCGCTGTTCGATCTTCATTTCCCTTTCAAGCAGTGATCCTGACGTCACCGGCCGCGGAGAGACGATACCTGAACCGAACAACACACCCTGAGTCATTTTCCGGATGGCCACGGTAATGGCATGGTGGACGCGTTCCGGAATGTAGCTGTTCAGCCTATCCTGCACCTTTTTGGATACCCGGTTCAGAACAGATGGCTCTTGCTGCATCCTCCGCTGCCATTCCCGCAGTTCCGCCATCGCATGCCTTTCATAATGGTCCATGGACTAAATGTAACATTTCTGAAAATAAACCGATCCGGGTATTTGCCGGCCGTATTTTCAGCGAATGATTAACTTGCACCTGCCATGCGTAAACGTTACCACCTATTTTCGATTCTTCGGAAAACCGGTCAGACCTTCCGGCACCCCGGCTCCCGAAAGGAGAAGCCACCGGGCATTACCATGGAGAACGAGCAGCTTTGCAGGAGAACGCAGCCATCCCGGGTAACATGACCGGCAATTAAGCACCACAGAACAACACAATGATAAGAAAACTACTAACCTATTTTTTGCTGACAGGCATCACCGTTACCCAGGCGCAGGAGCTGGGCAAACTCACGGTCGAAAAGATCATGCGGGACCCCAAATGGATGGGAGTCTCCCCCTCCGATGTCCAGTGGGACCTGAACAGCCGTACCCTCTACTTTAACTGGAACCCCGAAAAATCGGATCGGGACGCATTATATCAGATCACCGTCGCTCACCGCACTCCGGCGCGGGCCCCCCAGTCGGCCCTGCAAGTCCGCAATCATGGAAATTACGCCTACAACAGGGACCGTTCCATGGTCGTTTTCGAAATGAACGGCGACCTGGTTCTCCGGAACCTGAAGAGCGGAAAGGAAACCGCCCTGATGCAGACGACCGAACGGGAAAGCAACCCGGCCTTCAGCCGGGACCAGTCAAAGATCATTTTTCAGCGAGGCGATAACCTGTACTCGGTCACGCTCAACGGAAGCAGCCTGGTCCAGCTGACCAATTTCTCCCGGAACAGGAAACGGGGCGAGCCTCCGCTGAACGATCAGAATCGGTGGCTGAAGGAAGACCAGCAGGGCATTTTTGAAATTATCCGCGAGCATGACAAGCAGCAAAAACTTACCGCCGCCGAAAGGAAGGCTTCGGAGACCAGGCGGCCGAAGGAGATCGCTGTGGACGAAAAGAGCAATATCAGCTCGCTGCAGCTGAGCCCCGATGAAAAGTTCGTTACCTACCGGATCATTAAGCCCGCAGATGGAAACAAGAACACCGTAGTTCCCAACTATGTGACCTCTACCGGTTATACCGAAGATATTCCGGGCCGGACCAAGGTCGGAAATCAACTGCCCCTCTACACCAGCTATATATACGACATCGCCCGGGACACCGTCTTCCCGGTCTCGGTCCGCGAGATCCCGGGCATTAAGGATATGCCTGATTATCTCCGGGATTACCCGGAGCAACTTGCTGAACGAAAAAAGAAAGACGCTGACCGGGGAGTCATGATCACCGGACCGTGGTGGAACCCCGCAGGGACTACGGCAGTGGTCGTGGTCACGGCCCAGGATAACAAGGACCGCTGGATCATGAAACTCGATCCGTCCACCGGCAAGCTTAAACTGATCGACCGCCAGCGCGATGAAGCCTGGATCGGCGGTCCCGGCATCTCCGGCTTCGGCAGCAGCATAGGGTGGATCGACGATCAGACCATTTACTTTCAGAGCGAAGCCACCGGATATTCCCACCTGTACACCGCCAATGTCAGTACGGGAGCCAAAAACCAGCTGACCAGCGGAAAATATGAGGTGCAGTCGCTTCGCCTTTCCAACGACAGGAAAAGCTTCTATTTCACAGCCAATATGGAACATCCGGGCATCACGCACTTTTACCGGATCCCGGCAGCAGGAGGAACGCCCGTAAAGCTTACGTCCATGAAGGGCGGAAACGAAGTGACAGTATCCCCGGACGAACGATGGCTGGCGATCAGGTATTCCTATTCGAACAAGCCGTGGGAACTTTTCCTGCAGGAAAACAAGCCTGGCGCAAAACCCGTACAGATCACCCGCTCGGCTACATCCGAGTTCCTCTCCTATCCATGGAGGGATCCGGAAATGGTCGTCTTTACGAACCGTCATGGGGACGATGTTCATGCCCGGGTCTATAAACCGGAAAATCCGGATCCATCCAGACCGGCCGTGGTCTTCGTGCACGGCGCGGGATACCTGCAGAACGTACACTACTGGTGGAGTCAGTATTTCCGGGAATATATGTTCAACAATCTGCTCGCGGATAACGGCTATACGGTCATCGACATCGATTATACCGCGAGCTCCGGATACGGCCGCGATCACCGGACCGGCATCTACCGCCACATGGGCGGCAAGGATCTGACCGACCAGGTTGACGGCGTGAAAATGCTCGTCGAAAAATATGGCGTGAATCCGGAGAACGTCGGCATTTACGGCGGTTCCTATGGCGGATTCATTACCCTGATGGGCCTGTTCACCGAGCCGGACGTATTTAAATCGGGTGCGGGGCTTCGGTCGGTCACGGATTGGGCGCACTATAACCACGGGTATACGTCGAACATCCTCAACGAGCCTTTCAATGATGAAAAGGCATACAAGAGAAGCTCGCCGCTTTATTTCGCGGAAGGACTTAAAGGCAATCTTCTGATGTGCCACGGAATGGTCGACGTCAACGTACACTTCCAGGATATCGTCCGGCTCAGTCAGCGGCTGATCGAGCTGAAGAAGGACAACTGGGAACTCGCGGTCTACCCGGTAGAGGACCATGGTTTCGTGCAGCCTTCCAGCTGGACAGATGAGTACAAACGGATTTTCCGGCTTTTCGAAGAAACACTGAAATGAAAATAGTTATAGATAAAATCTATAGCATATAGAGCATTAGTATCAGAAAATCTATAGGAACAGTTGCCGGTTAGATCCCGGAGCGATATCTTTGCACCGTTAACAAAATCAAGAAAGACTATGATTACGATCGGACAAAAATTCCCTTCATTTGAAAAAAAAGCAGTTGTTAGTATTGAAAAAGGAAAAGAGTTTGAAACCCTCACTTCCGAGTACCTGACCAATGACGATAACGTCTGGACTGTAATGTTCTGGTGGCCGAAAGACTTTACTTTCGTTTGCCCTACAGAAATTGCTGAGTTCAATAAAGCATACGGTGAGTTCCGTGACCGTGATGCCCGCCTGATCGGTGCGTCTACCGATTCAGAGTTCGTTCACGCAGCGTGGAGAAGAGATCATGAAGACCTTCGTGACCTGAAATTCCCGATGCTTGCCGATACCTCCAAATCACTTGCTGAAGATCTGGGTATCCTTGAGCCGACTGAAAAGATCGCTTACCGCGCTACTTTCATCATCGATCCTCAGGGAATCGTTCGCTGGGTATCCGTAAACGACCTGAATGTGGGCCGTAACGTAAAAGAGGTTCTGCGTGTACTTGACGGACTGCAAACCGATGAGCTTTGCCCTTGCAACTGGGAAAAAGGCCAGGAAACTTTGACAGTCTAACCTGCAGTCCGCATATGAAATCCCCGTCAACAGCGGGGATTTTTAATTAACACTGTTTCTTAAACCGATATTATGAACGAATCAACAGAAGTAATCAACGAAATACTGGCAAGCGTAGGCCTGGAAAGTTCTTACCGTACAGAAAGCCTTACCCTGCTTGAAAAAGGAGAGTCCCGTTATTTAAGGGATTTTAAGCTGAACCTGACCAGTACGCTTACCTCCGAACACCTGTCCCCGAAAGAGATAGGACTGATCGGCCTAAGCATAGCGGTCAATAATAACAACAAACCCCTGACTGACTTTTACACCCGGTTCGCCGAACAAAACGAAGCGACTGCCGCTGATATCGCCGAAGCTGTGGCCTGTGCATCCCTGCTGGCTTCCAACAACGTATTTTACCGTTTCCGGCACTTCACGCAAAAAGAAAAGTATACCCAGATCCCTGCCAGAATCCGGATGCAGATCATGATGAAGCCCGTAACCGGCAAGGAGTTCTTCGAATTACTTAGCCTGGCGGTTTCCGCTGTCAACGGCTGTGAAATGTGTGTAAACGCACACGAGGATTCCCTGATCAAACTGGGAACCACCGAAGAGCGCATCTTTGACGCGATACGGATAGCCTCACTGGTTACCGCTACAGGAAAAGTCATTTACTGATCGCCGGGTCACATCATAAAAAAGTGCGGCGTTGAAATGCCCCCAAAAAGTCAGACACTTATTGGGGGCATTGTACCGTTTGTGAATTCCCTCAATTCATGTCGGTTTTTATGCGCATTCAATCCGTTTCTACTGATTTCTTCCTTCGCCGGAAAAATTTATAATTTGTTTCGACTTAGCGATTTAAAATTGTAGCTTTAAGTATTAAAGGTTATTCGTCCTTAGAGCTGATTATTAAATGCTATAAACAAGGGTGTAAAAGAGCAGTGATGCACGTTTGCAAAATTGAGGCTTAGGGGCTTTGCAGATTTTTAATTGTTAATTTTTGAAAGAGCTGGTTCGTGCAGGAACCGGCTCTTTTTATTGGGCAGTATTCCGTTTCTAATGCATATCGACGGGTATCTCAACCTTCTTCTTGAACTTCTGCAGGTACAGCAGCGGGATGGAGCACAGCATGATCATTCCGGCTACCCAGTAGGCATCGGTGTATGTTAACAGCATGGTCTGTTTCACCACCGTTCCTTCCATTGCCTTCAGAGCCGCACCCTTGGCGTCCAGCAACGAATACCCTTTCGAAACGAAGCTTCTGATCATCATCTGAAACCGCTCGGTGAAGGCCGGGTTATACTCATTGATATGCTCCACGAGCACGCTCCTGTGAAAACCCTGGCGGATATGGATCAGGGTGGTCAGCGCCGCGATCCCGAACGATCCGCCCAGCTGTCGCATCATGTTGTTCAACCCGGTTCCCTGACCGATCTCCGGCCCTTTCAGATCCTGGATAGCCAGGGTGGTAAGCGGAACGAAGAGTAACGCCATCCCTGCCCCGCGGATAACCAGCGGCCAGAAAAAGTTTTCGGTACCCGAGGCCAGCGACGAGTTTCGCAGCATCATTGAGAAGACGAAGAAAAGAACCATTCCGACAGTTGCCATGAACTGTGCCGGCACTCCTTTCTGGAGCATCTTTCCGATGAAGGGCATCATACAGATCGTCACCAGGCCGCCGGGAAGCAGGATCAGCCCCGTCTGCTGGGCGGTAAACCCTAAGAGGTTCTGACAGAACACGGGGAACACGAACATGGACCCGTAAAGCCCGAAGCCAAGCACGAACGAGGTGAACATGCCGACGGAAAAACTGCGGTGCCGCATGATCCTGAAGTTGACCACCGGGTGATCAGTACTGAACTCCCGCAGCAGGAACAGGAGGAATCCCACGAAGGCGACCGCAGAAAGCGCGATGATGTACCCGGTCTCAAACCAGTCCTCGCCTTCCCCTTTTTCCAGAACGGTCTGCAAGCTTCCCACCGAAATGGCAAGCAGCAGGATCCCCCACCAGTCCACGGGCATTCCACGGTTTTCACGCGGCGTTGCACGAACAAAGGCATAGGTGAAATATGCCGCCAGGATCCCGACCGGAATATTGACGTAAAAGATCCACGGCCACGAAAAATGGTCGGTAATGTAACCGCCCAGCGTCGGACCGAAGGTGGGGCCGACCACAGCGCCGAGACCGAACAGTGCAGTCGCGGTCCCGACCTCCTCCTTGGGCCACGTTTCCAGCAGGATAGCCTGCGATGTGGATATGAGCCCGCCCCCGGCAAGTCCCTGGATGATCCGGAAAAGGATCAGTTCTTCGAGCGTGGTTGCATTACCGCACAGAAACGATGCGACGGTAAACACGATAATCGACGCCAGGAAGTAGTTCTTCCGCCCGAACCTGGCACCCAGCCAGCCGGACATCGGCAGCACGATCACGTTCGCCACGGCATAGCCGGTAGTGATCCAGGCGACGTCCTCCAGGGATGCGCCGAGGTTCCCCATGATCTGGGGCATGGACACGTTCACGATCGTTGTGTCGATCAGCTCGAGCAATGCCGCCGTGATCACCGTGATGGTGATGATCCATTTGCGTAAACCCTTTTCGGCCATTATTTTTTGGTTATTACTGACACCTTCACGCTCATTCCGGGACGCAATTTTTTCATAAGCGCGTCATCCGCGCTGACTTTGATCTTCACGGGAACCCGCTGTACCACTTTAACAAAGTTCCCCGTCGCGTTATCCGGCGGAAGCAGCGAGAACCTTGCACCGGTCGCCGGCGAGAAATTATAGATCTTCCCGTCCACGCGGCCGTCAGGGAAGGCATCCACGGTCACGTCCACATCCTCGCCCTCCTGCAGGTTCTCCAGCTGTGTCTCCTTGAAATTGGCGGTCACATACAGGCTGTTCTCATTAACGATGGAAAACAGGGTCTGACCGGCCTGCACGAGCTGGCCGCGCTGAATACTCTTTTTGGACACGATTCCGGACACCGGGGCCTTGATGACCGCATAGGATAACTGCAGCCGGGCATAGTCTACGTCCGCCTGGCGCTGATCGGCGCCCATGCTGGTGACCTCCAGCTGGGACTGCGACGTCCCGACCTGGGACTGGCTGGCGCGGTACTGCTCCTGTGCAGCCTCATAGCCTGCCTTCGCAGCATCCCGCTCGGCCCGGGCCTGATCGAATTGCTGCCTGGTAATCGCCCCGTCCCTGATCAGGTTGGAGTACCGTTCAAAATCCTGAGACGCTTTCCAGTAACGAACACGTGCGGCTTTCATATTGGCTTTTGCGGTAGCCGAGGAAGCGGCGGTCGCACCGATCTGCGACCGGGACACGCCGACACTCGCACTGGCCCCCCGCTGCGCGGCAAGCGCCTGCTCAAGCCTGATCTTCAGATCCCTGTCGTCCAGTTTCACCAGCACCTGACCTGCTTTGACCGGCTGGTTCTCCTCAAAGTAGATGGAGTCCACATAGCCGCCGACACGGGATACGACCGGACTGATATCCCCGTCGATCTGGGCGTCGTCCGTATCCTCATGGCTCTGGAGATACAGGTACTCCCTGATGCCGAAAGATGCCCCGATAATCAATATGATACCCAGTATCAGCGGCACGACCTTATTCTTTTTCTTTTTTTCAGTGGTTTCCATGGACCTTATTTTGTTTTGATGATTGTTCCTGTTGATTTAAGTAATGTATAGTAAGCCAGGCCGGCATCGGCCCGGGAGATTTCCAGGTTGATCAGCGTCTGGAAAAGCTGCGTTTCGGCATCGATCCTGTCGGTTACCGAAGCGATATTATTCCGGTACTTCGATTCCATGATCCGGTCATTTTCACGCGCCTGTTCAACCGAAACCTGCAGGACGGCAATCCGCTGCACGGCCTTCCGGTATTCGAGGAAGTTGCGGTTCACTTCGGTTCTGATTCGGTCGGCAGCCACATTCCGCTGAAGGCCGGCCTCGTCCTGCTGGATGCGGGCTTCGCTGATCCTGGTCTTCCCGGTCCAGAGTTTATCGATATTCCACGACAGGTTGGCGGCTATCGCCACGGGCGCCAGATACGCCTGGGACGGGGGAATGAATTTTCCGGTGGGATTAATGAAATAAAGGTTTCCGCCGACACCTACCGTAGGCAGCATATCGGATCTGACGGACTTCATATTGGTTTCCGCCAGACGATACCGGCGGTCCGACGAGAGCAGCTCCGGACGATTGGACAACGCCGTACTGATGAATGCATCGGCAGTTCCCGCAGCTTCCGTCCCCGGCACTTCTTCGACCTCCACCACGGTGGTCTCCGGAAGTCCGAGCAGAATGTCAAAGTTATAGTTCACGACCTTTCGGTTGGTTTCCAGGTCAAGCCCGGTCAGTTCGATCTGGCTCCGCTGAAGCTGGTACCGGAGGACATCATTCTTGGTCACGACCCCCTGATCAAAAAACTGCTCAGCCTGTTTCAGCTGCCGGTCGACCGACGCGAGATTCTGCGCCAGCACCTTCTGACTCTGCTGCAGCCGGTATAGATTATAGTATGAGCTGATGACGGAGTATGCGATATCGGCAGAATCCTTTGCGGCGTCCAGGCGGGCGATGCCCGCGAGCAGGTCGGCAGATTCCTTTGCATACCGGAGCTTATTCCCCGCAAAAACGAGTTGTTCGACAGAAACGGAACCGATATAGGCATTCGCAGCAGAAGGCAGCTGCAGGGCCTCACTGCTGCCGGGCAGGCGGAACTGGCTACTCAGGAATTCCGCGTGGTTATACATGAGTCCGGCCGATGCGGACGGCAATGCCTGCTCTTCGGCCTGCCTGAACCGGTTAAGGGCCAGATCGATCCTGGAGCGGGAAACCTGCAGATCCTTGCTGTTACGGAGGCCCAGTTCAACCGCCTCCTGCAGCGATATTTTCCGGACTTCCTGTGCGCTCACGCTGAAACCGGTAAAGACCAGAACCGGCAGTGCCAGCCTGACGGCGTACCGGGGAAATTTAAAGTAGTTAAGCTTGCGTATCATGTTTTGTCAAATGGGCATTAAGCAGATCTTTCAGATGTTTTTTAAGGCGGGGTTTCACCTCCTCCTGCACAACCTGCGGGTCGGTCAGATCCTTTCCGAGCAGCCTGGAAGCGATGAGCGCCGAGTTTACGACGTAATATTTGGTGCCGAAGATGGTAGCGATCGTCATCTCGACGTCGACCTGGCGGAATGCGCCTTCTTCAATGCCGGCGTTGAGTATCCGTTTAATCTCGTTCACATTGATCAGGATGCTTTCCGTCAGCACATCCGAGATCTCGGACCGCTGGGTCAGTGAAAGCTCGCGCTGGATCAAACGGTGAAAGCCCTTATTCTCCATGACGCGGTCGACGTAAACGTCAATGGCCTGATCGAGCTTAACCCTGCTGGAAACGGGCTGCGCGGAAATGGAAACCAGGGTCTGCCGGAATCCGGTGATCCGGTTCTGAAGAACCGCTTTGTAAAGGCCGTCCTTCGAGCCGAAATAGTAGTTCAGCATGGCCATATTCACATTGGCCTTCCCGGCGATCTGCCGGGTGGTCGTTGCATCATAACCAAGTTCTGAGAACAGTTTCTCCGCTACCGCCAGAATGTGATCCTTTTTATCTTTTTTCATGACCGGATTATTTAAGGGCGCAAAATTAATCAATCGATTGATTAATTAAAAACAATCTTTCTTTTTATAAATTGCAGGCTTATCCCAGCGAATATGAACCACGTTTTACGACTTCTCGCCATAACAACATGGCTTTTCCTCACCTCCTTTGCTTCGCCTGACAAAGAGAATCCGCCCGTCATCCGCGTCAACCTGATGGGGTACAAGACCTCCGCCGTGAAAGTTGCGGTCTGGGGATCGGCCGGCAGTGCGGCCATCGACCGCTTCGAGCTTGTCGATGCCGCGAGCGGAAAAACGGTATTAACCAGCAAGGCCGGAAAGAACTTCGGGGCGTACGGCCCATTCAAGGCAACCTGCCGGCTGGATTTTACAGCTTTCACCCGGCCCGGAACCTATTTTCTGAAGGCCGGAGATGTCCGCTCGCCGAAGTTTGAGATCGGCGATCAGGTATACAAGGGGTCCGCGGACTTTGCCCTGCGGTATATGCGTCAGCAACGAAGCGGCTATAACCCCTTTCTGAAGGACTCCTGTCATACCGCGCCCGGCTACACCATCTACGGCCCGATGCCCGACAGCACCCGGATCGACGTGTCGGGCGGTTGGCATGACGCCTCCGACTACCTGCAGTATTCGACCACCTCAGCCAATGCGACTTATCATCTGCTGGCGGCATACCGCGACTTCCCGGCAATTTTCCGGGATCAGCACCAGGCAAACGGCCTGGAGGGATCCAACGGAACTCCGGATGTTCTGGATGAGGCAAAATGGGGACTGGACTGGCTTATGAAAATGCACCCGCGTGAAGACTGGCTGTTCAACCAGGTTGCGGATGACCGTGACCACCAGGGCATGCGCATGCCGAACCGCGATTCGGTGGACTACGGCGCAGGTAAAGCGGGCGGCCGGCCGGTCTATTTCGTGACCGGTGAACCCCAGGGCCTGGGCAAATACAAGAACAGGGCAACCGGAACCGCTTCGATCGCCGGAAAGTTTGCCAGCGCCTTTGCACTTGGAGCGCAGCTGTATGCCAAAGATCCAAATCTTTCCGAAATGCTGCGGGCGAAAGCAGTTTCCGCCTACCGGTTTGGCCAGGCAAAGCCCGGAGTCGCCCAGACGGCCCCGTGCATGGCGCCTTACTTTTATGAAGAAGACAACTGGACAGATGATATGGAACTCGGCGCAGCGGCCCTGTACCAGCTTACCGGCAACCAGGACTATTTCGCAGACTCGCGGGACTTCAGTGGCCAGGAGAGGGTTACGCCCTGGATGGGCGCGGATACCGCCAGGCACTATCAATGGTATCCGTTCCATAATTTCGGGCACTATGAGCTGGCCAAAAAGAGTGATGCGGAGACCCGCGCACAGCTGATCAGCTACTACAGGGAAGGCATCGAGAGGGTCTGGAAAAAATCCGCGGCCAACGGCTTTTACCGGGGAATCCCGTTCATCTGGTGCTCCAACAACCTGACGGCCTCTTTTGCGATCCAATGCTACCTGTATCGCCAGTTAAGCGGGGATAATACCTACGCAGAACTGGAACAGGCCTCATTCGACTGGCTGTTCGGCACCAACCCGTGGGGAACCAGCATGGTATACGGACTTCCGGAACATGGCGACACGCCAGCCGATCCGCATTCAGCCTTCACCCACCTCATGCAATATCCCATCGACGGAGGCCTGGTCGACGGACCGGTTTACGGAAGCATCTACAATAACCTTATGTACATCAAACTTTACCAGCCGGACGAGTACGCAGCTTTCCAGTCGCCGCTGGTGGTATACCATGACGATTACGGAGATTACAGCACGAACGAACCCACCATGGACGGAACTGCATCCCTGATCTATCTGCTGGCCGCCAAAGAACATGACTCCGGGGAGGTGGCTCCCGGAAAAAAGTAGTTACCGATCCCTTCGGAGCCGTTGTCCGGGGGGATACCACCCGAAAAGAGATCGCACTGGTATTCACGGGCGACGAGTTCGCGGACGGCGGACCCGTGATCCGGAAGACCCTTCGCGATCAGAAAGTCAGCGGGTCGTTCTTTTTCACCGGGCGCTTTTACCGGAACCCCGCATTCGGCCCGCTGATCACCGGACTGAAGGCCGACGGACACTACCTGGGCGGCCATTCCGACGAACACCTGCTCTACTGCGACTGGGTCAGACGAGACAGCCTCCTGGTTACGGAAAAGGAATTCCGGAAGGACCTGAAGAACAATTACAAAAGGATGAAGCGCTTCGGGATCCGCCGGAAGGATGCCGGATATTTTCTGCCGCCATACGAATGGTACAACGCGGCCATTGCGGCGTGGACGAACAAGGCCGGATTCCGTCTGGTGAATTTCTCCCAGGGAACCCGGTCCACCGCCGACTACACGTATCCCGAAATGGGGAAGAGCTACCGTCCGTCTGATGAGATCTACCGGTCGGTCATGGATTATGAGAAAACGTCGGCAAACGGCCTGAACGGCTTTATTCTCCTCGTGCACATCGGGACCGACCCGAGGCGGACCGACAAGTTCTATGATAGCCTCGATCAGCTGATCGCGGATCTGAAGGAAAAAGGGTACACGTTTCGGCGGATTGACGACCTGCTGGACTGAAAAACAGGCGTGGCGCAGCATTTGTGAGTATTTGCTTACAATCGGGCAGCCGGCACTACACCGAAACAGAATATTTGTAAATTTGGAACGAAAACTAAAGAACTGCAAAATGAAACAACAGGAAGAGGAAACTAACAACTCGTGGTACTATATCCTTGCAATGATCTTCGGGATCCTAACCGCGCTGGTAACGACCGGTTCGATTGCCTGGGCTCTGGCGGGCGCCATTCTGGGATTGCTGATGGCTCTGGTATACGTCAATGTTCTTGTAGAAAAACGTGAAGTTTAAGGATGAACTTCCTCCTTTTTTAAAAAGCTGGAACCAGTCCTACCTGTTCCTGGTACTGTGGCTGGTTCTGCTTATTGTTCTGTTCAATCTCTTTACACACACTTTTGAATGAGTGTAACCGACTGGATCATACTAGCCGCTACACTCCTCGGGATCGTCGTCTTCGGCATCTGGAAAAGCCGGGGAAACCGCAATATCGACGGATACTTCCTGGGAAACCAGTCCCTTCCCTGGTACCACGTCTGCCTGTCGGTCATGGCCACACAGGCCAGTGCCATCACATTTCTTTCAGCGCCCGGACTCGCCTATTCGTCTGGGATGAGCTTCGTGCAGTTCTATTTCGGCCTGCCCCTGGCCATGATCATTCTGTGTATCACGTTCGTCCCTATTTTTCACCGCCTGAAGGTCTACACGGCCTATGAATTTCTGGAAAAACGGTTCGACCTGAAAACGCGCGCACTGACCGCCTTTCTTTTCCTGATCCAGCGGGGGGTATCGACAGGTATCACGATTTATGCGCCTTCAATCATCCTGTCCACCATCCTGAATATTGACACCACCTACACCACGATCTTTATCGGAAGCCTGGTGATCATCTACACGGTGTACGGCGGTACCCGTGCGGTATCCTATACGCAGATGCTGCAGATGAGCATCATCTTTTCCGGCCTTTTTCTGGCCGGCGTAATGGTCGTGCATTTGCTTCCCGAAAACGTTGGCCTGGGCGACGCCCTGCACATAGCCGGAAAAATGGGCCGGACCAATGCCATCGACTTCACCTTTGACTGGAATAACCAGTATACCGTATGGAGCGGCCTGATCGGCGGCTTCTTCCTCCAGCTCTCCTACTTCGGCACCGACCAGAGCCAGGTGGGCCGCTACCTGACGGGAGCGTCCGTCAATGAAAGCCGGCTGGGCCTGCTGATGAACGGCCTTGTAAAAATTCCGATGCAGTTCCTGATCCTCCTGATCGGCGTTCTGGTCTTCGCCTTCTACCAGTTTCAGCAGCCGCCTGTTTTTTTCAACCGTTATGAACTGAGCAAACTGGAGAACAGCCGGTACGCTCCGGAGCTGGACCGGATCAAATCCGAATATTCAGCGGCCTTCAACGAAAAGAAGGAGCTCGTGGATCAGCTCACCCAATCCCTGGAAGTATCCGATGAAGCGGCTGTCTTCAGGCAGCGCCGGGCGCTGAAGGAGGCCGATGAAAAGATGAAATCGGTCCGCAGCAGCGCCGTTGAACTGATGAAGAAGAACGACCCGGGGGCGGACACCAATGACAATAACTACATCTTTCTGAGCTTCGTGACCAGGTTCCTCCCCGAGGGCCTGATCGGTCTGCTGATCGCGATCATCTTCCTGGCCTCCATGGGCTCAACAGCGAGCGCCCTGAATTCTCTGACATCGACCACGGTGGTGGATGTCTACAAGAGACTCATCCGTAAGGAGGATTCCGATGCATCGTATCTCCTGGTGTCGCGCATAACGACCATTTGCTGGGGAGTATTCTGCGTGATCATGGCTTTATACGCCAGCCGGCTCGGAAACCTGATCGAGGCGGTCAACATCCTGGGGTCTCTGTTCTACGGGACCATCCTGGGGATCTTTATCGTCGCATTCTATTTCAAGGGGACCGGAGGATCCGCCACCTTCAAAGCGGCGCTCATATCGGAGGCCATCGTCTGCCTGGTTTACTGGCATGACGCCATCGCATTCCTATGGCTGAATGTGATCGGGTGCGTTCTGGTAGTGATCATTTCGATGATCCTTCAGCGGATCCCGGGCACAAAAAAACCTGCTCTGACTGAGCAGGTCTCCGGTTAGACGATTGTACCAACTACTTCCGCGCCTGATCCAGGATCGCAGAGTTTAGTCGCACGTATTCCTCATTATTACTTTCCCGGGCAATCTTTACGCCTTCCTCCGCAGTCGCAGCGGCGCCTTTCTTATCACCGGCCTTCAGCTGGATGCGGGCCTTAAGGTATTTGATCCACGGGGCCTTCTGATCGGCGGACTCCGCCTGGTTCACCCACTCGAGCGCCTTGCTGATATCCTTTCCGTTGTCAAAATAATACTGCGCAGCCTGGAAATATGGTTTATTGTTACCTTTCATGGCCGCTTCTATATTGGCCATGACCTTGCTGTCAACCTCCGTCGTCATGCTGACCGGAACATCATAGCTGTCCCAGCTCAGATGCAGCACGGCACTGGTCGGCATGACGTCCGAAATTGAAATGGTGAAGGATTCAGTCTTCTTTGCTACGGTGACCGGTTTTACGGTAAACCGCAGGAAGTCCTCCGCCTGATCATATTCATAGGCGCCCCATTGCTGGGCCTTTTTGTTCAGAATAACGGTCCACGCGGTTTTACCCGGAATCGTGAACAGCCCATACTGGCCTGCTGGCACAGCGTTTCCTTCCAGCTGGACATCATCACTGAACGTGATGGTAGTTGCGGAATTAGCCCCGGTGCGCCATACCTGTTCCCATGGCACCAGGCCACCAAAAATTTTCCGGCCCTTCACGTTCGGGCGACTGTACTGGATCTTTATACTTCCCAGGCCGAATTCCTGGGTGAGGGTCTGGGTGGAACTTGCCTGGGGCATTTTCAGGCCCTGGGCATTCCCTTGTAGTCCAAGCGCTATGCACAGCGCGCAGGGGATCAGTTTCAAAAGCTTCATGGTCTGTCTGATTAGTTTTTCTGCAATTTACAGTATTGCCGAGAAACAAAAAAAGCCACGTTTCACAACGTGGCTTCAACCTAAACCTTATCACAATTAAACCAATAGATTGGTTTATTTAGGTAACCTCGGATCGTTAAAAAGGTTCTAAATATTTTAAAAAATATTTTTACAACTTCTTAGAAAGTAGGCGTTTACGCAAAAACCCATCGACAAAATAGAGAGCCAGCACGACGTCGGCCAGGTAGAACACCGTCAGGTATTTCCGGTCAAAGACCGTCTTGTATACGGCCGGCGGGATGGAGAGATCGACCGTAAACCCGACAGACTCCCCGCTCCAGTTCACCGAGCACAGCAGCACCGTAAAAAATACCAGGAAGACTACGCCGAAGAATGCGGAGATCCCGATGACCAGGCGCTTGTCCAGCATCACCGGTTCCGGGCGCGGTTCCCGGCGAACGGCATCCATCACCTTCCGGGTGAATCCCATTGAAGGATGCTCAGGTTCCAGCCCGGTAATATCCGCGTGGAAGGACAATAGTTCCCGGTAGCGTACAGCGACAGCGGGATCCCGCCGGATGCGGTCCTCGGTTTCCAGCTGCTCACCGGGAGTACTGACTCCGTCAATGTAATCCCAGAGTTCTTGTTCTATTTCTTTCATAACAGCTCCTTTACTTCCTGTTGCAACAGTGTTTCCAGACGACCCTTCAGCCGCTGCCGCGCACGGAACAGCCGAACCTTAACCGCATTCGCTTCAATTCCCAGGGTCGTGGCGATCTCCTCCAGCGATTGTTCCCCCATGTAGAACAGCGTAATGATCGCCGCGTCATCGGGCATCAGGCCGCCGATCGCCAGGTTCAGGTATTCATCCCGGGACTTCTGCTCAACCCGGTCAGCATGAAGATCCGACTCCGCTTCAGCCAGACCGGCCGGCACCGTTTCGTCATCCAGGGACATCGTCCCGATCCTGTTCTTCCGCAGGGAGGTCATTGCGGTGGTGTAAGCGATGGTATACAGCCATGTACTGAACCTGGATGTCCTCCGAAAGGTATGCAATGAACGGTGCGCCTTTACAAATACATCCTGCGCAATCTCCTCAGCGTTCTCACGGTTCCGGGTGAACCGCAGTGCCAGCGTAAAAACATACCGCTGATGCCGGCGGACCAATGTGGCATAGGCCCCCTCATTTCCGCCGAGCACCTGCCCGATTAGTTCATTATCTGAAAACTGCTGCATCTGATGATCTCTATGACTATCCGGGCAGGGATCAGGTTACAGCCAGTGACGGGATTGCGGATATTTTTTGCAGGGTGCGACCTGGTTCTGCAGCCGGCGGGCGATCATTACAGCGAACGGGACCAGTTCCGACGCCTCTGAAGTATGAAAAAGACGGACCGGCATTAACACGAAGTCCCCGCTCCTCTTTTTTTTGGGGGAAGGTGTGTAACCTGATCCGGAGAACTGTGGTCATAGATAGCAGATCCGGAATCAGAAATTGAACAACAATAAAAAAACTCTTTAATCAACATTATGCAACCAGCACTAACATTTATTCTACTCGGAACCGGCCTCTTCGCCATGATCTTCGGTATCCGGTGCCTGCAGAGCAGGGAAAACATGGCCATGATTCAGAACGGCATGGACCCCAAACTGGGCCGGCCGCAGGCAGAACCTTATAAGAACCTGAAATGGGGTCTGTTGCTGATGGGCGCAGGCATGGGATTGTTCATCGCTTACCTGCTAGATCACACGGTCCTGAATTACGACAACGGTTTCCGCCGCGCAAGCAATGTGGCGGTCTACTTCGGCCTTATCGGCGTATTCGGGGGATTGGGACTCCTGATTTCTTACCTGGTCGAAAAGAAAGAGGTCCTTGACAAGGAAAAATAAGCTAAACGGGGCCTGCCTGATCCGGCAGGCCCTTTATTTCACATGCGGTATCACGGCCACGGTCAGGCGGCTGATGCAGTTCATCTTTCCGCGCTCATCATACAGCCTGATATCCCAGACATGGGTTTTTCCGCCGATATGCACCGGCTGGCAGACACCCCGTACATAACCCTTTTTCACCGGTCTCAGGTGGTTGGCATTGATCTCCAGGCCCACCGCCATATATCGTTCGGTATCGATAAGCAGTCCGGATGCGACGCTCCCCAGCGTTTCAGCCAAAACGACCGATGCCCCGCCATGCAGGATCCCCGCCGGCTGATGTACTTTCTCCGTTACCGGCATCCGGGCAACAAGAAAATCATCCCCGATCTCCGTGAATTCGATCTCCAGCAAACTGCCCAGGTCATGCCTGAACCGGGAATTAAGCTCCGCGGCGGTCGTCTCTCTTTTCCAGATCATAGATACCGTTCTGAAAGTATCCGGCGGTGATGGTGAACATGCCCGGCGATCACAAACAACAAGGCCCTGACCGACATACCCTGACCGCTGGCTACCCCCTTGAGACTGAGCTCGGTCTCATTCAGCGACCGGAAAAAATGCAGGTTGGCCCGCCGCAGCAGGTTGAACTCCTCCGCAAGGTCGCCCAGGGTGCGTTCACGGAAACGCGCATTCGCCACGTACTGATTCTCCTCGAAGCCCGGCAGGGGCTGCAGATCGTTCCGCGAAAAACGTAGTGCGCGGTAGGTCATGATCCGCTCCGTATCGATAATATGCCCCAACAGTTCCTTCACGGTCCATTTGCCCTCCGCATAGGCGAAGTCTGCCTTGTCATCCGGAAGAGAAAGAATGAAGTCCCTGAATGACGTTGCCTGCGTTTCGAGTTCATCGATCACATCGTCGTCCACCGTATCAATATACTTCTGGTAATAGGGTGCGAATTCGTCAGTTCCTGGTCGGTTCATATTTTAAGCTGCTTTTAAGAATTATCCGGATAACGGTTCCTTTGCCAATTTCGGAATCTTTTACGAAAATCTGGCCACGGTGATAATTTTCAACGATCCGCTTCGTCAGTGAAAGGCCTAGCCCCCAGCCGCGCTTGCGGGTCGTATAGCCCGGTTGGAAAATCGTCTCGAAATTCATGCGTGAAATCCCTTTCCCGGTATCGGACACATCGATGAACACCTGCTCCTTCGCGAGGTTTTCGGTGATGAGCACTTCGATCCTGCCGGTATTTTCAATGGCGTTCACGGAGTTTTTCATCAGGTTCTCCATGACCCAGTCAAAGAGGTGGATGTTCAGCAGGGCCTCCGCATGCCGGTCGCCCTTGACCTCAAAACTGATCTTATCGCTGGTGCGGATCCTGAAATAATCCACAAATTCGCTGACCACGTCAAATACCACGTGACTGACCAGAACAGGCTTTGACCCGATCTTGGAGAAACGGTCGGCGATGATCTCCAGCCGCCGGACGTCATTTTCCATTTCCAGGACCAGCGGATCATGATCCGCGTTGAAACGAGACTTGAGGAGTTCGATCCAGGCCATCAGCGAAGAGATCGGCGTTCCAAGCTGGTGGGCTGTCTCCTTGGCCAGACCGACCCAAACCTGGTTCTGTTCCGACCGGCGGGATGAACTGAATACGACGTAGGCCACAAAAAGAAAAATAGCGATGACGGTCAGCTGGATATAAGGGAACACCCGAAGCTGCATCAGCAGCGTGGAATCCTTATAGTATACATACCACCGTTCGTTACTGAACCGGTACAGATTGAGGGGGATCGGCGGGTGCTGGACCTTCATCTCATTAAGCTGGGTTCTGAAATACAACGGATCGTATCTCAGGTTGCTGCTCCGGGCCTCCAGGGGACTGTTCGTCCTGGTACTGTCAAGTCCCTTCCAGGAGATGATGCTGTCCCGCGAATCGGTCACGATCGCCGGAACCGACAGGCTGTCACGGATCGAGTAAATGAACGTGATGAACTCGTCATTGATATCCGGCATTTCCACGATGTTCTGCGTAGCCTTGGCCCACACCTCCGCCCGTGTCCTTTCGGCCTCCGAGATGTTCTTGACCAGGTAGTTGGTATACCACAGAGAGGAGCCGGCAATAACGATCGCAAACGCAAGAAGAAGGAATTTCCAGCGCCTCTTTTGAAGATAAGGGTTCATCAGTTCACAAAATACGAAAAAGGTTCCTGTTGTTTGGTTTTGCGACAAGGATAATGAAACCCTTTAATTTCCGAAACCCTATCTTTGCACCATGTCAGTAGCTAAAAGAGTTCGAGTACGATTTGCTCCAAGCCCGACCGGTGGACTGCACCTCGGCGGCGTCCGCACGGTTCTGTTCAATTATTTATTCGCCAGGAAACATGGCGGCGATTTTGTTCTCCGGATCGAGGACACTGACCAGAACCGGTATGTGGAAGGAGCTGAACAATATATCATGGACTGCCTGACATGGTGCGGCCTCATCCCTGATGAAAGCCCCTCGGCGGGCGGACCATTCGCCCCTTACCGTCAGAGCGAAAGGAAGGACCGTTACCGGGCGTTCGCTGAACAGCTCGTCCGGGACGGCTATGCTTATTATGCATTCGACACCCCGCAGGAGCTCGAGCAGAAAAGGCAGGAGATCGCAAACTTCCAATATGGCCATCAGTACCGGAAGACGATGAGAAACTCCATTTCGCTTTCCGATAAGGAAGTACAGGAACTGATCCGGGCCGGGCAGCCCTATGTGATCCGGATCAAGGTCCCTTCCGACGAAACCGTTTCCTTCCATGATCTGATCCGCGGACATGTCTCCTTCGATACCAACCTGGTGGATGACAAGGTCCTGCTGAAAGCCGACGGTATGCCGACCTATCACCTGGCCGTGGTCGTCGACGACTACCAGATGGAGATCACCCATGCTTTCCGTGGCGAGGAATGGCTGCCTTCAGCGCCGGTACATCTCCTGCTGTGGGAATACCTCGGCTGGAAAGACCGGATGCCGGAGTGGGTACACCTGCCCCTGATCCTGAAACCGGACGGAAACGGGAAGCTGAGCAAACGTGACGGCGCACGACTGGGTTTTCCGGTCTATGCGATGAACTGGAAAGATCCTCAAACCGGGGAACTGACCCCCGGATTCCGGGAAATGGGATTTCTCCCTGAAGCGTTCATCAACTTACTGGCCCTGCTCGGCTGGAATGACGGCACGGACCAGGAGATCTTCACCATGGACGAACTGATCGAAAAATTTTCTATTGAGCGGGTTAGCAAGGCCGGTGCAAAATTTGATTTCGATAAAGCAAAATGGTTCAATGCCGAATGGATCAAGCGTACGGATGACCGGGTACTGGGCGAGGAATTACTTAAACAATACCTGGAGAACGTCAAATCAGAGCAGCTGATCGTTGATCTGACGCATGAAGACCGCGAAAAAGCCGTCACGGTGGCAGGCCTGGTGAAAGACCGCTGCACCCTGCTTACCGACCTGTGGAAACAGGCTTCCTTCTTTTTTGAACCGCCGGTAACCTATGACCTCGAGGCAGTGAGGCCGAAATGGAACGACGCGAAAACGGAGTTTTTCAGCGCCCTCATGTCCACGTTCACCAATATCAATGCATACACGGCGGCTGAGCTGGAAAGCGCGTTCAAAGCGCTGGCGGAGGAAAAAGGTCTGAAGACCGGCGAATTGATGCTGCCTTTCCGGATCATGCTGGTCGGCGGCAAGTTCGGACCGCAGGTCTTCGAGATTGCAGCCCTTCTCGGCAAGGAAGCTACGTCGCTGCGAATAGCAGCCGGCCTGGCGGCTATCCAGGGCTGATCGTAAAAACAAACCTCTCGCCCGTCCTGTTAAGCTGGTAAACATCATTACTATGCGCTGGCTTGGTGGAGGAGGTTCCGGAAATATTGAAGACCGAAGAGGCGGCAGAGGCGGCATGGCCCTGGGCGGATTCGGTATAGTGGCCGTGATTCTGGGTTTACTGTTCGGCGAAGACGCCACCCGGTTCCTCAGTGCAATCCCCGGCGTGGATCCCGCGGCGCAAACCGCCCCGGCAAAGACCGGAACTCCTGAAGACGCCGGCGGCAGGTTCGTTAACAACGTGCTGGCTTCGACGGACGAGGTCTGGACGAATCTTTTCCGGGAAAATGGCGGCGAATACCAGGAGCCGACCCTGGTGCTCTTTGACGGCCAGACGCAGTCCGGATGCGGCTTTGCAAGCGCAGCGACCGGCCCTTTTTACTGCCCTGCCGACCAGAAGGTTTATATCGACCTCTCCTTTTATGATGAACTTCAGAACCGCTTCGGAGCGCCGGGCGATTTCGCGCAGGCCTATGTGATCGCGCACGAGGTGGGACACCACGTCCAGGACCTGATGGGAACAACCCGGAAAGTGGACGAAATGCGCGGCCGTCTTTCAGAAACCGAATACAATAAGCTTTCCGTACGACTGGAACTGCAGGCTGACTTCTATGCCGGAGTCTGGGCGCACCATGGGCGGGGTAAGCAGTTCGTACTGGACGAAGGGGATATTGAGGAGGCCCTGAACGCGGCCAGCGCAATCGGCGATGACCGGCTGCAGGAACAGTCCCAGGGTCGCGTGGTCCCGGACGCGTTCACCCATGGAACTTCCGCCCAGCGGGTCCGCTGGTTCAAAAAAGGCTTTGACACGGGTGATATCCGCAAGGGCGATACGTTCAGCACGCAAAACCTGTAACCTGCAAATACTCTCCCGTCGATAACAGTTCTTCCCTCTTCCTGTCGAACATCAAACCATATTACGATGGAAACGGAGCAAATAAAGCCAGCCGAGGGCGGACCGCCCCCGGAAGTCGTCCTCAACCAGCTGATCTTTGGCGGACTGGTTCAGAAGTGCATATGGGCTGTAGCCAGACTCGCAATCCCTGACCTGCTGAAAGATCATCCCAAACCGGTCACCAGCCTGGCCGCGGAAACCGGGACGGACCCCGGTGCGCTATACCGGGTGCTACGGAACCTGGCGGCGGTCGGACTCTTCACTGAAAGCGCCGGCCGGACTTTCGGATTAACCCAGATGGGACGGCTCCTCCAGTCCGGTTCTCCCGGATCCATGCGGGATTTCGCCGTGATGATCGGCGAGGACTGGCTCTGGAACGACTGGGCCCAGATCCTTTATAGCCTGAAAACCGGCGGAATCGCTCATCACAAGATACACGGTATGAGCACCTTCGAGTATTTTTGAGCAGAACCGGGAGGCCGGGGAAATCTTCAACCGGGCGATGACGAACCTTTCAGAACTGGCCGTGCCCGCCATTCTGGAAGCATACGATTTTTCAGGAACCGGAAGGCTGGTCGATGTTGCCGGGGGCACGGCATGCTGCTGGCGGGCATTCTTCAGCAATATCCCGGGATACAGGGCATACTGTTCGATCTTCCCTTCGTAATCAGGGATGCGCCCCGGGAGCTTGAGAAGACGGGCGTCGCAAACCGGGTAGAGCTGGTTTCCGGAGATTTCTTTACTTTGGTTCCCGGGGGCGGAGACTGTTATATCATGAAGCACATCATTCATGACTGGGATGACGAACGAAGTATCCGGATCCTGAAGAACATCGGGGCCGCAATGAATGCCGGCGCAAAGCTCCTGCTCGCGGAGATGGTTGTGCCGGGAGAAAATATTCCGCATCCGTCCAAAACGCTGGATGTGCTGATGATGCTGGTGGAAGGCGGGATGGAACGCACCGCGGATGAGTTTTGCCGGCTGCTGGAAGGAGCCGGATTCAACATGACAAGGATAATCCCCACCCGCTCCCCGATGAGTCTGATTGAAGCGAAACTAGCATAGACGGGATATGATGGAAGAGTCACTAAGAATTCAAAAGCTTTTTAAGGATCTCTACGACGGATCTCCCTGGATCGACGTCACCCTGATGGGAAAACTGCGCACCCTTTCGGCGGAACAGGCGCAACGGAAGGTGTTCCCCGGCTGGAACTCGATCTGGCAGATCGTTAACCACCTGGCGAAATGGAGGCTGGAAGTGCTCCGTCGGGTCGGCGGTGAAGTAACGGTCTCCCCGGACGATAACTATTTCGGGCCGCTGGATGACCCGTCAGAAGATGCCTGGCGGAACACGCTCGCTGAACTGGAGAAAAGTCAGGAGCAGTGGACAGCATTCCTCGAGAACTTCCCGGAGCAGGACCTTGGAAAAGTCTATCCCGGGAATCAGATGACCTATTACGAAAACATCCTGGGGATCGTCCAGCATGACGCCTATCACCTGGGACAGATCAGCCTGATAGCCAAAGTCACCGCCCAATAGCAAATAAGGCACAAACCTCGTAACTTCACACGAAAGCGACGATCCGGCATATGAAATCAGCCATGAAAATCACCAAAGAACAGGCCATTAAAGAACTCTCCGTCATACCGGGAATCGGCAAGTCCCTGGCGTCAGATCTCTGGAACATCAATATCCGCTCCGTTGCGGAATTAAGAGGGAGGGACCCGGAAGAGCTGTATGATCTGTCGAATGCCTATGCGGGAGTCGTTCAGGACAGGTGCGTACTGTACACCTTCAGATGTGCCGTTTATTATGCAGACACCCCGCGGGACCTACAGGAACCTGAAATGCTGAAATGGTGGAACTGGAAGGACCAGAAGATGATGGTGAAGTGATCGCGAAAACTGGCGGACCATCAGCCGGTTACGATCGGCCCGGGCACGATGATCAGGAAGGTGGTACCCTCGCCCGGCGCCGAGTCGGCACTGATCTTCATACCATGGTAATCTGCGATACTCTTTACGATGGAAAGCCCCAGTCCGTAACTTCCTTCGGAACCGGCCACGTTCTTTTTGAACCGGTTAAAGATCAGGGGCAGCTCCTCCTGTGCAATTCCTATTCCGGTATCCGTCACCCGGATCCGGTATTGTCCGTTCCGGACCTCATCGGTGATCCGGATGCTGCCTTGCGGTTTATTGTATTTGATCGCGTTGTTGATCAGGTTGTAAAAAAGCTGGAATAACAGATCCCTGTTGATGTTCGTAAACTTCTTCGCCCGGTCAACCCGGATCTCGATGCTGATCTGATGCTCTTCGAGGCGGTGGCTGATCTCTTCGGTGACATCAGCGATCAGGTCATATACGTTAGCCGATTCGGCCTTGGAGAATTGTTCGTTGTCGATCCGGCTGATCAGCAGCAGGGACCGCACGATCTTCTTAAGCCGGTTCACGGTCTTCTGCATTTCCATCAGCCGCTCCTGGAGGTCGTCGTCCAGTTCCCGGTCATCCATCAGGTTTTCGATCTTGTTCTGCAGGATGCCGATCGGCGTCATCAGCTCGTGGGACGCGTTGGCCGTAAATTCCCGTTCCTTTTCGAACGCCTCGTGGATCTGGTTCATCAGCAGGATGAGGGAGTCGTCCAGGTACCTGAAGTCCGACGTAGAGGTCTGAACTGGTCCGGAATGCTCCTTGAACGGAAACTTCCGGTTGATCAGCTTGCTCCGGATGATCAGGTTCAGCGGCTTCAGCAGGTACCGGGTAAAAACCAGGTCGATGACCAGCGTCATCCCGATCAGGCCGAGCAGGACAATGGAGGCGATCCGCTGCAGGGGCCGGTTATACTGACTGATCGTGTCGGTAGTTTTCCCGACCTCCAGCAGGTACCGCTGTTCGCCAGCGGAAAAGGAATGCATCAGTACCCGGTAGGTTAATGTATCCTGTTCAACGATCCGGTCATCGGTATAAATCGTATCCAGCGTTACGGCCCCGTCAACGGGCTCCAGGGATATATATTCCTCCTTCAGCATGGTATAACTGCCGTAGCTTTCGCTGCCCTGCAGATAACTGTCCACGCCATTCCTGGAAACCGCTTCCAGAACCTTGTCGCGCTGCTGTTCCAGGTAATAATTGGTGTATTTATCAGCGATATTTTCGACCAGAAAAGGCAGTGTGAGGATGAAAAGCAGCACGATGGCAAGCTTCGACAGCGTAATGAAAAGCGTCAGCTTGGTGATCAGTTTCACTGCGGCTTCTTGATTTTATAGCCTACGCCGCGGACGGTCTCCAGCCATTCGGTTGATCCGGATGCGCTGAGCTTCTTCCGGATATTCTTGATGTGCACATCGATATAGTTGGAGTCGTAATCGTCATCGGCGAAACTTCCCCAGATGTGTTCACTCAGCTGCATACGGGTCAGTACCCGGTTCCTGTGAAGCAGCAGGTAGCTCAACAGGTCAAATTCCTTACGGGTAAGATCGATCTCATTGCCGGCATGGGTCACGACCCGCTTCTGAAGGTCGATCAGGAACTCACCCACCGCGATCTCCTCGGTATTCAGGTTGAACTTTCGCCGGGAAATCGCCTGCATCCGGGCCTGGAGCTCAGGCAGAGAAAAAGGCTTGGGAAGATAGTCATCGGCACCCAGGTCAAGACCCCGGATCCGGTCTTCAATATTTCCCCGGGCCGTCAGGATGATGTAGGCGGCATTCGGGTTATATTTTTTCGCTTCCTGAAGCACCTTAAGGCCGTCCAGATCCGGAAGTCCCAGATCCAGCAGGATAAAATCATACAGGCTCGTCCCTGCTTTCTCCAGCCCGGTCCTTGCCGTATGGGCAAGATCGCAGATGTAGAAAGCCTTCTTCAGAAATGCTTCCACTTCATAAGCCAGCGTCTTTTCATCTTCTACAATGAGTACCTTCACTTCAGAACTGATAATAAAAGCTTAAGTTAAAGAAAGAATGCGGCCGGCGTGAGTCGGCAGCAACTTTTTTTCCGGGAACGGACAGCTGGTATCCCGCTTCAAGCAGGTAATTACCCCGGTTATAGCCGATTGGCAACCCCAGGTTATAGGAGAGAACATCAAAGCTCGTCTTACTGGAAGTGACCGTTTTAGTCTTATCCTGCCCCGGTGGCGTAGTCGGATTTTTGATCCAGTCCTGGAGTTTTTCCCGCCGCGACTTCCGTACGGTATATTCTTCAAGGTAGTGCTGGGTTCCCCCTACGATCTCCACGGAGGGCTCCAGTGTAAAATATCCCTTATCGCTGCCGATCCCGCCCAGGCTGATCCATTTCGAATTGGTCAGCGTTACGAAAAAATCGTGTTCGGCACCGAAAGAGTAGTCACCGTCAAGCTCGGTGTCCAGAAACTGCCAGTCATAGCCGACTGAAGCTGTAGCCGTATTCTTATTGCCGGCCTGCAGCAACGGCGAGTTCTCCGGATAAAAGGATCGGGTATAGCCGATGCCGGCAGTAAGGTCAGGAGTGACATCCCAGTCGAAACCGGCTGATGCATCCATGGCGGAAATACCGGAGCCGCCCAGGTTCAGTAACCGGTAGGCGCTGCCGGAGATGTAGAACCCTCCGGGAGTCCGGAGCGAAGCATTCGTCAGAATATAAGGCAGTCGTTCAGCCGTGGTCTGACCATAGTAACTGGCATTGCTGCCGTAGATGGCAGCCAGCGTGAGCGACGGTTTGCGCACCGCAGTCGAATCCGCAGCAGCCAGTGCGCCGAAACTGAAGATTCCGGATAAAATTGCGAGCAGTATATACCTCATGTGACGGACTAATAAACCCTGAACCTGCCTTTTGGTTTTACCTTAACGGGCGGACGTTTAATCCTCACTTTTTCCGTGACGGATTTTGGCTTAAGTTTATGTATTGACTTCGGGACCTCCTTGATCTGAGGTTTTTCCCCCTGGCGGCCGGCGTCCTCATTGGGCCGTTTCCGGTCATCAGGGCGCTGGCCCCGCCTGGGATCCTGTTTCGGCTTCTGTTCCTGTTTCGGCTTTTGTTCCTGCTTACGCTTCTGATCCGCCTTTTGCTGTTCTTTTACTTTCTGTTTACTCCGGTCGTCCTGCCGCTTTTGAGCGCGGCTTTCAAGACGATCCTTAATCTTCACCTGAAGCACCGGCTCCATGCCGGTCAGCTTCGCGGACGAAGCCCATCCCCACACCGGTAAAAGCAAGGCTAGCCATACCAGACCCGTTTTCCGTAAACTCTTTCCCATTTCAGTTGCAAAAATAAACAAAGTTTGCCTCGTGCAGGAGGCAAACTCTGGATTGATATGTGTTTAAAGCGTGTATATGATAGAAGCCGGCTTATAAACCAACGGCGGCACCTGCATGCAGGGCACCCTTGATCTTCGGACGGCGCAGTTGCACTCCGGTATCCGTTTTGACCTTCGCCTTCACCGGTTGGACGGCCCGGCGTTCTTCCCTGGCAGCCTTACGCAGTTCGCGCTTTCTGGTGACCAGTTCCGCCCGCGCGTCCGCAAGGTCGCTGCGGGAACTTTCCACGCCGGCCTTCAGGTCCGCCCTGGTTTCAGCCTTCAGATCGTGCATATCTTCAGACCCGGCCTTCACGGTCGTTTTCAGGTCCTCCCGAAGTTCGGCCCGGACCGCTTTCTGATCTGCCTTCAGCGCGGAAACAGCTTCCACGCGCTCAGCTTTGCGGGCTTTACGGGACTCTTTAGCGGACTGACGGACGTCAACAACGCCACTCATATCACTGTGTGCTTTTATGGCCGCCGTACTGCTCACTTCAGCGCCCCGGGATCCGCCGGAGTTCGCCTGCGCTGCCGAGCGCACTTCCATTCCGTGTTCATTCTTTGGCTCCGACTGGGCGAATACGCCAGCCGAGAGTAAGAGGGCTGCAGATAATAATCCTAATTTTTTCATACGATAATCAGAGGTTAAAAGGTTGATGTCTTTACTTATACAAAACAACACCGGCATCATGAAGAGAAAATGAAATTTTCGGATTTTTTTATCTTTCTTAAAAAATCAAAGGCCATTCCTTCGGGAACGGCCTTTGGCAGTTTGCTGTACCGATCTCAGAAAACGGAAAACCGGCGCACCGGCTCAGGCGCCGCTTTCTTTTCAATAAGTTTGCTCACCGCTCCGGCGACCAGTCCGCCGATCAGGTAGTAGGCAACGGTCATGACCTGTGTCCTGGTCGTCCTGTTGCTTGGTTCTGGATCCAGTCCGAGGTGTTCCGGGGTAAAAACGGCCCCCATACCGGAACTCAGGCCAAGCAGCCCGCCGCGGAACAACGATTTGCGGCTGCTGCCCTTCCCGGTAAAACTAAAGAACAGGGTGTTGCTAATCAGATCCCCCAGCATACTGTACTTATAGAGCTCGGGTTCCGGCGGGACCGGCTGATGTAGGGCGCGGAAACCCTTTGATACAGCCTCCATTCCCATCCGGTCCATTCTCGGGGCATCGGCATCGATCCTCTTTAATGCTTCATTCAGCAGCGTAACGGCAAGCGCCCCGGCCAGTCCTCCGGCGAGCGATGATAGTATATTCATAGGTCAGATTTTTTATTGTAACTACCCTGTTTCAGACGGTTTTGTTTAATCTGCCGGCCGGTTGATTATTTTTTTGATAATTTGGCCTTTTTTCCAGAACCTATTACGATGAAAATTTTCAACCGCGCCCTGTCTTTCCTGCTGATCGGGGCAGCATGCACCTCCTGCTCCACCAACCCCTACGGACCGACCAACAAGGCTTACAAAAAGCAGGCAAAAGCATTTTCCAAAATTTACCGCGCTACCCCGCCTGCCCTGCCGGGCAGCGAAACGTTCCGGTCGGGCGACCAGTGGGTAGGAACGACCAACTTCAGTATCCGCAAGCCGAATTACGTGATCATCCACCACACGGCGCAGAACTCCACCGATCAGACGTTACGGACCTTCACCCTTCCGCGGACCCAGGTCAGCGCGCACTATGTGATCGGACGGGACGGGAAAGTGTATCATATGCTGAACGACTACCTCCGGGCGCATCATGCCGGAATCAGTAAATGGGGAAATGCCAGCGATCTCAACTCTTCCTCAATCGGGATAGAGCTTGACAACAACGGCTATGAACCGTTCGCAGAAGCCCAGGTGACCAGTTTGCTGCAGGTGCTTGCCCTGCTGAAGAAGAACCATGGGATCCCGGAGGCCAACTTTATCGGACACTCGGATATCGCTCCGCCGCGGAAAGTCGACCCGAACCCAACCTTTCCATGGAAAAGACTGGCGGAAAATGGTTTCGGTCTCTGGCCGGACAGCACGACAGTGGACAGCCTTCCGGCTAATTTCAATCCCCAGGAGGCCCTGCGGATCATCGGGTACGACATTAAAAATATGGATGCCGCGATCCGGGCATTCAAACTGCACTTTATCCAGACCGACCTGAGCCCGGTGCTCACGGATGCTGACAAAAAGGTCTTATATAATCTGTACCGGAAATATTATTAGGAATATGGGGATCGCCGAGGCGATCACAGGATAAAAGAAGAGGCATAATCCCGCGGGTGATGCCTCTTCTGCTTTTCAGCTTTTCTTTTGTTCTTTCGCCCAGGCGTCCTTCAGGGTAACCGTGCGGTTGAACACCAGCTTTTCCGGGGTTGAGTCCGTATCAAGCGTAAAATAACCTTTCCGGATGAACTGATATCCCTTTCCGGGAACGGCATTCATCACATCGGCCTCGACATACGCATGTTCCAATACCTGCATGCTGTCAGAATTGATGTAGTCCTTGAAGTCACCTTCCTCGCTCTGCGGGTCTTCAACTTTGAAGAGCCGGTCATACAGTCTGATCTCGGCCGTTTTAGCGTGCGGGACACTGACCCAGTGGATCGTCCCCTTCACGTTAATACCGCTGGTATCGCTGCCGCTCCGGGAATCCGGGTGGTAGGTCGCACGGATCTCGGTTACCCGGCCGGACCCGTCCTTTACGAAATCCTCGCAGCGGACGATGTAGGCGTGCTTCAAACGAACAGACAGTCCGGGACCGAGCCGGAAAAATTTCTTCGGCGGCTCCTCCATGAAGTCCTCCCGTTCGATCCACAGCTCCCTGCTGAACGGGATAGGACGCGTGCCTTCCCCGCCTTCCATTTCGGGATTGTTCTCGCCTTCCATGAACTCCTCCTGCCCTTCCGGGTAGTTGGTGATGACGAGTTTCACGGGATCCAGGACCGCCATTCTCCGCCATGCGGTCTTATTCAGATCTTCCCGGATGCAAAATTCCAGGAGACCCACATCAATGATATTTTCTCTTTTTGCAACACCGATCCGCTCACAGAAATTCCGGATACTGGCCGGGGTGTAACCGCGGCGGCGAAGACCGCTGATCGTCGGCATCCGGGGATCGTCCCAGCCGGTAACGAAGCCCTCGTTGACCAGCTGGAGCAGCTTCCGCTTGCTCATGACCGTATAGTTCAGGTTCAGCCGCGAAAACTCGTATTGGCGGGAAGGGAAGATACCCAGTTCCTCGATAAACCAGTTGTAAAGCGGCCGGTGCGGAATGAACTCCAGTGTACAGACCGAATGCGTGATCTTTTCGATGGAATCTGACTGTCCGTGGGCAAAGTCATACATCGGGTAAATGCACCACTTGTCGCCGGTGCGGTGATGGTGAGCGTGCCTGATCCGGTACATCAGCGGATCGCGCATGTGCATATTGGGAGAGGCCAGGTCGATCTTCGCCCGCAGCACCTTGGCGCCGTCGGGATATTTGCCCCCCTTCATTTCTTCAAAAAGCCTGAGATTCTCCCCGATGCTCCGGTCCCGGCACGGCGTCGGCGTACCCGGTTCGGTCGGAGAACCCTTTGCGGCCGCGATCTCCTCCGGCGTGCTGTCGTCCACATAGGCCTTCCCTTTCCGGATCAGTTCGACGGCAAATTCATACAGCTGATCAAAATAATCGGACGAATAAAGTTCGGCGTCCCACTGAAAGCCGAGCCACCGGATATCTTCCCGGATACTCTCAACGTATTCGGTGTCTTCGGTTACCGGATTGGTATCATCAAAACGGAGGTTCGTTTTCCCGTTATAACGGGCCGCCAGGGAAAAATTAAGGCAGATGGACTTGGCATGTCCGATATGAAGATAGCCGTTCGGCTCAGGAGGGAAACGGGTATGGACCCGGCCCTCATGCTTCCCGTTGCGGATATCCTCTTCAATGATCTCTTCAATGAAGTTCAGTGATCTTTCGTCGCTCATAATGTGGTTATATCGATATAACGTGCGCAGTTTCTAAAGTTTGCAAAAGTAGTAAAAAAACAGCGCCCTTCCGGCCGGCATCCCGTTGGCCGGCCTGGTTACTCCGGTTGAATTTTTCTTCTTAATTTTACCGAAACCGATTATGACAAAAGAACTCAATCGCCCTATACGGGTCCTGGTGGCTAAAGTAGGCCTGGACGGCCATGACCGCGGCGCCAAGATCATTGCAACTTCCCTGCGGGATGCCGGAATGGAGGTAATTTATACCGGCCTGAGGCAAACCCCTGAAATGGTCGTCAATACGGCACTTCAGGAAGACGCCGATGCGATCGGGATCTCCATCCTTTCAGGAGCTCACATGACCGTTTTCCCCAAGGTAATCGGACTGATGAAAGAAAAAGGCCTGCACGATGTGCTGCTGACCGGCGGCGGGATCATCCCGGACGCGGATATGAAATCGCTTCGCGAAATCGGGGTCGGACAGCTGTTTGCCCCGGGAGCCCACACGCAGGAGATCGTGAGTTACATTACCGACTGGGTTAAACAGAACAGGGAATTTTAAAGCAAACCGGACCATGAAATACGAAAACCTGCTGGCCGAGACCAGAAACCGAATATTATACCTGACCATCAACCGCGAAAGCAAATTGAATGCCCTGAATAAGGCGACCCTCGAAGAGCTGCACCAGGCGATCAGCGGAGCAGCGGGCGACCCTGAGACCGGCGGTATCATCCTGACCGGTTCAGGCCAGAAAGCATTTGTGGCCGGAGCGGATATCAGCGAATTTGCCTCATTCTCTGTGGAAGAAGGCCGGAAACTGGCCGAAGACGGCCACAAAAAGGTATTCGACCTGATCCAGAACAGTCCCAAACCGGTCATTGCCGCCATTAACGGCTTCGCCCTGGGCGGGGGCCTGGAACTCGCGCTCGCCTGTCATATCCGCATCGCTGCGGAAAGTGCGAAGCTGGGTTTACCGGAGGTGACCCTGGGCCTGATCCCGGGTTATGGCGGTACCCAGCGACTGGCACAACTGGTTGGACGGGGAAAAGCACTCGAGATGATCCTGACGGCGGATATGATCAGCGGAGCGGATGCATTTGCATTCGGACTGGTTAACCATGTGGTCCCTCAGGAAGAGCTCATCAGCAGGGCCGAGGAGATCCTTACGAAGATTCTCAGCAGGTCGCCGATGGCCGTTGCAAGCGCCATCCGGGCAGTCAATGCAGGCTTCGAGGCCGGTGTTAACGGGTTCGAAGCCGAGATCGGAGAATTCGGCCGGTGCTTCGGAACGCCGGACTTCACGGAAGGGGTCTCCGCCTTTCTGGCCAAGAGAAAACCCGATTTTTCGCGCAGCTGACCCCGGCCCCGGCGTAAATTGTAGAAATTTATTCCCGATCCGAATAATTCGTTATATTAGCTATAGGTGAGTTTGGATATTTCATATCCGGCCTTTTACGAATTAACCCTGCTCAATGAAAAAAATACTGATCGTTGATGATGAAATCAATATTGGACTTCTATTATCAAAATTTCTGACCCGGAACGGGTTCGAGGTTACCACTGCGACCAGTGGTTCATCAGCATTTGAATGTCTCCTGAAGGATTCTTTTGACCTGATCCTTTGCGACTTCCGCCTGGAAGACACCGACGGCAGGGAGATCCTGCGGAAGGTCAGAACGGATTATCCCAGTACCGGGGTCATCATCATAACGGGCTATTCCGATATCAAGCTGGCCGTCGAGCTCATCAAAATGGGCGCGTTCGACTATATCACCAAGCCCCTGTATCCTGACGAGATCCTGAGCACCATCAACAAGGCGATCGAGTCCCAGGAGGCCAGGAAAGACGCCTACATCACCGACGGGCATCCGAAACGTGAAACAAAGAAGCCGGAAGCCATTTCTGAAGAATTCATTGTCGGGCAAAGCAGCGTTTCCCGCGAACTGCTGCGCCAGATCGAGCTGGTCGCTCCGACCAACTACAGCGTGATCCTGATGGGCGAAAGCGGAACCGGCAAGGAATCGGTGGCCAAAAGCATTCATCAGCTCAGCAAGAGACGTGACCAGCCATTTATTGCCATGGATTGCGGGTCACTGACCAAGGAGCTGGCGGGAAGCGAGTTCTTCGGCCACGAAAAAGGTTCCTTTACCGGGGCCCTGTATACCAAGATCGGCCATTTTGAGATGGCCAACGGTGGCACGCTGTTCCTGGACGAAGTGGGAAATCTTTCCTACGACATCCAGGCCGCCTTGCTGCGGACCGTACAGGAACGCAGGGTCAAGCGGATCGGAAGCACCAAGGAGATCGAACTGGATGTGCGGATCATCGTAGCGACCAACGAGAACCTTCAGGATGCCATTCAGAAAGGAAAATTCCGGGAGGATCTTTATCACCGCTTTAACGAATTCGGAATCAGCCTTCCGCCCCTGAGGAACCGCGGAAAAGATATTCTGCTGTTCGCAGACTTTTTCCTGAAACAGGCTAATGCGGAACTGAACCGGCACGTGGAAGGATTTTCAACGGAAGTGACCAACTGCTTCCTGACCTATAACTGGCCGGGCAACGTCCGCGAGATCAAGAATGTCGTCCGGCGGGCCACCCTGATGTCAGAAGGTAACCTGATCCAGGTGAAGGCGCTGCCCCTGGAGATTTCGACCTTTGATCGCGTGACCGCCATTGAGAATGCCGTTGGCCAAAGCATGATGGTCAAGGAGAACAAGCGGGACCTGAAGAACGCCGCCCTCGAAGCGGAGTATGACGCCATTCTGAAGGTACTCAAGGAGGTCAATTTCAATAAGACCAAGGCTGCGAAAATCCTGAACATCGACCGGAAAACGCTGTACAATAAAATGAAGGCCATAAACCTGGAGTAGTGGAAACGTTATTTCAATGGTCCAGGAGCGGTACGTTACCCGGTAAAGATGTTCTCCCCCGCGGGTTCATCTGGGCCACTCTTGCGTTATCGCTGCTCCCTTCCATGCTGGTCGTCCTGGTCGCCGGTACTGCCGGAAACCGCTGGGAGGTTTCCCATGCGTACGAGGCCCTGCCCAATGTGCTGTTCGACGGCGGCAACGGCCTGTTGCTGACCGGACCCGTGTTCTATAATCTCTGGATGATCTTCGGTATCGCCTCGGCAATGATCATCAGTTGCCTGGCTTTCGCCGACTACTACGTACGTAAGGAGATCTCCACGCCGATCATCGGTTCCGCCCTTTTGTGTGCGGCGCTTTATGATATGTTTTACTTTGTACTGTTCAGCAATCAGACCGGATTCAGCAGCGGAACCGGCGACCAGATCTACCAGAGCTGGTTCATCAGCCGCGTCCTGCACAGTTCACTGTTGCTGACCGGGACCGCCTTCTACCTGGGTATCCGCCATAAAGGCAGCCAAAGTGCCGGGCAAAAGAAGGCGCTGCTGTACCGGATCCTGCTCATATTCGCCCTGATGCTGGGGGCCGCTATCTATTTTACCGGGACCGATATGGCGGGCCTCATCCGGAAGGAAGCGGTCCTGACCCATCCGCTGGCACTTATCCCGCTGGTCATCTACCTGGCCTGGACAGCGATGATCTTCCCCGCATCCAACAGGAACCAACCGTCCGTCTTTACAAAAATGCTTCTGCTCAGCGTGATTCCGGCGGTGCTCGCCCAGTGTTTCATCGCGACGCACTCGGACACCTATGACAGCCTGTTCAATCTCGCCTACTTTCTGCGCGCCGTCAATTATACTGTTCCCCTCCTCGGCATCAGTATCAGCTATATGGACACGATCCGGAATGAGAAAAAGGTCATTGAACAGCTTGACAGCGAGATCAAGGAACGGATACACGGCCAGCAGATCCTTGAAAAACGGGAGGCGCTGCTGGCCAGTGCCGAGGAGATCGCAGGTCTGGGAAGCTGGGAATTCGATACTGAAACCGGTGAAGTAAAATGGTCCGACCAGATGTTCGGAATCTTCGGCCTGGAGGTTCACCAGGTGACCCCGTCCATCACAGTTCAGGAAAAACTGATGGCGCCCGAATTCCGGGAGAAGGTCCGGCAGGAAATCCTGGTCGCCATCCGTAAGAAATCATCATACAGCATCGAATACCAGATCATCCGGCCAGGCGGTAAAAGGCGGTTTGTACTGGCCCAGGGAAGATACATAACGAACGGAAAGAAACTGGTCGGCACCCTGCTTGATATCACCGAACTGAAGGAAACCAATCAGAAATTATCCGAGAACGAAACCTTGCTCCGGCTGAAGGTGGAAGAACTGAACCGATCAAATTCGGAACTTGAACAGTTCGCCTATGTGGCTTCACATGATCTGCAGGAACCGCTCCGCAAGATCCGGGCGTTCGGGGAACGGCTGGAGAACACCCTCGGCTCCGGTCTTCCTGCGGATGGCCGGGACTACCTGGACCGGATGAAAAATGCGGCCGAGCGAATGCAGACCCTGATCGACGACCTGCTTACCTATTCAAGGCTTTCGCGCACCACGGGTTCCTTTGAAAACCGGCCCCTGGCCGCAACCATTCAGCATGTCACGGCGGACCTTGAATATGCGATCGAACAGAAGAACGCCCGGATCCATACGGAGGCACCGCATGCGGTGGATGCGATCCCGGGGCAACTGGAACAGCTTCTGCAGAACCTGATCAGCAATGCGCTGAAATTCAGCCGGCCCGGCGTGCGCCCGGAGATCACTGTCAGGTCAGATCTGGTCAGGGGCAGCCAGGCAGGCCCCCAGGCGGCCCCGGACGAGGAATACTGCCGAATCACTATCGCGGATAACGGAATCGGGTTCGACAGCCGGTATTCAGAAAAGATCTTCGTACTTTTCCAGCGACTGCATGCGCGGACCGAATACCCCGGTACGGGAATGGGTCTGGCAATCTGCAAGAAGATCGCCGAAAACCACAACGGCTGGATCACGGCATCCGGTGAAGAGGGGAGCGGGGCCGTATTTACCCTGTTATTACCAGTTAACCAATGATGAGCGCAAAGAGTACGACAGTAAGCGACCACCATGTTATCCTGATCGCAGAGGACGATCCGGATGACCGCCTGATGCTTGCCGACGCTTTTAAGGAAAACCGGCACGGATCCCGGATCGAGTTTGCCGGAAGCGGGGAAGAAGTGCTTGAATTCCTGCACGGCGATGCCCGCGACCTCCCCGCCCTGATTATGCTCGATCTGAATATGCCCAGGCTGGACGGCCGGACGCTGCTGAAAATCCTGAAGACTGATCCGGAGACCTGCAAGATCCCCGTCGTCGTCCTCACCACATCGAAGGCCGGCACGGACCGGACCGGTGTCTATGAGCTCGGAGCGGCCGGTTTCTTCACCAAACCCTCATCATTTACCGAACTGGTGGGAATCACCTCCTCGATCCTGCATAAATGGCTGCCGGACAATACACAGACCAAAAACTAACCCGTATCATGGAGACAATCAAGATCTTACTGGTGGATGATGATGAGGATGACTTTATCCTTACCCGGGATCTGCTTTCCAGGATCCCCCAATCCGGGAATTATCAGCTCGACTGGTGCAGCAACTACGAAGGGGGGATCAATGCCATGCTTAAGGGCATGTATGATGTCTACCTGGTGGATTACCGCCTTGGCAAACAGACAGGCATCGACCTGCTCCGGGAGGCGATCAAATCGAACGTCTCGGAACCAGTCATCATTCTGACCGGCAAAGGGGACTCTCATGTCGACGAGGAAGCGCTCCGCAACGGGGCAGCCGATTACCTCATTAAGGACCGGATCGATCCCATGACCCTGGAACGCTCCATCCGGTATTCCAGGATGCATGCCCGGACCCTGGGCGAGCTGCGGGAAAGTGAGACCAAGTTCCGGATCATGTTCGAGCGGTCCCTGGACCCGATGGTGATCAGCGATTACTCGGGTCGGATCTACGATATCAACAAGGCCGGAACCGACTTTTTCGGTCTTTCCTATACCGAGCTGCTGAAACGGAATGCACGGGATTTTTACAGGAACGGTTCTGAGCGGATCGCTTTTATCCAGGAAATAGAGGAAAAAGGGGTGGTCAATGATCTGGAGGTCGAACTGATCAACGGCGAGGGAGCCAGCCGGTACTGCAGTCTGTCCGCTTTCCTCCAGATCTCACAGCACGGCAACATTGAGCTGTACCATATCCTGATCCATGACATCACGTTCAGGAAACAGCTGGAGCAGCAATCCATGAGTACCGAAAAACTGGCGGTTTACGAACGGATAGCCAAATCCCTGGCTACCGAAATCCGGAACCCGCTGTCCAATGTCAACCTGGCAGTCGATGAACTGACCCTTGAGCTGTCCGGACAGGAACAGGCCGGGGAATACCTGAAGATCATCCGTGATAACTGCGAACGGATCCATCAGCTGACGAATGAGTTTATCTCCTGCACCCAGCCGGGCAGCCTGTACTGGGATCTCTTTAACGTCGGCGAAGCCGTGACCGGCCTGGTGGAGCAGATCGAGGAGGTGACGGAACTGAACAATATCCGGTGTATCCTCGAGATCGATCCGGCGCCTGTCTTGCTGAAAGGTGATGAAGAGAAGCTGAAGCAGGCATTGCAGCACCTGATCAACAACGCCATTGAATCCATGGCCGGATATTCGAAAACGCTGCACGTGATCACCGGACAAACCCCGCACGACTACCACATCCAGATCCGGGACACCGGCTGCGGGATCAGTCCCGAGAATTCACTCAGGGTCTTCGAGCCATTTTTCAGCACGAAAAAGAAAGGTAGCGGTCTGGGACTGACGAATGCCCAGAACGTCGTTGCCGCCCATGGCGGGAAGATCACCTTTGAAAGCAAGCCGGGACTGGGAACGACCTTTCACGTATTTCTTCCGCTTAATTTGTAGTCAGGACAGGCGCGCAGTTTGAAGTCCGCTCAGGTGGAGGGACTTCAAACTATACGTTTGAAATGGTGTTTAGATTACGCACCATATGTCAGTATTCAACTATAAGCAGCGCAATAATATCGTTCTGGTCATATTAATTTTTTTGGGCTGTGCGATCATTTATTCGCTGCGGACCATTTTCGGAGCGGTCCTGAGCACCATCATCCTGTATACCATTTTCCGGCCCATGTTCCTTTTCCTCACCGGCAAGTGGCATTTCAGAAGGTGGCTGGCTTCCGCATCCATCATTTTCGTCTCGCTCGTCATTATCGTCCTGCCGTTCCTGGCCCTTTCGCTGATGGTCCTGAACAAGATCTCCGAGATCCAGCAGAATCCGCTGAAGGTCAAATACCTGATTCACAAGATCGACATCTTCCTGGGATCGCAGTTCCGGACCCCGCACGTCCTGGAAAACGCCCTGAACAATGCGAATACATACCTGTCCGACCTGTTTCCGTCCCTGGTTACCGGAGCAGCGGATATCCTGCTCGGAATCGTGGTCATGTACTTCCTGCTCTACTTCATGTTCGTGCAGATGGAGGAATTCGAAGCCGGACTGCTCCGGTATGCCCCGTTCAGGGAACAGAACGCCCTTAAGTTCGCAACTGAACTCAAGAATATCACGAACTCCAATATCATCGGTCAGGGGTTCATCGCCCTGGTCCAGGGGTCCCTGCTCAGCATCGGGTTCTTCCTTTTCGGAGTGCCCGACGCGATCTTCTGGGGAGTCATCGGGGTCTTTCTTTCGTTCCTTCCTATCATCGGTCCGCCGATCATTTTCGTACCGGCAGCTATCATCGAACTGGCGAACGGTAACAAAACGGCCGGGATCGGTCTTTTGATCTACGGGGTGGTGCTGGTGGGCAATATCGACAACGTCATCCGCTTTATCATCGCCCAGAAGCTGACCCAGACGCATCCCCTGATCACCGTGATTGGCGTATTTATCGGGATCCCGGTTTTCGGCATCCTCGGCCTGGTGTTCGGCCCGCTCCTCCTTTCCTACTTTATCCTGACGATCAGGATCTATGAGACCAGCAAGCTGGCCTCAGACCGGCTGGAGCGCATCCGGTCGGGAGAGGAAGAGTAATTACTGAAAACAGTTAATCTTCCGATTTGTATATTATCAAGCAGGTTAACTAACTTAATCCACATAATTAAAATCCATGAGTGATAATACAAAAATACTGGTCGCCCTCCTTGCCGGCGCTGCAGCGGGAGCTGCACTGGGAATACTATTTGCACCCGACAGTGGTTCCGAGACCCGCGACAAAGTCTCGGATGCACTCAGAAACCTAAGCGACACGATCAAGGACCGGGTTGCCGAAGAAATTGAAAATCTTGCAGGCATGAAGGACCAGGTTGCCGATGAGCTTAAGAATAAATTCGGACACGAAGAAGGCGCCTACCAGGGGGTACCCAATCCCAGCACCTCCCAAAGCGACTCCTATTCCAGCTAAACCATACTCCTAGTCTAATACCTATGAAGCAAGAAGCAAGTGATCTGGTCGACAAACTCAAAGAATACATCCGGGTTCGCCTGGACATCCTGAAACTAACCGCCACCGACGGCATCTCGAACGGGATTGCGAAGGCCGTTGTCGGCAGCATACTGCTCGTCCTTTCCCTGTTCTTTATCCTCTTCCTGAGTTTTGCGGTCGGGTTTTATATTTCTGACCGGATGGATGACAGCTACAGCGGTTTCTTCTTCGTGACGCTGTTCTATCTGCTGGTGGCCGTTATCGTTTATCTGAGCAGGAAGAGCATCGAGAAACCTATCGTGGACGGAATTATCAAAAGTTTTTTAGCTACCAAACCTGAAGAAAAGAATGAAAACCCAAGTTGAGAATATTGACTCCCTGCGTTCCGAACTCCTCCGGTTAAAGATGCAGCAATACCAGCTGGAACATGGCATGCAGCAGGATGTCGCAGCCATCCGGGAACAACTGAAGCATCCGATGAAACTGTTCTTCGGGGTTGGGCAGGAAAAAGCCCTCACCGGCAGCCATCATGATGACTGGGTGACTTCAGTCCTGAGAGTCGCCATGCCGTTCGCACTGAACAGCCTGGTATTCAAACGCTCAGGTTTCATCATCAAGACCATTGTTACGCTGGCGTCGCAGAAAGCAGCTGGTATCGTGAATAAGGACACCTTCACCAATTTGATCGATAAGGTGACCGGCATGGTCAAGAACTTCAAGTTTCCGGCCAGCAGCAGTCGCCGTCCTATCGTACACCGCGATTACGGCATTCCGCCGGACAGCGAAACCTACTAAACAAGAAACCTCCGGTATTCGATGCTCGATGCCGGAGGTTTTTTTATGCCTTTGTGGTATCTCAGGAATGCTTTTCAAGGAAATCCCGGTAGGCCAGGCGGATGCCGTCTTCCAGCTCCACGGTATGCTTCCATCCCTGGCTGTGCAGCTTCGATACATCCATCAGCTTACGCGGCGTTCCGTCCGGCTTGGTGGAATCGAACTCCAGGGCACCCTCAAATCCGGTGACCTTCTTGACCAGCAAGGCCAGGTCGCGGATCGAAATGTCTTCACCGGTACCGATATTGATGAGGTTCGGCTCGTTATAGTGTTCCATCAGATAGAAACAGGCGGCGGCAAGGTCATCGGCAAAAAGAAACTCTCTTTTCGGAGATCCCGTGCCCCAGATGGTGACCGAAGGACTGTTGCTGACCTTCGCTTCATGGAACTTCCGGATCAGCGCCGGCAGGACATGCGAGTTCTGCGGATGGTAATTATCATTATATCCATACAGGTTGGTCGGCATGACCGAAATGAAATTGCACCCGTACTGATCGCGGTAAGCGTCGCACATTTTGATTCCGGCAATCTTCGCTATCGCATAAGGCTCATTGGTATGCTCCAGCGGACCGGTCAGCAGATACTCTTCCTTAAGCGGTTGCGGCGCAAGCTTCGGATAGATACAGCTTGATCCGAGAAACATCAGTTTCTTCACACCGTTCAGATAGGACTGATGGATAATATTGTTCTGAATGCACAGGTTATCGTACAGGAATTCGCCGCGATAGGTGTTGTTCGCCACAATTCCGCCGACCTTCGCCGCAGCCAGAAACACGTAGTCAGGCTTTTCTTCCGCAAAGAACCCGGCCACTGCCGATTGGTCCCGCAGGTCCAGTTCTGCAGAGGTCCTGGTAACCAGGTTCGTAAACCCTTCCTTTTCGAGTTTTCTGACGATCGCTGAACCCACCATTCCGCGGTGTCCGGCGACATAAATTTTTGCGTTTTTTTCCACTGTTTTTAACTGTCGGCCTCAAAGATAAATTATTTTTGCAGCCGATTAATTGCTAACTATGGGTAAAGATAAATTACGGCGGTTTGCGGAGGTGGCGACGTTTCCGAATGTCCATCAGCTGGAAGATGGAAAAGAATTTAAGGGCCAATGGAGCCGGAAGCACTTCGGCAACGGTCAGAAACTGATCCTCGAGCTGGCCTGCGGGAAGGGCGAGTACACCGTCAATCTTGCCCGTCAGTTTCCGGGGATCAATTTCGTGGGGATCGATTACAAGGGAAACCGGATATGGCGCGGCGCCAAAACGGCGCTCGAAGAAGGCATTCCCAATGTGGCATTTCTGCGGATCCAGATCGAAAATATCCTTGATTATTTCGGAGAAGGTGAAGTATCCGAGATCTGGATCACGTTCCCGGACCCGCAGCCGCAGGTCAGCCGGGAAAAGAAACGGCTTACCTTTCCGGGATTCCTGGCGAAATACCGCCGCATCATGGACAGGGGCGGCGTGATCCACCTGAAAACCGATAACGATCAGCTATACGCGTATACCCTTGAAAAGATCGCGGAACACCACCTGGTCCTGCATCAGCAAACCGACGACCTGTATCATTCGGACCTGGTCGACGACGTTCTGTCCATCAAGACCTATTATGAGAAAAAATACCTTTTAACCGATAAAAATATCAACTATATTAAGTTCAGTTTTGAGTAATGGATAACCCGACCTTCTATGAACAGGTATACCAGGTAGCCCGCCTGATCCCCAGGGGGAGGGTGACGTCCTACGGGGCGATCGCCGGGTACCTGGGAACCAAAGGTTCATCCAGAATGGTCGGCTATGCCATGAACCTGGCCCACTCGACCTTCCCGCCTGTACCTGCTCACCGGGTGGTGAACCGGCAGGGTCTGCTGACCGGCAAATACCACTTCGGGACACCGGACCTGATGCAGCAGTTACTGGAGAATGAGGGCGTACGGGTGGAGAATGACCGGGTCATGGACTTCAAATCGGTTTTCTGGGATCCGTCCATTGAACTAGCACTATAAAATCATGGGAAAACTTACCGACGAATTCAACAGCTACCGCACCAGGATGAATGACCGCATCATGGAAACGGCGAATACCAATATCAAACGCTTTTTCGCACTGGATACCACCAGCTATGCCGAAGGCGCACTGGACGTCAAAACAAAGGAAATGCTCGGCCTTGTGGCTTCCATGGTCCTGCGGTGCGACGACTGCATCAGGTACCACCTGGGAAAATGCCATGACGAAGGAGTGACCACGGAGGAAATGAATGAGATCTTCATGATCGCCAACCTGGTGGGCGGATCCATCGTCATACCGCACTACCGGCGCGCGGTCGAATACTGGGACGAACTGAACGAAGCCGGATAAGCCTATGGCCGAAATCCCTGCAACATCCGCCGATCAGCGTCCCCGGTGCACCTGGTGCGGCTCCGACCCCCTGTACATGCGGTATCATGACCAAGAATGGGGAAAGGAAGTCCATGACGACCGGGTGCTCTTCGAGTTCCTGATCCTGGAATCGGCACAGGCCGGGCTCAGCTGGATCACCATCCTCCGCCGCCGCGAAAACTACCGCCGGGCCTTCGCGGAGTTTGACCCGGTCCGGGTCGCCGCATTTGACGCAGCCGATGTCGATCGGCTGATGAACGACTCCGGCATCATTCGCAACCGGATGAAGATCGAGGCGGCGATCAGCAATGCCGCTCAGTTCCTGAAGGTACAGGAGGAGTTCGGATCCTTCGACCGGTACCTTTATTCATTCATGCCCGAAGGGAAGCCCGTTCTTAACCGCGTGCGCTCGAACGCCGACGTGCCCGCGAAGACTGAAATCTCAGACCGCATTTCCCGCGATATGAAGAAGCGCGGATTCAAATTCTTTGGTTCCACCATATGCTATGCCCATATGCAGGCAACCGGCATGGTAAACGATCACCTGGACGATTGTCATTTCAAATGAGGAACCAGCTGACCCTCACGCTTGATCACCTGCGCTCGCTGTGGGCATTCCTGAAAGCGCCCGTGGTGCTCCACGCTGAAAAAGGTGCTTCCTTCCGCACGATCCTGATTTTTTGCAGCATCGGACTGATTCCCGCACTCATAGCCGGAGGGGCCATGAGGAGCCTGGTGGAAGCCGGAATCTTACCCGATCCGGGCCATCATGCGATCGCACAGATGCCGCCGCTCATCCTGCTGGCCGGCGCCGTCGTGCTCGCCCCGCTGCTGGAAGAACTGGTGTTCCGCACGCAGCTCCGGTCCTTCAGCTGGAACCTGGTCTTTACGCTGTTCATCGCCGGGGTGATCATTAACCACTTTCTGCCGTCCGGATCACCTGCCGTCTGGATCTCCCCGCTGACCCTTACAGGAATCTGCTGGCTCGCCCGGACCTGGTCCGGCAAAAGCGTCTCCCGCAAGTTCCGGGTGTGGCGATACCTTTTCCCGGTAAACTTCTACCTGACCGCCCTGACTTTCTCCTACGTGCACCTGGTTAATTTTTCACGGGCAGAATCACTGCTCTACATCGGCCTGCTGTACACGGTCCCGCAGCTGATCCTCGGCCTGGTCCTGGGCTATGTACGGATCCGGTATGATCTGGGCCGCGCCATCCTCCTTCATGCCCTTTTCAACGGCACCATCCTTTTGATGAGCTTCGCCGAAGACCTGATAAGTAAAGTTTAAGTTGTTAACTTTATTCCCGCGCTCCGGCGCTTACCAGAAAATCACGATTAATGAAAAAACTCTTCCTTCTGGATGCCATGGCCCTGGTCTACCGGGCCCATTTTGCATTAAGTAAAAATCCGAGATTCACATCCACGGGTCTGAATACCTCCGCGATCATGGGATTTACCAATACCCTGCTTGAAGTGATCCGGAAAGAGAAACCGACTCACCTGGCGGTCGTCTTCGATACCGAGGCGCCTACCGAACGGCATAACGATTTCACCGACTATAAAGCCCACCGCGAGGCTATGCCCGAAGACCTGTCGCGGGCGATCCCCTACGTGGTGCGCCTGGTGGAAGGCTTTGGGATACCCGTGATCACGTCCGACGGCTATGAGGCCGACGACATCATCGGTACGCTGGCCAAGAAAGCGGAAAAGGTCGGCTACCAGGTGTACTGCATGACGCCAGACAAGGACTTCGCACAGCTGGTCTCCGAAAACATTTTCATCTATAAGCCGGCCCGGATGGGTAACGACATGGAGATCCTCGGCGTACAGGAGGTCCTCAGCAAGTGGGAGGTCGAGCGGGTGGAGCAGGTCATCGATATCCTGGGACTCTGGGGGGACGCTGTGGATAACATTCCGGGAATACCCGGGGTCGGGGAAAAGACGGCCAAGACCCTGATCAAACAATATGGCTCGGTCGAAAACATCATCGCCAACAGCCATGAACTGAAGGGGAAACTTCGCGAAAACGTCGAAAATTTTGCAGAACAGGCGATCATATCCAAGAAGCTGGCCACGATCCTGCTGAATGCGCCGGTCGAGCTGGACGAAGACCATCTCAGACTTGAGGAGCCGCGCCGTGAAGTTCTTGAGCCCCTGTTTGCCGAACTGGAATTCCGGACACTCGGACGAAGGGTCTTCGGGGAAGGGTTCAATGTATCGGAAGCGAAAGCGGCCGGGCCAAGTCAGATGGACCTTTTCGGAAGCCAGCCGGAAGCGAGCACGGTCGAAGCGCCGCCCCTGCCGGATAATGTTCACCAGGGACGGAATATCGGCAACACGCCGCATCAATATATACTGGCCGGCACTCCCGAAAAGAGACGCGAGCTGATCGCGATGCTCAGCGGACAGCCGCAGTTCTGTTTTGAGACCGAAACGACCTGTTCCGATGCCAACGACTGTGAACTGGTCGGCCTTGCATTCTCGGTGAAACCCGGGGAAGCCTGGTACGTCCCTTTCTCTGCCGACCAGGATGAATGCCAGTCCTGTATTTCCGAATTCAGGGAATTGTTCGAGAATCCCGCTATCGGAAAGGTGGGACAGAACCTGAAATACGACCTGCTGGTACTCAAGTGGTATGGCATTGCGCTCAAAGGAGAGCTCTTCGATACGATGCTGGCCCATTACCTGCTGGACCCCGATTCACGCCATAACATTGACCTGCTTGCAGAGCGGTTTCTCGGATATACCCCGATAACGGTGGACTCCATTATCGGGAAAGGGAAAAACCAGGTAAGCCTCCGCGATGCCGACCCGGAAAAAATGAAGGAGTTTGCAGGCGAAGATGCCGACATCACCCTCCAGCTGAAGGAAGTGTTTGAACCGATGCTGCAGACCGTCAATGCGGGTTCCCTGGCCAGAGAGATCGAAAATCCGCTGATCTACGTACTGACGGACATGGAGAAGGAAGGGGTCCGGATCGACCGGGAAGCCCTTGCTGAATTCTCCGAACAAATGCGCGTGGAGATCCTGGACCTCGAAAGATCCATCTATGAAAAGGCCGGCGTGAAATTCAACATCGCGTCGCCCAAGCAGCTCGGTGAAGTCCTGTTCGATAAGCTGCAGCTGGATCCGAAAGCCAAAAAGACAAAGACGGGACAGTATCAGACCGGTGAGGATATCCTGCTGGGACTGTCGGCAAAAAGCGATATCGTCAAGGACATCCTTGACTTCCGGCAGCTGCAGAAACTTAAGTCCACCTACGTGGATGCCCTGCCCCTGATGATCAACCGGAAGACGGGACGGGTGCACACGTCCTACAACCAGGCGGTCGCGGCAACAGGCAGGCTGAGTTCCAACAATCCGAACCTGCAGAACATTCCAATCCGGACCGAACGCGGCCGGGAGGTAAGGCGAGCTTTTATTCCCCGCGATGAACGCCACGTCCTGCTGTCTGCCGATTATTCACAGATCGAACTTCGCCTGATCGCAGAGATCAGCCGCGACGAGAATATGATGGACGCCTTCGCAAAAGGACTGGACATTCACACGGCAACCGCTGCCAAGGTGTATGGCGTTCCCCTGGAGGAGGTGGATTCCACCCAGCGTAGAAACGCCAAGGCGGTGAACTTCGGTATCATTTACGGTCAGAGCGCGTTCGGCCTGTCGCAGAACCTCGGTATTCCGCGTAAGGAAGCGGCTGCGATCATTGATCAGTACTTCATCCAGTATTCCGGAATCAAAAGATATATGACCGAGACCATGGAGTTCGCCCGCAAGAACGGCTACGTCCAGACGATGATGGGCCGCAGGCGCTATCTCAGGGACATCAATTCCGCCAATGCGACGGTCCGCGGATTCGCCGAACGAAATGCCATCAATGCCCCGATCCAGGGATCCGCGGCAGACCTGATCAAGATCGCCATGATCCGCATTCACCAGGCGATCATCGACCGGGGCCTGGAATCCCGCATGACCATGCAGGTGCATGACGAACTTGTTTTCGATGTCGTCCGGAGCGAGGTCGACGTGATGAAAGAGATCATTGAAACGAACATGCGCAATGCGATCCGGACCACCGTGCCGATCGTGGTCGAGGTCGGCCAGGGCGAAAACTGGCTGGAAGCGCATTGATAAGACGACCTATGAGGCTTTGTTCAAAAATCCCTACCTTAAAGGAATGATGGACAGAGCCTTTCTCATACTCCTCCTGCTCTGGCTGCCTTTAGCGGCAACCGGCCAGGAAGGAGCTGCCTACATCGAGATAGCAGGGGGCGGAAAGTTCCGGTTTCATTATAACGAACAATATTTTCTGGTGGATAAAAACTGCGAGTTTCTGGCCCGGACCAGGACCTCAGGGATGACGGCTGAAAAACAGTTTAACGGGCCGTTCACCGACTACAGCCCCGAGGGGAGCACCCTGCTGAGCGGCCATTATCAGAAAGGAAGCAAGGAAGGAACTTTTCGCGCCTTCTACCCGAACGGGTTCCTGAGATGGCAGGGAGATTTCAGAAACGACGAGCCCCTGGGCACCTGGAACTACTATTATCCCGACGGCACCCCGAAGATGATCCTCGAATTCAGCGCAGACGGGACTCTGATCCGCGAGGTCTGGAATGACAAGGGAAAACAGGTCGTTAAGAACGGCGAGGGGCATTTTTTTCTGCGGGATTTCCAGTTCGGATATAACAGCGTCGGCCATGAAGCGCTTCTCTACCGCGGCCGGGTCCGCGGGGGACTGCCCTACAGGCGGTGGACCGTTCACTACGAGTATCCCGGCGGACGTACAGAGGAGCTCGGCCCGGTCATTTTCCGGAACGGAATGTCCACGGGGGTGACGCCGGTGCGCTTTTCAGAAACCGAATTCTTCACCAATGCCGAGAACTTCACCGCGAAACACTGTGCCGTGGATGACCAGATCAATTTTTCGGAATACCTCAGAAACCATCTGAACCACAGTTTCGACTTCCGCACGCTGCTTCCGGATAGCATCCCGCCGGTGATCGAGGCGACCCTGGAAGTGACCGGGAAGGGCGAACCGAAACATGTGACCGTGAATACCGCACTCGGGAAGGCGGCAGAATCCGGGCTGAAGCGACTGTTATCCTCAATAACCTACTGGATCCCTTCCCGGAAGGACGGACAGTTGATCAGTGACAGCCTTAAGGTGAGCGTCGAGGTTCTCAGAAGGCAGAACAAGCCCCCGGTCTTCGGTTACCCGAAGATTATCCGGTCGAACGGCAACTAGATTTACTACACCTCCAGGGAGTTGCCGATCGGCAGCAGCGTCAGTTTAAGACCCGCGGCGGCAAACCTGCGTTCGGCTTCCGCGTGATCGATCCTGATGTAACCGAAGGTATCATAGTGCATCCCGATGATGTTGGAACAGCCGATAAATCCGGCAGCAAGAATCGCATCACCGACACCCATGGTGAAGTTGTCGCCGATGGGAAGAAACGCGGCATCCAGGGTAAACTGTTCGCCAATCAGCTTCATATCGTAATGCAGGGCGGTATCACCCGCGAAATAGATGGTCTTACCTGCCGATTCCAGCACGTAGCCCGCCTCGGTGCCGCCGTAACTGCCGTCGGGAAGAGAATTGGAGTGCACGGCATTTACCATCTTGACCGTGCCGAAGTCAAACTTCCGGCTGCCGCCGATATTCATGGGGTGCGTATTGCTGATCCCGTTGTTGTTCAGCCATGTGGTCAGTTCGAAGGACCCGATCACCACGGCTCCGGACCGTTTGGCGATGGGGATCAGGTCTGCGACATGATCCTGGTGCCCGTGGGAAACCAGGATAAAATCGGGATGGATCTGGTCCGCATCAATGTGGCTGGCCAGTTCGTTAGGGGTTATGAAAGGATCAAACAGGATCTTCCGGCCGTCGGTTTCCACCATGAAACAGGACTGGCCGTAGTAGGTTACGTTCATGGGCCGCTGATTACTTGTTTCCGAACAGGTTTCCGAGACCGCCCATACCGCCGAGCATGTCCTTGGTTGCGGCCTGCATTTCAGCCTGGCTGATCTGTTCAGCCGATTGTATGGCCTTGTTGACCGCCACGGCCAGCAGTTCCTCAAGCTCTTCCCGGTCGGCGGATTTAAGAAATTCAGGGTCGATGCTGATTTCCGAAATGAACTTGTTGCCGTTGGCAACCACGCGGATCACGCCGCCTTCCGCTTCCCCGGATACAGAGATGGTATCGAGGCGCTTTTTAATTTCTTCAGCTTTCTGCTGGGCTTCAAATAGCTTATCAAACATTCTGACTGGTTTTGCTACATAAACAGGTAGATCACCTAAAGGTTCAGCAGGTGGACCGGATAATGTCCGGAGAGAGCGGCTTCGAAATGAAACCCTTCACGGTCGAATACTCCTGTGCGCGCAGTTTATCTTTTTCATCCACGGATGAGGTGACGATAAAGATCCGGATCTGTTTTTCGAGATTCTTATAGAACGTTTCAAACACCTCAAGGAAATCCCACCCGTCCACAACCGGCATATTCAGATCCAGCAGGATCACATCAGGCAGGGCAGCTGAATCAGCATGATTGGAACGCAGATAGTTAAGCGCCTGCTCAGCTTCCGTATAGCTCCGATATTCATCAAACAGACGATGCTTTTCGATCATGATCTGCGCAATACGCTGGTGTATTGAATCGTCGTCAATAATAAATACTTTACTCATTTTCTCATCCTAAAGATATAAAACTGCACCAACAACCTGCTTTGCTGTTCGAAGGGAATAAAATAGTCCTGCAGGGGCCATACCTCAACGAGGATTTAATGTGCCCCTTATACGGCGTGGCCGTAAACAGGTTTCAAAAATCCGATATTTAGTAAAGCGGACTGCTCCGTTCGGTGTGTGCATGCAAATATGGCAACAAATGATTCAAATGACACCTATCCGCACATATATTTCTTTGGTTAATCGTCGGAAGCCGTGGCTCCGTTACCGTAGTAGGCGCTTCTGCGAACCACCGGCATACCTACCGCCTTATACAGCTCGTCCAGCTGAAGCAGGCTGCCGTTAGTCAGGTTGGACAGCAGGACGATCGTTACATCCGAGGTCAGATCCCGCAGATAAATATGCCGGAATCCGTGCCACCAGCCCGTATGATATGCGACCCTGTGTCCGTCGCCTTCAAACAAACGCCATCCGTAGCCATAATTGAAATGCCCCCGTTCAACCTTATTATGACCGGTATAGGCCGAATCAAGGGATGACCGCTTCAGCAGCCGGCCCTTTCTCAGGGCGCGGTCGAACAGGAACAGATCCTGAACCGTGCTGTAGATGCCCTTGTCCCCTACCGGCCCGTCCAGGAAATTCTGGGCGACCGAGTATTTCCAGGTCCGGTCATGCCCGACCACGTCCACCGGAATCTTATCATACTGCGCCTTGGAATAAACCGCAGTAGACTTCATGCCGGCCGGCTTGAAGATCCGCTCCTTCATGAAGGTCGCATAGGTCGTGCCGCTGACCTTTTCAATGATGGCGGCGAGCACCATATAGTTCGAGTTATTGTAATGGAAGACGCGGTCAGGCTGGGTGTACGGCGCCGGTTTATGCTCGGCGATAAGATTCATCACATCGGCATTAGTGATCCCCTTGCGCTCATCCCTGCGGTTCTTCTTCCAGATATTGTCGGTGAAATAGACATAGTTCATCATACCGGACCGGTGCGTCAGCAGCATCCGTACCGTGATGCCCGAATACGGAAAGCTCGGATAGAAATCCCGGACGTCCTGGTCCAGCCTGATCTTTCCCTCTTCCGCCAGCATAAGGATAGCCGTAGCGGTCATCGGTTTGGTCACCGAGGCCAGTTCGAAGACGGACCCGATCTTCAGACTGTCCCGGTGCAGGTAGTCCGCCCATCCGAACGAATTCTGGTAAATGATCTTTCCTTTCCTGGCGACCAGCACGTTCCCGTTGAATCCTCGGGTACGGTGGAGCTTCTTCATGATCTCATCAATCCGCTTGTCGCCTTTACGCTGGTCATACACCAGCAGGAGACTGTCGGACTTTTCATCCTTAACGGTCCGGACCGGCTGTTTCTTAACTTCACTGGAACATGATTGGAATATTAGACTCGTCAGGGAAATAATAACTGCCGAAAGGACCTCTCTCATCATACTTAAATCAACGCTATAACTGTAATAAATGACAAAAATGATCAATTATTACTTCCGGTCGCAAAACTTTTTTAAACAGTGCCTGCACAGTAGCTGCCCGGCAGGCGGAAAGGGCAGGTAAATCAGACGCCCGTAAACCTGAAAAATCAAAACTATTCACCTAAATTTGCGGCAAATTTAAAATCCTTATATCATGGCTTACAGAATTGAACGCGATACCATGGGTGACGTTCAGGTACCGGCAGATAAATACTGGGGTGCCCAAACCGAACGCTCCCGTAATAACTTCAAAATCGGCCCCGAGGCTTCCATGCCCAAGGAGATTATCGAGGCATTCGCCTACCTCAAAAAAGCGGCTGCATATACCAATGCTGACTGCGGAGTCCTTCCGGCAGAAAAGAGAGACCTCATCGCACAGGTATGTGACGAAATTCTTGCCGGCACGCTGACCAGCGAATTTCCGCTGGTGATCTGGCAAACCGGTTCAGGAACCCAGTCCAACATGAACGTTAACGAAGTGGTCGCCAACCGCGCCCACGTTCTACAAGGAAATAAATTAGGTGAAGGAAAGACCTTCATTCACCCAAATGACGACGTCAACAAATCCCAGTCTTCCAATGACACCTACCCTACGGCGATGCACATCGCGGCCTATAAGATGGTGATGGATGTAACCATTCCGGGCATTGAACAGCTGCGTGATACCCTGCAGGCGAAAGCGGAAGCGTTCCGCGACGTGGTCAAGATCGGTCGTACCCACCTGATGGACGCCACCCCGCTGACCCTCGGCCAGGAATTCTCCGGATATGTGTCCCAGCTGAACCATGGCCTGAAGGCCCTGCGCAACACGTTGGATCACCTGGCTGAACTGGCCCTCGGCGGAACCGCCGTCGGCACCGGGATCAACACCCCTCCCGGATATGACGTGAAGGTCGCCGGGTATATCGCACAGTTTACCGGCCTCCCTTTCCGTACCGCCGAGAATAAGTTCGAGGCCCTGGCCGCACACGATGCGATCGTTGAAACCCACGGCGCATTGAAACAGATCGCGGTTTCACTGATGAAGATAGCCAACGATATCCGCATGCTGGCTTCCGGTCCGCGGTCCGGTATCGGCGAGATCTTCATTCCGGAGAACGAACCGGGATCTTCGATCATGCCCGGAAAGGTCAACCCGACACAGAATGAGGCGATGACCATGGTTGCGGCACAGGTAATGGGAAATGACGTGACCATTTCGATCGGGGGATCGAACGGCCACTATGAACTGAACGTCTTCAAACCGGTGATGGCTGCAAACTTTCTTCAGTCAGCCCGTCTGATCGGGGATGTCTGCGTATCATTCGACCTGAACTGTGCGGTCGGCATCGAACCGAACTATGAGGGCATCAAAAAGCACGTGGAGAATTCCCTGATGCTGGTTACCGCCCTGAACCCGCATATCGGCTATGAAAACGCGGCCAAGATTGCGAAAAAGGCGCATAAAGAAAACAAATCGCTGCGTGAAGCGGCTCTGGAACTCGGACTGCTGACGAACGAACAGTTTGACCAGTGGGTACGTCCGGAAAACATGATCGGCGGCCTGAAATAAAATCTATTCCATCCCTCTCCCCACGGAGAGGGATCTCTATTATGTACAGATCCATCCTTTTCCTATTTATTGCAATACTGCTGGCTTCCTGCAAGTTCAACCCGAATTTCCAGGGCCGGGGATCCGATGCCCTTCAGGGCGTATGGGAAGAGGACAGCGTACTGTACCGGGATGCCCTCTCACAGTACACCAGGCATAAGATCCGGTTCAGCTGCGACTCATTCTACATGACGCTGCAGACGACTTCAAAAGCCGTGATCAGCCCGGATTCCTGCTACAACAACGGAACCTGGCTGGAATACCTGAAGGGCACCTATGCCGTCAAGGGGGATACCATCCAGTTTTTCGGAACCTTCACCAAGTCGAATTTCAAGCAGAAGATCTCCGGTTGTTACCGCATCGGAACGTATAAACCCGTCTATGTGATCGAAAAGCACTCCGGCAGCGAACTGAAACTGAAAAGCCTCAGCACACACTTCCCGGTCCTTCTGAAACTGAAAGAAAAAATAACCTGCATTCCAAAACCACTTTAACCATGAGAAGCACATTAAAAAGACTGGCTTTGATCGGACTCCTGTTCTACCTGCCGCTGCAAAGCATGGCATGGGGTCAGCTCGGACACCGCGTCGTAGGAGAGATCGCGGACAGCTACCTGAATAACAAAACGCGCCGGGAGATCCGGAAGATTCTCGGCAACGAAACATTGGCCATGGCCGCCAACTGGGGAGATTTCATCAAGTCAGACCCGTCCTATAAATACCTGGACGTATGGCATTATGCCAACTTTCCGGCGAACCTGGACTACAGCGGATTGCAGCTCTTCCTCAAGCAGGATACCGCTCCAAACGCGTATAACCGCCTGAAGTTCATTTCCGGTGAACTGAAAAGAAAGGACCTGCCGCAGGATAAAAAAGTGATGTACCTGCGAATGGTCATCCACCTGGTAGGCGACATTCACCAACCGATGCACACCGGCCGGAAAGAGGATCTCGGCGGAAATCTGGTCAAGTTACAGTGGTTCGGACAGCCTTCCAACCTGCACCGCCTGTGGGACAGCGACCTGATCGAATCGGAGAACCTGAGCTATACCGAATATGCGCGGGCCATCAACTTCGCCACCCGGGATCAGCTCCGCCTCCTGCAGCAACAGCCGCTGGAGCAATGGCTGTTCGATTCTTACCAGCTGTCACAGAACCTGTACACCGTTACAAAGGCGGATTCCAGGATCAGCTACCGGTATATTTTTGATCACATCGCTACCGCAAACCGGCAGATGCTGAACGGCGGGATCCACCTGGCCGGTCTGCTCAACGAAATCTTTTCCTGACATGAAGATGCTGATGGTTTGCCTCGGCAATATCTGCCGGTCGCCGCTTGCCCATGGGATCATGGAACACCTCGTGCGTGAAGCAGGTCTTGACTGGGAGATCGATTCGGCCGGCACGGGCGACTGGCACATCGGGGAAGCTCCGGACCGCCGGTCAATCGCAGTGGCACGGAAGTACGGCGTGGATATCTCGGACCAGTGCTGTCGCCAGTTCAGCCGGGATGACTTTGCCTATTATGATTCGATTTATGTGATGGACCATAGCAACTACCGGGATGTCCTGAATCTCGCTGCCACGGATGCTGAGCGGGCGAAGGTCCGTTTGTTCCTGGGAAGCGACATCGTCCCCGACCCCTATTTCGACGACGCTCTGTTCGATACGGTATACCGCATGATCGAAAAGAGGTGCCGCGAGATCATAAGCGAGGAAACCCGATAAACAAGAAAGTCCCTGACCTGAAACGGCAGGGACTTTCTCGCTTAAAGGCCATACTGCTATTTCCGGACTATTGGATCATTTTCGCCAGTTCGGCGACAGGAAGTCCGTTCGCATAGCGGATCACTTCATCCTGGGTTCCGTTCTCCAGCCGCAACGTAAGAAGGGAAGAGTTCAGCGGCAGCTGAAGGTGGTAGTTCTTTCCGGCTTCGTCATCCTTCTGGACAAGCGCCTTGTAACCGGCGATCTTGACGACCTTCTGGCCTGAAGCGGCGCCCGCAAAGGGCAGCGAGAGGATCGCGTTCACCGAAGCAATCAGGGGTGAATTACTGATCACCTCCACCTGGGCCTTCTTGTCGCCGGCGGCATACTCGCGGTGAATGAACAGTCCGGCGAAGCCGGATGTCCCGGTCACATTATCGCCGGCAGCGTTCACGTTCAGGGATTCAAGTTTCTGCGGGAGCATCTTGAGTACTTCCTTGCTCAGGGCCACATCCAGTTCCTGCAGGGCCTGCTGCATGGCGAACCGGGAATCTTCCAGGTTGCCGACGGCATATGCGGTCCTGGCGGATGCGACATGCTTATTGAAATCCTGGCCCATTACGGTCGTTGCCAGGATCATTGATAAGATCAGTGTCAGGGTCTTTTTCATCTTGGTCATTATTTCTCACCTAATGTTTTTTTGATTTTGTCGATATCGATCTGGTTGGCTGCAGCCATCATGTCGGCTTCCGTTTTGAAGTTCACGCCCTCAAACAGTATCATGGAAGACTGGCCCATCGGGACGGAGATTTTGTAGCCGGAACTTTCGTCATATTCGATCACCGCCTTCTGGCCTTTGACCTGGACGCGCTTCCAGTTCTGCTGCCCGTTGGTAGTCTGTGCATATCCGCCGTTGGCCAGGTACATGTTGATCGCCGAAAGCAGCAGCGCATTATTGGCGATCGTGACGCTGAACTGTTTATCGTCCTGCAGGTATTCGCGGTGAATGGTCAGACCAGCCCAGCCATAACCGGTGCTGGTTACCTGATCGGCCTCCTTCTCAACCGGGAGTCCGGCGATGGTTTGCGGAAGGGATGCCAGCAGCTTTTCGCCGATCTGCATTTCAACGCCCACCATGGCCTGCTGAAGTGCATACCGGGCTTCGCTGTAACTGCCGCCCTTATAGGAAGTTTCGGCAGCCCCCAGGTTTTCCTTTACGTCAGGAGGTGCCGTCACCAGGCCGCCTCCGCTGGTATTGGACGGGTTCCGGCCGTAAACCTTACCGCTGCCTGACGCCCCGCCGGCCGCTTCCGTACCAGCTCCGCCGGCCTGGTTCTTTTTGCCGTAAATGGCGTCATCGGTTTTCTTGTCCACCATTTTTTCGGCTGCCTGCTCTGCCTTTTGTTTCAGCTTTTTCAGGATTTGCGCTTGGGAGCTGGCGACGCCGAGCAGCAGCATAGCCAGACATACCAGGGAGAATCGTTTTTTCATAACTGGTTTATTTAAAAGTATTTAATATAAAAGTTATTAAAAAGACTTTGGTTTTAAAAGCCCTTCCGGCCTAAAGAGATTGCCGTAGAATACAATTTGTTACAGCCCACCGCCAGTTTTTGTATTTTTGCCGCCATGGCAAGCATTAAACCCGGGATACCGAAAGGAACGCGCGATTTTTCACCGTCAGAAATGGTGAAAAGGAATTACATATTTGAAACGATCCGGGCGGTTTTTAAAAAATTCGGATACCAGGAGATCCAGACCCCGACGATGGAGAATCTCTCCACGCTCACCGGTAAATATGGCGATGAAGGCGACAAGCTGATCTTTAAGATTCTGAACTCCGGTGATTTCCTTGCCAAAACCAATGCGGAATATCTCACCGGCCGTAACTCAGCGCAGCTGACCGGCCAGATCTCGGAGAAAGCGCTCCGGTATGACCTGACCGTGCCGTTCGCACGCTACGTGGTAATGCACCAGAACGAAATATCCTTTCCGTTCAAACGGTTCCAGATCCAGCCAGTATGGCGCGCCGACCGTCCGCAGAAGGGCCGGTACCGCGAATTTTACCAGTGTGACGTGGACGTGGTGGGCTCGGAAAGCCTTCTTAACGAGGCTGAGTTCGTACTTATCTACACGGAAGCGCTCACGAACCTGGGCCTGAAGGACTTCACCATCAAGATCAACAACCGGAAGATCCTTTCCGGGATCGCCGAGATCATCGGCAGACCGGAACTTATCGTGGATATGACGGTCGCCATCGACAAGCTGGACAAGATCGGACTGGACGGCGTTACCCGGGAACTTCTTGAAAAAGGCTTTTCACAGGACGAGATCGACCGGCTGAAACCGGTGATCCTCCTGGAAGGAACCAACCGGGAAAAAGCGGACCAGCTCAGGGAGGTCCTGAAAACGTCCGAAACGGGGCTGAAAGGAATCGAAGAGATCGAAACGATCCTGGATTACCTGGCCAACTTCGGTCTGACCGACCTTTCCCATGTGGAACTGGACATTACACTTGCCAGGGGCCTGAACTACTATACCGGGGCGATCTTTGAGGTCAAGACCAATGAAGTGGCCATGGGCAGCATCGGGGGCGGCGGACGCTATGATGATCTTACAGGAATGTTCGGACTGAAAGGCCTTACCGGTGTCGGGATATCATTCGGCGCCGACCGGATCTACGACGTTCTGGAAGAGCTTCAGCTATTCCCCGAACGCGCACGGGAAACGACCCAGGTCCTGATCAGCAATTTCGATCCGGAGGCCGAGAAATATGCCCTTCCGGTTTTATACCGGCTCAGAAACACCGGGATCGCAGCGGAACTGTATCCGTCCCACGCCAAGCTGAAGAAACAGATGAGCTATGCGGACGACCGGCATATCCCGTATGTGATCCTGATCGGCAGCCAGGAGATGGCCGACGGCATGCTGACTCTGAAGAACATGCACACCGGTGAACAGACCCGTGCCGGGATTGAAGATATCATCCTGCAGCTTACCTGACCTGCAGGTTTTCCAGCAGGGCTTCCATAAACTTTTCCGGAATCTCCAGGTGCGGAATATGACCGCTGCCGGAGAACTCCACCAATGTTGCGCCCGGGATCCTCGCGGCTGCCTGTTTGCCCAGCTGATCATACAAGCCGTGCCGGGACTGCTGGTCAGGGTTCAGTCTCGCCTTCCCGACGATGGTCCGGTCCCGGGTACCGATCAGCAGTACGACCGGCACTTTCAGGTCCGGAAACTCATGTACCACCGGTTGCTCGTAGATCATCTGGCCGGTCAGTGCGGCCACCCTGGCATATCGCGGAAAATCGGCGCTTCCGGTAACCCCTGAGGCGATCCGGACCAGCTCGTCATATTCCGGCTTCCAGGTCACAAAATAAGAGCTTTGGTAATAGCGTTTCACGCTTTCGGGCGTCGTCTTCAGCTCCGCCTGGTAAGCCGCTTCCGGCGTAGCATATGGTACGAAGGTGCGATAATCTTCCAGACCGATGGGGTTCTCCATGATCAGCTTTTGCGTCCGCTCCGGGTACATGAGCGCAAACCGGGTCGCCAGCATGCCGCCCATCGAATGCCCCAGAACAAAGGTCTCCTTAATCTTCAGGCTGTCCAGCAGCCGGGCATTGAAACCGGCCAGCAGGTGGAAACTGTAGTTGATCACCGGTTTTGAAGATTTGCCGAATCCGATCTGGTCCGGAACGATCACCCGGTAGCCGCGGCCGCTCAGTGCGCGGATCACCCCCGTCCAGTAATAGCCTCCGAAATTCTTTCCGTGAAAAAGCAGCACGGTCTCCCCGTTCGGTTTTGCCGGCCTGATGTCCATGTAGGCCATCCGGATATCCTGCCCCTCCGCTTCCAGCGGAAGGAAACGAACCGGGTAGGGATATTTAACATTTTCCAGCGTAATGGACAACGGCTCCTGCGCCCGGGCCAGTAACGAAGCCAGGCAAAAAACAACGGTCAGTATCCTCTTCATCATGTCAATTCAACCCCTGATGAAAAAATTAGTTTCAGCCGGCCCCCTGCAAGTTCATCGAATTCCAACAAAATTCCCAACTTTGAGCACTAACCTGATTGCATGAAACCATTTTTAATCGGATCAGAGACATTGACCGTCGACCTGATCCGGCATATTCTTGATAACCGGATTCCTCTGGACCTGCATCCTTCAGCGGAAAAGGCCATCACCCGGTGCAGAACCTACCTTGACCAGAAACTTGCTGCTTCCGAATCGCCGATCTATGGCATCAATACCGGGTTCGGCTATCTCCAGAACATCGGCATTCCGTCCGAAGATCTCACACAGCTTCAGCACAATCTGCTGCTGTCCCATGCATGCGGGACCGGCGAACATGTTCCACGTGAAATTGTACGGATCATGCTTCTCCTGAAGGTGCAGTCCCTGTCCTTCGGCAATTCCGGGGTGACGCTGAACACCGTGAACCGCCTGATCCGGATGTTCAATGATGAGGTGTTCCCGGTCGTGTACACGCAGGGATCCCTTGGCGCCTCCGGCGACCTTGCCCCCCTGGCGCATCTGGCCCTTCCGCTGATCGGGGCCGGCGAAGTATGGATCAACGGCGAGATCCGGAGCTGCAGCGAATGGTATCAATCGGCGGGTCTGAAGCCGCTGATGCTTCAGCCCAAGGAAGGACTGGCCCTGATCAACGGCACCCAGTTCATGGCCGCCTACGGTATCTATATTCTCCGCCGTACCGACCTGCTTTCCGGGGCGGCCGACATTATTGCGGCCCTTTCCACCGATGCATTCAACTGCCGGATCGATCCTTTCAAGCCCGCCAGTCATGCCATCCGCCCCCATCGGGGACAAACAGAAACGGCAGCGGCAGTCTATTCGCTCCTGAAGGACAGCGAGATCATCGCGGAAGAAAAGATCCAGGTGCAGGACCCGTATTCATTCCGGTGTATTCCGCAGGTACACGGCGCCAGTAAGGATACATTCCGGTATGTAAGATCGGTCTTTGAAACAGAGATCCGGTCGGTGACCGACAACCCGAATATCTTCCCGGATGAAGACGAGATCATCTCGGCCGGTAACTTCCACGGGCAGCCGCTGGCGCTGGCACTTGATTTCCTGGCCATCGCCCTTGCAGAACTGGGCTCTATCTCGGAACGCAGAACCTTCCAGCTGATTTCAGGTCAGCGTGGACTGCCCAACTTCCTGGTCAGCAATGCCGGCCTGAACTCCGGACTGATGATCACGCAGTATACCGCCGCTTCCATCGCCAGCGAGAACAAACAGTTGTGTACGCCGGCATCCGTCGACTCCATCGTTTCCAGTAACGGACAGGAAGATCATGTGAGCATGGGGGCGAACTCGGCAACCAAGTGCCTGAGAATACTCAATAACCTGGAGAATATCCTGGCGATCGAACTGCTCACAGCCGCTCAGGCAATGGAGTTCAGAAGACCGCTGCGGTCATCACCGCAGCTGGAGGGCATCCTTTCAGCATTCCGCACCGTCGTTCCGGCCCATGAGGTCGACCGGATCCTCTCCGGCGATATCCGGACATCCGCACAATTTATAAGGAATACCCTGTTACAAACAGAGCGGGCCTGACCCGCTCTGTTTCTTATTTCAGGACAAACGGGACATGGAGGCCCAATGAAATATTTCTGCCCTGGTTCAGAATGCCCTCATATTTCAGGCGGCTGAGGTGGCTGAAGTAAGCTTTGTCGAACAGGTTGTTCGCGGCCACCGAAACCCTGACAGGCTGGTTCTTCAGCTTGAATGTCGCCCCGGCGCTTGCGTTGAACAGCGTATACCCGGCCGTGGGCGTTTCGAAGACATCGGTCCGCGTCTGTCTGAACACATTATCCATTTCAAAGGTGATATATGCCTTGGTCACCTTCGGCAGTTTCGGCTCAAAGCTGATCTCATTGCGCAACTCCACCGCCGGGATGAACGGTAACGGCCGGTCAGTCGCCCGGTTCGTTCCCTCAGTCACCGAGAAGCTGTTCTCCAGGTGAAGCACCTCGCTCGGATGAAGCGTCAGGCTGGCTTCCGCTCCTTTGAGGATCGCATTAGCCTGTACGTAATTATACACCGGGTAATCATCGATCATCACGCCCGACGGTCCCTGGAGGTAGATGTAATGGTCGATCGAGTTGTTGTAAACCGTGACCGAGGCGCTGGCAAGTTCCCCGGAATATTCGAAGCCCAGGTCGGCGTAGAAACTCTGCTCCGCTTTCAGCCCGGGGTTTCCGATCTCGTACCTGAAGGAACCTTCGTGTACCCCGTTCGAACTGAGTTCCGCGATATTCGGGGCCCTGAACGCGCTTCCGACATTCGCTTTGATATTCCAGTAATCGTCGAATTCATGCGTGAACCCGGCCGCCGCGCTCAGGTTGGAAAAGTTCCGGTCGAAAGCGGCGAATTTTTCGGTCCCATCCTCGAACATCTCCTCGCCTTGGATCTTCCGGTAATCGACACGCGCGCCCATATTCAGGGTCGTCCGGTTCCTCCAGGTCTTCTTGAGATACCCGAAGGTCCCGGCATCGGCCGAAGCATAGTCGGGTATCAGGAGCTCTTCGGCCTTGTTGGCGTTATCCTGCCAGGATCCCGCTATTCCGATCACAGGCTCCCAGCCGCGGCTTTCACGGAAATAGTATTTCAGATCATAACTGTAGGTCCGCAGGTTGAAAAACAGGGACGGATCGTTCCGGTCCTCTTCAAGTTCACGCCGCTGGTTATCCTGGTAGGCAAGATTCGACCGGAGCCGGCCCGAGCCGATCAGCAGATTGCTGTTCAAAGCAACTTTATAATGCCGGACATCCTGGAACGGCAGCAGCAATTCACGGGTCCGTAACTGTGATCGCGTAAATGGATTGCCGTCCTCATCCAGAAATTCGCCAGCGGCGTTCCGTTCGAAATCAGGAAGTCCCAGCCGGCTGCGGAAGCCTGAGAAATCCAGGTGGGCGTAGCCCCACTTCTTATTGAGTCCCGCCTGGCCGCTGAAGTTCTGTTCATTGAAGCCGGTATTTGCGACGTAGCCGTCCGGGGTCTGATAACTGTAGGCCGATTTATAAGATCCCCGGCCACGCCATACGAATCCGTTCCGGTTTCCCTGGAGCATCACCGAATTTCCGGACAAGCCGTTGTTCGTCGCATAATTGGCGACCACTTCGCCCCGTATCTGTCCCTGGACGGCAGGCAGGGGATCCAGGATATTGACAACACCACCCAATGCGTCCGAGCCGTACAGGAGGCTGGCCGCCCCGCGCAGGATCTCGACCCGTTCGGCGTCGAACTGATCGACTTCCAGGCCGTGCTCATCACCCCATTGCTGGCCCTCCTGCTTGGTCCCGTCCGATACGGTTACCACCCGGTTGTAGCTGAGTCCGCGGATCACCGGTTTGGAGACAGCGGCGCCGGTGGTGATCTGTGAAACACCCGGCATTCTTGAAATCGCATCAATAAGATTGTTGGCCGGACGAGCCAGCAGGTCGCCTTTGCCCATGCCCGTAATGCTGGTACTGTTCTTCCGGTCCTCGGAACTGAACGCCGATCCGGTGACCACCACCTCTTTGGCTTCCAGCACACTTGGCTGAAGACCGAAATCACGGTTGCCCGCGGCAGAGAAATCGATCGTCTCGGTCAGGGTACGGTAGCCCAGAAACCGAACCTCTACCAAAAACCGTCCGCGGTCCGGAACGTTATTTAAGATATACTCTCCGTTGCGGTCAGCCAAAGCTGTCAGCCGGAGGTCGTGAATGGAAACAACAGCGCCGGGGAGCGGCTCATGCGTCCGGGCATCGGTGATCCGGCCCCGGATCTCGGTCATTTCAGCACTGGCAGAAAATGTATCTAGAAGAATGCCCAGCAGGACAAACAAATTTTTCAGGTTCATCGGAAAAAAGAATTAAATAAAAGCCCCGGCGGGGGCGCCAAATACAACTAGACAGGAGTGACCTGGCTTTCCGGCGGGCCGCGCAGGCATGAGCGAGGTGAGGCAAGCACTACGGAGCCGGGCTCAGGATCCGGGAAAATAACGTTGACGACCGGGAGGAAGACAGCGTTGCCCGGCGTCACCGGCGCGATTAGCTGGTCATGATGTACCGCGCATAGCATACAAAAGCTGCTTTTCTTGCTCAGGTGCTGCTTATGGCTGCAGGTACTGCCATCCGGGGACACCGAACAGACGGGTTCCGGGGAATGGCGGTGCAGAAAATCAAGCGGGGTGACCGTTACCGAAAAAACGAACAGCAATATTGTGGCGATCACCCTTCCGGCTATATTTCCTGATCTTTTCATGCTATGCTATAGCAAACTTAACGAAATCAATAAAATTGCCCTAATTTCCTACATTTGATCATGTAACATTGTCAGTACCAATTATGCAAACCTTAATAAGTTCCCTCAACCTCACCGAAAAAAATACCCCTACCGGAAGTACGCTAAACTGCAAAGGCTGGGTCCAGGAAGCAGCGCTCCGAATGCTCATGAATAACCTGGACCCCGACGTAGCCGAACGTCCGGAAGACCTCATTGTGTATGGCGGACGCGGCAAGGCGGCCCGGAACCCTGAAGCGCTGGAACTGATCATTAAGGCCCTTCTGGACCTGGAAGCGGACGAGACGCTTCTGATCCAATCAGGTAAGGCGGTGGGAATCCTGCCCACCCATAAAGATGCGCCCCGGGTCCTGATCTCGAATTCCCAGCTGGTGCCGAAATGGGCGACTCAGGAGCATTTCGATGAACTGGAGGAAAAAGGACTGATGATGTACGGTCAGATGACTGCGGGTTCCTGGATCTATATCGGATCGCAGGGCATCGTGCAGGGTACTTATGAAACCTTCGGCGAGCTGGCCCGCCAGAACTTCGGCGGCTCCCTGAAGGGCACGCTCTCTGTCACCGCTGGACTGGGAGGCATGGGCGGCGCCCAGCCCCTGGCCATCACCATGAATGAAGGCGTATGCCTGGCGGCGGAAGTCGAGGAATGGCGGATCCGAAAGCGCCTGGAGACCCGGTACATCGACGAGATCGAATTCGACATAGACCGGGCCATCGATAAGGCTCTTGAATATAAGGCGGCCGGAAAAGCGGTTTCCATCGGCATCGTCTGCAATGCCGTTGAACTGCTGGAGCGGCTTCTCGAACGCAATATCACTCCGGATGCGCTGACTGATCAGACTTCGGCGCACGACCCGCTGATCGGCTACTTTCCGGAAAACCTGACGCCGGAACAGGCAGCCATCCTCCGTGAAAACAACCCCGAAGATTATGTCCGCAGATCCTATAAGACGATGGCGAAACACGTCGAGCTGATGCTCGAGCTCCAGAAACGGGGGGCGATAACATTCGACTACGGAAATAACCTGAGAGGACGGGCGGCAGAGGCCGGCGTCAAGAATGCTTTTGATTTCCCGGGCTTCGTTCCCGCCTATATCAGGCCGCTTTTCTGCGAAGGAAAAGGACCGTTCCGGTGGGCGGCTCTCAGCGGTGATCCGCAGGACATCTATGAAACCGACCGGGTGATCCTGGAGCTGTTTCCGGAAAACGAAGGTCTGCACCGGTGGATCAGCATGGCGCGCGAGCGGATCGCCTTCCAGGGCCTTCCAGCGCGTATCTGCTGGCTCGGCCAGGGTGAGCGCGAAAAAGCGGGGCTCGCCTTTAACCGCCTTGTTGCCGAAGGTCGCGTAAAGGCACCGATCGTTATCGGACGCGATCACCTTGATACGGGTTCCGTCGCATCGCCCAACCGGGAGACCGAATCGATGAAGGACGGATCGGACGCGGTGGCAGACTGGCCGGTACTGAACGCCATGATTAACACAGCCGGCGGAGCAAGCTGGGTCTCTCTGCACCATGGCGGCGGCGTCGGCATCGGATATTCTATCCATGCCGGAATGGTGATCGTCGCAGACGGCACCGACGATGCGGAAAGAAGATTGAAAAGGGTTCTGCATAACGACCCCGCCATGGGTGTGATCCGGCATGCCGATGCCGGCTATGACCTGGCAAAGGATACGGCCCGGAAACACCGGCTGGACTTAAGAGAAAGGTTGTAGCAAGCTATACAGAATGACCCCGGAAAGCTCCTGATTTTCCGGGCACAGGATAGCCCTTTGAAAACATCAGGTTTTGAACAATCGGGCGTTCAACCTGGGCAGATCTGACAAATCCCTCAGGTCATCTCAAGAAGTTCCATCTGGCAGAGGATCTGATCTTCCTTTACAGGATAGCCTCTGCCGTTTATCAGGGCATCGTATACGTCATCAAAAACGGTCATGTACCTTCCGGCCAGCGAGGGAACGGAAACGGTCTTCTTTTCCCCGGCCTTGTCCACTGTAGTGAGGTGTCCCTCCATACCGGCCGGCTCTTCCCCAAAGCCCGGCTCATCCGGGAACCTCCCGGCCATGAGCTGCTCTTCCTGCGTGTCACACAGCTCCTTGATAAAGGAGCCGTTCGTCCCGTGAATGACAATCGCCGGGGTGGGGGCGGCGACCAGCATGCTGACCGTGATGAATACGTTTACTTCACCTTCAAACATCAGATGAATAGTCCCGTAATCATCCACCAGGGTTCCTTCCCGGTATCGGCCAAGAGTCTTCTCTGCCTTCACCGGCCTGCCAAAAAGGCTTATGGCCTGATCGATCATATGGGCACCCAAGTCATAGAAGATGCCGCTTCCGGGAACCGGGGACTCTTTAAAGGTTTTAGGTCCGATAAAGTTCCGGTAACGGTCAAAGCGCAGGTGCACTTCGATGATCCGCCCCAGCTGCCCGCTTTCGATTACCGCTTTCGCCGCCATAAAATCGCTCGAGTACCGGCGGTTCTGATAGACCAGCACTTTCCGCCCCAGGGATCTGCCGAGTTCGAACACTTCGCGCGCTTCCGCGGCCGATGTGGCGAACGGCTTTTCAACCAGCACGTCTTTTCCGGCCAGCAGGGATTTTTTAGCAAATTCCGCGTGGGTGTTGTTCGGGGTGTTCACCACAACCAGGCTGATCTCCGGGTCGGCAAGGAGCTCCTCGACGGAATCATAACTGACGATATCCGGGTAAACGAGCTTTGCCAGCTTCCTCGAGCGCTCCGTTACGGCCCGCAGCCGAAATCCGGGGTGCCGGGAAAGAAACGGGGCGTGAAAAACTCTTCCGGACATTCCATACGAGAGTATCCCGGAAATGATTGGTTGTTGCATCCGGCAAAGATAGCGGATAGCGACAAAGGAATGACAGATTTTCCGTGTCCGAAAAGTTATCTTTGTGAGTTATGACACCAGCAGAAGTAAATCACAAATGGGCCGTATTGCAGGACCGTATCGCCCAGGATTTCGATACGGACAAGCCCGATATCAAGGTCATGCTGTTCCTCATCGGGGTTCAGGAGCTGGGTAAGGGACCCAAAAAATTCAGCAAACGCCAGAAGGAAGAACTGATGCACATCGCCAATTGCCGGTTGTTCAGTGAAATGGGCTTCTATGAACTGGAAGGCCTGGACCAGGACGGCTGGCCTCACTGGAAACTGGTGAAGCCGATCCCGAACTATACCCTGCTGGAACAGGAAATGGTGATCAAGTCCCTGATCATCGCTTATTTCGAGGAGCTATACCAGGACCTCTAAGTTCTCTCAAAATCACTATTTTCGGTACAAACTTATTCCATGAGAAATCTTCTTACCATTCTTGCGATCTTTTTTGCAACCTCCGTTTTTGCGGCAAAACCGACGCACAAGTATGTCCGCATCAAGACCGGCAAAGGCGAATGCGTGATCATCTTATACAATGCTACCCCGAAGCACCGGGACAATTTCCTGAAACTCGCCCGCGAAGGATTCTATAACGGAACCCTGTTTCACCGGGTCATTCAGAACTTTATGATCCAGGGGGGCGACCCGGACTCAAAAACAGCCAAACCAGGCCAGGCGCTGGGCGAAGGGGACCTCGGGTACATGGTGCCTGCCGAATTCCGCCCGAACCTGTTCCACAAGAAGGGCGTGCTTGCCGCGGCCCGGGACACCAATGCGGCCAAGTCCTCCAGCGCAAGCCAGTTCTACATCGTTCAGGGCAAAAAGTTTACTGACGAACAGCTGGACATGATCGAAACGCAGCGTCTTCAGGGCCGGAAGATCCCGGCGGAACACCGGGAAGTCTACAAGACCCTTGGCGGAACACCGCACCTGGACCAGAACTACACCGTTTACGGAGAAGTGATCACCGGACTTGATATGGTCGACAAGATCGCGGCGGTGAAAACCTCAAGGGCCGACCGGCCGGAAGAGGATGTAAGAATGGAAGTGACCGTATTAAAGAACCGTGAAGCCCGGAAGCTCGAAAAGAGCATGGGACTGAAGGAAAAACCATGAAGATAATAACATATAATGTGAACGGGATCCGTTCCGCTTTCAGGAAGAACTGGCTGTCCTGGCTCCAGGCGACCGATGCGGACGTGGTCTGCCTGCAGGAGATCAAGTGCACTCCGGACCAGCTGACAGACCTGCTGCTGGTTGAACAAATGGGCTATGAACATTACTGGTACCCTGCTGAGAAAAAAGGATACAGCGGTACTGCCATTTTCACGCGTCATACTCCGAAACATGTGGAATACGGCTGCGGCATAGAAGAATATGACCGCGAAGGCCGGATCATCCGCGTCGACTTTGAAGACCTTTCAGTCATGAGCACCTACTTCCCGTCCGGATCCAGCGGGAACCTGCGCCAGGACTTCAAATTCCGGTTCCTGGAGGATTTCCAGGCGTATGTCGATAAATTGAAGTGGTATTACCCGAAGCTGGTTATTTCCGGCGACTACAATATCTGCCATAAGGCGATCGATATTCACAACCCGAAATCCAACGCAAAGTCATCAGGCTTCCTGCCTGAAGAACGTGAATGGATGGAAAACTTCGTGAACAGCGGCTTCATTGACTCGTTCCGCCATTTCAACCAGGATCCGCATCATTACACCTGGTGGAGCAATCGTCCCGGGGTCCGCGACCGGAACCTGGGCTGGCGTATCGATTACCACATGATCACCGAAGACCTCCGGCAAAATCTGCGGCGCGCCGCGATCCTTCCGGACGCAAGACACTCCGATCACTGCCCGGTACTCCTTGAGCTGCAGTTCTGGCAGAACTAGAAGAAACACAAAGAAGCAGCCCCCAGGTTGCTTCTTTCTTTTTTGCCGTATCTTCGGACATGTCTTCCCTCTTAATCACACATATCAAGGGGCTTTGCGGCCTGCATCCGGCGGAGACCCGCCTGGTCCGGGGAGCCGGAATGGCGGATCTTCCGATCCGGGAAAACGCCTGGCTGCTGCTGAAAGACGGCCGGATCAGCGACTTCGGCGGTATGGAAGAACTTTCTCCGGAACTGGCGGCCGGAGCTGAAGAGCTGGACGCAGCCGGCAGATATGTGCTGCCGGCCTGGTGCGACTCGCACACCCACCTGGTGTTCGCCGCAAGCCGGGAGGAAGAGTTTGTCATGAAGATCCGCGGCAGCTCCTATGAGGAAATTGCAGCTGCGGGCGGCGGAATCCTGAACTCCGCCCGCCGGGTACAGCACGCGGATGAGAACGAGCTCTTTGAATCCGCCTGGCAGCGCCTGGATGAAGTGATCAGGCTCGGAACCGGCGCCATTGAGATCAAAAGCGGCTACGGATTGACTGCCGATGCAGAACTGAAGATGCTTCGGGTGATCCGCAGACTGAAAGACGCCGCACCCATACCGGTTAAAGCGACTTTCCTGGGTGCCCATGCCTATCCTGCCGAATTCCGAAACAACCATGGCGGTTACCTGAAGATTCTGAAAGACCTGATCCCCCGGCTGTCCGGCGAGGGTCTGGCCGATTATATTGACGTATTCTGTGAAACCGGATTTTTTTCGCCGGAAGAAAGCCTGGAGATTCTGGAAGCGGGTGCCCTATATGGCCTGAGACCGAAGATCCATGTCAACCAGCTCTCGGTATCCGGCGGCGTCCAGCTGGGCGTGGCGCAACAGGCCATATCCGTGGATCATCTGGAGATGCTGGATCAGGCCGCTATCCGGGCGGTATCGTCTTCTGACACCCTCGCTACGCTGCTCCCCGGCTGTTCGTTGTTCCTGGGCATTCCCTTCGCAGACGCCCGAAGCCTGATCAGCGCAAATGCGGCCGTGGCCGTGGCCTCAGATTTCAACCCGGGGTCTGCACCTTCCGGAAACATGAACCTGGTGGTGGCCCTGGCCTGTATCCGGCTCAAAATGCTTCCCGAAGAAGCGATCAATGCGGCGACCCTGAACGGCGCTGCCGCCATGGAACTAAGCCGCGAACTCGGCAGTATTGCGGTCGGAAAACGGGCAAACCTGATACTGACCAAACAAATTCCATCACTCACCTATTTGCCCTATGCATTCGGATCCAACCCGGTTGACCGGGTGATCATCAACGGAAAAACTTACTAATGGCTGAACTGAAGACCTATACATGGGAAGAAATCCTGAACCTTACTTCCAGCCGGCCCGGCGAGACCAAGCTCGGAGACGGCCTGGAGATCCTCGGATCCACAGAAGAACTGGCGGAAAGTGAATGTAAGTTCGTATTGCTCGGCATCTGTGAAGACATCGGCATCCGGGCGAATCACGGCACCGGGGGCGCGCGAACGGCCTGGCCGGAGGCGCTGAAAGCCCTGCTTAATGTTCAGTTCACCGAAAAACTGGCGCCGGTCGCCCTGCTTGGCGAGCTCGATTTTACGGAGGAGCTGGAATCAGCAAAGAGTCTTGACGCGAAGGTACCGGCCGACCTCAGAAAATTACGGGAGCTCGTGGAAACGGTGGACCGGCAGGTTGCCGAAGTGGTGTCCGCGGTTTTTGAGGCCGGAAAAAAGCCGGTCCTTGTCGGCGGCGGACATAATAACGCCTACCCCATCCTGAAGGCCTTTGCCGGCTCCCGAACGGACGAATCCGTCAACGTCATCAATATCGACGCTCATGCCGATTTCCGCACACTCGAAGGCCGCCACAGCGGGAACGGGTTCAGCTATGCATTCCATGAAGATTTGCTTCACAAATACGCCGTGATCGGCCTGCACGAGAACTACAACTCGCTGCGGATGATCCGGGAACTGGAAGCCCATCCGGAAAGGATCTTCTTCGAGTTCTATGAGAGCTTTCTGAAGGAGAACACGGGCTATGATAAAGCTTTCGGAAAGGCTTTAAATTTTACCAGCGGGAACTGCGGACTGGAGATCGACATGGATTCGATAGCGGGGTTGCTGAGCAGCGCCGTTTCGCCGTCGGGATTCAGCTTACAACAGGTCCGGGAACTCGTTTACCAGAGCAGGCCCTACCCGATGGCGTACCTTCATATCGCAGAGGGCGCCTACAGGCTGGATGACGGCCGGGAAAACCCGCTGATCGGGAAGGCGATCGCCTACCTGATCACCGATTTCATCAAGGTTCAGAGCTGAACCGCCACACGCTCCGGGGAGTGATGCACAGATTCATCCGGTGATCGAATTCATTCAGATCAGTGATCGGAGCAACCGGATCAAAGAAGGACAGTCCTACCTTCAGAACATCGGGACGGCAGCCGGCCAGGAAGCGGTCATAGAAACCCTTCCCGTATCCTACCCGGTGACCTGTGGCATCGAAGGCCAGCAGGGGCATAAACACGACATCGATCTGCTGGTCCGGAACGATATGGCCGTGGATCGGCTCCGGAATCCCGTATTTGTTCTTGCCGAGGATGGTATACATCTTGTCAAACAGCACATTGACCATGGACAGCCTGGTAAAATCGGTACGCGGCACCACGACACCGATCTCCGGATACTGCTCATTGAAGAACTGAAGCACGGAAAAGGTGTCCACCTCCTTGTTCTCGGTGATCGGCAGGAAGACGTGTACGAACCGGTAGGGCGACCAGTCCACTTCTTTGATATGATCCAGGATCTGTTCGTTGAAGGTCCAGTACCGACTCCGTGACAATCCCTTCCTCTTTTCCAGGTATTCGCTGCGTAACTCAGATTTTCCCATAAGCCATGTCCGGGCACTAATGTAAACAAAAAACGGCCTCAGATTTCTCTGAGACCGTCTAATCAACCTAAACCTTAAACTTAATCAATGAAATTACTATTTTACTCTTTCTATGTAACTGCCGGTGCGGGTATCCACTTTCACTTTATCACCCTGATTGATGAATAAAGGAACACGGATCTCTACCCCGGTTTCTACGGTAGCATACTTGGTGGCATTGGTGGAGGTATCACCCTTCACGGCCGGCTCAGTGTACGTGATTTCCAGCTCAACACTTGCAGGAGCCTCGCCCATGATCGGCTCATCGCTTTCGAAAGCTACGATCACATTCATTCCTTCCTTGATGAAACGGGCAGCGTCTCCGAACAAATGTTTCGGAATGTTGAACTGCTCGTAGGAATTATTGTCCATGACAACAAAGAAATCGCCGTCAGGATACAGGTACTGGTAATCGTTGGTTTCCACACGGGCGATCTCGACTTCCTCATCGGTACGGAAGCGGTATTCAACCAGTTTCCCGGTTTTTACGTTCCGCATTCTCGCCTGGTAAAATGCCCGAAGGTTTCCAGGAGTACGGTGAATAAACTCTTCAACAGCCACCAGTTCGCCGTTGAATCTTAAAATGTTACCGTTCTTAATGTCTGACGCCTTTGCCATATTTTTTTGCTGTGAAAACCATCCTTCAGGAGGGATGTTTTTGGAGCTGCAAAGGTAGATACATTTCTGAAATTACCAAATAGAAGATAAGAGTATTTAGCTCGCCTTGGCCGAGCAACTGCAAAGCCGCTGAAAATCAATACAATAAAATTAATCCGTCGACTGAGCTGCTTGTGCCTGAGTCGCCCGAAAGCACCGGAACCGGCCCGTCATCCGGCTCACCAGGAAGCACATAACGGGATTATTTGTAATCTGTGATCAGCAGCTGCTCACGGCAGAAGTCGTACTCATGCTCCTGGTTGGAACCGACCAGAACGATCCGGTCGCGGGCATATCCGGCAATGAGTCCGTGATACCAGTCCACGGCTTTCCGGTCCAGGTTTGACGCCGGCTCATCGAGAATGAGAACGGGCGAGTCGCTGCAGATGGCCAGGGCCAGCTTAACGCGTTGCTTCATTCCGGACGAAAAGTACCTGATCTGTTTGTTCCGGGCTCTTTCCAGGTCCATTAATGCAATAAGCCGGTCCGGAGAAAGCTCTGCAGCCGGACGCTTGAAATTGAAATGAAACCGGATAATCTCTGCAAGCGTGAATTCCTCGATCAGCTCCAGGTAAGGAGCCGCGATACTGACGCTCCGAAAGACGTTTTCGGGGTCCGTTGCCCCGCCGGCGCCGATATGGGCGATCGTACCTTCGCTCGGCGTGAGCGACCCCGCCAGGATCTGCAGCAGGGTGGATTTCCCGGATCCGTTAGGACCCAGGATGGCATAGGAGTTCCCTGAAGTAAATGACCTGGAAATTCCCCTGAAGATCCATTCGCGGTTGAAACGCCGCCCGATATTTTCAAGGGAGATCTCCATTCGATCAGGCTCCGGCAAATCCGCGCATGACGCCGCGGTTGGAGTTACGGATAAAGTCCAGAATCTCGTCCCGGATCTCGGTAGGCTGCCGCTCTGCTTCGATGATGTCCAGCGCAACGGTCAGATTATGTTTCTTGACGAAAATGGTCCGGTAAATGTCCTGGATCTCATTGATCTGCTCGGAGGTGTAGCCCCTGCGGCGCAGACCGACTGAATTGATACCGACATAGGAAAGCGGTTCACGCGCAGCCTTCACATACGGAGGAACGTCCTTACGGACCAGGGACCCCCCGGTAACGAAGGCGTGGTGACCTACCTGAACGAACTGGTGAATGGCCACCATACCGGCCAGCACGACATAGTCGCCGATCGTGATGTGCCCGGCAAGGGTCGTGTTATTGGAAAAAATACAGTAATCGCCGATCACGCAGTCGTGCGCGATGTGGCAGTATGCCATGATCAGGCAGTTCCGACCCACAACGGTCTTCCACCGGTCGCGGGTTCCCCTGTTGATGGTGACACATTCGCGGATGGTGGTATTGTCCCCGATTTCAACGGTGGTCTCTTCACCGGCATATTTTAGATCCTGGGGAATTGCCGAGATAACGGCTCCAGGAAATATCCGGCAGTTTTTCCCGATCCGAGCGCCATCCATGATGGTTACATTCGGCCCGATCCAGGTTCCTTCACCGATCACAACATCCTTATGTATGGTTACAAAAGGCTCGATAACAACATTATCGGCAATTTTTGCCTGGGGGTGAATGTATGCTAGGGGTTGTATCATTTTGCTTCGCTCTCTTTAACTTTTACTATTTGTGCCATCATTTCCGCCTCAACGACGATCTTATCGGCTACCATTCCGATTCCGCGCATCTGTGCAATTCCCCTGCGGATAGGCGACATCAGGTCACAGCGGAACACCAGCGTATCGCCCGGGCCGACCTGCGCCCTGAAGCGGACATTGTCGATCTTGAGGAAATAGGTCAGATAGCTCTGCGGATCGGGAACGTTGCTCAGAACGAGGATTCCGCCCACCTGAGCCATGGCCTCGATCTGGATCACTCCGGGCATCACCGGGGCACCCGGGAAGTGCCCCTGGAAGAACTCTTCATTCATGGTCACATTCTTGATGCCGACCACGTGACTCTTGGAAAGCTCCATGATCTTGTCCACGAACAGGAACGGCTGCCGGTGCGGCAGAATATTCATGATCTGGACGGTATCATAGACCGGTTTGGCATTCGGGTTATATACCGGGATATGTTTCTTGCTCCGCTCCTTCTTGATCAGAGCCTTGATCTTCCTGGCGAACGCGACGTTGGCCGCATGCCCCGGACGGGCCGCCATGATGTGTCCCCGCAGCGGCACGCCGACCAGTGCCAGGTCGCCGATCATGTCGAGCAGCTTGTGGCGTGCCGGTTCATTCTGATGACGAAGCTCGATATTGTTCAGGATCCCTTCCTTGGCCACGTCGATATCTTCGCGGTGGAAAAGGGTGGCCAGGTGCTTCAGCTCCTCTTTGCTCACTTCCTTGTCAACCACAACGATGGCATTGTTCAGGTCGCCGCCCTTGATCAGGTCATGCTTTAGCAGCATTTCCAGCTCATGCAGGAAGCAGAACGTCCGGCAGGAGGCGATCTCCTTCTTGAATTCCGAGATCGTAGTGATCGCGGCATGCTGACTTCCCAGGACCGGCGAATTATAGTCGATCATGCAAGTGAAACGGTAATCGTTCAGCGGCATGGCGATCATTTCCACTTTCCGTTCCGGCTCCGTATAGCTGATGTTGTGGGGTATTTCGAAGTACTCACGGTCCTCATCCTGCTCCACGAATCCCGCCGCTTCGAAGGCTTCGATGAACTGGATGGCGCTCCCGTCCATGATGGCCGTTTCCGGCGCATCGAGGTCGATCATCACATTGTCGATCTCCAGCCCGACCAGGGCGGCCAGGACGTGTTCAACGGTGCTCACACTGGCGCCGTTCTGGCTAATGGTCGTTCCGCGGGACGTATCGGTCACATTGTCTACGTCCGCATCTATAACGGGCTGGCCGGGAAGGTCAATCCGCCTGAATTTATATCCATGATTTTCCGCAGCAGGCTTGAAGGTCATGGTGACCGCCTTGCCCGTATGCAGACCGACACCTGATACTGTAACTTCAGATGCGATCGTACGCTGTTTAACATTCATTATATTCGGAGTGAGTTCCATGCGTATCAAATATTTCGGCTTTGTAGTTCCTGCAGCTTCCGCTGCAGATCTTCGATTGTCTTTTCAAGTTCGGGCAGACGGTTGAACACCACCTGCGCACGCATATTACGCGTATATTCGGTTACCGGCACGCCGGCCCACTTCTTTCCTTCATCCTCGATGGTCCTGTTGATCCCGGACTTGGCCTGGACCTGGGAGCCTTTGGCCACCGTAATGTGTCCGACCACCCCTACCTGACCGCCGATCACGGCATGTTCACCGATCTTGGAACTGCCGGAAATCCCGGTCTGCGAAGCAATGACCGTATGGGCACCGACCTCCACATTATGGGCCAGCTGGATCAGGTTATCCAGTTTTACTCCTTTGCGGATAATCGTCGACCCCATCGTGGCCCGGTCTACCGATGTATTGGACCCGATCTCCACGTCATCTTCAATAATGACGTTCCCGATCTGGCTGACCTTGGTATAACTTCCGTCGGCCTGCGGGGCGAAGCCGAATCCGTCGCTCCCGATCACCGTTCCTGAATGGATTGTGATCCGGTTATGCAATTGGCAGTCGGCATAGATCTTGACGCCCGAGAACAGGGTACACTGATTTCCGATCTTCACATGATCCCCGATAAAGACATGCGGAAAGATTTTGCAGTTATCGCCGATCACCGCGTGCTCACCGATGTAGGCAAAGGCTGCGACATAGACGTTCTCCCCGATCTTCGCCGTGGGATGAATGAAACTGAGCTCTTCAATACCCGTTTTCATTTCCAGCTTGAACGAATTGTATTTATCAAGCAGCACGGAAAAGGCGCTGTATGCATCGTTCACGCGGATCAATGTCGTTTCCACGGGCCCCGTAAGGGCGAACTCCCTATTGACAATGACAACAGAAGCTTTTGTTGTGTAGAGGAATGGCTCGTAACGCGGATTCGCCAGAAACGATAAAGAACCTGGCGCTGCTTCTTCAATTTTCGCGAGCTGACTGACTTCTACATCCGGATTCCCCTCAACCGTTCCATCAAGTAAAAGTGCTATCTGTTGAGCAGTAAATTGCATCGTGCAAAGTTAGTTCTAAAAACTTAAGGTACAAATAACCGTCCGGGGGCCTCAAATGCCTTTGACATGGCACAAAACGTGCTTTTTAACCGTGCGGGCCAGCGCCTCTATATTCGGATTGTCCGCAGCTAACGTAATGTCTTCTACGGTTTTATCCTTTTTGAGGATATTGATATTACCGTCGCCGACCTGGTAGGCATTGTTTTGTATGGTATCGGTGAAGACAAAGTATGACGCGTCATCTTCGTCCAAATTGTACTTTTCTATGACTTTTTCCACCAGGTTACCGATCCGGTCCGCGGACGGCGCCCGGGTGCTGATTTCCACCCTGAACAGGTCCCGTCGGATGAGCTGACGGCACAACCGGGACAAGATATAGTCGTCGTCGTGCGCCCAGACCTTGATACTGGTAAAGATGTCGTGATCATCCAGCGCCGAGAAATGCTTCAAATGTTCGGGATCGCTCATGAACTCGCCCCGGGACACCGAATGGTGCAGAAAATGTCCGAAGCACGGGGTGGCGAACAACCTCTTTTCGTCACCTGCCAGTTCCTTCGCCCGTTCCAATATTTTGACCAGCATCTGTTCCGCCCCGATCACGGTCTTATGAAGGTAGACCTGCCAGTACATGAGCCGGCGGGCGATCAGGAACTTTTCGATGGAATAAATACCCTTTTCTTCGATTACGAGCTGGCCGTCCGCCACATCGAGCATCTTAATGATCCGGTCCGAACTGATTACCCCTTCGGAGACCCCGGTAAAGAAACTGTCTCGGTTCAGGTAATCCATCCGGTCCAGGTCCAGCTGCCCCGAAACGAGCTGATGCAGGTAGCTTTTGTAATACCTCTTGTTGAAGATCTCCAGGGCGAGTTCCAGACGGCCGCCGAACTGATGGTTCAGCTTATCCATCAGGAGGGTCGAAATGTGCTCGTGCGAAATCCCCGTAACGATGCTGTGTTCCAGGGCATGGGAGAACGGTCCGTGCCCGATATCATGCAGCAGGATGGCAATGGATGCGGCCTCCTCCTCCTCCGCGGTGATCTCGTGGCCCTTGCTTCGCAGCGTCTCGATCGCCAGCTTCATCAGGTGCATGGCGCCAAGAGCATGGTGAAAACGGGTGTGCAGTGCCCCCGGGTAGACCAGGTGGGTCATCCCCAGTTGCTTGATATACCTTAACCGCTGAAAATAAGGATGTTCGATCAGATCATAAATCAGATCGGTCGGTATGGTGATGAACCCGTAAACCGGGTCATTGATGATTTTCTTCTTGTTCAAAGCGCCGCAGTGAGGGTCACAAAAATTGTTAATTTTAACGAGACAAAAAACAGACTATGCTGTTATCAATGTAAATTCGAAGCAATAATGCAAGATACCACAATCTTATGGGCCGATGATGAGATCGACTTACTGAAACCACATATCCTGTTACTTAACGAGAAAGGATATAAAGTGCGCACCGTTACCAACGGCAGCGACGCTTTGGACACTTTCAAAAAAGAATATTTCGACCTGGTGTTCCTGGATGAGAACATGCCGGGTCTTACCGGTCTGGAAACGCTTTCCGAAATCAAGAACATCAACCCCGACGTACCCATTGTCCTGATCACCAAGAACGAGGAGGAACACCTCATGGAAGACGCTATCGGGTCGAAGATCGATGACTACCTGATTAAACCCGTAAACCCGAAACAAGTTCTGCTGACGATCAAAAAGCTTGTCGAAAACAAACGGCTTGTCAGCGAAAAGACCTCCATGGCCTACCAGCAGGATTTCCGGAACCTCGGAATGACGCTGAATGACAACCTGAGCTACTCGGAGTGGGTCGACGTCTACAAGAAACTGATCTACTGGGAGCTGTCGCTGGAGAAGCTGGAGGATGAGGGAATGCACGAGATCCTGACCATGCAGAAAAGCGAGGCGAACAGCCAGTTCTCCAAATTCATTGAAAAAAACTACCTGAGCTGGCTGAAGGACCCGGACTCCGGTCCGGTCACCTCGAACCAGCTGTTGAAGAAAAAGTTATTTCCGGACCTGAATCCAAATCGTCCGACGTTCTTCATCCTGATCGACAACCTCCGGTACGACCAGTGGAAGGTTATCAACTCAGTAATTACCAGTCACTTCCGAATAGAGGACGAGGACTATTACTTCAGCATCCTGCCGACGGCAACGCAATACGCGCGGAACGCGATCTTCTCGGGACTGCTGCCAGTGGACATGGAGAAGCGTTTCCCGGATATGTGGCAGAATGACGAGGACGAGGGCGGGAAGAACCTTTTCGAGGAGCAATTTCTTGCCGACCAGCTGAAAAGGGTACTCCGCAGGGATATCAAGTTTTCGTATAACAAGATCCTTACCCTGGAGCAGGGCCGCGACATCGCGGAAAACATTTCCAACCTGTACGGGAACGAGCTGAACGTGCTGGTCTATAACTTTGTCGACATGCTTTCTCATGCCCGGACCGACATGGCCATGATCCGGGAACTGGCCAATGACGAGGCCGCCTACCGCTCTATAACGTCCTCCTGGTTTGTGCACTCGCCGCTGCTCGACACACTGAAGAAACTGAGCCAGAAGAACGTCCGGCTGGTGATCACCACCGACCACGGAACCATCCGGGTGAAGCACCCCAGCAAGGTGATCGGCGACCGGAACACCAACACCAACCTGCGGTACAAACAGGGCAAGAACCTGAACTTCTCTCCGAAAGAGGTCTTCCATATCAAGAATCCGCATGACGCCGCACTGCCTAAACTCCATGTGAGTTCAAGCTTTATCTTCGCCAAGGACGACAGCTACTTCGTTTATCCGAACAACTACAACCAGTTCGTCAACTATTACAACGAAACCTTCCAGCACGGCGGCATTTCACTCGAAGAAATGATTGTTCCTTACGCGGTATACAGTCCACGGTAACCTTTTCTTATTTTAGCGGGATGGTAACACAGATTGAGAGCGAAGCGCAGCTGGAAAAGGCTGCTGATGATCTTTTGAAATTTGCCGGCGACCGCCGGGTCTTCCTTTTCGAAGGGGAGATGGGCGCCGGTAAGACCACCTTTATCAAGAGCATCTGCAGGAAGCTTGGCGTGGACCAGCTGGTATCCAGTCCCACCTTCTCGATCGTCAATGAGTATCCGTCACCGGGCGGGCTGGTCTATCACTTCGACTTCTACAGGCTGAAGGACGAAACCGAAGCCTACGATCTTGGGTATGAGGACTATTTCTATTCGGGCAACTACTGCTTCATTGAATGGCCGTCCCGGGTCCGGAATCTTTGGCCCGATAATAGTATCATGGTGGACATTCATTTCGTGAACGGAGAAAACCGGGAAATTCAGGCGCGCCTGAATCCTTAACTAAGTTAAAAATCGTATATTCAAACCTGCAATGACGGGACCCATGCTATGATGAGCGAATTATCTGATATTGCCAAGCAAGCGCTGATGCAGCCTCAGGAGGCGATGCTGGAAACCAGGACCAGAAAGGACCAGCTTTACATCGGCATCCCGAAAGAAACCTCCTTCCAGGAGAACCGGATAGCCCTGACTCCCCTGTCGGTGGCGCTGCTGGTCCAGAACGGGCATGAGGTTGTGCTGGAGGCGGGCGCGGGTTCCTGTGCGAATTTCCAGGATAAGGACTACAGCGAGCAGGGCGCTAAGATCGTCTACGATCCCCGTGAGGTCTATAAGGCCGACCTGATCCTGAAGATCGCTCCCCCTACCGATGAGGAGATCGCCATGATGAAGTCCGGCCAGATCCTCTTCTCCGCCCTGCAGATCGCCACCATGAAATGCGAGTCCCTGAAGGCCATGATGCGCAAGAAGATCACCGCCCTTTCCTTTGAGTACCTCCGGGACGAAGGCGGGGTCCTGACTGTGGTCCGGGCCATGAGCGAGATCGTCGGAGCCACTTCCGTGCTGATCGCCGCGGAATACCTGAGCAACGTATTTGACGGGAAAGGCCTCATGCTCGGCGGAATCACCGGGGTCCCGCCGACCGAGATCGTAATTCTCGGAGCCGGAACAGTCGGCGAATACGCTGCACGGACGGCTATTTCCCTGGGTGCGGAGGTAAAGGTCTTCGACAGTTCGATCTACAGGCTCCGCCGGCTTCAGAACAATATCGGTTCCCGCGTATTCACATCGGTTATACAGCCCATCGTCCTTCAGAAAGCGATCCGCAGCTGCGATGTTGTCATCGGCGCTGTCCGGTCAGCGAACGGGCGCAGTCCCTGCCTGGTCACGGAAGAGACCGTCAGCCGCATGAAACCGAACTCGGTCATCATCGATGTGAGCATCGATCAGGGTGGTGTCTTTGAAACCTCGGAAGTGACGAACCATAAGCATCCGGTCTTCCGGAAATACGACGTAATCCACTATTGCGTGCCGAACATCGCATCCAGGGTGTCCCGCACGGCAACCTATGCGCTGACAAACATCTTCACCCCGATCCTGGTCGATATCGGTGAAGTCGGCGGCTTCATGAACCTGATCTGGGAAAGACCCGGGATCCGGAATGCGGTTTACCTGTACCAGGGGCAGCTCACCAATAAGCATCTGTCCGACCGGTTCAATCTCCAGTACAAGGATCTGGACCTGCTGATCGTTTCAAACCGGTAATCCGGACATCCGCCCGGCTACCCCCTCCGGTTCTTTTCCCCGAACTGTGTCACTTCGGTTTCGGTCTTTCCGCCCGCCCCTGTCGTGACTTTGAACAGGTAGTCATAGTCCTCTTCGGTCAGTTCGCTGATCCCCGGTTCTCCGCCGAGCGCCCGGACGATCTGCAGGATCGTATTCGAGTGACCCACGACCAGGACCGTCTTCCCCGCATACTCTTTTTTTATTTTTTCAGCGAGCCCGGCGAAGTCCGACGGCGGATAGACAGCGATCGTCAAATGCCGGTTTTCGGCCACCGGGGCCGCTGTCGACCTGGTGCGCAGGTAGTCAGTACTGAAAATCGCATCGACATTTACGTTCTCCAGCACTTTGAAGAGGTCCAAAGCGCGCTGCTCTCCTGTCCTGCTCAGCGGCGGGTTACGGTCCGACGGATCTGAGCCGTCTTTTTCAGCATGCCTGACCACATAGACGGTCGTCTTCTGGGCAAGAGCGGTTCCTGCAAAAGTAAGTGTCAGCATCAGCGCGAGCAGGCCGGCAAGGGGAAACAGTTTTCTCATATGGATTGTATTAAGTAAACCTAAAATACTATTTAAAATGTGTTTTCGGCCCATAACTGAAAAATCACCGACCCCATGAAAACCGGACGTTTAAAGTCGTTTTGGAAACTGATCACCGCCTCATTCACCGCGTTCATGGACGACAAGGGTCTGAAGCTGAGCGCCGCTCTCGCCTACTTCTCCATATTCTCACTGGCGCCGCTGCTCATGATCATTATTCTTGCCATGGGCAGCCTGTACGGATCCGGGGATTTCGGGGCGAAGGTCTTCGGGGAAATAAACGGCCTGCTCGGCGCCGAAGCGTCCCGGCAGATCCAGGAAACCGTCAAAAAGATCAGCCTGGCCGAGAAGTCCACATTTGCGCTGGTCACCGGCATCGTCACGCTCTTTCTCGGGGCGACAGGGGTATTCGTGGAGATCCAGGACTCGATCAACATGATCTGGAAAGTGAAGGCAAAACCCAAGAAAGGCATCCTTGCGATGCTGAAGAACCGCTTCCTGTCGTTCTCGCTGATCATCAGCCTGGGCTTCCTGATGATCGTTTCCCTGATCATCAACGGGCTGGTGGTCGCCCTGATGGATCAGCTGATGCGGATCTTCCCGGATATCGCAGTGGTCATTCTGAATATTGCCAACCTGGCGGTGACCTTTGCGATTATCACTGTCCTGTTCGGGATCATCTTCAAGTTCCTCCCCGACGTAAAGATCCCATGGAAGACCGTCAGGTCCGGCGCAGTGTTCACAGCCATCCTTTTCATGGTCGGCCGCTACCTGATCGGCCTCTACATTTCTGTGGCCGACCCCGGTACCGCGTTCGGTGCCGGCGGATCCATGATCGTGGTTTTGGTATGGGTCTATTACACCGCTGCAATCCTGTACTTCGGTGCTGAATACACCCAGGTCTATGCCGAGGCTGCGGGCAGCCGGATAGAACCAGCCCCCTATGCGGTCCACATCATTACGCAGGAAGAAGAAAAGGACGTCAAGGTCCTCCCGGACCAGGGTCATGATGTGGATCCGGAAGACTAAGCGTTCCTGGCCTTCTCTTTCTTAAGCCGGTTCAGCCACAGAATCACGCCGGTCACAGGGAAGGATGTGCCGAGCAGGCAAACGATGAAGCTGATCACCTTCGACGGCATTCCGAACACCGACCCGGTATGGACGGGCTTGACATAGGACCGGACTTTCTGTCCCAGGTTCCGCTGGGCATAGGTCCAGGTTCCCAGTTCCTTCCCGGTATACTGATCCAGGTAATAGGTATCGCTCGCGTTTTCCATCCGCCCTTCCGGCAGTACGGTCATGGACCAAACCCCCGCAGAATCCCGCGGAGCTTTGATCTGGTAGGAAACTCCCCCCGGCACCCGATCCCGGAACATGCTGAACGCCTGTTCGGCGGTAAGGGGTGACATGCCGGCCCGGACGACCGAAACCGGCGGTTCCGGCGTCTCCTGGGTTGTTCCGGTCACCGTATAGATCCCCTTGTTGAACCATTTGAAGGACCAGGACATCGCCGTAAAAGAAAAGATGAACAGGAAAATTGCCGAATAAAAGCCCAGGACCAGATGCAGGTCATGATTCAGCCGTTTCCAGCCTCCGTCCCACTTGACGTTCAGGCGCTGTTTCAGGATCCGGCGCGTCTTCGGCCACCACAGGATGATTCCGGTGATCAGGATGAAAAGGAAAATAAATGTGGAAACTCCGACAATGTATTTGCCTATGCCGTCGCTGGAACCCAGCAACCAGCGATGCAGGGCGAACACCTTGTAAAAGAAGGTTTCCCGGTAACTGTAGAGTTCGGCAACCCTGCCGTCCGTCCGGCTGACAAAGGCCGTATGGGTAGCGCGGCCGCCGCCCTGTTCGCCGCTTTTAGCTTTCTCGCCGCGGCCGCCCCCTGCCTCCCGGCTCTTCCCGCCTTTCTCACCGTCTTCACTGCCGCGTTTTTTCCGGGCACCGCCTTCTGTGGGGACGGCAGTTCCTTCTTTCGATGACTCCGGCGACCTCAGGGTCACGCCGATCTCCGCATTTCTTGCCGGATCCCCATAGATCCTGATGTCTCCGATCTTCGCTTGGGGATATTGCCTTTTGACGCTGGCTACCAGTTCATCTACCAGAAGCGGATCGGTAACAGCGGCACTGTAATAGCGGTCGTGGTTGAAGGCCATCTGGAGCTCCTTCTCGAAGACCAGTATCGCGCCTGTCAGACAAGCGATCATAATCACGGCCCCCGAGGCCAGGCTCAGGTAGAGGTGGACGGTACGGAAAAATACTTTCATAACGGGGTCTCGTTCTATTTATTTAGACTTATTCTAAAGAAGTCCAAAAATAAGACGAGATCTCGCTTCTGCAAAATTATTTGGAAACATCGCGCTACCGCTAGTTATCCCGGTAGACAGCGCTCAGGATCCGGTCCATTTCTTTACGGACCTCGGCGGTCGGCTGCGTATAATTGTTATTCATAAAACTGAAGGCCAGCCTCTTCCCTTTTTTGGTCACCAGGTATCCCGTAAGGTTCACATTATTCGACAGGGTCCCGGTCTTCGCGAACACAAAGGGGCGGTCCGCCTTGAAGTAATTGCGGAGCGTTCCGGTTTTGCCCCCCTGCGGGAGCAGTTCAAACAGGGCGGCCTCACGTCCGGAAAACTCCTGGTAGATCAGTTCGCATAACCGGATCATGCTGCGCGGGGTGAAGAGGTCCTGCCGGGAAAGTCCCGACCCGTCGACCCATTGGGGTTCATCCGGCAGGGAGGCCAGGAAATTCTTTTCTACATATTCGATAACCTGACCAGCATTCAGTTCAAGACCGTTTTCGGCGGCGCACATCAACAGAATCTGCTCGGCCATGAAGTTATCACTGGGCTGCAGCATATGCCTGAAAAGGGTATCCCGGGAAATGCTGTACCAGGTTCCCGCGCCTGTGGCCGGGAACGGCCGGCGAACGATGCCGATTTCCTTTTTCAGCGTATCGGAAAGGAGCGCCAGCGAAAGGTCCGTGCTGTACCGAAACGGAATTTCCTGTTTATACCCTGCGGGCACAGCATACGGAGGCCTGTGGAATACATTGGCGAAGAGGTCGCGCTTTATGACAAACTTCCGGGACATGGCCAGGCTGTCTGTCAGCACTTCATAGCAGGATGACTTCACATTGCCGGTCAGCGAACCATGTTCCGAAGTGAACCGGACGACATTGCCGTAAACCGGCAGTTCGCCCATTTCCGGCTGGTAATATTCATTATAGTCATCATAGGCCCATCCGGTCCCGTAGAACTCCCCGGTATAACGGCCGGGCGCAAAAAACAGCTTCTTACCGGAGGCCGCCAACTTGCGGAGGACAGGCTGATCCGGGAAATCCGGATGGAGCAGGGACGGATCGCCGGTACCCCAGAAAATAATCGAATCACCTTTTTCCACATACTGGAGCCCCGGAATGGAGTCTTTCAGCATCTTGAGGCCGGCATAAAAGGTGAAAAGCTTGGTATTGGAGGCGGGCGTGAAGTATTTGTCCTCCTGGTGACCGAAGATCTGCTTCTTTTTTTCCAGGTCATACAGCACGAATCCCACATGATGCCTGTTCAGTACTTCCGACCGTTTAAAGAGCCGCTTGATCTTTCCGGGGCGGATCGGCCCTGCAAAAACGGATCCGGCGGCAGAAAATAAAGTCAGAAGTAACAGGAATCGAAATAGTTTCATAACTTAAAAGTATAAAAGGATCGGGATTGAAATTGCATTTTTACCATAAAAAAGGAAGATCACCCATCCGGAGGCTCGTGTGCTTCTGCCTGCTTTTCATATGCCTGGCCGCCCAATCGGCATATTCGGCTCCCGACGACGTGTTTTTCGAATTCAACTCAGGAAGAAAACGACAGGTCGTCCCGTTCCGCCTGGTGAAAAACCTTATGGTTGTCCCGATGATGATCAACGGTCAGGGGCCCTATAACTTCGTCCTGGATACGGGGGTCGGCCTGTGCCTGATCACCGATCCGACCCTGATCGGCGTCCTGAAACCGACTTATGTACGTGACATCCGGATCACGGGTTTCGGGGAGGGCGAGGATATCATGGCAAGTGTCTGTGTCGGCCTGGATTTTGAGCTGGGCCAGACGACCGCCAAAAACATGTCTGCAGCCATCCTGAAAGAGGATGCCTTCAACCTGTCCGGGCTGACGGGCATCAAGATCCACGGACTGATCGGGTACGAGCTGTTCAGCAGTTTCATTATCAAGATCAATTACATCGCCCGCCAGATCACGCTTTACAGGCCCAACACCTATTACATTCCTAAAAAGGGCGCCCGGATCCCCATTACGATCGAAGAGCGTAAGCCCTATATCACCGCCGAGATCGAGCTTGAATCATCCCGGAAACTGCTCGCCAAGCTTATCCTGGATACGGGCGCAGGCCACCCGGTATCCCTTGAAACGGAGAACGGGGTTCCCTTCCCGGTCCCGCCGCTCAACGTACCGGCCAACCTGGGCATCGGACTCTCCGGACCCATCTTCGGCTACCTGAGCCGGATCAGGTCCCTGAAGCTGGCCAAATATGAGCTCCGGAATGTGATCACGGCATTCCCCGACTATGACAATGTTGCAGCCAAGATCACCTCGATCTCCCGTAACGGAAATATGGGGACCAGTATTCTGAAACGGTTTACCGTCGTTTTCGACTACAGCCGCGGCGCCATCTATCTGCGGCCGACCATCGCTATAAAGGACCCGTTCGAACACAATATGAGCGGGATGGACCTCATCTCCGGCGGCAGCGACTACACCCGGAAGTTTATCCTGCGGGTCGAAAAGGGATCGCCCGCCGAAGAGGTCGGGCTGATGAAGGACGACGAGCTGATCTCGGTCAACTTCAAGCGGGCCGATGAAATGTCCATGGAGGAGCTTGACGAGATCCTCCGGTCAAAAGACGGGAGAAGCCTCCTGCTGGAAGTGCTGGGCAAAGGCCAGACCCGGACGGACCGGGTCATCCTGACCTTAAGGCGTCGAATATAGGGGTGAGTCGAGCAGACCGGTGTTTGCGGCAGGGACCTTCCCCTGACCTTCCATATAGCTCTTGAAGTTGTTTACATCCTCGCGGACCATCTTTTCAAAAACCGGGGTCAGTAACTGTCCGACGGCCGTACCGACCCCCCCGGCAGGCGGCGTATAGCTGATCACGACATTGACGATCGTCCCGCTTCCCCCGGGCGCATCGCGGAACTCCACCTTACCGGCGTTATGGATCGTGGACCCCGGAACCGAATGCCAGCCGATCATGAATCCCGGCTGATCTTCCACGATCTCCGCATCCCAGCTGATCTGCGCAACAGGCAGTTTAACTTCCCAGTGTGACCTGAGCGGACTCTTCACGGTAACCTGTTTCAGATGGCGCATAAAAAGCGGCAGGTTGTCGAGCTGCCGCCAGAAGTCATAGACCTCGGTCCGGGGGCGGGCTACCGAAAAGGAAGCCCGGATATTCACGTTCCGCGGGGTCGTATTGTATTTGCCGATACTGGAATACAACGGGCAGTGCCCGGTCAGACCGCGGTAAAGGAGATAGCCTCCCGCGGCTGTTTTAACGAGGTTGGTAAGCGGATGACTGATCAGGTTCTTAAGGCCCGAGGAAAACAGGCTTACTCCTACCAGTACGGAAGTGTATCGCTCCGGCCAGTCCAGATTAATGGTAATATTGTCTGCATTGACGGACTTTCCGGGGACCATGTGACGTGGAAAATTCATTTTCATTTCGTTTTGTTTTTTCTAGGCTTATATTTAACACCGTTAAATCCACTATGTTTAAAAGTATTCCACCCGTTAACTGCCGACACTTCATGCGAAATTTCCTGTTTTCCGCCCTGACCGTACTGACCCTTTCAGCTTCCGCCCAGACCGATTCCCTGGCCGTAGTTAAGACCGGTTGGGAAACCACGCGCATCGCGCCGGGCATCCGCCTGAAAACCGCACACTTCGATCAGAACCTTTTCTCCTCGAGCCAGCACATCACGATCCTGGAGATCAGACAGCGCCGGCGGAACCAGGTAAAAATCGGGTATGAGACGAGCAAACGTGTGGCGACCAGCGAGTTCGGCCGCCGGGAAAATGCTATTGCCGCAATAAACGGAACCTTCTTTGACGTGAAAAACGGGGGATCCGTCGATTTCCTGAAAGCAGACGGCAAGGTGATCAATGAGAACAGGCTGAACAAAGACGGCAGCCGCGCCATCCATCAGAAGGCGGCCCTGGTGATCCGTAACGGGAAGCTCGCCATTGAGGCCTGGGACGGTAAAGACACCTGGGAACACAACCTGAAAGGCGAAGAAGTCATGCTGACCGGACCACTGATGGTCGAGTCGGGAAAACCGTTCCCGCTGGACTCAACCATGTTCGTCAAGTTAAGGCATCCGCGTTCCGCCGTGGCTACCCGCCGGAACAAGGCCTATTTCATTACGGTGGACGGAAGGTCCGAAAACGCCGCAGGCATGAGCCTGACGGAACTGAGAAGCGTGCTCACCTGGCTGAAGCTGGACGATGCCGTCAACCTGGATGGGGGCGGCTCGACGGCCCTATGGGTGCGCGGTCAGGCAGGAACCGGTGTGGTGAACTACCCGAGTGACAACAAGAAATGGGATCATGAAGGCGAACGGAAAGTCGCGAACGCCGTGCTGGTCAGAAAACGGTCACGCCGATAGCTGCAGCTCGATCTTTTCCAGCAGGTTGTGAATGTCGAACGGTTTGCTTACGATGTCGTTGGCCCCCACATCCCGGATCGCCTCCGGAGCGGACGGGTGCGCTGAGACCATGATGACGGGGATCGACTTGGTCTGGTCGTTGCTCTTCAGCATTTTACAGATATCCCGTCCGTCCCGGCCGGACAGCATGATGTCAAGCAGGATCAGGTCGGGATGATACTCCTCTATTTTGCTGAACACTTCATCACCCTTGGGGGTAGTATCGACGTCATAACCTGAATAATTCAACAGTTCCTGGAGCGCATCCAGGATAAACGTGTCGTCATCCACTACTAGAATTCTACGGGGCATTTTTGTTAGGTTCTAAAAGGTATGGTAAAGGTAAATTTGGTGCCGTTCCCGGTGCTGTCAACCCGTATCTCTCCGTTATGCTGCTGAATGATCTGGGAGGCGATATACAGACCCAGACCAAGACCCGGAAACGTATTGGCGGTTCGGTTGTAAACCCGGTAAAACCGGTTGAAGATCTTACTCGTTTGATTTTCCTCAATTCCTATGCCATGATCCACTACCGAAACGCTTAACTCGGAATCCGTTTCCGACACGAACACCTCGACCGAATCAGCCTCCGGTGAGAACTTGATGGCATTGTCAAGCAGGTTGCTGATTACCTGCCGGATGCGTTCCCGGTCGCCGAAGACCAGCTTCTCTGCGAAGCCTTCCAGGTGGATCACCTGCTGGCTCGTTTCGTACTGGGTTTTCCTCACTTCCTCGGCGATGAGCTTGTTGAAATCAAACCAGGAATACTGGTACTCGTATACATCGCCCTGAATTTTGGTCAGATCCACCAGGTTATTGATCAGCTTGGTCAGCTTGACCACCTGGGTGTTGACCTTCTTAAGGAACTTCAGGGGCCGGTCGTTGCCTTCCTTGTCGAAAAAGTCCTCCAGCATCTGCGAGTACACCTTGATCGTGGTCACAGGCGTCTTCAGCTCATGACTGGCCGAACTGATGAATTCGTCCTTCAGCGATTCCGCCTCCACCATCTCATGGATATCGACGCAGGAACCGATGTATCCTGCGAAGTCGCCGTCGGCGGTATACCGTGGTACGCCGTTGTTCAGCAGCCAGCGGTACTGGCCGTCAAACCGTTTCAACCGGAATTCCATGCGAAAAGTGTTCCGCGCGTCAAACGCCGCATGATACGTATTGAAACACCGTTCGTAATCATCGGGATGCAGGTTCTCCACCCATCCGTTCCCCATTTCCTCCTCCAGCGTCCGGCCGGTAAAGGCCAGCCATCCCTGATTAAAGAAATAGTACTTCTTGTCGGTGCCCGAGATCCAGATCATTACCGGCGCGGTGTCGGCCATGATCCGAAACTGTTCTTCGACAGGAATGATGGTATTGGATGACTTTTCATTCATAAGAATCCCCCTCTGACTACTCCGGTTGCGAGATCACTATTAAATAACATAACCATTTAAATTGTTTCAATAAATAGCAGCCGGCACCGTTATTCCGGACACACCGCAGGGAAAATCCGTCACTTTACTGCTCACGGTATTCGGAAATGATTTGCCTGGCCCGGGCCGCTTCAGCCTCGGCGACCATCAGCCGGACAGAATCCACGCCCCCCGACACGACAACCCAGGGGGCGATCGTGCCGGTCTGGTCGTCACGGACAAAGGTCTCGATACCTTCGCTGTTCAGCAATCCCTGAACCACTTCAGCCTCCCAAAGGCTGCCACTGAAGATCTCTACAGGTACAACATTGTGCTCGTTCTCCATATTAACTTTTAATAGTAAATGCAGAAAGGCCGTGGATGGTTTGCCGTCAGCTGTTCAGCACCCCGAACTTACCTTGCTGATAGTCATGGTACGCCGATCGGATTTCCTCCACCGTATTCATTACGAACGGTCCCTGAGCCACCACGGGCTCGTCATAGGGCTGGGCGTGCCCAAACAGGACCACCGAATCTTCGTTAGCCATAATCTCCAGCTCCTCGCCGTCCTGGTTGAATTCCGCCAGCTGCAGCTTGTTCACCGTATGGCCCGCTGTCGTCACCGAACCCCGGACGACATAGAAAAAAATATTACGGTCTGCGGGAATACGCAGGGCCTGTTTCGCGCCGCCCTCTAAATAAAGAACGGCCATGTGGATATCGGTAAGCGACTGGTATGCCCCCGCCTGCCCTGCGAAACTTCCGGATACGATCTGGGCCCGAACCCGGCCCTCATCCAGTACAGCTTCAGGAATATCCTCCTTCTGAAGGTCTGCATATGAGGGGGCTACCATCTTGTAGCGCGCCGGGAGATTTACCCACAGCTGCAGAATCTCCAGCGGCCCGCCGGCCTGTTTGAATGAATCCGAAGAGATCTCCGAATGCACCAGGCCGCTGCCCGCAGTCATCCACTGAACGCCCCCGGGCCGGATGATACCTGTGTTGCCGCCCGAGTCCTTATGATATATGTCGCCTTCCAGCACGAACGTCACCGTCTCAAATCCCCGGTGGGGATGCGGACCGAAGGGGAGGCCCTGGTTGCCAGGCGGGTATACCTGCGGCCCGTGGTGATTGAGAAAAAGGAAGGGGTCGATATATTCTACAGAATAGGTAGGCAGGGCCCGGTAGGTGACCAGGTCTCCGATAGGCGCTGAAACGGCCTCATGAATATGTTTGATGGTTCGCATAATCTGAATTGAGTGCCTGTAAAAGTAATACAGAAAAGTCGTCCGGGCGTCTCCGGACAGGGCGTAGATTGTTATATGACTGTAACTTCCGCTGCAAAAGTGCGGCCAAGTACGACAATTTTCATACCTTGCTGCTTTACTTACATATTGTGACGTTCGAAGAATTCAATTTTAATAACGATTTACTTGAAGGATTGCTCAGTATGGGTTATAAAACCCCTACTCCCGTACAGGAAGCAGCAATGCCCATCATTCAGACAGGAAAAGACATTATAGCATGTGCCCAGACGGGTACCGGAAAGACCGCCTGCTACCTCCTGCCGATCCTGGACCGGATCGCAAATAACAACACGCATCAGACGACGGCCCTGATTCTTGCGCCCACCCGGGAGCTGGCTCAGCAGATCGATCAGCAGATCGAAGGCCTCTCCTATTTTACCGAGATCAGCTCCGTAGCCATCTTCGGCGGCGGTGACGGGATCGTATACGAACAGCAGCGAAGAGCCATCACCAACAAAGTGAATATCCTGGTCGCAACACCGGGAAGGCTGATCGCACACCTTACGTCCGGCGTCCTGAAACTGGACCAGCTCCAGTTCCTCGTACTGGATGAAGCCGACCGGATGCTCGACATGGGATTCCAGGAAGATATCATGCGGATCGTAAGCTACATTCCGAAGAAGCGCCAGACGCTGTTATTTTCGGCTACCATGCCGGATAAGATCCGAAAGCTCGCATCTGCCGTCCTTCATGAACCGGAGCAGGTCAGTCTTGCCATATCGCAGCCGGCAGCAGGCATCGACCAGACCGTCTATAAAGTTCACGACACGCAGAAAATCGCCTTGATCAAGAACATTCTGACAGAGGGCCGGTTCTCCAATGCGATCATTTTTGCCGGAACGAAAGACAAGGTAAAAGAGGTCGATAAGGCATTACGGGCCGCCAGGATCAAGACGCGCGGTTTCCATTCAGACCTTGAACAGCCGGAACGGGAGGAGATCCTGTTGAATTTCCGAAACAAGGCGCTTCCGGTCATCATCGGTACGGACGTCCTTTCGCGCGGTATCGATATCGAGGGCATTGAGCTCGTCATCAATTACGATGTTCCTTCGGACCCTGAGGATTATATTCACCGGATCGGAAGAACCGCCCGTGCAGAAAGTACCGGAAAGGCGATCACGTTCCTGAACGAACGTGACCAGCGTAAGCTCCGGAACATCGAGCAGCTGATGGGCCGCCAGATACCGCAGACACCGCTTCCTGAGAAGATCGGTCCGTCCCCGGAATTCAAGCCGGCTACCGAACTGAACAAGAAGAAGCGGAACGGGAAGAAAAAGAAGCCATTTAAGCGAAACGAACCGAAAGGCGAACGCCAGGCACCAAAAGCAGCAGGCAATTCCTAGGAATCTGCCTGTAGTTTTTTAAGCAGGAATGATTGCAGGACCTGCGCATGGTTCTGCTTTTCATCCCGGGCACCATACAGCAGGGTCACCAGCTCCTGGTTACTGATCGAATGCAGAAAATCCCGCATGTCCATACCCTCGAGTTCCAGGATGTACTTCCCCTCGAATTCCTGCCATTTCTCAGGCTGGCTGTGTATCCACTTGCGCAATTCGGTCGACGGCGCCAGTTCCTTTGCCCACCGGTCTATCTCCACCGATTCCTTTTTCAGGCCCCGCGGCCAGAGCCGGTCAACGAGTATCCGGTAACCATCCGATGCCTCAGCCGGTTCATAAATACGTTTGATATGGATCTTCGCCATAAACGAATATAGTATTACCCCACAGAAAAGGAACCGGACGCGATCACGCCAGGGTGATTTCCGGTGTCAGGTAAACATCCTGAACGGTATGGAGAAGCTTTACGCCCTCGTCAAAAGGACGCTGGAAAGCGCGCCGCCCGAGAATCAGGCCCATGCCCCCTGCCCGCTTGTTGATGACGGCCGTCCGAACGGCATCCGCCAGGTCGGAAGCGCCTTTGGATTCCCCGCCGGAGTTGATCAGTCCCGCACGGCCCATATAACAGTTCAGCACCTGGTACCTGCACAGATCGATCGGGTGGTCGGATGAAAGCTCCGAGTACATTCTTGGATCGCTTTTCGCAAAGCCGATCGTGGTGAATCCGCCGTTGTTCTCAGGCAGCTTTTGCTTGATGATGTCCGCCTGGATCGTCACGCCTATATGGTTCGCCTGGCCGGTGACATCGGCGGCGACCTCGTAATTCACGTTGTCTTTCTTAAACGCATTATTGCGTGTATAGCACCAGAGGATGCACGCCATCCCCAGCGAATGAGCCTCTTCGAACGCGCGGGCGACCTCGACGATCTGCCGGCCCGAATGTTCGGACCCGAAATAGATGGTCGCACCGACTGCGGTAGCGCCCAAATTCCAGGCATCACGGACGGAGCCGAACATAATCTGATCGTACTTGGTCGGAAAGGTCAGCAGTTCATTATGGTTCAGCTTAACGATAAAAGGAATCTTGTGAGCATACTTCCTGGAGACCATGGCAAAATTTCCAAAGGTGGTCGCCACCGCATTGCAGCCCCCTTCGATCGCCAGCCGGAGAATATTGTCGGGATCGAAGTACATCGGGTTCTTCGCAAAGGACGCACCGGCCGTGTGTTCGATGCCCTGGTCGATCGGCAGGATCGAAAGGTAGCCGGTACCCGATAATCGGCCATGTGAGTACAGGGCGGCAAGACTGCGCAGTACCTGCGGACTCCGGTTGCTCTGAACGAAAATGCGGTCGATAAAATCCGGAGACGGGGCGTGCAGCTGATCTTTTGCTACGGTTGTGCTGGAATAGCTCAGCAGGTTTTCCGCTTCAGCGCCCAGTAAAGTCTGAATGTCGTGATAAGCCATGGCAACATTTTTACTTTTTAGTAATTTAAGTAACCATGAACTTCGAAAAAAGTTGATCGCAGTACAGACCGCAGCGCTGGTTCAAATTAACAGGGTGAGTACCGTATAGCAGGTCCGCTTTATTCTGAAATATCAATCTGCCTGTCCGCATACTCCCTAACCGGAACCGGCAGGCGCTCCAGTTCCCGGAATCCGGTCGTACCTGTTGACGGCAACCCTACAATTACTGACAGGGAAGGTGAAAAGAAAAAAGCCCGGAGAAAAACCTCCGGGCCATGAGCCAGCCGGATCCTATTTGTTCCGAGGCTCCTGTTGTTTCTTCATCATGTCCGTGGCGGTTTCATCAGGCAGCACATGACTCATTCCAACCATGGCTTTGTTCTTCAGGCCGGAAATGATCTTGTCGTCGCCTTTCATCAGCGCATCGAATCCGTCTTTTGCCACCTCGTCCGGTGTTGACAACCTGGTATCCAGAATCTTGGATTCCTGCATACTGGCCTTGTTGAAGAAATCCGTGTCGGTAGCACCGGGAAGCAGCAGGGTAACGGTAATACCCTTATCCTTCACTTCACTTCGCAGGGCTTCAGTCCAGGAATTGATGAAGGCCTTGGTGCCGTGATAAACCGACTGGTAGGCACCGGGTACCTCGCCGGCAATGGAACCGACATTGAGGATCTTTCCATGGCCCCGCGCTATCATATCCTTCAGGAAATACTTGGTGAGCGCGACATAGGCCACGATATTCAACTGGATCAGGTCGGTCTCCCTGTCGAGGTCCGTGTCGGTAAACAGGCCGTATTCGCCCTGCCCCGCGTCATTGACCAGCGCATCGATCTGAATTCCGCGGGATTTCACCTCATTATAGATATTCATGGCTGCGTCTTTCTCAAACAGGTCAGCCACGACAGGTTCTACCTGAACTCCCATGCCCCGCAGCTCCGTTGCGCATCGCTCCAGGTCCGACGGTTTCCTGCCGACGATCACCAGGTTATACTTGTCCCTTGCAAATAGTTTAGCGAGTTCAAACCCGATTCCGCTGGAGGCACCGGTGATCAGTGCACATTTATTCATCTCTGCCATAACACACTATATTTTTCCGGACACGCATCATGAATCATTCCAAAGGGCTCCGTTCCACGAGCGAAAAAAAAAATCATATCCGGGTAGGGTACTGCCGGACCAGGTTGTCTCATGTTAAAATACCCCAATGAAGACTAACAGAAACATCCTTAATTCAGTGCTGAGTGCAGGTGCATTGTTTGCGGCCTGCCTGGTCCCTAGTACAAGCCCGGCACAAATCCCCGTCAGGAATATCCAGATCGGCCTCTTCTATCCGTTCAGCACCAATGGCACCGGTGCACCTTATGACACCAATACGGTTTCAGTGAACCTGGTCGCGGGGATCTCCGCGGAAGAAACGGCGTTTTCTTTTGCAGGAATCACCCAGGTCATCAGGCACAACGCTACCGGCGTCCAGTTCGCAGGATTTTCGAATCATATCGGCGGCCGGTCCGAAGGCCTGTTGTTCGGCGGATTTGCGAATACCTACGGCGAAGGGGCCGGTCTGCAGTTTGCCGGCTTCACGAACGTCGCCCGGAAAGACGTTTCCGGCGGCCAGTTTGCAGGATTTTCGAACCGCGCAGCAGCCGTCGACGGCTTTCAGTTCGCCGGCTTTACCAATGTGGCCGGTGATGTGACCGGCTCGCAGTTCGGCGGATTTACCAATACCTCCAAAGATATCGACGGTTCCCAGTTCGCCGGGTTCATCAATACCGCCGGCGATGTCCGGGGCTCGCAGTTTGCCGGGTTCATCAACATTGCGCGCAAGGTGAAGGGTGCCCAGTTCGCCGGATTCATCAATATCGCAGACAGCAGCGACAATCCCATCGGGATCATCAACATCATCCGGAAAGGTGAGATCGGCCTTGGTGTAACCCTCGATGAAAACGCCACCTCGCTCGTCTCGCTTCGGTCCGGGGGCCGGAACCTCTACGGGATCCTTGGTGCAGGCTATAATCTGGACAGGACATACCGGAACATCTTTGCGCTCGAAGCGGGATTCGGGGGACATATCCATATGACGAACCATTTCCGGGTGAATGCCGAACTGGCGGCGACCGCACTCCATGACTTCCGGTTCGCCGAATTCTTCAAAGGATCCGCACGCCTCCTGCCCGCGGTCAGGCTGTTCAATACGATCGAACTGTTCGGCGGACCGGCGTTTACATGGGTTCACCGCTCATCCCCGGAAACGATGAACCTGATCCCCCGCCTCATTTATGAACGGACGCACCGGGACGGCCGGACAAGCGGCTACTACATCGGCTATACGGCCGGACTGCACTTTTTCCTTTAACTGAATCATAAACATTAACAATTAACAGAGATGAATACGAAAACCAACAAGACCAGCGCATGGCGATATCTGTTTATCGCCCTTACCGGGCTCATTCTTTCTTCCTGCACCAAAGACCGGCTCAGAGGCAACGGGGATGTGATCACTGAAACCCGGAGCACCCGCGAGTTCACGTCCGTCAGAAGCAGCGGCTCGACCCGCGTACACATCCAATACGGCCCGGAGTTCAGGGTCGAGCTTCAGGGATCCTCCAACCTGGTTCCCCGGTTCAAGACCCGGGTGATCAACGGGGTAATGGAACTTGGCTACGATAACATCTGGAACGTCCACCGGGATGATATCGTCGTGTACCTGACCATGCCGGAGATCAGCGGCGTATCCCAGAGCGGAAGCGGCAGAACGACCGTCGCCGGTGCATTCCCTCAGGTACGGTCGTTCCGCGCATCGCTCAGCGGTTCAGGCCAGCTGGAAATCCAGAACGAGATCGTTTGCCGGTATCTGTCCGCCAGCCTTTCAGGCTCCGGAAAGGTCCGGCTCCGGAACCTGGTAGCTGACGAAGCCGAAGTGAAGATCTCGGGAAGCGGAACCGCATGGGTAACTGCCCTGGACCTGCTGAAGGTGCGGATCAGCGGAAGCGGAGATGTTTACTACGCCGGCAACCCGGAAATTGATGAAGAGATCAGCGGTTCGGGAGACATCCGAAAACTATAAACCCGTTCCCGGGCGATATAGTCGCGATACCCTTTTTACCTAATAAAAAGGGTATCTTTGCGGCTTAACGCAATCGTGGAAATAACCGCAACAGAAGCCCCCGACCGGCAGTACAGTTTCGATGAGGAATCATTCGGCGCCATGTTCAGAGAACATTATGCGGCACTGCACGCCTATGCGCGGGTCATGCTGCAGGACGAGGAGCATGCGGAGGATGTCGTTCAGACGATGTTTCTGAAGTTGTGGGAGAAACGGGACGCACTGACCATCCGGACATCCCTTAAAGCCTTCCTGTACCGGTGCGTGCACAACGACTGCCTGAACAGCCTGAAGCACCGGAAGGTCAGCACCACTTATACAACTCATACGGCCTACCTGATGAAGGAAGAGAACAGCAAACCGGTTCCCGGCTTTGAGCTCAGAGAGCTTGAGCGAAGGCTGCACGAGACCCTGGCGGGATTGCCCGAACAGTGCCTCACGGTTTTCCAGATGAGCCGGTTCGAAGACCTGAAATACCGCGAGATCGCCGAGCGCCTCGGCGTATCCGTGAAAGCGGTGGAGAAGCAGATGGGCAACGCCCTGAAGCACCTCCGGCTTCGCCTCGGAGACTATCTGCCGCTGTTATTGATGTTAATAACCATGGGAAAGATCAAATAGGATGACAGCAATGAATGATGAGCAGCTGATCCGGTTCCTTCTCAGGGAAACTTCAGCAGAAGAAGATTCGGATATCCGGGCGTGGCTGGAGGCCGACCCGGCTAACCGCAAGGAGTTTGCGCAGCTGGAGACCATCTGGAATGCCAGCCGCAACCTGCTCGACGCCCGGAAAGCGGATCCGGATCTCGCCTGGGAACGTTTCCTGGCCCGGCGTGATGCTCAGCCGCCGAAACAGGTTAAGGTCCACGGCCTTCACCGGCCATCCTGGCTGAGGTATGCGGCCGCCGTGCTGGTCATACTTGCAGGCTGGGCGATCTATTCCTATTTGAAAACGGATTATGAAACGGTGTTAACGGCATCAGACACCGCTTCCAGGACCCTGCCCGACGGGACCCGGATAACCATGAACCGGAATTCGTCGCTCTCCTACCCCGAGGCGTTCGATAGGGAAAAACGGTCCGTTACCCTGGACAGCGGAGAGGTATTTTTTAATGTGACGCCCGACAGGAAGCGACCGTTCGTGATTCATGCCGACGACATCACCGTCCAGGTCGTCGGCACGTCATTCAACGTCAGACACACCAGCAATGAAACGGAGGTCCTGGTAGAGACCGGCATCGTCGAAGTTTCGGGCGGGGACGATCGGATTCTTTTACATCCCGGAGAGAAGGTCACGATAACCGGTCCTGACGGACAGCTGGTAAGGAGCTCCGTGACCGACAATCTCCACAACTATTACCGCAGCCGGAAATTCACGGCCGACAATACGCCCCTGGGGCGGATCGTGGAGAAACTCAACGAGGTCTACCGGGCGGATATTGTCCTGCAGGATCCGGAACTCAACGACCTCAGGCTGACAACCACCTTCAGCGACAGCTCCCTGGATACCATCCTGCAGGTCCTGACGGAAACGTTTGACCTGAAAATCGAAAAGAAGGACCGCCGGATCATCCTGAAGAAATGAGATCATTTATCCCGTCCCTCCTGATCTGCCTGTTGATCGCAGGGACCGCCGCGGGACAGCCGGTGGTCCGGATGACGAGGTACCTGTACAAACCCCTGGACATTGAGGTCAGGAACGCGCGGCTGAGCGATGTCCTCGAAGGAATCGCGAAAAAAGGAAACTTCTATTTTTCGTACAGCAGCTCGCTGGTCCCGCAGGACAGCCTGGTGACCCTGAGCATGAAGAACAGACCGGTCGCAGAGATTCTCGACCGCCTGCTTACCAAAAGATTTGAATACCGGGAAAGTCCCGGTTATGTGATCCTCCGGCCGGCCTTCTCCAAATTCGAGATCGTTCCCGAGACCATCCGGAATGAAAAAAGAGCATCGCTGGTGACCGGCTATGTCCGGGACGAGCGGACCGGGGAAGCGGTAAAGGACGTCAGTATTTACGAGCCCCGTCTGCTGCGCTCAACCCTTACAGGACAGGACGGCTTTTTCACGCTGAAACTCCGGGGCAATCACCCGATGATCATCGTCTCGGCCAGCCGCGAAAATTATCGGGACACCACAGTCGTATTTTTGTCCGGGATACTGGTCGGACGGGAAGGCTACGAGGACTCCGGCGGGTTCGGAGCCGGAGCTTCCGGTTTCCAGGAGCTGGAGAACTCACGGCTCGGGCGCCTCCTGGTGTCCTCCAGGCAAAAGATCCAGAGTCTGAACCTCCCGGACCTGCTCGCCAGCACGCCCTACCAGGCATCGCTGCTTCCCGGCATCAGCTCACAGGGACTATTCAGCTCGCAGGTGGTGAACAAGTTTTCACTGAATGTCCTGGGCGGTTACACAGCCGGGGTACAGGGCGCTGAGATCGCCGGCCTGTTCAACATCAATAAAGGCGATGTGGGGTTTATCCAGGTCGGGGGCCTATCCAACGTCGCAGGCGGATCCGTCCATGGCGTCCAGGTCGCCGGGATCTTCAACACCGTGCTCCGAAGCGCTGAAGGTGTCCAGGTCGGCGGAATCGGCAACACGGTGCGCGATACCATGGCGGGCGCCCAGGTCGGCGGCATTTTGAGTTCGGCCGGCACCATGCGCGGGCTGCAGGTGGCCGGCGTCGGAACCTTGGCCCGGAAGGACTTCGAGGGAGTTCAGGTTGCCGGAGTCACGAACATCGCTGCAGGCCGGATGCGGGGCGTGCAGGTCGGGCTGATCAACGCGGCAAAGGAAATGAGAGGCATGCAGATCGGCCTCATCAATGTCGCCCACTCTTCAACCGGGTACAGCCTGGGGCTGATCAACTGGGTCAGCACCGGCTACCACAAGGTCGTCCTGTCAGCGAACGAAACGCTGGCCCGGAACGTCAGTATCAAGACCGGTAACGCAAAATTATATACGAGTATCCTTGCAGGCATGAATCAGGCGAAAACCGACAGCCTCAGGGTATACGCAGCCGGACTGGGGCTCGGCCATGACTTCATACTTTCAAAAAGAATATCGGTCTCTGCTGAGGCATCTTCAAGATTCCTGTATGCCCGGCAACCGGAGGAGATCAGGCTGCTGAACCGGGTCGAATCGAACCTTCAGATCCGGATCTTCCGTCCCCTCACGCTGTTCGCCGGCCCATCCTGCAACCTGATGAGCACGGAGTCGAAAGTAGCGTTCAGCGGGACCGGCTGGAAAAAAATCGTCCGGCCCGACTGGACCGGAAATGCCGCCAGCATTTGGTGGGGCTGGAATGCCGGCATCATGCTGTTCTGATCACAAAAAATGACAGCCGGATGCCGCTCCGCTTTATAGAATTCCATAACTTGTTATATAATTCCTGACCGGACGCCGGAAAAGAAAACTGGCTCCGTATTTTTGTACAGCAGATGACAGAGTTATACATCAAGAACATGGTATGCCAGCGATGCATCCTGGTCGTAAAAGATGAGCTGGCGAAGCTGAACCTGGTACCGGCGAAGGTTGAACTTGGATATGTTGTGCTGGAAGATACGCTGGACGAGGAGAAAACCGCCCGTCTTTCCCGATCACTGAATGCACAGGGGTTTGAACTGCTGGATAATTCCAGGACCCGGCTTATCGAGAATATCAAGAACCTGATCATCCGGCAGATCCATCACCAGGATACGCTGGATCTGAAAGTGAACTGGTCAGATCTCCTTGCTGACCAATTACACCAGGACTATAATACCCTGAGCACCCTCTTCTCATCCGTGGAAGGTATCACCGTGGAGCAGTACATTATCCGCCAGAAAATCGAGCGCGTCAAGGAGCTGCTGTTCTATGATGAGCTGACCCTGAGCGAGATTGCCTATAAGGTTGGATACAGCAGCGTGCAGCATCTCTCCACCCAGTTCAAAAAGGTGACCGGCCAGACGCCGACGCAATACAAGTTGTCACGGGAAATGAACCTCCGTAAACCGCTGGATTCGGTGGTTTAATAATTTTTGGTGTAATTATTACACCTTTAGTTTGAAAGTAGCTTGAATATTTTATAACTTATCGACGTAGTTAACTATTAACGGTCGCTGCGGGGGAAATCCTGACCGGCATCCTGCATCGATAAGGAACAGAGCTTAAAAACAGGCCGTGATCTACGGATACCGGCCGGGTGAAGGTCCTAGTTATAGTTGTTGAATATGAGAACCGTCCGGGGCACCGTGGCGGTTTTTTTGCCCCCGGAGTTTTCTAATCCATTTCCTGTCACCATCCGAACAAAAAATGAAAAAAATTTGCACGGATAGTTCTTCATCGTATATTTGCGATATATAATTACAAGAAAGAATCAAAGAATGGCATTGAACAAAAAAACAGAATTCTCTGAAGCGGACCAGCGGACCGCAGACCTGGCAAAGACCCTAGGGCACCCCGCCCGCATCGCCATCCTCCGGATCCTGGCGGAAAGGAACACCTGTATCTGCGGAGAGATTGTGGAGATACTGCCGCTTGCCCAGTCAACCGTATCCCAGCATTTGAAGGAACTGCTGAAAGCCGGACTGATCAGGGGAACCGTTGACGGCCCGAAGTCGTGCTACTGCATCGATACCGAAGTCGTCAAACATCTGGCAGGGGATCTGGACTTCCTGTTCAAAGATCTCCTGGCCCAAACCGATTGCTGTAAATAACAACCCGAATCATGAATAACTCACAAACACTTAACTGGCAGGCGTTCAAGGAAACGCTGCAACAGAATCCCGGCCTAAGCCTTCAGTTTCAATACGCGGAAGACCGCTGGGTCGACCAGTCGTACCACATCACGGAAATCAAGTCGGCGCCGATTACATCCGTTGACTGCGGCGGGAAGATGAATTCCTGGACCGAAATCATCGTTCAGCTGTGGGAACCGGCAGAAAAACAAACGGAGCGGGCCATGAGTGCCGGAAAGGCCCTCTCGATCATTGACCTGGTGGAGCGGTCGCTCCCACTGAACCCGCTGGCTGTCGTAAAGATCGAGTTCGGCAATTCGGTATTCGATACCCGGCAGATGTTTCCGGGCGATATCCGGATCGAAAACGACTCGCTGATTGTCGACCTCCGGCCTGACCAGGTTCAATGCAAGGCTATCGGCCGGGGCGGCAGCTGCGGCACCGCCGAATCAGAAGAAGCCTGCTGCACCCCGCCGACCGAAAAGAAGCCGAAAGTCCTGCTGACCACCCTGGCCGCAGCGGAAGTATGTTCACCCGGTTCAGGCTGCTGCTGAGATGATGGAAATAATCAATATGACGCCCCACCACTGGGAAGACGTGAAGAACATCTACCTGGAGGGCATTGCCACCGGCCAGGCGACTTTCCAGCAGACCGCGCCGACATGGGAAGAATGGGACAGCGCCCACACGGTTAACTGCCGGCTGCTGGCTGTGGAAAACGACATCACGCTGGGCTGGGCGGCCCTGACCCCCGTTTCGGGAAGATGTGTATATGCCGGCGTTGCCGAGGTAAGTATATATGTGGCCGAAGCGGCAAGAGGGAGGGGCGTCGGAAAGATGCTGCTTAAGGCATTGGTACAGGAAAGTGAACGCCAGAGCTTCTGGACGCTCCAGGCAGGCATATTTCCGGAAAACAAGGCCAGTATCGCCCTGCACCTGGATGCCGGGTTCCGGATATTGGGCACTCGGGAAAGGATCGGCAAGATGAATGGCGTCTGGCGCGATACGGTACTCCTTGAAAGACGCAGCCTGACTGCCGGCGTCGATTAACCCGGAGACCGGGACCGGGCTAACGGGCCGCGATCTCCCTCACCAACTTATACTGGGCATCCACTACGGGCCGGTTGTGGCCGTGCGCCGCGCCGGGGACCAGTATAAGTCGTTTCGCCGGGGCCTTGATAACATTAAAATAGATCCTGGTTAATTTTTCCGGGGTTAGGATATCGGCTTCTCCCTGGATCAGATAAACCGGAACGCTGAAGGCCAGGCCGTCCTTCAACAGATCAATACCAGCCGACATCGGCCTGACCCCCATTTTATCGTGACCGGCATAGTGCAGGAAGGAGTAGTCATCGCCGTTCTCCCGATCCCGGGCATCCTTTTCATTGTCATAAGCGGGAGCGGGAATCCACCACGACTCCGGACCCGGGGTTGAACGCAGCCTTTCATACTTCTTAATGACTCTTAGCAGTTGCCCGTCTTTCCGGGCGTCGCCGTATGGCGGCCGTCCCAGCGATTCCAGCTTTGCCACGGATACTGTGTCAGCGGCATCCCGCGCCAGCCGGAGCGCCGTTTCAAAGGCCTGCCTGGATCCCTCTGCGGCGTTCACGATCTGGGAGTGTCCCACATAGGCCCGGTAAAGATCCGGACGCGCCAGCGCCATCTTCGCCCCCAGGACTGATCCCCAGGAGGTGGCCAACAGGATAATTTTCCGGTTTCCGAAGTTCTTTACCAGGTATTCAGAGAGCTCAATGCCGTCGGCTGTCATTTGTTCGACTGTCAGCGGATGCCCGGTCCAGAATTCCTCACCCGCATCTTCCGGTACGTTTCGTCCATAGGTTCGCCCTGCGCCCCGCTGATCCCAGTTCACAAGCGTGAACTCTTTTTTCCATTCACCGTAAACCGCATCGGCATAGGGAGTCATCGTGCTGCCCGGTCCCCCGTGAAGGAACAGGATAACCGGATTGGAAAGGTCCGCCGATTGAATCGTCACCCATTGTTCAATGCCGCCGATCCGGATAAATTTCCCTTCGCTGACCGGTGCCTGGCCATTAACGGGCGCCGGCGCCAGGAAGAATAGACAGAGACTAAACAGGTATGTTTTCATAGTAATCAGATTTTACACCACCCGGTCCTGACCGACGGGCGTTAACAACGGGCAATCGCTAGTTAGAGCCGCGCGAAGCCCCCGTGTTACAGCATCACCGGGACAGGATTTCGTCGTTTCGCCTCGCAGGAGAACCACCGCAAGGTGCAGATTTACAGTTAGTTATAAAAACCAATTATACCAACTGGGGGTTTTTAACGGTAAACCCTAAAAGTGAGTATTATGAAAACCAGACTAATTTTGCCGGCGGCCGCCGTTATCAGTTGTATTTCAGGCGGCCTCTATGCCCAGTCCCAGGATCAGCCTAAAAATCCGACACTGTACATGGACGTGCATCAGCTGGAACCCGGAAAGGTAACCATTCAGCATGTCGCCAAAGAGCACGAAAAGGATCTTGCAATCCAGGACAAGGCAGGGGTCAAGTTCTTAAGATACTGGGTCGATGAAGAAAACGGGCTGATCTACTGCCTGTCTTCGGCGCCGGATCCCGAATCTGTACGGAAAACCCATAAGGAAGCACATGGAATGGAACCGCAGAACGTGTATGCAGTGACCGAAGGAACAGAAGTAACACCGGAAGGCACCAGGGAACTATTCATGGATATCCATGAGGTGGGCCCCGGCAAAGTAACTGCAAGCGATGTGGCAGCCGCCCATCAGAAAGACCTGGCGGTAGAAGATAAACACGGCGTCAGGTTCCTCAATTATTGGGTGAATGAGAAAGACGGCGTCATCATGTGTCTTTCTGAGGCGGGTAACGCTGAAGCGGTAAAGCAGACCCACCAGGAGGCCCATGGAATGACTCCGGCATCGATCCATAAGGTAAAGCAGGGCCAGTAATAAAAACCCCCGCTCGAAAAAAAAAGGACAGTACAGACCGCATTGATCCGTACTGTCCTTTGCAGTCGTGAAAAGTTCCCTTCAGCCGGCTACCATCCGAACCCGATGGAAACATTCATGTAGGACGGACTCTTTGTAAATCCAAGCTGCGCGTTCTGCTCCGCATTCAGGAACGGAAAACTCGAACCGAGAGAAAGGTAAACCGGCTTCAAATGCAGCGAAACGCCTGTTTCCAGGTTGAACGTTTCGATGGTCTCATCGCCAAGCACCGCTTTCGATTGGTCGCTTCCCAGCCGGACAACGCTCTGAAAGTTGGTATACCCGCCGCCCGCGTATAACCAGAGCGGATAGATGATCTTCTTGGTGAGATTCACGTTCAGCATACCCTTGACGTGGTCCTTGCCGGTGTACTTGAATTCATCGGCGGCAAAAGCACCAAGCCCGGCCCGGAAACCTACGCTTACTCCCACTCCCCGGTTCTTGTCCATGCCGAAGATCAGACCGATCTCGTCAAAGGAGGCATCCGTATAGTAGGCGATATATCCCATGCCCGGGCGGTTCCACTCCTTTTTCTTCCATTTCAGCGCCTTCAGTCTGCCACTGTAACTGGTGCCGGAGCCTTCATTGAGCTCTTCATAATACGCGATCGCGGGATCGATAGTCTGCATGCGCTCCTTACTGGTGCGCGAAGTCAGGTATACCGCTTCGTGAAGCATGATCCTGTAATAATCACTTTTGAAATGCTGCCAGTATTCAGAAGACTGCAAAGCCTTCATTTCCTGAAGGGCCCCCTTCACCGCCGCTGACTGGTGTGCGGTCAGGCTCCGGTCTGCCGCTTCCTTGTAATAGACCAGCAAAAACTTTTCGGCCTGCTTCTTCCATAAGCCGTTCGGATAGGACTGAAGATAGGACTTGAACCGATCCGGCTCTGCCGAACGCACGGCAGCCGCATAGGCGGCCTCGTCTTCAGCCCGTTCCAGTCTGCTTTTTGCCTCGGCGGAGTTGCGAAATGAAAGTACGCGTTTAAAGTTGTCTACCGCCGACGTCCAGCGGCCCGCCAGCAGATCCTGGTTGCCCTGGCTCCAAGCAAGGTCAGCTGCGTATTCACCGGCCTCGCTGATCTGCTTGTTCAGCCAGTCGGAACTCTGCAGTTTAGCGGCAGCCTGGAATTTTTCGAGAGCGCTGAGCGGCGAACGATCCGCCATCAGCACCAGTCCTTCGGTGATCAGCGAATCATAGTCCCGTTTTTTTCTTTCGGCCGCGAGCAGTTCCTCAACGATCACCTTAAGCTCGGGCGTTGAGTTCTTCTGCAAGAACAGTTCATAGGCCTCGATCGTACCCGCCTGACGGGCGACTTTATAATAGAACTGGTCTTTCTCCGCAGTGATACCCTTTTCGGCTTCCCGGATCTCGCGCTGTTTCTGCTGTTCCAGTTCCTTGCGGGCCGCATCGAAGCGCGCTCTGGATTCGTCCTTCAGCTCCTGATACAGGGAAACCATACTGTCATACTCGGAAGAGTTCTTATCAGGCGACGTCCGGAAATATACTTCCGTTTCATACAGTGCCTTTTTCACATCGCCCATCTCGTTGTAGACCACCGCCTTAAAACTCTGGATCCTCGGATTTGTCTTTCCCAGTCCCTGCTCGATCTTACTGATCTTTGCCAGGCTACCGCTTAAGTCTCCGGCCTCATACGCCTCGTATGCCGCCTGAAAATCCACCCGTGCATCCTGTGCCTTCACGCCGGCGGAACAAAGCAGTCCAATCCCGGCCATATATATGATTCGCTTGAGCATCGTTATTTCAGTTTTTCGATTAAATACCCCCGGCTCTCAGCCGAACTTACCTTGCTGCGTACTTCTGATTCCAGCCTGTCCATGGCGTCTGCGTGCATCTTTTTCTTCTGTAGCTCGATCCGCGCTTTGGCTGCATCCTTCTCGGCCTGGGTCAGCCGGTTCCAGGAATCATCTGTGACGGTTAATGAGGGGATCCATGAATATCCGTAACCGTACTCAAGCTTCTTTCTGGCTGGCTGCAACCAGGCGCCTTTTTTATCAATCAGACCTGCGTCCACAAAGGTATAGGTTGCCCGGTAGTAGTTCTCGACGGTCTTGAACTCGGTATCCTCCTTTTCAAGAAACAGGCTCGCCTCCGCAGAACCGTTTTTGAAGGCGCCGATCTTATGGAAAACAGGTTTGATAATCAGGTTCCCATCCTTGTCCAGTGCGCCATATCGGGTCTCCCATTGATTTTTCCCGCTCACGGTGAACCGGCAGATGACCATAGCATTTGAGATTGTATCGGGCGGATAGACCGAGTTGATTTGCAACCCGGTTTCCTGGCTCCATCGTTTTACCAGTTCGTTGTCAAACCGGATGATCGGTTCACCCTTCGCGTTGATCAGAAAAGCTTCGGAGATCTTATCCCGCTTTTGCACGTAGCTGATCCCCCCGGAGAAGTCTTTGGCATAGGAATAAATCGCGGGAATCTTCACATTCCCTTTTTTGTCAGCGAATCCCCATAGCTTGGTCTTTTTATCCTGGAAGGCCCCGTAGTTGGCCGGAGCGACGGTCTCGGTCCAGAAGCTGTCATCGGTTTTCGGAATATTCAGCGTGGCCGCTTTCTGCAGCTGCGCAAGGGACTCGTTGTACGCCTTGTTCGCCTTTTCCATCCGGCTGTCATACGCTGCATTGATAGCTTCCTTGCGGGCAGCTTCTTCACGGCGGATCCTGTCGAAGTCGGCGTTCTGCCGGTTAACATCGTTCAGATCCGCCAGTGCAGCCTGGTTACGCTGTTCTATCCGGGCAGCTTCCGCCTTCACCGCAGCCTGCCGTTCCTCAGCAGCCTTTTTGACGCGTTCTTCACGCGCCTGACGTTCGGCTGCGTTCTTTTGCTCTTCCTGCTTTCGCTTTTCCTCTTCGATCTTCATGCAGGCCTTGCACCATGCATCGTCCAGCTGACCCGCGCCCTTGCCGGGATTCGGATCCACGTAATAAACGCATCGCTGCCGGGTCGGGTCATGTTCCTGCCCGAAAGCGGAACAAACGCTGCCCAGTAACATTAAGCCAAGTAAAGTATATCTCATAAGCCTCCCTTTTCTGTACGGTGTTATAATTTAAATTTAAGATTAAAAACTTATCTGTCAGGCATTTTCGGACGCTGAAGGTATTAATATTTCGTCGAATTCTAAAGAAAGTTAAAGAGAGATCCTGAGGCCCTGTTTCAAACTCCGGTCCCGACTTTCACGAAGGCTTTTCCAGTCATGGCCATCCCTTACAGCACAGCATATGTAAGACCGGGCACTGTCCAGAAATGTGCATCGCGTTGTTCATGGTCCGCCAGTTCCTCACGGCGAGATCGGTCAGGCGGGCCAGCTTTTCCTGAAAGGTGAGGTCGCTGTGCGATTTACCATACCCGCCCTCGCCGATAAGCTCTGCCTGGCCCTCGGCGACCTTGTTTTCATTGTAGGTCAGGATCTGCCTCAGGCTTTTCCCGCCACGGAATTTTGCAACCATAGGTTCCAGATTTGTTCAGTGAAATGCATGATTTTACCAATACCCGGCCGAAGCTGCTCATCAACGACCGATTCAAAGATCCGCGCAGTAAGCGGATCGCTTCTGCCTGACTGGTAATGCTGAAACGCCTCGTCAAAGGCGACCAGAACGACCTTTAATTCCATTCTCAGGTCGACCAGTTCCTCAAGCATGTCGTCCATGGACTCATTGCGGTAAAAGAGATTAACCGGTTCCCGCAGCAGGACCTTACGGCCATACTCGCACAGGGACTGGCAGGATGACCTGTCGAAAAACGCGCGCAGCTTTTCATACTCGCGATCCGAATAAGAGATGTGCATGATGTTTCGTCTGCCTGTTCTCATGTTAGCTGAAGTTATTGTTTAACCATCCGACCGGATTCAGGCCGGCATATCTGCCAACGCTGCCCCCGGTCGCTTAACTGGAACAAAGCTCCGGAACATGAAAAAATAAAATTGCGTACCCACTACGTAGTTCGTAGTTTTTTTACAAGAAATGGCCGTGGAAGCGTCAGGAACCCCCTTTTTCGTCAAAGCCCGGAAAACCCCGGTTCCGGCGGACAACGGATACCCGGCCCGGGAAATGACATCAGCCGCGTTTTTCTTCAAATTCCGGCCGTGATACGCACCCCCGACAAGAATTGCGAACTACGCATCAACTACCGAATTTTACATCCCGGGCGCTCAGCCGCCAAAGTTTGGCAAAAAAGTTACAGGTCACCAACGGGAAACGGGGAGTTGCCGACAGAGCCGAGGCGAGCAGATATTATTATCAACCTATTGATAATCAATAATTTGGCGCTTATGACCTCCGGAATCGGTTCATCGTTCATCCTTTGCGCGTTTCCCGGCTTCGGAAAAGCAACACGACCAGCAATGCGGTCAGCGGGCTCACCAGCAGGGAGATCAGCAGGACTCCCCGAAAGCCCAACGCGGTACGCTTTCCGAAATTAGCGACCAGCAAGGACAAAAGCAGATACGTAACCAGTATAAACACCGATGTGTAATCGGCCGAAATGTACAGCAGGGACATACTCATGAATTTAGTGATCTGATATTTACAACCATTCGCAGAAGGTCCCGCCGACGCTGGTCCGGCAATTACGCGGGACGGACGTTTCAGGTGGCTTCATCATTTATTTTTTGGCGTATCTCCGCCCATCTTATTAAAGTCCCAGATGACCGAAAACATAAAATAGCGTCTGATCGTATTGTAGCTGTTCTGCGTGATAAAGTTGCCATTGGCGGACCGGCTGAAGCCGATATTCTGATCCAGCAGATCGTTTCCGGACAGTGAAAGCGTCAGGTTTTCGTTTTTGAAGAACTTCTTGTTCAGACTGGTATCCCAGATCATCCGGGCAAAGTCCTCGTTGAATGCGATGGTCTTCTGCCGGTATTCATACCTGCCGTAATTCTCGAGCTTCAGTTTTCCCGGAAGGTCGACCGTAATCCATGCCCTGCTGTTCATTCCCCACCCGTTATCGTTGATCTGCCTTTGAAGTGACGACTCGTTTAAACTATAAACCGGGGCAACATTAGCCCCGAGGCTAAACTTCCGGCTCACAGTCTTATTAAGACTGATCCCCATGGAGAACCTGTTAGCATGAGTCGTATTCAGGGCATTATTGATGAAACCATAGTAAGTGTCCCCGTCAATGGACGCCCTGATGCCGACGTTCATGTCAAGCAATCCGAGCTTCCGGCTTATTTCGCCGGACAGGTCGTATCCGGAGGGGATTTTCGATGTAATGTTGACTGACTGAGAAGTATTGCGGCCTTCGTCATCCGTCACGACATTGTTCACGATCGCCTGAGTCGTAAACCGGTAGGACGCATCCAGCGTGATATACCGGTTTGTTAAGACCTTGAAGGAACTGAACCGGGCCGAAATATTACTGTTGAATGCCGGCCGGAGGTCCGTGTTCCCGATCACGACGTTCAGCGGGTCGTCATTCACCCGCACCGGCTGGATCTGACCGATCCGGGGCTGGGAAGTGTAACCCGTGTAGTTCAGCCGCAGCGATTTTTGTTTGGCCAGGTTTAACTGAAGAGAAGCCTGGGGGAAAAAGTTCAGAAAGTTCCGGTCATACCTCGTTCCGCTCAAGTTATCCAATTGTTTGGAATCCACCGCATATGCCCGCGAACCGAGGTTCAGAACCGTCTTATTTTTCCGGTAGCTGAATACGGTCCCGAATTGGTGAGAGAACTGGTTCAGGGAGTAATTATTGCTGAATAGTGTGTCCGGCAGCGCGTACTTACCCGCCTCGTCCTGACTGAAAGACTTCCGGTCGTTAGTGCTGTTATTGAAATCAACACCGTAGTTCATCACAACTGACAGCGACTTCGATATCGGTTCAGTGTAGACCAGGTTGGATGTAAAAAGGGACGACAGCGTCCTGTTCACCTTCCGTTGATTGATGTTCTGGACCTGCGACAGGGCTTCCTCCTCATCATAGAAATTGTTTTCCGAGTTCAGGATTCCGTCGGTCTCGTTTTCATTCACTGACTGCGATACGTTAAGGGATACTGTCCTTCCCTTCTTCCTCAGTTTTTTATTCCACAGGAACCCGACACTGAACAGCCGCTGTTCTCCGGAGTTGTTCAGGGTCCTGGCGCTGCTGTTCACCAGCGAACGGTCGGCCCGCATACTGGCTGACGTATAATCATTGAAAGTCTCGGTGCTCTTGACGTGGCCGCCTACATTGAATTTCAACGCCGATGTGGTGTCCGGCTTCAACTCGTAGGTCAGATCAAGCTTTCGGCGGAAGGCGCTGTTGCGGAAATTCTGATCGGAACCGGAATTCAGGACCCCGCCGGGCAGGTTGTTCTGGGTCGAGGTGCTCCTGACACCGTCGACGGCAATTCTTCCGATCCGGAAATTGGTGTTTATGGCTTGTTTATCGCCGTTCCATTTGGTACTGAAATGAACCCCGCCGGTATGAGCCAGCGGAATTCCCTGATTGTTATACCGACCGCTGTACGTCTCGAATTCATCACCGCTCCCCCCGAACAGAAAGCTTCCGTCGCCTGCAATACTGATTACGCTGCTGCCGGTGTATTTATAATCCTCGGTATAGGTGAGGCCCGTTTTACCGGTATTTCCGATTGTCGAGTACGCGCTGAACTTCTGCTTGCCCTTGAACAGGTTGAACATGCCCTGGCCCTGGTAGAAGTCATCGCTGGCGCCGCCGGCATCAACTTTACCGAAGTAGCCGCTCTTTTTGTCCTGTTTCAGCTGGATGTTGAGCGTCCTGGTCCTTTCCCCGTCGTCGATCCCGGTGAATGTCGCCTGATCGCTTTTCTTGTCAAATAACTGCACCTTATCGACCATATCGCCCCGCAGGTTCCTGGTGACCAGGGTCGGGTCGTCGCCAAAGAATTCCTCCCCGTCGACAAGGACCTTCTCCACCCTTTCGCCCTGGGCGGTGATCTGGCCGTTCTGATCGACCTGGATGCCCGGGAACTGCTTGATCAGATCTTCGACCTTTGAATTGGGTTCGATCTTGTATGCCGCAGCATTGAATTCCGTCGTGTCGCCCTTGATCCTGATGGCGATCGCCTCGCCCCTGATCAGTACTTCCTTCAGCACGTTCTCTTTAAGGATCAGGTTGATCGTGCCGAAGTCCTTCACTCTCCCCGCGGAATCCAGGGCAAAATGTTCGACATAGTCGGCATAACCCGGGTAGGTGACCAGGAGAATAAATTTTCCGGGCTTCAGGCCCGTTATGGAAAAGGTACCGCCCGGTTTTGCCCTGGTGAATCTGAACAGCGTGGAATCTTTCGCATGCAGAACCGATACGGAGGTGTTGACCAGCCTGGCGGCAGCCAGGGTATCGACTGCCACACCCCGGATCTCCCAGGAAGTTTGCGCACGGGAACTGAAAAACGTAAGAAGAAGGACCGAAAGAATAAGCAGGGGAAGTCTGTGCATAAAGCGATATCTGGTGGTTATCTGAATGGGCTCCTTATTGATTATCCGGCCGCTCACTTATCCAATGAAATCCCGTTTTCATCAGCAGGAACTCCTCGCCCCCTGCCTTTCTGAGCCGGATCTGGACGGGTTTCTGCTGATGCCGGCCCACCAGAACCATGAGGCCGTCACGTTCGGTCCGGTAGGTATATGTTTCGGGTTCTGTCGCGAGGGGGTTAAGGAACAGCTCCAGCCTGTTCTTTTCAGGATAAACATAATAGACTGAACTGACCGTTGCACCGTTGCTGTAATAGACCGTTGCGGTATTGTTTACCAGACGTAATTCAGTCCAGCGGTTTCCCTCCTCCGCTTTGCCATCGACTTTGAATTCTACCACCCTATGGAGTCCCGCAACCGGCGTCTCCGGAACCGGTCGTTTAAAGTGGTCCTTCATCCTGAATAAACTATAAACAGCAAAGGTGACGGTGATCAGCAAAAGGAGACTTTTCACGCCTGTTCTTGTATAAAACTGCCAATTCTTCCGGAAAGGATGATACAGTGCCGGTAAAGGAGAAGCCTTTCCGAGAAAAAAGAAAGCGAACAACTGCCGGGATTGAACCAGGAGAAGAAACAGGCTCATGGCGACCAGGGCCGTCGAGATGATCTTAACCGGGACATCGAAAAAATAGTTTACTGCCATAATATTGGCACAGGTACCCAGCGCGATGATCGCCCCGACCGTCATGGTCCTCCTGAAGAGCAGCAGGACAGCCATAAATTCAGCGGCCGCCATAAACCACTTATAGCCGTCCGAGTACCCGAAAAAAGTCCAGGCAAGGCCCATGGGCGTCGATTCTCCGAAGGTCCGGGAAAGCCGGACCACGTCCGGCGTGGGAAACTGCCCGTCGATAACCTTTGCGAGCCCGTATTGTACCAGCATCAATCCAACGTAATACCGGAGTCCGGCAGTCAGCCAGTAAAGCAGCCGTTGGTAGTTCCTTGCCTTCCGGTCCAGCACCGACCAGACCGCAGCGGATACCGCAGAAACCACGAAGATGCAGAACAACAGCACATAATTGAAGCTCGTGTCACCGCTGCCATTGGCCTTACCGTAGTTCACTTCCCCTAACCCAAGCAGATGCCGGCCGGCCCAGGAAATGATATCCGAAAAACCTACTTTCAATAGGATCTCAAATGGACGCCAAAAGAAAAATGTGCCGTTATTGAAAAACAAAATGAACAGCAGAAAAAAGACGAAAAGAAACCGGAATAAAATCCTTTGGTAATTCGGCCAGGGGTTTTCGGTTGATAAAGCATGCATCCTTCAGGGAATTGGTTTTTCTGTAATACGGGTCAGGTATTATTTCTGAAGATATTAAAATTAGAATTCGGGCCGGCAGCAAAAACGGATAATTACTCTGATAATTTATTTACAATTCACGAAACGCCCCTCTAATAAATTGACAATTAAATACATATAGCGGAAATTCAGGAAATTATATTTTATTGCTCTATATTGTGACAGCCAATTAAAACTGTAGCGCATTTTAAATTACCCTGCTTATATGCGATTAATTAAGTCCGGTATTTACTTATTTCTGCTGATCTTCCTGGCAGGCTGCATGAAAAATGAAACGCTCAGAATTGTAATCGGTCCGACCGACGTTGACGGCGTATTACAGATTAAGAACGATGCCGGAATCCTGTTATCCGAGAATCTGAACAGGGACAGCGGCTTTTTCCAAATCACCGCGCCAAAAGCCGGCTTTTATGAATTGAGCGTGTTCCAAACCGGAAAGGATGCCTTACCGCCGACCTATGTTTATCTTGACGGAGAAGAGGTTCATATTAACATGCTGAATACAGGCTACCCGATAGCCACCAGCAATTCAGCCGTTCAAAAAGATGTAGCCCGATATTATTCCATGCTTGACAGCAGCAGCAGGGATTTGCTGGCCGCGTACAATGCAGCACAAGCAGACTTCGAAGCTGAATTTAACAAGACATCTGACGGACCTGAGTCACACCGCCTCGTTTCCGCTATATCAGTCACGCGGGAAAATTATTCAAAGGCTGGAAAACGCATTACCGAGCGCTTCATCGGGTCAAACCCCGGCTCGATCTTTTCCGCCTTCCTGCTGGACAAAATAGGCGCAGATGAACTGTCGGCAGCCCCCCGTTATTATCAGGCCCTGTTCGCTAAGCTGGACGATGCTGCTAAAGGCTCTTTTTACGGAAAAAGTGTGGATGCCCGCATCCGGGAAAACATGAAGGCCGCGGTTGGCACACCGCTTCCGCCGATAATTGGCGAAACGGTGACCGGCCAGGCGTTCGATGCCACGCAGATCAAAGGCAAGCTGACATTGATTGCGTTCTGGAGGAGCCTGAACAAAGACAGTGCACGTGATATGGTCGAACTGAAGGACCTGTATAAAAAACATCACAAAGCCGGGCTGGAGATCCTGGGCATCAGTTTCGACAAAACGCCTGAGCGGTGGAAAACCTTTGTCCGGACGAATGATCTCCGTTGGATCAATATCTGCGATTTTCAGGGCGCCGCTTCCGGGAACCTGAAGAACTTCAATACCGACCGGTTACCCTTCTATTTTCTGGTCGGCCGTGACGGCAAAATCAAGGCGCGTGATCTGCAGCTGTCGGAATTGCCCATCTATCTGAAGGAACACCTCGCCGGCAGTTCCGGTTCAGGTCAGTGACTATCCCTCCGGTTGTGCACTTCTCAATCCCCGGAGTTTCTCTTCAGATCCTTCTCATAGCGGTCCAGGCTCCATAAGATACCCCACCGGATCACATAGTCCTTCATGGGCGGCAGGTTCACCGCAGCGCGTCTTTTATCGACGTTCTCCGGATCTTCCATAGGCAGAACATAATAGTCTCCGTCCCCCAAATTTCTTCCGATCTGGCTGCCATAGATCTGCCTTCCTCCTCTCCGGATCGCTATCCTGTCTTCCAGCATCGCAACATTGGAAGGCGAAACATCCCCCTTTTTAACGGCCGCTTTCAACAGGGGCAGGTACTGCTCCTGAGCTGCGATGTCGGCGTGCTGGATCACCAGAAACATGGTCATGCCGCCACGTTCGCCTATTACGTCGCGGCCGGGCCAGCCGTATTGATCAATTATACCTTTGACTTTAACCAGGTTCACGGAATCTGTGCGCTCCATAGCAAGGGCGAGTTCCTCGAATTCCCCGGAGGACCTGCCGAATCTGTTTTCCATTTCGGTGATCTGCCGCCGGTACTTCTGATCGTCGAAGCGGATGGTGTCCAGCAGAGCTACCAGGGATTTGTTCAGTTTACCGTCTGCCTTTTCCAGATTGGCCTTGATGAGGGACAGCAGCGGGCGCCATCTTTTGTCATCATGCAGGGTTTCAAAAGCCGGGTCACTCGATATTTCGACGAGATTGCTGTAGTATCCCGGATTTGAGATTCTTTGTAACTGATAAAAGGCGGAATCGGGCTTTCCGGCAAAGGCCCAGCATCTGGCAGCCTCATACCGGTGCATTACCACCCCAAGGTCGTTATTGGACGCAAATGCCCTGGCATAAGACCGTGCAGCATCCAGATATTCACCGGCTTCAACCTGCTTCCCGGCAAGGGCTACACCTTCGTAATAGGCCGCAGGTGCATTTTGGGAAAACGACTGCACCGCAAAGAGCAACAAAAAGCTGATCGTAAAAAAACGAGTACCCATTTCTTATTTTAAGTAAAGGTCAATTTCAGAAATGCCGGGCGAATACACAAGAGGAGATCCGGAAGAGATTTTCGCAAGGCATTTCCGACCCGGCACCCATATTATGATCTGACCGATACATACATTACTTTTGCTGAAACTCCGTCGCAATATGGATCCCGCGGGCAGGAAAAATATCTTAAGGGCCAGGCTGTTCATCGAGCAGAACTTACATTCCCGCCTCAGCGGGGACAGCATCTCGCAACAAGCTTTCCGCAGCTACTACCGGTTCCATCATCAGTTCAGCGAGTTCACGGGGGAATCCGTCTGGCAATATGTTAAGCGTCTGCGGCTGGAAAAAGCCAGCTTCCTGCTCAGGTATACCACGATGCAGGTCGCGGAAATAGCCTTTGAAACAGGTTTTGAAAGCACTGCTTCCTTCAGTAAAGCCTTCAGCGCCCGGACCGGGCGATCACCGGTCAGGTTCCGAAACGATGCGTTGGCCCGGATGCCTGCGGCTAAGACAGGAGAATATCAATGGAACGACACCAAAAGAATCTGGCGTCCGGATGAAAAGATCTGCACCTTCCGGTCTGAAGGAGCCGGCCATTTCCCGGCGGGATATTTCAAATGGCAGCAGCTGAGCGCATCAGCCCGCGGAAAAACCCCGCAGCTGATCGGCAAATCGCCCGACCAGCCGGGCATAACCGGAACAGAAAGGATGAGGTGGGATACATCAGTCCCCAAAGATGCTGTTCCCGGTCAGCTTCTGGAGAAGTTAGTTCAGCAGGAGAACATGTTCGAGGAAACACTTCCGGGCGGCGCCTTCCTGAAAGTCCCGTTTGTGGGATTTGGCCGGCCGCTGACTGAGCACCTGCCGGCTCTGCTCGACCATCTTCGTGATCAGGGCCTGGAATGGCGGTCTTCGGGCAGGTTCTTCCAGACGATCCGGGAACATGCCGAAAAAAACCGCTGTATCACCGATCTGTTCATTCCGGTCCGCAGATAAGCAAGAATGGACAACTCCCGGCCTGGTTATCCGGGTAAGTTTGCTGCATGAAACCATTCGCGGTATGGATCTTCTCCGCTGTCGTTTCTCTCACGGCAGCCAGGCAGACGATACCAAAACAAAGCATGCAGAAAACTAGTGAACCTACTGTTTCTCACAACCACCTGAGTAAGTGGTTGAATGAGCTATGCATCTTCGGCGCTGTCAGAAACAACGTTTTTGAGGCCGGAGACATCCTTAACAATGTCGCCTATCTGGATAAATTACTGAAGCGGGAAGGATTCCGGGTTGAGGTGTGGGACACCCCTTCGGGAAAGCCGTATGTCTTTGCCGAACTTCTTTCTGCCCCGGAGGCGCCGACCTTCCTGTTTTACTCTCACTTTGACGGGGTACCGGTTGATCAGAGCCAATGGAAGACGCCCGCCTATTCGCCGGTATTTAAAGACGCCCGCGGGAACACAGGAAGCGTCGGAGACGCGCTTGCCCATCCGGATTCATACAGGCTGTACGGGCGGTCCGTCGCAGATTCCAAGAATGCCGTTATTTCGCTGCTCGCCGCATTGGGCGGTCTGCGTGCCGATGGAATAAGACCGGGAGTGAACATCAAGCTCCTTCTGGACGGTGAAGAAGAGCTCGAGTCTCCGCACCTGCGGAGGACGGTACTGGAACACTGGGAGCAGCTCGCCGCCGACCTGGTCATTTCAGCTTCAGGGGAAACCCATCAATCAGGCCTTCCAACCATCGCGTTTGGCGTGCGGGGCATCCTGATGGTTGATCTGATCCTGCATACCGCAACCACCGACATGCACAGCGGACACTTCGGAAACTTTGCTCCGAATGCAGCTTTGATGCTTGCGAAACTTCTTACAGACATCAAGGACGAGACCGGCCGGGTACGGATACCTGAATTCTACAGCGGGATCAGTCCGCTTACAGAAGCGGAAAAGCTGGCCCTGCGGTCAGTCCCGCGAATTGAACAGGAGATCATGGATCAGTTCGGCATCCGGCGGCAGGAAACTGCGGGAACGCTCCAGGAGCTGATCAACCAGCCGACGTTCAACGTCCGCGGATTCCATAGCGGGTACGTCGGCGAAAAGGCAAGTAATATTATCCCGGCGCGGGCAGAAGCCGCCGTGGACATCCGCCTGGTCGATGGAATGGACCCGGATGATATCTATGAGGCCTTCATGAACTATGTGAAGGACAAAGGCTTCCATGTCACAGATACCGCCCCGACGCCCGAAGAGCTCAGAACGCACGGTCCGGTGCTCCAGTTAAAACGCAAAGGAAGTTTTCGGGCTACAAAAACGGATATGCACGCCGCCCTGCCCGCCAGAGTATTGTCGGTTGTAAAGGGAAGTACTGATGAGGGCTGGGTAGCTGAACCCACAGAAGGCGGAAGTCTGAACTTTGCTGTCTTCCGGGAGCTGGGTTTGCCGTTAATTACCCTGCCGGTGAGTAATTCCGACTGCAATCAGCATACCCACGATGAGAATCTGCGCGTAGATTTCTTTATCAGGGGAATAAAGATCTTCCGTCAGCTGTTGAACCTCCGGATTTGACGGATCCGGGCCGGATGAATGGGATCGGTGCAAACCGATCCGCATTCCCGGCAGATGCTCAGTCTATCAGCACATCCGGCAAACCCGCACCTCTATTCGGTCCTTAGGTTGTCTGCCGGATTGGCCGTTGCTGCTTTAAGCGTCTGGGACAGTATGGTTCCGAATCCAAGGACCGCCATGATCAGCACACTGACGAATATTTCCATGAATCCGATCTCTATACTGTAATACTGCGTATTGGCCAGCAAATGAGAGAACAGGAAATAGTCCGCGGGAATAGTGATCACGGCGGCAATAACCATCAGCATGATGAATTCCCGGGATAACAGAAGAACAAGGCTTTTGACACTTGCACCCAATACCTTCCGGATCCCGATTTCCTTGACCCGCTTTTTCGCATTGAATGATACGGTTCCAAGCAGTCCCAGGCACGCGACCGTAATGGCCAGGATCCCGAGGAATCCCCACAGCTTCATGATCGTTACATAAAAGCTGTAAGCTTCCCTGATCTCTTCCGAGAATAACTGGGCGGTGAACTTACTTTCGCCGCCGATCTTCTTCCACAGCTTTTCCATATCGGAAAGACTTGCCAGCGCATCCTGCTGCTGCAGCTTCATATTGGCATACGTGAACCTGGCGGGATCATATTCTACAAAGAAAGGGGCGATGGCATCTTTCAGGTCGGAGTAATGGAAGTCTTTAAGCACTCCCCCTATACGGTACACGCGGCCATCCGTGAGTGTAACGAGTTTATGCACTGCGGCCGAAGGATCCCCTAGTTTCAGGCTTTTCACGAACTCCTCGTTGACCAGGATCAGCCCGTTGTTCAGGGTCTTATTGGCACTGAAATCCCGTCCGGCAAGTAACGAAAGTTTCATGTTCGTGATAAACGCCTCATCGACCGACATGGAGCCTGCAGCCAGCGAATCGAACTGATTTACCTTGATGAACTGCTCGTCCGCACTCCCGATCCCCAGCAGATGAGATGACATGGAAATGCGCCGGACGGCCGGCAGTTTCTGAAATTCGGTTTTGAAGATCTCCGGGGCAACATTCTGAAGCTGAACATCCATGACCCGTTCCTGCTCAAATCCCAGATCATAGTTCACTGAATACTGGTACTGCCGCATCATGATGACCACCGCCATGATAAAACCAAGCGAAATAATAAACTGGATCACCAATACCGCCTTTCGGAAATAGGATCTCCGGCTCGTCTTCAGCTCTTTACCCTTCAGCGCTACAATAGCAGTAATTTTGGAAAAGTAGATACCGGGAACAATACCGGCAACCACTCCGACAAGGATGGCGAATAACAAAAATCCAAGGAAGGTTTCCCAGGTAGCGGACAGGTCCACAGGGGAAGTTTCCACCATCTGGCTGATGAAGTCTTTTCGGATCACCTCGTAGATCGCATAGGAAAGCATCAGGGCCAGCAGTACAATCGTGGTCGATTCAATGATAAACTGCATGATGATCTGCTTTTTCCGGCCGCCCATTACCTTCCGCACGCCGATCTCCTTCATCCGCTCCAGCGACTGCGAAATCGCCAGATTGACATAGTTGGTGCATGCCGGTATCAGGACAACGAGGGTGATGGATCCGGTAATCAGCAGCAGCAGGTAACTCCAGTTAGGGCCGAGATTGTCGCTCAGCTCCGGGCCGGGTACAATGTCTGTTAATCCCTGGAGCTTAAAAGCCGCTTTCACCGACCGTCCGGCATAGGATTTTTCTGCAAGACCGTTAAGCAGGCGTTCTATGTTGTCCGGGTCAGCATCTTTTGAAAGACGGGTATATACGAAGGATCCGCGGAAAGACTCCCAGCCTATCTTATTGTTGAGAAAAACAGCCTTCTCTTGCGGAAGCAAGGTGGAACAGGATGCGATAGCCCCGAATTCCATGTGCGTGTTTTTCGGCAGGTCCTTACAAACCCCTGTTACCAGGAAGCTTCCGAACCCCTCGATCTCGAGCATCTCACCCATAGGATCCTTGTCGCCGAAGATCTTCACGGCCTCCGTCTGCGAAAGAACGATACTGTTCGGGTTGCTGATCGCTGTAGCCGGGCTGCCTTTGACCAGGGGATAACTGAACACTTCAAAAAAGCCGGGATCGGCAAAGTAGCCGGACAACTGAATTTTCTTTTCACCGTAAACGGCCTGCCCATACAGTGACCGGTGAATCCGGACCACCTTTTCAACGCCCGTAAACTCCCGGAGGTTCTGGGCAAGCAAGGCCGGCGCAGAGGCCATCCGGGGATTTTCCTGCTTGTCATACACCTGGGTGGTCACCCTGTAGATACGGTCCTTGTCCGGATGAAAATCGTCGAACCTCGACAGAAAAGCCAGCAATGCGATGAACAATAAACTCAGAGACATCCCCAGGGCAAGCCCGATGACGTTCAAAATGGTGAAGAACTTATTCCTCGAGAGGTTTCGGATGGCGGTCTTAAAAAAATTCCTGAACATAGGTATGGCTGACGTTAAAATCGAAATAGGTCACACCTTTGGGGATGTTCATCCAAACCGGGGCAATTCCAGCCCGACCGATCCGGAAGGTCCTTCAGAGGTATCTTACTGCCCTGGCACTCAAAATTGTGCCACTTCAGAAAATACTGTAAACCAGCACGTAATGATTCCAATTTGATTTTTGTGTGCGAAAATGAACAAAAAGGTGTCCGGCATTGATACAGCACGGCATCCTGGCGGCTTTTGGAAGCAAGGTTTACCTGCGAGACTGGCAGCTCGTCCGGCACCCGTGGAGAATCCTACCCCCCTGGTCGCCGTTTCATTCAGATATTCAAACCATGTCGCGGCTGTTTTCATTTTGTGTCACGCGGCATGGCGTGGTTCTGCTACCGGCCGGCTCTCCACCGACCAAATTCCTGCAGGCTTACCCGGTACCGTGCGAAGTTTCCATCGTGCAGAGCCAGCAATTCCGTTTCCGTAGATTCAATAAAAGAAGCCTGGTCTTCTGCGGGAAGGTCAGCTGCCAGGGCCCTTATATACGCATCTGCCATTCTCGAATTCATCATTCCTACGATTATGGTATGGATCGTTTCCCGGATCTGGTTCCGATATTTTAAGCGCAATCGGTCCGGTTCCCCCAGGGACTGACGAACTACGCCGTATCTTGCTGCAGACCGCTCATAGCCCCACTTAAATACGTCCTTAAGAAGAGCTATATCGTTAAGCTCATAAACACCCAGCATGGCCTGTGTGTATAGATCCTCCGGCACGTCAGTGAACGACAAAGGTGAAAAGTTGCTTTTGATGAAGGGAATATTCGCCGACAGACGGGACACGCGTTTATTTACATCATCAAACGGTTGCAAATAGGGTAAATGCACCATCATAAAGAACGATTGTTCGAACGGGTCATTTATCTCGGACGCTTTGGCTAGAATCAGCTCAAACAACTCGCTGATCAGTTGCGGAATCGCCAGAGGTGTAAATACCGATCCGGTTATTCCAACGGGAATGGCACGAAGTCGTCCGAGGGCTTGAGGGTCGCTTAACAGATTGTTTGCGAGCATCGCATGCAGATTTCGTACAGTGTAACTGTTCAACCTGATCTCTGTCGCTGTCTCTACCATAAACTCGATGGCGTCTTTATGATTTAGAATCATCTGAGCATCCTTCGCAGGCTTCGTATCATCCGGCTCACCTTGTCCAATCAGCTTCTCAGTGTCCAGCAGACTGTAGGTGTTACCTTCCAATCGGCTTGAGTTCCACGAAAGGTCAATCAGGAGACGGTTCAGGATCTGTCTAGCATAAGTTCCGGCGACCGGGTCCCCTGTTGCTTTTCCGACGGCTGAAAGTTTCATTGTATCTTCGGCGGAAAGGTAAGAGTCGAGGTTGGGCCTGTAGCTCTCCAGGAATTCGCGCTGGTATCCTACCGGTTGCCTTTTTTGCAGGGGCATGCTAACCATGGCCCGAACCTCCCGGCCACCTGCAGAAAGCGGAACTATACTTTCGGTAATCCCGGATATGCCCTCCATGGTCCGGTCATACTCCGGTTCGGCCAAGTGATAAGCTGTAGCCCTCGCCCTGCCCGACCGGGTAATGACTGCGCTATCAGTCAGCTCTTTCAGATAACGCTGCAGTTTTCGCGTGTGCGTCTCCGGTTGCAGATCACGCCGGATATCCTCAACACCGGCGCCGTCCGCATAACGGCCAATGATCTGCAGTATCGATGATGCTATTTTTTTTCGGTCCTTTCTCATGATGACCCATTAATATATCCCGACAAAAATAACACAAAGCGTCACGATATTTAGTATTGTGACATTTTTTTGTCGCGATTCAAGGTTTTGCGACAAAATTGGTACTGGTTTGGCGTAAGAAATTTCAAAGCACTTTCTGGAAGCGGTATCTGAAACGCCCGAGCGGCGGGCCGCACTAGCTTTGAGCGATATGTTTGAAATGAGTTTTTTTCAACTAACTTCCGGTGCGATGTACTCAACGTGCACGCAAATTGCTTACACAGAAGAAATGAAGAAAAATCGAGCAATAGCCCTGACCTTAAACCTGGCCTTTTTCGTATTTGCCCTATTGAAGACACTGACCTTCTGGGGCACTTATGACTGGCGTTTCTTTGCTTCCGCACTCTCTGCATTCATCTTCCTGGTCCTGACAGGACTTATCATACGCGCCAATAAGAACAAAATGTCTGCATAGCCGGGAATTCAAGCCGATCTGGGAAACCGCGGCTTACCTGATCGTTGTATCTCACACCGCAGTTTCTATCTGATGGTCGGCAAGGCAGGCCGACGGAGGCTCCTGTAATGCGGCAAATACCCATCCGAATTCGGGTAATTAACGCAAGAAAACTACCCGATATCGCGCTTTTTTGCGGCTCCTGATAACCATGGCGCAGCCTTTGTTAACTAGAAAAACATTAGTGCGAAAAACGATTTGAAATGACGAGAGAAACAGCCTTTCCTGAAAGGGCAGCGATTTCCTGGAAGGAACTACACAAAAGACGAAGAACACATAAGAACAAACCCGTTCGATCCGTCCGGTCACTTTCCCCACCCGGTGCGTACTGATTTTCCCAACAATCTACTGTAAGAATTGCATGTTGCCCTTTCATGATCAGGGCCGTCGGGAACCGGTGCAATAATTAGCGACTAAATGAGAACAAATATGCCTGTTAGAAATAGTACAATAGAAATATGGGGCGGTATTGAATGCACGATCAACCGCGTCAACGATCAATACTTTGATCAGCTGGAGTATGCCGGCCACTATACAAGAGAATCCGATATTGACCTGATCGCATCCCTGGGGATCAAAATGCTGCGATATCCTGTCATCTGGGAACGGCATCAGCCAAAAGAGAGCATGGAGATCGACTGGTCTTTTGCTGAAAAAAACCTCAAACGGCTGCGCGAATTCAATGTAACGCCGATCGCGGGCCTGGTTCACCACGGGAGCGGTCCAGAATACGTCAATTTTTTTGACGGCAGCTTTGAAGCCGGGCTGGCGGCCTATGCCCGAAAAGTCGCCGAAAAGTTTCCCTGGCTCGAGTATTATACGCCGGTGAATGAACCGCTGACCACGGCAAGGTTCTGCGGGTTGTATGGACACTGGTATCCGCATAACGCAGACGACTACAGCTTTTACAAGATCCTGCTCAGCGAATGCAAGGCGACGGTCATGGCTATGAAAGCTATCCGGGAAATCAATCCGGACGCCAAACTGCTCCAGACGGATGACCTGGGAAAGTGCCAGAGTACGCCGCTGCTGAAATACCAGGCAGACTTCGAAAACGAGCGCCGCTGGCTCTCATACGAACTACTGTGCGGAAAGCTGACGCCTGCCAAGCCGATGTGGGACCACATGCGAAGCGTGGGGATCAGCGAACAGGAACTATATTACTTCCTGGACCATAACTGTCCGCCGCATGTCTGCGGGTTTAACTATTACCTGACCTCGGAGCGCTACCTGGATGAAGATCTGAGTAAATACCCGGAACAGTATCATGGCGGGAACGGCCGGCACCGGTATGCGGATATTGAAACCGTCCTGGTGCACCTCGAAAACAAGACCGGCCCGGACACGCTGCTGAGGGAAGCATGGGAGCGTCTGCAGCTGCCCCTGGCCATTACCGAGTGTCACCTGCACAGTCCGCGCGAAGAGCAGTTCCGCTGGTTCAACGAGATGTGGAAGACGCTCAACAAGCTGAAGGCCGACGGGGTCGACATCCGCGCGATCACAGCCTGGGCCCTGTTCGGGCTCTATGGCTGGAACTGCCTGGTCACCAAGCCGTGCGGCGATTATGAGCCCGGCGTCTACAGTCTCCGTTCGGGAACACCCCGGCCGACGGCGCTCGCAAAATTCATCCAGAAACTTTGCGGGAACCACGACTATAGTCACCCGGTCCTGGAAGCCGACGGGTGGTGGAAGCGACCGACCCGCCGAACTTTTTCAAGAACGAAGGTCGTTTCCATACCCCGGCGAAAGACAGCAGCATGCCAGCCGGTACTGATCATTGGTAAGACCGGAACCCTCGGGTCGGCCTTCAGCCGGATCTGCCAGGAGCGGCATATTCATTATCAAGCTGTGAGCCGGTCGGAACTCGATATCACAAACCGGGATCAGGTAGACCGGGTGATCCGGGAGATCAATCCATGGGCAATCATCAATACGGCCGGATCTGTCAGGGTGGACGATGCCGAGAACTGTTCCACAGAAGAATGTTTTCTGACTAACCTGAAGGGACCGGCCCTGCTTGCTGAAGCCTCAAAAAAACAGGGTATGCGGCTGCTGACCTTTTCAACTGACCTGGTATTCGACGGCCGGAAAAACGGCCCTTATGTTGAAAACGACCCTGTAGCGCCGATCAACATATACGGTAAGAGTAAGGCGAAAGCCGAAAAGAAGATCCGGGAAATTGACCCGAACGCCCTGATCGTTCGGACAAGCAGCTTTTTCGGTCCCTGGGACCAGCACAACTTCGCGTACCAGGTCCTGAAAAAACTCCGAGAACAACAGGAGATCACAGTGGCCGATGATGTTTTCATCTCCCCTACCTATGTGCCTGACCTGGTCAACGAATGCCTGGACCTCCTGCTGGACAACGAGTCCGGGATCCTCCACCTTACCAACCATGGCACGATCAGCTGGGCGGATTTTGCCCGAAAGATCGCGGTGATGGCAGGGCTCAACACGGACCTAATCCGGGCAGTTCCGGTAAAACAGCTGCCATTCCAGGCGCCGCGGCCAAGGAACAGCTCCATGGTGAGCGAGAAAGGTATCCTGCTGCCTCCGATACAGAACGCACTGGAAAGATTCTTCGAGTCGCTGGACATCAATTACACGGACGGAAGGAAAGCCGGCTAAACAGAGCCGGCCACCTTGTAAGTCCGGTGTAAAGAAGCCGGAAAATTTCTTATTTTTAGTTTAGGCTTAAATTAAGAGATATGCGAAACACCATCATCGGCCTGCTGGCCGCCGGCACGGTTTCTTTGATCGCCATTCAGACCACCCCGATCAAGAACACCTGGTCCGGGATCAAGGGGATTGTACAGGACTCTGCCAAAAATAAGAACACCGTCCGGCAGGTTCGGATCAACAGCAATGGTAAGCATACGACAACGTTTACGGACGATCGCACCCGGGAAGAGATCACCTATGAAGGTACGATCAGGATCTCAAAGGACTTTACCGACATTGAGAGCATATCACCAAACGGATCCCTTACCTATGTTAATACCACCAACGATGAGACCCGGCGGTTCGAAATCAAAAGCGACAAGGCGGGCAAGCTGACCCGTACCTATAAGGGAAACGGCAAAGTAATACCGTGGGAGTCGGCGGGCAGACCATTTCTGGCCAAACTGATGCCCGGCCTGATGGCTGTGACCGGTATTGGCATCGAAGACTATATCGGGTCCGTTTACAGGGAGTCCGGAATTGACGGCGTGTTCAGGCAGGCAGAAAAACTTCCGGGAACATATGTAAAAGTGTTGTTTGTAAAAGAAGTTCTCAAACAACCTGATCTGGAAGCGGCTGAGATCGGGCGCGCGCTGGAGTACGGAAATCCGCTTACCGATTCGGACCATGACCGCCGCAGTATCCTGACCGCTATTCCTGATCGTTATTTCAGGGATGAGGCCATTGTCGGCAACTACCTTGATGTTGCTCAGAAAATAGGTTCCGACTATGAAAGCCGGCTCGCGCTTCAGCATTTGCTGAAAGCTACCGCCATCAGCAAATCGAACCTGGGCAAGGTCATCGCCCAGATCGGAAACATCGGTTCAGACTATGAAAAAAGCAATGTCCTGGGAGAATTAATGTCCCGGAAAGATTTCTTACAGGATCATTATTCCGGTACACTGAAGGCTATTGCCGGTATTGGCTCGGATTATGAAAAGGGTAAGACCCTGGGACACCTGATCCGTCAGCACCAGTTGAGTGCGGGACAATATGAAGAACTTTTTCCTGTGATCCGGACCATTGGCTCCGATTATGAAAGGGGCAAAGTATTAACAGGCCTCGCTCCTTCTATCCCGTCCGATGCCGCAGCACTGCGCGAAGGTTATCAAAAAACAGCGAACTCGATCGGATCCGACTATGAGCGCCGGAAAGCGCTTGACGCGCTGAAATAACTCCGGCCTCCCCGGCTCCTTATCGCTTCAGCCTATCCGGCTTATTTCAACCGAATCCTGGAGATGATGGGGAGATGGTCCGAGAGATGGATCTCTTCGGGTACCGAAGACTTCATAACCTTCTTCAGGGCGGGTTTTGACACCAGGATATAATCGATCTTTTTTACGGGCTGGCCTGCGGGAAAAGTAAACACATCGTTCTTTCCTGTCCCGGTAAATTTAGTTTCCAGTTTCAGGATCTCCCCGGTGCCCGGATTCGCGTTAAGGTCGCCGGTGATGATTGCCGGGAGATCGCCTTCCATGGCGGATAACACCTCATCGGCCTGGAGCAGGCGTGATTCGGTATTCAGCGAGAAATGCACGGTACTGAATCGAACCGGCCGTTCTCCCGGCAACAGGATCTCGGCTGTGAGATGGGCGAGCGACGGCTTTTCCGGATTTTTGGGCAGGATGGTTATGCGGTTATCCTTTACGTTCGCTATCGGGTACCGGGATAATATTCCCAGACCGTAGGCACCGCCGTCATAGGCAAAGTGCCGTACAAAAGCATAATGCATGCCGGTGATCTCCGCCAGCCGCTTCATCTGATCCACCTTTCCGGAACGGTTACACACACTGTCTACTTCCTGTAAACCGATGAGGTCCGCACCGGACTCTTTGATGTACTTACCCATGAGGTCCAGGGTATTCACTTCGTTTTTGTCAGCCCCGTGATGGATGTTGTAGCTCATCACGGAAATGGTCTGGGCGGATGCTGTGCTGAAGACTCCTGCCCACAGCAGAAGCATTAAAAACCTGTTCATGTACTTTGTATTGGGCTCTCAAGATACTGAATTCCCGGAACTGGGTCGCAGGCCTGTATCTCTGCCTCCTATTTTCCTGAAATCCGGGACCTGATGCGGGAAATCTTCTCCAGGAGCGAAGCTGATGTTTCGGATAACTCCGGGTATGCGGACGAACCGCCGCCGGAGAATTCAGGGTAGGCAAGATTTGCGGCTGTCGCATGGCCCGGCATATCGATCTCCGGAATCACCGTAATAAAGCGCGCTGCCGCATAGGCGACAATTTCTTCGATGTCCGCCTGCGAATAGTATGTAGCCGGGGCATTCGGGTCCGAGAAGTTGCCGATACCGCCGGCGACGCTGAGCCGCGGATATTTTTCGATCGCCAGCCGCCAGCCCTGCTGATCGGTCAGATGCCAGTGAAACCGGTTCAGTTTGTAAAACGCCATCCAGTACAGGATTTCCTTCACTTTGGTCTTTCCGAAGAAATGCCGGGATTCGTCGAGCATGAAGCCGCGCCATTCCAGCTTGGGCTGATCGGAGATCTTCCACGCCTGAACCTCGGTTGAATTACCGTGGCCGGACTGTGCGGAATTATCTTCCATACGGATACATTGATCCTGGCTGGAATTATCCTCTTCGGCCACATTGCAATGGACCGCTTGTTGGGGTATGGTCTGAAATACCGCGAAGGATTCCACGTTACGCTCCTGGGCACGATCGGACGAAAAGATAAATAAGCCCGGCCGCCGAAAAACAATGCATTCCGGGCTGTAAAGTGAGACGGGAAACAGACGACCAATCCCGGGTGATACTAACCCGCGATTCGTCAACGCGCATTCATGGCCTCACTAAGGGCAGTGCCCCTGCTGGTCACCGCCTGGCTTTCACCGCGATTCCCGACGATTTCGACCGGGCGATGTAGTCAATAGTTTTTCGGGGGATATTCCGGGGAAGCAGCCACCATAATAAACTTAAAGAGCTTGATTACTCCATTAAGCGGCTAAAAGCGGGTTAGTTTGTCCGCAAGAGCGGCTTAGTATGGCGGTCCGGAATAAGCTAAAGGCTAGAGAGCAGCGCACATAAAGTTATTCCACCAACTCAAAATCTCCCTGAACCACGTCTTTACAGGAATTTTCTTTTTTACATCCCAGGAATAAGATCAGGGCCAGCGCACTTAAAACGAGTTTTAAGCTGTTCATACTTTTCATAAACTTTATATAACTATTATATATAACGATATAACTACTTTTCCTTTAAACGGATATTAATAACCTTCCACTCGTTTCCCAACGTAGCAATATAGGAGCCTGCGTCTAACTCCGGGAACAATGCCACACCGTTTTTAATTTGCCGGGTTGCCACTGTTTTTCCGTTGCTGGTAATCTGAACCAGAGCTCCTTCCCGTTTGGAAACAACTTTTATGGCTCCACGGGCGTAGCATACGGCATCTTTTTTATAGAACAAGGTCGGGTCTGCTGATGTACTTACGCTGACCTTATATGTTTTTAAACTGGATTCATCCTCAGACAATACCTGATACGTTATTTCAGAAGAGAAATCATCCGTAATTTCCCCTGATTTCTGCAACACCTTATTTTTAAACAGCCTTGCGCCAGTACTTAAGGTAAACACCGGCTTCAGGTTCGTCAACGAATAACTTTCTGATATATTCACTTTCACTAGTCCGTTGCTGACTGTTGATGACAAGCTGCTGATATCTTTAAAATTGAAAGACAGTATGTCAGCGAAATGGTTAAGAGCCGGTTCCGCTATGCTATACGACTGAAACAGATCCCCCTTATGTTCATTCACTACAAATACGAGTGGTTTGCTTACTGTTGTGACTTTATCGGTAGAGCTATCATACAATTTAAAACTGATGGATTCGTTCTGCTGGTTTGAAAATACAGTTAGGAAAGCATAATAATTTTTTTCGCTTGCCACATAGGTCACGCCACTCACTCCCCGGCAAACGTCCCCGACAAAAGCAGCGACCCGATCACCCGGCTTCACCAATGGTTTGCCATTTACGTTCAGCTTGGCAACAATAGTCATGGTATACTGGTACTCATTCTCTTTTACGTACCAACCGGGCGCCCCTCCTACCGTTGTGCCGAACGAAATAAACAGTACGAAAAGGATCGCTATTTTTTTCATAAAATACTGTTGTATATGACCCTGACCTTAGTTCTTTATTATTTTTTGATAGATCATTTTATCAGCCATTTTTATTCGGAGTATGTAGACTCCGGCAGGCACATCCGGATGTATTCTGATTACATTGGCTCCCCTGATTATTTTCGAAGTCCTTTCTAAAACGATGTTACCGGACATATTGCTGATCTGCCAGGTGGCCTCTCCTTCTTGGTTGCTGTCAAACGTCACTTCGAAATCGCGATCAAAAGGATTGGGGTAAACCCGTACTCTTTCTGCGGGCAGTTCAATAATTACCGGATTAGCAATGCTGCCCAGAATAGCATCCGGGGAAAAGTCGATCATTTTTGGTGTAGTCCGTGTGTTGCTACCGGAACCTACATAAGCCGTCAGCCTTTCTGACTGCTCGCCGTAAATTGTTATGAATGCAAGATCCCTTCCATTGATATTCTGCGTTTGAACTTGCCCTCTCAACTCCCCGGAACTACTATAAAATGACAGATCTCTGATTCCCTCCGGTAGCTGTACTACAGCACTCATGGTATGTGCAAACCTTGCATAGCTGTTAGAAACAGGGACAAACTCTTCATTTTCACCGCTAACGACGATCTTATTTTTTTTCACACCGATCGATGAAGTGGTTTTAGCATTTAATCTGTTTAAATACTCGGGATAGGAAAATTTCTGAGCAATAGCGGTATATAACATATAACCTTCACCGGCCCGCAGGTAGGTTAAAGAGCCTTTCCATCCGGCGATTGTGCTGTAAATGGCAAATGCTGACTGAGATTTTATAACATCGCCGTCACTGGCATTGAGATTTGCCAAAGCATCGCCCACCGGAATGTTTTTTGAAACCACAAAGGGCAGCCAGTTCCAGTTGGTAGTTAAATCGAAGGACCAGGTATTCAGGTCTACCGGAGTTCCCTTTATGTTTAACTTTTGTGCAGTTTCCAATCTGAACTTATACATTTTATTACTGGTGATACCGCCATTACTTGAAATCGTTCCAAACCACCCGCTTTCCTCCGGATTAAGGGCATTCTGCTGATAGGTATCGAACAATGCCGGAGCATTAGACTGTATCAGATCCGATGTCGCTAAGGTGAGCGTTTTTGTAAGCGCATTCAAATTGGCAAACCTTGCATCCGTAACATTAAAGGAGGTCCATGTCCAGCCCTGGTTAAATGTTATCTGCTGACCGGTTACTTCTGTATTCGTAAAAATTGCCGGACTTGTATAGGTTCCTGTGATCTGATTAGGTATAAAAGGAACGATGGATTGCTCGTTTAAGAGCGCCTCTTTTAATTTGCCGTCTGAGGCATCCCATATATAAAATGAAATATCCTCGCCGCTGACTTCGTTGCTATACACCGTCAGGTAAACAAAATACTCCCGGAAAGCCGGGTCGTAAACCACATTGGTTATTCCACGGACCTCTCCATTCACCGTGGCCACCACTTTGTCATAAAGATCATCGGTAAACACGCCATCTAATTTTACCTTTCCGATGATGTTCATGGACTGGCTAAACTTGCTTGCATCCAAGGTTAGGGTTGGCTCTTTCTCCAACACTCTCAGATCCAGGCGAATCTTCTCATTATAGCCATAATCTGTCGACAGGGATAAAACGGTATTATAGTCCCCTATTGCCAGATCACTATCGACCGTTGCCTTTAAGGTGGTTTTGGTATTGGGCGCAATGGTACCGGAGCTTGCTGATAGTGTTAGCCAGGCAGGAAGCGATATGCTATAAGGTTGTACTGTTCCGCCGCGGTTAATAATGGTAATATCAAAAGAGAGGTCTTCATTCGCTCTTTTCATTAAGTTTACCACCTCAGTATGTCCTTCAACAAACCATTTGACCGGATTTCTGTTGATAAGCGCGCTCCAGGTAACCGGTGATTGCTGCCTGTTATCGGCCATGTCATTAAGATTCGAAACAGTGATGTATGCAACTTTGCCTTCCACACTTGCCCAATCTGAAATCTGAGGATTTAATACAATTTCATCCGAATTGATAACTGCCTTGACCACAATTGATTCTGTAGGACGGAATGGCTTAATAGCTGGTGTTTCTTCCGTAAAAGCAAGGGGTTTACCATTCAGCATGGCATAACTGCTCACCTTTTCTGTCGCATTAAGCGGGTAATAGTAAGCAGGGCCATTGCTGTTCGCCACTTCCGGTTTATTGAACGATGCGTATAATATTAACCCCGTACTCCTAACATCCGGCTCATGATACCGGTCACCGCTTATCTGCTCAGCATCACGGGCAGTTTCCCAAAGACATAGTTCATCCATCAGACCAACATAATGCTGATCTGTAGTGGCTGAATTTATTTTGCCCCTGCTGCCGACAAAAATGCGACTGGAAGAAAAACCGCCTATATCTGCGCTTGAATAAGATTCTAACAGGTTCCCATCGATAAACATCCGTATGGTACCGTTTCTTGTTAAACTCATGGCTATATGATGCCAGCTATCGTTATTCACCTTTACATTGCCAAATGAACGTGATTGGGCTTCTGCCTTTAACTCTAAATGACCATCCCCATTCAGAACTATTGCCCATTTATTTCTATACCCGTTGCTTTCCACACTGTCCGTGTCATCGCCGTAGCCGTTAGAAAATAATGTGGCACCACTGGCCTGGGCGGTTTTCATCCAGAAAGATAAGGTAGCGTCCATCTCCTTAGATATAATGACCTTTGAGGCTTCCGAAAAGGTAAGATAATTAGTTCCGTCAAACGCATAGGCCGTACCTTTGGGAGTAATATCCCAGTTGGTGTTCGCAATAACAAGATGTTTAAACCGGGCCAGATCGTTAGCAACCAGCCCGCTTCCTTCGTTCATTGGCCAAAAACCTAAAAGATCTGTCTCATTGCCATTAAATAAGGTATTCATATTGGCAACGGATGCTTCCCTGGTTATATTTCTTCTCCAGAGTCTCAGATCGTGAAAATTTCCTTTAAAGGTATTTCCGCCGATAATAACCGGGTTCTCATTAGTGAAGTTCAGTTTTGCAGCAAGTGTAAGTACCTGTTTCTCCTTATCATTCTCTATAATTCTCAGTTTATTGGCCGCGGCATCATAAGACAGCGTGTAGTGATTGAACGTGCCATCCTTGGAAATGGCCGCACGAATGCTCTGGCCACCAATGGTATACTTCAGGTCACTGTCGATCAACTCAATCTTAATCCCGTTTTCCTGACTTAATAAGGTAGAAGTTCCAGCCGGACTTGCGTTTTTCAACCAGAATTCGATACTGAAATCTCCGGTATTGATAGCAGGCTTTTGGATGGTAGCCGTGTTGTTTGATCCATTAAAAGCCAGGGATACCTCATGCTTCACAGGGCTCTGATTTTTCTGGACCAGAAATTCAAATTTAGTTACCGTGCCATTTACTTTAACCGGCTCATTAAACCTCAGGGTTATATCATTACCTAAATTCAAGATACCATTGACGGGTGTAGGTGTTCCGAACAGAACAGGAGCGGTCAGGTCGACTTCACCTTCTACGATCTTAGATTCGAAAGCCGTTTGGTTATTGCAGCTGGTGCGGGCCCTTAATTCGTAATGCCCGTTGGCTAAACCCAGACCGGCGATATCCCATGCGTAGTTTAATTCAGTACTACTTATTAATTCGATTTCCGTCTCTCCACTGCTCCGTGCAATATCATAATCCTGCTGGGTTTTATAGTAGGTCTTTAAGTTGATCCAGTCTGGTGTACCTTTCAAACGGTATTCTAAATTGATTTTCTGGAAGCTGGCAAAACCGGTATTAAAATCTCCCAGTTTAATATCTAAAGGCTTGGTTCCCGTGCCAGTAATTGCCGTGTTCCTGTTCATCAACCAGTTGTCAGACGGAGCCATAATAGTTACCGGAGAACATGCCGGTACAAACGTTGCTGATATCCGGACCGTATCGGTTACATTCCCGTCGCAAAGTGATTCAAGAGAGACCTTTATGTTTTTATAATCAAACTGGTCCTGTTTCACCTTTTTAAGCGTCATGGTGTACACAATCGTTTTCCCTGCGGGGATATTTACGATGGTTCCGTTCGGCTCGATATTAATTGCCGCATTGTGCGGGTTGGATGCCTGGTCCACAACGAGTTTAAAAGAAGCATCTTTCCCGGCAGTACTTGTATTTCGCAGGTGAAGAACAAATTCTGCATTTCTGCCATCAAATACCCCTGCTACATCTGCATCTTCAACGGTTATTTCGGGTATCTCCAAAGGAATTGTCGCAACGGTTAAAGGTTCGCGGGCCGACTCCGGCAGATCTACAATAGATGCCGAGGGATTGGTGACGTTAGGGTGTGCAGGATTGTAGAAATGAGAAAGTTCCGCACCTTCGTAAGGGCAGGATGTCTGGCCGCCCCTGGTAATAAAGATAGGACCGTTTCCGTCAAAAGCATTAATTACATCAACACTGATCAGGTTGTTGGCATCATTGTCTCTAAGTGTATAACTTATATTGGTAGTTTCCTCACTATCATCCTGACCGGAATTCCCGGAGACGGATCCGTTGGATGTGCTGGTTTCCATGCTGAATCCGGTTTCATTAAATTTAGCTCCGATCGTGGCGACGAAGGATTCATCCAACTGTAATTCATAAGAATACGACGTACCGCTTAAGCGCCCTATTTCAAATCCCTTCGTGATTTCACCAATTCCTGAATCAAATGAAATATTTTCATAGAAGGTATCATTTAACAGGTTTTTTAATTGCTTCGCAGACTCGGATAAGGTTTTGGTCACCGGGTCTTTTAAACTTTCTATAATTGCATTTAAAGATGCTTTTAACTGATCTTTGTCTTTAAGCGCCTGATATTTTGTTAGTTCATTTTTCAGAATGATCTGTCTCCAGAGATTGACAGAGGCCTTGTATGCGCTTTTTGTAAGTACACCATCCTTGTTTTCAGTCAGGGTTCCGTCTTCAATTTTTGCGATAATATCCAGATAGCCTGGTATAAGTTCGTTTAAGATATGTTGTTGAGTGTAAATGAAGACTGTTTTCTCCGGCGACTCATTGAAGTACATGGCTTTATTGACCTTCGGATATAAGGTGGTCGATCTATTGACCGACCCGTCCATATAGGTTACAGCAATAGGTGCAGCGTTTGGCGTTTTCGAAGCAACCAATTCATCATAAGTACCATAATATTGATTAGCTGAAGTACCGATGTACAGATCGGCATTCCCCCCGGTCCAGTCGGGTTCATCACTGGTAGAGATCCTTTGATTAAAACGATACGTTGTAGTGACACTTTGCCCGTTTGTAGAAGATACTGAAGTGGTTACCCCGGTTGTAAGGTCGTTCGTGTTTTCCGTTTCCATAACCGGACCGGCCAGGCCGCCACCTATACTGGTTTTAAAACCGAGGGAAACAGTTGTATTCATATCGATGCCATTACTTGATCCGGAAGAAGTCTCTTTAGAAAAACTGAAAGAAGAGCCTTTTTCGATCGTGGCCGAACTACCTGATCCGGGTGGATCTCTCAATATGATATCCGGTAATTCCGGACCGGCGGTAACAAACGTTTGGGAGCCGTCTGCGACTCCGCCCATCAGAATACCCTCTTTTATATAGCCGGTCAGCGGGTAATCAACTTCGTTGGATCTGTATTTCAGATCAATAGTCCTTTTAAAACCTGTAGCAGCATCCGTATTGGGTGTTCCTCCTTTGAAGGAGTAGATCAATATGCTGGGATCTTTAGGCGATACGACTATTTTTTCACTGTTCTCCAGCGCGATGTTGTTGGTAGCAACCAAAGTACCTCCCTCTACGGGCACAATGTTCACATCCGGGGACGTTAAGCTTTTATCGTAGTTATAATACAGTTCCTGCCCCTGTACCTCGATACGATAATCAGCAAACTGGGTATACACGGGAGTTTTTTGTGCTGGCGAGATCGTGTAGGTTATCCCTTCGGAAACGATCGTGTTGTCGAACGTCTGGCTCAGTACTTTTTGCACCGGATTGGCAATATGCGCAAACTTCAGCACCTCCTGGTAAGGCTGTCCGGTAATGGTATCCTTTCCCTGAATAAAGGTTGGATATTGTAAGCCTTTGATAGCGGTGAAATTTATCGTCCGGTCCGCGTCCAAAAGGGGCTTATCATCGGGATTCTTACCACTGGTAAATACCAGGTCATTCTTAGACAGGATGTAACTTAAGGGCAACAAGGAAACCCGGTATTCGCCCGTTTCGTCATTGGTTAAAAAAGTGGTCTTATATTCCGGCGTAACGCTGGTGGCTCCCGCGGGAAGATAGCCCAGCGTTAATTGTGCTTTCCCTATATTGTTTTCAGAAGTATAGGTCGTTGTTCTGCTTACGCCTTCCGCATCTTTATAGGAATAGGTTTTCTTCCCATCATAACCGAAACCAATTTTTCTTTCTGCCTGTACGGTTCCACCAACCACCCGGCCCACCACAATAACCTTTGTATTATCAATAAAAGTTACCGGCTCATCGCGGTCTTCAAAAAAGTTTTCATAGGTATTCCTGGTATAGGTCGTTCCGTTTATTACGGAGGTTTCGTTAGCAGGATAGCGACCATCAAACTCGAAAGTATGCCCGCTTTTGGTTAACGTAATAGCATGCTCGCCTATAGGCACTTGTATGGTGAACCTTCCGTCTATATCGGTCTGTACCGGCATATTGTTGGCATCCATGGCCTGCACATTATCAATACTCACATAGGCTCCCGGTACAGGTATCGGCGCATACCGGTGTAGCTTTGTGATGTTCCCTTTAGCATCCTTCTCCGCCCAGTATTCTCCTTTCTGATATTTAATATTGTCTTTGATATAGGCATTATAAGCCTCATTGTCCTTGATATCACCGGTTATTGCCGCATCAGATGTCTGAGGGAAAACTCCTCTGCTGTCATATACGGCAATTCCCTTAAACACAAAAGAAGATTTATCAATAAAATCAATCTTATTCACTACGGTAGAGCCGACACCTAAAAAGGCTAACTGCTGTTTGGGGCTGAACTCATGTTTCCCCAGTGAAGGTACGATGGTAAAAGAATCGCCATTACCGCCATAAGGCACCGCTGATATGACATAGTTACCAAATTCATCCGTCACCCCTAAAACACCCAGCTGGCTATTGGTGGGTATATTGCTGACGTCGTCGTCGAAGGCCGGGGTTTGTGCCGCTGCTAATAAGGGGTTGCTCAGCTTAGCATTATTTCCATGAAAACTAAATCCGGTATGGGCAAGGTCATAAGCATAGTCGCCAATTTTTTCATTAGCGCTTATGCAGGTGTGTAAGAAAGCCTCATTCCCTTTCAAATAACGACGATAATCACGTTGGATCTGAGCCGGATTCAATGCCGATTCCCAGACTCTGAATTCATCCAGATAAGCCGTTTTTCCGCCCCCTATTTTAAAGTGTGTCCAGGTTTGCGGATGCCCGTCAGGTGAAGAGTTTAGTTTAATAATTGTATTGGTAGTGGTAAAAGTGGCAGCGGCAGGCATTTCGTTCTGTTTCAGGATACGATTCATTTCCGTCACGTATCCTTCGGAGATCAATCTGCCATTGATGTAAATTTCAGGAATTCCGTTATCCCGGATCACGGTGCTGAAATGAGTGAATAAAGTGTTTATCTTCGTCACAGGGATAAAAACATCATCTCCTTTATTGTCAATTTCGCCACTGGGAATATAATCGCTTAACGTGATGGTATGAGGTCCGACGGATACGGTAAGGATCGGTTTCCCGCCTGACTGACCCATTTTTACCTTGAAATCCAACGCTGCGTTCGCATCGCTTTCTAGTTTATATAAGGTCAGAAAATCGTTATCAAAAGCGCTTTCAGGCTTCGCCCATACCTGTAATGTCAGGGAGTCTTTTAAACTTTTGTGCAAATGGGGAACAGAAATAAACCCACCGCCGGGCACTTTTAAAGAACTTCCGAACTTCAAAGAGCTGCCGGTTGGGTTGGCTACTACCAGTACATCTTTTACCGGGTTTCCACCTGTAAAGCTGATATTACCGGTAATTACTCCTGTGGGATTTCTATAACCGATCCCGGTAATGTAGGTTGTATATAAAATATCCAATCCATCGACTTCTACCCCCTTTGCGGCTACTTTATAGCGATACAATTTGCCTCCCTCCACATTATTATCTGTAAAAGTCCCTGCATCCGCCGGTAGTGTTTTTAATGCATTGCCCCACTGGGGGTTTTGGCTGTCTATATCTTCTGTCCGATATACCGATATACTGATAATTTTTTCCCGGTTCTGTTTTATATCCCAGTTAAGCTCAATTCTGTCACTGAAATAGCCCTTGGATACCGTAAAAGCATCTTCAGCAAATGTATTGTAGCGGTAACGGATCCCCCAGGGGAAACCTAAGTCCTGCCGGTAGTATTGTGCAGGATTATTGGTATGCGGCGCATCAATTACCCCCATATAAGGCATCCCTACCTGCAGACTTACTCTTTGTATGGTAAAAGTTTTACTTTCTCCATTCACGCTTTGGGTTAAGGTGAGCCCAAGATTATCCTTTTCAGAAGCGGCTGCGCCAATTACCGTAGCGACACCTTTTTGTTCCTGAGCAAATAAGGTGCTGCAGCTTAATACCGTTACGAATAGTGCAGGTATATATCTCTTCATAAGGAAATATGATTAGGATTTAAGAAAAAGGACTGAATGCTCGGGAGAATTATACTTTGATAATATAGTTTACTCCGTAGTTAATGGGGCGGGTTTCTGTAGTTCCGGTGGCACCTGTCTCCCCTTTTACCTGATGGGTATGGGCTCCATCAGTTGCTATTGGTGAAGACAAATACAGGTTTGGCTCATTGCTTGAATTATCAGTGCTGTTAGCCGTTGACGTCCCATCTTGTTTTAAAACTCTGTTGAATCCATTCGCACCAGTATGATTGTGCGATCCGGCAGAATTTGTGTTAATATCGACAGCATGTAAATGCGATTTGACGTCGTCCTGCTGTACGGCTTTTAATGCCGGGCCTGCTTTACCGCTGGCTGCAGTACCGGTTCCACGTAAAAACATGCCCTGAAGCTTAGGAGTGGTAGTGCTGCCCAATAGTGCTTTCAAATTAGCATGAGTGGCATTATCCGGAAAAGAGCTGCCGTCGCAAAGCAACCAGCCTTTTGGAGCAACCGTCCCGATAAACGGCATGATGGACCCCGTAGGTACTCCGTTCTGCGCGAAAATAGCATACGGAACGGCCTGGAGTTTTTCATTAGAAAAAACCACGCTCCCCTGGAGAACCTTCAAATAAGCCGATTGGGAACTGATCTGGCTATATTGCGATTGATCGATATCCAACACGTAGGAGAACACCCCAAAATTGTCAGTCTTAACATTTGCGGTTTTTGTCAGGATAACCTGCTCGCTATTGCCCGCTCCTAAATAGTAAACGGTAAATACAAGGGCGAGCTGATCAATATTGGCCAAAGCAGCATTGTTCTCGTCACGGGCAATCCCCTGAATAGACATTCCGGAAGATGTTACATTGGTTTGGGCGCTTGTGTTTTTTGATAACAGAAGTATAAAAATCACAAATAAAACGGAGTAGATATTTCTCATCTCTGAATATTTTACGTAGAGTGCAAAGGAGGCATAAATGAATTGGAAAGCAGGAACAGGCCGTGTTGATTTCTTATATTCGTTACATATTTGGCATATTTGACACATGCTTTTAGACATAATATCCCTGTTCGCTGGTTTTTTATGCCTCTTCGTAGTTGCCCTGATGCTCCTCAATTCTCAGCCGAATCACAAAATCAACGGCTATCTGATCACTATTTTAGTGGTAGTCGGGCTGCAGCGTTTCCTTTACGCGGTTGAAGCTTTGGGCTTCACTACGGCTACTTACAATCCATTGGAAATAAAACCTCTGCTCGCCTTTTACATCGTCCCGGTCTATTACCTGTTTTTCAGCAGGCTCATCTATGAAAAAGGCGAACTCGGAAAAGAAGCGCTGCATTTTATCTTTCCAACCGTCTTCTTCCTGATCAATTTGGTGATCGTTGATTATACACTGAACCGCCTGGTATATCTGGCTTACTCCTTACTCTATTTAGTGCTTATCATGATTATGGTAAGGACGTTTATCTATAAAAAGAGAGTGTCTATGCTTGATAAAATAAGCTATCAGGCAAAAAAGAGCTGGGTGTTATCGATGCTGGCTTTAACCATTCTGCTGGTGATTTATTCCAACTTCTTCCATCATAATGGCCTGTCGGCACATTTAGATACCTTTTACAGGTATTCGTCTGTATTCTGGTTTTTAGTTCTGTTCTTTTTATTTAAAAACCCGGTAATCATTTTCGGAGAATACTCTTTATTAAAGGACATTCGGCTAAATGATCTCCAGAATTTTCAGGTCTGGAGCAGTAAACCCTTAAAGGCTATAGACGAGAGTGATGCTACAGTGTACAACACGGTATCGGGCAGGGTCGATTCTATAATTATGGAAATCAAACTCCGGCAGAAATCCGTTCCGCTGATCTCTAAAACTACCTTAAATGCTGAAACGTTAGCCAAAGAGCTAAAAATACCCAAACGACACCTCGACTTTATATTTAAATACTATTGCCATTATTCCATCAACGATTTCAGTAACCTGATCAAAGTAGACTACGCGTTGTCGCTTCTGAATGAGGGCTATCTTGAAAGGCATACGGTGGATTCCCTCGGAAAAAAATGTTTATTTAATTCCCGCTTTACTTTTTCAAAGAACTTCAAAAAATTTGTAGGAGTATCTGTCAGCAATTTTGTAAGCGGAGCCACCACCGAAAAGGATTACCGGCAATTGTTAGCTGAATAGATAGTAAAACCTTCCGGTAATATTTTATCCGCCCATAAAAGACCTGCCCGGTAAGAACAGGGTGTCATCCCACAGACCGCACATCTCTTACTAAACCGGATATTGACTTTTTCCCCAGGAATGTTCTAAATTAGCTAACCGCCTCATTGAAAGCAAGCTATCGGGATGGGTGCCGGCGGAAACCAGGATCTCAGGACATGAAATTGCTTATCTGTAAGTTACTCCTCCTCCTTCCCTGCTTGCTGAAAGCAGAAAGCAGGACCATGGAAGTCAGATTCCAAAGCGGCAGGAATTCCCTGAAAGGGACGCTGATCACCGCAGCGACGGAAGGGCAACGGGTGCCGGCCATCATTTTCCTGGTTGGTTCCAAGGAGTCCTCTTTTGAAACCGGCTACAAATCATTCCTCCGGTATTTCTTTGAAGACAACCTGCCGCTTGAACGGGTGGCGCTGTTTTATTTCGAGAAACCCGGCGTCGGCGGATCAGAAGGCAACTGGGCGGGCGCCGACTTCCAGGACCGCGCCGCGGATGCAGTAGCAGCAGCCGAATACCTGAAAACGCAACCCTTCATTGACTCCCGCCGGATCATCGTCGCCGGTCATAGCCAGGGCGGGTGGATCGCGCAGCTCTGTGCCGCCAGGTATCCCGGAACTTTCGCAGCCGGCATCTCTCTGGCCGGGCCGTCCTTCAGCGTGCGGAAACAGGTGATCAACGACGTGGCCGGAAGATTCCGGTGCAACGGTTTAGACTCTGTGAAAGCCGTCCGGAAAGCGGAGTCGCAAACCCGCAAACTGTTTAAGGTGGCCGCCGCATTTCCGGTCAATCGCTCACTCCGGCAGCTCAAGGTGATCCGGAAATACGATCCTTCCGACCACATTAAAAAGATCAGCGTCCCGTTCCTTTTCCTGTACGGCGAAAACGACCGCCTGGTGGATCTTGCCTGGGCAAAAAAGGCACTGGAAGATACATTCCCGGACGGCTTGCCGGATCACATCGAGGTTGCCGTCAGTAAGGCCGCCAATCATTCTTTCCGCGTTTCCGAATTCTGCGGCCCGGGGACCTCGTACGCGGAGGACGCACGGCAGGCATTGAATTCCTGGTTCCGGACAAATTTCGATTCGGACTCCGGCAAATAATCAGCTTAACGACACCTGCGGGCAAAAAACCGGAATCCCTGGGCAGCCGTGTTTCCGCCTTAGTAATTCCGGGCGAGTAATCTAAGCTGGACCAAAACGTTCCCCGGCGCAGGCAGACACACGAAGTAAAAACGGCAATTCGGAACCGGATATCCGTCACTCGTCCACTACTTTTTCTGGAACCCCTTAAATCTCTGTCCATTTGAGCACAATCAAAACGGACATGAAAAAATTAGTTTACTTATTATTTCTCTTAATTCCGGTGCTGACAGAGGCTCAGACCCGGACCGGAAAGATCTTCGGACAGGTACGCACCGCACAGGGCCCTGCAGAATTCGCGACGGTTCGCCTGCTGATCGCTAAAGACTCTTCATTCGTAAAAGGGATCACCACGGACATGGACGGAAAATTTGAGTTTTACGTGGAATCTGATAATGAATACCGGTTAAATATTGCGTCGATCGGGTTCAAACCGTTCCACTCAGCAATTCTGAGAGCTGGCCCCGGCTTTCCCCAGGTGAACGCGACAGGACTGGTCCTTGAATCCGATAACCGGATGTTGAAAGAGGTGGCGGTGGTCGGTACCGTTCCGTTCGTGGAAACAACCGCTGACAAAACGGTGCTCAACGTAGAGAACAGCGTCGTCTCTGCCGGTGCCTCCGTGCTGGAGATCCTTCAGAAGGCGCCTGGCGTCATCATCGACAAGGACGACAATATCAGCCTGAAAGGCCGCAGCGGCGTGGTCGTCATGGTGGACGGAAAACCGACCTCTCTATCTGCCTCGGATCTGGGCGCCATGCTGCGCAGCATGAATGCGGAGACGATCTCCAAACTCGAGATCATCAACAACCCTTCTGCCCGGTACGATGCCGCCGGAAACTCCGGAATCATTAACATCAAAACCAGGAAATCGAAGACGGCGGGCTTCAACGGGAACGTCAATGCCGGGACAGGCTATGCAAAAAACGCGCTGTATAACGGCGGGATTAACCTGAATTACCAGAAAGGCAGTTTCAACCTGTTCGGAAACTATAACTACGGCCGGACCGATCGTTTCCTGGGAATCGGGGTAGACCGGTCCGTCCTGTATGCGGGCCAGACTACCCTTTTCAGTCAGCTCGGCGAGACCAATGGCACCAGCGACAACAACACCTGGAAGACCGGGCTCGATTATTCGGTTTCCGATAAACATACGCTGGGTTTCATGATGCATGGATTCGACAATACCGGCAGGTCGAGCGGATTCAATAATACCGCTATGATGGCCGCTGATTACCGGCTCGATTCATCGCTTGCAGTAATCTCCGGAAATCAAAAGGACAACCGGAACAGCGCCTATAACCTGAACTACCGTGGCTCCCTCGCGGAAAAGCATGAGCTCAGTGTTGACCTCGACTATTCCCGCTTCCGCAAAACGGATGACGGGTTCCTGACTAACCGGTACTTTACCCCGGCCGGTTCGGAGCTCAAACCGCAGAAGCTGAACCGCACCTTCGCCCCCACAGCGATTGATATCACAGCGGCAAAAGCGGACTACACCTACAACGTGAAGGAAAACCTCAAACTTGAGGCGGGTGTGAAAGTAAGCGCGGTCACCACCGATAACAACTACCGGTTTGAACTCCTCCAGCAGGATACATGGGTAACTGACCCGGGCAAAACGAACTATTTCACCTACGATGAAACCATCGGCGCGGGTTACCTGAATGCCTCCGGATCCCTCGATAAGTGGACGTTCCAGGCCGGCTTGCGTGCTGAAAACACCCGGTCAAAAGGTAACTCAGTCACCAACAGCCAGGTTGTTGACACGACCTACACCCGCCTGTTCCCTTCCCTCTCGGTATCACGCCACCTGACCGCAACACAAACAGCCGGCCTGAACTTCAATCAGCGGATCGACCGGCCGGGCTACCAGGACCTGAACCCGTTCCTCTTCCTGCTGGACGAATACACCTACAACCAGGGCAACCCTTACCTGAGGCCGCAATACAGCACCAACCTGGAACTGAACTACAGCCACAGCTCGATCCTGGCCGCTGCCGCAGGTTACAGCCGTACGAAGGATGTGATCGTAACCCTTACCGAGCAGGATGACCTGACCCGAACAACAAAAGCAACGCGCCGCAATCTGAACAATCAGACAAACTATTACCTCTCAGTCAGCAACACGGTGCCGGTGAAACAATGGTGGTCCGCCACCAGCAGTGTGAACGGCTTCTACGTGAGGTACCAGGACACAGACCTGGATGCCGGCAAAGCCGCTATCCAGGCCAACAGCACGCACAACTTCACCCTGCCTCATGGATTACGCCTGGAGATCAGCGGGCGGTACCAGTCCGCACTTACGTATGGCATCTTCCGGCTAAAGGAGCAATACCAGCTGGACGCCGGTCTTCAGAAATCACTCTTCAACAAACGCGGAAACCTGAAGCTGAACGTTTCCGACCTCCTGAACAGCCAGCAGACCGCGCTCGTAACAACATTCCGGAATATGGACCTAAGGATCAACGAACGGTACAACACCAGGCAGGCCCGGCTGACCTTCAGCTACCGGTTCGGATCTTCCCAAAGCAAATCCGGAACCCGGAAGTCAGGCGTTGAGGAAGAAACCCAGCGCACCGGTAACTGATCCAATCACAAGCCTTGCAGAAAGCTCTTCCGGAAGGAAGGGCTTTCTGATGTGATACCGGCTATCCCAGTCCGGCGATACCAATCCCATCCGGCACTGGTCGCCCGATATCCGTCATTCATCAAAATATCCCGCAATTCTTCGGAGCACTTCCCGCATCTTTTGGTATAATCGCGCAACTTAAGTACAAACCGCAACGATGGAAGGCATCCTGGCAGCAAAGCCTGTTTACCCTTACGGTGTTAACAAACACCGGTTATTTATCCTGGCCGGAATCGGGATGAATTTCCTTGTGATCCCGACGGTTGCATCCATCAAGGTAGATCTGACCCTGGAGAACCTCAGCCGGATCCCGTTGCCGGACGTCGCGCTGTGCGCTGTGCAATGTATTGCATTCCTTTACTTATCTGACCTGGTGATCAACGTGTTTGACCGGCTATTCCGGGACCGTCCCAATGCCGTGATCCGGTACCTGCTGGAGCTGGTGGTGATCTTCCTGGCCGGGTTCGCCATCACGAACCTGCTCGTGACGATCTACCTGAATACATACCTCCACGACAGGGTACTCAGCGAATCCTTTATCGAGGATGTGAACCGCTCGAAAATGATCTTCGCCGACGTGCTGCTCATCACTTACGCCTGCATGCGGGGATACCGCTTCTTCTCATTCCTGAAGGAAAAGGAAATGGAGCATGTCAAATGGCAGAACCACCTTTCACATACCAGCTTTGAAGCCCTGAAGAACCAACTCAACCCGCATTTCCTGTTCAACAGTCTCAGCGTGCTGACCAGCCTGATCCATTCCGACCCAAAAAAGGCCGATCAGTTCATCGGGAAACTATCCCGGGCGTACCGGTACTTCCTGGATCAGCGCGACCAGGAATTGACAGGCCTGAACGCCGAACTGGGATTCCTGAAGAACTTTCAGTCCATTCTTTTTGAGAGGTTCGGTGATAAAGTCAAAATCTCGTATCCGGAGACCGTAACGGAAACGGTTGCCGCAATACCCAATACGCTGATCCTGCTGCTGGAAGAAGTCATCTCCGGAAATAAGATGTCCGCAGCAAGTCCGCTTGAGATCAACGTAACAGTTTACCAACAGAACCTCGTCATTCAGCATTCCAACGTACCGAAAGCGGGGATCCAGCCACCTGACCGTCAGCTCCGGCTGCTAAGCCAACGGTATGAACAACTCCTGGGCAGAGCGATCACTGCCGAAGTCTCCGGAGCTACCAGAACGATCCGCATTCCGTTAGTCAATGAAAAGAAATAGATCCTTTCGCAGCGCATACCTGGATATCGTCGGGATCACCCTGATCACCGTTGTGGTAATGGGCATCCTGCTGCCGGCGATGTATTACCTGATGACGCGGGCCACGTTCTCGGAACTGCTGAAAGAAGGTTTTACCATAATCATCATATTCTCGGTACTCTCGCTCGTGATCGCCGGTGTGATCGTTGCGTGTGACAGGATCAACGACAGGCATCCTGCACTCAGAACCGCGATCGAGATCCTGCAGGTGATCTTATCGACCTACCTCTTCCTGCATAATATCTACTATAGTATTGAGGATTCGCCGTCTCCGAGGACCTACAAGCTATTCATCGGGATGAACGCCCTGGGCACCGTCTTCATTTATGTCTTTCAGAAGGGTATGTTCCTGAAACAAAAGGCAGCCGAAAAAGCGCACCAGACAGAGTTGCTCCAGAAGGACTTTAACCAATTCCGGCTGCAGGCGCTGAAGAACCAGGTGAACCCCCACTTCCTGTTCAACAGCCTGAGCGTATTGTCCTCACTCGTGCACCGCGATGCGGGACTGGCGGAGCAGTTCGTTGTCCGGTTGTCCCAGGCGTACACCTATATCCTCAGTCAGAAGGAGGCGGGGCTGGTATCCCTGGAAGAAGAACTCCGGTTCCTGAGATCATACTTCTTCCTCCTGCAGATCCGTTTTGAGAACAAACTGAAGCTGGAGATTGACATCCCGGATATGGAAGACGCCATGGTTCCTCCCCTGATCCTGCAGCTCCTGCTTGAAAATGCCGTCAAGCATAACAAGATGTCTGCCGCCAGTCCGCTGAAAGTTACCGTCCGCCGACAGGCAGCTACCCTGATCGTGGAGAACAATGTCAACCGGAGGGATTCAAAAGAAGAGTCGACCGGCCTTGGACTGGAAAATATCCGGAAACGCTACGGCATGATCACCAATGTCGAAGTAAAGATCACGGAGACTGGCGACCGGTTCTCCGTGATGATCCCGGTCCTGCCGGCAGTATCCAGAGCAAACCCCGAAGCTATCCCTTCCTGAAACCTATCACTGTTATGAAATTACTGATCATCGAAGACGAATCGCTGACTGCAGAGAGACTGAAGTCTCTTGTCGCGGCGTATGATAAAACCATCGGAATAACCGCCTGCCTCCCGTCGGTCTCCGAAGCGATCACCTGGCTGAAGGAAAATGAGGAGCCGGACCTGATCCTGATGGACATCCACCTGGAGGACGGGGACTGTTTCCAGATCTTTGAGCAGGTGAACATCACCACCCCGGTGATCTTTACCACGGCCTTTGACGAATACATGGTGAAGGCCTTTAAGGTCAACAGCATCGACTACCTGATGAAGCCGGTGGATTATGATGAGTTTGTCTCTGCTATGGAGAAATTCAAGAATGTCCGCAGCCATTACCAGGAGACCGGCTATGGTGCCCTGCTGAAAACGGTCCAGCAACCGGAGGAACATTATAAGGATCGCTTCCTGATCTCCAACGGCACGCGGCTTCGAACGGTGGAAACTCCCGACGTAAAATATTTCTTTTGCCGGGATAAGATCACCTTCCTGGTCACCCAGGATACGGAGTTCCTCCCGGTCGATTACAGCCTGGACAAGCTGAGCCTGATGCTCGATCCCAGGAAGTTCTTCCGGATCAACCGGCACCTGATCGTCAGCCTTCCGGCTATCGCCAACATCCATGTATACCCGAAGGGGAAACTGAAACTGGAATTAAAACCGGGACTAAAGGAAGAGGTGTATGTGAGCCTGGACCGGGTCACTGCGTTCAAGGAGTGGCTCGGAAAGTAAGACCCGGCCTGCATCAGCATCGTCGGCCTTGTTCAGCCACCCAGGAACGGATCTACGGCATTCGTCGCACTTTCTTACCAGGTAGTCGGCGGGCTGACTTTCTTTGGTTCGTCAGACAAGCATCAGGTAAATAACGCACAACGAAACCATGCAGAAGCGATCATATTATCTCGACTGGGTCAGGGTCATTTCGATCGGGCTCGTATTCCTGTTTCACTGCGGCAGGTTCTTCGATCATGAGGACTGGCATGTAAAGAATAACTCGACCTCCGAACTGGCCACGCAGGCGATCTTCTTTATGTCCCGGTGGATCATGCCGCTGTTTTTCTTTATTTCCGGCGGGAGTACCTGGTTTGCACTGCAGGGCAAAACAGCAGGAAGCTTTTCTAAGTCACGGCTGAAACGGATCGCAGTTCCGCTTGTATTCGGTGTCCTCGTCCTCTGCCCTCCGCAGGTCTACCTGGAACGGCTAAGCCATAACCAATTCTCCGGATCCTTACTGGAGTTTATGCCGCATTATTTCGAAGGATGGTATGCCTTCGGCGGGAACTTCGCCTGGATGGGACTTCACCTCTGGTATCTTCTGCTGTTGCTCGTATTCTCATTCGTCGGCCTGCCGCTATTTCAGCTGTTCAGGAAAAGGCTACCCGGGGGAACTAAAGCCACTCCTATCGTCCTTCTCATTTCCATGCTGCTACTCGCGCTTCCCGGAACCTTTCTCGATCCCGATGGAATTGCTGGAAGCCGTATATGGGGCGGCTGGAGCATGGTCGAGCACTTTGTGATATTTATGATGGGATTTGTGTCGTTCTCGGGGGTTGGATTTCCGGTGATGTTGGAAAAGTTCCGGTATTTCTTCCTGATGACCGCCATAGCACTTTCCATTGTGGTTATGACCCCGAGCGACATAAGTGACCTTTCCTATGGAGAGCCCTGGTACGCAGCAAAGATGCTGGTCCGGACCGCACACTGCATGACCTGTATATTCACGATTCTGGGTTCTGCGCACCGGCATCTTAACTGCAGTGGTTCAACACTCAAGAACCTTAATGAAGCAGTTCTACCGTTTTATATTCTTCACCAGGCAGTCATTGTGCCGCTCGGATTCTATGTAGTAAATACCAGCTGGACAATGGGAATAAAGTACGTGGTAACTGCAACAAGCTCTTTCATGATCATCATGCTCCTGTACGCTATAGTTCGGCGTTCCAGGGTCCTGCGTTTCATATTCGGGATGGCTGGGCTATCGCCGAAATCTGGTGCATCCAGGAAAGTGAGGCCTCCTGAGCCGGAATTGGTCGAATAACGCACCCGATGTTAGCGGGCGTCACCATGATCTGCTCACTGTCAAATTTTTGCAAATTAGCAGCAAAAAATCGCTACTGTTTACCAAGAAGTTGGCACCATTTTGCCAAAAATAGCAGCAACTAAAATTGTATTTTTAGACATATATTTGAACAATAAATCATAACTGCTATGTCTGAAACTTCAAGCCATATCGGCCGGAAAATTAGCCGGATCCGTGAACTGCGCGGAATGAAACAAGAGGCTCTAGCCTTCGAGCTTGGTATCAGCCAGCAGGCGGTTTCAAAAATGGAGCAGAGCGAAAGGGTTGAAGATCAGGTTTTAGAGCGCATAGCAGCCGTTCTTGGGGTACCAGCTGAGAACATTAAGCATTTTAGTGAAGAGGCGGTTATCAATATAATCTCAAGCACCCTCCACGATAACTCAGGATCGGTAAATAATAACTGCACCTTAAACTTCAATCCCATCGAAAAGCTGATTGAGGCGATGGAAGAAAATAAGAAGCTTTACGAACGTTTACTGGCCAGTGAGCGGGAGAAAGTAGAACTATTGAAGAGCAAAAGCGGTAGCTAACTGTTCTATACATCTACTGGGCTATCGCATAAATAAGCTTTATCATTCTTGTACATTGTCTCTTAATGGGGCAAATGCTGCGTCCCAAAATCTGTCTACAACGTAGCAGCTATAGGCCGCCTTCTTACCTACTGCCATCCAAAATCCATTCCCCGATTCACGACTCTTTAGAGGCTAGACAATGTATCCTCCAATTCCCCCAATGACAACCTTCCAGGGACAAGAGAATTACTCTGATTCTCGTTTGCCAGTATTGCAGAAGAGTGGGACAAGAATTTTCCTAATTTAGAAGTGATGTTTTTACCCACCAGTCCTTCGTTACCGATACATGCGTTAGCAGGTTCCTTTAATAATACGTCGGCCACTTATAAGTTTTATTGGTTCTTAAGCATATTGCAGGAGCTGGAGAATGGTAATTCAAAACCCCTAAAGGTTACCCTTTTTTCCCGAATGGTTGCCAATGCCTGGTATACAGTTAACTATTTTCACGTCTCCTTCGGAAAGCAGGATATGCTTCAACGGGCGATTACAAACCTGAGATCCATCGAAGGAATTTCCATAGAGGAAAAGCCGGAAGCAATTATAAAAAAGCTTGCTTTTTCAACCGACCCGAGAACAGTACGCGAGCTAAGATATTTTAACCAGGAAGTGCCCTGGCGATTTCTAAGTCCTTGGATCAAAGGGTCTCAGAAAGACGTATACAAACGTTCCGAGTCGTTTGAGAACTCTTGTCCATATTCACTATTCGAGGATCACATTGAGATAAATCCGGAATGGATCCCTTATTTCATTCAGAACGCTGGGGTGTTAAAGTCATTTTGTTATTGGCATTTGACGATGTACCTCCAGAAGCATAACCCGAATGTGCCAGACCTAGCTAATAAGCTAGTCAAACCACCATATCGGAACGGCTTAGGTAAGCAACGACGATTCTGGAACCTGGTTATTGATGAGCTTGGGCCGATTGACTGCATTTACACACAGAAAAAATTGACGCCAGGTGCTTTCGCTGTGGAGCATTTCATCCCGCATGCATTTGTTTCTCACGATCTGATTTGGAACTTGATTCCTGCATGCAGTTCCTTCAACAGTGCAAAAAGTGATAAGCTTCCGCCACTGGAACGATACTTCGACAGTTTTTTTGAAATACAGGTGAAGGGGTTAGAAGTAGTACTTCACAAGGAACCCAAAAACAAACTCTTGGAGGACTATCTAAACATCTTTCCCGAGTTGACTTCAGCGGTTCAGGATAAAGATCATAGTAAGCAGCGCTTTCGGGAGCAGATAGAACCACTTGTCTCTATTGCTGCCAATAACGGGTTCGAATTTCTGACAAACTGATTTACCTCCTAATGAACAATCCAGGAAAAGACATGCCCTCAATGACTTTGTTGGCCAATCGAGCTAGAGCAACGAAATAGGTCGTGGCTGCGAGGAGGCACTTTCGTTGAATCTCACCCAACGGCCAGCTTCACACTCTCTTTCCAAAGATACGCTGGCATAGGCTGCTCTAATTTCCATTCGATATTCATCGGCTTGGAGCCGCTGGACTTTATAAAGTTCGCCTCTCCTAAGAATACGTAGGACATCGTGTTTCCGTACTCATCGAGGTTCTGTTCTCGAACGAAGAGCAAAATGGTTTTACCCAATTCCCGATTCTTCAGGTATGATTGACCCTTTTTAGATTCCGGCGAAGTAGCATTTTGAGATTGCCAGTGGAAAAGGTGTTCATTGATGGCATAGTCATCATAAAGCGTGGTCGGTGAATACTCTTTTTCAGACTTCTTCAAGGTGATGAACAAAGCCTCGACGTTTCTGTTTTTGTTTTCCGCTACTCCCTCCTTGTTTCTGGAAGCTTTTTCAAAAGTATGTAGTCCTAGCACTGTGAGTATCTGATCGCGATTATAGCGGCTGTGTAATTTCAGCGGACTTGGGAATGAAAGCTTGATGTCTTTCTCGACGAAATCAATCTGATTAATTAGGTAATCTACAAGCTCTTCCAATTCCGAAATCATTACCGGATTGTTTCTGACCATTGCAATACTCTCGATCAAAGTTCTATGGCCTAGGTCCGGGCCCGCTTTTCGCCACAGGTCGTAATGCACCATTAAGAGTAGTATTTCCTCCTCTTCCGTCGGGTTTGTGATTCCCCAATCTTCCCGGATCAGCCGCTTAATGAAGCTTAGATAGGCGTACGAATTACATTGCAGCAGCCGTTGCTTCATAAATTTGGTCAGTTCCTCTTCTTGTGGATCAACAAAGTCTTCTATCACGCCTGCGGCAACCAAGAGTCGTTTCCAGCTTCCCTTTTTATAGAGCAACGGCAAATCTAAATGATTGAACTCGAGGAAATTCTTTAGCGTTAACGCGAGGGTGGAATTAAGCTTAAAGCTTCTGATTTTAGCAATGAGGCTGGTCCGGTTGAAGTTGACGGACTCCCGGATGTTTTGTAAGATGACGTCCTTCGCTTTCTTCTCTAAAATGATCGAGCAGCCTAACGGCAGGTGCGGGAACTCATCTTCTATTTCTTTCCCGATGGAAGTATGCGTTTTTCCTACCAGTGCTCGGAATTTATGTTCAAAGTCGTACTGCACATTTGCATTACCTACAAAGTCAAGTACTGTCAAACAATCTTTTGAATCTGCTAGCCGCAGGCCTCTGCCTAGTTGCTGTAGGAAAATGGTTAAACTCTCTGTGGGACGGAGAAAGAGAACAGTGTCAATTTCCGGGATATCGACGCCCTCGTTGAAGATATCTACGACAAAGAGGTAATTAATTTCCTTATTCCTTAAACGAAGGCGAACACCATCCCGGTCGGCTATACTGTTACTTGTTAGGTATTCAGCTTTCATGCCTGCCAGAATGAACTTCTCTGCCATGTATTGCGCATGGGCTTGGCTAACGCAGAATCCGATAGCCCGCACTTCGTGCGGGTCGGTTAAATACTTCTCGCAATTCATTAGCACCTCACCTACCCGCCGATCTTCTGAAGTATACAGATTTGTAAGTTCATTGATGTCATACCGACCGTTTCTCCAGGCTACCTGGCTCAGGTCAACGGAGTCAGAAACAGCGAAATACTGAAAAGGAGAAAGCAGCTTCCGGTTAATTGCCTCCGGCAATCCAATCTCTGCTGCAATGGTGCTGCAGAAGTCTTTTAGAACGTCTTCGCCATCCATGCGCTCTGGGGTGGCGGTTAAACCTAGAAGAATTTTTGGGGTAAAGCGGTCAAAAATAAACCGGTAACTGTTTGCTGGAGCATGGTGAACTTCATCAATGATGATGAAATCATAATAATCGGGGATGAGCTTGAGGTCTGCGATCCTGTTACGAAGCGTCTGCACCGAGGCGAATACATACTCCAAATTTCCCGGTTCCAGTCCGTCTACCCAGAGTTCCCCGAAATTTTCATTTCGTAGTACGTGCCTGAACGTTTCCTGCGCCTGTAAAAGTATTTCTTTCCTGTGCGTAATAAAAAGCAGTCTAGCCTTTTGGTTCTGGCTTCTAAATCTTTTATAGTCGAATGCAGAAACTACCGTCTTTCCTGTTCCGGTTGCGGCCACCACCAGGTTCCTATTCCGATGGTGAACAATTCTTTCGGACTCGAGCTTAGTCAATATTTCCTCCTGGTATGGAAAAGGCTTCAGGTCAAAAAAGGTCTTGAGGCTAGAACAGTCCTTGATTCTCTGCCCTTTTAAGGCCTTGCTTAACTTCTCCGTGTCCCTACCTGACTGATAATGCTCGAACTCCCTGTCTTCCCAATATGTTTCAAAGGTTTTTTTGAACTTATCAATGATATGGTTGATTTCCCGGGTAGTTACTTTTAAATTCCACTCTAGTCCGTTTGTTAAAGCAGAACGGGAGATGTTCGAAGACCCGATATAACCGGTATGAAAGCCAGTGTTTCTTAAGAACAGGTAGGCTTTCGCATGCAACCGTTCATGATCCCCGTTGTAGGATACCTTTATTTCAGTATTCTTAAGACCTCCTAGGAATTCGACGGCTTTCACATCTGTTGCTCCCATGTAGGAAGTGGTGATAATCTTCAACGTCCGTCCACTGTTGGTAAACTCTTCCAACTCCTCCTTAAATATCCGGATGCCAGAGTATTTAATAAAGGAGACGAGCCAGCAAATTTCATCTGCCGACAGAATCTCTTTTCTGATCTCACTTTCCAGAGAGATTCCTACGTTATTACCGGTAAATAGCTCGCTTTGAGATAGGCGAGTGTATGGTGTGATTTGCTTAAGCCTTTCGTTGAAGTTAGTATAAGGAAAGTCAAGCTTCGAAAAAACTGCCTGCAGAACCTCTCCGCTTTTAAGAAGGTTATCAGAAATATTTAGGTGGGGTAATTCCTCAATTAAGACCTGGATGACCTTGTTGCACAAGTCTACCTGTTTTAACAAGCTGTCTTCCCCCTTCAGTGCGTTGAGAGCAAAGCCGATCGTTTCAGTTAGATATTGGCTTAGATAACGTGCCGCTTCTTCCTTGTCTAAAACCGTAGTCTTTACAAAGAACTCCTCATTCTTAATAGATCGAAGTTTGTTGAAAAGAAGCTTATTAATCAATTGCTCGTATAGACCGAGCTCTGTTTTCATCATACAGCAATGCAAGTTAAGTTGACCATCCGCTTTTTCAATGTAATCTATTTATTATGTTTCAAAATCTATGGAGTGGCTACTCAAATTTATCCGCCTTTTTAGGCAAAGGCGCTCGTGTGATCGGGTAAATACCAAAACCCTTGTGGTTTTTCACAAAATGGCGATTGTTGCCATAATCGTATGGTTATAACAGTGTCTTCAAACGAACTAAAACGGTAACCAAAACCGCTAGTATCGCCCTATTTCCAATAAAAAAGCTCATAAATCCGGTGAAAGCCTTCAATTATGAGCTTATTTTCCTTTGTATGTCGGGATGGCCGGATTTGAACCGACGACCTCCAGCACCCCATGCTGGCGCGATACCGGGCTACGCTACATCCCGTGGACCAAGGCATCAGTGCTGTCAGGCAGGCACTCCAATACCTATAAAGTCAACATTCAAGTATAGAAGATTTGAGAGTTATTTGCCACAGGAAATTTGTGCTGGGCTGCAGCAGTGCCCTGTGCTTCCTTCTCGACTGGCAATAATACTTGAATAATTCAGCCATACATTTCTGCACAAAAATTGTTTTCCGATTAAAAAGTTTTTCTACTTTGCTGTATAATCAATCGTAAACCGAAATTTTAATGGATTCTAACAAAGTTGACATGTTCATCATGTCAAATAGCAAGTACTTTGAAGGTCACCAACTGGCACACATCCGGGAGCGCATGCTTAGTATGGACGATTCTAAATGGCCATTAGTTCAAACCGTTCAGTTCAAAGACCCTACCACCAGTCTGATTGTATCTTTAATTGCAGGAAGTTTAGGCATCGACAGGTTCCTCATCGGCGATACAGGACTCGGGATCGGAAAGCTTCTTACCTGCGGCGGCCTGGGGATCTGGGCAGTTGTAGATTGGTTCATGATCATGGGAAGCACCCGGGAAAAGAACATGACGAAGCTGCAGCAGATGCTCTATTAACCAATGCATGATAAGCACAGGTTCTATAAGACCATCTTGTTCATAACCTCAGCCGGTTATGCCTGGCTGATCATAAGCATTCTGGTAAAAGACATCAAACGGTTCTTTTTGCCAGAATGCTTATTCAAGTCTTTATTAGGCATCCCATGTCCCTCGTGCGGGATAACAAGGGGTGTACTATTGCTAGTTAGGGGGAGTTTTGTTGAGGCGCTGACGTTAAATCCCTTGTCCATAATTGTAGCCCTTATTATGGTGGCCATTCCGGTTTTCCTGGTTAACGATTTATGCCGCTCACAACAGAACTTGTACAAGATGTACCATACAATAGAGATGAAATTGTCCAACCGGAAACTCGCCATCCTTTTGAGTTGTCTGGTTGCTGTTAACTGGATCTGGAACGTACATAAAGGATTATGATAAGGAGATCCCTTTACGAATACCAGCCCGAGGAGTTTGAACTGGAACGCGCTTCAAACGTCTACCTGATGTCCCTGGTGGCCATCGTCATCGGCCTTCCCTTTCCGATCATCAATCTGCTGGCGACTTTTGGATTTTACCTCCTGAACCGCAAAGGCACTCATTTTGTCCGCTGGCATTGCACACAGGCGCTATTGTCACAGCTCCTGCTCGCCATAGTAAATGCTATTGCGATGTACTGGACGTTTTCCATCCTTTTCGGGCCTTATACTGTCGGCTCTGAGTATCTGTCATATTGTATGACGGTAGTTCTATTGAATATTTTAGAGTTCATCATAACGATTGCAACCGCTATCTATGTAAGAAAGGGTGTGCACATACGTTGGCTCTATTTTTCAGCTCAAACGGATCTAATAGTCAGGAAATGAAAAAAGCGCTGTTTCAATTCCTCCTGGTCGTCATCCCTTATATGGCATTATACCTAGTATTAGACCGGATCAACCTGTATGAAAGGCTAGAGCTGAGGGAAGCCATCCAGTTGCAGAAGAAAAACCTCTCTGAAAAACTCTGGAACTGGCAGGGGTTAAGTGAGCGGGAGATTACTGATCCGGAAATACATAACACCGTTTCAAAAATTTCAGCGAAACTGCTCGGAACCAGCAACCCCGCAGTTTACATCCATGTTGTAGATCAAAAGGACATTAATGCCTACACCCTCCCTGGAGATCATATTGTCCTAAATACCGGCTTAATACTAAACTCCAGATCTCCTGAAGAACTTTCCGCTGTTCTTGCCCACGAGCTGGGGCACGTACTAGGCAATCACGTATCAAAGAACATCGCCAAGGAAATACTGATCTACTGCCTTCAGCGCCTTACCGGCGAAGAAATCAGCAATCTGATCTTTAAATCAGCCCTGGAAAAGGGGTCATCCTTAGCCTATCAGCGAAAGCTGGAAGAAGAGGCTGACCAGATTGCTTCCCGATTATTGGCCGGTAACTCCATCGACCCTTTATACCTGGGCACCTTTCTGAACAGGAATGGGGGAAAGAATACCGTCAGCTGGCTGAGCACTCACCCAAATCCGGCGTACCGCATAAAACTTATTAAATCCGTCCGCGATTCTGTGGAATACACAACAGGAAAAATTCTGACGGATACCGAATGGACGTCCTTCAGAAACGCGGTCGGTATAGCAGTTGAGCAAAGCCGGTATTAGCCAGTTAGGTTCGGCCTCCGCCCTCGATCATTAATTTTGGTCAAGCAGCACTTTAATGACAAACGCTGTCAGATATCAGGAATTTCTCCGTCGGTGCCGGTTACTCAAAATACATTACCGGTTACATAAAAGGAATTGTGAGAAGCATCGGGAAGAATATCTTTAGGGCAGCTCTCCGAAACCATGACTTAATCCTTGTAAACCATCAAGCCGATACTATGCATAAAAAACACTTTTCTCTCGCCGCTCTCTCACTGTTCATGACCGGTGCCGTAATGGCCCAGAAGCCGGGTAACCCCTCGCCATTCGTATTCCGCGACTATATTATGGGTACGGTTTTGCAGAAAAATGGTGGTACGGTAAACGCGGTCCTGAACTATAACACCTTCACACAGGAGATGATGTTCGAGAATGACGGCCAGCGGCTGGTTCTTGATGATCCTGGAAATATTGATACCGTTTATATGCAGGGCCGGAAGTTCATCCCGTCAAAAGGCTATTACCTGGAAAAGGTGACCAACACCCCGGTTGCCCTGTTTGTACAGCACATCAACAAAGGTGTTTATGAATCGGGCAAACGCGCTGAAGCGAACTCCGTTCTGTCAGACAACTACCAGAAAAGGGAAGTCAAAACAATCGATCCGTATGCCTTACGGTTGCCGGACAACTTCAGGCTGCAGTCCGAAAGCAAGTTCTGGATCCAGAAAGGAACAAAGTTCGTTCAGCTCACTTCGTTGAAAAAGCTTGTGGATCAGTTCCCTGGAAAATCGGATAAGATCGAAGCGTTCGTCAAAAGCGAGAACATCCGGTTCACGGAACAGGACGACCTCGTGAAACTAGTGAATTTCTGCAACAATTAACATCGATCTGGAAATCCTTTAGCAACCCCATTGATCACCCACTGCCGGAATTCCGGCAGTGGGTGATTTTCCATACAGGCCGCTTCGGGCGACAATTGCCGCTGCATCCAAGCTTATACTCTCTGACAAGCTCGCTTTAGGCCATGAAGTGGGTCAATATGCCGGAATGGCATATATCTGATTTGTTGGATGTTCTACTATTTAATGGCTGGTTCCAGCCTCCTTCCACTAAACCAGCCAGTCACATGATGTCAATGGGCCTGACAAGTAAATCATTTCAGCGCGATGGATGTGTAGATCCGCCCGATCCGCTGCCCTTCTTTGATTCCTTCCATCGCTGCCCTCCGGAAATGAATTCCGCCATAGATCCTGGACAGGGCGGCTTCCGTCGCAAAATCAGTGAATCGTTCAAAGTGACGGGGTTTCATCCCCTTTGAATCATTCGTGTGGTCGTCGAAACTGAAGTTATCCCCGAACATGGCCGCCATGATGGTCGCCGATGTAGCGGATTCGACGGAGTGGCCGGAAGCATATTCCGGGAACGGCGGGGTGTTGAGGATCGGTTTCCAGGAGGCATCGATGTAGCGGTTAATGTAGGTCACCGGCCGGATCAGGTTGTATTTGTACTTCTCTTTCCAGCAGCAGATGAAGGCGTCGTTTAAGGCAACACCCAGCTTGGCGTAAGCCTCGGCAGCGATTGCAAGCGAAGCGTTCTTTTTCCGGAGGACCTGCGTCATGATCGAAAATGAGTGTCCGGCCGGAGTTGCACTGGTTCCCGGATCGCAGGACCAGAACCGGGCAATCTCCTCATGCTCTGGAGTAGCGTTCTTTACCGCATTATAGGTCTCAAGAACCTCCTTGTAGAATTCAGACTTCGGGTCGGTAGAAAAGACAAGCGGTTCCGGCATAGCGGCCTGGGTGATCGTCTCTTTCCGGAAAGGCCGGTTATTTCCCCAGAAGGGCTGCATGGCCCGGTTCATATCGGTTTGAACCCACATTCCGTCGCCCACCGGCGGCGTATAGGAGACCGGGAAGTTCTTTAAATAACCTTCGTCTCCCCCATCCGATCTCGACCATTGGTAGATGACCGAAGCGACGCTTTTGCCATAGGCGATGGACCGGTTCAGAACGTCGTCATCGGCCTGAGCTTTGAAATCCTGGTTCAGGGCAGCTTCCAGTGAATCGATGCGCGTGAGCTTTACGCCCGGTGCGGTCCTGAACATCTGGCGCATCATTTCAGCGAAAGCGGCATTTGCAGAGGCCGGCCAGAAATACCGGGCACCGGTCTCGGCTTTCGGCATGACCGGCGCCTGGTCAAGCTGGGCAATCAGCGACCTGTTCTCAGGCATGCCGGGCAGGATCGATTCATATAGCGCCAGGCTGGTATAGGCATAGGCACGTGCCACCACAGGCGGCGTAAACCCGGCAGTTTTCCAGCACATATCCCCTTCCAGGGTAAGCCATTGACCGGCCACATCGGAGGAATAGGAGTTGGCGGATCTGGATTCCAGCCCAAAGTCGCTATATTCCTTCTGGCAGCCGGAAGCCAGGATAAGCAAAGCACTCGCCACGATCGCTTGCGAAAATTTAAACAGTTCAGGTCTTTTCATAGCTATAGGTGTTGTAATGCTCCTTAACTGTCGAAAAAATATGGTGGTTTTGGCGATCGTTGGAATTGTATAACCGGGCTGTTAAGCGTTGCACCGCCTATTTGGTCGGATCTGAGGCGGTCGGAAATGTCACTGGTTTCAGTAAGAAACTGCAAATCAATAACTAATTATGAGTATTCCCTGAATACGGCTGTTTGAAGAGGCTGGCGTAGTACACAGGCTGTGCATCCGCGTCTGCACATCTGCACAAAAAAATGAGCGACTGTGTGCGCGGTTACAGTATCTTCTGAACATACTCCGGGGATGTTGATTCTCAGTGCCGGTAGCGCCCGGACTGAATCCTGCACCCTCTGCGCCCGCGGGCATGAGAGGTGGCCTCTTATCCATACGCAGAATTGCGGCGCTGGTAGCCGTTTTTCACACTGATACACAATAAATTCCGGGGGAAACCCCTGTCAACCCTGTACCGTTATGAGTTTAAACAGGCAGTTGATTTTGTGGGTATGTACAAGGAGTTTTTTAAACGTGCATTGGATGTTGCGGTAGCGGTGGTTGGTCTGACCATTTCAAGCCCGGTTTTTATTGTGGTAACGCTGATTCTCTATTACCGCAATCATGGTAAACCGTTCTTCACACAACAGCGCCCCGGCAGGAACGAGCGGATCTTCAGCATCCTGAAGTTCAAGACCATGACCGATGACACCGATGCTTTGGGAAATCTCCTGCCTGAAGCGCAAAGGACCACACCCATTGGCAACTTTCTGAGGAAAACATCCATCGACGAAATTCCCCAGCTGATCAACGTACTGAAGGGCGATATGAGCCTGATCGGACCCCGGCCCTTGCGGACGCACTACCTGCCCTGGTATACCGAAACCGAACGGATCCGGCATTCGGTCCGCCCCGGTATTACCGGACTGGCACAGGTATCCGGCCGCAATGCATTGAGCTGGGACGACCGGCTCCGGCTGGATGTCCAATACGTTCAGAATCTTTCCTTCATGCAGGATATGAAGATCCTACTGAAAACCTTCAAGAAACTGATATCACCGGAGCAGGTCGTATTCGATCCCAATATGCTGGATCTGGATCAGCTGAGAAGAGGCGACACAGTGGATACGGTAATCGACACACACATCAATGGATATGAAGTTATTGCAGTTACTCAGACACCGGATATTCTGGACGATAGACCTCTTCAAACATAGCGAAATCAGGAATCACATAACGGACATTAAAGCCATCCTTGAGAATTACTCTTCGGAATATTCACGCACCAGGCGGGGACAGTTACTTACCCGGTTGCTGGAGAACGCTACCCGGAACACCCCTTTTTACCGGCCGTATGCCGGCAGTACCCGCCTGCAGGATTTTCCGGTCATCAACAAAGGGATCATCCGGCAGGATTACTCCAGGTTTCATTCGGCGGGCTTTAATGCTGACCGCTTGATCAGGGTACTGACCAGCGGATCCACCGGTACGCCATTCGAGGCGTTCCAGGACAAGTTCAAGAAGAGGCGCAACACCGCCGATACGATCTACTTCGCCGGCAAGGCAAACTTTACCGTCGGGCAGCAACTGATCTACCTGCGCCGGTGGAGCAAGGACGTTCAGCGCCCGAAACTTCTCGCCTATATGCAGAACCTGTACATGGTCAACGTGACCGAACTGACCGAATCATTCATAAGGGACTGGCTCAGGGACTTGCGGCGCAATCATGAACCAAAGTGCCTGATCGGCTACGTATCGGCTTTCACCCAGATCTGCAAGTATCTGGATAAGATCCAGGCGCCGCCGATCGATTGCGGCGTGACCTCGATCATCGCTGTTGCGGAAGGCCTCAGTGATTACTGCCGGCAGTCTATGGAGAAGTATTTCGGGGTGCCGGTGGTATCCCGGTACTCCAATATGGAAAACGGGATCCTTGCTCAGGAATACCCGGGACAGCGGCACTTCAATATCAACTGGGCAAGTTATGTGATCGAGATCCTGCATGAGGACCGGGATGAGCCGGTACCCTATGGTACACCGGGACGGATCGTCCTGACCGACCTTTTCAATTACGTCATGCCGATGATCCGGTACGACACAGGCGACCTCGGCATCATGGACCTGGATGATTCCGGCACCCCGGTACTTAAATCGGTCCTTGGCCGGAGCGCTGATATGATCTACGACACCCACGGGGAAATGATCAATCCGACGATCGTACTGGAACTGAAATACTACCCGGAGATCCGGCAGTTCCAGCTGATCCAGAGCGGCCAGCGTTCCTATACCCTGCGCCTGACCGTTGACGGGCCGTTCAGCATGAAGGAAGAACTGATCCGGAAATTCAGGCGCTATTTCGGGGAGGACGCGATCATAACCATTGAGGAAACGGATGAGATCCCGGTACTCGCTTCCGGCAAACGCAAGCTGGTAATGAACAATTACCTGAGGGCCAGCTGATCCGGTCAGTGCGGCCCCCGCAGGTATTTTCCATGAAAATACCGGGTCCAGGCAACCATTGGCCGGTGCCCGGGTTTATTCCTATAGGGACACCTGGAATACCGGCACGGATATAATGTCGTTATTTCTTAATAAATTTGGTTTACGACCCGCATCATGGAAGCTGTAACCGGAAACTATCAATACCTTCTTCAGAAGATTGACGAGTTCATCAGGAGGTACTACCTGAATCAGGTGATCCGCGGGGCGATCTACCTTGCTGCATCCCTGTTCAGCGCCTATCTCCTGATCACCGTCGCCGAATACTACGGGAACTTTGATCCGGTCGTGCGGACGATCCTGTTTTATGCCTTCATCCTGATAAATGGCTATATCTTCGTCCGCTTTGTCGTCCTGCCACTGCTCGCATATTATAAGCTCGGCAAAACCATCTCGCATGAACAGGCATCGCTGATCATCGGGCAGCACTTCCTGCCGGTGAAGGATAAACTGCTCAATACGCTGCAACTCAAGAGACAGGCCGACGCCAACCCGGAGCAGCGGGCCCTCATTGAGGCGAGCATCAACCAGAAGATCCAGGAATTCAAACCGATTCCTTTCACTTCCGCGGTTAAGATCCGCGAGAATAAGCGCTATATCAAGTATGCCGCCGTTCCCCTTGCCACGATCCTGCTGATCGCCGTCACGGCACCATCCATCTTCAGTGAAAGCACCGAACGACTATTGAAGTACAACAAGCCCTTTGTTAAAAAGGCACCGTTTGAATTCGTGATCCTAAACAAAAGCCTGGATGCCGTCCAGGGAGACGACTTCGAGCTGCAGGTGAAACTTACGGGAGATGAGATCCCGGCAGAGATCTACCTGGAGGACGGAGCGAACACGTTCAAGCTCGAAAAGGAAAAGACCACCCGCTTTCGCCATACCTTCAAGAACCTGCAGGAAAGCAGGATCATCCGCTTAACCGGTGGCGGATACACCTCGGATGATTATACGCTGGTGATCAGGTCCCGGCCGACCCTTCTGAATTTCGATGCGCGGCTGGAATACCCCGCGTACCTGGGCCGGAAAAGCGAGACCGTCGATAATGCCGGTGATCTTACCGTTCCCGAAGGCACCAGAATAACCTGGAAGTTCAACACGACCCATACATCCCGGGTGGAGTTCTCCTTTCAGGGCAAAAAGGCGGTGATCAGTAAGGACGAGAAGGGCGCCTTCCGGTATGCCATGTCTGCCCGAAAAAACGGAACCTATAGCATCAAACCGGTCAACCAGGATGTCCTCGGCAGTCCGCCATCCGGCTACCAGCTCCGGGTGATACCGGACCTGTATCCGGTGATCAGCGTGCAGGAAAGGCAGGACTCCGTCCAGAGCAGCATCCTTTACTTCCTGGGCCAGGTGAGCGATGACCATGGAATTTCCGGCGTTAGTTTTCATTACCGGCTCCTGGAGAGCAACGGTAAGCCTGCCGGTGCGTTCTCCAGGGCAATAGCCGTGGACAAGCAGGCGATCCAGAGTAATTTCCTTTTCACGTGGAACGTCAACAGTATCAAGGCCGCTCCCGGCCAATCAATCGAATATTACTTTCAGGTCCGGGATAACGACGGGGTGAACGGCCCGAAGACCACCCGGTCATCAGCAAAGGTGTATAAGGTCCCTACCGAACGGGAGATCGATCAGAACCTGGAGAAGGGAAGTCAGGCTGTAAAAAGTAAGATGGAACAGGCCGTCCGAATAGCAGCCCAGGTCGAAAAGGAAGCGAAGAACCTGCAGCGGGATCTCCTGGAAAAGAAGAACCTGAGCTATGACGAAAAGAAGCAGATCGAGCAGTTGCTTCAGAAACAGAAGGAACTGGATCAGCTGGTGAAGGAAGTGCGGGAGGAGAATAAGCAGAACATGTTCAACCGCCAGGAGTTCAAAGAGCAGCGGGAAGAGATCCTGGAGAAGCAGCGCCAGATCGAGGACCTGTTCAATAATGTCCTGGACGAAAAGACCCGGGAGATCCTGAAGAATATCGAGCAGCTCCTGCAGCAGAACAACAAGAACCAGACGCAGAGTGAGTTATCAAAGCTGCAGATGGACAACAAGTCCGTACAAAAGGAACTGGACCGGATCCTGGAACTCTACAAGCAGCTGGAGTTCGATCAGAAGTTAACGGAAAGTATCGACAAGCTGAACGGGATGGCTAAGGAACAGCAGCAGCTCAGCGAACAAACAAAGACCGGTGCCGCCGACAAGGAACAGCTTAAAAATAAACAGGATGCGCTCAACCAGCAGTTTTCGGACCTGAAACAGGATCTGAAGGACCTCCAGCAGAAGAATGAGGAACTGGCCAACAAGAACAACTTCCAGAATCCGGAGCAGGAGCAATCGCAGATCGAACAGCAGCAGCAGGAAAGCAGCCGGAACCTGAATCAGAAGAACATGAAGAAGGCGGCCGAGAACCAGGACAAGGCAGGAAAGAGCATGCAGCAGCTTTCCCAGAAGCTTGAGAGCATGCAGCAGCAGAACGAGGAACAGGAGAACCGCATCAATGAGATGCAGCTCCGGCAGATCCTGGACGACCTGGTCAAATCGTCCTTCGACCAGGAACAGGTCATGCAGAACCTCCGGAAGATGAGCCCGAACGACCCCTCCTACGTTAAACAGGCGCAGAAGCAGAAGGAGATCCAGGATAACCTGAAAATGGTCGGTGCCAGCCTGTACGCGCTGAGCAAGAAAGTTCCGCAGATCGAATCGGTGGTGAACAAGGAAATACAGGCCATCAACTTCAACATCGGCAAGGCATTGGAGAGCTTATCTGAACGCAGAACGGCGGAAGCCAATAGAAATCAGCAATATGCGATGACTTCCATCAATAATTTGGCCCTAATGTTGAGTGAGGTTTCTGAACAGCTGCAGCGGATGAAGAAGAACTCGCAGTCGGGCGGGAAAGGAAAGTCCCCCAGCCTCTCCCAGCTGAGCAAGATGCAGGAGCAGCTGAATAAGAATATGCAGAAGGCACGGGAACAAATGCAGAAGGAAGGCATGCAGCCGCAGTCCGGTCAGGCCGGTAAAAGCCGGATGAGCGAACAGCTCGCGAAGATGGCCCGGGAGCAGCAACTGATCCGGCAATCGCTTCAGAAGTTAAACCAGGAATTAAACAAAGACGGTCGATCAGGGTTAGGTAACTTAGATAAAGTGGCAAAGGAAATGGAACAAACCGAGACCGATCTCGTATACAAGAAAATTAGACAAGAGACTTTAGTCAGGCAGGCAGAGATCCTCAGCCGGTTACTGGAGGCGGAAAAAGCCGAAAGAGAACGTGAACCGGACAACAAACGGGAAAGCCGGGAGGGCCGCCAATTTCCACCCAACTACCAGGTAATTCAAACCGAATACCAGAAAATGAAGTTAAGGGAAACGGAATTATTACGCACGGTGCCGCCTTCACTAAACTCATTTTATAAAAATAAAGTCGGAGATTACTTTAAATTCTTAAATTCGGGAAAATAATATGTCACATAGCGGGGTAGATATATCAGACAACGAAATACTGTACACTTTACAGCTTCCATCGGAGATGGAGAGTATGATTACAGTAGAAAACTTTCTGGACAACCTTAAAGAGGAATATAAGATCCCAGAGGAAACTTATGCCAGCATCCTGACGTGCCTGAGCGAGGCTACGATCAATGCGATTATCCATGGCAATAAGCAGGATAAGAATAAAAAGGTATACATCAATCTGGAGATCATCGAAGGAAAGCGTATGATCTTTAATATTGCGGACGAAGGCGAAGGTTTCGACTTCAACAACCTGCCCGATCCTACCGCTCCCGAAAATCTTGAGAATTTGTCAGGCCGTGGCGTATTTATCATCAAGCACCTTGCTGACCAGGTTATTTTCAACTCCAAGGGAAATGAGCTGGAGTTACATTTTAAACTTTAATGCCCCGAATACCCGTTCATTTTTTTTCTGAAGACCTTGTTTTTACCCTAAAACAAAAGACTCACGTTCGTAACTGGATCAAATCCACGATTACTGAAGAGGGCTTTAAGCTGGCGGAATTGAATTACATCTTCTGCAGCGACCCCTACCTGCTGACGATTAATCAGCAATACCTGAATCACGATACCTTCACCGATATCATCACATTTGACAACAGTGAGGTGGAAAAGGAGATCACCGGGGATATCTTCATCAGTATTGACCGGATCCGTGAGAACGCGGTCAAGTTCAAGGTTCCGTTCGAAGATGAACTCCATCGGGTGATCATTCACGGTACCCTGCACCTCCTGGGTTATCCGGACAAGACCAAAGCGGCAAAGGCGATCATGACGCAAAAGGAGGATGAATACCTCGCCAAACGAAATTTTCCTGTAAAGACATCCTGATTCGCCCCGAACAGTTCGATCCGGCTCAATCCATTAGGGTGCTTGTCATGTGAGATACAGTGCCTGTAGGACTGCATTGTTTCGACAGTGCTATCCCGCGACCCTACTTACTTTTTCACCGCCACTTGCCTCTCTGCCCTCAGATTGAACATGTGCGGCAGCCTCCAGCAGTTCACGAATCATCGTCTCCAGCATAGCTTCATTTTTCTCATTGATCTGGAAGTCTGAAAAAATTACGCGGCCGGTTTGATCCAGCAAATAGTTCCTCGGGTAGGAATCAGCCGTCAGAACGTCCATTTTCTGGCCGGGATCCTTCCTGAGAGGCATAAAAGAGTAGCCGGTTCCCCTCATGAACGGAACGACGTAGTCGTCCTGCTCCAATAGCCCATTGATCCCCAGGTAAGCCACCTTGTTCTGACTGAACTGCCGGATCACCTTTTCCAGGTGCGGGAATTCCGCACGACAAGGTCCACAACCAGGAAACCAAAACGATATCAGCGTTACCTTCCCCTTCAGGTCGCTGAGTGTCACCTTTTCATCGGTCAGATAATTAGTGAGGGAAAACGAGTCGGCCGGTCTGCTGCCGGCATTCCGGAGGACGGTGATGTCATTTCGGATCGTAATGCTGTCTTTTCCCAATTTCCCGCCATATTGCGAAAGCGCTTTGTAAAAATCAGCCAGGGGTCTGCGGCTGTAGAATACCAGCAAACTGTCGTATGCCGCCTGGGTCCGGGAGGCCGCGTCCAGCGATTCGGCCGCTAACAGCCTGAGCTTTTCATCCGCATCAACATAGCTATCGAAGAACCGGTCCCTTAATTTAACCGTCTGAAGAACCTTCAAGGCCAGTTCCGGTTTGTTCTCCTCTAACAGTCCACGCACATCAATGAACGCTTTTGCAACATTCATTTTGTGTCTCCACTCCGGGATCCTCGTCTTCAGGGCCCTAATGGTGTTCAAAGCCAGCTTAAATGCCTTTTCCGGTTCCTCGTTGACCAGGAAACTGAAATAGGCCTCCAGCCCGGTTCTGGCCCACGGTGACTGACGCTGATTGAAGATTTCCTCCAGCTGCCGATAATAAGCAGCTTTCAGCTGTTTGTTTCCGGTAGCCTCTGACAGCCAGTAGTACGCTTGCGCCTCTTCCTCCGTTCCCCGGAAGCGAATGGCAACGTCGAGCATTAGTGAATCAAACTTGTGCTTGTCGCGTGCACGATAGTAATTGGCATAACCAAATGCGTAGTCGGCGTTTTTAGGATCAATAGTAGTCGCTTTAAACTGATATTGATGGTGAAGGCTGTCTTCTCCCCGACGCATAGCATCGTAGGCAAGCAGATTCCATGCCTCGGCCAGCTGCGGGGCCAGCTCGACAGCCCGGAGCAGGTATACGCGCGACTCCGCTCTTTCCATCTGGTTGAAGGCTTTGCCGATCATGAAGGGAACGGTTGGTGACTTCGGAAACTTCTTCATCCATGCATTATACTATACTGCGGCTCGAACTTGGCCGGATTGTGCCCCACGGACTTCAGATACGCCTGATGGGCCTTGACATCCTCAGGATTTGCTTCAACGGCCCGGATAAACTTCATGTCGGCCAGAGCATCCCCTTTCGGAGTAGTTTGGGCAAAGCCAAAAATAGTATGCAGGAAGATAAGCATCAAAAGGACGGAAAACCTGGTCATGGCAATATTTGTTAGTGGTATAATCGAATATAACTAAAATTTTAGTTTTCAAAAACTGCCCCGGCATTTTTTTTAGTGCATTACCCCCTCACTATATAAAAACGGAGCCAAAGCCGCGGCCGATAGGGTTCGGGAGGAGAATACGGCACGCCATATTAACTTTCAGTTTATTTCACTTACTTTAGTTAATTCACTTTTTTAATTATGAAACGTTTTATCGCCGCCCTCTTTATTCTGCTCCCGTCACTCGCTTTCTCCCAGGCCGGAGTCAGTTTTCATCAGTCCAACCTGCCTTTTGTCGGTCTGAACTATGAGTTCAACCAGAAGATAAGGCCTGAAGTACGCCTGGGGGTTGACGATTTTTTCGACTACATGTCACTTGAAGGTGTGGTCACCTATGATTTCGTTGAAAAGGACGATTTTGAGTTTTATGCCGGTGTCGGCGGAAGGGTCACCCGGTTTGAGGGGATCGTACTGCCACTGGGCCTGAACGTCTACCCGTTAAACAGCAAACAGTTCGGATTTCATATCGAGGCAGCTCCGATTCTTGGAGAAAAGAGCCTGTTGAGGGGCAGCTGGGGTATCCGCTATCGGTTCAACAAAAAACAGAGCAATTAAATGGCCGGCTGAACGAACCTGTAACTACAAATGAAATTACGACTATCAGCTTGCTTGCTGTTCCTCACGGAACTTGCTTCTGCACAAACCGCCGCCCGCTCAGATATCCGGTTTCGGGCATCCTATTCCTCTGAAAATGTTGAAGTCCGGGATATTCTCCAGTTTGAAGGCATTGAATACCTGAAACTGAAGTTTACCGGTGAGAGCCTCAGGGACAAGAAGTACATGCTTTCGGTACGTGAAATATGGGATGGAAAGCTCCGCAGTGAAAGCGTTATCCTGAATTCAGCCGACGCTCCGAAACAGTTGAGCACGGTAAATGACAGCGTTCTCGACATCAAGGTGATCTCCCGCCTAACGCCGAAGAACAAACTGAGGATGACCTTCAAATTCCCTTCATTCGGTACCACACGGGAATACGATGCCATAGAATCCGATGATTACAGCTTAAGAGTGATCCCGGAGGACGATGGTACAGCATTGATCGATCCTGATAAGAAGTTCTACCTGCTTGCCTATATCCTGCCCTATGAGAAGGACGGCTATAAGTACTGGTGCGCGGTTGAAGACAGCGGAAAGGACATTGAAAACTGGGGAAAGGAATTTGGAATAAAGCACTACCTGGTCTTTCAAATGCAGTTCCATTGACTCAGGAGCATTTCGGTATCGCCCATGTTGATCAGCGCTTATCGGTCCGGGGTTCCGGCCCGGACCTGTATTAACAGGAAACAGGCTCGAGCTTAACTATAGTTCCAATACCAGCTGCCCGTTGAACGCTTTGTTGGGTTGAGGCAGATAGCCATGCGGGTTGCAGATGACCCGGGTAGCTCCTATCCGGTAATCGCTGCTGGCGTGAATATGACCGTGGATCCAGTATTCCGGCTGATATTCCCGAATCAGGTGCTCCAGATCGGAGGCATAGGCTGCCGATACGGGATCATCCCGGTACTCGTCAGACAGCGAACGGATGCCTGGGGCGTGATGAGTGATCACGACGTTCCTTCGGGTCTCTGACGCTTCAAGACTGGCCTTCAGCCACCGGACCGAGGCGTGGTGGATACCACAGGTATCAATTGACCTGAGCCTGGAATAGGACGGATCCTTTCTGATCATCCGGTAGTCATTCATGCGGTCCTGGCATATTCGGCCATACACCACCGGATCTCCGAACAGTGCGAAATCAGTCCATAATGTACACCCGTGAAAGGTAACATGATCAAAGGTCACCGCCCGGTTTTCCAGTACGTGGATATTGCAATTTTTAGCGGCATCGAGGATCTTATGGAGGGTTCGCGGGTACGAACCGTTATAATACTCATGATTTCCGAGCAGGTACAGGACAGGAATCGCGGGAATCGCAGATCTGACCCAGTCGACACCCTTTGTACCGAGATTGGTATCCCCTGCCAGGATGACGAGCTCAGCTCCGGCGAAACTGACTTCGCAGAACCCGAATTCCTGATGAAGATCGCTGAGCACCTGTACTCTCATAATATGCAAAACTACTGACGGGTTTGCTCATTTTCCGGGACATAGTGACCGTAGCGCAGTCAACTATGGTCGCATACGTCGGTCTTCTGTCAGCAAATTACCACAGTTTACATGCCGAAGGGGAAAGCCGGAAGATCGGTGAATTGAAGCGCGCATTATCGGGTTTCTATTTGTACTTTTGCAGATTATTTGAATTTGCCCTAATTATACGCTGTCGTGACAGATGGACAGCAATCGGGCCCCTACATTTGCGTTTACAGGAGAAAATTGTGAGTATACTATCAACAGAAGCACTGGGTCATTCATTTCACGATAAATGGCTTTTTAAAGACCTGTACTTCGGCATCAGCCGCGGTGACCGGGTCGCCCTTGTCGGAATCAATGGTACCGGGAAGTCTACTTTCCTCAAGATCCTTTCAGGCAGACTTGCGCCTACTGAAGGTAAAGTGGTCAAGGAACGTGACCTGCGGGTAGGTTATCTCGAACAGGATCCACAGTTTGACGAACAGTCGACTATCAGCGATTTTATCTATTCCATCAATAACCGCCAGCAGCAGCTGATCCGGGAATACGAGGAGCTTACCGAATCCGGGAACCCCGACCAGGAAAAACTGAACCGGCTGATGGACGAACTCAGCGAGGAGAATGCCTGGGAATATGAGTATCAGATCAAGACGATACTTTCCCGCCTCGGAATCCGCCGGCTGGATCAGAAGATCGCTACCCTTTCCGGTGGTCAGCGGAAACGCTTATCCCTTGCAAAATTACTGATCGACGATCCGGACATCTATGTACTGGATGAGCCGACCAACCACCTGGACATTGAAACGATTGAGTGGCTCGAAAGCCTGCTGACATCAGGTCAGAAAACCCTGATCCTGGTAACGCATGACCGCTACTTCCTGGACAATATCTGCAACAACATCATTGAACTCGACCGGGGAAAAATCTTTACCTACAAGGGGAAGTACAGCTACTTCCTGGAGAAGAAAGCAGAGCGCGAAGCGACCGACCAGGCGGAGTTTGAAAAGAACAAGAACCTTTTAAGGCGGGAACTGGAATGGATGCGGCGTCAGCCTAAGGCCCGTTCGACCAAATCCAAGTCCCGAATCGACGCCTTCTATGATCTGGAAAGCAAGACACAGGGCCGGACAAGTAACGGATCCGTTGAACTTTCAGTGACCGTATCACGCCAGGGAAACAAAATCCTTGAACTGGACCATGTGACCAAAGCATTTCACGGACACCGGATCCTGGAGGACTTCAGCTATACGTTTAAAAAGGGCGATCGCATCGGCGTTGCAGGCAGGAACGGGACCGGCAAGTCCACCCTGCTCAACCTGGTGACCGGAGCGCTGGATCCTGACAAGGGTAAAGTCATCCAGGGCGAAACAACCGTGTTTGGCTACTACAGACAGGGCGGATTGTCATTCAATGAGAACGAACGGGTGATTGAAGTCGTTAAGAGCGTTGCGGAATATATAACCATGGCGAACGGCAAGATGCTGTCAGCTTCCCAGCTCCTGACCCACTTCCTCTTCCCTCCTGCCCGCCAGCACGAGTTTGTCAGCAAGCTCAGTGGCGGAGAAAAGAAGAGACTTCAGCTCATGCGCGTCCTGATGAAGAACCCGAATTTCCTGATCTTGGATGAGCCGACAAATGACCTGGACATCGACACGCTTAATGTCCTGGAGGATTTCCTCCTGAATTATCCGGGCGTTATCATGCTCGTATCCCACGACAGGTACCTCATTGACAAGCTGACCGAACAGTTATTCATCTTCGATGAAACCAGCCACGTGCGGATCTTCAACGGAAACTATACCGACTACAGGCTGGAAGAAGAAGAAAAGAAGACCGAGGCGAAGAGCACCCCTTCCCCGGCCATTCAGGAAAAACCTGTGACGGTCAAGGAATCAAAACCGTCTAAAAAGCTTTCCTTCAAAGAAGAAAAAGAATACGCAGAACTTGAAGCCACTATAGCGACCCTGGAAGAAACGCTGAAAGAGCGAACGAAAGCGCTGAATTCCGGTATAACGGACCATATGGAACTGGCCAGACTATCCAAAGAGATCGAGTCGTTAAACACGGAGATCGAGGAGAAGACCATGCGCTGGATGGAACTTTCGGAATTGAAAGAGGGCTAAAAGTTAGATATAATCCCATGTTCCACGTGGAACATGGGATACACACGTAAAAACAAGTAGATGTTCCACGTGGAACAAAGGAATAAGAGATGTTCAGAAAATACGATGTAATTGTTGTTGGTGCCGGTCATGCCGGTTGTGAAGCTGCTGCTGCAGCCGCCAATTTAGGATCCAGCGTACTGTTGATCACCATGAATATGGGAACAATAGCGCAAATGAGCTGCAACCCTGCGATGGGTGGAGTAGCGAAGGGCCAGATCGTTCGCGAGGTAGACGCCATGGGTGGGTACTCCGGAATCGTTACGGATAAAACTACCCTGCAATTCAGGATGCTTAATCAGTCCAAAGGACCGGCCATGTGGAGCCCACGCGCCCAGAACGACCGGATGAGGTTTGCAGAAGAATGGCGCCTTATGCTGGAAGCTACTCCGAATGTCGACTTCTGGCAGGATATGGTAAGCGCACTGCTCGTTAAAGGCGGTCAGGTAAAAGGAGTACGTACCTCTATCGGAGTGGAGATCGAAGCGGATGCGGTGGTCCTGACCAACGGTACATTCCTGAACGGGATCATCCATATCGGAGAGAAACGGTTCGGCGGCGGTCGGACAGGCGAGAAATCAGCTACGGGACTAACCGAGCAACTGGTGGAACTGGGCTTTGAAAGCGGCCGGATGAAGACAGGTACGCCCCCGCGTGTGGACGGACGCTCCCTGGACTACAGTAAAATGGAAGAACAGTGGGGCGATGAAAAACCCGGCAGATTCTCCTTCACGGATGTTGAGCGGCCAACCGAGCAGCGCTGCTGCTGGATCACCTACACCAATACCGACGTACACGAAACACTGAAGGAAGGATTTGAAAAGTCTCCGATGTTTACCGGCCGGATCAAGGGCCTGGGTCCACGCTATTGTCCCTCCATTGAAGACAAGATCAACAGGTTCGCTGAGCGGGAACGTCACCAGATCTTCGTAGAACCGGAAGGATTCAACACGGTAGAGATCTACGTGAACGGATTCTCGACCTCCCTGCCTGAGGACGTCCAGTACAAGGCCCTTAAGCAGATCCCGGGATTTGAGAACGTGAAGATGTTCCGCCCCGGTTACGCGATCGAATACGATTACTTTCCCCCTACCCAGCTGGACCTGACCCTCGAAACAAAACAGATCAGGAACCTGTTCTTTGCGGGACAGATCAACGGAACGACCGGCTATGAAGAAGCGGCATGCCAGGGATTCATCGCAGGTATCAATGCGCACCAAAAGATCAACGATAAGCATGAGCTGATCCTTAAAAGATCCGAATCCTATATCGGCGTTTTGATCGACGACCTGGTTACGAAAGGAACGGAAGAGCCGTACCGGATGTTCACGTCAAGAGCGGAACACCGGTTGTTGTTGCGTCAGGATAACGCTGATATCCGGCTGACTCCTGTCGGTCATGAGCTTGGCCTGATCAGCGATGAACGGCTTGATAAGGTAAAGACCAAAGTCAGGAACGCGGAAGACATCGTATCTTATCTGCGGAATAAATCCGTCGAGGCCGGTCAGGTCAATAACCTCCTCGAGGAACTTGGAACTTCTCCCCTGTCACAAAACGTCAGGCTGTTCCAGATCCTGAGCCGTCCGCAGGTCGGCATTCAGGACCTGCGTAAAGTAGATCAGTCGCTCGACGCCATGTTGAATCAGTATAATGACGAGACCGTGGAAGAGGCCGAGATCCGGGTGAAGTATGAAAGCTACTTTGAGAAGGAGCTGGAGATCGTCAATAAGATGAAGCGGATGGAAGATCAAGAAATCAATCCGGAGTTCAACTACCACAACCTGGTCTCGTTATCGAAAGAGGCGCGCGAGAAGCTCATGAAGATAAAACCGCGTACCTTAGGCCAGGCGTCCAGAATTTCCGGAGTTTCACCGTCGGATATCTCGGTTTTGATGATCCACATGGCGAAATAAGCCTAAATAATTGATTTTCAATAAATTAAATAAACTGAAAATAAAGCGATTTAAGACCGTTTTTTGATACCAGGATACATATTTATCATCCGGAGCCAAAAATCGATTTAACAGCCTCTAAATGCGTAAAAATCAAAAGTCACACCACTGGTTAAATTATTTAACCGTAATTTTGAGCCTGGTTCTGTTATCGGGCTGTGCAAGTGTTCAGTCGCCGACAGGCGGACCAAAAGATGTGACGCCTCCGAAGGTGATCGGAGAAAATCCAAAAAACCTTACGCGAAATTTTAAGAGCAAACGAATCACTTTACAGTTCGACGAATTCGTCAGACTCAACAATGAAGCGAACGAGGTCGCCATCTCCCCTGCCATCGATCAGTTCCCGATATTCAAAGCGCACAAGGGAACACTGGACATCACCTTCCAGGATACACTCGAGGCAAACACTACATATACCATCAACTTCGGTAAGGCGGTTGGCGACGTTAACGAGAACAACATTCTCACCAACTATACCTATGTCTTCTCTACCGGAAATACCATCGACTCCCTGATGATCTCCGGAACTGTCGAGGATGTCCTGACGAAGGAAAAACTCAAGGACGTCACCGTCTTTATCCTCCCGGTCAGACAGGACTCCCTGTTCGGAAAGAAAAGAGCCAGCATCTTCACCACGACCGATTCAGCAGGAAATTTCAGGATGAGCCATCTGCGTGAGGACACCTACCGGATCTATGCACTGAAGGAAGCGCAGGGCGGAGACCGGATCTACAACTCGCGGGCAGAAGATATCGGATTTGCTACCGAACCTTTCACGCTGAAGGGCGACACCATGAAGTTCCGGCTGCAGGTTTTCCGTGAAGTACCTGAAGACCTGAGTATTACCGACCGCCGGATCGAAAATGACGGGCGCATGTTGTTTACCTTCAACAGGGAAGCACGGATACCTTCCATGCGAATCCTGGAACCCGCTGCCCTCGATGCCCGCAAGGTCACCGAGTTTACATCACGTGCCGATTCCGCGTTCATGTGGCTGCCGGAAATGACCTTCGATTCACTAAAAGTTTCGCTGTTGGAAGAGAATAAGCCTGTGGACACCGTAACCTTAAGAAGAAACAAAAGAGATAACTATACCCGTACGGTACTCCTGGGGGACAACCTATCCAACGGCAGACTGCGTCCGGCTACAGACCTGATCCTGACGGCGTCGCACCCCATCAGCGACTTCAATCCACAGGTCTTCACCCTTTTGCAGGACTCGATAAACGTCAGGGGCCTCCAGGTTACCCGAATGGAAGGGTCCGCAAGGAAGTTCGTGGTCAGGTATCCCTGGCGTGTAAACCGAACGTATATCCTGACGGCCGGCGACAATACCTTTACGGAGATCGGGGGTACCAAATCGAAAAAATCAGAAAAGACATTTACGCTCGACGACACCGAGAACTACGGAAATCTCACCCTGAAAGTCACCCCGCCCGATACGGCAAATTACCTGATCCAGCTGCTGGACCAGGAGAACAAGGTTCTCCGCACGGACAGTATACCGCAGTCAGGGGCCATAGAATACCGGACATATCCCACCGCAAAATACTCCATCCGGGTCATCTATGACCTAAACAGGAACGGTCGCTGGGATACAGGCAGCGTTAAGGAAAAGCGCCAGCCGGAACCGGTATTCAATGTCGAAAAGCAGCTGACCCTCCGGGCCAACTGGGATCTGGAGGAAACTATAACGATTCCGAAACTTCAGTAAACCATTTGGAATACATGATGTAATTATCCGGCAGACGGTCAAGAAGTTCGCGCTGCTGGTCAGTGATCGGCTTGATCTTCCGGGCAGGTATGCCGGCATACAGGTAACCTGATTCACACCGCGTGTTTTCCAGGACGATCGCACCTGCAGCAATAATGCAGTACGGCTCAACAACGGCATTGTCCATCACAATGGCGCCCATGCCGACCAGCACATGATCTTCCAGCCTGCAGCCATGGACCAGCGCATTATGCCCGATCGAAACATAGTCTCCGATATCGGTCCCGGCCTTCTGATAGGTACAATGGATCACCGCACCGTCCTGAATATTCGTATTGTTTCCGATCCGGATGTAATTGACATCGCCGCGAATGACGGCATTGAACCATACGGAGCAATTATTTCCCATACGGACGTCACCGACGATCGTGGCATTTTCAGCGATAAAACAATCCGTTCCCCACTCCGGGGCAACACCCTTAACAGGCAGTATAACAGTCATAATCAATCTTTAAAATATAGTATCTGCCGGCTCTTCCGCATGTACCGGATAATCGGTCGTATAATGGAGACCACGGCTTTCCTTCCTCAGCATCGCTGATTTGACAACGATGTAGGCATTCTGAATAACGTTCCGCAATTCGCACAGTTTAACGGAAACCTTGGTCTTTTTATAGAAACCCTCAGTCTCCTCGTACAATAGCCCCAGACGTCGCATCGCCCGTTCGAGGCGGAAATCGGACCGGACGATACCTACGTAATCGCTCATGACCTTCTGAGTTTCACGGAGATTATGGGTGACCAGGATGTCCTCATTGGATAACTGGGTATCCGTTTCATCCCACTCGGGGATATTGTCAGGAATATCATTTCTCCCAAAGGCGCTCACGGCATCCTGGTAGATCCGGTGGGCAAACACGGTCGCTTCAAGCAACGAGTTGGAAGCCAGCCGGTTTGCACCGTGTAGTCCCGTTGAAGCGCACTCCCCGCAGGCATACAGGCGGTCAATGGAAGATCTCCCCTGCTCATTGACCATAATACCGCCGCACATATAATGGCAGGCAGGAGTAACCGGTATCATATCCCGGGTCATATCGATCCCGATGGACAGGCATTTGGCGTAAATGTTAGGAAAATGGGTAAGAATCTCATCCTTAGACCGGTGGCGGATATCCAGGAAAACACACTCGTCACCTGATTTCTTAAGTTCAGAGTCAATGGCCCGCGCGACAATATCCCTTGGCGCCAGCGAGCCCCGTTCATCATATAAATGCATGAACTCCTGGCCATGCCGGTTTTTCAACACCCCACCGTAGCCGCGAACGGCTTCGGAAACGAGGAATGACGGATATTCTCCGGGGTTATAAAGAGCGGTGGGATGGAACTGGATAAACTCCATGTTCCGCACTTTTCCCTTTGCACGGTATACCATTGCCGTACCGTCACCCGTAGCGATCACCGGATTCGTCGTGGTAGCGTAAATATGTCCCGCACCCCCCGAAGCCATGACCGTAACCTTCGCCGTGATCTTTTCCACAGAACCGGACTGCGTATTCAGGGCATAGATCCCGTAACAAGTGATATCCTTCGTACTCTTATCCACAAACACACCCAAATGATGCTGCGTGATCAATTCTATCGCGAAATAATGGGTCAGCACCTCGATATTTTCATTCGCGTGGACTTTTTCAAGCAGGGCACGTTCAATCTCATAGCCCGTAATATCCTTATAATGAAGCACCCGGTGCTCTGAGTGGCCGCCCTCTTTGGCCAGGTCATACATCCCCTGGGTGGTACGGTCAAACGAAGTACCGTAATCGATGATCTCCTGGATCCGGTCCGGACCCTCCTTAACAACGATCTCCACAACCGATTTATCACACAATCCGTCACCGGCAATCAGGGTATCCTCTATGTGTTTGTCGAAAGAATCCTCTTTATCCACAACCACGGCAACACCCCCCTGGGCATACTTCGTGTTGGATTCATCGGCATTCGCCTTCGTAACTATAAGAACCTTACCATGTCTGGCCGCCTTAAGGGCAAAACTCAGTCCCGCAATCCCGGAACCGACGACTAAGAAATCCACATGTCTCATGAACAAAAATTATTTAGAGAAGCTCTCCTGACCTATATATGTTAATAACGTGGTTAAAGATGTTAATTTTGCAGAAGAGTACGTTGAAATAAAATCAAAGATGGTAGTTGCTCCACAAAATCCCTCCTTTTGGGCTAATTTTTGGAAAAGTTATCACAGGGGAAATCCTGGTTCGCCAACATTTTCCCCCACAATAAAAAGTACACAGAAAAAGTTTGATTGAATAATTAGGAGAAATCACAGATTTGAAAATCAATGGTTTGAAAATGGAACACTGTTAACAAAATGTGGAAAAAAGCAGAAAAACAAAATCCCAAAAGAAAAGTTTGGTGACTTCCCCACAATACTAACACCTTAATAAACCATAAGATTCTTTATTTAAAAGAAATTGATATTATTTGAAGCGTTGATAAATGAATACTTTTGAAGAAATAAATATGAAGGGTTTCGTCGACGAACCCATTGATCCAACCCTGGATCTTTTCGATGAGATCGAAAAACTGAAAAAAGAAAAGAACGCGGTGGTTCTGGCTCACTATTACCAGGAGCCGGATATCCAGGACGTAGCGGATTACATCGGTGACAGTCTGGGTCTTTCCCAGGAAGCAGCCAAGACCGATGCGGACGTGATCGTCTTTGCCGGAGTGCATTTCATGGCCGAAACCGCCAAGATCCTGTCTCCGCAAAAGAAGGTGTTACTCCCTGACCTGAAGGCAGGTTGTTCATTGTCAGACAGTTGTCCGCCACATCTGTTTGCCAAGTTCAAGGAGAAGTACCCTGACCACCTGGTAATCACGTATGTGAACTGTACGGCCGAACTGAAGGCTTTAAGTGATATCGTTTGTACCTCTACCAATGCGGTACAGATCGTGGAGAGCCTCCCTAAGGACCAGAAGATTATCTTCGGCCCCGACCGGAACCTGGGAACATACGTGGCTAAAAAGACCGGCAGGGACCTGGTCCTGTGGAATGGTGCATGTATGGTGCATGAGATCTTCTCACAGCAACGGATCGTGAAGCTGAAGGCGGAACACCCGGGAGCAAAATTCATTGCCCACCCGGAGTGCGAAGATGTGGTGCTGAAGATGGCCGATTATATCGGCTCGACAACAGGCTTGCTGAAGTACACGATCAACGATCCGGCGGATAGTTTCATCGTGGCAACAGAGAGCGGCATCATTCACCAGATGCAGAAAGCCAACCCGGATAAGGTATTTATCCCGGCTCCGCCGAATAACGCCTGTGCATGCAACGACTGCCCGCACATGAAGCGTAATACGCTGGAGAAATTATACCTGTGCATGAAGAACGAACTTCCGGAGGTCACTGTACCAATGGATGTGATCGTAAAGGCACGGAAACCGATTGAGCGGATGCTGGAGATCTCCGCTTCTCTGGGACTATAACATGATCGTCAGGCGTGGCCTGGCTCTACAGAAGGAAAGCTATGTTTGAAAATAGGGAGCGTACAGAAATAGAAAAGTTAGGCGAGTTCGGCCTGATCTCACATTTGACCAAATCGATTGTCATCAATAACGATACAACGGTGAAGGGAGTAGGTGATGATGCAGCCGTACTCGATTATTCGGGAAAAAAGACCCTTGTTTCAACCGACCTTTTACTGGAAGGTGTGCATTTTGATCTGGCTTATACTCCACTTAAACACCTGGGATATAAGGCTATACAAGTGAACCTGAGTGATATCTACGCCATGAACGGTACGGCTTCCCAGGTAACATTCTCCATCGGACTCTCCAGCAAATTCCCGCTGGAAGCCGTAGAAGAATTGTACGAGGGCGCCCTGATCGCCTGTCAGAAATACAACGTGGATTTGATAGGCGGTGATACATCCACCTCCCGGCAGGGCCTGGTGATCAGCGTTACCAGTCTCGGTCATGCTGAGGAGAAGGATATCTGCTATCGCAATGGTGCAGGTGAAGGTGATCTCATTTGTGTCTCCGGGGATCTGGGTGCTGCCTATATCGGTCTCCAGCTACTGGAAAGAGAGAAACGGATCTTCCTGGAAAATCCCAAGATCCAGCCGGACCTGGAAGGGAAGGATTACATCGTCGAGCGTCAGCTGAAACCGGAAGCAAGAAAGGATATGGTGGAACTACTGGCTTCCATCGGCGTTAAGCCGACGGCTATGATCGACGTATCAGACGGACTTTCTTCCGACATCATGCACATCTGCCGCCAGTCATCCAGGGGATGTAATCTGTACGAGGAGAAGATCCCGATCGATCCGATGACCTATGATACGGCACGTAATTTCGGTATTGATCCTACCGTGTGTGCTCTAAGTGGTGGCGAAGATTATGAGCTGTTATTTACCGTAAAACAGAGCGACTACGACAAGATCAAGCACAATCCTGACATATCCATCATCGGCCATATTACCGAAGAATCAGCGGGCTGTAATCTCGTCTCCAAATCCGGTAATGTCCATGAGCTGAAGGCCCAGGGTTGGAATGCGTTTCATAAATCTGGTTCTGAATAACGTCTAACCTTGTCTAAAGACAAATTTTCGAGATATATTGTAAATTGGTATCTATTTATTGCTAAAATACTTAGTTTTTTTATTATCTTCAACTTGCCTTGAATTATTGTAATCCTTTTTCAAGGAGCTACTTGTTTGAATATTAATTAATTTAAGTCAATGTCTTCGGCTAATTTATCAGGTTCATCAGCAGTTCCAGCTATTTCTCCGTTACGGGAAATAGTGGCTTATGAGGCGCTTTGGCAAAATGAAAGGGCTAGCTTCAAAACGATTTCTGAACTTTTTTCTAGGAATCCCGGCACAAAGCCTTCAGATTTGGTTTCACCCGAAACCATTGCCGAGCTATATGATAAAATAAAGGGCTTCCTGTTTAACAATAGACTGGATTTTAAACCTCATCTTTTAATAAATGGGGCCTTCGACTATCCTGAAAAACTAAAAGATGCTAAGGAGCCGGTGGAGCTTTTGTATTATACGGGGAATCTGGACCTACTCTCTACCCGGTCAATAGCCATTGTCGGTACAAGAAAACCCAGTTCTGATGGGTTGAGGAGAGCCGCGAAAATGGCAAAGCTCCTCATCAATGACGGCTTCACCATTGTATCTGGTCTGGCATCTGGAATTGACACCATGGCGCACACGACAGCGATTGAAAATGGAGGGCGAACCATTGCCGTGATCGGCACTCCTTTAAATAAGATCTATCCAAAGGAAAACGAGCCGTTGCAGAAGCAAATTGCCAAAGAACATCTCCTCATCAGCCAAGTGCCATTCTTGCGATATTCGACTCAGGGAATCAAAGGAAATCGCCTGTTCTTTCCTGAGCGAAATAAGACGATGTCTGCCCTTACTGAAGCCACCGTTATTATTGAAGCATCAGAAACCTCAGGGACACTCGTACAAGCAAGGGCGGCCCTTCAGCAGAAACGTCATCTGTTTATTCTGGACAGCTGCTTTCATAATAAGAACATTACCTGGCCCGAACGTTTTGAACGACAAGGTGCTATACGTGTAAGGGAGTACGCCGACATTCAAAACATATTGCTCAATGAAACGGCTGTTAAAGATAGATGAGCTTGTAATCGACGATCATTTTTATCTTGATGAGCAGGACGAATGCTTCTACTTTGTGGAATACACTGCAAGAAAAGGTTATAGCTTCAGTGACGGAAATAAGCTGATTTATAATCTAAAAAAGAGTGTTACTTATAGGGGTACCCCCGCCTGGAGATATAAGGAAGAAGCCATTTCCCTCGCCGGGAAGATGATCAAAAATAGCCTGCTAACGGAGCTCGATATAAACGGTTGTACACTTGTTCCGATCCCACCTTCGAAATCAAAGGATCATGATGAGTACGATGACCGGACCCTACGGATTATTGAGCAGGGATGTATCGGTTTAAAGGATGTCGACATCCGTGAACTACTGTATTGTCCGGAATCGATCAATGCAGCTCATGAAAGTGATTTGCGACCAAGTGTGCAACAACTGGAGACTAACTTGAAAATTGATGAAGATCTGGCTGATGACATTGGAGATACCATATACTTATTTGATGATGTTATTACTACAGGTGCACACTTCATCGCCTGCCGGAATGTGCTACTGAAAAGATTTCCAAATTTTTCGGTAGTTGGGATTTTTGTCGCAAGACGGGCGATTCTTCCTGATTCATCTGATTATGATTTTCAACAGAATATTGTGCTTGACGCTGGTCAGTAAACCCGCCTAAGTTTTTGAAGGTATAGAATAATGAAAAACCGTGTTTTACGACGGAATTCTCTTAGCCGGCTCTTAGCATTTATTTGCAGCAAAAACTGGTTCGTATCCCTCTAATTGCTTATTTTTCTGTCAATAGCACCTCTACATGTCTTCGTACCTCTTAGCAATTTAGCCTCTTAAAACTCCCCCCTCAATTTCTCTTTGAGATGGGTGGCTCGGTTTGCTTATCGTTGATGTCTTTTAAGTCCATTTGTTTTTAGCTCGATATGGAAATATAACAAACCAGATGAATGCTTAGTACCCAACCTCTGAACCAGTCGAACTGCCATTATTACCAGCCAAAGGAAATGCCTCCCCCTCCTGATCCAGGTACTTATCACTGATCCGTTTCTGTCCCTTGATGCCCAGTTCACGCAGGTTCTCGATCCGGCGGATGATCCCACCCCTGCCTTCCAGTTTGGTGAATGCATTGGAGAAAGATCTTTGAACGCCTTCGAATCCGCCCTGAATCTTTTCCAGATCCTTTATCAGGTCATGAAACTTATCATACAGGGCCTCGCCTTCTTTTGCGATCTTCAGGGCGTTTTTATTCTGGTACTCGAACTTCCAGATGGAGGAGATGGTTCGGAGGGTTGCCAGGAGCGTTGACGGGCTGACGATCACGATATTCTTCTCAAAGGCTTCGTTGAACAGCGTATTGTCATGCTGTGTCGCCAGGGAGAATGCGGGTTCGACCGGCATGAACATTAACACGAAATCCAGGCTCTGCAGATCGTACAGGGTATGATAATTCTTTTCACCCAGTCCCTTGATATGCTTGCGGATCGAGGCAATGTGGTTTTTAAGGCACTGTGCCCTCTCCACTTCCTGGTCGCAGGAGAAGTACCGTTCAAAGTCCACCAGGGATACCTTGGAGTCGATAACGATCCGTTTATTATCGGGCAGATGGATGATGACATCGGGCTGGAACCTCCGCCCGTCCTCATCGGTGTAGCTGCTCTGAATAAAGTATTCCCGGTTTTTGGCGAGTCCGGACTTTTCCAGAATGGTTTCCAGGATCAGCTCACCCCAGTTACCCTGGGTCTTCGTCTCACCCTTCAGGGCTTTGGTAAGGTTAGTGGCGTCCTGGCTCAGCTGAACGTTCATCTCGTTCAGCCTTTTCAGTTCATCCCTCAGGCTCAGTTTATCACGCAGTTCCTTATCATACGCCTCTTCAACCTTCTTTTCAAAGCCCTTGATCTGTTCCTTCAGTGGGGAGAGAATCGTATCCAGGTTCGTCTTGTTCTGCTCCGTAAATTTCAGTGACTTCTCTTCCAGCAGGCGGGAGGCAATGTTCTCGAACTCGGACGTCAGTTTTTTCTGGAGGTTTTCAATCTCTTCCTTCTGTTCGCGGATCCTTTCCTGCTGGGACTGGTAGAAGCTCCGGGTGCTTTCCAGCAGACGGATGGTCTCCAGGTGGTCTGATCGTTCCCGGGAAAGCTCTTCGTTCAGCTGGTCCCTTTCACTGATAAGACCTGACGATCTTTCTTCCGCCCGTGCCAGATCCATTCTGGCCTGTTCCCTTTGCTGCCGGATGGCGTTCTGACCTGTCAGAACCAGGTAGAGGACAATACTAAAAAAGACAAGGATTGCGGCGAATATGATAGGTATGATTCCTTCCATTGCTAATATTTTTATCATGCAATATCAGCAATTATTTTTTAAAAAGAGAGCGGTTAGAATGCTTTTAGCACCATGTCCCCCACGGTTTCGCCTACCTGGGTCCCCATGGCAACGCCCATTCCGTTGCAGCGTACGGCACAGAATACGTTTTCCCTTACTTCCCGGATAATCGGTGTGAGAGTTTCTCCAAATGCCATGATCCCGCTCCAGCGCTGTTCGATCTTTGGCTGGCGATCCGGAAGGATCACTTCATGAAGCAGCTGTTCAAGCCGGTTCTGAACCGGATCGGTGATCCCAAAGGAACTGGTCTCTTCTTTTTTAAAGTCCAGATTACGGCCCCCTCCCAGTAAGATACGGTCATGGATATTCCGGAAGTAATAGTAGCCCTTATCGTAGTGGAACGTACCTTTTACCGCAAGGCCGGGGATCGGTTCGGTGATCAGTACCTGTCCGCGTCCCGGTACCATATCGAGTTCCGGAAAAAATTCGGTGGCAAAGGCATTTGTCGCCACGATGACCTTTTTTGCTTTGATCCGGGCGTGATCTGTTTCGAGGACCGCCCCGTTTCCCGTTTGCTGAATGTCGTTCACTCTGCAGTGGTTCAGGACCAGCACGCCTTCCGCCTGGACCTTTCTCAGCAGGGCCCGCATCATTTTCCCGGAATCGATCTGGCCCTCGTAGCGGTTTTCGATCATGGAGCCGATGTTCCTGAATCCGAAACCGGCAATTTTTTCATCCCGAACTGCATATATGTCATGCTTCCCGATGACCGATCCGGCAAGCTGGTTCAGGTAAGGGATCCTGGCAATACATTTTTCAGCGAGGTCCCTGTCCTCCGTAGTAAAGATCTCGAAGCCGCCGTTTTCATGGTAGTCGAGGGCCTGATCACCGAGATTCTTCCGCAGCTTCTGCAGACCCTTCCACCGGAGTTCCATGACCCCAAGCAGTTCGTCCTCCGGAGTGGTCTCCAGTTCGTCCAGCAGCTCGGAAACGCTTCCAAAGCAGGCAAAACCCGCGTTTTTGGTGCTTGCGCCACTGGGGAGAAATCCCCGGTCCAGCACCACAATATTTAAGGAAGGATTCGTTTGTATGATATGGAGTGCAGCGTTCAGGCCGACGATCCCGCTCCCGATGACGGCGATGTCATGGGTCAGGAATGAAGCTTGTTCCCAGTATGAAAAACCGCTGTTTTCAGCCATAAACCGAAGGTAACTTTATTCTTAGTATATTTATTGGGTATACTTTTTGAAACACACTATTAAAAACTACTTAAATAATGGGCTTACTACTTTTTATTGTCATTGCCGTTGTCAGTTTCATCGTTCAATGGCGCTTTAAAAACAAATTTAAACACTATTCGGAAATGGGGCTTAGTTCCGGCATGACCGGACGGGATATTGCCGAGAAGATGCTGCATGATAACGGGATCTACGACGTGCAGATCATTTCGGTGGAAGGCAGTTTGTCCGATCACTATAATCCCGGGAACCGTACGGTCAACCTGAGTCCGGAAGTCTATCATGGCCGGAGCATCGCTGCCGCTGCCGTCGCTGCACATGAGTGCGGTCACGCCGTTCAGCATGCGAAAGCCTACAGCTGGCTCCAGTTCCGTTCTTCCATGGTTCCGGTGGTAAACATTGCTTCAAACCTGCTGCAGTGGGTATTCATGCTGGGTATCTTTATGGCGGCCAGCAGCATGGGTTATACGCTGCTTTTGGTGGCGTTCGGCGCGATGGTCGTTGTGACCCTGTTCTCCGTGGTTACCCTGCCAGTCGAGTTTGACGCCAGTAACCGTGCACTGGCATGGCTCAATACCAATCGCGGTATTATGCAGACCAGCGTTGAACACGCAGGTGCTAAGGATGCCCTCTGGTGGGCCGCGATGACCTACGTGGTTGCTGCCCTGGGTTCTGTAGCGCAGCTGCTCTATCTTGCAATGATGCTGTTTGGCGGAAGGTCCAACGACTAGAATTAGGTAAGATCGACAGATCGATAAATCAAAAAGCCCTGCCGTGATCATACACCGGCAGGGCTTTTCTTTTGGACGTTGACGCCGCCCGGAAACAGGACCGGACTCAGGCTCTCCTACGATTCTCTAACATTAATTCAACTTGTAAGGAGCTACTAAATAAAACTCAGGGATATTCACATTGAATTCGCCTTCGTCAACGATCCTTTTCATTTGATAGGATCCGTGCATACTGCCCATATCGGTTTTGAGATTACATCCGGATACGTATTCATGGCTTTCACCGGGTTCGATGACCGGCTGCTGGCCCACGACTCCCTCACCTTCGACCTCCCTTTTTGTCCCGTTCGAATCGAAGATATGCCAGTGACGGCGGAGTAACTGTACGCTGTAATCGGTGAGGTTTTCTATATGAACCTTATAAGCGAACATGTAGTGTTCGTTCATAGGGTTGGAGTATTCTGGCTGATAGATGGTTTCTACCGTAACTTTAACGCCATCAGTAATTTTAGTTACCATAGGACGAATTCTTTAATAGTTTAGATGTGTTTAGGGATTTCCAAAAATCAAGCCAATTCTCCCTGGTAGACCTGATTAATTTCTTCAAGTACAGCATAAATATCAGGAAGGCTTTCCAGTGATACAAGTTTCATCCGAAACTCCTTGAAATTGGGTATTCCCTTGAAGTAATTGGAGTAGTGCCGGCGCATTTCGAAGATGCCCGTTTTCTCCCCTTTCCACTCAATGGACTTCGTTAAATGTGTTTTGCAGACGTCGATCCGTTCTTCCAGCGTCGGTCCGGCAAGCAGTTCCCCGGTTTCAAAGAAATGTTTGATCTCCCGGAAGATCCACGGATAGCCGATCGATGCGCGGCCGATCATAATTCCGTCCACCTCGTATTCCATCCGCCAGTTCGCGGCCTTTTCTACGGAATCCACATCACCGTTCCCGAAGATCGGGATCCTGATGCGGGGGTTTTTCCGGATTTCGCGGATCAGTGTCCAGTCCGCCACACCTTTATACATCTGGGCGCGGGTCCGGCCGTGTATCGACAGTGCCTGGATGCCGACGTCCTGTAAACGTTCGGCCACCTCGTACACGTTCTTGGTATGGTCGTCCCAGCCCAGGCGGGTTTTCACCGTCACGGGCAGATGGGTGGCCTCCACCACCGCCTTCGTCATAGCGACCATTTTATCAATGTCCTGAAGGAGACTGGCACCCGCTCCGCGGCAGGCCACATTCTTCACCGGGCACCCGTAATTGATATCGATCAGGTCAGGTCCCGCCAGGGTGGCGATCTCCGTAGCCTCACGCATGGTGTCGATATTGCTCCCGAAGATCTGGATCCCGATGGGCCGTTCGTACTCAAAAATATCCAGCTTCTGACGGCTTTTTGCAGCATCCCTGATCAGTCCCTCGGAAGAGATGAATTCGGTATACATCATGTCCACGCCGTTCTGTTTGCACACGTATCGGAAAGGCGGATCACTCACATCTTCCATCGGTGCCAGCAGCAGCGGGAACTCTCCTAAATCTATATTTCCTATCTTTACCGACATTTCCTATCTTCAACGCTGTTTTACCTTAGAAATTTTAATCCGCAAATTTACAAATAAATCCTTCAGATGCAGGAATGGCTCAAGACGGATCAGCATCCGTTTCTTTCGTTACTTTACCTGGTTCTGCTGGCCCTCGGCGGAGCTCTGGTCTTTACGATGGTGGGGATCGGCGTCAGCGTACTGTTATTCGGCTTACCCGATCTCGGGGGGCTTATGAACGGCGAGGCGGGTTTCCCGCTGGATCATCTGAAAGTGATCCAGATCTTCTCCTCGGCCGGGATGTTCCTGGTTCCGCCCTTTATCCTGGCACGGATCGAAAGCCATGATGTCGCACGATACCTGAAGCTCAACAAACCGACGCCCGCCGTTCTGCTGGGTCTGACTGTCCTGATCATGATCAGCGCCATGCCGGTGCTGGATCTCACCGTCACCGTGAACCAGGCCATGAAGCTTCCGGGTTTCCTCAGCGGCGTGGAGGAATGGATGCGGCAGAAGGAGAAAGAGCTGGAGCTGCTGACCAGGCAGTTTCTCACCATGAACACCTGGGGCGACCTGGCGCTCAATTTTTTCATGATCGCGGCATTGCCGGCACTGGGGGAAGAGCTGATCTTCCGGGGGTGCCTGCAACGGATCTTTACCCGCTGGTTCAGCAGCCATCATGCCGGCATCTGGATCGCAGCGATCATCTTCAGTGCGATCCACGTCCAGTTCTACGGGTTTATACCGCGGATGCTCCTGGGTGCGCTGTTCGGATACCTGCTCGTATGGAGCAACACCATCTGGGTGCCGGTACTGGGGCACCTCCTGAATAACGGTATAACCGTCGTTGCGGCATTCGTTTACCAGCAGCGAGGACAATCCATCGATGAACTGACCAGCCCGTCAGACGGCAGCGTACCGCTTTATATCGGAAGCACCGTTGTCCTTGCCGGCCTCCTATACCTTTTTTATCAATCTGCTCACAAGCTCAAAAGGAATGAACACAGACTGGCATAAAATCTACACCACCGCACAGCCATACAAAGCGGAGATCGTCCGGCAGGTCCTTGCCGATCACGGGATCGAAGCGGTTATACTGAACCAGCAGGACTCGTCATACCGGTTCGGGGAAGTGAAGGTGTATGTCCACGAGCGGCATGAGGCTGAAGCGCGCGAGATCGTGATCCTGAATGAACTTTAACGGGATCCCCGGGATCCTGCAAAAAAGCAATTTTATACTTTTAACTGTACTTAATGAAAACGAGAGCAATAACCGGCATCATCTTCGTGGCCGTCATGCTTGCATCCATCCTGCTTGGGAGTTACCTGTTTACCGTCTTCTTCCTGCTCCTGGCGATCCTGGCCACCGACGAGTTTTTCCGGCTGGTCCGGTCGGTCGTACGTCCCCAGCGCTTTACCGGCTATATCCTGACTGCCGTGATATTTACGGCGATCGCCTGGCACTACCTGTACGGCGGATCCCTGGTCTGGCTGCTGGCCGCCGTTCCTGTCCTTACCTGGATGTATATTTCCGAACTGTACCGGAACCTGCCAAACCCGTTTCATAACATCGCCTATACGGTGTTCGGCGTGCTCTATGCCGCCGTTCCGTTCTGCTTTTTCTATGCCATGGCTTTTTTTGACGGCGGTTATACTTCGCTGTTCCCGCTGGCGTTTCTTGTCATGCTGTGGTCCAGCGATACCGGTGCGTATCTGTTCGGTTCCCAATGGGGAAAGCATAAGCTCTTCGAACGGCATTCGCCGAAGAAGACCTGGGAAGGCTTTTTTGGCGGGCTGCTGGTGAGCGGCCTGGCGGCCGTGATCTTCAGCCGCTATTATGAGGATCTGTCTATGGCGGAGTGGATCGGGATGTCGGTCATCATCGTCACCATCGGTACGCTGGGAGATCTGACGGAGTCCATGCTGAAGCGGAGTCTGTCAGCCAAGGATTCCGGTTCGCTGCTGCCCGGCCATGGCGGGGTGCTCGACCGGTTTGACGGCCTGCTCCTGTCCGCCCCTGTAGTTTTTGTATATTTGCAGTTGCTCAGGTTATTATAGGATCTGCTGTACCAAACTTTTCATTACACATCATGTTAAAGGTGCCTGAGAATATGGACAAAAATGAATTGAACGATACGGGCAGTATTTACCAGTACATGCTTAAAAAAGACAAATCGTTGATCTATATCGGGATCATTTCCACCGCGGTGGTTCTGACCATGGCGTACCTGACCTTTTTCGTGGATGACGTCAGCACGCTGTTCAGCAAGAAGCCCGATACGGAGGTGACCGCGGTGAAGGAAGAGAAGACCGACCTGAACCAGAGTTCCGAAATGGATGACGAACAGGTCCGGAAGTCCCTGATCAAGTTCGTGGAAGCTTTCCATTACGATCAGCGGCGCGGGTATTTCGATCCGCCGAGCTACTTCGCTCCCATTACGGACACCTACTACAATTACCATAACCTGACCTATCAGCGGCTGAAGGAGGTTCACCGGGTGCGGACGCAGGAGATGCGTAACCTGGACGTGAACTGGATCGTATCGACTCTTGAATTTGAGCGGAAAGACGACGAGCTGGTCGTTACCTACTGGACGCATGTCAACTATTTCAAGATGTCTAAGAACGCCCAGGAGTCAGCGGATATCAGGAATGAGATGATCATCAACGAGGACGGCAAGATCATCTCCCTGCGGGAACTGCAGGTAAAGAACTTCAAGTCCTTTGAGATCAGCGTGCCTGACAGCCTGGATGAGCTGCCGCTCGGTGATCCCGTGATCATTGAGGATGAGACGGAGGAGAACGGCGCGCTGCCGGCTTCCGGTCAGGGCCGCACGGAAGCGAAGAACGATAATAAGGTATACGACGTTTCCAACGTGGAGAAGGAGCCTATGTTCAGGGGCGGCAGCCGCCGTCTGACCAGGTACCTGCGCCATAACGTGCATTATCCGGCGCTTGCTAAAAAGAACCGGGTTGAGGGGACCGTGTATGTGAGCTTCATCGTTGAGAAGAACGGGTCGCTGAGCGGACTCTATGTGGTGCGGGGATTAGGCAGCGGCTGCGATGAAGAGGCAATGCGCGTCGTCCGGAGTGCCTCTTCCTGGAAACCCGGTACGGTCGGCGGAAAGCCGGTTCGAACCTCCTATACCGTTCCGGTCCAGTTCAAGCTTTAAACCAGCTCGGGTTCGGCGATCTCGCTCAGGAGGCTGATCGCTTCATCCAGGGTCCTGACATCCTCGATCGCCAGGCGCAGGGTCTTCTTCACTTCTTTCAGATTACAGCGTTTTCCATAGCCCTGTACAAACCGCAAAACCTTTCCGAACTGTTCAGTCTCAAAGTATTTGGACTGCTGGTCACTGATAAAATAGCCCTTCAGCGTATTCTTTTTCAGCGAGATCTTCTCGAAACCGATCGACTTGCCGATCCACTGCAGCCTTAGCGTCTTCAGGAGCTCCCGTACCTGTACCGGCATGGGCCCGAAACGGTCGGTCAGCGACTGCGCGAATTCCTCCAGCTGGGTCTCGTTCTCGAGCTTCGAAATATCGGTGTAAAGGTTATACCGTTCGGTTATATTGGTCACGTAATGATCGGGGATCAGCACCTCCATATCCGTGTCGATCTGTGTGAAGGTTATGAACGGCCGGGGCTTTTCATCCTTGAACAGGTCGTGGAATTCATCGTCCTTCAGCTCCTGGATCGCCTCGTCCAGGATCTTGTGGTACATCTCGAAACCGATCTCGGCAATGAATCCGCTTTGCTCGGCGCCCAGCAGGTTCCCGCTTCCGCGGATATCCAGGTCACGCATGGCCACATTGAACCCGCTGCCCAGGTCGGAGAATTCTTCGATGGCGCTGAGCCGTTTCCGGGCTTCGGAGGTCAGCGTGGATAACGGCGGGCTGAGCAGATAGCAGAACGCCTTCTTATTCGAACGGCCGACCCGGCCGCGCATCTGGTGCAGATCGCTCAGGCCGAACATATGCGCATGATTGATGATGATCGTATTGGCGTTCGGGATGTCCAGTCCCGCTTCGATGATCGTGGTGGCTACCAGGACATCGGCATCGCCGTTGATGAACCGGAGCATCACGTCCTCCAGCGCATCGCCTTCCAGCTGGCCGTGAGCGATCGCGACCCGGGCGCCGGGAACCAGACGCTGGATCATGCCGCCCAGCTGCGCGAGGTCCTGGACCCGGTTATGAATAAAGAAAACCTGCCCGCCCCGTTCGATCTCGAAGGCGACGGCTTCCTGGATCAGTTTCTCGTTGAATACATGCAGCTCCGTGGTGACCGGCTGCCGGTTGGGCGGCGGCGTGCTGATGATGCTCAGATCCCGCGCCCCCATCAGGGAGAAGTGCAGCGTCCTGGGGATCGGTGTGGCGGTGAGCGTCAGCGTATCGACGTTGGCGCGGAGCTGCTTCAGTTTTTCCTTGACACCCACCCCGAACTTCTGTTCCTCGTCGATGATAAGCAGTCCGAGATCCTTGAATTTGACGTCCTTGCTTACCAGCCGGTGGGTACCGATGATGATATCGATCTTGCCTTCCTGCAGTTTGCCCAGCGACTCCCGGATCTGTTTGGTCGACTTGAACCGGTTGATATAATCGATGCTGCAGGGAAAGTCCTTCAGCCTGGATGTGAATGTCTTGTAATGCTGCAGCGCCAGGATCGTGGTCGGAACCAGGATGGCGACCTGCTTGCTGTCGGCCACCGCCTTGAATGCGGCCCGGACAGCGATCTCGGTTTTACCAAAGCCGACGTCGCCGCAGACCAGGCGGTCCATCGGGTGGGGCGCTTCCATGTCCTTCTTGACATCCGAAGTGGCTTTTTCCTGGTCCGGGGTATCCTCGTAGATGAAGGAGGCCTCCAGTTCCGTCTGGAGATAGGTGTCGGGATGGAAGGCCATGCCCGTCTGGGACTTGCGGACCGCGTACAGTTTGATCAGGTCCCGGGCAATGTCCTTAACTTTTTTTTTTGTGGTGCGCTTCAGTTTCTCCCAGGTGTCGGTTCCCAGCTTGTTCATTTTGGGCACCGTACCCTCTTTCCCGGAATACTTCGAGATCCGGTTCAGGGAGTTGATATTGACGTACAGCAGATCATTGTCCGCGTAGATCAGGCGGATCATCTCCTGGGTCTTGCCGTTCACTTCGATCTTTTCGAGGCCGGCGTACTTACCGATGCCGTGATCGATATGGGTGATGTAATCCCCGGGTTTGAGTTCCCGGAGTTCCTTCAGTGTGATCGCCTGGGACCGGGCATACCCTTTCTTCAGTTTGTATTTGTAGTACCGGTCAAAGATCTGGTGATCGGTATAGAACGCTACTTTCTGACCGTGGTCGATAAAACCCTCCCGCAGGGAGAGGTTCACCGGGTTGAACACCGCCGCCTTGTCGATATCCTCGAAGATGCTGTACAGCCGTTCCACCTGCTTGGCCGAGTCCGTGAAGATGTAGTTGGCGATCTTCTGTTCCTCGTTCTGACGGAAGTTATGGATCAGCAGGTTGAAGTCCTTGTTGAACGACGGCTGGGGCCGGATATCAAATGATATGGTCTCGGTCGCCGTATAGAAGAACTGCTTGCCGAATTCAACGATCGCAAAATCCTTCAGCTGGTCGGCCAGCATTTTTTCGTCCGTGAAATTGAACTTCGGGTCGATCCATTCGGGGTTCTGCTGCTTGTCCTCCGCCTTCATGGCTTTCCATACCTCGACGGCTTTCTTGTATCCCAGCCGGATGACGTCCAGGGTGAAGGTGACGTCCCGGATCCAGACGATGGTGTCCGGTTCCACATATTCCAGCAGCGTGATATTCTGTTCCGTGAGGAACTTTGACTGGACATTGGGAACGATCGTGATGGTCTTCACATGCTCCACCGAGAGCTGGTCCTCGATCCCGAAGGTGCGGATGCTTTCGATGAAATCGCCGAAGAACTCAATCCGGTACGGCAGGTCATGCGAAAATGAGAAGATGTCCACGATCCCGCCGCGTATGGAAAACTGTCCCGGCTCGTAAACGAAATCGACCCGTTCGAAATCGTACTCGATCAGGAATTCGTTGATGAAATCGATACTCAGTTTCGCGCCGGTGGAGATCTCCAGGGTGTTCTTTTCCAGCGCCTCCCGGTTGATCACCTTTTCCGCCAGCGCCTCCGGGTAGGTAACGATCAGCTGTCCGAATTCGGAGCTGTGATTGAGTTCGTTAAGCACTTCGGCACGCTGCAGCACGTTGCTGCTGTCCACCTGCGTGAAGTCGAAGGACTTGCGGTAGGAGGACGGGAATAACAGGATCTCCTTTTCCATCAGGTTTTCCAGGTCGCTCTGGAAATAGGCCGCTTCTTCCCGGTCCGGCATCACGAAGATCATGTGCTTGTGGAGCAGGAAATAGGAAGCGACGGCTGTGATGGCATCACTGGACCCGACCAGCCCCCGGAGCTGGATCCGCGGTCCTTTCCCCTTATTGAGCGCTGTGGCCAACTGTCCGACCCGGGGGTCGTTCTTATAGAGGTCTAGTATCTCGCGAATATTCACCGGTTTCCTTAGCTTGACTGCAAATATACAAGAGTGTATGGTAAAAGTTTTATCCTGTGCCCCGCACCGTTTTGCCGGCGAATCCGGGAAGAGAAGAAACAGTTATAAAAGACAATTGTTAACAGGTTATCTGAAAAATGAGAGCGCTATAACTAACACCTTATTCTCTGATATGAAAAACTCGCTTAAATACGGCCTGATAATTGGATTTGCCAGTGGACTTTACATTCTGATCCTGCACCTTACCGGTGCGTATGAAGCACATTATCCGGTAAGCGACCACATCGCGTGGTATGAAGGATTATCCGCTTTTATCCCGTTGCTGGGCGTATTTTTTGGAGTGAAGAGTTTTCGGGATAACTACAACGGCGGCCGGATGGAATTCTTTGAAGGCCTGTTCGAGGCGATCAAGATCGTCCTGATCGGCGGCCTGATCGCCGCTTTCTTTGCCGTGATCTATGTTGCGCAGATCACCAACCTCGACAAGAACATGGATATGTGGGGCCGGATCGGCGCGGCCGGCCTGGTCGGGATTATCTATGTTCTGGCAATTCCGTTAATTTTGATGAATAAGCAACGAAACCTGTAAATGTCCCGATTCCCCTTTGAAGTAATCTGCTGGTGTGCAGCCCTTCTGATCCTTTACTTCACGGGAATCCGCAGGATCCGCACTTTTCCCTCTGTCCGTTTTCCCGGCTGAACATTCCGTGTCCCGGGTGCGGCCTTGGCCGGTCCCTTTACCTGCTGATGCACGGGGAGTTGCGGGCATCCGTTTCGATGCACTGGCTGGGAGTACCGGCCTTCCTGGTCCTGGTTTACCGGATCATTCAGTTATTCAGAAATTTTCGGTTAACTTTAAGCGTATCTTAAAGTGAATCAACATGTACAGAGAGCAGTTTTTAAGCCTTCAGGGGCTGACCGAAGATGAGTACCAGTACCTCGGGCAGGTTGTGACCGGCATGTCCGAACAGCAGCTCCATGCCTTCATCATGCTGTACAAGGGAAAGCGGAAGAGCCCGCAGGATATCCTGCTGTTCACGTTACTGGGATTCGTCGTGATCGCCGGGGTTCAGCGGTTCGTGATCGGCCAGATCGGTATGGGGCTGCTGTACCTGCTGACCGCCGGGCTGTGTTTTATCGGGACGATCGTCGACCTGATCAATCACCGGACGCTTGCCCTCGAACACAATTATAAAGTTGCCTACGAAAGTGCGCAGATGGTCAAAAGAATGTATCCGTCTGCATAAATTTGCGCTATGAACAGTGAAACGGGTAAATGGATCATGGTCGCCGGGGCGTTGCTGCTGGTCGCCGGGATCCTTGTTTATTTTTTTCACGACAAATTACATTGGATCGGGAACCTCCCCGGGGATATCAGGATCGAGAAAGAACATTTCAGGTTCTATTTCCCCCTGACAACCATGATTCTGGCCAGCCTGCTGCTGAACATCCTGGTCCGGATCTGGAAGTGGCTCCGGTAATGAACGACACTATGAAGCTTAAAGAACTGACTGATTTCCTGGAGACGGTCGCGCCGTTGTCCTACCAGGAAGACTATGATAACTCCGGACTGATCGTTGGTGATCCGGGACGCCGGATCACCCGGGCGCTGATCTCCCTGGACTGTACCGAAGCGGTGGTCGATGAAGCGGTAGAAAAGGGGTGTGACATCATCATCTCCCATCATCCCATCGTATTCCGGGGCCTGAAGAAATTCAACGGCCGCTCCTATGTGGAGCGGGTCGTCATGAAAGCCATCCGCCATGATATCGTCCTCTACGCGATTCACACGAATTTTGACAATGTACTGAACGGCGTCAACAGGAAGATCTGTGAGCGGATCGGGGTCCGGAACTGCAGCATCCTGAAACAGAAGGACGGCGCGCTCAAAAAGCTGGTGACGTTCTGTCCGAAAGATCACGCCGATGCGGTACGGGACGCCCTTTTCGGTGCCGGTGCAGGCTGGATCGGCAATTACTCGGAATGCAGCTACAATACCGAAGGCTACGGAACCTTCAAGGCGGGGCTGAACACCGATCCGCATGTCGGGGAGATCGGGACGCGGCACGCCGAGCCGGAGATCCGGATGGAGATCATTTATCCCTCCAACATTGAGCGGAAGGTGGTTTTTGCACTGATCGATGCGCATCCCTACGAGGAGGTGGCCTATGACCTGTATCCCGTCAGCAACCCGTACCCGTCCGTCGGATCCGGTATGGTGGGATTCCTCGAATCCGAAATGGACGAACTGGAGTTCCTCCGGCACGTGAAGGAGCGGCTGGGTGCCCGGGTGATCCGCCACACGGATCTTACCGGGAAGAAGGTCAGACGGGTGGCCGTTTGCGGCGGGGCCGGAAGCTTCCTGCTCCCCTATGCGCTGGGGGCCGGGGCGGACGTTTTCATAACCGCTGACTATAAGTATCATGAGTTTTTCGATGCCGAGGGAAAACTGGTCATCGCGGACGTCGGACATTTTGAAAGTGAGCAGTTTACACAGGAATTATTGTTGGAGCTTATTACAGAAAAATTTCCTATTTTTGCAGTCCATTTAACTGAAAAAAATACAAACCCCATAAATTATCTGATTTAATGGAACAAACCGTCGAACAAAAGTTACAGGCACTGTACGATCTTCAGACCATCCATACCAAAATTGACCGGATCCGCCAGGTAAGAGGCGAGCTGCCAATGGAAGTATCCGACCTGGAAGACGAAGTTGCAGGACTTGAGACCCGTATACAAAAAATCAAAGGTGAGCTTGATGATCTGGAAGATGCGATCGTAACCCGCAAGAACATGATCAAGGAAGCTCAGGCTGCGATTAAGAAATATGAGACCCAGCTGAAGGATGTAAAGAACAACCGTGAGTATGACGCGATCTCAAAAGAAATTGAGATCCAGGGTCTGGAAATCCAGGTATGTGAGAAAAAGATCAAGGAACACGGTTTCGAGATCAATTCAAAGACCGAGGTTTACGAGAAAGCGATGGCTGACCTGGAAGAGCGCAAGAACGATCTTCAGGCTAAAAAAGACGAGCTGGCAAATATCACTGCAGAAACTCAGAAAGAGGAAGATGAGCTGTTCGTGAAAGCGCATGAGGCAGAGACGCATATTGAAGAGCGCCTGCTGATCGCCTACAACCGCCTTCGTCAGAATTCCAAGAACGGTCTGGCCGTTGTGACCATCCAGCGTGACTCATGCTCAGGATGCTTCAACCAGATCCCGCCTCAACGGCAGCTGGATATCCGTCAGCGGAAAAAGATCATCGTTTGCGAGCATTGCGGACGGATCCTTGTTGACGAAGCCTTTGCCCAGTCAGAAGCAGAGAACGTTTAAGCAACCTGCATAAAAATATGAGCCCCGGAGATCCGATCTTCCGGGGTTTTTTATTTTCTGCCGCCAGGCAGCGGTCTGCTAATCCCAGATCCCGTTGTCTGCCGTAAGGATCACCGGCTGGCTCCCGGTCACCATGATCGTATGCTCATGCTGGGCCACAAATCCGCCCCGGTTGCCTTTCAGGGTCCAGCCGTCAGCCTGGGTGTCGGCCAGGGTCGACCGTGTTGATATGAACGTTTCGACGGCCACAACGGAGTTCTTTTTGAAACGGGTCGTATTGTACCGGTCACAATAGTTTGCGATCTCTCCGGGTTCCTCGTGGAGACTGCGGCCGATCCCGTGTCCGGTCAGATTTTTGATAACCGTAAAGCCGGCTTTCCGGGCCTCGGTCTCGATAAGCCGGCCGATCTCGGATATCCGGACTCCGCCCCTGATGTTACTGATGGCTTTCCGCAGGATCTCGCGGGAGGCCTCCACCAGGCGGCCGTGACCGTGGATATCTTCGCCCAGTACGAAGGAACCGCCATTGTCGGCGTAGAAGCCGTCGAGTTCCGCCGAGACGTCAATATTGATCAGGTCGCCGTCCTTCAGGATCCTCCCCGAAGGGATTCCGTGAGCCGCTTCGTCATTGACGCTGATACACGTGTGCCCCGGGAAATCATAGGTGAGTTTCGGTGCCGAACGCGCACCCAGCCGGGCAAGCAGCTCACCGCCGTATTCGTCCAGTTCCCGGGTGGATAGGCCCGGACGGGCATATTCCCGCATTTTCCTGAGGGTGACAGCAACGGCGTCCGCCGCCCGCTGCATCCCGATCCGTTCGTCTTCCGTAGTTATCGACATGTTCAGTACGTGTTGTTTGTATGGGCTGCAAATCTAACACTCCGGCGCCTTCCTTGTTCATGCAGTCCTAAGGCCGCCGGGCGGTCCCTAAAACCGGTAGACAGCGGCGTTTATATTCATGCCGGCTCCCACCGATGCGAAGATCACCACGTCACCCGGGTTCAGCTGGTGGCCTTCCATTTCGTTCTTGAGGATCAGGTCGAGAAGCGTCGGAACCGTGGCGACCGAACTGTTTCCGAGGTAGGAGATCGTCATCGGCATAATCTTGTCCGGTGCTTCGGGGATCTGGCACAGCTTCAGGAAGCGCTTCAGGATCGCCTCATCCATTTTCCCGTTCGCCTGGTGGACGAGCACCTTCGTTACATCCTTCGGGGTCAGGCCGCTCTTGTCCAGTGCCGCCTTCATGACCAGGGGTACGTGCGTGAGGGCATATTCATAGATCTTCCGGCCGTCCATCTTGATGAAGAGTTCGCTGCCGGCATATTCCGGGTTGCTGGACCTTTCGGAATAGAGGTAGTAGGCTTCGTCCTTCGTGTGGCTCTGGGTCTTGTGCGCCAGTATGCCGCGACCGGGCTCTGAACCGGCCTCCAGGATAGTGGCCGCCGCACCGTCTGAAAAGATCATCGAATCCCGGTCATGCGGATCGTTCACCCGGGACAGCGTTTCGGTGCCGATGACGAGGATCTTCCTGGCATCCCCGGAACGGATAAAGTAATCGGCCTGGATAATTCCCTGCAGCCAGCCCGGGCACCCGAAAGGGATGTCATAGGCGACACAGTCAGGGTTCGCGATCTGCAGTTTATGCTTGATCTTGGCCGCAAGGGTAGGCAGCACGTCCACCACGGTCTTTCCGTAGCAGATATCGCCGAAGTTGTGAGCAGCGATAATATAGTCCAGGGTTTCCGGATCGGTGCCGGAGGAAGTCAGTGCATCGACGGCGGCCAGGTATCCCAGGTCCGATGCGACCTGGTCTTTACCGGCGTAACGCCGTTCTTCAATTTCGGTAATGTCCCGGAACTTGCGGATGATCTCCTGGTTTTCGCGTTCGATCCGCCGGCCATCCTTCTCAAAGAAGCTATGGTTCAGGAACTGATCATTGGGTACTATTTCTTCCGGGATGTAACGGCCGGTGCCGGTAATAACGGAGGTTAATGTCGTATACATAGGTCTGTGAACCCTTTTGGGTTTTGGTATGAATACTCACAATGTAGGACTTTAAAGCCAGAGTTTAAAATAAATCTAGCTGTTTTCCACGGGCCGGAGTAAACAGGTCGAGGCGCTGTGGCCGCATGCCGCGGCCCTTCAGATATCGCTTTACCGAAATGGAAAAAAGATCATGAATGCTCTCGGCGATCCGGCCGTCACCCACCATCCGGTCGCCCCATCGGCTGTCGTTGAGTTTGCCGCCGTGACACGATGCGATCGCGTGAAGAACGCGATCCGCCCGGTCCGGGTAGGCTTTATGCACCCAGTCCGTGAAGATCTCCGAAATGGCGCCGTTCAGCCGTACGACCGTAAAGGATGCGGCCTGCGCCCCGGCGTCCGCCGCGGCGCTGATGATCGCCGGAATCTCCTCGCTGTTCAGGAAAGGAATGACCGGCGCCATCATGAGGCGGACCGGGACGTTGATTTCGGACAGCTTCCGGATCACTTTCAGTCGTCCGGCCCCGGTAACCGTCCTGGGTTCCAGCTTCTGTCTCAGTTCCTCGTTCAGGGTGGTCAGGCTTACCGCCACATGGACGAGGTCGAGCCGGGCCATTTCCTCCAGGATATCAAGGTCGCGCAGGATCAGGTTGTTCTTGCTGATAATGCCGACGGGGTGCCGGTACCGCAGGAAGATCTCCAGGATCGCCCGCGTGATCTTCAGCTTCCTTTCGATCGGCTGGTAGCAGTCGGTGTTCCCGGAAAGCATGATGATCTCCGGCTTATAGCCGGGTTTATTGAACTGTTCCTCGAGCAGTGCCGGCGCATTCGGTTTGGCGATGATCTTTCGTTCGAAGTCGAGGCCGGCGCTGAATCCGTAGTATTCATGGGAGTTCCGCGCATAACAGTAGATGCAGCCGTGTTCGCAGCCCTGGTAGGGGTTGATGGAGTGCATGAAGGAAAGATCCGGACTATTGGAGACACTGATGATCTTCTTGGGGTGATCATACATGATCTGGGTGGCCACATTTTCATGCAGCTCCTCGTCAAGCCCCTCGATATGGTCGGTTACATACTTGTTGTTACGGAACCGGTTATGCGTATTGATCTGCGCCCCCCTGCCCTTAAAAAATTCCCTGTTCTCCGCGTGCGACATGGTACAAATTTGCTAATAATTTTAGTAACTAACAAGCGTATCCATGGCGGTTCGATCTTCCGGTTTTAGGCGATGGCATTGGGCCGCTGTCTTTTTATTTATAAATTGCAGGACGACTGTATTTACCCCATTGTAATTTGATATGAAAAAAAGACTACTGTCATTTCTGTTTTGTTGTTTCCTGGCCGTAGCGGCGTCAGCCCAGGCACCCCAGGCTACAGAGCTGGCGATCATTCCGCAACCGGCTTCGATCGTTAAGCACGAAGGTGAGTTCACGCTTCCGCGGCACGTGGTGATCCAGGCCGGGCAGCATCCGAAACTCGCCGCCGTCGTTTCCTATTTGTCCGACCGGCTGACGGCCAGTACCGGAAGCACGGTCACCCGTGTGAGTCCCCCGGCCGCCCAGGCAACCATTAAACTTTTGCTGAATGCCGAACAGGATTCCGTCATCGGAAAAGAGGGCTACCGGCTGACGGTAACCACCAGGGATATTACGATCCGGGCTAACCAGCCGGCCGGTATCTTTTACGGCGTACAGACCATGCTCCAGCTTTTTCCGAAGGAGATCGAAAGCAGGGAACTGGTTAAGGATGTCAAATGGGTTGCGCCGGTGGTCAGCATCGCCGATTTCCCGAGGTTCGAATGGAGAGGCCTGATGTTCGACGTTGCCCGCCATTTCTTTACCAAGGAAGAGGTCAAGCAATATATCGATGCCATGGTGCGGTATAAATTCAACCTGCTGCACCTGCACCTGACCGATGATGAAGGCTGGCGGATCGAGATCAAGGGACTGCCGAAACTGACCGAAGTCGGCGCCTGGAACGTGAAAAAGGTGGGAGAGTTCGGCAACTTCATTCCGCCGACGCCGGATGAGCCGCGCAATTACGGCGGGTTTTTTACTCAGGAAGACATTAAGGAACTGGTTAAATATGCGCAGGACCGGTTTGTGAACATCCTTCCGGAGGTCGATGTTCCGGGTCACAGCCTGGCCGCCATCGCTTCTTATCCGGAGCTTTCCTGTACTCCGGGAGCGGATAAGTATGTCGTGCGTTCCGGCGAGCAGATCATGGACTGGTCCCGCGGCGCGCCGCCGATCGCGCTTGTGGACAATACGCTCTGCCCTGCAAACGAAAAAGTATATGAGTTCCTGGACAAGGTGATCACGCAGATCGCCGAACTGTTCCCGTTTGAATACATCCATATGGGCGGAGATGAAGCACCGTTCAATTTCTGGGAAAAGAACGACCAGATCAAGGCGCTGATGAAACGGGAGAACCTGAAGGACATGCATGCCGTTCAGGGTTATTTTACCAAAAGGGTTGAGCAGATCGTTAATTCCAAGGGCAAGAAGTTCATCGGCTGGGATGAGATCCTGGATGGCGAACTGAACCCGTCGGCTGCGATCATGAGCTGGCGTGGTATGGACGGCGGTATCAAGGCGGCCAAAAAAGGCCACCAGGTTGTCATGAGCCCGTCCACCTATGCCTATATTGATTATATGCAGTCTGACCGGGTCATGGAGCCGAAGGTGTATGCCTCGCTTCGCCTGAGCAAATCCTACGAGTTCGACCCGCTTCCTGAAGGCGTTGATCCCCGTTACATCAAGGGCGGCCAGGCAAACCTGTGGACCGAACAGGTGTACAACATCCGCCAGGCAGAATACATGACCTGGCCGCGCGGTATGGCGATTGCCGAAAGCGTCTGGTCCGAAAAGGGCACGAAGAACTGGGACGGTTTTTTCAGCCGTGTTGAGCAGCATTTCGGACGGCTAGATATGGCGGAGACCAAATATGCACCGAGTGTATATGACCCGATCTTCCAGGTGGAAAGAACAGCGGATAACCAGTTGATGATCCTGCTGAGCACCGAGGTGAAGGACCTTGACATCCGGTACAGCTTTGACAACTCCTATCCGGATCATTTCTACCCGAAGTATGACAAGCCGCTGATCGCGCCCAAGGATGCGAAGCTGCTGCGGGTCATTACCTACCGCGGAAAAAAACCGGTCGGCAGGATGGTCTCGATCACGATCGAGGAACTGAAGAGCCGGCTCCCTAAAAAATAATGCCGGTCCATACCGGTTAAGTTGCGGATCCCCCTTTCATGGGGGATTCGTTTTTTATGGCGTTTTTTTATTGTCCGGCCGGTGCAGCAGCGGGAGGCTGAAATAGAATTCGGATCCGTGGTCTTCCTCGCTCTTTACGCCGATGATGCCGTGATGCCGCTGGATGATCTCGGCGGAGATGTACAGGCCTATCCCGAAACCGGAAAACCCGTGCAGGGTCGCCTTTTGCGACCGGAAGAACCGCTGGAAGACCCGTTGCTGATCGTCCGGCGAGATCCCGATGCCCCGGTCGCTCACCGTAACGGACGCCTGCTCATGGTCACTGGTTATCCGGATGGTGATCAGCTTGCTGTTCGGGGAATATTTGGCGGCGTTGCTCAGGAAGTTCTGGATAACTTCCCCGATCTTCTGGCGGTCGCCGTGCAGGAAGATATCGGCCTGCCGGGTGAAACTGACGGTATGGGTATTGATAATGGGCCGGATCTCCTCCAGCACTTCTTCGATCAGGTCATTCAGTTCGAAGTCTTCCATACTGAGGACAAATCGTCCGGATTCCATACGTGAAAGGTCCAGGAAGTCATTGATCATCTTGGTCATCTTGTTCAGCTGAACCTCTACCTTGGTGAGTGAGCCGGACAGGAAGCTGTCATTGAATTTCCGGGCGGTATTGCTCAGGATCTGTATATAGGCCTTGATGGAGGTGAGCGGAGTCTTGAGCTCATGGCTCGCCATCGCCGTAAAGTCGTTCTTGCGGATCTCTTCCTGTTTTTTGTCCGTGATCTCCAGGATGGTGCCGATAAAACGGTAGGGGTTCCGCTCGTCGTCAAAAAAGACCTTTCCGACGGAACGTACCCAGCGCTCGGGTTCGCTCACGGTCCGGTGCTCCACATCGTAGCTGCCGCCGGAATCGGGATCGGAGGCGGTGAGGAGCTTGTCTTCCACCATCGGCCGGTCATCCGGATGCACCCGGGAAAGGAACAGTTCGTAATCGACCTCCGCATCTTCGGGCAGATCATACAGTTCCCGGCACCGTCTGTCGATCGTGATGACCCCGGTAATGTAGTTGTAATCCCATAAGCCGATTTCCGCGGCTGTGGTGGCCGCCTGGAGCCTTTCTTCCTCCTCCTTCAGCTTCCGCTTGACCAGCACGTCCTCGGTGACCTCAGTGGCGATGATAATGGCGCCCGCGATCTCCTGGTCGATCATCCGGAAAGGCGACATCGTGTACGTATAGAATCTCTCCTGGTCCGGATCGCCCGGATCGTTGTTCCACCGCACCTCGTGTCCCTTATGGGTCTTTCCTGTTTCCAGGACCTCTGCGGCGATCTTCTTCAGGCGGAGATCATACGGTTCATTCAGCAGCTCAAGCAAGGACCGGCCGATGATTTCCGGGCCCGCGCCCAGCGCCTTCATGGCCGGTTCATTGGCCACATCAATGGTGAGCTCATGCCCGGTCAGGAATGCGATCGCGCAATGCGACTGATCGATGAGGCGCCGGAGCTTGTGCTCGCTTTCTGCGACCGTGCGGGTGGCCATGACCTGCCGGCTGACATCATAGACCATGACCATGACGGCGGTCACCTCATCCGAGCCGTTTTCCCGGATGGGCTGACAGACATAATTCAGGAAGATCTCGCGCTGTCCTCCCTCCGTGCTGATCGTAAAGGGTTCCTCATATCCGTAGACCATTTCCCCGGTCTTGTAGGCCCTGAGAATGTCGACCGAGTTCTTGCGGTCCCGGAATTCCGGCAGCACGTCGAACAGGGACCTGCCGGTGACGTCTTCAGAAATATCCCACAATTTGAGGATCGTGTTATTCGCCGAGCTGATGATCAGGTCGGGACCTTCCAGGATGCACATGGCCAGCGGGGCCTGCATCAGCAGCTGGTAGAACCGTTCGCGGACCCGCAGATCCTGGTGGGCCTTTTGTTCGCTGAGCCGCAAGGTGGTCTCCACGGTCTTATCCGTCACCTTATGGATGATGAGGATCACTTCACCCTGATCGTCAAGCACGGGCGTATTGATGAAGGACCAGTACCGGTCTTCTTCAATGCCCAGCACCGGGTTGAAGATATTGTACTGGTGCAATGGCATCTCCGTGGTGTTTTTCGTACGGACAACCTCGGTCAGATTGGCACGCAGTGCATCCTGGCCTTTCCCTTCAGGGATCACTTCGGGAAACACCGTGAACAGCGGCTGACCGATCAGGGCATCTTTCCCGGTAAAGGTTACCGCACAATACTGGTCGGTGGCTTCAACAATGGTGAAATCAGGGTCGGGTAACAAAAAGATATAGTTCCCGGGAAGGGAACTGATGACTGATGCGAACGGTATCCTTTCTGCGAATGTTTGACCCTTACTCATGGGGGGAGCTTATAACGAGTAACGCAGACGGAAAACAATAGTTTGTGGCTGTATGGAATTAGCCGTCAGGCGGTTAATCCCTTCCGGAGGCGGCCTGTCTGTCGATCAGGAAAACGATCAGCTCCTTCGGCCCGTGGGCGCCGAGAACCAGCGTTTTCTCAATATCGGCCGTCCTGCTCGGACCGGTGATATTGGAGATCATGGAAGGCAGTTCACCGGGATACTTGTTCTTTAGCAGCCGGAACGCATCCTTCAGGTCCAGGACCAGCTGGGACGTATAGGCGATCACCACGTGGGCGCCCGGGTAAATACTGAGCCTTCTTCCTGCGGCGCCGGCATTCGAGATCATGACGCTCCCGTTTCGGGCCACCAAAGCCTCACAGGTGGTGATGCCGACCTCGGCCTGCTCGAAGCCGGTATCGGTGCTGTAGAACGGAAACTCGTAGTTGGTCAGCATATCCTGAAGCGGAGACTCCCAGCAGTAGATGCGCCGCCATTGTTTCTCTTCGGCCAGCAGCAGCAGGTTTTCGATCAGCTGGATCTCATCCTCACAGTAGATGAACTTTCCCGATACGGCAGTCAGCTGTTCGGCGAACAGGACCTCCAGGTATTCCTCCGTGGGCGGATAGACCGGCGTGTCCTCCAGATTCGGGTAGGGGTTCTCATGCTTCTCCAGAAGAGCTTTGCGGATCTTTTTAAGCATTTTTTCTTTGGAAGTCGATTCCTTCATCCGGACGATATTATCGGGTAAAAACAAGTCACGCCGGAACAGATGCGCCGGCGTGACAAATTTAGAAGATTTAATATTTGATTTACTATTTATTGCGGGGTGGCTGAGCTATTTTCAGCCATCCTGTTGTGGTCGACCACGCCTTCTTCAACAGCGCCGTTCACATATTCGTCATAGGTGGTACGGGTATCGAACGGACGTTTGCCCAGGATCTCCTCCAGGTCAGACTGGAACAGGATCTCTTTCTCAAGAAGCTTCAGCGCCAGTTTTTCCAGGCCTTCCCTCTTTTCAAGGAGCAGCGCCTTGGTGGTCTGGTATACGCCGTCGATCAGGTTTCTGACCTCCTCGTCGATCATTTCGGACGTTTTTTCCGAATACGGCTTGTTGAACTGGTATTCGCCCTGGGTGTCGTTGAAGGATACGTTACCGATCTTCGGATTCATACCGTAGATGGTCACCATCGCGTAGGACAGTTTGGTGATCCGTTCCAGGTCATTCTGTGCTCCGGTCGAGATTTTTCCGAACACGATGTCTTCGGCGACACGGCCGCCCATGGTCATGCACATGCCGTCCAGCAACTGCTCCGTTGTATACAGGAACTGCTCTTTTGGCAGGTATTGTGCGTAACCCAGCGCAGCTACGCCGCGCGGTACGATGGAAACCTTGACCAGCGGATCTGCATGTTCCAGGAACCAGCCGGCGATGGCGTGCCCCGCCTCGTGGTAGGCAACGATCCTTTTCTCTTCCGGAGAGATGATCTTGTTCTTTTTCTCCAGTCCGCCGATCACACGGTCGATCGCATCCTGGAAGTCGTGCATATCCACGGCTGTCTTATTGCGTCTTGCGGCGATCAGCGCAGCTTCGTTACAAACGTTGGCGATCTCAGCGCCGGCAAACCCCGGGGTCTGTGCCGACAGTTTCTTCGGATCCACCTCTTCGGCCAGCTTAAGCGGCTGCAGGTGAACCTTGAAGATCTGCTCGCGGCCGACCAGGTCCGGTTTGTCAATGGAGATCTGACGGTCAAAACGTCCGGGACGCAACAGCGCCGAATCCAGGACATCCGGACGGTTCGTGGCGGCCATGATAATGATACCGGAATCGGTACCGAAACCATCCATCTCCACAAGCAGCTGATTCAGCGTGTTTTCACGCTCGTCATTTCCGCCGACAATATTGTTCTTTCCGCGGGCCCGTCCGATCGCATCGATCTCGTCAATGAAGATGATACAAGGAGCCTTGTCCTTGGCCTGCTTGAACAGGTCACGGACACGCGATGCACCGACTCCGACGAACATTTCCACGAAGTCAGATCCTGACAGCGAGAAGAACGGAACCTGCGCCTCACCGGCTACGGCTTTGGCCAGCAGGGTCTTTCCGGTTCCCGGGGATCCGACCAGCAGTGCGCCCTTCGGGATCTTACCGCCCAGGTTTGTGTATTTTTTCGGGTTCTTCAGGAAATCGACGATCTCCATCACCTCCTGTTTCGCTTCTTCAAGGCCCGCCACGTCGTTGAAGGTCACGGTAACCTGCGCCTCCTTGTCGAACAGGGTCGCTTTGGATTTGCCGATATTGAATATCTGGCCGCCCGCACCGCCTGCAGATCCGCCGCCCATACGGCGCATGATGAATACCCAGAATCCGATCAGTAACAGGACCGGGAGGATGATGGTCATGAACCATCCCGCCCACGGACTTTCCCGGCTCTCAATGTTGAGCGGGGTGGTCTGGTTGGCCGGAATATCCTTTTCCGCTTCCTTCAGCTTGGCCTGCAGGCCGTCGATCGATCCGTCGGTGAAGTAGTACTGCGGGCTGTTGGATGCCATGCTGAAACTGCTCTTGTTGCGGACATCGTCATATTTCGACTGGCTCAGACGGTCTTTCTTGATATATACCTCGACGGTTACCAGGTCCTGGTTCTTGTACGCGACCAGCTTCTCAACGTCGCGCGGGATCAGCATCTGCTGCTCGAACCGCTTGTAGTTGATGTTCTTGGCGCTGTTGCCGCTGAACATATACTGCACAACGAACAGACCGATGATGATCGCCGCATACAGCCACATGATGTTGAATCGCGGCGGTTTGGGAATGATCTTCTTCCCCGGTATTTTCTTTATAGGTTTTTTGGTTGCTTTGTTCTCTTTCATTTTTCAGTTATTCCAACAAGGGTATTTTTTATGTAGCGAGTGGCAATTATAAGTAATTATGCACTCTTGTAAAATTGCATTTCTGCATCTCCCCACAAATCCTCTATGCCGTAAAACTCCCGCTTGTCGGTTTTGAAGATGTGTACGACCACATCCCCATAATCGAGTAAGATCCATTCACCGTGCTGGATACCTTCCTTCCGGATAGGGTCCTGGTTCAGGGATTTGAAGATTTCTTCTTCAACGCTTTGGGCTATTGCTTTTACCTGAGTAGATGAGCTGGCGTGACAGATGACGAAATAATCAGCGACCGAGCTATGTATATTTCTTAAGTCTAATCTTACGATCTCGTTTCCCTTTTTCTCTTGAATTCCGTGGATTGCAATCTCAGAAATGTAGGTGGATTCTTGGATGACCTTCCTTTTTCCCATTAAAAAATTTAGTTTTGAATAATTTATATTTTGGTGCGCAGTAACTTGCAAAATAACATTTTTTCACAATTATTTGTTGAACAAAATATCGTTTCACTGGTCTCTGTAGATTCTACAAACTCCTGGCTCAAGGAATTATTGTCAAAATCTGAGCCAGTAGCTGAAGGGACTGTTATAATGGCAGAAGAACAGTTTGCCGGACGCGGACAGGTGAACAATACCTGGGTAAGCGAGCCGGGAAAAAATCTGACCATCAGCATACTGCTGAAGCCCGTTTTTCTGCCGGTAGATCAGCAGTTCGTACTGAACCAAACGGTCTGCCTGGCACTCAATGATGTGCTGCGGCGGTATTTTGACAATTCAGCGACCATCAAGTGGCCCAACGACTGCTATGTTGGCCACCGGAAGATCGGCGGCATGCTGATCGAAAACATGGTTCAGGGCGACAGGATCAGGAATTCCGTGGTCGGGATCGGGCTGAATATTAACCAGGTCGAATACCCGGATGAGCTGAAAAACGTTACCTCCTTTAAGAAAATCTTACACAGGGATTATGATTTAAGGAAGATACTGGGCGAGATTTGCACCGCCCTTGAAGGAAGATACCTTCAGTTAAAAGGGGGACACACCACCGAAATCAATGAGGCATACCTTGAACGGCTGTATAAACGGGGCGTTTATTCGGCGTTCCGGACCGGGAATGAAACGGTGAACGGCCGGATCCTCGGAACAAGCCGTTATGGCTTGCTTGAGGTGGACATAGCAGGGAAAATACGCCACTTTGGCTTAAAAGAAATAGAATTTATACAGGAACTGACCGAATCACATCAATGAAAAAGCTTGTTATCCTAATTCTGGCACTGTTCACGCTCTCGGCAAACGCCCAGATCTTTGAGCCGGTGAGCTGGAGCTACTCTTCCAGGAAGATAAACGATACGGAGGCCGAACTGATTATCAGGGCGTCCATCCAGGAAGGCTGGCACCTCTACTCGCAGTTCATCGGAGAGGACGGTCCCGTTCCCACATCCTTTAAGTTCAATCCCTCAAAGGATTATGCGTTATCCGGAAAAGTTACCGAAACCCCCAGGGCCATTTCGGCCTTTGACAAGACCTTCAACATGCAGATCGCATGGCACAAGGATGAGGTCACCTTTCGTCAGCGGATCAAACTGAAGGCGCCGAAGACTAAGGTGACCGGGGTGCTGGAGTATATGGTCTGCGATGACGAGCGGTGTCTGCCGCCCGAGGAAGTTGAATTCAACATACCGGTGGACCTGGGCACCGTTGCCGCTGATTCAAAGGCTCCCGCTGCGGTACCGGCTTCGGAAACTCCTTCGGCGGCTGTTACTGCCCCGTCCGCAGACACAGCTTCGGGCCTGACGGTTCCTGCAGCGGACAGCGCGGTGGCGCCGGCCGTTTCGGATGGGGGCAGCAAGGCTTCGCCGGTTTCCCGCCCGGTCAGCGCGGCGCCGGCCGGCGACGTATCGATCTGGGGAATTCTTCTTGCCGGGTTCTTCGGCGGACTGGCTGCGTTCTTTATGCCATGCATCTATCCGATGATCCCGCTGACCGTTTCGTTTTTCACCAAGAAATCCGGTTCCCGGGCGAAGGGTGTGCAGCATGCCTTTCTGTATGGTATTTCCATTATCGTCATCTATGTATCGCTGGGCCTGCTGATCACCTTCCTTTTCGGATCTTCCGCCCTGAACGAAGCGGCCAGCAGCGCGACCTTCAACCTGATCTTCTTTGCCATTCTTATCCTGTTCGCGGTATCCTTTCTGGGTGCGTTCGATATAACATTGCCGTCCGGACTCGTCAACAAAATGGATGAGAAATCAAACAGGGGCGGCTTCGTCGGCCTGTTCTTCATGGCCTTCACGCTGGCGCTGGTTTCTTTTTCATGCACCGGACCGATCATCGGGACGCTGCTCGTGGAAACCGTTTCCCGTGGAACATACCTCGGTCCCGCCATGGGAATGCTCGGATTCTCAGCCGCCCTGGCCATTCCGTTTACGTTGTTTGCCATTTTCCCGAGCTGGCTGAAAGAAATGCCGAAGTCGGGGGGCTGGCTGAATACCGTCAAGGTATCGCTCGGTTTCCTGGAACTGGCCCTGGCGTTCAAGTTCCTTTCGAATGTCGACCTGGCCTACCACTGGGGAATTTTTGACCGCGATATCTTCCTGGTGACCTGGATCATCATTTTCGGGATCCTCGGATTCTATCTGCTGGGCAAGATCTCACTTTCACATGATTCTCCGCAGAACTTCCTGTCGCTTCCGCGGTTGTTCTTTGCAATGCTGGCTCTCGGATTTACCATCTATATGATCCCCGGTCTGTGGGGCGCGCCGCTGAAAGCGATCAGTGCGTGGCTTCCGCCCCAGCAAACGCAGGATTTCGATATGTCCTCCTCCGGACAGGGGGCTCCGGCCGCCATCACGCCCGGCCGGAAGTATGCCGGTCTTTTCCACGCGCCGCATGGACTGGACGCTTTCTATGACTATGAGGAAGGCCTGGCCTATGCCCGGCAGGTCAATAAACCGGTGCTGATCGATTTTACGGGCTGGAGCTGCACCAACTGCCGGAAGATGGAGGCCAGTGTCTGGTCCGACCCGGAAGTGCTGCGCCGTCTGAAGAACGATTATGTGCTGATCTCCCTGTACGTGGATGATAAGACCGCCCTCCCGGAAGGCGAACAGTTCACCGGGAGCTCCGGCAAAAAGATCCGGACCATCGGGCAGCAATGGAGTGACCTGCAGGCGAGCCGGTATAAAACCAATTCACAGCCTTATTATGTAATTGTTGACCCGGCCGGCGCGACGCTTACTCCGCCGCAGGCCTTTGACCTTGACATTAATAACTATATTCAATTTTTAGACAGCGGGAAAGCCGCATTTTTAAAGCAGTAACATGAGTCAGATTAAGAAGATCGGGGTATTTACCTCAGGGGGCGATTCTCCGGGAATGAATGCAGCGATCCGTGCCGTCGTTCGTACCGGATTGTATTATAATCTTGAAGTGGTTGGGATCATGCGGGGCTATGCGGGCCTGATCAGCGGAGATATCATTCCGATGGACCGCAAGTCCGTGGCCAATATCATTCAGCGCGGCGGAACTATTCTGAAGACAGCCCGGAGCGATGAGTTCCGGACCAGGGAAGGACGCCAGCGTGCATATGAGCAGGTGAAGGCACACGGGATCGACGCCCTGGTGGCCATCGGCGGTGACGGTACCTTTACCGGTGCCAACATCTTTATCAACGAATTCGATATCCCGGTCATGGGTCTGCCGGGAACCATAGACAATGACCTGGTCGGAACCGATTTCACGATCGGTTATGACACGGCGATCAATACCGTTATCGACGCGGTGGATAAGATCCGGGATACTGCGGAATCGCACGACCGGTTGTTCATCGTCGAGGTGATGGGCCGTGACTCCGGTCTGATCGCATTGCGGAGCGGCATCGGCGCCGGTGCGGAAGCGATCCTGATCCCCGAAAGCAAAACGGATGTCCGCGCCCTGATCGACCGGCTCGAGAAAGGCCGCAAGGACAAGGCTTCCAAGATCATTATCGTCGCTGAAGGCGATGATGCCGGCGGCGCTTTCCAGATCGCCACCGTGATGAAGGAAAAGTTCCCGCACTACGATACCCGGGTTTCGATCCTGGGCCATATGCAGCGCGGCGGAAGACCAACCTGTATGGACCGCGTACTGTCCAGCAGGCTGGGCGTGGCCGCAGTGGAGTCCCTGATGGAGGGCCGCAAGGGCGAAATGATCGGCGTTATCCACGGTGAGATCCACTACACCTCCTTTGCCAATGCGATCAAGCACCTGGAGGAGGTGAATCCGAACTTCCTGAAGATCGTAGACATTCTTTCACTATAAAGCCATGAAAAAACTACCCGTTCTCGCTTTTGCACTGATCCTGGCCGGATGTACCACCCGTAAGGAGGTCTCCGGTGATGCGCAGCAGTTCCTGGACTCCTATACAAAGGAGTATGTGAAGTTATACACGGCTTCCTCGGAAGCCCAGTGGGCTGCCAACACGAAGATCGTCGAGGGCGACAGTACCAACGCCAGGGCGGTACAGCGGACGGGTGAAGCCTTTGCGGCCTTTACCGGCAGCAAGGCCAATATCGACCAGGCGCGCGGGCTTCTCAGAAATCCCGGCGATCTTTCGGATCTGCAGGTGAAGCAGCTTGAGAAGGTGCTGTATTTCGCGGCGAACAACCCGGAAACCGTTTCTGAGACGGTCCGGGAACGGATCCGCGAGGAGAATGCGCAGGTTGAAAAGCTTTACGGGTTCGATTACAAAGTGGCCGGCCGGTCGGTAACGACCAATGAGATCGACGAGATGCTCAAGTCCGAAACGGATCCGGCAAAACGCCTGGCGGCATGGGAAGCGAGTAAGGAGGTCGGAAAGGTGCTGAAGCCCGGACTGACCACGCTCCGGAATCTCCGCAACCAGACCGTGCAGGCCCTCGGCTACAAGGATTTCTTTGAATACCAGGTCTCCGACTACGGAATGAAGACCGATGAGATGATGAAGCTGATCGGGAAGATCAACCAGGAGCTCCGGCCGCTCTACCGGGAACTGCATACCTATGCGCGGTATGAACTTGCCCGCAGATACGGTGCGGACGTCCCCGATTACCTGCCGGCGCACTGGCTGCCGAACCGCTGGGGTCAGGACTGGAGTCCGATGGTTTCCGTAAAAGGGATGAACCTCGACTCGGCACTGAAGGCGAAGCCGGCGGAGTGGGTCGTGAAGAGCGGCGAGGACTTCTATAAAAGTCTCGGATTCCGGGCGCTTCCGCCGGTGTTCTGGGAAAAGTCAAGTCTTTACCCCCTGCCTGCCGGGACCGGATATAAAAAGAACAATCACGCCTCCGCCTGGCATATGGATCTGCAGGACGACGTGCGCAGCCTGATGAGCGTCGAGCCGAATGCCGAGTGGTATGAAACCGTCAATCATGAGCTGGGGCATATTTATTATTATCAGAGCTATACCAACGATGAGGTTCCGCCCCTGCTGCGGGAAGGCGCCAACCGGGCCTATCATGAAGCCATGGGCAGCCTGATGGGCCTTGCCTCCATGCAGAAGCCCTTCCTTGAGAAGAAGGGACTGATCAGTGCCGGAACGCAGACCGATGAGATTCAGGCCCTGCTGAAGGAGGCTTTGAATTACGCGGTGTTCATTCCGTTTTCGGCAGGGACCATGACCGAGTTTGAAAAGGCGCTTTACGCGGACAGTCTGTCGCAGGACCAGATGAATGCGCGCTGGTGGGAACTGGCCAAAAAGTACCAGGGTATCGTTCCGCCTTCCGCCCGCGGGGAACAATATGCCGATGCGGCAACGAAAACCCATATCAATGACGATCCGGCGCAGTACTACGATTATGCGCTTTCCTTCGTTATTCTTTTCCAGCTGCACGACCACATCGCCAAAAATATCCTGAAGCAGGATCCGAGAGCCACCAATTATTACGGGAACAAACAGGTCGGGGAATTCCTTAAAAGCATCATGGCGCCGGGAGCCAGCCGGGACTGGAACGAGGTCCTCAGGGAGAAGACCGGCTCCGAGCTTACCGCAAAACCGATGCTCGACTATTTTGCGCCGCTGATGGAGTGGCTCAGGGAGCAGAACAAAGGCCGGAAATATACGTTACCTGAAACCATCTGATACATCTACGGGTCTTATGGCAGACCCTTCCCGTTTCTTATATGCAGGAAATAAAAAAACATTTCATCGAAGCCCAGAGCGTTATCCAGGAGTTCCTGGGAGATGATTCCAATTTTCAGAAGATCAATCAGGCGGGGCAGCTCCTCGCTGAATCGATCCGGAACGGCGGCAAAGTGATCTCGTGCGGAAACGGCGGTTCTATGTGCGATGCCATGCACTTTGCGGAAGAACTGTCCGGCCGGTACCGCCAGGACAGGCCTGCGCTGCCTGCGTTCTCCATATCCGATCCCTCCCATCTGTCCTGTGTGGGCAATGATTACGGCTTCGCTTACGTATTTTCGAGGATGGTGGAAGCCATGGGCAGACCGGGCGACGTATTGCTGGCGATCAGCACAAGCGGCAACTCGGAGAACGTGCTCAATGCCATTGAGGCTGCGCATGCCAGGGGCATGAAGGTGATCGGCCTTACGGGTAAGGACGGCGGCCGGATGGCGGAACGTTGTGATGTAGAGATCCGGGCGCCCCGCTCAACGTATGCCGACCGGGCCCAGGAGATCCACATCAAGGTGATCCACTCCCTGATCGATTATGTGGAGCGGCACTGCCTCTGACCGCTTCTGACCCCGGCCCTTATTTTCCCGGCCTATCACGTCCCTATAAAAGCTTACCGGCGACCTCCGCCCAGGTATTGACCCGCTCATAGTCCGTGATCAGTTGGTTGTGCGGTGAGGTGAACAGGAGTTTGCGGCCCGGAAAGGTTGCGAAGTTCCTGATCCGGTCGTCAATCAGGATGTCCGCGTCGATGATCTTGTTGCCGCAGAAGATGATCTGCTGCCAGCCGATGAACGGAAAATGATCCTTCAGCCAGCTGAGCTTATCGGCGAGCGAGTTCGGGAACTCCATGGCTGCCGAAACGATGTACACGTCGTATCGTTCCATCAGGCGCCTGATCACCTCCCGGCTTCCCGGAATAACCGGCAGGTCCCGGAAGAATCCCGGCTCATTGATATAATCATACCACTTCCGGTTTACTTCTTCGGGAACCAGCTCATAGATCTCCTTGCCTGCAGGCAGTTGTTCCGGCAGCCGGATCCCGTAGTCCCGCTCATAAAGCGCAATGAATTTGGACAGGGGATCGGCGATTACTTCATCCATGTCGATGGCCAGGCGGGGCGTTCTTGGAGACGTACTCATAAATAGACTTTTACGTTTTTTTAATCTGAATAATTTGGTATCTTTGCAACCCCGCAGTCAATACTCCGGGAACTATGTTGAATACATAAATAATTAAAAACTAATGGCAACTAAAATCAGATTGCAAAGATTCGGTAAAAAGGGAAAACCTTTTTATCACGTAGTAGTGGCAGATTCACGTGCTCCGAGAGATGGTCGTTTCATTGAAAGAATCGGTTCTTACAACCCGAACACCAACCCGGCTACTATTGACATCAACTTCGACAAAGCTTTAGACTGGGTTAACAAAGGTGCTCAGCCAACCGATACTTGTCGCGCGATCCTTTCCTACAAAGGTGTTCTTTACATGAAACACTTACAGGGAGGTATCAAGAAAGGTGCTTTAACTCAGGAACAGGCTGAAGCCAAGTTCAACGAGTGGGCAGGATCCAAAGAGGGCAGAATCACAGGAAAGAAAGAATCTCTGGTTAAATCAAAAGAAGAAGCCAGACAGGCTGCTTTAGCTGCTGAGATCAAACGGAATGAAGAGCGTGCTGCTGCTATCGCGGCCAAGAACACTCCTCCGGCTGAAGAAGCACCTGCTGAAGAAACTTCTGCTGAAGAAGGCGCATCAGAAGCACCTGCTGAAGAGACCGCAGAATAATCTGCTGATAAACTTTTACAGAACGTCATTGTGGAAACAACGGCTGAAGGATATTTCTTCAACACCGATTGTCACAATGACGTTTTTATTTGATGGAAGATGAAGATCGAAGACAGCTTTTATATCGGGTACATAACCAAGACCAAGGGACTGAAGGGCGAAGTGCAGGTGTATTTCGAGTATCCGGAGCCTGAAGACCTGGAGCTGGAGTCCGTGTTTGTCGAACTGAACGGCAAACTGGTCCCCTTCTTCGTATCGTCGTATAAGCTCCACCCGAACCAGACCGGTTATTTCTATTTCGATGATATCGACACGATCGATAAGGCGGAAAAACTGGTTCGCAAGAAGCTGTACCAGCCGAATTCGATCAGGCCGGAACGGGATGAGGACGAGTTCCTGATCACCGATCTGAAGGGGTTTATCGCGCATGACGACCGGCACGGGGAACTCGGCGAGATCATCGAGATCCATGAATATCCCCAGCAGTTCGTGGCGGTAGTGCCTTACAGGTTCCGGGAGATCATGTTTCCGCTGAATGACGACTTCATCCGTGAGATCGATGACGAGGAGGGAATTGTTTACCTGACGCTTCCGGAAGGCCTTATTGATGTCTATCTTGGCGACGAGCGGGATAACCCGGCGGAATAAAAAATGTCAATTATACTTGACACGAAGTCAAGTTTGTTTTACATTTGAGGAAACAGTTTCTCAATGAAAAATAACATGTTGTGTCCGTATCCGCTTAAGAAGTGGGGCTGGATCATCGCGGTGCCATCGATAGCGCTGGGGCTTGCGTTCCTGTATCTCGACTTCAGCTTTGAATGGCTGACCGTTCCGGGACCGTCCGGGAGTATTTTCGATGCCGCCAACGGAAATCTCACCGATGAACTCGCTTTCGTCGGCAGCATTGGCGGTCTTTCGCTGGTGGCTTTCTCGGCTGAGCGGTTTGAAGACGAGTATGTCGCCTTTCAGCGCCTGAAAAGTCTGCAGTGGGCAGTCTACGTGAATTACGGGGTCCTGCTCGTGGCGGTTCTGACGATCTACGGGGGCGGTTTTCTGGACGTCCTGGTTTACAACGTCTTTACCATCCTGATCATTTTTATTGCGCGGTTCCAGTTTGTGCTGTACCGCAGCCGGTCCGCTGTATCATGAAAAATAATATCAAGGGGTTGCGGGCCAACCGGAACATGACCCAGGCGGAACTCGCTGAGATGGCCGGGGTCTCCAGGCAGACGATCAATACGATCGAGTCGGCCAGGTATGTGCCATCGACGGTTCTGGCCCTGAAGATCTCGGCGATCTTCGAAAAGCCGGTCAACGAAATATTTGAATTGGAAGAGGGTGATTAACCCTCAAATTTTTGAGACATGCGTTTTGATATCATAACTGTATTGCCCGGCCTTCTTGAGAGTCCCTTTGCGCACTCCATCCTGCAGCGTGCACAGAAAAAGGGATTGTCCGAAATCCATGTGCATAACCTGCGTGACTACGCGGCGAATAAGCACAAGAGTGTCGACGACTATCCTTACGGCGGTGGCAGCGGCATGGTGATGTCCATAGAGCCCTTTGCGGCCTGTATCAGCAAGCTGAAGGCGGAACGGGAGTATGACGAGGTGATCTTCATGACGCCGGACGGCGAAACCCTGAACCAGACGATCGCCAATCAGCTGTCGATCAGAAAGAACATCATTATTCTCTGCGGACATTACAAGGGGATCGATCAGCGTATCCGGGACCTGTTCGTGACCCGTGAGATCTCCATAGGTGACTATGTGTTGTCCGGCGGGGAGCTGCCCGCTGCGGTGCTGGTCGATTCGGTCGTACGCCTGATCCCGGGAGTGCTTTCGGATGAGACGTCCGCCCTGTCGGATTCGTTCCAGGGCGAGCTGCTGGACGCGCCGGTATACACGCGGCCGGCGGACTGGAACGGACACCGTGTACCAGACGTCCTGCTGAGCGGAAACCAGGCGAAAATAGACGAGTGGCGGGATGAACAGGCGCTTGAGCGCACCAGGACCCGCCGGCCTGACCTGCTGAAGTAGCAGCGGGAAATGCCGGCGCCCGGAAGCCGCATCCGGAGATCTGTGAATATCTCCGAAATGTGGAAAAATTTTAAAAGTACTTTTAGTTTTCAAAAAAAATACCTAATATTGCAGTCCGATTTTTACGGGCTAAAAATCGGTTTAAGAGCTTAAAATCATGGATTTAGTAAAATTTGTTGAAGAGCAGGCAGTAGCGAAAAAGGCCGTTCCTGCATTCAAAGCTGGCGACACAATCAGCGTTCATTATAAGATTCGCGAAGGAAATAAGGAGCGTATCCAGATTTACCAGGGAGTAGTGATTCAACGTAACAGTGTAGGTGCAAATGAGACTTTTACCGTGCGTAAAATGTCAAATGGAGTGGGTGTTGAACGTATTTTCCCTATCAATTCTCCAAACATCGAGAAAATTGATGTAGTGAACTACGGTAAGGTCCGCAGAGCGAAACTGTTCTACCTGCGTGCACTTACTGGAAAAGCTGCCCGTATCAAGTCTAAGAGGGTTTAATTTTTTTCATATTTATGCAGCCTCCCTGGTATTAACCAGGGAGGTTTTTTTGTTTGTGCTGTAAAATCAATCACTAAGATGAAGGAACTTTTAAAGAGGTTTGAAGAAAAACGGCCCGAAATCGTGTTCGAGTGGAAAGACTCCGAAACGGAAGCCGAAGGCTGGGTGGTCATCAATTCGCTGCGCGGCGGCGCTGCAGGCGGCGGTACCCGGATGCGGAAAGGGCTTGATAAGAGAGAAGTGGAATCACTGGCCAAAACGATGGAGGTGAAATTCACCGTGTCTGGTCCCCCGATCGGCGGTGCGAAATCAGGGATCAATTTCGATCCGGCCGATCCCCGCAAGAAGGGCGTATTGGAACGCTGGTACAAAGCCGTGATCCCGCTGCTTAAAAACTATTACGGTACCGGCGGCGATCTGAACGTGGATGAGATCCACGAGGTGATCCCGGTCACGGAGAACCTGGGACTCTGGCATCCGCAGGAGGGTGTCATCAACGGTCATTATAAGGCCCGCGAAAACGAACGGATCCACCAGATCGGCCAGCTCCGCTACGGCGTATCCAAGGTTCTTGAGGATATACACTTCTCCCCTGATGTTAAAGCGAAATACAAGGTAGCGGATATGATCACCGGTTACGGTGTCTCTGAATCCGTCCGGCACTTCTATAACCTGTATGGCGGAGAGATCAGCGGTAAGCGGGTGATCATCCAGGGCTGGGGCAATGTAGCCGCTGCTGCTGCGTTCTACCTGGCCCAGGCGGGCGCCAGGGTCGTCGGCATCATTGACCGTGTGGGCGGTCTGATCCGGGAGGAAGGCTTTACTTTCGAAGAGATCACTGAACTGTTCAGGGCCCGCAGGGGGAACGTTCTTGTCGCTGATAGCCTGATCCCTTATGCGGAGATCAACGAAAGGATCTGGAATACTCCGGCGGAGATCTTTGTTCCGGCAGCGGCGTCCAGGCTGGTTACGCGTCAGCAGGTTGAAAGCCTGGTGGCTGCCGGTCTGGAGGTGATCGCCAGCGGGGCGAATGTTCCGTTCGCCGACCCCGAGATCTTTTTCGGACCGATCATGGAGTATGCCGACCAGAACCTGGCCGTGATTCCGGACTTCATTTCCAATTGCGGAATGGCCCGCGTGTTTGCATACCTGATGGAGCGGAATATCGAGATGAGCGATGAGGCGATCTTTCACGACGCTTCGGAAACCATCCGGATGGCCCTTGAAAAGACCCGGGCCAAGTCAGCGTCCAAAACGGGGCTCTCGGCCACCGCTTTCGAGATCGCGCTTGAACAACTGGTCTGAAACAAAAAGAACCCGCTTCACTGAAGCGGGTTCTTTTTTATGGGATAGTTTTGATACCGGTATTTCGGTTAAGCCTGTAATTCAGCGATTACAGTGACCCCGCCCCGGACCGGTTCGCCAAGATTGACCTTGATGTCCGTACCCAGCGGTAGGAACAGGTCGATACGGGATCCGAACTTGATGAATCCGAACTGCTCGCCCTGCCTTACCTCATCATTTTCCTTTACATACCAGACGATCCTTCGGGCCAGTGCGCCGGCGATCTGACGGACCAGTACCGGGATGCCGTTGTTTTCAATGACAATGGTCGTACGCTCGTTATCCGTGGATGATTTCGGATTCCAGGCTACCAGGTATTTTCCGGGGTGATACTTGAAGTATTTGACGACGCCGGAGATCGGATTCCGGTTCACGTGTACATTGACAGGCGACATGAAGATCGACACCTGGATCCGCCGGTCTTTCAGGAACTCGGTTTCCTCGGTTTCTTCAATGACGACGACCTTGCCGTCTGCCGGGCAGACAATGCTCCTTTCGCCGCTGGTGAGTTTCCGCACCGGGCTTCTGAAGAACTGCAGGACGATCAGGAACAGAATAAACGAGAGAATATAGACGGTCCACAGAATTCCGTTACTGTCCGGATAGAAGTAATGGACAACGGCATTCAGGATAAAAATGAACAGGATGGTCAGTGCAATGGTGGTATATCCTTCTTTATGGATCGTCATTTAACTATGATTTAGAATGCAAAAATGCAACTTTCTCCGTTAAGTTTCCGAGGGAAGGTTAATTGCCCGGTAAATGTCCCGCAGGTTTCGTCCCAAACCGTTGTAATCCAGTCCGTAACCGACGACAAATTCATTGGATATCTCGAATCCGACGTAGCCCAGCTCATCGAAGGTCTGCTGCAGTTTGGCCGGTTTGAGCAACAGCGTGCATACCTTAACGGACGCCGGCTGCTGTTTCTTCACCATCTCCAGTATATACGCCAGCGTGAGGCCCGTGTCGACAATATCCTCGACGATGACAACGTCGCGGCCCCGCAGGTCCATGGAAAGGTCCATTTCCCGCCTGACGGTACCGGTGCTTTTGTCGGCCTCATAGGACGAGACCTTCACGAAGGTCACCTCGGAGGAGATCTGGATCTCTTTCATCAGGTCCGCCAGGAACATGAAACTGCCGTTCAGGACGCCCAGGAACACCGGCACCTTATGTTCATAGTCCACATTCATCTGGATCCCGATCAGCCGCGTCCGTTTGCTGATCTGGTCGTTGGAAAGCATCAGCGAAAATTCTTTATCATCTACCTGGATTTTCATGAATAGGGATTATAGTTTGTCAGAAGTTTAGCAGCCCGCCTTTTCGCCGCTCCCGCCGCCGCTGTTCCCGTTTTTCCTTCCGGATCTGTGCGGGCGTCTTGGTGGTGTCGGTAGTCGGCTGCGTTTGCTGGGTCGTTTCGCGGGTCTGTGACGTATCCGGTCTGCGGCGGAACAGGTCCCGCAGGAATCCGCCGGTCTCCCCGTCGAAATCTTCGTCAAGGATCAGGCTGTCCAGTGTGAGAGAGTCCACAGGGGTGGGTTCCCGGCGCAGTCCTTCCCGGACCCGCACGGCATAGAAACCGTAGATATTGGAATCCGGCTGGGCAAGCCCCCGGCGGGCCATGATGCCGCCGATCAGCCGGAAGTATCCGCGGAGGCTGGTTCTGAGGAACCCGTCCGGTTCGAAGAAATAAAGTGATGACTTGGGACGCGGTACGATGCTGGCGAGGTAGATACTCTCCCCCAGGTTCAGTTCGGACGGATGTTTGCCGAAATAGAACCGGGCGGCCTCACCTATTCCATAGATATTCTTACCCCATTCAATGAGGTTCAGGTATACCTCGAACATCCGCGATTTGGATGCCACCCGGGTATTTTCCATGACCCAGACGATCATGATCTCCTCGATCTTTCGTGCCAGCGTCTTCTGACGGTTCAGGAATACGTTCTTGACGAGCTGCATGGATATCGTGCTGCCGCCGCGTTTGAATGCCTTTTCCTTATAGTTGGTCGCGATGGATTTGCGGAATGACTCCATGACGAAGCCGTTGTGGCTGAAGAACGACGGGTCCTCGGCTGTGAGTACCGCATTTCGGAGGTAGGGCGAGATCTGACCGATCGGCGTGTAGTCCGGGTTGGACGGACCGATGGTGATGTTCCGCATCGGTTTGCCATATTCGTACGGCGTATAGACAAACGGCCGGTTGATCTTCTCGAGGTTGATCTTACCCCATTTCAGGACCTTGAACTGTTTCTGGTTAAGGGCGGAGTTGAATTTGACGCTGTCCGGAACTGCGGTGTCCAGGTAAAAGCTGAAGTCGTACTGCAGTTTACCGGCGACCTTCATGCCTTCGAGGGATTCAAACAGCCCGATCGGAATGGCGTCGAACATGGCCTGCGCATCCATTTCGCCGGTATGGAGCTTCATCTCCACGATCTTGCTGGGTGACAGGGTAAGTCTGAGGTAGGGATTCGCCGTGATGTTCTTCAGGTGGATCACGGAGGAACTGTCGATCGCCACATAGTTCTCGCCGACAAGCATTTTGGCGTCTATGGAGCCGGAAGGGAGGATGATATCGTTCGCGGCGATCCGCGCGTGGTTCACCAGCAGGTTTTTGACCGCCCATGAACCTTCCATAACGAACCGGCCCCCCGATCGCCGTGCGCTCTTGAGTTCGGTGCGCACCGTATCGAAGTTCAGCGTAAGCCCGTAGCGTTTTTTGAGGAACGGGAGTTCAACCTTCTTTCCCTCAGCGAACAGTTTCAGGTCCAGCTGCCTGTCATCCGGTTCCACCCGGCCTTCCACGTGCCAAAGCGATTCCCTGTTATTGACCCGGATGGTCGATTTGACATCGCCGTTCACAATGGTGGCCGTTGTGGTGTACAGGCTGACCGAATTGGTATCGTCCGTGAAGGATAGTCCGAAATCGCGGACGTCCATGTTCTCCGGGATCTTGTACAGCACCTGGTTCATCAGGTTGTTCGCCAGAGCTGACAGGTCCGCCTTCTTGTCAGACCGGGGCTCCTCGCCTTTTTTGCGGAACAGGAAATCGTAGTTGCGGATCGTGTCCTTCTTGGTCAGCATTACCCGTCCGTCGTTCATCCTGACCTCTGCCAGTTTCACGTCCCCGGCGATAAGTGGCAGCAGTTTGACCCGGACGGAGAGGTTACGGATCATGGCCAGGCTGTCCCGGTTCTCCGGAACCACCGAGATGTCGCTCAGCTGGACGGTACTGAGCCCGGTGAAGTGTGCCTGCTGAATATTTACATTCAGATTATAGTCGTTCTTCGCCTTTCGGACCGCCCTGTTTATCGCTTTTTCCAGGAAATATTCCCTCTTGGAATACCCGATCAGTCCTCCTATCAAAAGTAAAACAAGCACGGAAAGCAGCACAATGCCTCCTGTACGGAGGTATTTACGTGGAATTCGCATAGATCTGAAGGACGGTTTATTCATTAAACTGCAACGGGTATGAAACGTTTGGTAAAAAGGTTTTATTACCGGAACAAAGATGTGTAAAAACCTCAATCTAAACGAAGTTGTAACGTCTGGTTTCGTAATTTTGTGCGTTTAGAAGATCATTCAACATATAATCATGATTACTACCGAGCAAGTCTTACACGCTTTAAGCCATGTGGAGGATCCGGATCTTAAAAAGGACCTGGTCACCCTGAAGATGGTGGAAAATATACAGATCAGCGGAAACCAGGTCAGCTTTACGGTCGTCCTGACGACCCCGGCGTGTCCGCTGAAGTCCGTGATCGAAAACGCCTGCCGCAATGCGATCCGGCATTTTGTGAGCCCGGATGCGGAGGTGAACATCACCATGAGCTCCAGGGTAACGTCCAGGCCGAACGCGCCGCTGAGCAATATCAAGAATATCATTGCCGTAGCTTCCGGTAAGGGCGGCGTCGGCAAGTCAACCGTTGCGGTCAACCTCTCCCTGGGGCTGGCGCGGACCGGTGCCCGGACCGGCCTGATCGATGCGGATATCTATGGTCCGTCCATCCCGATCATGCTCGGCCTTGAAGGCGCCCGTCCGGAAGCGACGCAGCTGGCCGACGGCCGCACGCGGATCCTTCCGATCGAGAAATACGGGATCAAACTGTTGTCTATCGGCTTCTTTACCGACCCGGAACAAGCCGTGCCGTGGCGCGGACCGATGGCCTCCAATGCGGTGAAACAGCTTTTCAATGACGCGGACTGGGGCGAACTTGATTACCTGGTGATCGACCTGCCGCCGGGCACCGGCGATATTCACATCACGCTGGCACAGGGGTTCCCGATCGCCGGTGCGGTGATCGTTACGACGCCGCAGAACGTAGCGCTGGCCGATGCGAAAAAAGGGATCGGCATGTTCCTGATGGATTCGATCAACGTTCCGGTTCTGGGGATCGTAGAGAACATGGCCTATTTTACGCCGGCGGAACTTCCGGAGAACAAATATTATATCTTCGGACAAGGCGGCGGCCGCTCCCTGGCCGAGCGCTACAAGGTGCCTTTCCTGGCGGAGATCCCGCTGGTGCAAAGTATCAGCGAGTCAGGGGACGCCGGACAGCCCGTAATTTTACAAAACGACCATATTATCTCGGCCGCTTTTACCGACCTTGCACAGAAGGTTGCCCAGCGGCTGGCTATTGAAAATGCCAGACCTGCAATAACAGCTGTAGGATAAGGTTTTAAAATAGTAACTTTATAAAAATAAGTTTTATGGAATTATTAGAGCGGGTGGAAAAAGCGCTGGATACGATCCGGCCGTATCTGGAGGCTGACGGCGGTAACGTCTCGGTACTCGGGATCACACCGGAGAACAAGGTGCAGATCAAACTGCTTGGTGCCTGCGGGTCATGTCCGATGAGCATTATGACCCTGAAAGCCGGTATTGAGGAGGCGATCAGGAAAGCGGTGCCGGAGATCGCGGGAGTCGAGGCGGTGAACCTGACCGATATGGACGACCCTCACGCGGTTTTGCCGGAACGGTTACAGTAATTTTACAAAATAAGTTGCCGGGACCGGGCGTTTGCTTAAGATCTTTAACACTATTTAACGTAGTGCTTGCACGGTTTTTGTTTACTTTGGAATATGCGTTTTAGCCTACTGATATCATTCATTCTATGCAGCCTGGCGGCTTTCGCCCAGACGCCTGCAAAAAAACTCGTGCAGTTTTCGGGGGTAGTGTACAACGCGGACAGTAATACGGTGGTCCCGTATGTGTCCATCACCAATCGTAGCAACAAGAACCAGGTCCAGTCGGCCAACTATAAGGGATACTTCTCGTTCGTTGCCCATGAGCGGGATACCCTCGTTTTCAGTGCGGTAGGTTACCACCGCCAGGCGATCGTGATCCCGGCCACCCAGGACGATACCTATACCGTTATCGTCCGGCTGAAACAGGAGATCATCAACCTTCCCATGGTCAGGGTATATCCCTGGGCCAGCACCGATGAATTCAAAAAGGATTTCATGACCATGAAGTTCGCCGACGACGATCTGGAGATCGCCAGGAAGAATGTTTCCCGGACCAGTATCCTGGCCATGTCGGCGGATCTTCCGCGTGACGGCGCAGAGATGCAGGGGTATTCTTTCCAGAACCGCCATAATACGATGGTTAACAAGAATATCAACCAGCGGGCCGCCAATCCGCTGCTGAATCCTTTCGCATGGGGCGCCCTGCTCCAGCAGATCTCGCAGGGAGACAAGAGCAGGAACCGGTAGCCGGTCCCTGTCTTTATTTCGTTTTTCCTATGTTGCCGCGATTATTTCCGGCCGCGCTTCTGTGCCGGGAATTTCATTTTATAGTCCACCTTCACATTGCCTTTTGAAATAGCGTCCAGACGGCTTTTCAGCATGGTCCTGCGGAGCGGGCTCAGCTTGTCGGTGAACAGCTTTCCGTCGATGTGATCGTATTCATGCTGGATAACCCTGGCGGCCAGTCCGCTGTAGGTCTCTTCATGATGCTGGAAGTTTTCGTCATAGTAGGAGATCGTCAGGGTCTGGTGCCGGTTCACTTCTTCCCGGATATCCGGAATACTCAGGCAACCTTCGCTGAAGGCCCATTTATCGCCGGCCTCGTCCAGAATGCGGGCGTTGATGAAGACCTTCCTGAAGCCCTCGAGCTCGCTTTCATCCTCGGCAAACGGCGTGGCGTCGATCACGAATAACCGGATAGACAAACCGACCTGCGGAGCGGCAATGCCTACGCCATGTGCGCCGTACATGGTCTCGAACATGTTTTCGATCAGTTCTCCGAGGCCCGGGTATTCCGGGGTGATGTCCTGGGCGACTTTCTTTAATATCGGGTCTCCGTAAGCGATAATAGGAAGTTTCATGCTGCAAAAGTACGATTTTATCGGTAGTGACTAATCCTCTGCGTTAAACAGCAGCGTGGTCAGTTTGGTTGGGTCGAGGATCTCATTGGCTACTTCCAGGAGCTGGTCTGCCGATACGGCGTTTACCTTTGCGATCACTTCCTCCAGGGTATCCGCCCGGTTATAGTCCAGCAGGCTTTTGCATAGCGAGATGATCAGGTGGAGGCGGTTCTCTTCGCCGAGGGCGATCTGACCATTGAATTTCTGTTTGGCCTGGTGCAGCTGGACCGCTCCCAGTCTGATTTCGCGGAGCTTCCGGAGTTCCCGGTGAATGATCTTCAGGGCGCGGTCGTTCTTCTCCGTGTCCGTGCCGTAATAGAGTGAAAAGATCCCGGTATCGGTCAGCGGCGTGTAATTGGACTCAATGGTGTAGGCGATGCCGTACCGTTCGCGGACCTGCAGGTTCAGGCGGGAACTCATCCCGTTGCCCCCGAGAAGGTTATTCAGCAGCAGGAGGGCCACCTTGTTCGGATGATGACAGTCATAGGCGCGGTTCCCGATCACGCAGTGTGTCTGGGAGATGGACCTGGACACCTCGCGGGTCACCGGCGAGTAGGAGACCGGCCGCTCGCGGACCCGTACGGGGTCATTCAACGGGATACCGCCGAAGATCTTCTCCGCGGCCTTAAGGGCCTTCTTTGCGGTGTAATTGCCGTAAATGCCGATCACGATCTCCCCCGTCAGGTAGTTGCCCCTGATGAAACCGGTCAGGTCCTCCCGTTGGAATGCATTGACGGATTCCGGCGTTCCCAGGATATTGCTGCCAAGCGGGTGCCCTGAAAAAAGCAGATCCTCAAAATCGTCCTGGATCGCTTCTTCCGGCTGGTCCTGGTAGGATGCGATCTCATCCAGGACGACGCCCTTTTCCTTCTCCATCTCGTCTTCCGGAAAGACCGAATGGAACATGATGTCCTCGAACAGGTCCAGGGAGCGTTCAAGGTATGGCGTCAGGAACGAAGCATGAATGCAGGTATATTCCTTGGTCGTATAGGCGTTAAGATCCGCTCCGATCACTTCCAGGCGGTTCAGGATCTGGCTTGTATTCCTCCGTTCAGTCCGCTTAAAAAGAAGGTGCTCGATGAAGTGGGCCAGCCCTGCTTTTTCGAGGCCCTCGTCGCGGGATCCCGCATTGACAAGTACACAGGAATGGGAGATGCTGGAAGAAGTAGGCTTGAACAGAACGCGGATTCCGTTCGATAACTGAAAGACCTGGTAATCCATTGCCGTAAAAGTAAGGATTGCAGGTAATTGTTTCCTACTTTTTGTCTTCTTTGAATTTCAGCTTGCAGGATCGCCGGAAATTTTCGTACCGCGGAACCGATACGTTGCGGACATAGGCGTCGAACGGATTGTCTTCCGAATAGTTCTGATGGTACTCTTCCGCGCGGTAAAAGGCCTTCAGCGGGGCCAGTTCGGTCACGATGGGGTCCCTGAACGACTTGCTCATGGTCCGGATCGCCTCTTTTGTCGCCTCATGTTCCGCCTCGGTGGTATAGAATATCGCCGACCGGTAGGAGGTGCCCACATCGGGCCCCTGGCGGTTAAGCGTTGTCGGGTCATGGGAGGTGAAGAACACCGTGAGCAGATCCCGGTAGGAGATCATCTTCGGGTCGTAGTAGACCAGCACCGTTTCGGCGTGCCCGGTGGTCTCGCTGCACACCTGTTCGTAGGTCGGATTCTTCACATGGCCGCCGGCATATCCTGAAACCGCCGAGTCGACGCCTGCCAGGTCCTCAAAAATATGTTCCGAACACCAGAAGCAGCCTTCGGCAAAGGCCGCGATCGCCTGTCCGGGAGCAGGTTTAAGATCCGACTGCCGGACGTCGGATTTACCGGTCAGGTTTACCTGGGCCCGGGTACAGGACCCGAATGCCAGCAGGGCGGTCAGATAGATCAGCATCTTCATATCAGGCTTTTAGAAATAACGTTGTTCCGGCGAAGTTAGTTCAGGCCCGCCTCCGGCAGGGCTGGTTTGGCCCGGAAAAGAAAAAAGGTCCCGCGTTTGCGGGACCGGTAAGCTATCTTTTTCCAAACGGCATTTTCGGCATGCTGCGCATCATCTTGGCGGCGGCTGCGGGATCGCTGAATTGTTTCATCACTTTCCGCATGTCGTCAAACTGCTTGATGAGCTTGTTCACTTCGGTGATATTGGTCCCGGAACCCTGCGCGATACGCATCCGGCGGCTCGGGTTGATCACATCGGGATTCTCCCGCTCGTAGGGCGTCATGGACCGGATGATCGCCTCGATCGGCTTGAACGCGTTGTCATCGATCTCGACGTCCTTGATGGCCTTCCCTACGCCGGGGATCATGCCCATCAGATCTTTCATGTTACCCATTTTCTTGATCTGCTGGATCTGCCCGAGAAAGTCGTTGAAGTCGAATTTATTCTTGCGGATCTTTTTCTGCAGTTCGGCCGCCTGTTTTTCGTCGAACTGCTGCTGGGCACGCTCGACCAGGGAGACCACGTCACCCATGCCGAGGATCCGGGAAGCCATACGGTCCGGATAAAAGACATCCAGGGCCTCCATTTTTTCGCCGGTACCAATGAACTTGATCGGCTTGTTGACCACCGATTTAATGGACAACGCGGCACCCCCGCGGGTATCACCGTCCAGTTTGGTCAGGACCACCCCGGTAAAATCAAGCCGTTCGTTGAAGGCTTTGGCTGTGTTGACGGCATCCTGCCCGGTCATCGCATCCACAACGAACAGGATCTCGTGCGGATTGGTATTCGCCTTGACCTCGGCGATCTCCTGCATCATGGCCTCGTCAATGGACAAGCGGCCGGCGGTATCGATGATCACGACGTTCTGTCCGTCAGCCTTCGCCTGGGCGATACCGGCTTTCGCAATGCCAACAGGATCTTTCGAGTCCCGGTCCGTATATACCGGAACGCCGACCTGGCCCGCCAGGACTTCCAGCTGGTCGATCGCGGCCGGCCGGTAAATATCGCCCGCAACAAGAAGCGGCTTTTTGCCTTTCTGGGTTTTCAGGTAATTGGCGAGCTTGCCGGTGAACGTGGTTTTACCCGCACCGTTCAGACCGGCGATCAGGATCACCGACGGATTCTGGGAAAGGTTGATATCCTCCACGGACCCACCCATCAGCGCGGTCAGCTCATCATTCATGATCTTGGTCAGCAACTGACCCGGAGAGATCGAGGTCAGCACGTTCTGACCCAGCGCTTTCTCCTTCACGTCATCCGTGAAGGCCTTGGCGGTTTTATAATTTACGTCGGCGTCCAAAAGGGCTTTCCGGATCTCCTTCATGGTCTCGGCCACGTTGATCTCCGTAATGCTTCCCTGTCCTTTCAGAACCTTAAACGCCCTGTCTAACTTATCCTGTAAATTCTCAAACATGTTATTTTAAATGCTTATCTCTATAAAGAGTTTGCAAATTTAAGATTTATCAGGTAATCAGGAGTTAAAGTTTGCACATCCCGTTTGGCTGATTATCCAGGTAAATACTTTCCGATCCGTGTAACGAGCCCCTCCCCATCTGCGTCTTAGTCAAAAGTGACCCTTTATGAACCGACGTTTTCTGCTTGCGATATCCCTCTGCTGCCTGGGGATGCAGGCATTTTCCCAAACCAATGTACGGAAACTTAAGGCCGTCCGTACGGATCAGGCGATCCGGATCGATGGTGTGCTGGACGACCACGCATGGCAGTCCGCGGAAATGACGACGGATTTCTTTGAGCTCCGGCCCGTTCCCGGCCGGGTCGAGAAGCCCGGACAGAAAACCGAGGTGCGGGTGCTGTACGATGACGAGGCCATTTACGTGGCCGCCCGGATGAACGATCTGAGTGCGGACAGTATCGCCCGCCAGGTCGTACCCCGCGACCAGGTCGGTAACGCGGACTTCTTCGGGGTGGTATTTGATACCTATAACGACAAGATGAACGGAAACGGCTTTTTTGTAACGGCGGCCGGTTCGCAGTTCGATGCCAAATACTCGCAGACCGGTAATGAGGACGGCAACTGGAACGCCGTCTGGTACAGTCAGGTGAAGATCGACGACAAGGGCTGGACCGCAGAGTTCAAGATTCCCTATTCGGCACTGCGCTTCTCATCACAGCCCGTTCAGACCTGGGGAATCAACTTCGTCCGCAAGCGCCTGAAGGCGAACCAGCAGACCTTCTGGAACAACGTGGACCCGAAGGTGAGCGGCTTTATCAACCAGGGCGGCTTGCTGACGAACCTGGAAAATATCCAGGCGCCGCCGCGGCTCTCTTTTTCACCTTATGTCTCCAGCTATGTGAATTCCTACCAGAAGAAGATCACGAACTCGTTCAACGGCGGAATGGACCTTAAATACGGGATCAATGATGCGTTCACCCTTGACATGACCCTGGTGCCCGATTTCGGACAGGTACAGTCCGATAACCAGGTGCTGAATCTGACGCCGTTCGAGGTCAGGTTCAATGAAAACCGTCAGTTCTTTACCGAAGGAACGGAACTGTTCAACAAGGGAGACCTGTTCTATTCCCGCCGGATCGGCTCTTACCCGGCCTATATCCGGGATATCAGCGGAGAACTCGATCAGGATGAGGTGATTTATAAAAGCGCGTCGGAAGGTAAGCTCATCAATGCGACCAAGGTCTCCGGCCGGACCTCGAACGGCCTTGGCGTAGGCTTTTTCAACGCCGTAACGAAACGAATGACCGCCCTGGTGCGTGATCAGGCGGGCAATGAACGGGAGATCGAAAACCAGCCGCTGACCAACTATAATATCCTGGTCCTGGACCAGAGCCTGAAGAACAACTCATCGGTCACCTTTCTGAACACGAATGTGCTTCGCCAGGGATCGGCGTACGATGCGAACGTCTCGGCGTTCCTGTTCCAGCTGAACGACAAGAAGAACCGGTATTTCGTGAGCGGCGACGCCAAACTGAGCCACCTGACGGCCCGGGCGCCCGGCCTGGGCGGGGAGACCGGCATGAATTACTCCCTGTCGTTCGGAAAGCAGAGCGGAAGCTTCATCTGGAGCTACCGTCAGACCCTGGCGGACGACCGGTTCAACCCGAGCGATATGGGGTATTTCACCAATAACAATTTCTTCGACCATCAGCTTCGGTTCGGGTACAATGTGTACAAGCCCGCCAGGTGGTACAACCAGCTGGAGACGTGGATGAACTTTTCCTATTCACAACGTTTCAGGCCCGCGGACTACCAGCTGTTCGGCATCTATCCGGGCGCATGGGTCCAGTTCAAGAACTTCTGGACGATGAACGTGAATCTCGACTGGCAGCCGGAAAGGAATGATTTTTATGAACCGAGGAGCGAGGGGCAGGTGTTCCGGGCTCCCGCCACGCTGGGATATAACGTAAACATTAATACGAACAGTGCGAAACGCTACACTGCAGGCGCCATGGCCGCTTCCAGGAAGAACTACCTGATGGACGGGTCCGGGATCCTGCTGAACTTCTGGCATACCTACCGGTTCTCCGACAAGTTCTCGCTGAGTATGGACATCCTTTCGGATCCCCGGTTCAATTATGTGGGCTGGGTGGATTCGCAGAACGGCGCCACCATCTTCTCGCGGTATGACCGCCGTACGGTCGAGTCTGTCGTCAGCGGAAAGTATACCTTCACCCCGACCATGGGGCTGACCCTGCGTACACGGCACTACTGGTCGGACCGGAAGAATCTGGATTTCTATACGCTCGGCGCCGACGGGAAACTGACCGCCAACCCGGACTACTCCAGGAACGTGAACCAGAATTACAATATATTCAATGTGGATATGGTGTATACATGGCAGTTTTCTCCGGGCAGTGAGCTGAGCGTTGCCTGGAAGGATGAGTCCGCCCTTTCAGGGAACACCCTGCTGAAAAACTATGGCCGCAACCTGAACTCGATCCTGGAGGCGCCGCAGAACAACAATGTTTCCGTGAAACTTCTCTACTACCTGGACTACCTGCAGCTGAAGAAGAAGCAGCCTAAAACGGGTGGTTTCTAACGGAACGGAAATTTATAGGTCAGCCCGAGCGCCAGCGCCTGGCTGGCCTGTATTTTTATGTCGGTATCCCGGTCATACAGGGCGACGCCGATCAGGGAAACGTTGACCAGGCGGTTGACCCGCGCCGTCAGGGTGATGTCCAGCCGGTGGTCGATGGCGTTCAGCTGCTCATAGTTCGCGAACAGCGAGTACCGGCCTGCAAGACGGATATTCCTGGCGATGTCCCGGTCAATGCTGGTCACCACCTGAAATGCAAGCTCGTTCCGGAATCTTTTTCCGCGCTCGACCCCGAAGTTCTTTTCGTTCGTGCGGTACAGGGTCGTGTCGAGTACGAAGGTCTGACGGGCCGTTCCCGTGCCGATCCGGAGCCAGAAGTACTTGTCCGGCTTGAATTCCACCCCGATGGATTCCGTCAGGTATCCGGGCGACATGAACCGAGAGATCAGCGTAGACCTTTCCTGGTTATCCACCACCGTATACGTGTAGCCATTGTCAAACTGCGATTCAAAGTTGATGGACCCGAAGAAGTTCCAGGACTTGGAAAGGGCGATCGCGAGCTTATTATCCCAGAAGAGGCGGTCATTCGTTTTCCGCTCCATCTGGCCTTTGTTCTTCAGTTTTCCATACTGGAAGATCACCTCGGAGACAAAGTTCTTCTGGTCCCGGGTATAATCGACCTTATGATTGAAGGTGGTTCCCAGCGCCAGGGAGTTGACCCCGCCGCCTTTCCAGTTATCGCTGAAAGAGGCCTGGTTGATATTGATGCCGAATGCGGTCCAGCTCCGCCAGTAATTCACTTCCACGTCCAGGGCGGCCGATTCCAGTTCGACCGGGCGCAGGGTCAGCAGCGGTTTCCGGACCGGCAGACTGTTTTTTCTGGGATACTGTTTAAGGTTATTTAGAACAGAGGTATCAGCATTATTCTGAGCAGAAACACTTGAAAAGCTAAAACCTAACAGAAAGATCAAAGGCAGAATTCTGTTATGCATGCCGCCAAATTAAGAGAAAAAGCGCTTTTGTGCTATAAAAAATTTATCCAGGCCCAGAATGACCGGCTTTTCAGGTACTCCTGCCGGGACTCCATGAGGTACGCCTCCCGCTCGAAAACGATGTTTCTGTATGCTTTGTCATGCTCCCTGTACCGGGTCAGGTTGATGATGTAATGGAGCAGATACAGCATATAAAACGGCAGTATGAGCAGTTCCAACTGCTGCGCCAGGTGGATCTTTTCATGGTTGATCAGCAGCGGATCGGCCTTATGGGCAGCTTTCCTGACCAGGATGAACGGGAACAGGGCCATTCCGTTCACTTTCAGCAGGGGCAGGTGGATGACTTTGAACCACATCGACTAGGGTTTGAGGGGCGGAAGCCTCCTGGCAGCCGGATTTCGCCGGTACAGCTCAAGACACGCTTTGGTATAGTCCATCAGCTCGTAATCCGACGCTTCCATGATAAAATTGTAGGTCGGACGGTACTGCTGCATGAAATCAGTAAGCGCCGTGTCCTTCAGGGCGGTAGCCCGGGCCACAAAGCTCTTGTTGAACCGGTAATCGATCATGGATTCGCGGTAATCACGTTCGATCACCCGCTGCAGTTCCCGGGCATTCCTGCCCGAACGGCTCACCAGGTTGTAGAGCGCATCAATACCCAGACCGGCGCCGCCAAGGTTATTGCCGCCGCCCAGGGTCAGCAGATCTTTCGTACTCCCGCGCCGGTAAGCACCCTCATATTCTTGGCGGGTCTCCTTCAGTCTGTCCGCCGGGCTCTTGGTGCTGTCCCGGATGATGACTTCCTTCAGCTGGACGACATTCCGTTTCAGGTAGATCAGCACGGTACTCGCGTCCCCTACGCGGACGGTATCGACCAGGTAGCCCTGGACAGCGGCCACCAGCACGTCTCCCGTCCTCAGGGTGGCGTTGAATTCACCCTTGGTATTGTTGTAAAAGCCTTTTTCTGTCCGCGTATTATAGATATAAACGCGGGTCAGGCGCAGCTTGGTGTCACGGTCAAAGACGATTCCCTGAACTGGACGGTCCTGGGCGTACGTACGGTGCACGATGCCCAGCAGGAGAATAATGTAGAGGAGGAGCTTTTTCAAGGAGACGTAAAACTAATGCAAACAGCGGTTCCCTTATGCGGATTTAACACTACTTAACATTATTTAGAAACTAATAAAAGCTGCCCGATGTTTATTTTTTCTGATTCCAGCCCGTTCAGGCTCTTCAGTTCCTCGGCGGTCAGTCCGAACCGGCGGGCGATGGAATAGAGCGTCTCGCCGGACTTTACCTCATAGATCCGGATACTTACCGGCGGTTGTGCCTGGGCGATCTTCTTTTCTTCGGGGATATTGCTGACCACTTCCGCAAGCACCTTTTCCTCCCGTCTTTCCTTGGCCAGTACGGTCTCCCCCTTATCATACTGCTGCAGGTCGTACCGTTCGATCAGGCTGATCAGGAGTTCGGCGTATCGCGGATTGGTCGCATAGCCGGCCTTTTTCAGGCCGTGGGCCCAGCCCTGGTAATCGTTGCGGTCAAGCTGGAACAGCGCGGCGTATCTTTTCCTCAGCAGGAACTCCGAATGATCGCGATACGACTCCTCCGGATTGTTGTATACCCGGAAACATTCGCCGATCGCGTCATCGTCTTTGGAGATCGTTTTGCCCTTCCAGTCGGAATTGCACTTGATGCCGAAGTGATTGTTTGCTTCCAGCGCCAGCGAACTGTTGCCGTTGCCGGATTCCAGCAGCCCCTGGGCCAGCGTGATACTGGCGGGAATTCCGTACTTGTTCATTTCCCGGACGGCAACGTCCCGGAAACGTTCAATATAGTCAAGTGCCGCGGGATATTTTTTGGCCGGCGCAGTTTTGACCGGTCCGGTGGTCCGCGGTGCGCTGCCGATGTGTCTGGATGTGCTGCAGGAAGTAAATGCCAGTAAAGATATAATCAGTAAAATTCCCCTTTTCATTAACGTGCTTAAAGCTTCAGTTTTTGCCCCGGATGAAGCAAAGTCCCTTTCAAACGGTTAAGATGCTGAATTTCTTTTACAGTCGTTTTATATTTTTTCGCTATTCCGCTCAGGGTTTCCCCCTTTTTAACTGTGTGGAAAGCCGCTGCGGGCTGAGGCTTAGGTACTTCCTTTTTCGGAAGGGTCACCGGAGCCATCAGCAAACTGGGGATCGCTGATGCGAGCTGCTGCTGCATCGGGGCGGTCGGCTTGTCGAATTCATACAGTTTGAACTTCTTAATGATGGCCATGACCTGTGATGCCCAGGTGCGGCTCTGGGCATAGCCGCCCTTCTGGATCGCCAGCGCCCAGCTCCGGTAGTCATACACGCCGACATGGTCGAACAGCCAGCTGAACTGGCTGCGGCGCTGCAGGATCCCGATGAAGTCGTCGTAAGACTCTTCGACGGAACCATAGCCCTTGTAGGCCGAACGGATCTCCCTGCTGTTATTCGCTCCCTTGATGCCGAAATGGTTGTTCAGGTGCCGGGCGATTTTGCTGGTCCCGTTGCCGGATTCATGCATGGCCACTCCCAGGATAATACTGGCGGGAACCCCGTGCATATTCATGGCCCGAATCGCCGCGTCCTTGTATTTTTCGATATAGCTCGTGCCGGTCTGGGCTGTGGCCGCGGTGGCGAACAGGATCAGTGCGAACATCAATAGTTTTCTCATGGCTTTAATTTTTACGGATGACATAGACGCCGTCCCGGATCGGAAGAATCAATTTCTCCGCACGGGGGTCAGCTGCCACCTTCTGATTAAACTGATCAATTAATGATGTGTCCTTATCGGTTTTCCCCTGCTCCAGAACCTTCCCGCTCCACAGGACATTGTCGACCAGGATCAGCCCGCCGGGTCTGACACGGTCAAATACGAGATCGTAATAAGTGCTGTTTCCGGCCTTGTCTGCATCGATGAAAACAAGGTCCCAGGTCTCGTCGAGGGTTGGGATGATCTGCCGCGCGTCCCCGGTATGTAGCCGGATGCGTGCTCCGAGGGGGGACCCCGAAAAATTGCGCCGGATCATCTCTTCCAGTTCAGGATTGACCTCGATGGTATGGATTTCTCCCGACTCCACTAATCCTTCTGCCAGACAAAGTGTGGCGTAACCGGTATATGTGCCAATTTCCAGGATCCGTCGCGGAGCAAGCAGTTTGCTGACCATGCTCAGGACGCGCCCCTGATAATGTCCGCTAAGCATGCGCGGCTTCAGTACCTTCAGGTGCGTTTCGCGGTTGATCTGCTTCAGGAGCTCGGGCTCCGGTTCACAGTTGCGTTCCAGGTATTGGCTTAGTTCTTCACTAAATAACACCATGTCGCCAAAGGTAAAGATTTATTTTTTATAGAAAGAAGCGGCTCAATGGGCTCTTTTTCAACAGGTTGTTGAGTCCGGTCTCCATGCAGGTCGGCGGAACGGCCGGTCGGAACACACGGAGGTCGTTATAAAAAGCTGTTTTTTTCGAGGTATGACTGCAGGATGATGGTCGCTGAAATGGTATCCAGGCGCGCTTTATCCTTCCGGTCGGATTTTTTGAACCCGCTCTGCGCAACCACAGACGAAGCCATCTTGGAGGTGAACCGCTCATCCAGGGTTTCCACCGGGATATGTGGAAAAGTCCGTTTGAGAAGCGTGATAAATCCTTTCACATGCTGTGCAGACTGGGAGGGGGTGCCGTCCATCTGCCGGGGTTCTCCGACGATAAACCGCTCGACCGTTTCGGCACGCAGGTAGCCGTGGAGGAAATTGATGATGTCCTTGGGATGGATGGTGTCCAGCCCCGTCGCAATGATCTGCAGGGGGTCCGTGACGGCGATGCCGACCCTTTTGGTTCCATAGTCAAATGCCATGATTCGTGCCATGCTGCGCGGTTTCCGGTGTATTTAGCCGGGGTAAAGATACTGGCTTTACTTATATATCTGTGTGCCGCATGCGAACTAGTGACTACTAAATAGTTTTTTCTTATTTTGCAGACATGCAGTTTAGTGATATAGCAGGACAGCAGGCAGTCAAGCAGCGTCTGATAGACAGCGTTGTGAACAACCGCGTCAGTCATGCCCAGTTATTTCTTGGCCCGGAAGGGTCCGGCAGCCTGGCCCTGGCTGTGGCATATGCCCAGTTTATTTCCTGCGAAAACCGGAATCCAGCCGACAGTTGCGGAGAATGTTCCTCGTGCCGGAAGTATAACCGGCTGATCCATCCCGACCTTCATTTTTCGTACCCCTTTTTCAGGGGCGGCGAGAAGGAGGACGCCCTCCCTGACCTGCCGGAATGGCGGAAGCTCCTCCTGGAGAACCCCTACTTCGGCCTGGACGAATGGCGCGCCCGCCTGGACGCCCAGAACAAGCAGCCGAACATCAACAAGGCGGAATGTCTGCATATCCTCCGGAACCTTGCGCTGAAGCCTTTCGAATCCGAATTCAAGACCATTATTATCTGGCTGCCCGAGTTCCTGGGAAATGAAGGTAACCGGTTGCTGAAATCGCTGGAAGAGCCGGCGGAGAAAACGCTGATCATCCTGGTCGCAACCCAGTCCGACCAGATTCTGAATACGATCTTATCCCGGACACAACTGGTCAAGATCCCGGCTCTGACCGATGCGGACATATCGGAATACCTGGTGGGCCGCGGCACCGATCCCGCGAAAGCCCGTCAGGTGGCCTACCTGAGCGAGGGAAATATACAGGCGGCCCTCACCCTCCTTGAAGATGAGACGGATGATCATTTCACCCTGTTCTCTGGCTGGCTGAGGAACTGCTACAGTGATAACGGAACCCAGATGATCGGGTTCACGGAAGTGGCCGCCAAACTGGGCCGCGAAAACCAGAAAGGTTTCCTGCGGTATGGTATCAGCCTGCTCCGGGAAAGTCTGCTGATCCTCTCAGGAGCTCCGGACCTGGTTAACCTGCCGGAGCAGGAAAAGACGTTCATCACCAATTTCAGCAAAGTGCTGAGTCTGGCGAAGGCCGAGGGTCTGATTGCAGAGCTGGAGAAGGCGCATTTCCATGTCGAACGGAACGCCAACCCTAAAATTCTATTTTTAGATGTATCTTTGCAATTTGTTAATATTTTAAAATACAATACGATCCCTTCGGGGACACACTATATATACGATTAATATGGGATGCGGAAGCTGTTCATCAGGAGGTGGTTGTGCCCCTGCAGGCTGCAAG
>CBINHC010000002.1:0-378101 GCA_966250385.1 uncultured Sphingobacteriaceae bacterium | reverse complement strand
TTCCAATGTTTGGCATATATTTTCGGTGATATTTATATAAATCAATTAATTACGCAGGTTTTTCCGCATAATTTTTTGGTCTGCAAAAATACGTTTTATAGTGGAAAATCAAACACTTAATAAAGATTTTCTGTTGCTTTTAGCAAACACACAGTAAAAGTTACTAACACTTAAACCATGCCTATGAAAAATTCACTTGCATCATTCGGAAACAACCCGATTTCCGGCGTTTACTACCGGTGTATTTTAACGATATTGGCTTTGTTCGGTTCCCTGCAGACCTGGGCTCAGGATGTGCCCGATAAGGTTGAGGTCGATATCGATGCCGGGCAGACCGCCTGGTACGGACAGCCCTGGGTCTGGGCGGTAGGAGTTGCCCTGTTTATCATCATTATCATCGCCATTACCAGGGGCGGCAGCCGGCGTGAAGCATAAACGCCGGCGGTTTTCAGATTGAGAATTTTTGTTTGCCGACCAGGAACTTTCTGTTCAGGCGCCTGTTTCATCTCTAAAAACGACCGTTATGAAAAAACTCATTTCGGAAGGATGCCGGAGCGTTTCGCTGGTGTTCTTCATTATCCTGATGCATCTGAACGCCATTGCCCAGGATGTTGCGGACAGCGACCTGAGTAACCGCGCGGATACGAACAAGAATTTTCGCGACCAGTGGTGGTTGTATGGAGTTATCCTGCTGGTTGCCGTGATCATTCTGCTCGGAGTAGTCCGGCGCCGGAACAGAAAGATCTGAAACTTGCTTTCTATTCGAAAATTCCCCTTTTTTGGTGGACATTCAGGGACACCGCCAGGTGGCTTCCTGCCACATTTTAAAGATACATGAAAAAAATACTGGTTACCGGAAGTAACGGATTGCTCGGACAAAAGATTACCGAGCGGATACTGATCAAGAAAGATGCGGAATTAATAGCTACCTCCCGGGGGGAGAACCGATATCCTGAGAAATCCGGATACATTTACGAAGAGCTGGATATCTGTAACCCTGCGCAAATCCGCGAAGTGCTGGAGAAATACCGGCCTGACAGCGTCATCCACACTGCAGCCATGACCAACGTGGATGCCTGTGAGCAGAATAAGGAGCTGTGTCATCAGCTGAATGTAGAGGCTGTCGGAAACCTGGTGGCGGCTTGTGCGGAACTGGATATTCACCTTGTTCACCTGTCGACCGATTTTATTTTCGACGGTGAGCACGGTCCGTACCGGGAGGAAGATCCGGCCAGCCCGGTCAGTTACTACGGGGAATCGAAGCTGCTGGCCGAGCAGCTGGTCCGGCAGTCAACCTGCCGGGCAGCGATTTTAAGGACCATTATAGTATATGGTATAGTCAACGATATGAGCCGGAGTAACATTGTGCTTTGGGCCAAGTCCGCGCTGGAAAAAGGGAATCCGATCAACGTGGTGGATGACCAGTGGCGGATGCCGACGCTAGCGGAAGATCTGGCAGACTGTTGTATCCTGGCTGCGGACAAACAGGCCGAAGGCGTTTTTAACGCATCCGGGAAGGATATGATGAGTATCATTGAACTGGTGCGCGAAGTAGCTGATTTCTGGAACCTGGATAAATCCCTGATCAGGCCGATCTCTTCCTCCAGCCTGAATCAGGCTGCCCGGAGACCTAAACGCACCGGATTTGTGCTGGACAAGTCTGTCCGGGAACTCGGCTATTCGCCTCATTCTTTTCGGGAAGGGCTGGCTATTGTAGATCGTCAGTTAAAGTTTAATGCCTGAAATTTCTATCTTTAGGGAATACTTTAATTTCTATGACAATTACAATCGGGCAGCAAGCCCCAGAGTTCAACCTATACAGCTCCGAAGGGAAGGCTGTCTCGTTATCGGATTTCAAAGGGAAAAAAGTAGTTATTCACTTTTTCCCACTAGCTTTTACCGGAGTATGCACCACCCAGCTATGCACGTTGCGGGATACGTTCGGTACTTTCAGTCATCTGGATGCGGAAATCCTCGCCATCTCGGTCGATTCTCCGTTCTCCCTGGCAAAATTCAAGACCGAACAGAATTTGCCGTTCACACTGCTTTCGGATTTCAATAAAGAGGCGTCGCAGGCGTACGGCGCGTTTTATGATGAGTTCGTCATGGGCATGCGCGGAGTTTCCCGTCGTGCGGCCTTTGTGCTGGATGAAAATCAGACCGTCATTTACAGCGAGGTGCTGGAATCAGCCCAGGATCTGCCCGACTTTGAATCCATTCAACGAATAATAAAAGCAAATTAATATGGAAAATCCGGTTTCCCTGCTGTTGATCATAGCAGGCTCAATCGTCGCATTGGCGTTATTCTTATATATTTTACCGGTCAATCTGTGGTTTACCGCCCAGTTGTCAGGGGTGCGTATCAATCTGCTGACCCTGGTCCTGATGCGGCTTCGTAAGGTTTCGCCGTCACTGGTCGTTAATGCCATGATCACCTCAACCAAAGCGGGGTTGAATATCACTTCCAATGAGATTGAAACCCATTACCTGGCAGGCGGCAACGTCAATAATGTCATTAAGGCCCTGATCTCCGCCGACAAGGCTAATATTCCGCTGAACTTTAAACTGGCCACAGCCATTGATCTGGCGGGCCGGGACGTGTTCGACGCTGTTCAGCTATCCGTCAATCCCCGGGTGATCAATACCCCGCCGGTGGCAGCGGTAGCAAAGGACGGTATCCAGCTCGTGGCCAAAGCGCGTGTAACGGTTCGTGCAAATATTAACCAGCTGGTAGGCGGCGCCGGCGAGGAGACGATTCTTGCCCGGGTAGGCGAGGGGATCGTTACCACCATCGGTTCAGCCATGAATCACAAGGAAGTGCTGGAAAATCCGGATCGGATATCCAAAGTGGTGCTTGAGAAAGGACTTGACAGCGGAACCGCCTTTGAAATTCTTTCGATCGATATCGCCGATATTGATATTGGTGATAATATCGGGGCTAAACTGCAAACGGATCAGGCTGAAGCCGACCTGAAAGTGGCCAATGCTCGTGCGGAAGAGCGGCGCGCAATGGCGGTAGCATCAGAGCAGGAACAGCGTGCCAAAGCCCAGGAAGCGCGGGCAAAGGTCATCGAGGCGGAAGCCCAGGTGCCTCTTGCGATGGCAGAAGCGTTCCGGAGCGGCAATCTTGGAATTATGGATTATTACAAGATGCAAAACATGAAAGCCGATACCGATATGCGGGAGGCGATTTCAAAGCCCGCTCCAAAGGATAAGAAGTAGATTTAAAAAAAAAATCAAGCCCGTAAAGAGGTAGAAATCAATTAATTTTGCCGCTTTTGGCGGGTTTGGGCTGCATAGGAGGTCAAAAAAAATTAAAAAAGATTACGCCTTTTAAAAAGAATATCTATTTTTGCAGACCAATTCGGAACGCACTTGTAGCTTAATTGGATAGAGCACCTGACTACGGATCAGGAGGTTAGGGGTTCGACTCCCTTCAAGTGCACATTTTTATCAAAAGCCTTTTCGTCCACAAACTCGGAAAGGCTTTTAAAATTTAAAAACAATACGAATGCTAAACATTGTCTTGTTTGGGCCTCCGGGAGCCGGTAAAGGGACACAATCCCAAAACCTTATCGAAAAGTATAAGTTAATCCATCTTTCAACCGGCGATCTTCTTAGAAATGAAATAGCACAGGGAACTGAACTTGGTCTGGAAGCTAAGAAGCTGATGGATCAGGGAACCCTTGTTCCGGATGAAGTGGTGATCGGTATGATCAGCAATAAACTTGACACGAATAAAGACGCGAACGGATTTATTTTTGACGGGTTTCCGCGTACGGTGGCACAGGCTGAGGCGCTTGATGAATTACTGAAATCAAAAGGTGCTGCAATTTCGGGAATGATCGCACTGGAAGTTACAGATGAGGAACTGGAGCAGCGCCTGCTGAACCGGGGAAAAGAGTCCGGACGGCCTGACGATGCAAATCCGGAAGTTATTCGCAAAAGGATCGTTGAATATAACAACAAGACTGCTCCAGTCGCCAGCTATTACAAGGCTCAGGGCAAGTTTACCAGTATTAACGGCATTGGCTCCATCGATGAGATCTTTAATTCTATCTGCCAGGTAGTAGAGAACTATTAACAGAGATCCTAAAATATTGAAAAGACAGCGAGCAAACACCTGCTCGCTTTTTTTGTAAAAACAAAAACGGTTCAGTTTCGGAAACTGGCTGATAATTCACTCAAATATGTCACAGGGTTCAAATTTTGTAGATTACGTTAAGATATGTTGCCGTTCTGGGCACGGTGGAGCCGGATCAGCTCACCTGCACCGGGACAAGCATACTGCAAAAGGCGGCCCTGATGGCGGGGATGGCGGCCGTGGTGGCCATATTATCCTGAAAGGAAGTACGAATATCTGGACCCTGCTGCATCTGAAATACCGGAAGCATGTGATCGCCGGCGACGGTGGTCCGGGCGGAAGCGCATTAAAAAGCGGAAAGACCGGAAAAGACGAGATTCTTGAGGTGCCGCTGGGTACCATTGCCAGGAATGCCGAGACCGGCGAGGTCATGTTCGAGATCACACAGCACGGCGAAACCCGCATTCTGACGGAAGGCGGCCGGGGCGGATTGGGAAACTGGCATTTCAAGACGCCTACCCAGCAGACGCCGCGTTTTGCCCAGACCGGCGAGTCCGGCCGGGAAGAGTGGATGATCCTGGAACTTAAGGTACTGGCGGATGTCGGACTGGTTGGATTTCCGAACGCAGGGAAGTCGACCCTGCTGTCCGTTCTGTCTGCCGCAAAGCCTGAAATCGCTGACTATCCGTTTACCACCATTGTGCCTAACCTGGGTATTGTATCATACCGGGACAATAAGTCCTTCGTCATGGCCGATATCCCCGGTATCATTGAAGGCGCATCAAAAGGAAAGGGGCTCGGGTTCCGGTTCCTGCGACATATTGAACGAAACTCTGTGCTTCTTTTTATGGTCCCTGCCGATACAAGCAGGTCGATCAGGGAGGAGTACGAGATCCTGCTGAAGGAACTTGAGGAGTATAACCCAGAACTGATGCAGAAACCACGGATTCTTGCCGTAACGAAATCGGATATGCTGGATGATGAGCTGATGGCTGAGATGAAAGCAGACCTGCCGCAGATCCCTTACATTTTCATTTCTTCGGTGGCGCAGAAGGGACTCACTGATCTGAAAGACCTGCTCTGGAAAGCGATCAACGCCTAAGCAGATCAGAAATAACACTTAGGGCCTTCCCGGCGTACTTTGCTCAATGCCAGCCCTACCGAGATCTCGTGCGAGCCGTAGCTGAACTGGCGGATCTGACTGAACGAATAGTCGAAGGCATAACCGACCCGCAGGTTTTCCGTAGCGAAGATCTCGGTCACGAGCCCCATAGCATTTTTCTTCTGCAGCTCCAGATCCATATCGGGTTTGTTGTATAATCCTACAGCTGACCGGTAAAAAGCGCCGATCCATACGGTTTCTTTCAGGAGCAGAAACGCATTCAGGTCCAGACTGGTGGGCGATCGCTGATCATCCTTCAAAAGGAAAGACGTCTTCACCTTCATGTCTTTTGAAACCGGGAACAGGGTTCCGGCTGTCAGATACAGGTGCGTGCCTGCCTTGGGAAGAAGAATGGAAGAGCCGCCTTTGGCCTGGAAGTGGCCGATCAGCAGATTGTCTGCAGACACGCCTGCAAAGAATTTTGGTGTCGTATAGTATATGCCCGCCCTTGCATCAGGATAGATACCTGACGCACCTCCGGCGGGAATCACCTGATCCACATCATTCGGGTCCAGGTTCCGGTCGTTTAATCCCAGCTGCACAACTCCGGCACCAATGCCGAATGCAAGGCGCGTGAATTCCGAAGAGCCGACCTGGATACGGTAAGCATAGTTCGCATACGCCGAAACGTTGGATTGCGGTCCGATGCGGTCGCTGATGAATAATGCTCCCAGTCCCACTTTTCCCTGGTTCTGCACCATGTCTGCCGCCAGCGTCATGGTCTGCGGAGCACCTTCCACCCCGGTCCATTGATTCCGGTAAAATGAATGCAGATAAGTCTGTTCCTTATATCCGGCATACGCTGGATTGATGTAGAGCCCGTTGAACATGTACTGGGTAAAATGTCCATCCTGCTGTGCATTTGCCTGGATGGCGCCAAACAGGGAGCCAATAATAACTAGTGCGGATTTGAGTATATTTTTCATCTTCCTTCGATTATTGAATGGCCCGTGCAAGGGTCACGTATCCTTTTAGAGCTTTAGTAGAGCCTGTCACCGTCTTGACTTCCAGGATATAGAAATAAGTGCCGTCAAGCAGTGAGTTGCCATCCCAGTCATTCTGGTAGTTGATCTTCTGGTATACCATGTCACCCCACCTGTTTACGATGGTCAGCTTGTTCTCAGCATATTTGGTGATTCCCCTGATCTCAAAGACATCGTTGGTTCCGTCTCCGTTAGGGGTGAATATGTTCGGAATTTTGACGTCGAGGATCTCTTTCTGATCGGTCGCTGTATTATCGTCCATATTGGGATCCGTGCTCATTGCTGCAACAGTTGCCGATGTCCTGATCAGACCGGATTCGCCGGATTTTACGCTGAATCTCAGCTCTGCTGAACCTCCGACAGGAAGTTTGTCAATGCGCCATTCAAGCTTTCTGGTCAGGTCGTTATATTGTACGATCCCTTTGGCAGGAGGTGTGCTCCGGTCGAATTGCAGCATATCCGGCAGGACGTCTGATACCTTTACAAACGGGGCATCGTCCGGCCCCTGGTTGGTCACGGTCACCAGGTATTCATAAGGTTCAAGGATCCGGGTGTTCTTGATCTCTGACCTTTTGTCAATCTTCAAATCGGCCAGCGTCTCAAGCATCGTTTTCAGGACAAGGTGAACCGGTGCGGAGACTTCCGAACTGCAACTGGCATTATTGAAAGCGATAACGGTATAGGTTCCTGGAATGGAAGCGTGATACGTTTCGCCTGTAGCCTTTTGAATGGGTTCGCCATTCCGGAACCATTGATAAAAATCGGCGTTTTTAGCACTGGTCCGAAGCGTAACCGTCTTGCCGTCCTGGAACACGACGGTCTGACCTCCGGAAGTCGGAACCTGACAATAGGCAGCACCGCCGATTCCGAGAATCAGGATCAGTGCTGCCAGTTGTCTGATGGTTTTCATCATGGTTCCGGGGTAAGGGCGTTAGTTCGATACGATAACGATTTCCGGCTTGGCAGGCTGCGGAGCGACCTCTACAGATTTGGTATTTGATACCATTGCTGCATAAGTGGTGGCGTCAGATCGCAGTACGCTTGTGGATCCGGCGGATAATGCGTATTCGACTTTTACTTTCAGGTTGAATGTTCCAACTTCTGTGGTGGTGAAATGGAAAGTACTGGTTGTCGCAGTTGAACCTGCTATCTCGCCCCATTCTCCAGCGGGTTTTGTGGTTCCGCTCAGGGTCCCCTCCCAAATGAACTTATATTCTACGCCGGCAGGCAATGCCGCTGCGGTCGCTGTTGCTTCCAGTACAGCAAGCGGGTTATCGGCATTTGTACAGTAGAGAGTCGGCCCTTTGGTGGCTAAGGTAACAGCCGGTGTCGGAAGAATGTATACCTGATACTCTGTCACTTCGCCATCACAGGTATTGGGTGATACCAAATGGACGTTGTAGGTATGAACCCCGACCGACTTGCCTGATGCATTGATATTGATACTGCCATCGGCATTGGGTGTTACCGGAGTGCCGTCTTCCGTCCATACTGCCGTGTTTCCGGCTAAAGGCGCTTTGAGTCCGAGGGTTACTGTCCCTTTCTGTGTTAAATACACCGGGTATGGGCCATCGGCTTTGGCGGCGGTTAAGATTCCACACAGGGATAAAGTGAGGATGCTGAGTTTGATAAAAGTAAACTTCCGAGTCATATGCGTTCGTTTAAGTGTTAGTTAATAAGGTTTGATTTCTGGTTTGATCGGCTTCTGATTGACGGTTATGCTGACGGTTGCCGGTGATGATTCCGTGCAGCCGGGTCTTGAGGCGGTTACTGATAGGTTGTGAAGACCTGGTGGAAGTTCAGTAAGCGAAAGAGAGTTTTCCAGTGAGGTAGTTAATGGGCTTGTTCCATCAGACCACCTGTACTCAAGCCCCGCAACGTGGTTGGTGATTGAAAGCGATTCCGACGCGTCTTCACAGAATGTGGTCGAGGAAGCGCTAAGTACAGGAGTAGCAGGAACGACCTGCACGTTATAAACTTCCAAAGCAAAATTTTTCGAGGAGTTCCCTTTTGCCGGGACCTGTATGGTGATCGTGACCCGGTCGAACGGTTCACCGGGCACATATTCCAGGAAATTGTTTTTTTTAATTCCACTTGGAACAGCTTTCCCGCTTAAGGTCGCCTTCTCATCCAGATACGCCAGAACAGAGGCGCTTGCTTCTGTCGAGGGTTTATCGACGGTTGGTTCATTCAGATATAGTCGAATCACATCTGTAGCACTTCCGTGCCTGGAAAAATATATGGTTTGAGATACGGTTATTAGTTTGTCCTTTTCAGATTGGCCGAATATGGTCGAGTAGGAATCAGAATTTGCATCAACTGCATAGGTTGCGTTACTAACGCTGGACGGAGTATTGGCAATAGTCGAGCTGGTGACAAAAGATGTGCTCCATCCTGAGCCGCAGTCCTGTAGGTCGGAGCCGAAGAAAGCGTCATACACTTGCATCGACCCAATTCCAAACCATGAGCCGGAAAGGTCATAGGTTATGCGCACGGAATTAAAAGGTTCGGAGGACGTGACTGCAACGAAACTTTCATTCGGGCGTTGAACAAGCTTTATTGAGGTTATTGGAACTTTGTCCGTTTCTTGATAGGGTTCTACCGTAAAAAGTGTTTGGAAATTTGCTGGCGTCATGCTTGGAGCATCCACTTTGATAAAAGTGGTTACACCTGCAGGGACTTTTTGGGAGCTAATTAATTTGATCCATGCCGGCACTACAATCGGCGCATTCAGGGTGGCAGCTGTGGCCATGTTTCCGTCTGATGCCAGTTTTGGGTTGCTTGTCAACCAATTGCCAGTCGGTGTCTCGTTGAAGTAATACCGTTGAGCAACAGCCTGCACCATAGAAAAAAATAGGATCAGGAAAATAAATGCAAATCGGGTGCGTTTGATATTCATTGACTACTTCTTTCGAGGTTTAGCAACTGTTGTGTTGTTATACGGAGCCTATTTTTCAATTGTTGCGTTCTGCGATAGTTTTTTTACCACAGTTATTCACATAGTGTAAGTTTCTCACATTTTCAGTCGCAATCTGCTGACTGGTATATAGTTACACTTTAAGAATTATTTTTTGGCGAAAGTGCCATAACAAAAAGCCCCGAAGTTTGTGGCTTCGGGGCTGAGAAGAAACTGTATGGTACGATGATCTGATTGTCGTTATTCGGGTGCCTTTTGAGAGTTCCGCGTCCATAAATAGATCATTCCGGCGATGACTATATACAGGATAGTATTAAACACATCATGATGGTCTACCGGAAATTGTCGGGTGCCCGGATACTCAATATGTAAAATGGGCAGCAGCGCTAAACGGAGGATGTTAAGAAAGGTAATGATTGCTAATCCGGAAAGCAGAGGGACCCACCGGGCCCTGACCGGGAAGGGTGACGGCCATGTCAGGATAAATGCAGCATACAGGCTCATTACGCCCAGACCGAGACAGCTGTAGACTAGCCGGATTCCCCGGTTTTCCACTCTTAGCCCGTATTCTCCGAAAAAGGATGTTTCATACCCGAGCGTGGAGCATAGGATTTTGGCCGACGTGAGCAGGAAATGTCTGAACATGTTCACAAAATTCAGGTGTTCGTCTGCGAACGGCCAGTACAGATTATCTTTTGATGTCAGGCCTATCCAAAAAAGTGAGAACCCAGCAAATAGGAGATAGAGCCCGGGAAACAGCAGTATGAACCTAAGTTTTTTACCTTGGCGGATCATCGGTGGTATCTGAAAGAGGTGAGACGCAGGCTCAGATAAAGGCCATTTCAAGAAGTTCCGGGTTCCACTTCAGGCCCTCAGATTTTACAATCCAGAGTGCCCGGTCTTTGATCTTATGAGCCGGATTACCTCTATTGATCGAGTAAGGTGGCAGGTCAGCCGTCGCGACGGATCCTACGGTCAGCACCGCATGCGACTTTGCTTTTACGCCCGGGCAAACTATTGCTCTTGCTCCGATCCATACTCCATCCTCCAGGATGATCGGCTTGGTGATCAGATCAAATGTCGGTTTGGTGAAATCATGATTTCCGGTGAGCAGCATGGCGCCCTGAGAAACACAAACGTTGTCGCCGAGTTTTACCAAGGCGAGATTTTCAATGTAGCAATCTGCGATCCAGCAATGGTCCCCCATCTCAAACCTCCACGGGTATCGGATATGAACGAACGGCTTGATCCGCACGTCCTTGCCAATCCTGGCGCCAAAGGCCTTTAGAATAAAAACCAGCACATTGCTGAAGGGAACCAGACCGGACCTGAAAACGAGCAAGCTGGTAAAGTACCACAAGGCGAGCTTCAATTCAGAGGCTCCGGGATGGAAAAAACCTTTATTAAAAGCCTTACTGAGTTTAGTTGTTCCCATATTTAATGGTTTAAGTTGAAGGGGCTGTCAGGTTACGGCAAACGGATGTTATCAGCGATTGACGTGATTGTGGCTTCTGAACATGGTTGTTGGCGATCTCGTTGATTTTAACATCCACAATCAGACGGAACCAGAAGCCCTGGAGGAAATGGAAGAGTATTCCTTTTTTACCATCCAGGATCCCGAGCTGGAATATGAGCCTGTAGAAAAGGTAAATAAACGGTCTGACGAACAGCGGAAGTTTCCACCACAAACATTTCAGCCATGCGATTTTCTCATCCGGGCTCCCGAAAAGATTCGGCTCAAGGGTCTGCTTCCGTAAGTTATTTCTTCGCTCGATCTCTTCATGGGCCACCAGGTCACTGTATCTGTTATGTTTTGATATCCAGAAGGCAATCTCGTTTTCCTTCAGGTTCTCTTCAACGATGTGCCCATCTTTCCAGATCACAGTCTTGCCGGGAACGATGAACCGGTGGTCCATATTCTCGTTCAGGTCAGAGAAACCAACTCCGTACCTGAACATTTTTAATTGGTACCTCGGATAATAACCGCCGTATTTCAGCCATTGACCTTTGAAGTAGTTCTTTCTGTTGAAGTAGATTCCGTCAATCCCCCTGTAATCCGAATCCCTGAATGCCAAAAGTTTGTCAAACAGTTCTTTAGAGACGATCTGGTCTGAATCCAAGCCTATGATCCACGGCGTTGAAACCGGAAATGCGTGCAATGCTGCATGCCATTGTTTCGGATGGTTAATAAATGGGTGCTGGAGCATGATTACCCCGTTTTCCCGGCAGATCCCCGGGGTTGCATCCGTACTGCCCGAGTCGAGGACAAAAGTCGGCGCGTTCAGATCCCTGATTGATTCAAGCAGGCGCGGAAGGTGTTGTTCTTCATTGAACGCCAGAATGACGAATGAGAAGTCAGCCATTGAGTAATGTTCCTTTAAGCAACATCGATTTCCACAAGTACGGTAAGCGGCCGCAGCCGCGAAATTCAGCTACGCTGAACTGATGTTCCTCCAGTAGTTTGGTCAGCGTATTCCGTGACCATAGCTTGATATGGCCGCCATCCCATAGCGGATTTGCGTGGTTGTCCCAGGAGTCCGTGAGCGCCAGACAGAGATTCTTCAGGTACCCATGATAAGGGGTGGAAACGATCAGCTCGCCATATGTGGTAGACGCTTTCAGTAAGCTTCTGCATAGCGAGATAAACCCCCTGGGGTCGTATAAATGCTCAATAACCTCAGTTGCAATGATTGTGTCAAACCTTAATCCGGCAAAGTGCGGAGGCAGCCCGTCACTTGAAAGGTCCTGCAAAGCGAATCTGTCGGGATGGGATTCCCTGGCAATGGCGATTCCCTGCGAGGAGGCATCTGTGCCAAATGCATTAAAACCGTTTAATAACAAGGTTCGAACCATGGCTCCGTTGCCGCATCTCATGTCAAGTATGCATTTGTTTTTTTCCGGGTGAAGCATGGAAAGCAGCGGATCCCGGATATAGGTATCTGAATGGGTTGCCCGGGCATTCCTATACCCGTATTCTTTATATTCTGTCATTGGACTACGGATCTGTAAAGACTTATATATTGTCGGGTCAGCTGTAATTCATTGAAATCCCGATCGATTCTTTCTTTGAACCGCCGGTTTTCAAACCGGTAATTTCCCCGGAAAAATTTGTTCATAGCGTCATTTATGGCCAGAGGATCCAGACCGCAGACCATGCCGAGCCCGTGCTTCCGGACATAATCCGCGAGACCCACCTTGTTGCTTATCAAAACCGGAGTACCCATGGCGATACTTTCGACCACCACATTGGCGAAGTTTTCATCATGCGAGGGCAGGACGAAAAGATCGTGCGATCTGAGAACGTTGAACTTTTCCCCGTTATCCAAGTGTCCCGCCCAGTGCAGCCGGCTGCTCAGATCCAGGGCGGCTGCCAACTCCTTCAGCTGTTGAACATATTCCGGCTTTCCGTCGCCGGCTATGGTTAACGTCCACGGGAACACTGCGAGTGAAAGTGCCCGGAACAGGAGCTCCAATCCTTTTTTTTCTTCGATGCGGGAAAGGAAAAGGAGCCGGGCCTCTTTCGTTGGTTCCGGACGCAGGGTCTTTTCCTTCATCGGTTGACCGGCGACGCTTTCGTGTAGATGCGGAAGCTCAACGAAATTGGGAATAACAGTGATGCCTTTTGGATGAACGAGTTTCAGAATGTCTTCTTTCTCCTTTTCCGTTGTTACATGGAAATGGCAGCGTGCCAGCAGGTGCCTGCCGATCACTTTGTGGAACAGCCTCTTCGGAAGGCTGGTCCTGTTATAAAAGGAATAATTGCTTAATGTGCCACGCGGGGACAGAATCACCGGGCAGCTTTTGCTGAGTGCTATCATGCAGGAGAAAACAGAAACCAGATTCCACCAGGCATGGATATGTACCATCGGGCGGGTACCGTTTGCCGCGCGTATTTTGTTCCTCAGACCCAGAAGCAGCCGGGGGGAAAAATGGGAATGGTCCCCGGTAATCCGCTCAAAGTAGGTAACGTTTACCAGATCCACCACCGTGGCTTTTCCCCGCTCAACGGGCAATTCGGCCGGTCCGTTCGCCGTGGTCGTCAATACCTCTATCCGGAACCCTGACTTCAGAGTGCTGAACGACCTGGCGACGTTTTCGCAAAGCTTGGATACGGACATGGTCGGTCCTCCGTAAACGTATGCGGGCTTATAGCTGCTGGTAATGTGCAGAATGTTCATGGTGATGGGCGCAGGTCCGCTATTTTTTAAAGAGTAAGTTCCTGTATTCAATGACCGGCTTTTCGACCAGTCGATAGAAAATGAAAGCTGCGGCATAAAGCACGATCAGGGTAAGGGGAACGGACAGCGCTAAATGCGATATCCGCAGTTTCCTCAGAATGGCCATACAAAGGTGAATCATTATCGGATGGGTCAGGTAAATCGAATACGCCATCAGCGCATTCAGCTTTATGAACGGCAGATATGACAACTGAAACGTCTGGTTAAAGTACAGAACGAGCAGTAAGGCAGTGATAATTAAATTGAGTATCGTCGGACCCAGGTAACTGTTTACCGGCGTATTGAACCTGCTTAAGTGATAGGCACATGCAATAAAAAGCAGGAATAGGAACGGCGCGGAAAAAGAGGGTGGCGAGAGCCGGATTCCTTTTTTATGTACCAGATATGCGGCCAGTACCCCGAAACTCAGGCTGTCAATATGGAAGTAAGTAGCGGTATGGTGGTAACCGAAATCCGAAGCAAACCGGTCCCGGAATGCCATTCTGATCAGTATCGGTATCAGCGCAAAGAAGATCCAGAACAGAAGCTGTTTACGCGGGTTTTTGACGAACAGAATAACGATGAGGAATACCAGATAGAAGTGTTCTTCCACGTTCAGTGACCAGGAAACCAGAAAGAACGGGATCTTGTCATAGTAGTTTTGAACCATTACCAGGTACCCCAGGTTGAATTCCTGGTCCCGGCTAAGATAAACTCCCGCCCATGAGAGGAACACGATGATCAGGTAGGGCGGGTATGTTCGCCAAAGCCTTTTCAACCAGAAGATCACCGGACTGGCCGGTTCCTGTCTGAAATACATTCCTCCGACCAGGAAGCCGCTTAAGACAAAGAAGAGGTTAACGCCATATTTGCCCAGCGTGAATAGAGCCCGGTCCTCGATCAGGTCACCGGTCAACATTTGCGTAACATGGAATCCGACAACGAGTACAATTGCGGTTGCTCTCAGTAAATCAAGGTTCAGGATCCGGTGGTCCGTGGTTGGAACTAACCTCATATCAGTTGATGTCAGCATACTGCTTTTGTTTGTAGAATGCGGCGTCCAGGTAAATCAGACCTAGAAGAACGAATGTTGAATTGTAGGTGCTGCCGCTCAGGGATGCGTAAAAGAAGACCAGCATCAGGATTACGGCGGAGTAAATCCGGGGTAATGCAAGGTTCTTGATCAAAAGAAAAATGAAAGCGAGCTTGAAGCCGAGCAGTATATATCCCCCTTCCAGCAGGGTCTTTCCTATTTCGTTCTCTACCGGATAGAGATTATATATTTCTGAAGTTCCGAATAACCTGGATACCCCCTGGTAAGTTATCCCTAAGCCGTTTCCGGTCAGCGAATTCGGAAAAGAATTGTTGAAAATATATCTGAAGGGCTCCAGAATTCGTCCGACCCCTTCCTCTTCTTCATTGTTAAGCCGGTAAAAAAAATTTTCAGAGGCAGAGTCCACGAAATTTCCCACCGAACTGGTGAACGTGTTTCCCATCCCGAGATCCAAAATCCAGACCAGGAAGAGTCCTGCCAGGACGATCAGTATGCTTTCCTTTTTTCTTGAGGACTTAATGCCGGTAAACAGAAAGGTCAGCAGGGACGCAGCATAGATGAAAACGACCGCTCTATAGCCGCTCATAAAAGCCAAGGTTTGTCCCAGGCCTGCCAGGAGCATAAAGCCGACCCAATTGATCTTCCTTTCAACAACCAGCGCGAAAATGAAGAGCTGGAAAAACAAAACAAAGGCGCCAAAGCCTCCAATGTAGCTGAAGGTTCCGGCTATCCGTATGGCATCCCCAACGACTGTTATGCTTCTTCCCGGCTCTTCATCAGCACCGTCATAGAATTGGTCCTGCGCATGTATATTTAAGAAATGGTCGTAAGGGAGCTGATATTGGATAATCGCAAGCGCCGCTTCCGCAATACACAGGATCAGAATGAAGATCTTGAATCTTGAGGTCGGGAACGCATTCCTGTTTGAAAGGTAAATGAGAAGTCCGATCCAGAATCCGGAATGAACCACGATTCCCGTTATCCCGTGATAGAAGGTAGGGATCGCCGGTGTCGCCGCCAATGCACAGGAGTATAGGAAGTAAAGGATCAGGATGCTGTGAAACTTTTGGGCGATCAGCATGCCGTGGCGTCTCCGCATGAACAGCAGCAGGTAGATGATGATAATCTGAAGCACCGTGGTTCCGAGGGTTATGGTGCTGTTTGTGGTAACCCATTTTCTGACAACGCCGCTGAACAGTGTAAACAACAACAGGGATAACAGAATATAGCTGTTCCACCTGATGCTTTTGTTATCAAGCGTATTCACTTTGGCGGGGCGTTAAGACGTTTACGTAAGCTTTTGCGATGACCTCCCAGGTCAGATTTTTTTTGAAAAAAGCCCGTGCTGACTCTTTTAATCTGAGTTTTTCCTCGCGGGATGAATTGAAGTAATCCAGGATGCCGGCTGCTATCTCCCGAGAATCATACTCCTGCAAGAGTGTGATGAACCGCAGGTTTAATAGCTGTATGTTGGTAATTGCACCACGATAGCCAATAACGGGAAGGCCGGCCTCAAGAGCAGCCGCCAAAGTTCCGTTTCGGAGACTGGTTCCGCGCCACTGGTTTATACATGGTCCTTCCCGCATGATGTACAGGTCTGCGTCGTGAAGCATCCGTCTTATTTCCCCTGTGCTTATCCTGCCGGTCATTTGGACGGACTCGGCAATTCCCAGCGCCTGTGCATGCCTGAAAATTGCCTTCCGCTCACCGCTCCTGATACTGCCTATGAATATCATTCTCAGGTTCGGGATAGAGTTCGAAGCCCGTTTTACGGCCTGCAGGATCTCAGCAGCGGATGTAAATGAGCGGCCAAATGAACAGATGGTAAAGTGTTCAGTTGACCGACGGTCCAAAGCAGCGGTTTCGCCACTATTGATGTTGCTTCCAACGGGGATGATGTGGATCTTCCTTTGAGGATCCACTTTATGAATTAGTTTGCTGTATAAGGGATTACTCGTGATGATCCTTGCTGCTATTGAATAGATGATTTTCAGAGCGAGTGCCTGGCCGATCCCTATCACCGCATATTTCTGCCAGGGGATGATCCTTATCCTCGACTCATGGATAATGAAATTCAGTTCCGCGTTTTCAGGAACGGCGTTTTTCAATAAAAAAAGGAATCTTAAAGGGACGCCATACCGGTTAAAGGAATATGGGACATACTGGACCAGGATCTTCCCGATCCGATTGGATTCAATGAACCGGCGCAATCCCTGAAATTCCCTTTTGTTCCAATATCTGAACGGATAGAGACGATCGGCGGGCAGGTATCTTTCGCTGTTTTCCGACGTTGCCAGAAACACATTGATAGACGGCTGCTGCCGTTCCAGATGTTTTTTTAAGTGAAAGGAGTGATCGCCGACGCCATCCGTGTCAGGAGGGTAGAATTTTGTCAGTAATAAGATATTCATCCTTCGGATTACCTGAAGACAACCTAACCGTTTGTCGCCTCCAGCAGTGATTTTTCTGTCAGATCGATATTCTCTTCAATGTTGTAGCGGTCCCGGACATGGTTGTAAAGACTGGCCATGTCAATAGCGGATTCGCCCTTCAGGTATCGGCTTATTTTCAGCGAAAGATCTTCCTCAGATCTAAAGATCAGCTTTTCAGATTCCGGGGCCAGGATCTCTGAGGTGATGCCGATATCCCGCGCAAAAACGATCGTTCCGGCGATAATGGATTCCACGATGGTTCTGCCGAATGTTTCCTCACATGTGGATGGAAATACGGAAAACTCAAAACTTCCCAGATAGGAAACCGGATCCGGTGTATAAGGATCGATGCTGACCAGGGATTGCAGCCCCGACTTCGCTATTTCGCTGGCCAGCTGGGTGCGAAATGCCTTTTCTTCCTCGCTGTCCGACGGTCCCGTAATGGACAAGGGGATGTTGAGACGGTAGTTCTCCCTTAAGATCTTCCAGGCGGCCAGCAGGGAAGTAAGACCTTTTTCCCTGGCGATCCGGCCGACGTAAACTGCCCCTTGTCTTGGTCGGGAAACCCAAGACCGGCCGCTGTCAAATGGAACGCCATCCGGAATGACTGACAGTTTGTTTTTTGGAAAATGCTGCGAAAAGACCGATCGCTGCCGTTGGTTCAGCACCAGGAAATGATCGACGAATCTACCCGTAAACCTCAGCTGGCGGCAGATCAGAGTTGATGAGACACGCATATGGCAGATGATCTTCATCCCGGTCTTTAATTTGATCAGCAGTGCTAAGGGCGTATCGTGTAAATAGTTCAGGTAAATGATGTCATGGTTTTTGTCAATGGTCCTATAGCTCTGATAAAGCTCTGCCCACTGCCTGACCGAGCAGGCTTTCTGAATGTTTGACCGCTTGATCCGGATCGTTTTTATTCCGATGTCTGCCAGTTTAGGAAGTAAGTCTCCCTCCAGGCAGTAATACAGCGTGACTTCATGCCCTTTCTTTTTCAGTAAGGACAATACCTCGAAGTATGCCTTTTCCGATCCTCCTTTCAGGAGCGTGGGATATTTCTCGATCGCGATGACTTTCACCGGTTTTGAATGTAATTCAAGAAAGGAGATTCGCTGATCCTCACCTTATGCAGCTTCCGGTCTGACATCAGTCCTTTCAGAAATCCTAATGTGGTGTAGAGATAGTAGTATGATCTGATCCTGCCATAGGAACGGGGGTGCACGATCGCAAGCATGATCTCAGCCGGGCGAACCAGGAGGTTGTTTTTGATCTTTTGCAGCATCAGATAGGCCCAATGGTGCCTGATGCTTTCCGGAACTCTGCAGCACTGATAGGACAGAAGGAGGTAATCGGTTCTTCCGAATGCTTCAAAGAGCTTTTTATAGTAACCGATCTCGGTTCTGTTCGACGGTATATAATGTCTGAACCGTAGCTTCCCGGAATACCAGATCTGGTAGCCGGCGTTTCTGAAGGCGATGCAAAGTTCGAAGTCCCCACCGCTGATCAGGCTCGATCCATTCCGATCGGTAGTTAAGAACCGGAAATGGTGCTTTTCCTTTAAGGTGAAGTAGGCCTCTTTATTTAAGACCATTCCCGCACCGTAAACAACCCCGCGTGAGTCCGTAATATTTCCCTCGTGCAGGCTTTGCGGGCCAACCGCCAGGGCATCGTATTGATTTTTCCAGAAGTGGGGCGGAATAGCCGATTCAAATACCGGCTCCCCATGACCGCCTAAGACAGCGATCCGGTTATTGGAGTGCAGGATGTTATACGCATCCTGAACATAATTCTCAGCGAGCCAGTTGTCGTCATCGCAAAAAATGACATACTTGTATTTGCTTTCACTTATTCCTTTTTCCCGGGCATGGTTCAATCCTGGCTTTGGCTCATCGATTACTTCAAACCGAAGATCTGGAGTTTGGTAAGTATTCCACTCCTGAATAGCAACCTCACGGGTGTTATCTGATGAATTGTTATTGATGACAAGTACTTCCCAGCTTATAGCATCATCCACCTGCTGTAGAGCAATATGTTTTAATGTCTCGGGTAGTCTTTTCTCGCTATTATAGCAACAAATTATGACTGAAATTCCGTTTGTCATTGCAGCAGTGCTTTAATTCCTCTTGCAATCTTTCTCGCATGGTAATATTTCGAAAAAGTTGCCTGTGACTTAATTAGAACCTTCTCCTTCCGTAGACGATTTCCATCGGGAAACTCTGACAGAAGCAAATTCAAGAGTGCAGGGAAGAGATGGTAGCGTTTGAGGTATCGAATCTTTTGTTTGATAATAAGGTCTTCAACTTTATAGTAAGGGTCTTCATCTAACAATTTTTCAATGTTTGTGATGCAGGACATATAATCTCTTATGTCTATAAGTAACATGCTCCTTTTATCAAAATAATCGCAAATGTTTGGCGCGCCATAGTATATGGGGAAAGTGTGTGCCAGGTAACATTCGCTAATTTTTTCTGTGAAATATCCAGGATGACAATTGTTCTCTATGGCAATTGAATACTTGTATGGTGCTAATGCATCCCATTTGTCGCTTATTGCATTGAAGCCGCGGCCATAAACGTCCAGTCTATCCTTGAAGTGACCGATTAATCTGTTCACCAGCGCGTACCTGGCCTTATGGCCAGGCAGGTCGGTCAGATCGGAACAGACAACAGATATCGATCTTGATTTTAATATTGACTGCTGGTGTGCCAAATCAGCCAGGCTTTTGTTCAAATGCCAGTGATTGAATTCATGAATCTTTATAACGTTCGAGTGTTCTATGTCCTGACGATTGGTTAGAATGGCACTGAACTGGCGTAAGAAGTTCTTGTCAAATCTTTTCTGATCATGAACTTCATCCGTCATAAAGAGTACGTTTTGAGCCGGGCACTGCGCCCACTCAGCTGTCCTGTCAGGCGGAAGGCCACCCCAGATTATCCAATAGTCACATTCTCTTGCAAGATCATCAACATGGAACTTTGCTGAAGAACCGAATGGTATCTGAAGTTTTAGAAAGCTATGTTGCCAAGGCGTTGTGAGTTTTATTACCATGACTATTTCTAGGTCAAAACAGTTTGAGGGATGACTTTCTTAAGATCATAAATAAAGTGCGCAGGTTCGTTTCCAAAGACAACGTTTTCAGGAATGCTTTTTAATACTAATGAATGGGCGCCAACCACAGCATTTTGACCGATCCTGACATTTTTTAATACAGTAGAGTTTGCGCAGATCCATACATTTTCTCCTATTTCTACGGGGCCGCTTTTTACCTTGTCCGAGTACTCGGGGCTTGACCGGTAAATCGGGTCGATGGGGTGAAAATCGGTGTCGTATATTTTTGTATTCACGCCAAGCGTAACATTTTTATCAATATTGATCGACTTACTTGCTACAATGGCACATCCCGATGCACCAAATGGGCCTTTTATCCGAATGCTCGCATTCTTGCTGACCGTTGAGATTATGCATCTATGGTTTACTCCTGCAACATTGTATTCTGCTTTTGATATAAGGTGTACCCTCCCGGTTATTTTAATGGATGACCCTGGAGCTTTTCGGATGATAGGGAACCCTTGGAGCCGAATTGCTCCATATTCACAATCAACACCATGTGCACGCAGGTATGTGTATGCGATAAGTTGATTAATCGGGTTGTCAAACGTTAGCTTCCTTCTGATAAAAAACAAGACCTTGAATCCGAAAATCAACAGTGATTTTATTGATGCCATAGGTTTAACATAATGTCCAGTCGATAAATGGGGAGATGAATCCTGTATGGTTTGATTCATCATAGACGGTGTGGTAGGGGTTGGATTTATCGAAGCGAACTTCGAATTCTAAAATCGGCTTGTTAATGCTAGTTAGTCCTCGTTCGCAATGGATCGACATCAAAGGCCTTAGCGCGTAACAGCCATGATTTAAGAGCTTTGGCTCAATAGTGCACTTGAATTGTTTTTCTCCGCGATTTATCGCTCCTCTGACAGGATCCGTATCGATGCTGTATGTTGTAAACACAATTTCTCCGTTCTTTATCAAATCAAAGCCGACTTTGAAATTCTCAACCGGCACTATGAAATCGACTTTGAATAATATGGTTATTCTGTCCGTATTTTGGTAGACAATTGAGGGCTTGGAGTCGTCCCCCGTTATCCGTATGCTTTTTAGCTGCGCTACCTCACTCTCCTCTTCGGGGTTTTCCCAGCTGCCTGGTGTCAAACAATTCGTTGTAACCTTATTATAGAGATTAATCAGATCAACGGATTTTCCCATTGCAGCAAGGGTTCCATTTTCCAATAGAAGACTTTTATCGCAAAGGCTCTTGAGTGATCCCATATTGTGGCTGACAAACAGCACGGTTCGCCCTTCACCTTTACTAGCTTCGCCCATTTTTCCCAGGCATTTTTTCTGGAATTCTGCGTCGCCGACCGCAAGGACCTCATCCACGATCAGAATCTCCGATTCAAGGTGGGCTGCTACAGCGAACGCCAGGCGTACATACATTCCGGAGGAGTAGCGTTTCACCGGCGTATCAACATATCGTTCAACACCCGCAAAGTCCACGATCTGGTCAAATTGTCTTTGTATCTCACGCTTTCTCATACCGAGGATCGCGCCATTCAGGAAGATATTTTCCCGCCCCGTAAGCTCCGGGTGGAAACCGGTGCCAACTTCAAGCAGGCTGGCGATTCGTCCCTTACCATGGATTCTTCCGCTGGTAGGGGAGGTGATCCTGCTGATTATCTTTAACAGCGTGCTCTTGCCGGCTCCGTTTCGTCCGATGATCCCGACAGCATCTCCCTGTTCAATTTCAAAACTGATATCCTTCAGGCTCCAGACCACGTCGCTTTCTCCCCGGGCAGACCGGACGTTTGTTTCGCCGATTCTCAGGAACGGATCTTCCTTGCCTCTTGCTTTTGCGATCCAGCGTTCCACATCCCGGCTAAGGGTTCCGGTGCCGATTTCTCCCAGCTGATATGCTTTGGATAGGTTTTCGACTTTAATAGCAATATTTCCCATGTCGTCTTCAGCGAATCGTTAAACCGTGTCCACAAAATTCCGCTCAACCCTGTTGAATATGATAATCCCGGCGACAAGGATCGTAATGGTGCTTAATGCCGAATACCCCAGCGAAGACCAGGTGAAACTGCCCTTGCCCAGAAATCCATACCGGAACGTTTCGATCAGTGCAGTCATCGGGTTGGCTTCAATAATCCAGCGAATGCTTTCATTTGCCGTCGATAGGGGGTAAATGACAGTCGTTGCATACATCAGCAGCTGGACACCGAATGTGACCAGGAATGCGAGGTCCCGGTATTTCGTTGTCATGGCCGAGATGATCATCCCGAGCCCAAGTCCCTGTGCCGCCATGAGTATCAGAATGACCGGAAATAACCCAGCTGCAGGGGTGGGACTGAAGTGAATGCCGGTGAGCCGGTAGTATGCGATCATTGCCAGAAACAGTATGAACTGAACCGCAAAGCGGATCAGGTTCGATACGACGATGCTTAACGGCATGATCAGTCTCGGGAAGTATACCTTCCCGAAGATATTCGCATTGTCTTTGAACACGGTTGACGTTTTGGTCAGACATTCGGCAAAGTAGTTCCATGCGGTAATTCCAGCCATATAGAAAAGGGGCTGCGGCAGTCCGTCGGTGGATATGCCCGCCAGGCGGCCAAATACAAACGTGAATGTGATGGTCGTCAAAAGCGGCTGAACAAAGAACCAGACGGGCCCGAAAATGGTCTGCTTGTAGAATGAGACAAAATCACGGCGGACAAGCAGCATCAGAAGATCCCGGTACTCCCAGACGTCGCTGAGCTTCAGGTCCATGATCGAGCTCCGGGGCTCGATTGTCCATTCAAACGACGTCTCTGATTGATTCTCCCGCTCATCCGGCAGCGAAAGGCTGCCGCGAATTGCGGATGAAGTCATAACAGGGCTGAGTATCTCTTGCATAAATCTGCGTTATGGTGCCGTAATGATCTGGTATTTTTGGGGTCCTTCGACATCCCGGACAGGCGGACCGTACCGGTGGGTGATCAGTTTTCGGACCCTTTCCCTGTAGGCTTGATAACTGAAATGCTTAAGGCAGGTTCTCTGAATCAGCCTGGAACCGTCTGTATCGGAATCCGACAGGGACTTTATGATTGCATTCCTGATTCCGGTTTTATCCTGAGGGTTGATGAGCGTGCCCAACCGTCCTTGTAAAAGAGCATCGGAACTACCGTCCTGATTGCCGGCAATGACCCTGGTGCCGCATGCCGCTGCCTCGATAAACACCAGCCCGAATCCTTCCTTCCTGCTCGGCATGATAAACACATCGGAGAGCTGGTAGTATTTGCTGACTTTATCCTCGGGAATGTAGCCAAGCAGGACGACATTGTTTTCCAGGTTCAAGGCTTCGATCATCACTTCAAGGCGCAACTGCTCCTCCGGGTCCGCCTGCCCAGCGATGAAATACAGCAGGGTCGGGTGGACCCTGATGATCTCCGGTAATACCTCAAGAACCAGGTCATAGCCCTTGTAGCCTTCGGTGGATGCAATTCTGGTGAGGGTAAACAGAATCGGATCCGATTTAAGAATTCCATGCTTGTAAACCAGCTGGTCCGGTCTCTCCTTGATCTCGGGTACGCTGAAGAACGGATCCAACCCGTTGTTCAGAACCTGGATCCGCTCCGGCGGTATGTCATGCCTCTCTTTAAGTACGCCGGCCGTGTAACTGCTGACCGCCCATATCCGGCAATCCTTCCGAAGGAAGTGCTTCTTCCAGGATCTGAGTTCTCTCCAGACCTCGATTCCATGCGCCAATAAGATGATCTCTGTACTCGGCGATACCTTCTTCACAAGCCAGCCGAAGATGAGGAGGTTTATGTGGCTGAGAATAACTTTATCCGAACGGACACCCCGGAAGAATGAGGCCCATAAGAAGGTGCCTTTATTCGTCGCGAATCCCCGGAAGTTCTCGGGCTTTATATAGCGCTTGTCCAGGTCTTCCATATGATCATACATAGAATACATTCTTACCTCCGGTTCGCTGCACAGATCGGACAGGACCCTGGCCAGGGTCCTGCAGACCTTTTCTATTCCACCAGTCAGGCTGAAGGTGCGAAGGGTCAGGAAAAGGACTCTATCTTTCACGGCGGCTGCTCAATTAGTTAGTTAAGCGAGTAGTTGAAGGATCTCCTGGTCTTGATCATCTGAAAAGGCTCCCAGAAAAGGTCTTTCAGCGACTGGTTCCGGACGATCCGCTGTTCAGTTTCCTGCACCGGCGTGGCTGCTGAGTTGTGCACCAGGTATAACGCAAATGCCGCAGACCAGTGAAGTTTTCCCTTTTTAAACGCTTTGATCAGTTTTTTTGAAGTACTTCCGGGGTAAAGGTTCTCATTCGATATGACGCCGGCTTCCTTCATCCACTCCTGAAGCGGAACGGTAAAACCCATCTTGCTGCGGTTCCAGATCACCTTGGGAAGGATATCTGCAAAAGCCTCGATCAGTAGTTTCTTTGGCAGCTTGTTGTTGAATTTAACAGCGGGATCAATTTTCAGCATCGTCCGGATCATCTGATGGTCCAGGAACGGTACGCGTATTTCAATACCGTGGCACATGCTCATCGTGTCCGTATCTTTGAGCAGCTGGTTTTGCATATACAGGTTTGATTCAAACCAGCTGATCCTGTTTCCGCCTTTCAGGTCGTTCAGAGCCGGAGGTGTCGGGAAGCGTTCGAGAACCCCCAGCACCCTCTCCCGGCTGAGCCCCAGAATGCGTGCGATGGTTCCCGGTGTGTAGCATCCTCTCATGAAAAGGTATTCCCCGATCGGGTTCTTCATGCTGAGGTAGCTGATCCTCTTGTACTTTAATACAGAGTGCATTTCGGCCAGCCGCAACAGGATCCGCGGTAATTTCCGGAGCCCGCTGATGAGTCTTACTCTGTTGAATGACGGATAGCCGCCAAAATACTCATCTCCGCCGATGCCTGACAGGACGGTTTTTAAGCCGTTCTCCTTGGCGCATCTGCTGATGAACCAGGTATTGATTCCGTCGGTCGAGGGCTGATCCATGGCCTCCATGATGGCACCGAAACTTTCCGCAAAGTCCGCCTTCGATATTTCGTTCTCCGTATGGTTTCCGTTTACTTTTTCGGCGATCACCTGCTGATATGGCCTCTCATTGAACCCCGCCTCCGCAAAATTCAAAGAGAGTGTTTTAAGCTCAGTCCCCAGTGAGCGGCCTGCCAGCAGCGTCAAAATGCTGGAGTCAATTCTGCCACTCAGGAAAACTCCTATCGGGGCATCAGCAATCAGGTGACGATCCACGGATGCCTGCAGGGTTTCCTGTACCATCCCTACTGCCGACCGATGGTCTTTTATTTCGGGCGAATACTGGTATGTGAAATATTCCCGGAGCTCATGTTCTCCCGTTTCGTTGTCCCATTCGAGGAAGTGTCCCTTCGGGAGCATTCTCACTCCTTCGAGCGTGGTAAAAGGTTCCGGAATATGTCCGAATGCCAGAAACAGGATTTTCCAGTCCGGATCCTCCGGTATATGGAGGCCGCAGTTCCGGAAAGCCCTGACTTCGGAGGCGAAGATCAGGCCGTTATCATGGATGCGATAATAGAGCGGCTTAATGCCGGCCTGGCCCCTCACCAGGTAGGTTTTATTGCTCCGAAGGTCAACCACTGCAAAAGCAAACATTCCTTCCAGTTTTCCGAAAGCGGCAGTTCCCCAGAGTATATAGGCCTTAAGTACGACTTCGGTATCGGTGGCGGTCTCAAAGGTATAGCCGTTTTTCTCCAGTTCCTCCCTGAGTTCCATGAAGTTGTAGATCTCCCCGTTGAAAGTCAGCCAAACATCTTCGGATTCTTTTGACATGGGCTGATGCCCTGCCGTTGACAGATCCCGGATGGCCAGCCTGCGGTGACCCAGGCAGATTTTGCCGCTTCTATCGAGGTAAATGCCGTCGCCATCCGGTCCGCCATGGGCCAGGCTGTCACACATGGCTCTCACGCGGAGGTAATTTTTTAAAGAATGCTTCTTTTGAGTGATAATTCCAGCTATACGACACATAGGACTCATCTTAAGGTTTTGGGTTAATTCGGATACGGCTTCGCCGCGTCAGTCACATAGTCTGTCTGAGGGATGGTCATCCGACGGCTTCGCCGGGTCAGTCCCATGACGGATCGTGGGTTGACAGATGAAAACAATACTGCTTCAATGCGCCAGCTGCAAACCAGTTGCAACTGGGAGCGGGTTTATTTTTGGGGCCGGAACGCTCTGTTTCTACAGCGTGCCGGCGCAGGTATACAACGGCTCAATGAAGGCCTTCGACACCTGGATTAATACGGATTGGCCGATATGGTCGATCCGGAGTAAAAGCCGTTTGGAGGATTGAAATTCAACCAGCTCGCCCTGCAGCCCCTGAAGCGGACCTGCCTTGATCAGCACCTGCTCTCCTTTCTGAAAGGCCCGTGTAGTTACCTCCAGCTGGCTGTCGGTCGCCAGCAGGAGTTTAAGGTTCGTGATCTGGCTTTCCGGCATGGATGCTATCTTTCCTGAAAAATAGATGAACCGGCAGATTCCGGGTGTCATCAGGACCTGTTCAAGTTCCCTTGCGGTGATGTTAACAAACAGGTACGAACTGATCAGCGGTTCTTCCACCCATTTCTTCCGGTCGCTCCATTGCTTCAGGGCCTTGGTCAGCGGCAGATACGCTTCAATGCCCTTCTGCAAAAGTTGCTGGTGCGCCTTCTTTTCCGCCCGGGGGTTCGTATAAACCGGATACCACTTGTATTGATCTGTACTCATTTCGTTGTTCTTTTATACGCTTTTAGTCTTTTTCCATATCTGCCAGAATCTGGCTTTCTCATCTTCCGCATAATAGCCGGAAGAAGAATAGCCGGAGTAGTCCGAATAATAGTAGTAGTTGCTGTAATAGCTGGTGGTGTAATTCGTGGTGAAATAGCGGCTGTGCAGCGCATCGTCGCCAAACGCATTCAGAACGACAACCACATTGTTCAGGCTGTATTCGCGGCAAAGCCGGTCCGGGATCGTCGCTGAATTGAACCGGGAGACACCGGAGCGGATCACATAGAGATTGACATCCGACAGCCTGATCAGCGGAATGGAATCCGAAACCAGTCCGACCGGTGCCGTGTCCAGCAGAATGAAGTCATAGTGTCCGCTCAGGGTCCGGATCATGTCCTTCATTTTCTCGCTATGCAGCAGTTCCGAAGGATTCGGAGGTACGGGCCCCGACGGGATAAAGTCCAGTCCGGCTACGCTGGTATGCACTATGATATTTTCCAGCACACTCTGGTTCGAGAGGTAGGTGCTTAATCCAGCAGTGTTTGAGGTTTCGAAGGTTTTATGCAGCTTGGATCTTCGTAAGTCGGTGGCGATCAGTAGAACTTTTTTATCGATCAGGGCGAGGGTGCTGGCCAGGTTGATCGTGACAAAAGACTTTCCTTCGCCGGCTATTTCAGAAGTAATGCATATGACCTTGCTTGCCTTTTCGCTTGCGAGGAAACTCAGATTCGTCCTCACGGACCGTACGGATTCGGCAAAGACCGATTTAGGTTTTTCAATAGACAGGATCTGCCTGTTATCAAGGTCGATAGGTCCGGGAAACTTCCTGATTACTCCGATGATCGGCGCGTTGGTGAGACTTTCTACCGTCTCCTTGTCATAGATATACGGGTTGGAGATTCTTTTGAGAATGATCAGCCCGATGCCCGACAGCAGTCCTAAGACCACGGCCGATACATAAACCTTACGCGGTATAGGGGCGATCAGCGTTCCCGCCTCGGGAGCCTCCTCAATGATCGTGGCTCCGGGTACAACCGCTGCCCGGCTGATCTGCGCCTCCAGCTTTTTCTCGGAAAGGTAGGAGTATACCTTCTGGTTGATGTTAAACGCTGTCTGCAGATTCACGAAATCCCGTTCGGCAGCCGGAAGTTTGTTGATCGTTTTTTGCGCTTTCCTGATTTGCTGGTCAATATATCGGAGTGTACGGGCGTTTCGTACCCTTTGAAGGCGAATATTATCAGCGATTGCCGATTTGGTCGTTGCTATTTGCCGTTCAATCTCCTGTACCGGTGCGGAGGATGCGTTGAATACGACCAACCTTTTGTCCTTGTCGACGATCAGCGCATTCAACTGGTTGATGAGGCCGGCAAGCAGCGGGTCAACCGATCCTTCCAGGTTAAAATTCAGGCCAACCTGTTTTTTGTTGCTGGCGACCTGTTTTTCGAGCTGGGTGATGGCCAGTTCCTGAATCTTGAGCAGATTCTTCTGGCTTTCCTGCTCGGATAACTTTCCGACATTCAGGTCGGTGGCCGTGGGCAGGCTCACCAATCCGTTCCGTTCCTTGAAGCGCTCAAGCGCTGACCCTGCATAATCTACTTCCCCGGAAAGAAACTTAAGCTGATCCTCAATGAATCTGATCGTTTGAGTGGCCGACATGCTCTTCTGATCCGCATCGTAGTACACATATTCCAGGAGGATCGAGTTGAGGATATCAGCTGCAAACCGGGGGTTTCTGTCAGTAGCCGTTAGTAACAGCACGTTGGAGCTCTTGTTGGCCGGTTTCATGGACAGTCCGCCTGCGACCCGTCCATAGAAGTCTTCCGTATTGTTGAACCTGAAGCTGTATTCCGATTTATCTGATTTTTTAGGTTTTCCTACGCGGAACCGGATGCCTTTCATTGTGATGGTATCGCCATAGTGATATAGTTTTACCTGCCGTTCATGCTTAATCGGGAAACTCAGGCGAAACGTCTGGTCGGTTACAGGCGTATAGCTGATCAGCCCCTCATAGTGCGAGGCGGTGTCTTTTGCGATGATGGTAACCGGAAAGGGCACCTGCGGATAGAGTTCGCTGATCCTGACCCGTCCGTTCAGGTAATATGATACGTCGTAGTGTAATCTTGAAATGGCATTCAGGAGCACAGGGCGCGACTTGATAACAAAAGTTTCCGATTCAACTTTATTGGTGCGGTCGTAATAGCTGCTCACCTTGATCAGCTCCGAAATCTCAGACCGCTTTTCGTCGAACTTCAGGGATGCTGAGGTGGAATAGACCGGGGGAGTATACCAGAGGTATAAGCGGGCAATAATCAGGCCGGCAAATATGGTCCCGGCAATCCAGTACCAGCGGCTCAGCAGGATCTTAAGTACCTTGAGATAATCTATTTCCTGTACCGCAGCTTTCCGCGGCTCTGTCGGTTCAACTACTTTCATTTAGCGGGCGAAGTTGTAAATGATTAATGCGGTGTTCAGTATCAGGAGGACCGGTTGCAGGACGGTTGAGAAGCTCTGCACCCGCTCACCGGTACCATAGATGCCCTGCGGCTCCATGTAGATGATATCATTGTTCCGGAGAATCAGTTTCGGGTTGGAAAGGCTCTTGATATCCTTCAGGTTGACATATATGATCTCCGGGTTTTGCCGGTCGCCCCGTATGATCTTCAGGCTCTTTGGATTCGCCCTGGAAGTGATCCCTCCGGCTTCCCCTATGATATCAATCAGGGAGGTGTTTTCTTTTTCAAGAAGAAAATTGCCCTGCCGGGTGAACTCCCCGAGGACGGTAACCTTCAGATTAATTACTGAAATATCGATGATGGGGTCTTTCAGTAGGGTTCGTTTATACAGCGACTGAATCTTGTCGGACGCTTCCTTCCGGCTCATTCCTGCAATAGGCAGGCTGCCGACCACCGGGAGCGTGATCATACCATCCATATCAACACGATAAGTGAACTGCTGCTGATTCTGGAGCATGTTTTCCTGGGGCGTGATCAGCCGCAGATCCTGGAGATTCCGGACGGCCAGGATGTCGTTTGTTTTGATCCGGTAAACAGATGACTCTTCGGGACGCTCGTTAACTACGAATACCGAATGCATCGTGTCGGCAGCGCCGTCCATCCTGGACCTGAACAGCGCATTCCGGTAGCGGTTAGCACACGAGGTGAGCAGGATAGCGAACAATACAATACAATGGAAGGACAGTGTCCCTCTAACCCCTTTTCTCATCAGAACAAATTTTCCCTTTTGTAGAATCTAAATTATTAAAAGAAAATTAATTTCAAAATTTATTGTAAATTAAATTTAAAGTTAATTTTTTATTGGTTTTGTTATGAAGGTTACGATTATTACCGTCGTATATAATGGCAGGGCGTTTATCGCTGACTGTATTGAGTCGGTCCTGCGACAGTCCTATACTGATACGGAATATATTATTGTGGACGGCGGGTCGGCGGATGGAACGGTAGAACTTATACATTCATACGGGAGCCGGATATGCAGGTTCGTGTCTGAAAAGGATCTGGGCATTTATGATGCGATGAATAAAGGAATTGCTATGGCCACCGGTGATATAATCGGCATTCTCAATGCGGATGACTTCTTCTCAGGGGACGACATATTGGAAAAGATCGTCGGAACCTTTACGGCGACCGGAACCGATATAGTCTACGGGAACCTGTTTTATATCAGCAGGAAAAATTCAGCCCGGATCGTGAGGAAGTGGACAGGCCGGCCTTATCATGACAAACTTTTCGCCTCCGGCTGGATGCCGGCACATCCTACTTTCTATGCCAGAAAGGAACTTTTTGACCGGTATGGAGGCTATGACCTGGCCTATGGAAGTGCCGCCGATTACGAGCTGATGTTGCGTTTCATGCACAAATTCAGGGTGAAGGCAAGCTATCTGCCAGCTGTCTTCGTCCGGATGCGTACCGGCGGGGTCAGCAACAGCTCGATCCGGAACAGGCTGAAATCAATGGTAAGCGATTACCGGGCGATGCATCGCAATGAGATCAGATACCCCCTCCTGGTGATACTGATGAAACTGCTGCGGAAGCTCAAACAATACCGATATTTAACTTTTAGTTAAATATATTTTGAAATTATAAAATTTTTCATAAAGTTTATTGTAGAAAAGGGTTCTAATTTAAATCTTATACATTGTTTTATTTATCGGTTACCTTGTTTGCCATGCTGCTTGTAATGCTGGTCATTCCAAGTATTATTTATGTCGCAAATCAGCGGTTGTTATTTGACGATCTCGAAACGTACCGCAAGGAACATAAGCATGGAATATCCCGCCTGGGCGGGGTTGCTATCTTCTGCAGCGTCACCATTACCACGCTGGTCTTCTCTAAAGTGGGGGAGTTCACGATGGACAGCTATCTGCTGACCTCAGCGATCATTCTCTTTGCCGTAGGCCTTAAGGACGATCTTTGCGGTGTCAACCCCAAGACGAAATTTATGATACAGTTCATCATTGCTGGTATCATGGTTATGTTATCGGATGTACGTATAAATAGCCTGTATGGACTCTTCAATATTTATGAACTGCCTTTCTCTCTGAGTGTCATATGCTCGGTTGTGATGATTATATTCCTGATCAACTCCTTTAATCTGATCGATGGGATCGACGGCCTCGCCGGGTCCGTCGGGCTTCTGATCAACCTGGTCCTTGGATTCATGTTCCTGGCTATGGCCGAAAGGGAACTGGCATGCCTTTCCTTCGCGATGGTAGGGGCATCGCTGGCATTCCTGAAGTACAATCTTACACCTGCAAAGATCTTCCTGGGTGACACGGGATCATTGCTGATCGGGTTTATTTCAGCAGTGTCGGTGCTCAGGTTCGTGGACCTGAACCACCGGTTGGATGAAACTGACGCTGTTTTTTCCGGATCCGCTCCTGCTCTGGCCGCTGCGCTTCTGATTCTTCCGGTATTCGATGCCCTGCGGGTCTTCCTGTTGCGCCTGATGAATAACGGGTCCCCCTTCATCGGGGACCGGAACCATATCCATCACCGGCTGCTCCGCCTTGGGTTAAGCCATGTGCAGGCGACCGTCCTGCTCATCAGCATCAATATCGGAATCCTGGCGGGCACATACCTGCTGAGGGGCGCCGGGAATCCGATCCTTATTGCCGGGATATTCTCGATTTATCTGATGTTCAACACGGTGCTTACCATCCTGATCCGGCTCAGGGAAGGATGGCGCTACCGGGTGAGCAGCTCCCTCTAGGCCATCCCTGCCATGCTCCTGCTTCTTTACGTTCTGCTGAAGAACAACATTACCCGGTACAGGTTATTTCATTAACACATATCTATGGTACTTGAAACAGAAGAATTGCTTGCCGAGACCGGATTGGTTTACACCAGCGATTCCCAGCCGGGGATCGCCAGAGTCAGGACAGGGGAAGGATTTGTCTATACGGATTCCCGCGGGAACCCGGTCACGCATCCCAAGACCCTGGAACGGATCCGGAAGCTCGCCATCCCGCCGGCGTGGGAGAACGTATGGATTGCGTCAAAAGCCAATGCTCATCTTCAGACGACCGGTATTGACCAGGCGGGGCGTAAACAGTACCGGTATCACCATGAATGGAGCCGCAGCCGAAACGAAAACAAATACTTCAATCTGCTGGAGTTCGGGAGGCGGTTGCCACAGTTCAGAAAGAATATCAGTAAGGATCTGAGGAGACGCCTGATGGATGAGCGGAAAGTGCTGGCTATTTCGGTGAACATGATGCAAAAGACTAACATCCGGATCGGCAATGAAAATTATAAACAATTGTACGGGTCTTTCGGCCTGACCACGCTGAGAGACCGTCACGTAAAGCTGAACGGAAATACGCTAAGGTTATGCTTCCAGGGCAAAAAGGGCGTTATGCACGATATCGAACTCAATGACCGCAGCCTGGCAAAGCTTGTGAAGAAGTGCCGCGACATTCCGGGCCAGGAACTCTTCCAGTATTACACCAGCGACGGTGATCGGAAATCGATCGATTCGGGAAAGATCAACAGGTATATCAAAGAAATTACCGGGTGCGATTTTACGGCGAAAGACTTCCGTACGTGGGCGGGCACGATGGAGACATTCAGGTGCTTTGCAACCTATGAATACCCGGAAAACCTGGTCAGAAGGAAGAAGATCATCAACGAGGTACTGGATACTGTATCAGGTAAGCTGGGCAACACGCGGGCGATTTGTAAGAAATCCTATGTGTTTCCGGCGCTTCTCGAAGCTTTTGAATCCGGGGAGCTGCAGCCGTACCTGAAAAAGATCAGCAATTTGGCCGGGCTTGCTCCGGATAAGGGCCTGAATCATGATGAAAAGGTTCTTCTAAGCTTTCTCCGGCATCAGAAGAACAGAAAACTCCGGAAAAAAAACCCGGCACCGGATTGATCAGCTCTCCTTTGGCGGATCCTTTACCGGCAGGACCGGCTGCTCCTGTTCTTCTTTTCGCCGGGCAATATCCTTAAAATCGGCATTTTCCTTATGATACCGGAGGTCTTCAGGATGGATCACGGCCTCGTTATCATTTTCGGGGTGATGTATTTCTTTTCGTTCTGAGTCCTGGGGTGCCAGTTTCTCCGCTTTCTTGCTCTGATTCTTCATGAATGACATTTTCTAAAATAACCGCAATTGCCGGATAACGTTTGCCGGTCTTGCGCGAAACAACCGCTTCCGGTTAGTTGTTGGAATCGAGTAATACAGACCTTCATGAATCTTACCGATACCGAAATCAAGAATATTATCGTTTTCAGAGCGCTTCAGCTTGGAGATATGTTGTGCAGTATCCCGGCGATCCGGGCATTGCGCTATGCTTTTCCGGATGCCCGGATAACCCTGGCAGGTTTGCCGTGGGCTAAAGGATTGCTGAGCAGGTTCCCCTATTATTTTGACGATTTCATCCACTTTCCGGGATATCCGGGGTTGCCCGAACAGCAGTTCAGTGCCGGTGACGTACTGTCCTTTCTGACCCAGGTTCAGAGGCGGTCGTTTGACCTGGCGATCCAGATGCAGGGAAACGGATCCGTCGTGAATCCGCTTATAGAACTGTTCGGAGCGAAACTTACAGCCGGATTCTGCACCGCCGGTCATTACTGTCCCGACAGCCCATATTTTATTTCATATCCTGAAAAGATCCATGAGATCGAACGGCACCTGTCCCTGATGTCTTCGATCGGCATACCGTCCAGGGGGAATGATCTGGAGTTCCCGTTATTCGATTCGGATTTCGCAGAGCTGGAGGCTGCCGGTCTCCCTATTACGCCTGAGCACTATGTCTGCGTTCATCCGGGCTCCCGGGGGGCATACCGCCAATGGCCGCCCGCCAATTTTGCAAAGCTTGCAGATTTTTGTTATCAGCAGGGACTCTCCGTAGTGATCACCGGCACCCAGGAGGAGATGCCCCTTGTCGAAGAGGTTATGAAATATATGGAACATCCGGCAATCAACGCTGCCGGCCGGACCAGCTTGGGAGCGGTTGCCGCGCTGATCCGCAATGCGTTTGCCCTGATCTCAAACTGCACCGGCGTATCACACATAGCCGCCGCGCTTAAGATTCCGAGTGTAGTGATCAGCCTGGACGGCGAGCCGGAACGATGGGGGCCTATTAATAAGGAGATTCACCGGACGATCGACGGTACACGCGGGGCAGATGTTGAGGTCGTTCTTAACGAGTTAGAAGAGGTTCTGGTGGTCGCTACGCAGCGAGATTAGTTCCGGGATGGATTCAGAGGTCCCATCTCTGAGGATGCTTTTTGCGGCGGATACAATCTCATCCGGATGTGCCATGGGTACGTTTTCCACGAACAGGTTTTCATGCACATGGCGGATCACCTCATTGCGGCTCCGGAGTTGCTCAGGAACATCAAATGGCAGTACCTTTCCCGTTACCTTCCAGGGGGCATGCTGCGGATTGGTCAGAGCGTAGAGGACGATAACCGGGGTGCCCGTTGCCGCAGCAATATGGATCGTTCCGGTGTTGACCGCAATAACAAGGGGGGCCAGGCGGTTCAGAAGAATAAACGCGGGCAGACTGAAGGCTCCTGCAACTGAAAATGAACCGGCGCCAATCCCGGCCCGGATGCGGTCGGTCAGCCCCTTTTCGTTAGCTGTGCCTGTCAGCAGCAGCTGAAAACCCAGCTGGTCTACCAGTTTCCGGCCGGTTTCTATCCAAAGGTCTTCGGGATACATTCGCTTGTCTTCACTGACTCCGGGATGCAGGATCAGCCATGGTTCGTCAGGCATGACACCGAACATTCTCAGCCTTTCGAAAACCTCCGGCTTCAGGTCGTCCTGGGTCGAAAGGGACAGCCGGTCATCAACGGTTGTCGCGCCGACAGATGCTACGAGGTCAAGATCCCTTTTTACCTGGTGTTTGATCGCAGAGTAAGGTTCTTTGTCCGGCACCCAGTCGGTTAGCAGGTCATAGGGGTTCTCCCTGCAATAGGCCAGGCGTCTGGGAATCCTGGCAAGATAGGCCAGCATCGCTGCGGGCAGGGGATTCTGACTGTACACGGTGAAAACGACGGCAGCATCGAAGTTTTCCTTTTCGAGCCTTTGGACAATATCTAAAAAGCCCTCCGCCCTGAATGCCTGGTCCGTTTTTACCCAGGGCAGGTCGTAGGTGATGACAGACGAGATCTCGGGTATCAGTTTTGCGGCCCCGGCCGCCATTGATGAGGTCAGGACGGTGATCTCGGCACCAAAAGTATCTTTCAGCGCACGGATCCCCGGCGTGGACATCAGCAGGTCTCCCAGATTGTCTGCGCGGATAGCCAGAATTTTCTTGCAGTTTTTCCAGCTCATATCAGGCGGGGACGGTTTCGGTGTTCAGGATGATTTCGGCTGCCTGCCGGAGGTCGGACACCATGGAATGCGGAACGCGGTGTTCCCCGGAGATCCACTCGGTTTCATTGCCGTTGTTTATCAGGATCGTCCGGCATCCTGCACGGCTGCCGGCTTCCACATCGTGGAGGATATCGCCGACCATCCAGGACCGGCCAAGGTCGATGTGATGATCGGATGCTGCCTGGAGCAGCATTCCGGGCGAAGGTTTCCTGCAACTGCACGCAGTGGAGTATTCCGGTAACTTCCCGTCCGGGTGATGAGGGCAAAAATAAAACCCGTCGAGTGACACGTTCGTCTCAGCAAGCAGGGACCTGAGCCGGGTTTCGACGCCTTGCAATGCCATTTCGCCGAAAAAGCCATGGGCGATGCCCGCCTGGTTTGATATGACGATCAGCAGAAATCCGGCAGCCTGCAGGCGTCCCAGCGCCTCAGCGACAGTATCTTCCAGAATGATCTTGTCAGGATCTGCGTTGTAGGGGATATCTTTGATTAACGTTCCGTCCTTGTCTAAAAAAACAGCTTTGTTCATGAAATGCGTTATGCTGCTTCACTCTTACTTTTGGTTGGCAAGGTGCTGACCACCGGGCTCTGCTTCCGGGTAAGGAAAATCCGCTCATATACGATTCCGACCTGGGATGCCACCTGATTCCATGTAAACTGGGAATTTACCCGCATGATGCAATTCTCTTTCATTGTATGGAGTAATGCGTCGTTGTTCAGGAGTTCGTGGACTTTGTGGGCAAGTGCGTATGGATTATTCGGCGGAACCAGGCATCCGGTCTCGCCGTCTACGACGGTATATTTGATACCCCCAACGTTCGAGCCTATCACGGGTGTGCCGCACGCCATGGATTCCAGAGGCGTAATGCCGAAGGGCTCATACCATGGAGTAGTAATGAACAGGTCGGCAGCGTTGTAGTAATACTTCAGTACATCCCGGTTCTTTCTCCCTGTAAAAATGATCTGGTCGGAAACCCCTTCCTCAGCCGCAATTTTTTTCAACCGGTCAAGTTCCGGAGTGTTCATTTGGGGGTCATCCGATTCACCGCCCACGATCACCAGGCGGGCAACGGTTCCTGTGTTTTTCAACTTACTCAAGGACCGGATTACGTTGTCTACGCCTTTTCTCGGTACCATTCTGCCCAGCTGAAGGAGGATCTTTTCATCCGGGTCCAATCCCACTTTCCTACGGGCGAACGCTTTTTTCATCGGGTAGAATTCCTTTGAACTGAATCCGCAGGGAATCGTGGCGATCCGGTTGGGGTTCGCATTATAGTAGTTGATCAGGTCCTCTCGGTCCTGAGGGCATTCAGCGATCACAAGGTCGGCCTGCCTCACAATGAGTTCTTCGATCTGCAGGCGCTCTTCCGGAAACTTATCCTGTTTTCCCTGGAATTGCTTCCGGATGTGGCCCAATGCATGGAATGTCACGACGAACGGGATGTTCAAAAGCAGCTTCAGGTCTGAAGCCACTAATGCCGACATAAAGAAATTAGCGTGGATCAGGGAGTAACTGACATTCTGCTGTCTGATGAAGGAGAGCACATTTTCCCTGAACTCAGGGATATGCGGCAGCAGCTCTTCCTTGGGGAAAACGCTGACGGGCCCGGCTTTAATATGAATCACCCGGATATCAGGCTGCCAGTATACGACTTTGGGCTGATCAGGATCGTCCCAGCGGGTAAAAATATCAATCGAATAATGCTGTTTTGCTAGATGCTTCGCTAATTCGGCAACGTAAACATTCTGGCCTCCAGTGTCAACTCCACCTAAACAGGCTAAAGGGGAAGCATGCTCGCTGATGAACGCTATCTTTTTCTTCATAATAGATGTTAGGTTAAATGCCTCGGAAAATCCGTCACACTAAAATTCATATAGCCTATTTTTTGTTTTGCAGGGGAAGGATATCTGCCCTTCTATTTACCGATGTATGATCAGGAATGGGTAGAATTAATACGCAGCAGATGAATCACCAAAGCTTCAAAACATAGTCTAATGAGTAACAACGTTCCCCTGATTCAGTTTTATCAGACGAAACGAATTGTCGGGTAAGGCAAGTGATACGGGAAGTGCGGGGGAGGGGGCTAGGCAACGAGGGAGGAGCGGTCAAAAAATCCATGGAACAGTGCGTTCTCTCTGCAGTCAGAAAACAGCTTGAAGCCGTGGGCTGAAGAACCGACCAGAAGGCCGAAAATTGATTTTCTTTCCCATCTCCACTCGAGGTTATGATCTTGAAAGAATCTCCACTTATCCATTGTTATCCAGTTTTAATTTTCATAACAAAATCTCTGCCAGATAGGTTTTAGGATGGCTACAGATCTTTCAGGAAGCAAAGGACATACCCGGTGTGGAAATTCCGGGGGCTTTAGGGAAACCTAACCGGCATTACAGGCGCTGAAAGCAAAAAAGCCTGCAAGGGTTGACTTGCAAGCTTTTATTTTGTATTTATTTTGGTAGCCCGTAGGGGAATCGAACCCCTGTTTCAAGAATGAAAATCTTGCGTCCTAACCCCTAGACGAACGGGCCATGTTGCTGTTAGCGGGTGCAAAAATATAAATTGGTATGATTATCTCAAAAAAAAATGAAATAAGTTTTTTGCGGAATAATTACCTATAACTTTGGTCAGATTTTCAGTTATGAGAGTAGCGATAAACGGTTTTGGCCGGATCGGAAGAATATGTCTCCGCACACTCCTGAAAAAGCAGGGGGTTCAGATTGTAGCCATAAATGACATAACAGAAACGGGTACGCTTGCTCATCTGTTGAAATATGACTCGGTGCATGGCGGATTTTCAACCGATATATCCGCCGGGGAGCACCATATTCAGGTAAACGGTCTGGAGATTCCAGTATTCTCGGAACGATATCCGCTGAACCTTCCCTGGGCCGACCTGGATGTCGACATCGTCATTGAGTCCACCGGCAAGTTTCTGACCCGCGATCTGGCCGGCCTGCATCTGCAGGCGGGGGCTAAGCAGGTAATCATCTCGGCGCCCTCTCCCGATAAAGAGATTCCGACGATCGTGCTCGGCGTCAATGATGCGGACGTGGATCTGTCGGCTCCGATTCTGTCCAACGCTTCCTGTACGACCAATAACGTAGCTCCGATGTTAAAGGTGCTGGATGATAACTGGGGCATTGTTAACGGATATATCACTACGGTTCATTCGATGACCGGAGATCAGAATCTGCATGACGCTCCCCACAAGGACCTTCGCAGGGCCCGGGCTGCATCAGCTTCCATAATCCCTACCACCACGGGTGCTGCCAAGGCCATTACGCATATTTTTACCCACCTCGACGGAAAGCTGGGCGGTGCCGGTATCCGCGTTCCTGTGCTGAACGGATCACTCACGGATTTTACGTGCATCCTGAAAGAGCAGCCTACCGTAGCTGATATCAATTCAGCCTTCAAAGAAGCGTCGGAGTCCTTTTTAAAGGGCGTGCTTCAGTACACTGAAGAGCCGCTGGTTTCAGTCGATATCCTGGGTAACAGCCATTCATGCATTTTTGATGCGCAGCTCACTTCCATCGTCGGGGGGCTGGTTAAGGTGGTTGGCTGGTATGATAATGAGATGGGGTACTCCAGTCGTCTTGCGGACCTGGTAGAAAAGATCGCAAATCGCCGGGTATCATGATCCGGTTTCTCAGCGTTGATGAAGTTCTTCCCGTAAGGAGTGAGGTTCTCAGGGGCGGAAAGCCGCTTTCCGAGTGCTATTTTCCGGGTGATCGGGATGTCGGTTCATTTCACCTGGGGTACTTTTCCGAAGAGGAGCTGACCGGGGTGGCGACTTTTCATTTGCAGTCACACCCCCGGTTTCCCGGTGCCGGATACCAGCTCCGCGGAATGGCGACCATTCCTACCCGGCAAAAATCCGGCGTAGGAAACCAACTTTTGAATTTTGCCATTGTTTATCTGCGCGGGCAGCGGGCAAATTACCTCTGGTGCAATGCCCGCAAGGCGGCATACCAGTTCTATCTGAATCTGGGCTTTGAATTTATCTCTGATGAGTTCGAGGTTCCCGGAATCGGCCCCCACAGGGAGATGTATTTGAAAATCAGGTAGCTTTTATTACACCATAAAACCTTAAGTATGAAAACCATCGATCAAATTAATTTTTCGGGCAGGAAAGCACTTATCCGTGTGGACTTCAATGTTCCTCTCGATGAGAACTTCCAGATTACCGATGATAACCGGATTCAGGGGGCCCTTCCTACCATCAATAAGATATTAAAGGATGGCGGTGCAGTGATCCTGATGTCCCATCTGGGGCGCCCCAAGGAGGGGCCTGAGGAAAAATATTCGCTTAAACATGTAGTGCCGCACCTTTCCAGGGTTCTGGGCACCGACGTTCAGTTTGCCGGGGATTGTATCGGCCCGGAGGCAGTTCAGAAAGCTGCGGATCTGCAGCCCGGCCAGGTGCTGCTTCTGGAGAACCTGAGGTTTTATAAGGAAGAGGAAAAGGGAGACGAAGAGTTTGCCGGAAAGTTGGCGCGTCTGGGCGATGTCTACGTGAATGATGCGTTCGGAACAGCCCATCGTGCCCATGCCTCAACGGCGGTCATTGCAAAGTTTTTTCCGGACGCCAAATACTTCGGTTACCTGATGGCCGGTGAGCTTCAGAACGCGGAAAAGGTATTGAACCACCCTGAGCGGCCGTTTACCGCCATTATGGGCGGCGCTAAAGTATCCGATAAGATTCTTTTGATCGAGCGCCTGCTCGATAAGGTGGATAATCTGCTGATCGGCGGCGGGATGGCCTATACCTTCGCGAAGGCGAAAGGCGGAAATATCGGCAATTCACTGGTAGAGAACGATAAGTTGGACCTCGCAAACAGTTTGGTGGAAAAGGCAAAAAGTAAAGGCGTGGATCTTTTGCTTCCCCACGATTCGATCATTGCGGATGCCTTCTCCAATGACGCCAGTGTTGATGTGGCCGACAATTATGATATCAGCGACGGCTGGATGGGGCTCGACATCGGTCCTGACACGGTCAGCAAGTTCATGGATGTGATCGCTTCATCGAAAACGATCCTCTGGAACGGGCCGATGGGTGTTTTCGAGATGGAAAAATTCGAGAACGGAACCCGTTCCGTAGCAGAAGCGGTCGTTGAGGCGACCCGCAACGGGGCCTTCTCGCTGATCGGCGGGGGCGACTCTGCCGCGGCTGTTTCCAAGTTCGGATTTGAGGATCAGGTAAGCTACGTTTCTACAGGTGGAGGGGCTCTCCTGGAATATATGGAGGGTAAGGAGCTGCCCGGCGTAAAAGCCATTAACGATTAGCGTATTGCATAAAAAAATCGGGAGCCCTGCGGAATATTCGCAGGGCTTTTTTTGTGCCCTTTCGAGGCCTCGGTGGGAAAAGATTTCCTGTTGAAAACTTTTTGTGGGAGAAAGTGGTAAATAGTGGTAGATGTTGTACTTTTACATTACATAAAAAGGCAAATCCCGTTAATGGCCCACTTTTTAGGAGAATTTGATTGTAAACTCGATGCGAAAGGCCGGATGATGATCCCGTCCAATCTCAAAAAGCAGCTTCCAGAAGCTGAGAGAGAGGGGCTTGTGGTCAACCGGGGTTTCGAAAAGCATCTCGTGATTTACACAAAGAAGGAGTGGGATAAGATTGTGGAAGAGTTGAGCAAACTGAATCCGTATGAGAAAAAGACCCGGGAGTTCATCCGGTATTTTACGCGCGGGGCTACCGAGCTGACGCTTGATGCCTCCAATCGGGTGCTGCTTCCCAAATCACTGCTGGAGTATGCCGGTGTGGAATCGGAGGTCGTGTTATCTTGTCAGTTCAACAAAATAGAGCTCTGGTCCAAGGAGGCATATGATGCCCAGCTCGATAATGAGCCTGAGAATTTTGCAGACCTGGCCGAAGAGGTGATGGGTGGTGCAGGAAGGAGGTCTGATGGCTGAGTATCACGTTCCGGTTATGCTCCGTGAGTGTATGGAGGGTCTGGCTATCAGGCCGGACGGTACGTACGTGGACGTGACTTTCGGTGGCGGAGGGCACTCCAGGGAAATTCTGAAACATCTGGGCCCTGAAGGGCGGCTGATCGCATTCGATCAGGACGCTGATGCGCAGAAGAATGTTCCTGATGACAGCCGGATCGTCTTTGTCGATCGGAACTTCAGGTATCTGAAGAACTATTGCCGGTTGCATAAGGCGATGTCTGCCGACGGGATCCTTGCAGATCTGGGGGTTTCCTCGCATCAGTTTGATCAGCCTGAACGCGGGTTTTCCATCCGGTTTGATGCCGACCTGGATATGCGAATGGATCAGTCTTCATCGCTCACCGCCAAGGAGGTTTTGAATACGTACAGTGAAGATCATTTGCACCGGATCTTCGGAATCTACGGAGAAGTAAAGAATGCCCGGTCCCTGGCGAAGACCGTTGTGACCGCTCGGCTGAACAGTCCGATAGAGACCATGTCCCAGTTCAGGGAGGTTATCGCCAGGCTGATTCCGAGAGGGAAAGAAAATAAATATATGGCCCAGGTATTCCAGGCGCTTCGAATAGAGGTTAACCAGGAGCTTGAGGCTCTTCAGGAATTCCTCGAGCAGGCTTCCGAAGTGCTTGCTCCGGGTGGTCGTCTGGTTGTTATGTCCTACCATTCGCTGGAAGACCGGCTGGTGAAGAATTTCATCAACACCGGAAAATTCCGCGGCGAAGCAGAAAAGGACTTTTTCGGTAATACGATCAAGCCGCTCGAAGCTGTGACGCGCAAGGCGATCACCGCTTCGGAGGAAGAGATAAAACAGAATAACCGGGCCAGAAGCGCAAAGCTCCGGATTGCAGTCAAGTTATAGGAAGGGGAGATGAGTAATCGGTTCAGAGTTCAGTTGCCGGAAGATGATCTGGAGCCCGAGGTAAGGCCTGAGGTGAAAGAGAAGGCGGAAGTTCCCCGGAACTTCATAACCAACTTTTTTACTGACGGGGTGATATCCAAGCAGGCGGCAACTGAAATGTTGCCTTTTGTGTTCTACCTGGCTTTTCTGGGCCTGCTGTATATCAGCAACAGGCATTTAACGGAAAAGAGCATCCGGAAGATCGATAAGCTGAATAAGGAGGTAAAGGAGCTTAGCTGGGATTTTAAGAGTGTGAAGGCGGATCTGATGCTGAAAAGCACGCAAACTGAAGTAGCAAAAAAGGTGGATACGCTGGGTTTGAAAGAGCCCGTCGAGCCACCACAGAAAATAATTGTATCAGCAGATGAATATCAGGACTGACATATTACTGCGTGTATATATCTCCTTCGGGCTGATTGTATTGCTGGCTGTGGCGGTTCTTGCGAAGCTGTTCATCGTTCAGTTCGTCCACGGAGACAAGTGGCGGGCGATGGCGGACAGCCTCTCAACCAAATTCGTCAATGTTGAGGCAGCCCGCGGGAATATCTACTCAGTGGACGGCAGTTTGCTCGCTACCTCTGTTCCTGAATATGAACTGAGAATGGATATGCTTGCCGGAGGTATCCTGGAGGATGAGGTGTTTTATCAGAAGATCGACTCCCTGGCTCAAAAGCTATCCATGTTCTTCGGAGACAAGTCAACATCCCAGTACTCGCGGTTCCTTCGCAATGCGCGCGCCGACAGTGCCCGGTACGTCCTGATCAAAAGGGATGTTTCTTACCAGGAGCTGAAAGAAATCCGGAAATTTCCGGTATTCAACATGGGCCGATACCGGGGCGGGTTGATCGCGGTTCAGCAGAACAAGCGAATCCTTCCGTTTAAAACACTGGCTGCCCGGACGATCGGTTACAAGAACGAAAATGTTCAGCCTGTCGGACTCGAAGGCGCCTATGGCGACTATATCGACGGCGAAAGCGGCAAGCGTCTGATGCAGCGGATCGCAGGCGGCACCTGGATGCCGGTGAACCGGGATATTGAGATTGCGCCCCGGGATGGGTCTGATATCATTTCCACTATCGATATCAATATGCAGGACGTCGCCCAGCGCGCCCTGGAAAAGCAGCTGATCAAAAGCAATGCAGATCATGGAACCGTGATTTTGATGGAGGTATCCACCGGTGAGGTGCGGGCTATCGCGAATTTCACGCGGATCAGCGAAGGCGTTTACAGGGAGCAGTTCAATTATGCCATCGCGCAGAGTGCTGAGCCGGGTTCTACGTTCAAGCTGGCTTCCTATATGGTAGGTCTTGAAGACGGGAAATTTGACCTGAACGATCTGGTAGATACCGAGGGCGGAAAATATAAGATTTACCGGCACACGATCCGCGATTCGCATGAAGGCGGCTACGGAGTGATCACCATGAAAAGGGCTTTCGAGGTTTCTTCGAATGTGGCGGTGGTGAAGAAGATTTACCAGGCGTATAAGGATCATCCGAGCCGGTTTACCGATAAACTGCGTGATCTTCACCTGGGTGAGCGCGCAGGACTGCAGATTCCGGGGGAAGGAAGACCGTTGATAAAAACTCCTGAAAGTAAGAGCTGGAGTGGCTTAACTTTGCCGCAGATGGCATATGGGTATGAGTTGAAGATGACACCGCTGCAGATGCTGACTTTTTACAATGCCGTTGCCAACCAGGGTCGGATGATCGCGCCGCTTTTTGTGCGGGAGATCAGGAAGTTCGGCAATACCGTCGAAACCTTCCAGGCACGGGAGATCAACGGCCGGATCTGTTCCCCGAAAACGCTGGCAAAACTACATGAAATGCTGGAAGGCGTGGTTAACGAGAAAGGTGGAACCGGGGAAAAGCTTAAGAACCCGCTTTATAAGATCGCCGGAAAGACCGGTACCGCGCAGGTTGCGCAGGGTAAGGATGGTTACCGGCTGAAGAGAGAATACCAGGCTTCGTTCTGCGGATACTTCCCGGCGGACAAACCGAAGTACTCCATGATCGTGGTTGTTCATAACCCGGACCGCTCCAAAGGCTCGTACTATGCTGCAGACGTAGCCGGTCCGGTATTCCGGGAAATTGCCGATAAGGTCTATGCCCGGGATTCGGAGATGATCAACCGTGAGAAGGTTCAGTATGTCGGAAATACACGCCTTCCCGAAGTTAAGGCCGGGAACAGGAGATCGGCTCAGCGGGTTTACAAGGCGTTTGGGATCAAGCCGCTTTATGCCTCGGCGGGCGCACATAATGTGGACACCAATAACGGGGTTCCCTATCAGGAGATCTCCTACACAGAAGGTTTTGTGCCGGATGTTATAGGGATGGGTCTGAAGGATGCGTTATATATCATGGGAAATGCAGGTTTGCGGCCCGTTGTAAAGGGAAGTGGAAAAGTAATCCGTCAATCGACGGCTCCCGGCACCCGGATTGTTAAAGGAACAAGGACGATAATTGAACTGCAGTGAAGAAGTTAAAAGATATATTGTATTCCGTGTCGCTGCTGGAGGTTTCAGGTTCTACAGACCTGGATATTTCTTCGGTTGAATTCGATTCGCGGAAGACAGTGCAGGGAAGTTTGTTCGTTGCAGTCAGAGGAACAGTGGCCGACGGCCATCAGTTCATCGCAAAAGCTGCCGGACAAGGGGCAGCAGCGGTTGTGTGCGAAGAAATTCCGGATGAAAAGATTCCGGGCGTGACCTATGTGGCTGTTTCAGACAGTGCGCGCGCCCTGGGCCGGATCGCTTCTAATTATTATAGTAACCCTTCGGCGCAATTAAAGCTGGTCGGCGTAACCGGCACCAATGGGAAGACCACGGTTGCGACTCTGCTGTTCCAGCTGTTCCGCGAACTCGGATTCAAGGCGGGTCTGATCTCTACGGTGCAGAATCATATTAACGAGGTGATCGTGCCGTCGACCCATACGACACCGGATCCGCTGACGCTGAACAGTCTGTTGAGCGATATGGTGACCGCCGGCTGCGATTATTGTTTCATGGAGGTCAGCTCTCATGCGGTTGCCCAGCATCGCATAGAAGGGTTGAACTTCACCGGAGGCATCTTCACCAACCTGACCCACGATCACCTGGACTTCCACCAGACCTTCGATTCGTACCTGAAAGCGAAGAAAGCCTTTTTTGACGAACTGGATAAATCGGCGTTCGCGCTGACCAATCTGGATGATAAGAACGGCATGGTCATGCTGCAGAACACCAGAGCCCGGAAAAGAACCTACAGTTTGAGAAGCATGGCTGATTTCAAGGCCCGTGTTCTTGAGAATAACTTCAGCGGCCTGATCCTGAATATCGAGAATGAAGAGGTTTGGTTCAGGATGGTAGGAAGCTTCAATGCATATAATCTGCTGGCAGTTTACGGTGCGGCGATGCTTCTGGACCAGGATAAAGAAAAGGTATTGACCGTTCTGAGCAGGCTCAGCGGAGCTGAAGGGCGGTTTGATTATATCACTTCGGCGTCCGGAGTGATCGGTATTGTGGATTATGCCCATACGCCCGACGCAGTACAGAATGTGTTGAGCACCGTGCAGGATATCCGGAAGGGGACCGAGCAGGTCATCACGATTATCGGTTGCGGCGGTGACCGGGACCGCTCCAAAAGGCCGGTAATGGCCCAGGTTGCCTGTGACTGGAGTACCAAGGTAATCCTGACTTCGGACAATCCGAGGAGCGAGGATCCCATGGAGATTATCCGGGAGATGGAAGCTGGCGTTACGCCGAACAACAGGAAAAAAGCGATCTCCATCGCCGACAGGAAAGAAGCTATCCGCACTGCATGTCATTTCGCGCAGCCCGGGGATATCATCGTTCTGGCCGGGAAGGGGCACGAAAAGTATCAGGAGATCCGGGGCGTAAAACACCCGTTCGATGATAAGAAGATTTTAAATGACATGTTTAAAGAGCTTAATTGATGCTGTACTACCTGTTCACCTACTTAGACAGACAATTTGATATTCCGGGAGCAGGAGTATTCCAGTATATCTCATTCCGTACGGGGATGGCAGTCATTCTTTCACTGTTCATCACCACCGTATACGGCAGCCGGCTCATCAAATACCTCCGGTACAAGCAGGTAGGTGAGACGGTCAGAAATCTGGGTCTGGAAGGGCAGATTCAGAAACAGGGAACCCCAACTATGGGTGGAATTATCATCCTGATGGGAATTTTGGTTCCAACCCTGTTGTTTGCCAAGCTGGAGAACATTTACATCATCCTGATGATCATTACCACGGCTTGGATGGGCGTGATCGGTTTTATCGATGATTACATCAAGGTGTTCAAGAAGGATAAGGAAGGCCTTGCGGGACGATTCAAGATCATGGGGCAGGTCGGACTGGCTATCATTATTGGCTGGACGATGTACTTTCATCCGGGAATCGTGGTTCGTGAACAGGTGTCCTTGCCGGTCAGCAATGACGTGCCGATTGAGATCCATGAACGGGGGAATTCGCATTACTTCACGCAGAATCTCAAATCGACAAAGACCAACGTTCCTTTCTATAAGAATAATGAGTTTGATTACGCCAAGGTGCTGAACTTCATGGGTAAGGAATATGAAAAGTACGCGCTGGTGGTATTCCTGTTTTTTGTCATCGTGATCATCACCGCTGTGTCGAATGGGGCCAATATCACCGATGGAATCGACGGCCTGGCGACCGGGACGTCGGCGATCATCGGGATCACACTTGCGATCCTGGCTTACGTGTCGGGTAATACGATTTTTGCCGACTACCTGAATATCATGTATATCCCCAACTCGGGTGAACTGGTGATCTTTGCGGGAGCGTTTGTGGGAGCCTGTGTCGGCTTCCTGTGGTACAACTCCTATCCGGCCCAGGTTTTCATGGGTGATACCGGCAGTCTGGCCATCGGCGGGATCATCGCTGCATTTGCGATCATGATCCGGAAAGAGCTGCTGATTCCTATCCTTTGCGGAATTTTCCTTGTGGAGAACATTTCTGTCATTCTCCAGGTAAGCTGGTTCAAATATACCCGTAAGAAATACGGGGAAGGGCGGCGCCTTTTCCTGATGTCTCCATTGCATCATCACTACCAGAAAAGGGGATACCACGAATCAAAGATCGTTACCCGATTCTGGATTATCGGCATCATGCTGGCCATCTTAACGATTGTAACACTGAAGCTGAGATAATGGCAGAGTTAAAAAACATAGCGATTCTTGGAGCCGGCGAAAGCGGGGTGGGTGCTGCGGTTCTTGCCGTCAGGCAGGGCTACGACGTGTTCGTTTCCGATTCGGGACCGATTGCGGCGAAATACCGGGCTGAGCTGGAAGCGTTAGGGGTGCCTTTCGAGGAGAATCAGCATACCGAGGAAAGGATCCTGTCTGCCAGTGAGGTGATCAAAAGCCCGGGTATCCCGGAAAAGGCTGCGATCATCAGGAGCGTTCGCGCTCGGGGAATACCGGTAATTTCAGAAATTGAGTTTGCCGGCCGCTTTACCGATGCGAAAATGATCTGCATAACAGGGTCGAACGGCAAGTCAACAACGACCATGCTGACCTGGCATATCCTGAAGAATGCGGGATTGAATGTAGGTCTGGCCGGGAATATCGGAAAGAGCCTGGCCCGTCAGGTAGCAACGGAGGACTTCCGTTTCTATGTGGTCGAACTCAGCAGTTTCATGCTGGATGACATGCATGCGTTCAAAGCGGATATTGCGGTTCTCTTAAACATCACACCGGATCATCTGGACCGGTATGACTACCGGATGGAGAATTACGTGGCGTCCAAGTTTCGTATTGCTCAGAACCAGGGGGAAACCGATGTTTTCATTTACTGCGCTGACGACACTGAAACGATCAGCGGATTATACAACCATACCATTCGTGCAAAAGCATATGCTTTCTCTATTCAGAAGCCTGTAGAAAAAGGGGCGTACCTGGAACAAGACAAGATCATATTTAACCTAGACCAAATCAACCAACCGTCTCTAATCATGACCATCAGCGAACTTGCTCTTCAGGGCAAACACAACATTTACAACTCCATGGCTTCAGGCATTGTGGCAAAAGTTCTTGAACTCCGCAACGATTCCATCCGTGAGAGCATGGGAAACTTTACGAATATCGAGCATCGCCTGGAACATGTTGCACGGATCTCAGGAATTGATTTTATCAACGACTCGAAAGCGACAAACGTTAATTCTACCTGGTACGCCCTGGAAAGCATGCCCGGCGACGTGGTACTGATTCTCGGCGGGGTTGATAAGGGAAATGATTATGAAATGCTTCGGGACATGGTACGGAGCAAAGTAAAGGCGATCGTATGTCTTGGAAAGGATAATAAACGGATCCATGCCGCTTTTGAAGACGACGTGGATCTGATCGTAAACACCGCTTCGGCACGTGAAGCCGTGGAGGTAAGTTATCATCTGGCGAAGAAAGGGGATACCGTCCTGTTGTCGCCTGCATGTGCGAGCTTCGATCTGTTCAAGAGCTACGAAGACCGGGGTAATCAGTTTAAACAAGCTGTTAAAGAACTTTAATGCAACGATTGATCAATAAAACCAAGGGTGATCGCTGGATTTGGCTGATCGTGATACTGTTGTCTGTATGGTCCCTGCTGGCGGTCTACAGTGCGACCGGAACTCTTGCCTATAAAAAGGGCGTAGGTACGGAACAGTTCTTAATCAAGCATCTGGTGATGATCATTGGAGGATTGGCGCTGATGTACTTTTCGCATTTGCTGGATTACCGATACTATGCAGGTATTTCAAAAATCCTAATGGGGATTACGATACCTCTGCTCTTGTACACCCTGTTTTTCGGAAATCATGTAAATGACGCTAGCCGATGGGTCACCATTCCGATAATTAATCAAACTTTCCAGACTTCGGATATGGCCAAACTCGCGCTGATCACGTTCCTGGCTCGGACACTGACCAGGAAGCAGGAAAACATCAAGGATGCTAAACGTGCCTTTCTTCCGATAATGGGCTCTGTTTGTGGGGTTTTTATTCTCATCGCACCGGCGAATCTTTCAACGGCTATGATGTTGTTTGGCGTAAGCATTCTATTGCTCATTATCGGAAGAATAAGCATCAAGCAAATTTCGATAGTTTGTTTTGCAGGGATCATTTTGCTTGCGGGCGTTGTCGTTTTAGGGCAGGGTCGAAGCTCTACCTGGATTTCCAGGGTTGATGTCTTTTTGCATCCGGAAAAGGCGGATCCGGATAAGTCTTTTCAGGCCAACCAGTCCAAGATTGCGATAGCTACCGGCGGACTGTTCGGCAAGGGGCCCGGTAACAGTACGCAGCGGAATTTTCTGCCGCACCCGTACTCGGATTTTGTGTTTGCACTGATCATCGAAGAATATGGCTCTGTCGGCGGTGTTGTGCTCGTTTTCATATACCTGGTCTTCCTGTGGCGCTGTATCCTGATTGTCACACAGAGTCCCAAGGCATTTGGCGCGCTGCTTGCAGCCGGGCTGAGTTTTACACTGGCCATTCAGGCATTTGCCAATATGGCTGTTGCCGTAGGACTGGGGCCGGTAACAGGGGTTCCGCTTCCGCTGGTCAGCATGGGCGGTACGTCGATCCTGTTTACCAGTATTGCGTTCGGGATCATACTCAGTGTGAGCCGGGACATCGAAGAAAAGAAGAACAAGTCGAAGGAGAAGTCCGGGGATGATGAGAAAGTGATTATCGGAGAGATTCCTGCTATGGGGTAGGCGTTGCCGGTCATATGATTCAATAGTCAAAACAATAATATTCAGATATACAGCAGTGTCAAAAAGAGTGATCATAAGCGGCGGAGGAACAGGGGGACATATTTTCCCGGCTGTATCGATTGCCAATGCGCTTAAGCGGATCGATCCGGATACCGAGATCCTGTTTGTCGGCGCACTAGGCCGTATGGAGATGGAACGAGTTCCTGCGGCCGGTTACCGGATCATAGGCCTCGATATCCAGGGCTTTCAGCGCAAGTCACTGTGGAAGAATCTGCTGTTGCCCGTTAAGCTGCTCAGATCAATTCTCCGGGCCCGTTCGGTGATCAGGGAGTTCCGCCCCGACGTGGTGGTTGGGGTAGGTGGTTATGCATCCGGCCCGCTTCTATATGTGGCCGGAAAAATGGGAATTCCGTACCTGATACAGGAACAGAACTCCTATGCGGGTATCACCAATAAAAGACTGGGTAAGAATGCCAGGAGGATCTGTGTTGCGTTTGACGGCATGGAGCAGTTCTTCCCTGAGGATAAGGTCCTGGTAACCGGAAATCCGATCCGGAAAGATTCGGTTCAGATCGAAGGGAAGAAGGCTGAGGCCGCTGCATTCTTCAATCTGGACGCAGCCCGGAAGACCGTGCTGGTTACAGGCGGAAGTCTGGGTGCCGGAACGCTTAACAGAAGTGTCCTTGGCGGCCTTGAGAAGCTGCAGGGAGCCGGTGTTCAGGTTATCTGGCAAACCGGTAAATATTATTACCGGAACATCGTCGAACAACTGGGAGCCGATGTGCCGGAGGGTATCCGGGTTCTCGAGTTTCTTGACCGGATGGATCTTGCGTATGCGATGGCTGACGTGATTGTTTCCCGGGCCGGAGCAGGTACGATCGCCGAGCTGTGTGTCGTGAAGAAACCGGTTATCCTGGTTCCGTCACCGAACGTGGCTGAAGATCATCAGACGAAAAATGCCATGGCTCTCGTTCAGAACCGGGCGGCTGTACTGGTGGCTGACAGCGTAGCGGAACGCGAGCTTGTGGATATTGCTATCAGTTTAATCAATGATAAGCAAAGATCCGAAGAGCTAAGTCGCCAGATCGGTTTGATGGCCTTGCCGGAGGCCGATGAAATCATTGCAAAGGAAGTAATATCAATCGCCGGATGATGGAGCTGTCTAACATACAACGCGTTTATCTGGTGGGCATCGGCGGCATCGGGATGAGTGGACTGGCCCGGTATTTCCGGAAGAGGGGTTGCCAGGTGTTCGGCTATGACCGGACCAGGACCGTTTTGACAGATCGGCTGGCCGATGAAGGTATTCAGGTTGTTTTTGAAGATGACCCGAATCTGATTCCGCCGGACTTCCGGACCGCTGGACCGGAGTCGCTGATTATCTATACGCCGGCCATTCCGAAGGATGCCGCGATCCCGGCATTTTTCCGGGCTTCGGGGTTCACCCTCATGAAACGATCTGAGGTGCTCGGAATCATCAGCCGGGGAATGTATACCATTGCGGTTGCGGGTACCCATGGCAAGACGACGACCTCCAGCATTATCGCCCACCTGCTGAAGGCGAGCGGTTACGACTGCTCGGCGTTTCTGGGAGGGATTACGACGAATTACGATTCAAATGTGCTGTTCGGGAAGAACAACGTGGTCGTGGTCGAGGCGGACGAATATGACCGGTCATTCCTCACCCTTCACCCGGATGTGGCGGTGATCACGTCCATGGACGCGGATCACCTGGATATTTACGGAGCTAAGGAAAACCTGACGGACTCTTTCCTTCAGTTTTCAGGACAGCTGAAGCCGGGCGGCAAGCTTCTTTATCATGCCGGGTTGCCTCTGGAAGGGGGATCCACCTATGGCGCGGCTGATCAGGCCGAGGTCCGGGCGGAGAACATTCGTATCGAGAACGGAGCGTTTGTCTTTGATTTCCGGAGTGCGGCAGGTATCCTCGAAGGCATGAAGCTGGGGCTGCCGGGGATCCATAATATAGAAAATGCAGTTGCATCGATCCAGGTGGCGCTGGAGCTTGGCATTCCGCCTGCTGATATCCGGAGCGCTCTGGAGAGCTTCCGTGGAGTCAGGCGCCGGTTTGAGTATATCGTAAGAACGGCCGGGCACATCTATATTGATGACTATGCCCACCACCCGGAAGAATTGAGGGCATGCATTTCTGCTGTCCGGGCATTGTACCCGCAGAGGAAGCTGACGACGATATTTCAGCCGCACCTCTTCACCCGGACTCGGGATTTTGCGGACGGATTTGCCGAGGTGCTGAGTATGTGTGATGAGCTGATCATGCTTGACATCTATCCTGCCAGGGAACTTCCTATTGAAGGAATAACTTCGGCTACCATCCTCGACAGGATGAGTATGCAGTCCGCGTTCCTTTGCAGCAAGGAGGAAGCCCTGCAAAAAATACGGATAGAAAAACCGGAACTGCTGCTGACAGTCGGCGCCGGAGATATCGATACGCTGGTTGAACCATTAAAGAAGATTTTGGAGAATGCTTAAAAGGATCAACTGGAAAAGAATACTGTATGGATTCGTTTGGGTAAGCTGCCTGAGCGGGTTAGGTGTCCTGATGGGGTTCATTGATTCAAAGAAAACGAATGTGACCTGCAAGGATGTACGTGTGCTGCTTCCGGGAAACCAGACGTTCATCGAGCGGTCCGAGATCGATCAGATACTTTTCCGGGCTGCCGGGCCGTTGGTGGGCAAACCGCTGAACCAGATAAATATCCATGAACTGGAGAAAGCCCTCGCGGCCAATCCGTTTATTGAATATTCGAAGGTGTATGCGGATATGGACGGGATTATCCAGATCCAGGTCAAGCAGCGTGAACCGGTGATCCGGGTCATCAATATTGCGAACCAGGACTATTATATAGACAGGAACGGTCTGAAGATCCCGACTTCGTCCAGTTTTACCGCGCATGTTCTGGTCGCTAACGGTGATATAGCGGAAAGTTTCAGGAGCCCGGTGGATACGTTACGGGGCAACCTGGCCAGAGACCTGTTCAAGACAGCCGTGTATATCGGCAAGGACAAGCTTTGGCGGGATCAGATCGAGCAGATCTATGTCAATAAGGATCAGGAACTGGAGCTGGTACCGCGGGTAGGTGACCAGCGGATCATTCTGGGGACTGCAGATTCCCTGGATATGAAGTTCACCAATCTGCTGGTTTTCTATAAAAAGGGGATGGCACAGGCAGGCTGGGATACTTATAAGACGATCAACCTTAAATATACCAACCAGATCGTCTGCGTGAAGAACGCCGACACAATAAAGACTGAATCCGTCAGGCCTGTTGCAGCGCCGGATTCTACAGCATCGAACAAAAACTCAGGATACAATAAAAATTAACGAATTATGGATAAGGGTATTTCTACTTCAGCAAAAAACTCTCCGATTGTCGTAGGCTTAGATATCGGTACGACGAAGATCTGTGTGATCGTCGGCCGGAGAAGCAGCCACGGAAAGATCGAAATTTTGGGTATCGGGAAAGCCGAATCAGCTGGTGTTACCCGGGGTGTGGTATCGAATATTCAGAAGACCGTCCAGGGGATCCTCCAGGCTGTTGAGATCGCCGGGTCGCAGTCGAACGTTGACGTGAAGATCGTGAATGTCGGGATTGCCGGTCAGCACATCAAAAGCCTTCAGCATCGCGGTATTCTGACCCGCAAGGATCTGAATAACGAGATTCAGCGCCGGGATATTGAGAAGCTGATCGAGGATATGTACAAGCTGGTGATGCCTCCGGGTGAGGAAATCATCCATGTGCTTCCCCAGGAATTTACCGTGGACAATGAGCCCGGCATCAAGGATCCGATCGGTATGGCCGGAGTCCGTCTTGAGGCGAACTTCCATATCATTTCCGGGCATGTCAGCGCCGTCAGAAATATCCTGAAATGCGTTAAGAATGCTGAGCTGGAAACCCAGGAGCTGATCCTGGAACCGCTTGCCTCCTCTGAGTCAGTCCTGAGCGACGAAGAGAAAGAAGCAGGAGTGGTGCTTGTCGATATCGGTGGCGGAACAACCGATATTGCGATCTTCCACGAGGGCATCATCCGTCATACTGCGGTGATTCCGTTCGGCGGAAACAGTATCACGGAAGATATCCGTGAGGGTTGTTCGGTGATGCGTAACCAGGCCGAGTTGCTGAAGACCCGGTTCGGTTCCGCGCTTGCTGACGAAAATAAGGATAATGAGATCATCAGCGTTCCCGGCCTGAGGGGAAGAGAGCCCAAGGAGATTTCCGTGAAGAATCTGGCTTACGTTATCCAGGCACGAATGGAGGAGATCATCGAGCATGTGTACTACGAGATCAAGTCCTCGGGATATGAAAAGAAACTCATCGCCGGTATCGTGATCACCGGAGGCGGCGCCCAGCTGAAACACCTTCCGCAACTGGTGGAGTACGTGACCGGCCTGGACTGCCGGGTGGGTTACCCGAATGAGCACCTCGCCAAGAACGAGGTTCTTCCGAAGAACATCTATGACGATCTGAAGAGCCCGATGTATGCTACCGGTATCGGTCTTTTGATTAAGGGTGTCCAGAAGGCGGAAGAATCTGCAGAGGTATTCCACCCCGATGCTTTGGTGCAGATGCCCTCGATCGAGAAAGAGAAGAAGAGCGGGTTCGGTTTGTTCGATAAACTGCTGAAAACCACCTCGAAATTTATTAAGGATGATATTAAGGATGAGGATTATATCCGCTAATTTTCAACACGGAGCAAGTTTTCAACATTTTTAACAATTGTGGAAAACCCCTGTTTGAAAATCATTAATATTACGAGTACGAGTATCTACACATAGAAAAATTATACAAAACTGATAATTAGCGATATGCAGTTTGAAATGCTTAAAGAAAAATCGTCGATCATCAAGGTGATCGGTGTTGGCGGTGGTGGTGGCAATGCGGTGAACCACATGTATCGCCAGGGAATCACCGGCGTGGACTTCATCATCTGTAACACGGATGCACAGGCGTTGGAGCTTAGCCCGATACCGAACAAGGTGCAGCTCGGGGCTAGCCTGACAGAGGGGATGGGAGCCGGATCGATACCGGAAGTAGGCAAAAACTCTGCGATCGAAAACATAGACGATATCAAGCAGATGCTTGGTACCAATACAAAAATGCTGTTCATCACCGCGGGTATGGGTGGTGGTACCGGTACCGGCGCCAGTCCGATCATTGCGAAGGCGGCCAAGGAACTGGACATCCTGACTGTCGGAATCATCACGACCCCGTTCTCCTTTGAAGGAAAGCGGCGTAAGATGCAGGCGGAAGAAGGGCTTGAGGAATTCAAGAAATACGTAGATTCCTACTTGGTGATCTCCAATGATCGCCTGCGTGAGATCTTCGGAAACCTTACGCTGGGATCAGCCTTTGCCCAGGCGGATAATATCCTGACTACCGCGGCCAAGGGTATTGCCGAGATCATTACTATTCCCGGATATATTAACGTGGACTTCAAGGATGTGCGCACTGTCATGAAAGAAAGCGGCGTCGCCATCATGGGAAGTTACGCGGCCGAAGGCGAAAACAGGGCACTTCGCGCTGTGGAAGGCGCACTGGCGTCGCCTCTACTGAAAGATAATGAAATCGAAGGTGCCCGTTATATTCTCCTGAACATCAGTTCCGGTCAGAAGGAAGTGACCATGGATGAGGTCAGCATCATTACAGACTACATTCAGTCTGAGGCCGGACTGGCTGCAGACCTGATCTGGGGTAACTGTACCGATGAGTCGCTTGGAGAGAAGATCTCGGTGACGATCATTGCCACAGGTTTCCAGACGACAGAAGAGCGGGCCGTGGAAAAAAGCCAGGTAAAGAAGATCTCCCCGCTGACTCCGGAGAACGCACCGCTTGTCCGGCCGGTGGAAAAGGTTAACTCCTTTATCGCTCCTGCAGAACAACCGGTTGTCGCGCAGCCGCCAGTCGCTAAGGTGGCGGAAAAGCCCCAGCCTGATCTGTTCGGAAGCTTCTTCAAGCCACAGGCTAAGGAAGAAATTCAACCTGTTCAGTCCGAGCCGGTTGTTCGTCACACGCTCGCCTTCGAAGAGCCGGAGGCGGCTGAAGAGCCGTCATTTGAGCACGATATGCGTCTTAAAGAGGTGGATAGTGACCTGGTCAGGTCAAACCCGGTATTCGAGCCGGTTGTTCCTGCGCCGCAAGCTCAACCTCAGTCTGAACCGGAACCTGTTGCGGTTAATCCGGATGAGCATAAGACCGATGAATCAATTGAAGAGCAGTTACGGAAGTCCAAAGAGCGGATCCTTCGCCTGAAAGATCTGAGCATGAAGCTCCGCACAACGAACGGCCTCCAGGAGCTCGAAAATGAGCCAGCCTATAAAAGAAAACAAATGTCGCTGCAGCAGGTGCCGCACTCATCAGAATCGCAGGTATCCCGCTTCACGCTCTCCAGCGAGGACGGATTTACAGAAATACGTCCAAACAACTCATTCCTGCACGACAACGTCGACTAGCAGATTTAAAAGACCTTTATGATCACATAAAGGTCTTTTTACTTTAACAGCGGCTTGTGCCGGCTTAGATTTTGACCTGCGGCAGTTGATACTCCGTCCGTTAAGTCTTACCTTTACAGCATTTATTTTTGAAACATTAATATTACAACATTGGACTTATTTGATAAGATTTCTAAGAATATGGGTCCGCTTGGCCAGCATTTGAAATGGTCTCACGGATATTTTTCATTTCCTAAACTTGAGGGTGAAATTGCACCTCATATGAACTTCCGCGGGAAGGAGCACTTGGTTTGGAGTCTGAACAATTACCTGGGTCTGGCAAATCATCCTGAAGTGCGTGAAGCGGATGCGAAAGCTGCAGCTGAATTCGGAATGGCATACCCGATGGGTGCACGGATGATGTCCGGCAACTCCAGCCATCATGAGGCGCTGGAGAAGGATCTGGCCGAGTTTGTCGGAAAACCTGATGCTTTCTTACTTAACTACGGCTACCAGGGCATGGTGTCCATTATTGACACCCTGGTTGACCGGAACGATGTGATCGTTTACGACGGCGAGTCCCATGCATGTATTATTGACGGCGTCCGCCTGCATATGGGTAAGCGGTTTGTGTACCAGCATAACGATATGGAAAGTTTCAGAAAGCAGCTTGAGCGGGCTTCGAAACTGACTGAACAGACCGGCGGAGGTATCCTGGTCATTACTGAAGGTGTCTTCGGAATGTCCGGGGCGCAGGGAAAACTTAAAGAGATCGTTGAATTCAAGAAAGAATACGACTTCCGGTTACTGATCGATGATGCGCATGGCTTCGGTACCATGGGCGCCACAGGTGCAGGTACACACGAGGCCCAGGGATGTATTGACGGAGTGGACGTGTATTTCGGCACCTTCGCCAAGTCGATGGCCGGAATCGGTGCGTTCGTAGCTTCGACCGAAGAGATTACAAACTATCTTCGTTATAACATGCGGTCGCAAACCTTCGCCAAATCATTGCCGATGCCTATGGTTCTCGGCCTGAGAAAACGTCTGGAGCTGTTGCGGAATAAGCCGGAGCTTCGTGAGAGGCTATGGACCATTGCTACCGCCCTGCAGTCCGGTCTGCGCGAAAGAGGCTTTGACCTGGGTATTACAGACACCGTCGTTACCCCGGTATTTCTGAAAGGGGAGTTGTCAGAAGCGACTTCGATCACGATGGACCTGCGCGAGAACTATGGTATCTTCTGTTCGATCGTCGTTTATCCGGTTATTCCTAAAGGGTTGATCGAGCTTCGGCTGATCCCGACAGCCGTACACACACTGGAAGATGTGGAACGGACCCTGAAGGCGTTCAGTGAAGTGTCTGAAAAGCTTGAGAAAGGCTACTATAAAGAGCAGAAGCTCGCCACTGTTTAAGATATTTTCCTTAAACCTAAAAAAGGCCCTCCAGCATATCTGGATGGCCTTTTTGTTTTCCTAATACTTTAAAGGTCTGACTTTGAGTTATTTATGTGTCTGTCGGCTTTTTGTGCCGTTAATAACCCCTAAAATGTGGATAAAAACGCTAAAAACAGCGATTCTATTTTTTTTGAAATATTTTTTTTTTCAAAAAAAGATTCTACATTCGTTAGTGTTATACCATTATTAACCTAAAAAGACTTAAAGGAGTAACCGAAAATGAAAAAATTTAACGAGGCAAAAGAGCTCATCGCTTCATTGGAAGCAGATGCTGACAAGTTTTACAACAAAGGTAACAGCGCTGCTGGAACCCGTGTAAGAAAAGGAATGCAGGATTTAAAAAATCTGGCTCAGGCGATCCGTTTAGAAGTTCAGGAAACTAAAAACAGTGCTACTGCAACTGCTAAGAAGTAAGGACCTTATCATGAAAAAAGGGCCCGCTGATCACTTCATCGGGCCTTTTTCTTTATCGGGAATTTACTTCAGCAGCCCGAGCTGACGGAGCTCTTCCGCGATTTTTTCCTCAGTAGGCGCGCTGACGTTAACCAGCGGCAGCCGAACCGAATCTCCGCATATTCCTAGCTGGTTCAGGGCCGCTTTTACTCCCGCCGGGTTCCCTTCGGAAAAGAACAGGTTGGTGATCTCGATCAGGCTGTAGTGAAGCGGTAACGCTTCTGCGAACCTTCCGTCCAGGCACATGCGGACCATAGTTGAAAAGATGCTTGGGATCGCATTTCCTACCACGGAGATCACCCCGGCAGCACCCATGGCAATCATTTGCAGCGTAATGGGATCATCACCGGAGATAAACAGAAAGTCCTCCGGCTTATCCCGGACGATCCGGTTGAACTGATCAAAGTTGGCCGAGGCTTCCTTGACTCCGATGATATTCCGGAAATCATGGGCCAGGCGCAGTGTGGTTTCAGCGGTCATATTGCTCCCTGTCCGGCCCGGTACATTATACAGGATCAGGGGCAGCGGGCTGACACCCGCCAGGGTCTTATAGTGCTGGTAGATACCTTCCTGGGTAGGCTTGTTATAGTACGGGCTTACCGAAAGGATGGCGTCGTAGCCGGTGATCCGGAAGTTTTCGATAGTCCCGGCAACCTCACGGGTATTGTTTCCGCCGATCCCGGCGACCAGGGGTACCCGCCCGGCGACCGTTTCGGCTGTAAACTGCCACACGGCCTGCTTTTCTTCGCGGGTCAGTGTTGCTGTTTCGCCGGTCGTTCCCAGGGAAACGAGGTATTCAATTCCTCCGTCAATAATATAGTTAATCAGGTTGCCCAGACCATTGAAGTCTACTGAACCATCTGTATTGAAAGGAGTGACCATGGCCACTCCGCTGCCATAAAATTTGCTCATTGTCCTGCGTATAGACTGCAAAGTTAGGAAAGGATGCCGAATAAAAAATCCGTCGGTTTCTATTCCAGCATGCGGAGCAGGTCAGCATCGGAAATGATCGGAATGTTCAGTTTATTAGCCTTTTCAAGCTTGGACGGACCCATATTATCGCCGGCTACCAGGAAGTTCAGCTTGGCGGAGATGCTGCTTACGATCTTACCGCCATTAGCTTCAATGATGTCCTTGAGTTCGTCACGGCTGAAATTCTCAAATACGCCCGAGATAATGAATGTTTTACCGTTCAGCTGGTCACTCTGAAGTTCAATCTGGTGATCTTCCGCCTGAAATTGCAGGCCGGCGGCGCGAAGCTTTTCGATCTGTTCAACATGCCTCGGTTCCCGGAAATAGTCCAGGAGGCTTTCAGCGATCCGGCTGCCGATCTCATCAACGGTTATCAGTTCATCATAGCTGGCATTCATCAGGCTGTCGATATTCCTGAAGTGACCGGCAAGTTTTTTGGCGACTGTTTCTCCGACATACCGGATACCCAGGCCGAACAGTACTTTTTCGAAAGGTTTCTGTTTGGACCGTTCAATCCCTTCAAGCATATTTTTAATCGACTTTTCCCCGAAACGCTCCATCTGTTTCAGAAGGTCGCTTTTCTCGTAGAGGGTGTAAAGGTCGCTGATATGTTCGACCAGGCCGTGACGGAAGAAGCTTTCGACGGTCTCGTTACCCAGCCCCTCAATGTTCATGGCTTTCCTGCTGATGAAATGCTGGATCTTTCCTACGATCTGGGGCGGACAGCCTTCATCATTGGGGCAATAGTGGATCGCTTCTCCTTCTTCACGGACCAGGTCGCTTCCGCACTCCGGACATTTGTCCGGATAGATTACCGGAATGGCCCCAGGAGCCCGTTTTTCAGTGTTTACCGCGATGATCTTGGGAATGATCTCGCCGCCTTTTTCAACCAGAACGGAATCGCCCAGATGCAGCCCCAGCCGCTCGATCTCATTGGCATTGTGGAGCGTTGCCCGTTTTACCGTCGTACCCGCCAGCAGGACCGGTTTCAGATTGGCAACAGGAGTGACAGCCCCTGTCCGCCCCACCTGATAGGTGACCTCCCGGAGAATGGTTTCGACCTCCTGAGCCTTGTATTTGTAGGAAATGGCCCATCTGGGCGATTTGGCGGTAAAGCCCAGCTCCTGCTGCTGACCGTAGTTGTTTACCTTGATCACGATGCCGTCGATATCATAGCTGAGCTCCTGCCGTTTCTGTTCCCAGATGTGGATGAATTCCAGAACCTGGCTGATATCAGCGCACAGCCGGGTATGTTCGCACACATGAAATCCCCACCCCTTTATCGCCTGTAGGCTTTCCCAATGCGTTCTGAACAACGGTTTTTCCGTGTTGAGCGAATATAGGAAACAGTCCAGCGGTCTCCTGGCCACCTCGCCGGAGTCCTGCAGCTTGATCGTCCCGGCGGCGAAGTTCCGGGGGTTTGCAAACGGTACCTCGTTGTTGCTGATCCGCTTCTGGTTCAGCCGTTCGAATGCCGGCCGGTGCATAAATACCTCGCCGCGGATCTCGAAAAGATCCGGGAAACCCCGGCCCTTGAGCCGGTGGGGGAGCGTGTGGATCGTTTTGACGTTCGTCGTCACGTCATCCCCCTGCGTGCCGTCACCCCGGGTAACCGCACGCAAGAGTTTGCCGTCCTGGTAGGTTATGCTCATGGACAAACCGTCGAACTTCAGTTCACATACGTATTCATATCCGGGACCGATGGCCTTCCGGATACGCTCATCAAAGTCTTTGAGATCCTGCTCGCTGTAGGTGTTCCCAAGGGAAAGCATCGGCCACCGGTGCCGGACAGTTTCGAACTCCTTGGTTATATCTCCGCCGACCCGCTGGGTGGGAGAGTCAGGGTCCTGCAGTTCGGGATGTTGCTTCTCCAGTTCTTCCAGCTCCTTCAGCAAATGGTCGAACTCAGCATCCGAGATGACCGGCTGAGCCAGGACGTAATAATTGTAATTGTGCTGGTTAAGCTCTTTAACCAGGAAATCCATTCTTTCTTTGATTGGGGAAAGCGACATATGCGAAGATACTGAGCTTTAAAAAGTTTAGAAAAGGTTGTGTGAATATTTATCGGCCTGCTTAATCCAGTTGTCCGGCGATCTCATCGAAGATCTCCATGAATACCGGTTTAAGGCGCTCCTGGTAATCCGGCAGGAACCCCGTCAGCTGCATTTTCTGCGTATCCGTAAAGGGATCGTCCCAGAGCCGCATGCAGATCCGGTTCAGGGCATACATGATCTGAACCGGATCCCTGTAGGTATGAATATACCGGGAGTGGATGAATTCCTCCAGAAATGGAAAGAAAAGTTCGGGCTTGTCGGCATTGTTCATGGCCAGGAACTGTTCAAGGGAAGCGCGGCTGCATTTCGATAGCTGGTCATAGAACTGATCCGGATCAACGATGCCTTCGGTCTGCAGCAGACTGTCCAGCATGAGTTCCAGAGCAATATGTGCCAGGAATGACGGGCGCACCGGTGACCTGTCGAGTACCGGTGCAATGGCCGTTCGGATCAGCGACGTATGATGCACGAAAAAATCGGAACAGTGGAAGATCGAGTCTATACTGATGTGCTGTCGCCACCCTGCCAGGATGGAAAGCAGCTCCGGGGAAGGGTTGTCGATGGTTCGTCGTTCAGGCCGGAACGTCCAGTCTTTCCGCACATTTTTGACCAGGTCCGGCAATACCCCTCCCATCACCTGATAGGGATCGGGGTTATTCCTGTCAAAATAGTAGTGGGAAAGAAAGTTCATGCAATCTCGTTTATTTGGTCACCTCTAAAGTATTCCTTTTATCATTAAATGCTGAATAAGTATGATGGTCTTGGTATCACGAAGTTGCTGTGCTTCGATCATGTTCCTGACCTCATCAAAGGATAGCTCGACGATCTCGATATCCTCGCCTTCATGCTCCACTCCGCCGCCGCCGTTGACCTTCATGTCCCCGGTATATTCGCCGGTGAAGAAATGGATGACTTCAGTAACTCCCCCCGGAGTCGAGAATGCCTCGTGTATCTTCCGGACCCGGGGAATCCGGTAGCCGAGTTCTTCCTCGGCCTCCCGGATCGCGGCCTGTTCCGGAGTCTCTCCGGGGTCAATGATGCCAGCGCACGCTTCCAGTAGTTCATTTTCTGACTGTTTCAGGTTCGCCGCCAGGCGGAACTGCCGGGTCAGCAGCACAGTCCTTTTCTCCCGGTTATAAAGGAGCAGGACAGCGCCGTCAGGACGGAAGTAGATTTCCCGCTCCTGCTCGAGCATTTCACCTTTGCTGTTTCTTATCGTAAAACGGATATTTTCCAGCCTGTATTTCCTGTCTGCCAACGTGGTTCGTTCCTTGATCTCAATTTCTGCCATTTTCAGATTTTTAATGATAACATGCAGATGATAGCGGGGTTTGTCAGCGGAGCCGGATTAATCGTAATTCGTCCTGAAACATGTTTTTTAATTCTCTTATCTTTGCCTCCTTATCAAGCTGAAGATGAATTTTGTTGAAGAACTACGCTGGAGAGGCCTGTTGCATGATATCATGCCGGGAACCGAGGAGCAACTGAATAAAGAAATGACGGCCGGTTATATCGGGTTTGATCCGACAGCCGACTCGCTTCATGTCGGAAGTCTGGCGCAGATCCTTACGCTGGTGCGTTTTCAGAAAGCCGGCCACAAGCCGGTTGCCCTGGTCGGAGGCGCTACCGGTATGGTGGGCGACCCGACAGGCAAATCCGAAGAAAGGAATCTTCTTTCCGAGGACGTGCTCAATCATAATCTTAAATGCATCCAGCAGCAGCTGGAGCGGTTCCTTGACTTCGATTGCGGACCATCGAGTGCTGAGATCGTCAACAACTACGACTGGTTCAGGGAGTTTTCGTTTCTCGATTTTATTCGGGAAGCAGGGAAACATATTACCGTCAATTACATGATGGCTAAGGATTCAGTGCGCAAGCGGCTGGAAGGAGAGACCGGAATGTCCTTTACTGAATTCAGTTACCAGCTGATTCAGGGGTATGACTTTTATTACCTGTGGAAGGAAAAAAACTGCCTGCTTCAGATGGGCGGGTCTGACCAGTGGGGCAACATCACGACCGGAACGGAGTTTATACGCCGGAAGGGCGGCGGTCACGCATTTGCGCTGACCACTCAGCTGATCAAGAAATCCGACGGAACCAAATTCGGTAAGAGCGAAGGCGGCAATATCTGGCTGGATGCCAGGAAAACTTCCCCATACAGATTCTATCAGTTCTGGCTGAACGCTACCGACGATGATGCTAAGAACTGGATTCGGATCTTTTCCTTTAAATCCAGGGAGGAGATTGAGGCCCTCGAAAAAGAGCATGAAGCGGCGCCGCACCTGCGGATTCTCCAGAAGGCCCTGGCCGAGGAAATCACCGTCCTGACACATTCCGAGGAAGCCCTGCATACAGCCGTAAAGACATCCGAGTTCCTTTTCGGTAACGGGTCTTTGGAGTTCCTGAACGGGATGGCCGAGGCTTCTGTTCTGGAGGTCTTTGATGGTATCCCGCAGTTTTCCGTGTCGCGGGAGGAGTTATCCCGGGGCGTACAGGCCGTCGACCTGCTGGCGGAAAAGACGACGGTATTCCCTTCGAAGGGAGAAGCCCGCAAGATGATCCAGGGGGGCGGGGTGTCCGTCAACAAGGTGAAGGTGGCTGATGCGGCCGAATCCTTCACAACAGCACAGCTGATCAATGACAAATTCCTGGTTGTCCAGCGCGGAAAGAAAAACTATTTCCTGCTGATTGCGAGCTAAGACTCAGAACTGACCGGCATAACGACACAACAACACATAAGAGAGCGAAGGGATCCTGCATACCCTTCGCTTTTTTTTTGTTCCGACGTGAATAATGCGCGGGAAAGTTAATCGCTATTGCAAACAGTTCTTAAACTTTTAAATTTATTGTTTCAAACTGTAAACTAAACTGAAATGATGAAACGCAGACAATTTATCCAATCGGCCGGCATGCTCGCAGCATCCTTTGCTGTGCTGAGACCCACGATGATGTGCAGTGCTCCCTCCCGCCTTTCCAAAGGCAGTGGAAATACCGGCCTGCAGTTATACACGCTTCGCAGTGAGCTCAAACCGGGTACAGCAAAAGATGTTCTCGCCAAGGTTGCCGCTGCAGGATATAAGGAAGTCGAGACCTATGGTTTTGATCCGGGATCCGGTTTCTGGGGATTGTCTGCAAAAGAATTCACCCAGGTGCTGAAGGACAACGGCCTGACCTCTCCAAGCGGGCATTATGGCGCCGAGAAGTTTATCGCCGAAGGGGGAACCAGGGATGATATCATTCCGCATATCGAGGCTGCCGCAGAGACCGGCCAGAAGTATTTTACCGTGCCTTACCTTCCGGAGCCGCTCCGGAAGAATGCCGACGACTATAAAAAAGTCGCTGCCAAGCTGAACGAGATCGCCGAGATGTGCAAGTCTGTGAAGATCGGCTCGGCATACCATAATCATGATTTTGAATTTGCCAGCCATGACGGAACGACCGGCTATGATATCCTGCTGAAGGAAACGAGTTCCGATATAAAAATGGAACTCGACCTTTACTGGGCGGTGTTCGCGGGAAAGAACCCGCAACAGATGTTCGAAGAGCATCCGGGCCGGTTTGTCATGTGGCATGTCAAGGACATGTCGAAAGCGAACCGTGCGGAAAATGACGAGGTGGGAACGGGAAGTATCGACTACAAGGAAATCTTCACCCACGCCAAAGCCGCCGGTCTGGAGCATTACTTCGTGGAACAGGAGAATAACTATATGCCTGACATCTATGAAAGCATCAGGGTGAGCGCGGACTACCTGAAAGCGATATAAATGAGAAGAGGCCCCGCGGGGCCTCTTTTTAGTTACAGTCTTTTGATCATGATATTCCGGTACCAGACTTCATCCCCGTGGTCCTGCAGGGCGATGCGGCCGGATTTGAAGGTACCAAACCCCGGCATCGTTTTAAACTTGCTGCCGGCAACCAGCTGTTTCCACTGATCGTCCCATAACCGTGTGGTGACCACGCTCTGGCCGTTCACTTTCAACTCGAGTTTCCCGTCTTTACTGATGATCTCGGCGGTGTTCCATTCGCCGGCAGGTTTCACCGGTTCGGAAGAACTCGCGATCAGGTCGTACAGATCACCGGCGCGGTGCTTATGGATCTTCGCGTCCGGATGACCCTCGTTGTCCAGCACCTGCATCTCCAGCCCCGTGTTCCAGGTATTGGGATATTTGGCCGGATCTTCCTTTACGAAAAAGATGATCCCGCTGTTGGCATTGGGAGCCACCTTCCAGTCCAGCTTCAGGTGGAAGTTCTGATACTCTTCATCGGTCACCAGGTCGCCGCCGTCTCCGGCCTGCCAGCTCTGTTTGTTTTTAGCGTCCAGGTGAAGGGCGCCGTCTTCGACGATCCAGCCTTTTCCGGCCTGGGCCTTTCCGTAGGTATGCCATCCGGCGGTTGTCTTGCCGTTGAACAAAGGCTTCCAGTCTTTATCTGGAGCCGGTTGAAAGGTTTGCGTACTTGCCATAAGGCTAACCGAAAATAAGGTCAGAAGGATTGATCTCATAAAAGTCTATTTTCTAAGTGACAGGATATATTTTGCCATTTCTTTGGCATCGTCATCGGAGAGATTCGGGTGCGGGGTCATGGCAACCTCGCCCCATACTCCGGATCCGCCGGCCTTGATCTTTCCGACCAGGTAATCAATGTTCTTGTCATTGTTCTCATACTTGTTGGCAACTTCCTGATAAGCAGGGCCCACCAATTTCTCGTTTACTTTATGGCAGCTCAGGCAGTCGGACTGGGCGATAAGCTTTTCTCCTTTAGACCCCGCCGTTGTTTCCGCGCTACCGCCGCCGGATTCAGTGCCGGTCGCATTGATGGATGAGTCATATTCACTTTGGCGATTTTCTGCATAGTTTTCGGTAGCTGCAGCCGAATCAGACTGGTCTGCACTTTTATTGGAATCAGAGGAACAAGCCGCAAATCCTGCGCACAATGCCAGTACAAATAGTGATTTTTTCATAACAGTTATAATTGAGATAAATTTATTTTTCATTAATCAAGCCCGAGCACCGACCGGTTGAACGAGTCGTCGCTCCTGGTGGCAACAAAGTCGTCGAATGCATGCTCGGTGACCCGGATAATGTGATCCTTAATGAACCTGGCACCTTCACGGGCGCCGTCCTCCGGATGCTTCAGCGCACATTCCCATTCGAGTACTGCCCAGCCTTTATAGTCATACTGAGCGAGCTTACTGAAGATGGCCCGGAAATCCACCTGTCCGTCGCCCAGGGACCGGAAGCGGCCGGCGCGGTTGATCCAGTTCTGGTATCCGCCGTATACGCCCTGTCTACCGGTCGGATTGAATTCGGCATCCTTCACGTGGAACATCTTAATCCTTTCGTGATAGATGTCGATGTATTCCAGGTAATCCAGGCACTGTAAAACTAAGTGTGACGGATCATATAATAAACAAGCACGGGAGTGATTGTTTACTTTTTCCAAAAACATTTCATAGGAAATGCCGTCATGGAGGTCCTCCCCGGGGTGGATTTCATAGCAGAGATCGATCCCGCACTCCTCGTAGTAGTCAAGAATGGGACGCCACCGGTTGGCCAGCTCGGTAAAGCCGGTCTCCACAAGCCCCGCCGGCCGCTGCGGCCATGGGTAAACGGTCTGCCACAGCAAGGCTCCGCTAAAAGTGACGCTGGCATTCAGCCCCAGATTACGGGAAGCTTTGGCGGCCAGCTTGACCTGTTCTACGGCCCACTGCTGCCTTGCCTTGGGATCATTGCGGAGATTCGCCGGAGCAAAGCCGTCGAACAGTGCGTCGTACGCCGGGTGAACGGCGACCAGCTGTCCCTGCAGGTGGGTCGACAGTTCGGTGATCTCCAGGCCCGCTTCATTTACCAAGCCCTTGAGCTCATCCGCATAGGTTTGGCTCTCTGCGGCCTGCTTCAGGTCGATGAACCGGGTTTCGGTCGTCGGAATCTGTACGCCCTGGTACCCCAGGTCGGCCGCCCACCGGCAAATACTTTTCAGATCGTTAAAGGGAGCCGTATCGCCGATAAACTGAGCGAGAAAGATCCCTGGTCCTTTAAGAGTCTGCATAGGATATCGTTAGCTGTTGAAATCGGTCCATTTTTCGTTACTGCTGCTGCTGGCGACGACGTGGTCTATAAAGGCCATCAGCCGCACGCCGTCCCCGACGCGCGGAAAATCGAGTGCTTCGTCCGGCGGTGTTTCATTTTCAATCCGGGCACTCAGCGTGATCGCGAAGTTCCTGTACAGGTTGGCGAATGCTTCGAGATAGCCTTCCGGATGACCTCCGGGGGTCCGGCAGTTGAAGGTCGCAAACGAAGAGAGGCGGTCCGTATAGCCGGAACCTGCGCGCAGGATCTGAGCCGGCTGGTCAAGCCATTTAACGATCAGTGTATTGGGTTCCATCTGAGCCCATTCCAGACCGCCGTTTTCGCCGTAGACCCGGATCTTCAGTGCATTCTCTTCGCCGGCTGCAACCTGAGAAGCCATCAGAACACCGTTTGCGCCGTTGTCGAACCGCAAAAGAACGTTGCCGTCATCATCAAGCATCCGGCCTTCAACCATAATGTTCAGGTCTGCGCAAAGTTTGGTGATCTTCAGGCCGGAAACGTACTCGGCCAGTTGAGCGGCATGCGTGCCGATATCCCCCATACTGCCGCTTTTTCCGGATCGTTTCGGATCCGTTCTCCAGGCCGCCTGCTGGTTACCTTCCCGTTCGGAAAGCCGGCTCAGCCAGCCCTGGGGATACTCCACATATACTTTCTTTATTTTGCCGAACACTCCGTCCTTAACCATCTGCCGGGCTTGCTTAACCATCGGATATCCCGAATAGGTGTGTGTCAGGCAAAGCAGCAGACCGGTTTCCTCAACCTTTTGCTGAAGCTGTCTGGCTTCATCCAGGGTAAAGGTCATGGGCTTTTCGATCACGACGTTGAATCCCTTGTTCAGGGCCATCATGGCCGGGGCAAAGTGTGCAAAGTTCGGAGTGACGATTGTTACAAAATCCATACGCTGTTCGGCCGGAAGCTGACTTTCCTTTTCGAACATTTCTTCATAAGTCAAATAGATCCGGTCCTTCGGTAAGAACAGCGCTTCTCCGCTGGCCTGCGCCGTTTCAGGATTCACGCTGAGTGCACCGCAAACCAGTTCAATCATGCCGTCCATATTGGCGGCAAGTCTGTGGATTGCCCCGATGAAAGCGTCTTTGCCGCCTCCGACCATCCCCATTCTGAGTTTTCTCTTCATGAATTTTTGTATTAAATTTTTTTGTGCCTGATAAAAATAAAATTACATTTATAAAAACCTTTATAACCTGTAAAAATAATTGCAACCGATTTAGTGGACTGGTGTTTTCGGTTTGTTGCCTTTTATTTGACTTTCTGATTTGTGCGGGGGGATAAGTGCGTATTTTATTAAATGAAACTACAACTTAAACCAACATAGACTTAACTGACCATTCATGAATTCTACTACCCGTTTTAAACTGTCTGCAATGATGTTCCTGGAGTTCTTTATCTGGGGCGCATGGTTCGTTACTCTGGGCACTTTTCTGCTGTCTGACCTCAAGACCTCAGCGACGCAGGTCGGAGTTGCCTTTCTAACCCAGTCCATCGGTGCGATCGCTGCTCCGTTCATCATCGGCCTGATTGCTGACCGCTTTTTCTCTGCACAGAAGATCCTCGGTTTCCTGCACCTTGCCGGCGGCGTACTGCTGTACCTGGCCTCTGTTTCGGCAGACTTCGACAGTTTCTATCCGTTGATTCTCGTGTATATGATATTATATATGCCGACACTCGCACTGGTCAATTCGATTTCCTTCAGGCAGATGAAAAATCCAAGCAAGGAATTTCCGAATATCCGGGTGCTTGGCACGATCGGGTGGATCGTAGCCGGTTTTACCATAGGCTGGCTGAACTGGGAGCAGCAGGGAGATCTTGAACTCACGTTCCGGATGGCTGCCATCGCATCGGTGGTCCTGGGCCTGTTCAGCTTTACGCTGCCCTCTACTCCTCCGATCAAGAAAGGCGAGAAGACCAGCGTTGCCGACATGCTGGGGCTTGATGCCATCGGTTTGCTTAAAAACCGGTCGTACCTGCTTTTCTTTATTTCCTCCATTGCCATCTGCATCCCGCTTTCCTTCTATTATAACTTTACAAACCCCTTCCTGAACGACGTTGGCATGCAGGCAGCGGCCGGAAAGCAGTCCTTCGGACAGGTTTCCGAGATCCTGTTCATGATCCTGATGCCGCTGTTCTTTGTCAGGCTGGGCGTAAAGCGGATGCTGGCTATCGGCATGCTGGCCTGGGTTCTCCGGTACGTTTTCTTTGCTTACGGGAATGTCGATCAGAATTACTGGATGCTCATCATGGGGATCGTACTGCACGGGATCTGCTATGACTTTTTCTTTGTGACGGGTCAGATCTATACCGATAACCTTGCGGGAGACCGGTTTAAGAGTGCTGCCCAGGGCCTGATCACCCTGGCGACTTACGGAGTGGGAATGCTGATCGGTTCACTGGTGTCCGGACCGATCGTTGATGCATATAAAACGGCTGAAGGCTATGACTGGCATACCATATGGCTGATCCCGGCCGGAATAGCGGGGGTGGTCGCCGTGTTGTTCCTGCTGCTGTTCAGGGACCGGACTTCTACGGAAACGGCTAAGCTTGACGAAAAAGTAGTGTATAATCAGGAGATCTGAAAATGGCTGTTCACAACAGAAGATCAGCACTTAAACATATCATGGCAGGAACACTCGCGGTATCGACACCGGGAGTGTTTTCTGCGTTACCAGCCCGTGCCCGGACTCTCCGGGGCCTGAAAGGAAACATCAACCATTCGGTTTGCCGGTGGTGCTATGGTGATCTGCCGCTGGAAGAGCTCTGCAAAGTCGCCGTGGAGATCGGCCTGAAGGGCATCGACCTGGTAGGGCCGAAAGACTGGCCGGTGCTCAAACGGCACGGCCTGGAATCAACCATGTGCAACGGCGCGGAGATCAGCCTGACTGAGGGCTGGAATACCAGGGCCCATCACCAGAAGCTGATCAAGAACTATGCTGAGATGATTCCGCTGGTGGCCCGGGCAGGTTACCGGAACCTGATTTGTTTTAGCGGCAACCGTAATGGAATGGACGATGAAACAGGCATCAGGAACGCTGCGGAAGGCCTGAAGAACATCATGGCCCTTGCCGAGAAGCATCAGGTTCATATCGTGATGGAACTGCTCAACAGCAAGGTAGATCACAAGGATTACCAGTGTGACAGAACTGCCTGGGGCGTTGAGCTGGCCAAGGCTGTAGGGTCCGAAAACTTCGGTCTTCTGTATGACATCTATCATATGCAGATCGATGAAGGCGACGTGATCCGAACCATCCGGGGTAATCATCAGTATATCAAGCACTACCATACGGCCGGGGTTCCGGGAAGGCATGAGATCGACGAAAGCCAGGAGCTGAACTACCCGGCGATCATGCGGGCTATTGCAGCTACCGGTTTCAGGGGTATTGTTGCCCAGGAATTTATCCCTGTCAGTGAAAATAAGATTGAGTCATTGCGAAAAGCAGTGGAACTCTGCGATATTTAGAAAAGTAATCAACCAAAAACTCTTAATTATATTATGGCAAACAATACGTATGACGCCATTGTCATCGGCTCCGGAATCAGTGGCGGCTGGGCTGCCAAGGAGCTCACCGAGAAGGGACTGAAAACGATCATGCTCGAGCGTGGAAGAAACATCGAGCATGTGAAGGACTATGTGAATGCAAATAAGCATCCCTGGGAATTCCCGCATCGCGGTGGCAGAACTCAGGAAATGATCAAGAATCATCCGGTTCTCAGCCGTGACTATCCGCTGAATGAAATGAACGAGGACTTCTGGGTAAACGAACAGGAAAGTCCGTATACCGAAGTGAAACGCTTCGACTGGTTCCGCGGCTACCAGGTGGGTGGGCGTTCACTGATGTGGGGGCGTCAGTCGTATCGCCACGGCGACCTGGATTTTGAGGCGAATGCCAAGGAAGGAATCGCCGTCGACTGGCCGATCCGGTACAAGGATATCGCTCCGTGGTACAGCTATGTCGAGCGTTTCGCCGGGATCAGCGGAAACCGCGACGGGCTGGATGTGCTGCCTGACGGCGACTTCCTGCCGGCCATGGAAATGAACTGCGTTGAAAAGGATGTGGCCGCGCGTGTCAAGGCTCATTATAAAGGCAACCGCCACATCATCATGGGGCGCGTCGCCAACATCACCAAACCGCTTCAGGCCCGCACCAATTGCCAGTACCGGAACAAATGCTGGCTGGGATGTCCGTTCGGCGCCTATTTCAGCACCCAGTCTTCAACGCTGCCGGCAGCCATGGCGACCGGAAACCTGACCCTGCGTCCGTTTTCGATCGTGACCAAGATCCTGTATGATAAGGATACCAAGAAAGCGACCGGTGTGGAAGTGCTTGATGCGCAGACCAACCAGACCTACGAATATTTTGCGAAGGTCATTTTCCTGAATGCCTCGACCTTGAATTCAACCTGGGTCCTGATGAACTCCGCTACCGACGTATGGGAAGGCGGCCTGGGCAGCAGCAGCGGCGTACTCGGCCATAACCTGATGGACCATCACTTCCGGGTGGGCGCGTCCGGCCGGGCTGAGGGCTATGACGACAAATACTACTACGGCCGTCGTCCAAACGGTATCTATATTCCGCGGTTCCGCAATCTTAACGGGGAAAAACGTGATTACCTTCGCGGATTCGGCTACCAGGGCGGCGCCGGCCGCGAAGGCTGGTCCAGAGAGATCGCCGAGCTGAGCATCGGCGGCGAGTTCAAGGATGCGCTTACCGAGCCGGGAGCATGGACCATGGGCATCACGGCCTTCGGCGAAATGCTGCCATACCACGAAAACAAGGTTACCCTGGATAAGAACAAGAAAGATAAATGGGGACTTCCTGTCCTGGCCATCGATTGTGAGATCAAGGATAACGAGAAGAAAATGCGGAAGGACATGATGGAAGATGCGAAGGAGATGCTGGAAGCTGCCGGACTGAAGGACGTTCACACCTATGATGCCGGTTATGCCGTGGGCATGGGAATTCACGAGATGGGAACAGCCCGGATGGGCCGCGATCCCAAGACTTCCGTCCTGAACGCGAATAACCAGGTGTGGGATGCACCTAACGTTTACGTGACCGACGGTTCAGCGATGACCTCCGCCAGCTGTGTAAACCCTTCATTAACCTATATGGCGCTGACAGCCCGTGCGGTTGATCACGCAGTTAAGGAATTGAAAAAAATGAATATCTGATGGAAGAAGAAGTTAAATCAGGCTTACCGAAATCCAGAAGGGATTTTATTAAGAACGCTGCCATAGCGGCCGCAGGATTCATGATCGTTCCCCGATTCGTTCTGGGAGGTAAGGGCTTCACGGCACCCAGTGACCAGCTGGTCATTGCAGGTGTCGGTGTCGGCGGAAAAGGGGAAAGCGACCTGAACAGCTTTTTTAAGTCGGGGAAAGCCCGGATCGGTTTTCTCTGCGATGTGGATGACCGGCGTGCGGCCAATTCGGTAAAACGGTTCCCAGCCGCCAAATACTACCGGGACTGGCGCGAAATGTATGATAAGGAGGCAAAGAACTTTGATGCCGTTTCCGTTTCGACACCCGATCACAACCATGCCGTGCAGGCCCTGGGCGCCATGCAGCTTGGGAAGCATGTGTATGTTCAGAAACCCCTTACCCATGACATCTACGAGGCCCGCGTCCTGACTGAAGCGGCAAAGAAATACCGGGTGGTCACTCAGATGGGAAACCAGGGAGCGTCCGGCGATGGGGTCAGACAACTGAGAGAATGGTATGACGCCAACGTGATTGGCAAGGTCCATACGGTGTACTGCTGGACCGACCGGCCGGTCTGGCCGCAGGGGATACAATGGCCGGCCGCCAAAGCCGAGGTTCCTAAGGAACTTGACTGGGATCTGTGGCTGGGTACAGCCCCCTATACGGACTACATAGACAAACTGGTGCCTTTCAACTGGCGCGGATGGTGGGAGTACGGTACCGGCGCCTTGGGCGACATGGGCTGCCACCTGGTGGAAGCTCCGTTCAGCGTATTGGGTCTGACCCATCCGACCGATGTGCAGGCCAGCGTAGGCAGCGTTTATGTCGACGAGTTCAAGCGGGGGTATTTCCCGGAAAGCTGCCCGCCATCGAGCCACGTTACCTTGACATTCCCCAAGACCAAAAAAACCAAAGATGAGGTGACTCTTCACTGGATGGACGGCGGAATTCAGCCTACAAGGCCTGAAGAGCTGGGCGCGAATGAACTGTTCGGGGACGGCGGTAACGGCGTCCTTTTCATCGGGACCAAGGGCAAAATGATGTGCAGCACCTATGGCGCTGATCCGCGTCTGTTGCCGCTGAGCCGGAATGAAGAGGTTAAAGTGGCGCAAAAGATCGAACGCGTCCCCAATGGGGCCGAAGGTCACTATGCGCAGTGGGTAGAGGCCTGCATTGCCGGATATGGCAAGAAGGAAGTCAGTTCACCGTTTGAAATCGCCGGTCCGCTGACCGAGACCCTGCTGATGGCCAACCTGGCAATCCGCGGATATGATCTTCGTAAACCGCGCGAAAACGGCAAAGGATTTGATTACCCGGGCCGCAACATCCAGTTACTCTGGGATCATGAGAATATGAAGGTTACCAACTTCCCTGATGCGAACCAGTTCGTAAAACGGCAGTACCGCCAGGGATGGACCTTAGGTGTTTAATTAACTTTAAGACAAAACTCTAAACATAAAAAAATGGATAGAAGAGAAGCACTAAAAAGCGTTGCGTTGCTTTTGGGAGGAACCGTGATCGGTGCCGAGATGTTCCTTCAGGCCGGATGTAAGCCGGCTTCAAAAAGCGTAAGCGACCTGTTTCAGGCCGATAATGTTGCCTATTTGAATGAAATTGCAGAAACCATTCTGCCCGAGACGTCCACACCGGGAGCAAAGGCTGCCAAGGTAGGCGAGTTTATGGGCGTAATGGTTCGTGACTGCTATACCCCGGAAGATCAGCAGGTTTTTGTTGATGGTCTGACCAAAGTGAACGATGCATCGGAAAAGATGTACAGCAAGAAGTTCATGGAACTTGATGCCAAGCAACGGACCGCGCTGCTGACATCCCTGGATGTGGAACAGCGGAAGTACGCGGAGGACAAGGAGGAAGGTCAGCCTAACCATTATTTCCGCATGATGAAGGAGCTCACCTTACTGGGTTACTTCACTTCAGAAGTAGGAGCGACAAAAGCGTTACGTTACCTTCCGGTCCCCGGCCGCTATGATGGCTGCATGCCGTATAAGAAAGGGGACAAGGCCTGGGCCACTTAATAACCAATTGTCATACCTGAAGTCTCCCCGTCCGGGGAGACTTTTTTTATTGTACCATGAGGTTGCAGCCACGGATATCGCTGTTGTCGAACCGTCCAAGTACTTCGAATCTCCCGTCAGAAAGCCGTTTTCCGAGATCCTGCGTTGCGATGAAGGAACACGAGTTGACATTCGCCAGATCGATGATATTCAGTCCGCCGGTCTTCCCGTCAGGAAGCAGCGTCAGCGGATCATTGGTATCCCGGACCCGAACCTGCATCCAGGGCGGACACCCGAAGATTCCTTCTCCGGCTGAATAGGCCTGTGACAGCAGCTCCGTCATCCCGTACTCCGAGTGAATGTGCGCAACCCCGAACGCCTCGCTGAGCTGGCGGTGCAGCTCCTCACGGAGCATTTCCGGCCGCTTGCCCTTCATGCCGCCTGTTTCCATCACGACCAGGCCGGGAAATTCCATCCGGTGCCGTTCCGCGAAGTCGAGCAACGCATAGGTCACCCCGATCAGCAGCGTCTTCTGGTTCTGTCTTTTCAGCTGTTGCAGCTGTTTGAACAGCATATCGTGCTCATAAAGGAAGAAACCGCTTCTGGGATCTGACGTCTCCCGGATCAGCCGGTCCGCCATGTAGATCAGCGAGGAACCTTCACGTTCGAGATATGAGGGGAGGAGGGCGAGGATCACATATTCACTGACGGGGCCGTAGAAGTGACCAAACCCCTTGAGGAAGCTTTCTTCATAGATCCGCACATCGGTAACCAGATGCCTGCTCCGGGCGCTTCCCGTGGTGCCCGAACTGCTGAAGGTTACCCGCACAGGGTCATCGCCGCACCGGACGTCATGGGTTTTAAAAAACTCTATGGGGAGGAACGGAATCTCATCTAGATGCCTGATCTCAGCCGGATTTCTGTTCAAATGCCGGATAAAGTCCCGGTACACCGGGCATTCTTCCGCCTGAACTCTGAAAATATCCAGCGCCAGGGATTCGAATTCCTGCGGCGTCACCCCGAAAATATTGTCTGATAAACCTATCTTCACGGGGCAAAGATAGGGGGCATGGTGCAGAAAGTTATCAAACAGGATCTAGAATTAAATGAACCGGATAGACAGGTTGTTTGGGGTGCTGACCCTGCTGCAGGCGAAGAAATATGTCACCGCGGAAACGATCGCTGAAAAATTCCGGATCAGTATCCGGACGGTTTACCGGGATATCAGGGCATTGTGCGAACAGGGAATTCCGGTGAGCTTTGAACCGGCGATGGGGTACTTCCTGGTGCAGGGTTTTTTTCTTCCGCCGGTGTCCTTTTCGGCCGAGGAGGCGAATGCCCTGCTGCTCATGGAGACCATGGTCTACGGGTTTGCCGACAGGTCCGTCGGGCATCATTATTCGGCCGCACTCACCAAGATAAAGGCTGTCCTCAGGACCCGGCAGAAGGAGGAGCTGGATCAGCTTTCCCGCCATATGATTTTGCAGCTTCCGCAGTGCATTGAACCTGCTACAGCGTACTTGTCGGAGCTGCAGAGCGCGATATCCTCCCGGACGGTGCTTGAGATCAGTTACACAGACCTGAAGGCCAGGTCGACGCTCCGGAAGATCGAACCGATCGGTCTCATTTTTTATGCTTTCAGCTGGCACCTGATCGCCTGGTGCCACCTTCGCGGCGACTACCGGGATTTCCGGGTGTCGCGAATCCTCGGGATCCGGAACCTGCAAACACCATTCACCGTTCAGGACCATATGGAACTGAAGGACTATTTGAAAAACCTGCCGGTCGGGTACTGAAAAAATTTGTAAATTAATTGATCGGCTGCCATAGGGTTGTCAGTATGGCGGCTTTCTTTGGACTCTTAAAACAATTACGCATATGGAAATAATCCCGATCTTATTGAAGGAAATGGACCAGGAAGCTCAGACGACCAGGAAAATGCTGGGCAGGGTCCCTGATGACAAGTTTGGCTGGAAGCCGCACGAAAAGAGTATGACCATCAAATCGCTGGCCACTCATATTGCTGAACTGCCTTCGTGGGTCAGCATGGCGCTGACTACCGATGAGCTGGATTTTGCAAGCAATCCGTATCAGCCGGTAGACGTCAATACTACTGCGGAACTGCTTGCTCATTTCGAGCGTTCGCTTGCGGACGGAAAGGCCCACCTGGAGTCAGCCAACGAAGAGCAGCTTAATGATCAGTGGACGCTCAGGGAGGGAGATCGGATCTACAGTACATCCAGCAAGCTGGAGGTGATCCGGATGGCGTTCAGCCAGATCGTCCATCACCGTGCCCAGCTGGGAGTTTACCTGCGCCTGCTGAATATTCCCATCCCGGGCAGTTACGGACCGAGTGCGGACGAATCATTCTGAAATCGAGGGCAGTGTTACGCTGCCCTCTTTTTGTTCTGATCCGAAAATGCCGAGCGGCTGTAATACCCTGCCATCCCTGCGATCGCAGCAGCCAGGGCTCCTACCAGGCCAGTGACCAGCACCAGTACGATCCAGTTGTTCCCGGACGTCATCATGAACATCTCTCCGACCCGCCGGGCAAGAATATGCTGATTCTGCATGGTCTGATACAGCGCCACTCCGCTCCACAGGATGAAAATGGCAGCAAAGGAATGCCTAAAGGCATGTCCACCGCTGACGGCCCTGAAAAAACACAGGACGAATGCGGCCAGGGCAACGATCCACCAGGGCAGAAACAGCTGCAACACCAGCGCAACAAGAAAAATAAACAGAAAGAGCATCATCGCGTAAGTTTTAAGGTTGAAAGGATCTGATCCGCTGATTCGTCCGGTGAACGGAGGAACAGCAGTTCCTGGAGACTTCCGCTCGTCCACTTATCCAGCATATTATCGTAAAAGATGCTTCCGGGATTACCGGACTGGCCACCTGGGAAGATTCCGTAGGCTCTCACCTGCGGTCCCAGCTCAACCACCATTCTCCAGGATGGTCCGTTCTTTTCTCCCAGCGCGTTGACCGAATGTTTCGATCCGCCGTTCAGCAGGGTTTTGGAGCCGAACCCGGTGATCGCGGCCAGATGCGGCACATGGCTTCCCTTCACTTTGGCCCATTGCCAGTTCGCTCCGAGGGTTCCATGCCGCCGCGTCAGGCTGTCGACGGCGAACCGGAACGCTTTATTGACGATGTCCGGCAGGGTTTCCACTTCAGGCGTAGCGGTATTATCGAACCAACGCGAGTCGGGCGTTTCTACGATCAGCTGGACGGTACGATCCCTGGACGGATACCGCATCGGAGTCGCCGGATCCCCGAACTCATCTTTCCAGATCTCCTCGATCAGCTGCTTTTGCCATATTTCGAAGATGCTGGCTCCGATTTCTCCCGCGTCATACCTTTTATTCCACTTGCTGACGATCTGGAGGGATTCCCGCTCGGTTGCATTCAGTGCATCCGGTCTTACGGCTTCCAGCAGAGAAGGCAGCAGGTCCCTGGCCAGAATGCTGTAATTGTCGTTCTGGAGGTTGCGCATACTGTCCACCGTGGCATGACTCATTGCGGTCAGGCGCTCATTGATCCGCCGGCCGCGTTCGGTGGCCGAAAACTCCCAGTTTATATAGTACGGGTAGGTAGGGTCCGTTGACGACTGATTGGCGGAGCTGACGAAGTTGCGGGACGGATTCCGGACGGTCGGATTCTGTTCGGCCGGAATACGGCCATGCCAGTCATTGGCCGGGTTACTGCCGTCCAGTATAAACTTACCCTGATCCTTGTATTTCAGGGGGAAGTAACCGTTGGGGGTAATGGCAATGTCGTTTTGTACGCTGGCAAAAACAAAATTCTGGGCCGGTGCCGTATAATGTTTCAATGCCTCCCGGTAGCCGTTGTAGTCCTTTGCCCGGTTGAGCATGTAAAAAGTACGGACGTCATTGGATGGCAGGTGAGCGATCCATTTGAGCGCCTTTCCCTCAGGGATATTCCGAACCTTTGCAAAATTGGACGGTTTTTCTCCGCTCTGGTAGACCACGGGGCCGTGGTGGGTGAACAGGATCGTGTCCCTGATCACCTTTCCGCCCCTGACTGCGATCTTTTCTATGCGGCGGGTGACCGGTCTCCACTGGTTATTGTACCAGTATTCCTTTCGGGAGTCATCCCGGAACCGGATATGATACCAGTCCAGAACGTCGGCACCAACGTTGGTGACACCCCATGCCACGTCCTTATTGAATCCGATGATGATACCGGGGGCGCCCGGTATGGCTACTCCGCTGGCATTCATTTCCGGGGAAACGAGCTGGGTCTGGTACCAGATCGCCGGAAGTGTCAGGTCGAGGTGCGGATCGTTGGCCAGCAGGGGATAGCCGGTTGCAGATTTCTCGCCGCTGACAGCCCAGTTGTTACTGCCGATACCGTCGACCTTCTGGCGCGTCCTTACTTCTCCCGCAAACATGCCTTCTGCCGGTGCTTTCGGTATGGCCAAGGCCTGGAAGTTCCATTTGGTGCCAGGAGGAATGATCGGGTCTTCCCGGTGCGGAAAGTCAGGAAAAAGGTTATTTACCACCTGCGGACCGAAACGGCTGAGAACATTGGACATATACATTTCGTCTGAGCCGCCTGTCAGCGTCGCTGACATGAGTTTCAGGAGGAGGGCGCAGTTCAGCGGTTTCCATTCTTCAGGGCTGTAGTTCAGAATCTTGAATTCAATCGGATAATCTTTGGGATCCAGCGTCCGGATATAAGCGTTGATCCCGTCGGTATATGCAGCGATTACTTGCTTAATGACCGGGTCCTTTTCCATTTCCTCAACCATTTTTTCGGCGCCATACAGCATACCCATCCGGCGCTGATACCGGTCAAGCTCCACGGCCTTGGCGCCGACAACCTCAGACAGCCGTCCCGAAGCGAAGCGGGTCTGGAAGTCCATCTGCCACAGACGGTCCCGGGCGGTTACGAATCCCTGTGCGAAATAAAGGTCATGGTCGTTCTTGGCGAAAATGTGCGGAATTCTGGACTGATCATACCGGATGGTCACTTCATCCTGCAGTTCGCCAAGCTGCATTTTTTCGGCCGGATCAATATTCCGGGATTCGGCATTTGCCCAGAATCCCCGGAACGGGTCCAGGAATTTTCCTAACGGAGGGACGTCGCCCAGTTTCATATTCAGGACGACCAGCAAACACACGGCTAACAAAAGGCAAAAAACGGCTCTGGCAATTCTCATTGATCGTAATTTCTGTGAACCAAAAAATTTTATTTGTGAAAATATGATTATTTCAAAAATGAAAGTAAGTTTAACATAAAATAAACTAACCAATAACCATTTATGATGAAACTTTTAACCCGTGCAGCCTGCGCGTTGTCGCTTGTGCTTCTTACTGTATTTAACGCCCTGGGGCAGACCGCAGTATCCGGTGTAGTAGTCGACAAGGCGACCCAGGAATCCTTGCCAGGGGTCAGTGTCTCGGTCAAGGGAAGAACCGAAGGCGGGTCGACCAATGCCGCCGGTCAGTTCAGCTTTACTACAACCCGTTCCCTTCCGTTCACTATTGTGGTTACCTATATCGGGTACGGAACCGTCGAACGACAGATTACCGGCGCTGCAACCGGACTTCGGATCGAGCTGGAGCAGCAGGGCGTCCTGGGTCAGGAAGTGGTCGTGGCGGCATCCCGTACTCCGGAAAATATTCTTCAGTCCCCGGTGTCCATTGAACGGGTAGGTACTGCGGCAATCCAACAGCAGGCGGCTGCGTCATTTTACGACGCCCTGGCCAATATGAAGGGTGTCGAGATGAGTGCCCAGAGTCTGACCTTCAAATCCGTGAATACCCGCGGATTCAATGCCAACGGCAACGTCCGTTTCAATCAGTTTGTGGATGGAATGGATAACCAAGCGCCCGGACTTAACTTCGCCGTAGGAAATATTGTCGGCGTATCCGAACTGGACGTGGACAACGTCGAGCTGCTGCCCGGCGCATCATCCGCGTTATATGGTGCCGGCGGTACCAACGGTACCCTGCTGATCACCTCGAAAAGTCCGTTCACCTATCAGGGTTTCAGCGCACTGCTGAAAACGGGAGTGAATCACGTCGATAACCTTCAGCGGGACGCCTCCCCGTACCAGGATATGAGTCTTCGGTATGCAAAGGCATTCAACGATAAGTTCGCTTTCAAAGTGAACTTATCATACCTGACCGCAAACGACTGGCAGGCCCAGGACTACTCCAACTTTAACCGGGTTACCCAGGCGATGAAGCCGGGGGACCGGATCTCCGATCCGAACTACGACGGAGTGAACATTTATGGGGACGAGATCAATACGACCTTCGGCGCGACGGCTGGTCTTCTGAACGGCCAGACCGTTTCAAGGACCGGTTATGCGGAGGATGCATTGGTTGACTATGATACCAAGTCTATCAAGGCATCAGGTGCCATCCACTATAAGATTTCCAGTACGGTCGAAGCGATCGCGCAGGGCAACTGGGGTGCCGGAACATCGGTCTATACCGGCTCTGACCGCTATTCGCTGAAAGACTTCACCCTGGGACAGTACAAGATCGAACTTCGGTCTTCCGATTTCTTTGTACGGGGGTACACGACGCAGGAGCGTTCCGGAGATGCCTATAATGCCACTGCCCTGGGTACGCTGATCAATGAATACTGGAAGCCGTCCACGACATGGTTCACCCAGTATGCGCAGACCTACAATGGTGCACGCCTCGGAATGATCCCGGGCGGAGTCCGTACAGATGCGGAAGCCCATTTGCTGGCCCGTTCAACAGCTGATGCAGGCCGTCCGGTACCCGGAAGCCCGGAATTCAATACCCTTAAAAACGATATCACCAGCAGGACCATCGGTCCGGAGGGTGGGGCACGGTTCAACGATAAGACGAACCTGTACAACGTCGAAGGGATGTACAACTTCTCCAGGGTGCTGAACAATGTCGCTGATTTGCTGGTGGGTGCCAGCTACAGAACCTACGACCTGAACTCCGACGGAACGATCTTCGACGACCTGAACCGCGATATCAAGATCAATGAGATGGGAGCGTATGCCCAGGTGTCGAAGCGGCTGCTTGCAGAAAAGCTGAAGCTGACCGGTTCGGTTAGGTATGACAAGAATGAAAACTTTGAGGGCCAGTTTACCCCGCGCCTTTCAGGTGTCTATACCGTAGCTCCGAATAACAATCTCCGTGTGTCGTACCAGACGGGATACCGGAACCCGACTACCCAGAATCAGTACATCGACCTGCTGGTCCGTGCGAATACCCGGTTGATCGGCGGTTTGCCGGAAGTGCTGGATAAATACAATCTGAGAACCAATAAGGGATACACACAGGCCAGCATCATCAGGTTTCAGCAGTCTGTTGCTGCAGGAACCCCGAATCCCGCCTTGCTGGAAAGCTATACCTTTGGTGAATTCAAGCCGGAGAGCGTGCAGGCTTATGAGATCGGGTACAAAGGACTTATCGGCAACAAACTCCTGATAGACACTTACTACTATTTCAATTCCTATAAGAATTTCGTGTCAACGCTGAACCTGATCCAGCCGGGAACCCCATCCGTGCAGGATCCGACCGGCCTGTCAACAGGACGGATTTTCTCAACAGTGGTGAACAACCCTGCGACAGTGGAGGCCAACGGTTTCGCCGTTGGAGCCGATTACCTGCTCGGAAAATTCAACGTGAACGGAAACGTATCCTACAACAAGCTGACAGACGCCAATAATGGCCTGGTGACAGAGTTCAATACACCGGAATACCGTTATAACCTGGGTCTGAGCAATAGTAATGTCTATCGCGGGATCGGGTTCAACCTTCAGTACCGTTGGCAGGACCAATTCCAGTGGCAGTCGACTTTTGCCGCCGGTACTGTTCCTGCGTATGGAACAGTAGATGCACAGGTATCCTATAAGATCCCGTCATTGAAATCGATCGTCAAAGTCGGCGGATCGAATGTTTTGAACAATTACTACCGGACTTCGTTCGGTAACCCGCAGATGGGTGGAATCTACTACGTTTCATTATTGTTTGACCAGTTCCTGAGATAGGACCAGCAACAACCGGAAACAAGAAAGGCTTGCCGATGGCAAGCCTTTCTTGTTGTTATAGCCATATATCCGGTTACAGGGTACCGATATACTGAACCAGGTCAACCAGTTTGTTCGAGTAACCCCATTCGTTATCATACCATGATACGACTTTTACGAAGTTGTCATTCAGGGCGATTCCGGCCTTGGCGTCAAAGATCGAAGTGCGCGGATCAGTCAGGAAATCCTGGGATACCACATCCTCTTCGGTATATCCGAGAATGCCTTTCAGTTCGCCTTCAGAAGCCTCTTTCATCACCTGTTTCACCTGCTCATAGGTCGCAGGTTTTTCCAGTCTTACGGTCAGGTCAACAACGGACACATCCGGAACCGGAACGCGGAACGACATACCGGTCAGTTTTCCTTTCAGTTCAGGGATGACCAGTGACACCGCCTTTGCAGCGCCGGTTGATGAAGGGATGATGTTGCTGTATGCCGCACGGCCGCCTCGCCAGTCTTTAACGGAAGGTCCGTCAACAGTTTTCTGGGTAGCTGTTACTGCGTGGATCGTGCTCATCAGACCTTCGACGATTCCGAAGTTGTCATTCAGAACCTTGGCGATCGGTGCAAGACAGTTGGTTGTGCAGGAAGCGTTGGATACGATCGTCTGCTCAGCTTTCAGTTGTTTATGGTTTACACCCATAACGAAAGTCGGGGTGTCGTCTTTTGCAGGGGCGGATAATACCACTTTCTTGGCGCCGGCCTGAATGTGCTTCTGCGCGTCCGCCTGGGTCAGGAAAATACCGGTCGATTCAATAATGACCTCGGCTCCGATCTCATCCCATTTAAGATTCGCAGGGTCCTTTTCTGCAGTAACCCGGATTGTTTTTCCGTTTACCACCAGGTGCCCGTTCTCCACTTCCACAGTTCCGTTAAACCGGCCATGCGTAGAATCATATCTTAACATGTAAGCCATGTAATCAGGTTCTACGAGGTCATTGATTCCGACGACTTCGACGTCTTCGCGTTGAACTGCCGCCCTTAAGGCAAGCCGGCCAATACGGCCAAATCCATTAATACCAATTTTCATCTTCTGTTAATTTTTGTCTGAATAATAATTTAAGACATTGTGGATAGGTTCCTTGATAATGTCGCTAACCAGCAGGTTATTTGTATATGCGGTTTCCCTCAGCAGGCCTTCAAAGCCTGCGGCAACACTTCCGACCACATAGAGCGAGCTGTTTGGAAACTGTGCCGCCAGGGGGATCAGGTAAAAGCTGCAGTACCGCTGAAAACCTTTTCTTACCGTTTCGTTTACCCATTCATCTTCACGGTTCTCCATCAGGAAATCCGCGAATGAACTGAGGAACAGAGCGGGCTGAGGCTGACGATAAACTTTATCAAGAACCTGTTTCCGGTCCAGGTTGTATTTCGATTTCAAAAGCTCCGAAAGGCTGGCGGGTAAGGTCTCGCTTAAAAAGTTCTTGAGCAGCTGTCTGCCAAGCCAGTTTGCTGAACCTTCGTCTGCCATTACAAAACCAAGACCGTAATTATTAAGTTTTAATTTTTTTCCGTCAAAGTAGCAGGCGTTCGCTCCGCTGCCGATAATCCCTACGATTCCCGGTTCATCGCCGCAGCAGGCAATCGCCGCGGCTTTCATGTCATGGTCGATCGTGATCTTGCTGAAGCGGAAAAACTTTGAGAAAGCGTTCGCAATGATTTCGTTTCTTTCCCGGGATGAAGCGCCTGCACCATAAAAATAGATTCGCCGGATGCGCTCCGCATGGGTGATCAGGGAATCATTCTTGTTCAGGATGTTCAGAATGTACTTTTCGTCATTCAGGAATGGGTTGATGCCCGGGGTCTTGAAACTGGCCACCATCTGTCCTTTGTTGGACAACCGCCATTCGGCATATCGGGAACCGCTGTAAATTACTGCAATCATACTCTTATATCACGCTGATCGGTGAACAAAACGAATATAGCAACTTTGCCGACAGGGCTGCTCACCTGCAGGTCATAAACCGTTTTCCGTGACTTCAAGGTGCTAATATAAGTGTCTTCGTTACACTAAGTAAAAAATATTTAAATATTTTTTCAGTTCTTGATTATCGTCTATATTAGGGCAATACATTAATTTGACTGAATTGGAAGAGCCATTAGTAAAGTTTTCCTCCGTTTTCTCTGTCGACTGCGTGATTTTCGGATTCGACGGGGGAGAACTTAAGATATTGTTGATTGAGAGGAACGAGGAACCCTTCAAAGACTGGTGGGCTCTTCCCGGCTATCTGGTTAAGCAGGATGAAGGTATTTCAGAGGCAGCGGAAAGGATACTCTATGAACTGACCGGTCTCCGTGGGATCTTCATGGAGCAGTTTTATACGTTCGGAGATGTTCATCGTCACCCCCAGGGACGGGTGATCACGGTTGCCTATTACGCCATGTTGAGGCTGAACGGTCCGAAGGAACTCAAGCCGGTGACCAGCTTCGCCAAGAAGGCGTTCTGGCACCCGGTAAACGAACTTCCCAAGCTTGCGTTCGACCATTCCAAGATCTTTGAAAAGGGATTCGAAAAGATACGCAGGAAGATCACCTACCAGCCCATCGCATTCGAACTGCTCCCTGAAAAGTTCACGCTGACCCAGTTGCAGCACCTTTACGAAGTGATCCTGAACAAAAAGCTGGATAAGCGAAACTTCCGCAAGAAAATGCTGAACTATAATATCCTGAAGGAACTTGATGAAAAGCAGAAGGGGGTGTCCTACCGTGCTGCCAAGTATTATAAATTTGACCGTCGTAAATACGCGAAACTTTTCCAGAAAGAGCTTTCATTCAGCAAGTAAGGGAAAATTACAAAACGAAAAGAGGCACGCTGAAATCAGGTGCCTCTTTTCGTTTTGAGCTGTCCGGAACAGCCCGGTTATTTTCAGGATACGTTTACGACAGGATCGACGACTGCTGCTGGTGGTATTTGACCAGGTCATCGATTGGCGAACGAACGATCTTGCCCACCTGCATGCCATATTCCTGGGCAACTTCTTCAAGAACGTTCCGGAAGTTGTATCCGACTGAGCCGATACAGTTAAAGGTGTACTTCTGGTAGTCAGGATAATGACTTACAATGTTTCTGAAGAAATCCTCGAACGAGGTTTTTACCAGATTCCGGGTATACTCGATGTTGACGTTGTTGTCGTAGACGAACTTGCTGAAGCTTGCGCAGAAACGGTTAGCAAACGGCTTGACATATACGGCCTCCATGATGTCATCATTGGTCAGCTTGAAGGTATTCCAGAAACTTTCCCTGACCGCTTCAGGCATGTAGCCGCGGACATAGTCGCCCAGAAGTTTTTTGCCGATATAGCAACCGCTGCCCTCATCACCAAGAATAAATGCCAGCGAGTCGATATGATGGGCAAGGTCCTTGCCGTCATAGATACAGGTATTTGTTCCGGTTCCCAGAATAGCCGCAAAACCGCTTCCGGTCCCCAGAAGAGCCCGGGCAGCAGCGAGCAGATCATGACCCACGTTCACCTTGGCATTCGTGAAGACCCGTTGGATCGCTTTTTCCACGATAAGGGCTTTCTCCTCGTTGTGAACCCCGGCACCGTAATAATTAACTTCCCTGACCGCATCTTTTTCAAGATCTCCCGGCAGGTTGCTGTTTAAAGACTGGAAAATATATTCAGTATCAGCGAAGTAAGGATTGTAGCCTTCCGTATTAAAATAAATCTTTTTCCCCTCCTTGTTTAGGAGGCACCAGTTTGTTTTTGTTGACCCTCCGTCAGCTATTATTATCATATGGTTTTTTTAAAGGCCCTAATGTAATGAAATTATACATAATGTATAAATAACACTAAGGGTTTTTGTTCAAGCGTTTACTGTTCTGATCGGCCAATGTTAACAGTAATATATGATTTTTTCGCTAAAAAGTGCAATATTTATTGGGGGGGATGCTTGCCGCTGTTCGCAATCCGTTATTTTCGTTTTTCTTTTGACAATACCATATGATCGTAGATTTAAGAAGTGATACCGTGACCAGACCAACCCCGGGAATGCTGGAGGCCATGTACAGCGCTAGGGTAGGGGATGACGTCTTTGGCGAGGATGAAACCGTAAACGCGCTGGAAGCGAAAGCCGCCGCCCTTTTCGGGATGGAGGCGGCGCTTTTCTGCCCGTCCGGGACCATGACCAACCAGATTGCCATTAAATGCTTCACCAATCCGCTGGAGGAAGTGATCTGTGATGAGACCGCGCACGTATACCGGTACGAGGGGGGAGGGATCGCATTTAATTCGGCGGCGTCGGTCCGGCTGCTGTACGGTGACCGCGGACGGCTGACGGCCGAACAGATCGAGCATCACATCAATCCGCATGACAATATACATCATCCGAAAAGCACCCTGGTGGTTCTCGAAAATACCGTAAACCGCGGCGGTGGCAGCTTCTATGACATCAACCAGATCGAACCGATTTATCATTTATGCCGGATGAAGGGCATGTCGCTTCACCTGGACGGTGCCCGCCTGTTCAACGCCCTGACGGAGACCGGCGACGATCCCAAAGAATACGGCCGGATGTTCGACGGTATTTCCATCTGCCTGTCCAAGGGACTGGGTGCGCCGGTGGGGTCCCTCCTGCTCGGAAGCCGGGATACGATCACCAGGGCAAAGCGGGTACGCAAAGTGCTTGGAGGCGGCTGGAGACAGGCGGGATTCCTCGCTGCTGCCGGAATCTATGCGCTTGACCATCATGTCGGCCGGCTGAAAGATGACCATCGCCATGCCCGCGAGATCGGCAAGGTGCTAACCGAACAGCCGTATGTGAAGAGCCTGATGCCGGTCGATACCAATATCATCATTTTTGAGCTCGAGGAGGCGCACGATGCGGATCATTTCGTCGAACGGCTGAAGGAAGCGGGAATCCGCTGCAATACATTCGGCCATCAGATGATCCGTTTTGTGACCCACCTGGACGTTACCCCGGAAATGGTCGATCACACGATCACCGTGCTGAAAAAAATGCAGTAACCAGCGGGTCAGCGGATTCGCTTCCCGTCCTTGATGACCAGGTGGACCTGCCGGATGGCTGCAATGTCCTCAGCGGGGTTGCCGGTCACCGACACCAGGTCGGCCAGTAACCCTGCCCTGATCCTTCCCACCCGGTCCTCGAGGTGAAATGCCCGGGCGTTCACCGAAGTCGCCGCCCGAAGCACATCCAGCGGCTTCATGCCGTAATCTACCATGAGTTCCATTTCACGCGCATTTTCGCCGTGCGCAAAAACGCCGACATCGCCGCCCATCAGGATGGTTACCCCGGACTTCAGCGCGGCCTGGAAACTTTTTCGCTTTTCGGAGATCCTCACAGGTACCGGACCGGCGTCTTTTTTCCAGCCCTGATACTGACTGATCGCTTCACCGGCGGCAAGCGTAGGGCAAAAGGCCACGTTTTGAGCTTTCATCAGGCGGAAGATATCTTCTGTGGCCCCGTCCCCGTGTTCGATGGTTTCCACGCCGCCCGCAACTGCACGCCGCATCCCTTCCGCGGTGGACGCATGCGCAACCACCGCCCGGCCGCTGCTCCTTGCGGTTTCCACGACGGTTCGGATCTCCTCCGTACTGAACGTCGGTGCTGCGGTGTTATTCAGGCCCCAGCGGTAGTCTGCATAGATCTTGATGACGTCCGCACCGTAGCCGACCTGTTCCCGGACGGTAGCCACCAGATTTCTGTCGTCCGCTTCCTGCGCCCCCCGGATAAGCGACAGTTCGGTATTCGCACTTTTCGGCCCGTATGACCCCGTGGCTACGATGGCCCGCCCGGCAACCAGCATACGGGGACCCGGGATCAGCCCCTTTTCGATGCTTTGACGGATGCCTGCATCCGCATAGCCAGCTCCTTCGGTTCCCAGGTCGCGGACCGTGGTAAAACCTGCCTCGAGGGTTTTTCGTGCATGGTTCACCGCGCGGATGATCCGTTCAGCCCCGGATTCCTTCAGGACCTGGTCATCCCAGGCGGTTTCGTTATAGGGATGCAGGAGCAGGTGGGAATGCCCCTCGATCAGTCCCGGCAGCAGGGTCTGCCCCTTCAGTTCAATTACGCGGGTGCCATTTCCGGGCCGGATCTGACCTGCGGGACCAGCCGCTTCGATCGCATTTCCGGTCACCAGCACAGCCCAGCCGGTATGCATTTCTTCGCCGTCAAAGACCCGGTCGGGCTTCAGAAGATAGGACGAGGGCTCCTGGCCGTAAGCGTGCAGCGTAACCAGGATCAGAAGGCTCAGCAGTCGTTTCATGGTATCTAATATAGCATTATATCGCAAAAACGTTTGCCGCTTTTCTGGTTGCCCAAAACCATTACATTTGCAATAATGAAGAAGATCCTTATTGCCAATCGTGGTGAAATTGCTTTACGGGTGATGCGCTCAGCGCGTGAAATGGGAATCCGCACCGTAGCGGTATTTTCTGAAGCCGACCGGGATGCGCTGCATGTCCGTTTTGCGGATGAGGCCGTGTGCATTGGCCCGGCCGCATCCAGTCAGTCCTACCTGTCAGGCTCCAGGATCATTGAAGCCTGTAAGGCTACCGGTGCCGAAGCGATCCATCCCGGCTATGGGTTCCTTTCGGAAAATGCAGCTTTTGCGCGCGAGGTCCGGGAAGCCGGACTTATTCTGATAGGACCTTCTCCCGAAGCGATGGAGATCATGGGCAACAAGCTTTCTGCGAAGGCGGCCGCTTTAAAGTACCGGATCCCGATGGTTCCCGGCACCGAAGAGGCGATCACCGACGTCGCGGATGCGAAGCGCAGGGCGCAGGAAGTCGGCTTCCCGATCCTGATCAAGGCTGCCGCAGGGGGCGGAGGTAAAGGGATGCGGATCGTTGAGGGACCCGATCATTTTGAAGAACAGATGAACCTTGCGGTTTCTGAAGCGACCAGTGCCTTCGGGGACGGGTCCGTCTTTATAGAGCGTTATGTATCGTCACCCCGGCACATCGAAATACAGGTGCTGGGAGATACCCACGGAAATATCATTCACCTGTTTGAGCGGGAATGTTCGATTCAGCGCCGCCATCAGAAAGTAATCGAAGAGGCGCCTTCATCGGTTCTCACCCCGGAGATCCGGGAGGCGATGGGCCGTTGTGCTGTTGATGTCGCGAGGTCCTGCAACTATACCGGAGCGGGAACCGTTGAGTTCATCGTGGACGAAAACCTGAACTTCTACTTCCTGGAAATGAATACCAGGCTTCAGGTAGAGCACCCGGTCACGGAAATGATCACCGGCATTGACCTGGTCAAGGAACAGATCCGGATCGCCCGTGGCGAGAAGCTGAGCTTCAGCCAGGAGGACCTGCGGATCACCGGTCATGCGATCGAGCTGCGCGTGTATGCCGAGGACCCTAAGAATAACTTTCTTCCCGATATCGGAACCCTTGAAACCTATAAGTTGCCGCAGGGGCCGGGGATCCGGGTGGACGACGGATTCGAACAGGGGATGGAGATACCTATCTACTATGATCCGATGATCGCCAAACTGGTCGTGTATGCCGAGAACCGCCGGGAAGCAATCCGGAAGATGATTCGGGCAGTGGATGAGTACCAGATTACCGGCATTGAAACTACGCTGCCCTTCGGCAGGTTCGTCATGGAGCATGAAGCCTTTATCTCCGGGAATTTTGATACGCACTTCGTAGGCAATTACTTCAGGCCGGAGTTGCTGGAAGAAGCAGGTGAAGATGAAGCCAGGATTGCTGCATTTATTGCGTTGACTGCGATCAACAGCCGCCATCCCGTGCCATCCGCCGAATCGTCCGGCAGAAAGACGGACTGGCAGAAGAACAGAAAGACCTTTTAAATCACAAGTATGTTTACAGGAATAATCGAGACGTTGGGTGAGGTAGCGGATATCCGCAATGAAGGTGACAATGTTCACTTCAGAATCTCCTCTTCATTTTCCCGGGAACTTAAAATAGATCAGAGCGTAGCTCATAACGGGGTCTGTCTAACCGTGGTGGAGGTCGATGGCGACTCGCATACGGTGACGGCCATTGCCGAGACGCTGGTGAAGTCGAACCTCGGTACGCTGCGGACCGGCGACTGGGTGAACCTGGAGCGGTGCATGCCAATGAATGGCCGGCTCGACGGCCACATTGTCCAGGGGCATGTTGACCAGACCGCCATATGTACCGGAGTCCGCGAGCTCGACGGAAGCTGGGAATATACTTTTCAATATGATCCGGCAACCGGTAATGTGACCGTCGAGAAGGGTTCCATCTGCATCAACGGCATCAGTCTAACCGTTTTTAATTCGCTGGACAGTTCGTTTTCAGTCGCCATTATTCCCTATACCTACCAGCATACCAACATGCAGTTCCTCAAACAGGGCGATACGGTGAATCTCGAATTCGATATCATCGGAAAGTATGTTGCCCGGCTGATGCACCGGCAGGGCAGCTGACCTTCAGTGTAACAAGTGAAGGCTCATTTCATCCAAATCACATGAAAAAGATCCTGATCATCGGTGCGACCGGTATGCTCGGTAAGCCCGTAACCCATGAGCTGGTACAGGCTGGCTTCGACATAACGATTTTAGCTCGCAACCCTCGGAAAGCGGAGCAGGAATTCAGCGGCTGTACCATTGTTCAGGGTGACCTGAAAGATCCGGACTCCCTGGAAGCCGCATGTGCCGGGAAAGATGCGGTTTACCTGTCCCTGCACGTGCCACAGGACGCTGTGCCGGAAGACTGGCATGCAGAACGGGAGGGGTTGGAGCATCTGATTACGGCCGCCCGGAAGACGGAAATCGGTTGTATAGCGTACCTGTCGTCCCTGGTAAAGGATTACCAGGGTCAGGACGGATTCAGCTGGTGGATGTTCGACATCAAGCACGAGGCGGTCCGGACCATAAGGGATTCTGGGATTCCATACCTGATTTTTTGCCCGTCCAACTTTATGGAAAATCTCCTGCACGGTTTCAAGCGGGGCAGCAGGCTCACCTCGGTAGGTTCGTCCGATGTAAAGAAATACTGGATCGCAGCCAGCGATTACGGAAAGCAGGTCGCCAGGGCACTGGATCAGTTCACCGGCAGCAGGGAGTATGTGATCCAGGGACCCCAGGGGTACTCGGACCGGGAAGCGATCGATGTCTTTATCCGGCACTACAAAGCAGAATCGCTTTCCAAAGGGAATGTTCCCATGGGCGTGTTAAAATTCATGGGCCTGTTCAGCAGGAAAATGAAATACGGAGCGCGGATTATCGAAGCGCTTAATAAATATCCTGAGGAATTCCGGGCCGGTCAGGCCTGGGAAGACCTGGGCAGACCGGCCGTCACCATCGAAGAGTTCGCCGGGCGATCCTGAGTCATCCAGCGGATCCGGCAGTCTGCCCCGATCTCCTGTTTTTCCGGCATTCCCTGTGCCGGACCGCCCGCGCTCCGCGGGCGCAGAACAATACGTGTTTCCTTTTGTTCAGTTAGTTGAAATCCGGCGATCCGGGCTTCTCATGTATGAGGATCCCCGGCCGCTGCTTTTGTTCTTGAAATGCAGCCTACCTAATAGAATTATCACAGTATGTCAAAAGCGATCTACGTTTGCTTCAATGATCCTCATTTACGCAACTCCCTGAAGGAAGACCTGAGAGCCATCGCAAAGAAAATTATGCCGGATAATATCATACCGGCCCCCCCCAGAATTGTCGAATCTGAAGGAATGATCTACGAAGTGATCAATCCGGGTGCAGTTACGCGGGAGCAGGGAAACAGTCTGTTGCTGGGCCAGCTGTTTTCTGAGGAAGACCGCTGGTGGGAGCCCGGTTCCGGAACTCCCGACGGCTCGTTTGCGATCTTTCGCAGCGACACGGAGAAAACGGAGATACTTACCGACGTGGTAGCCTCCAGGTCCGTATGGTATTACAAGGACGACCAGCTGTTCATTGCCGCCACTTCGCAGCGGGCTATTGCCATCATACTGAAAAGTTTCCGGCTGAATAAGCAGGTGATCCCGTGGATATTGTCCTCGGGCAGCCTGGGCTTCGGTAATGCCTGGGACAGCAGGGTCAGACTCGCACCAGCTGACGCTTCCCTGGTGCTGGATCGCCGGACCTGGTCCTTGTCAGTCAATCGGAACCGGGTCCCGTTCAGTGTGGCGGAACGCACCGATCAGGAACATGAAGCGACGTTAAGGCATGCTTTCGGGGAAACGTTCGGAAAACTGAGGTTCGATTTTTCGAAATGGGTCCTTCCGCTCAGCGGCGGGTATGACAGCCGGAGCATTCTTTCGCTGATGAAGCATTTCGGAGCCGGAATCCGCGATCTGAAAGCGCTGACCTGGGGCCTCGGATCGGCCCGCGACAAACCGGGCAACGATGCGTATGTCGCCAGAAAAGTCGCGGCGCATTTCGGTATTGATCACCAGTATTTTCCTACCGACCGTGATCATAACCAGTCCGCGGAGGAAGTGGTGAACCGGTTCCTTGTTTGCGGAGAAGGGCGGATCGACCATGTGGGGGGGTATATGGACGGCTTCAAAATCTGGAAAACGCTGTACGAAAATGACGCTCACGGCATTATCAGGGGAGATGAGGGATTTGGTTATCCGCCGGTGGATTCTGCAGCCCACGTCAGGAAATTACTGGGAACTCCGCTTTGCGAGGACTATGACAATCTGAAGGAGTATCAGAAGCTTGGACTTCCGGAGCAGGAGCTCCATGAGGATTTGAAACAGAAGACCGATGAGTCGCTTTCTACCTGGAGGGATCGTCTTTACCATGAATTCCGTATTCCGATCGTACTGGCGGCGCTGACCGATCTGAAACTGCCCTTTGTCGAGATCGCCAATCCGCTCCTGTCCAGAAACCTGATCTACCAGGTGCGCTCGCTTCCCGATCATCTGCGGACGGACAAGGTTCTATTTAAGAAGATCGCCGACTCGATCAGCCCGCGGATTCCCTATGCCACCAGTAGTGCTACGGAAAGTACATCGAATATCTTAAGATCGACGGGTATGGTCGACCTGATCAGGAAGGAGCTGTCAACGGACAGCGCCAGGGAAATCTTCGGCGAAGAATTCCTGGAAATGCTGCTGAATAACCTGAAAGTCGAACGGGATACCCGAACCCGCAGGCGGGGCCTGAAGGCCTTCCTGGCCTCGGTTTTCAAGCGGGTTGCTCCGCGCTGGCTGCATCTTAAGTTCGTCCGGAAGATCCAGAATTCGCCGACACTGAGTTATAACCTGATCGCATTCCGGGTATGCATCGCTTCAAGGATGAACCGCATGCTCGCCGAGGACGCCCTCTGTAGCGTCAGGGATTCACAGGAGCAGAGTGCCGTGACGTCCGCCTGAAATAGGGAGTCTTATTCCAAGGTTTTGCCCTTCATGGCCTGACTGATCGCCTGGTCCATCAGCCTTTCAGCAAACGGCCGCGTGAATTCGTTCAGCCGGTCAATCTGCTGGTGGATCAGGTCCTTATCGCCGGAACCCAGTACGTCCTTCAGCAAACTGATATAGGTGCCGGTCTCGCGAATCTCTTCGGCGGTAAGGTAGGCGCCGTTCTTCTGCAGAAAGCGCTCGGCCGTGTATACCATCTGCTCGCCCTCCGTACGGGCTTCGATGGCCATTCTTTCGGCCACATCCTCTTTCGCATGGGTAACCGAATCCAGCAGCATCTGTTCCACCTCCTGATCGGTAAGCCCGTAAGTTGGTTTCACTTCAACAACCTGTTTGACGCCGGACCGGAGTTCAATGGCCTGGACCGTAAGGATACCGTCAGCATTCAGCAGGAAGTTGATGTCCACCTTGGGGAGACCGGCCGGCATCGCCGGGATGCCCTTCAGGTCAAACTCGGCAAGTTTCCGGTTTTCACGGACCAGATCGCGTTCCCCCTGATAAACCGACACTTTCATATTGACCTGCCCGTCGATCGATGTGGTATACTGCCGTCCGGCCTTGGTAGGAACCTTGGAGTTTCTCGGAATGATCACATCCATCAGGCCGCCCATCGTTTCGATCCCGAGCGAAAGCGGGGTGACGTCGAGCAGGAGGATGTCCTTACGGTTTCCCGCAAGAATGTCGGCCTGAATGGCCGCGCCGCGGGCTACGACCTCATCCGGGTTGATCTCATCATGAGCCGGCCTGCCGAAGAACTCCGAGATCAGCCGTTTGACCAGTGGCGTCCGGGTCGACCCGCCGACCATCACAACCTCGTCGATCTTTTCGACGGTCAGACCCGCGTCATTCAACGCATGCCCGCAGGCCACGATCGTTTCCTGAACCTTAGGCAAGATCAGTTCCTCAAATTTTTGCCTGGTGATCGCGCATGGAATGCCGTCAACGGAGTCGTTGAACAGATTCTGGGTGGTGAGTGCCTTCTTGGCTTCTTCAGCTTTCAGACGCAGTGCCTGGGAAAGTTCCTTATTGCCGCTGACCTCGGCAGGTTCCAGCTGGTTCTGCATGATCCAGTAATCCAGGATCGCCCGGTCAAAATCGTCGCCGCCCAGGAAGGTATTTCCATGGGTGGACAACACCTCGAAGATCCCGTTATGGATCTGGAGGATCGAAACGTCAAATGTTCCGCCACCGAGGTCATAAACCGCGATCGTCTTTCCTTCTTCCGGACTCATACCGAGTCCATAGGCCAGACTTGCCGCGGTGGGTTCGTTGACGATCCGGAGTACGTCCAGGCCGGCCAGCTTCCCGGCATCCCGGGTGGCCTGGCGCTGGCTGTCGTTGAAATACGCCGGCACGGTGATCACCGCACGGGTGACCGGGGTTTTCAGCGCGTGTTCAGCCCGGGCTTTCAGTTCTCCGAGGATCAGCGCTGACAGGTCAATAGGGGTATAGTACCGATCCCCGACCCGGATCTTCACCAGGCTTTCCGAATCGTCATCAATGATCTTGTAGGAAAAGTAGTTCTTATGGCTTTCCAGGTCCTGGTAGGACCGTCCGAGCAGTCTCTTCACGGAAAAGATGGTGTTTTCCGGATCCGAAATCAATAGCGCCCGGGCCTCGTTTCCGACGGTAATTCCACCAGTCCGGTCGAAATGGACCACCGAAGGGACCAGTACGCCCTTGCCGGCGTCATTTATCACCTGCGGCTGACCCTCAGGATTAATAAAAGCGACCAGACTGTTGGTGGTACCTAGATCTATTCCTACGATGATGTCTTCTTTCTGCAGGGACCCTGTTGCCAGGTTGATGGAAACTTTAGCCATGGAGTTGTTTTTAGCATGACAAATGTATGCAGATTTTAAAAATCGTATGTCATCCTTATGTAGCTTGCTTGCCGCCGCTGGAAAATTGCGAAGAGGCTATTGAACCGAGATCCGCTTGACCACGGTCTCGTTGCCGACAATCAGGCGGATAAAATAGAATCCGCTGTTGAGCCGCGAGGAAATGTCGAATGAACTGATCTTCTCGCCTGCACTCTGGCGTTGAGAAAGCAGGGTCACCACTTCATTCCCCAGGACGTCCATGATCTTAATGGTCACGTTGGCTTCCTTGCTTACCTGGTAGGTGAGGTTCAGCTGATCGGCGACCGGATTGGGATATACCTTCACGTTATTCAGAACCTTGTCAGTCGGAAAGGATTTGAGGGCGTTCGGGCCGACGTTGGTGATCTTTACCGGAATCGGTTTGAAGGGGACCACTTTGATACCGATCCCTTTCTGAAGTTCAGTGGGTTTGTTGGGACGGGTGTCCGTGATCTTGGGCCGGCTGTTGCGGACGGTATCAGCCTGATCGGGCAGATTAAGCGGACCCGCATTCAGATTCGATGTGGCCAAAACCCAGAAAAAAGTACCAACTAAAAAGAATATGTAATTTTTTCTCATCCGCGATTCCCTCAAAAACAAAAGTATCAATAAATCTTTACCGGTATGTTATCAGATGCCCGAAAAGGTACTATTTAACAAATTTTAACAGTGTGATGTTATAGCTAATTTACTGATTATAACAATACAATAATGATACCATCCGGTAACTTTGCGTGATCGGAAATTCAGATCGTGATGTGATGCCGGAAAGATGTATTTTTGTGACCTTATTTTGACATAGTGAGCAACCACAAGGATTTAAACAGGCTGACCCTGGCAGGTCTGCTGATCAGTTTCGGCATTATCTATGGAGATATCGGTACCTCGCCGTTATACGTTTTCAAGGCCATCGTCGGGGACCGGATCATAACGACTGACCTGATTCTCGGGGGGCTTTCCTGTATTTTCTGGACACTGACGCTCCAGACGACCATTAAATACGTCATCATTACGCTCCGCGCAGATAATAAGGGGGAGGGCGGCATCTTCTCCCTGTTTTCGCTTGTGCGCCGGAAGGCCAAGTGGCTGGTATTTCCGGCCATGATCGGCGGAGCCTCGCTGCTTGCCGACGGCATGATCACGCCGCCTATTACCGTTTCGGCAGCGATTGAAGGTCTCGAGATCTTTTATCCGGACCTGCCTACTGTCCCGATCGTGATGGGGATCATTTCGATCCTGTTCATCATCCAGCAGTTCGGCACATCGCTGGTCGGGCGCGCATTCGGGCCGGTCATGTTCGTCTGGTTTACGATGATGGCGGTCCTTGGTATGACTTATATCGTTGAATTTCCGGAGATCTTCAAGGCCATCAATCCCTATTACGCCTATCATATCCTCGTCTCCAATCCAAACGCGCTGCTGATCATCGGTGCCGTTTTTTTATGTACGACAGGGGCGGAGGCGCTCTACTCCGATCTGGGACACTGCGGCCGGTCGAACATCCGTACCAGCTGGGTCTACGTGAAAACCTGCCTGCTGCTGAATTATTTTGGCCAGGGGGTATGGCTGTGGCAGCATCAGGGTTCGGTGCTGAATGAGGAAAATCCCTTTTATCAGATCATGCCGGAGTGGTTCCTGATGTTCGGTATCGGCATCGCTACTTTTGCTGCGGTGATCGCCAGCCAGGCGATGATCTCCGGATCGTTTACGCTGATATCGGAGGCGGTCCGGCTGAATCTCTGGCCAAAGGTGAAGATCAATTATCCTTCCAACCAGAAGGGACAACTGTACGTTCCATCGATGAACTGGATACTCTGGGTCGGCTGTATCCTGGTCATCCTGTATTTCCGCAGGTCAACCAATATGGAGGGGGCTTACGGGCTGGCGATTACGCTGACTTTCATGATGACCACCATCCTGATGTCCGTATTCCTGCTGCGGAAGAAATTTCCGCTCTACCTGGTCGTGTTGTTCGCCGCCGTCTACGGTATCGTGGAACTCACCTTTCTGACGGGAAACATGGCCAAGTTCCTGCATGGGGGCTGGTTTACCCTGCTGCTGGCAACGTTCATGTTCTCGGTGATGTGGGCGTGGGCATCGGCGCGCCGGATCAAGAACAGGTTCGTCAAGTTTGTTGAGATCAGCGACTATTATCCCATCATCAGCGAGCTCAGCGATGATGAAAGCGTGCCGAAATACGCCTCGCAGCTCGTATATCTGACCAGCGCCAATTTCAAGTCTGAGATTGAATCGAAGATCCTCTACTCCATCCTGCAGAAGCAGCCGAAAAGAGCCGACGTATACTGGCTTGTTCACGTCGACGTGATGGACGAGCCTTATACCCGGGAGTACAAGGTGGATTTCCTGATCCCCAACAAACTGATCCGGATCGATTTTAAGCTTGGCTTCAGGGTTGAACAGCAGATCAACGTATTGTTCCGGATGGTGGTGGAAGATCTGGTCAATAACCAGGAAGTAGACATCACCAGTAAGTACAAGTCGCTGAATAAGTACCAGATCGCCGGGGACTTCCGGTTTATCGTACTGGAAAAGGTACTGTCTCGGTCCAATAAGCTGCCGTTCCTTCAGCGGTTCATCATGGAGTATTACTTTATTCTTAAACGCTTCTCGCTTTCCGAAGAAAGAGGCTTCGGACTTGATATCAGCTTCGTGAGCGTGGAGAGGGTGCCGTTGATCGTTTCAAGCGTACAGGGCGGCGGATTAAGACGGATCCAGTAAAAAAGGCTTCTTTATTCAAGAAGCCTTAAACAATCAACTAGAACCACCTAAACTAAGTATGCTGAGGGTATTTAGGTCTGTGTTTAAAGCGAAGGGCACCTGAGTATGCCGTAAAGATTCGCCCGAAATAACCCGGCTTAATTTTTTTACGGAAAAGTTTGGGGCAGGGTTTCATATGAAGAAAAAAAAACAAAAAAAAGGGAAGAAACCGGCTGGCGGCTCTTCCCTTTTTTCTTTTAAGGCGGTTTATTGGTTCAACCGGCTGTTTTTTAAACTGTAGCTGAAATAGATGGCAAGGCCAATAACGAGCCAGATGGCAAATACCAGCCAGTTCTTAACCGGAATTTCGGTCATCAGGTAAAAACAGCTCAGTACTCCCATAATAGGGATTAGCGAAAAGCTTTTCCGGAAGGAGAAGATCGCTGCGACAATGGCCATGATCATGAAAAGATAGAAGGGAATATTGTGTCTCCATGCGTCCCAGCCCTCACTGAAGTTCATCCTGCTGCTGATATGCTCGCGGAAAAGGAGACCACAGAAGATAACCAGCAATGGTACCAGGTACTTACCGTTAACGTAGGGGATCCGGAATCTTTTCTCCGTCCGGTTTTCATCCTTCGGCAAATAGAGGACGCCGCCGCAGACGAGTACGAAAGCGAACAGCGTTCCGATACTGGTCAGATCCGTTACGATGGTAATGTCCAGGAATAACGCCGGCAGCGCTACCAGCACGCCGGTTACGATCGTTGAAAAAGACGGCGTTTTGTATTTCGGATGGATCTTGCTGAAGGCGCGGGGCAGAAGTCCGTCACGGCTCATGCTCATCCAGATTCTCGGCTGACCAAGCTGGAAGACCAGGAGAACGGACGTCGTGGCAATGACCGCACTGATAGAAATAATATAGCTGATCCACGGCTTGTTTACCCGTTCGAATACGAAGGCGAGCGGATCATCGACCTTCAGCTCGTTATAGTTGACCATCCCCGTGAGGATCAGCGCGATCAGAATATAAAGAACCGTGCAGATCAGCAGGGAGTAGATCATTCCTTTCGGAAGGTCCCGCTGCGGGTTCTCACATTCTTCAGCTGTGGTAGAGATCGCATCAAAACCTATGTAGGCGTAAAAGACTGCGGAAACGCCCCGCAGAACCCCGGAGAAACCGTTCGGAAGGAAGGGATTCCAGTTGTCCGTGTCGACATAAAAGAACCCGATGGCGATGACAAACAGGATAACCGCAATTTTCAGCGCCACCATGAGGTTTGTGCTGCGCTTGCTTTCCTTGATTCCGACATAGGCCAGCCAGGTGACCAGCACGACGATGAGCATCGCGGGGACGTTCAGGAACAGCTTATAGTCGCCGATCTGCGGCGCGGTCATCCACGCATCGTAGCCCTCCTGTAATGTGGTGGTAAGGGTTGACGTTCCGGCGGTGCCCATAACTTCCCGGGCCTCCTCATACCGCATCAGCGCGGTGGAGTGGTCCATGGTCAGCCACCCCGGCAGGTGAAGGCCGAAGCCCTGCAGCAGGTTATTGAAATAGCCGCTCCATGAGATCGCCACAACGATATTTCCGATGGCATATTCCAAGATCAGCGCCCAGCCGATCACCCAGGCGATGAGTTCTCCGAAGGCAACGTAGGCATAGGTGTATGCACTTCCCGCCACCGGCACCCGGGACGCAAATTCTGCATAGCACAAGGCTGAAAAACCGCAGGTTACAGCCGTAATAATAAAGAGCAAAGACACTCCCGGTCCCCCGTTATAGGCCGCTGTCCCGATAGTCGAAAAGATGCCGGCGCCGATAACGGCGGCGATTCCCATCGATGTTAAATCCCTGACAGTTAAAACTTTATTGAGATTGGATTTGTCTTCTTCAATATCAGCGAAGCCTGATTGCTGGTCGGTGAGGATTTTGGTTAGAGGTTTCTTTCGAAACAGATTTCCTGCCATAGAATGGGAATATTTATTGAAGTTTAGCCAAACATAAAAATATTTTTAGTTTTGAAACACTTCAGCGGAAATTATGCACATCACATATCCTTCGCTTCTGAAACAAAATCAAGTTTTTTTCCTGACGTACCTTTTTCTCCTGTCCGCAAGTCTGATCATCCTTGCGCTTTATTCGCAAACGGATCTGTTCTTGGCGATCAACCACCATGGAAGCGACCTGCTGGATGGCTTTTTTCTGGCCTGGACGTGGCTGGGTAACGGCCTGACGATGATCGTCTCCGGCGTGGCCTTCCTGCTTGTGAAATTCCGGTATTCCATAATGGTCCTGATGGCCTATGCCTATACATCGTTGTCCGTTCAGCTCCTGAAACGGGTGTTTGACGCCCCGAGGCCGGTACAGTTCTTTCAGGGTGAAAAGAACATCCGGCTGGTGCCCGGCCTGGAAATGCATCACTGGCACAGTTTTCCTTCGGGACATGCGGTAACTGCCTTTGCGCTTGCGACGGTCCTGGCGTTTATGGTGCCTCCGCGGTATAAGCGCTATACGTGGATCCTGGCGGTTGCTGCCGCAGGCGCCGCGTATTCCCGGGTTTATCTGGCCCAGCATTTTGTTCTTGACATCGTAGCCGGGTCCGTACTGGGCGTTTTTATGAGCTTTCACCTAATCCATGTGCTGCTCAACAGCAGGTGGTATCAGTCAGATCGTCTGGAAGGGAGGGTGTTTGGGCCGGCGAAGTAGTTTATTCATTCCGTTGATTTTGCTGGCGGCCTGTCTTTTGCTGATGTTCTCCAATCTTGGCAAACCGGAGATCTATATCCTTGATGAAGCAAAGAATGCGGAGTGCGCCCGGGAAATGCTCGTTTCAGGGAATTACATCGTGCCCACCTTCAATGGGCGGCTCCGGACGGATAAGCCGCCGCTCCATTATTTCTTTATGGCGGCGTCCTATAAACTCTTTGGGGTGTCGGCATTCAGTGCACGGTTCTTTTCGGCAGTTTTCGGTGTCCTGACCATCCTGATCGTCTGGCTCTTTACCAGCCGGTTTATCAACCGCAGGGCGGCGGTCTTCAGTACCCTTGCGCTTCTGGCCTCTCTGCATTTCAATCTGCAGATGCGGATGGCGGTGCCTGATCCGTACCTCGTCTTCTGGATGACCGCATCGCTCATGGCCTTTTTTATCTTCCTGGTCAATGGAAGGCCGGGCTGGCTCGTAGTCTTGTACGTAGGCCTCGGCCTCGGAATCCTCACCAAGGGACCGGTAGCCGTGGCTTTGCCGGGGCTTGCCATGCTGGTTTTCCTCGTATGGAGGCGAAGACTGAGCTGGAGGGTTATCAGGGCCTTCCGGATCCCGGCTGGTCTGTTGATTGTGCTCGCCGTCACGCTTCCCTGGTACTGGATGAATTATCAGGCAACAGACGGCGTGTGGCTCAGGGAATTCTTCTTCAGGCACAACTTTGGCCGGTACTCCGATACCATGGAGGGACACGGCGGATTCTTCCTGCTGCCTTTGCTCATGGTTGTCGTCGGCCTGCTGCCGCTTGGTGCGTTTTCTGTTTCCGCAGCATTATCCGCATACAGGGCTCGGGAGAAGGACGTGCTGCGCTTCTGCCTGGTGGTCGTTGCGGTCGTCATCGTCTTCTTTTCATTTTCGCAGACGAAGCTGCCGAACTACACAGTGCCGGCCTATCCCTTTTTGGCCGTCCTGGTGGGATACTTTCTGGACCGGCTGTCCGGAATCCGGCATATCCGGCAGGTCCGGTACGGCTACCTCTTTTATACGATAGTTGCCTGCGCCATCCCGGCGGGCGTCTATTTCGGACTAACGTCGGATCAGTCCATGAACCAGTACAGCAGTTTATGGGTCTGGTTTACGGCATTACCGGCGGGAGCCCTGACCGGATGGTATCTCATCTTCAAAAATGAGCGCCTTGCCATGGTGTGGGTCACCGCTGCATCGTTCATGGTGACCAATATGCTCTTCTTTTTATTCGCCTATCCGGCGGTCTACGAGAAAAATCCGGTCAACTCCAGCCTGGATCTGCTGAAGAGCAGGCCGCACCTGGTATCCTACAGGATACTGAACCCGGCCTATATATTCAATCTCCGGCGAACGGTTCCGTACGTGAACTCAGTCAGCGAACTCAAGCAGTTCCTGGACCGCCACCCGGGAGCCGCCGTCATCTCACGGAAAAGTTATCAGGCGGAAATCGAGGCTCAAACCGGACTGCAGCCCGTTTTTGAACAAAAAGACACGTTTGAAAACCCGACCACGATCATTTGGGAGTAGTCCGGCGCCGGCGCCTCCTGAGAATGAAGTACACCAGCAGGACCAGGACGATTACCCCGGCAATCACCCCGATGACCAGCGGGTCAATTCCCGGTGGAACATCGGTCGTATACTGATCCTGGCGCTTTAGTTCCTCGTCAATGGCAATCGAATTGAAAAACCGGTCTCTTTCCGGGCGCGAGTACTCCTCGTGCAGATCGTCATACAGGAACTCAAAGGTATAGGATGCACCGCTCACATGCAGAATACGGAAGTTTCGGTACTGCTTGCCGGCCCCGGAATCCACGACCAGCGTAAAATCTTTTACTTTCAGATCTCCCAGAAGAGTATCCCGCTCATCCAGGACCCGGCCCTCTTTGCTCGAGCTGGCCACCTTCTGGATGTATCCATCATAATATTCTTCCAGATGGCGGTCGCGTTCAATATCTGGAATGACACGTGGATTGTCGACCGTCTTAAAAACGAGGATGGTTCCGAAACCGCTTCTGGCTACCAGGCTGAATTCGCCGGTCGTATCTTTTTTCTCGTATCCTTTCGGAAGTTGCACTGAAATCGCACTGTCAATCCGGACCGTCGGCCACTTCTGACCGAAGGAATAAAGTGCTGCGAGAATTAACACAAAAAAAATGAGCAGCTTTTTCATAGTTTCTTATTTGTTAACGAAACTTCAAAAGCTGCTCCAAAAAATATTTTTCAGGAAAAATTATTCTATTTTTTCAAGTTCTGACTGGACAAAAGCGGCGAGCTCCTTTACGTACTCCCTGCTGAAACTGAATTCGATTCCCGCCGTCTCATAGATCTCCTTGATCGTCCGGGTATATCCGAGTTTAAGCGCTTCCAGGTACTTTCTGATGCCTGTTTCCGGATTCTCGCGGTAGTTTTTCCAGACAGCGATCGCTCCCAGCTGGGCAATGCCGTATTCGATATAATAAAACGGAACCTCAAAAATATGCAGCTGCTTCTGCCAGAGATTGGTGAGCGCTTCAGGGTGTTCACTCCAGTCTACAAAGTTCTGTCCAAAACGTTCAAAGATCTCCCTCCATGCAGCACCTCTTTCTTCCGCTGTATGGGTGGGGTGCGTATAGATCCAGTGCTGGAACCGGTCAACGACCGCCACCCACGGGAGGGTTTTCAGCACATCCTTCAGCTGATCCTTTTTGGCTCTTTTCAAATCCTCGTCGTTATCGAAAAAGCAGTCCCACCGGTCCATGGAAATCAGCTCCATGCTCATGGAAGCCAGTTCGGCCACCTCGGACGGAACGTGTTTGAAGTCATTCAGCTCAAGATCCGCAGATATGAAGGTATGCACGGCATGTCCGCCTTCATGCACCATGGTCGTCAGATCCCGGAAGGTATTAGCCGAGTTCATGAAAATGAACGGCGCGCCTGTTTCAGCAAGCGGGTAGTTGTATCCGCCCGGTGCTTTGCCTTTCCGGCTCTCCACGTCGAACAGCTGGTTTGCCTTCATGATCTGCAGCCGCTCCCCGATATACGGATGGATGCCGGAGAAACAGGATACGGTTTTGTCGATCAGTTCCTGGCCGTTGCTGAATGGTTTCAGGGGAGCTTTGCCGGAGGTATCCACCTCGGTATCCCACGGTTTGAGCTTATCGAGCTTCAGGGCGTCCCGGCGCGCATCGGCGGCTTTGGCCAGGAGCGGAACGACTTCCTTTTCGATCGCCTCGTGGAAATCGAATACGTCCTCCGGGGTATAGTCAAACCGTCCGAGGGACTGAAACATATAATCCCTGAAATTATCGAACCCGGCGTTCAGCGCGACCTGGTGACGCAGCTTCAGCAGTTTGTCGAATAGCTCATCAAGCCGTTCCTTGTCCTGAAGGCGGCGTTCGGTGATCGCTTCCCATGCGGTCCGGCGCAGGTTCCGGTCCGTGTCCTTCAGAAATACCGAAGCCTGTTCAAGGGTGTATTCTTTGCCGTCAATGGTGACGCTCATCGAGCCCGTGATCTGCTGGTACTGCTGCTGCTCGACCTGGATCTGGGTGAACAGTGGGATATTCTCCTCCCTGAAAAGCTCCAGCGCTTTCCTGACACCGCGGATATAGACGAAATATTTTTTCTGGTCAAGTTCTTCGGCATACGGAGAGCCGATGAACTTTTTGTTCAGCTCGTTGGCTATCGGGGCGATCCGGGGTTCGATCTCCGTAGCGAAATACTGAAAGTCTTTTAGCAGTTGCTCATTGGTGGTATCGCAGGTCATTTTTATATACCGCCACGCGAAATCTTCTTCCAGGGCCGCTTCCAGTTCGCTGCGGTCCCGCAGCCATTTTTCCAGTGCGGATACCGAGCCGATCGGCCGCTCCTGAAGTTCGTTGAAAAGCGGCTCCAGGATTTCCCACCGGACCTGCAGGTCGTCCGGAATAAAGGAACGTTGTTTCTTGGCTATGATCAGATTTTCCATTCTATGATAGTTAAGGGGTATTTAGCTTCTGAGGTAGACATCGAGCAGGAAACAGCCGGCGAAGGCGACCGATGCAATTCCGTTCGTCGTCTGAAATGCCAGATTAACCCGGCTCAGGTCATTTGGTTTGACCAGGCTGTGCTGGAAAATCAGCAGGCCCGTATAAATGCCCACACCGGCATAATAAAACCAGCTGAGCGGGGTAAGGAAAACCGGCAGAATGATGAACACGGCGGAAAGGACGTGGAGTACGGTAGAGACCCTCAGGGCCCTTTCCGTACCGAGCAGTGCCGGTATCGACCTCAGATTCTCCTGTCGGTCAAAGTGCTCGTCCTGCAGGGCATATATAATGTCGAACCCGCTTACCCAGCAGAGAACCGCAAGCGAAAAGAGCACCGGCAATGCGGCGAACGCTCCGGTGACGACGAGGTATGCGCCCAAAGGTGCGAGTGACAGACCCAGTCCCAGCACCAGGTGACACAAGGCGGTAAACCGCTTGGTGTAGCTGTATCCCAGGACGATGATAAGCGCTATCGGCGCCAGGAAGAATACCAGCCGGTTTATAAAAAAGGTGGTCAGCAGAAAGAACAGACAGTTGATAACCGTAAAGATCAGTGCTTCCCGGGCCGAGATACGGCCGGCCGGTATATCGCGCCTAGCGGTTCTCTGGTTCTTTATGTCAAACTCCCGGTCCAGGTAGCGGTTGAATGCCATGGCGGCATTCCTCGCAAAGATCATACAAAGGATCATGAGCACCAGCTTTACCCAGTTGAATTCATGGCCGGTCGTGGTAACCGCCAGGAAAAACCCGATGAAGGCAAATGGCATGGCGAATATGGTATGGGCAAATAAAACGAGTGAAAAGTATTTCTTCATTATAGGTAATGCCGGTCAGGCAATGATTATGCTGCAAATTTAGGAGAATCCGCGCAGTTCCACGCATGATACGGTCGGCGCACGTAAGGGGAAAGAAAACAGAATTACGAATTAACGAGTTATCGTATCAGATAATGGAAAGAGCGCCGGACCATGTTGAAAAGGATTATTCCTTCATGGAAAAGGAATGGCGGACCTTACGGGCCGGCTGGTTCCTGCTGATCCTCTTTGTACTCGCCGGGCTGCTCGGCCTGTTTGGAGGCGGCCTGTTCAGTAGGGTGACCGCTGAAACCCCGATTGGTACGATCCGGTACGACCGGTACCTGCGGCACTCCACTCCGTCGGTAATCATTATCCAGTCGGACAGGCGCATGACCGACTCGTCGGTCTACATGAACAGCTCTTACCTGAAAAAGGTCAGAATCGAGCAGATCGACCCTCGTCCTGTTTCGACTTCACTGTCCCGGAACCGGGTGCGATTCAGATTCTCATCACCGGATTCTCATCAGATCATCTTCCATATCGTTCCATTCCAGGGAAGCGGTTCCCAGGTCCTGGAGGTCGGCATCGCCGGGCAAAAGGAAGTTTTCAATCAATTCATTTATTACTGACACATGGATTCGATAATCGTCCGTTCCGCCATCATTTACATTTTTGTGTTCCTGATCCTGAGGATCGGAGGCAAAAGGACTGTGGGGGAGATGACCACCTTTGACCTGGTGCTCCTGCTGATCATCAGTGAAGCCACACAGGAAGCGCTGCTGGACGGTGACCAGTCGCTGACGGGCGGGATGATGGCCATCGCAACACTGATCTTCGTGGATATCGCCGTGTCCAAGGTAACGGCAAGATTCAAAGTCATGGACAGGATCGTCAACAGCGTTCCGGTGGTGATCCTGCAGGACGGCAAGCCCCTTCCCGAAAGGATGAAAAAGGAGCGGGTCTCCGAGGAGGATATCCTGGAAGCGGCCCGGAGCGCTCAGGGCCTGGAAAGCCTGGACCAGGTGAAATATGCCATCCTGGAAAAGGATGGCTCGATCAGCATCATTCCCCGGAAGCATTAGACCGCGGTCTCAGACGTTTTCAGGTTTCCGGAAATTCTGGTTGATATCGTGGACGAAGTTCAGAACCGCATCCCGGCCCTCTGCCGTCTCGGATGACGTGATAAATATGGGCGGAACCTCTTCAAAATATCCCAGCAGTGCTTTCCGGAACGCGGCCACCTGTTGATCCGTTTTTACGCGGGACTGCTTATCCGCCTTTGTAAAAATCAGAACGAACGGGATCCCTTCCTCCCCAAGCCATGCGCAGAAGTCCAGGTCGATCTTCTGGGGCGTTAACCGGCTGTCGATCAGTACGAAGATGCACTGCAGGTTCTCACGGTTCCTCAGATAGTACCGGATGAACTTTTCCCAGTCACTGCGGTTGCTTTTTGAAGTCCGGGCAAATCCGTAGCCGGGCAGATCCACCAGGTACCAGTTTTCGTTGATCAGAAAATGGTTGATGAGCTGGGTCTTTCCCGGGGTTTGGGACGTTTTGGCCAGCCCTTTTTTCTGTACCAGCATATTGATCAGGGAGGACTTTCCCACGTTCGAGCGCCCGATGAATGCATATTCCGGCAGCACCGGCGGCGGCAATTTATCGGTTCTGGTATTACTGCACTTGAATTCGGCGCTTTTAATGATCATCCGGTAAAGGTAGAGGATTTATACTGGATCGGAAAACCGGTTACCGGTCCGGATCTTTTTGGGCAGTTTATTTCACAGGGCGGGTAAAACTTTTCGCAGTTTATTGTTGTTATACTTTACATTCTTTTCCAGATGATAGGTAAAATTTTCATTTCGGTTAAATATGGCGTTTTTCTGGTGCTGTTGCTTGGAACGGTTCCTGTATTCAGCCAGGTCGAGAACCGGTTGACGCTGACCGGGAGCGGAGCCTATAGCTCGTCATTCTCACCCGCGTATGAGGGCGGTCTGTTATTGGGCATCCGGTCGGGGCAACGCGCGGACTTCCGTCTGGGCGTCACGTACAGACAGCTGCTGGTGCCTGTAACCCATTCCGGAACCTATGTCAGCGTGCTGGCGATGGGAAGCCGGCAGCTTTTTGGCCGGTTCGGACTGCATGTCCAGGGGGAACTGCGTCATGGCTCCTACCTGATCTTCGATGATACAGAAGCGTCTGTTCTGAAAACCGTTAACCTTTTCGGGAATATGGGCGTCAACTTCCAGGTGAACGATCGCATCCAGGTACTCACCTCGTATGTATTCCAGGATTATGATCCGCGGGGATACCTGGTGAAACAAAGAGACCCGCACGATGCCGGAGCACTGAAGCTCGGGATTAATTATACGATTCCGCTCGGTCCCGCCTTTCAGAGCCGGGACTATGATCCCCGCTGAGACCGGCCGGCGCGATATTTAATGCGGCTGTATGGAGCAAGCTATGTCATTTACTATCTTTGCTGCGCATGGCAGATCCCGTTACCCCTTATAAAAACGCTTCAGCTACCAAGAAAGAGCAGGTAGCCGCGATGTTCAACAATATTTCCCGGACCTACGATTTCCTGAATCACTTCATGTCCATGGGCATCGATGTCCTGTGGCGGAAAATGGCGATAAAGGAACTGGCGGGAGACAAGCCGGCCCACATTCTGGACGTTGCTACCGGGACGGGTGATTTCGCCTTTGAGGCGATCAGAATCCTCCGGCCAACGAGGGTAACCGGGGTGGATATCTCCACCGGGATGCTGGCCATCGCAGCAGAAAAGATCCGCAAGCGCGGACTTCAGGATGTTTTTGAAGTGAAGGAAGGGGATTCGGAACGCCTGCTGTTTGATGACGAAACCTTTGACGCAGTCACCGTGGCCTACGGTGTCCGGAATTTTGAAAATCTCGAAAAAGGCCTCGCCGATATGCTGCGGGTACTGAAGCCCGGCGGCAAAGCGGTGATCCTGGAGTTTTCCAAACCGAAACATTTTCCGGTGAAGCAGCTCTATAATTTTTATTTCCATTATATCACCCCGGCCATTGGCAGGATTTTTTCTAAGGACAGCAGTGCTTATACCTATCTTCCGGAGTCGGTGGCCGCATTCCCGGATGGCAAGTCCTTCACCGACTTAATGGCCATGGTGGGATACCGCAATACCAAAAGCCGCCCGCTGGCGTTTGGTATCTGTTCAATCTATACGGGAACCAAATGATCAGAAGGCTGCTGTCACTTTTATTGATCCTTTCGGCCGGAACTGCCGGATTTGCCCAGCAAAACTGGGGCGGAGGAGTGGACAGTGAGCAACTGCACTTCGGTTTTACGTTTCAGTACGTATCTGCCGAATATAAAATCTTCAAAAATGAGAACTGGCGGGACCGGTACAGTGAAAATGGGCAAACCTATACCGAGCCACTGAGGAGTATCAGTTCCCCCGTGTCGCCCGGTTTCGGCCTGGGTTTCGTATCCGATTACAAGCTTGGCGATCATGCCAACCTGCGTTTCACCCCGGCGCTGGTCTTTTCGGACCGCCTGCTCGACTACGAGTTTAATGCCGGTCAAATGACGGACAGATACTTCGAAGGAAACACCGCTTACCAGCAAAAGGTGCAGTCCACCGTGGTGGATCTCCCAATGGGGATCAAGCTGAAATCCGACCGGAGAAAGAACTTTCGCGCCTACATGCTGGGTGGCGTCAAATATTCCCTGGATATCGTATCGAAGAAAAAAACGGACAACACGGACCGGGAGATCACGGCCAGGCTGGTAACCAATAACCGTAACATCCTTTCATACGAAGCAGGCGTCGGACTCGACCTTTATTTTGAGTTCTTCAAACTGTCGCCGGAACTAAAATTATCGAATTCTTTCCGGAGCGTATTAAAGCCTGAGCGTCATCCCTTTTCTTCGCCGCTTGACAAGCTGTTCCTCCGCAATCTGCAGTTCAGCTTATATTTCGAATAATCTTCTTAACGGGAAAAACCGTAATTTCGGGGCTCAGATTTTGTCAATGTCAAAAATTGTCCTGATTACCGGAGCTACTGCCGGGATTGGCCAGGCATGTGCCGGTCTCTTTGCAGCACAAAAATACAACCTGATCCTGACAGGTCGCCGGGAGGACCGGCTGACCGAGCTGGAGAAGGATCTGACCGGCAGGTACGGTGTCCGTGTCCTGACGATCCGCCTGGATGTCCGGGACAAGGCCGAAGTGCGCGAAAAGCTGGAAGCCCTGCCCGAAGAATGGAAGGCCGTGGATGTGCTGATCAATAATGCCGGATTAAGCCAGGGACTGGATCCCATCCATGAAGGCAGCACCGACGACTGGGATACGATGGTGGATACCAATATCAAAGGGTTGCTGTATGTGACCAAAGTAGTATCCAACTGGATGGTCAGCCGTCAGTCCGGACATATCGTAAACCTCGGCTCCATAGCCGGCAAAGAAACGTATGCCAACGGTAACGTTTACTGCGCAACCAAACATGCAGTGGATTCGCTGAACAAGGCGATGCGCATTGATCTGCTGCCGCATCATATCAAAGTGACAGGCATTCATCCGGGAGCAGTTGAAACAGAGTTTTCCGAGGTTCGTTTCAAGGGGGATACCGAACGTGCGAAAAAGGTCTATGAGGGATTTGACCCGCTGATGGCCGCGGATATCGCTGACGTGATATGGTATGCCGTTTCCAGGCCGGCCCACGTAAACATCAATGACCTGGTGATCATGCCGACGGCCCAGGCTTCCAGCGGACATTTATTGCGGAAGTAGAGTCAGCGAAACAAACAAATTATTACCTTCATTAATTATAACCGAGTAATGGCCCTACAACAACAGATCGACCAGGATATCAAAGCAGCAATGTTAGCAAAGGATGATGCGCGTTTACGCGGATTGCGTGCGATCAAGGCTGCTTTGCTGCTTGCAAAGACTGAGAAAGGAGCTTTTGAAAGCGTTTCAGAGGAAACGGAGATCAAAGTGCTGCAGAAGCTCGTGAAGCAGCGCCGGGAATCTGCCGATATTTATAAGGCGCAGAACCGTGAAGATCTGTATACCATAGAAATGGAGGAACTTCACGTGATTGAGGCGTATCTGCCCAAACAACTTGGCCGTGAAGAGATCATGGCATATGTGCAGAAAGCGATCGGCCAGGTCGGAGCTACCGGGATCAAGGATATGGGCAAAGTAATGGGAGCGGTGAACAAGGAACTGGCAGGAAAAGCCGACGGCCGGACCATTTCCGAGCTGGTGAAGGAAGCGTTACAATAGCGGAATGGCTTTACAATAAGAAAAGTATTACTTAAATAATTTTTACACTTTAGCGTCGGGCTAAAATCACATGTTGCTCACATTACACTATGGAGTTCGAAATAAAGGAAGATAACGGGTTTAAATATATAGATGAAGGCGAGGGCGAAGTCCTATTGTTGCTGCACGGATTAATGGGGGCATTAAGTAACTGGACCGGGGTGATCAACGAGTTTAAATCGCGGTATCGTGTTATTATTCCAATGCTGCCCCTGTATGATCTTCCTTTATTAAATACAGGCGTGAAGAGCCTGTCGAAATTTATTCATAAATTTCTTACACATAAAGGTTTGGACGATGTTATTCTCCTGGGCAATTCCCTTGGCGGACATGTCGGACTGATCTATACGCTGAACCATCCTGAACATATCCGGGCCATGGTTCTGGCCGGGAGCTCCGGACTCTATGAGAATTCATTCGGCGGATCATTCCCGCGTCGCGAGAGCTACGATTTCATCAAGGAGAAGGTGGAATTCACATTCTATGATCCTGCAATTGCCACGAAGGAACTGGTTGACGACGTTTTTCAGACGGTGAATGACCGGAACCGTGTCATCCGGATCCTGGCGATGGCGAAATCAGCCATCCGGCATAACATGGCAAAAGAATTGCATAGGATAAAGATACCGGTGTGCCTGATCTGGGGACGAAACGATAAGATCACTCCGCCGGAAGTGGCAGAAGAATTTCATCAGCTGATCCCGCATTCGGAGTTACACTGGATCGATAAGTGTGGCCATGCACCGATGATGGAGCGGCCCGAAGAATTTAACGTATACCTGAATAAGTTTTTAGAGCAGTTAAAAACCTGAGCCGATGACAGCCCGCGAAATGATATCCCAGTCCATTCCTCCGGTCAGAACATCTGACAGTGTACAGAAGGTTCTGGACCGAATGGCCGAATTTCGCGTTGCTCACCTGCCGATCGTTAACAACCTGCAGTTTCTGGGTTTAATATCCGAGGAGGATCTGATCGAAGTCGCCGATTACGACACCCCTGTCGGCGGGCTGAGTCTCTCGCTGTACAATACCTGTGTACAGGACGACCAGCATATCTACGAGGTGGTCCGGATGTTTTACCAGCATAAGCTGACCCTGGTGCCGGTCATGAATGAAATGAACGACTATCTGGGCGTCATTTCCATCAATACGATGGTCGAGTATATGGCTACGCTGACCGCCGTCAGGGAGCCGGGGGGCATCATCGTTCTGGAAATCAGCAACCGGGATAATTCGCTCTCGCATATCGCCCAGGTCGTTGAATCTGACAATGCCCAGATACTGAGTTCCTATATACGCTCCTTTCCCGAGTCAACAAAACTGGAGATGACCCTTAAGGTCAATAAGACGGATATCTCAGGAATCGTGGCTGCGTTCAACAGGTATGACTATGTGGTGAAGGGCGCCTTTAACAATACCAAATCCGACACCCAGTCCAGGGACCGCTTTGATCAGTTTATGAACTACCTGGATATTTAACGTACTACATGAAGATTGCAGTTTACGGCCGGCCTTTTAACAATTCCGTACTTCCTTACGTTCAACAGGTTTTTGACTGTCTGGCTGCCGAAGGCGCCGAGCCTTGTATTTTTGACAAGTTCAATCAGTTTATTTCGGGCAAGATTTTTTTTCCGCGGCGGTTCAACATCTTCCGGAATCACCAGGAGTTGCAGGGCCAGGCCGATGTGATGATCAGCCTGGGAGGGGACGGGACGATGCTGGATGCGGTCTCACTGATACGGGACTCCGGTATCCCTGTCATCGGGATCAATTTCGGCCGGTTGGGCTTCCTGGCCAGTATCAGTAAAGATAATATCCATGCGGCCATCCAGAGCCTGGTGAGCGGCCAGTTCTCACTCGATAACCGGTCCCTGCTTTGCGTGGATTCAGAACACCAGCTGTTCGGAGAAGAAAATTTCGCACTGAACGATGTGACGATCCACAAACGGGATACCTCCGCCATGATGATCATCCATGCGTTTGTAAACGACGAGTTCCTGAACTCGTACTGGGCGGACGGACTGATCGTTGCCACATCGACCGGATCAACAGCCTATTCCCTGAGCTGCGGCGGCCCCATCATCTTTCCGAGTTCAGGAAACTTTGTGATCACCCCGATCGCACCACACAATCTGAACGTCCGGCCTGTTGTGTTGTCTGATTCGTCAAAGTTGTCGTTTGAGATTGAGGGCCGCAGTTCCAAATATTTGCTCACGTGTGATTCCCGAACGGAAGTGATCGATACCAGCGTCCGGATAACCCTCCGTAAGGCATCCTTTGGCATCAACCTGATCAGGTTGCATAATGAAAGTTATTTATCGACGTTAAGAAACAAACTGCTCTGGGGTATCGATACCCGGAATTACTAGTGTCCATGCATAAATTTGTACTCGCCTTTATTCTTTTCCTCAGTTCTTTTGTCCGGGTGTCAGCACAAAGCTGGGAGTTAGGCGGGTTCATCGGAAGCTCGGGTTATATGGGCGATATCAGCCCGACCCGGCCGTACAAGTTTACGGACCCCGCTTTCGGCGGGCAGGTCAAACGAAACTTTGACGGATACTGGTCCCTGCGGCTGAACGCCATGCACGGGAAAATGCAGGCTGCAGACCGGAATTCTCCCGATCCTGCACAGCGATTCAGAAACCTGGACTTTTACTCGCCCCTTACGGAAGTTTCCCTGCTTACTGAATTCAATCTGTTCAAATACCAGGCCTCCGTATCGAAGAGATACTCGCCTTACTTGTTCGCCGGCGTCGGCGGTGTAATGTTCAATCCCAAGACAACGCTGGACGATCAGCGCGTAGAACTCCGGAGCTGGCGCACAGAAGGACAGCTGCCCGGGGAAACGTACCGGCCTTATGCGCTGGCCATACCCTATGGGGTAGGGATCAAATACAATATTGCCGGAAACTGGAACCTGGCCGGCGAGGTCGGCTACCGCACCGCATTTACGGATTATCTGGATGATGTGAGCGGCTACTACGCACTTCCCGTCGGCTTTGCGGCTGAGGAGCTGCCGACTGCCTTGCGGCTGGCCGACCGGAGCGGAACCAGCCGGGACCTGACAGGCACCCAGCGAGGCGACTTCCGGAAGCGGGACACCTACATGTTCGCCGGGGTCAGTCTGACCTTTACTTTTGTAAGCAGCAAGTGCTACACCTTCTGATTGTTGGCCATTCATTTCACCTCATTTCTGAAAAAATGCAAAGGAAGTTATACCTTTGCCTGAATTTTTTCCCTCATTAAAACGCAAATTTTTAATGAGTTAATCACTGACAGATGGGCTTACGTGAGCAAATAGATATTAACCGGTTGCCCCAGCATGTGGCAATCATCATGGACGGGAACGGCCGCTGGGCCAAGGAAAAGGGAAAGTTCCGGGTATTCGGACACCAGAACGGCGTACTTGCGGTCCGGGATACAGTAGAAGGAGCTGTCGAGCTGGGTATACCATACCTCACCCTGTACGCTTTTTCGACCGAGAACTGGAACCGGCCGAAGCTGGAGGTTGCCGCCCTCATGGAACTGCTTGTTTCAACGATTAACAAGGAAACCAAGACACTAATGGATAATGATGTGCGTTTAAATGCAATAGGCGACCTGAAGTCATTGCCCGCGAGGTGTTATAAGCAGTTGCAGGAGACCATTGAAAAGACCAGTAATAATAAGCGGTGTACGCTGACGCTTGCACTGAGCTATAGCTCCCGTTGGGAGATCGTGAATGCCGTCCGGACCATTGCCGGTAAAGTGGAAGCGGGGGAGCTGAAGCCGGATGCGATCGACGAACAGCTGTTCTCTTCGCATCTCACCACCGCGGGGATGCCGGATCCGGAACTCATGATCCGGACGAGCGGTGAATACCGCATCAGTAATTATCTCCTGTGGCAGCTGGCTTATGCAGAACTGTACTTCACTCAAAAGTTGTGGCCGGATTTCCGCAGGGAAGATTTGTTTGAAGCCGTGATTGATTTCCAGAAACGTGAACGCCGGTTCGGAATGACCAGTGAACAACTCAACTAAATTTGAGATTTAACAATATTTAACAACTGATTAAGTTATTTTAGCGTCGATAATTCTTCTAAATGAACCGTATTTTATTACTCATTATATTCTCAATTGCATCGTTTTCAGGCTATGCCCAGGTGAACCCGCCAACCGGAATTACAGGACCCGACGGGGAGGATCTGAGCTATCTGAATCCCAAAGAATATGTTATTGCCGCAACAACGATCAGTGGTACCCAGTTCCTGGATAACAGCATCCTGGTACAGATTTCAAAGCTGACCCCGGGAGAGCGCATTACCGTACCGGGCGACGCTACCTCGAATGCCATCAAGAATCTCTGGGGCCAGGGACTATTCGACGACGTTCAGCTGAACGTCTCCAAAATTGACGGTGATTCGATCTGGTTCGACATCGCTGTGGTGGAACGCCCCCGGCTGACCCGGATTAACCTGACCGGCGTCCGGAAAAGCGAACGGGAGTCACTGAACGAAAAACTGAATGACAAAACGTCGAAGGTCGTCAATGAGAATCTTCTGAACAGTACAACCGGCATCATCAAAAGATATTTCCAGGAAAAAGGATTCCTGTATGCTGATGTTAAGATCACCCAGGCAAAGGATACCTCGGAAGCAAATAACGTGTTCCTGAACATCGATGTGGACAAGGGCAGCAAAGTCAAGGTAGGCAGTATTGCTTTTGAGGGTAATAAGGATTTTTCGGACAAACAGCTTCGCAAATATCTGAAGAAGACCAAGCCCTGGCTGATCTTCGACCGGAAGTTCCTGCGGGACAAGTATGAAGAAGACAAGCGGACGCTGGTTGCCAAGATGCACAATAAGGGCTACCGGGATGCCGAGATCCTGATGGACTCGATTCTGCCGATCAATAAGGAGCGGATCGGGGTTCTGATCAAGGTTTATGAAGGACCGAAGTATTACTTCGGTAATATTACCTGGGCCGGAAACGCCCAGTATCGGACATCTGTCCTGAATGAGATCCTGGGCATCGAAAAAGGAGAGGTGTTCAGTGAAGAGAAACTTAACAAGAAGCTTAACGGAAGTCCGAACGGACAGGATGTATCTTCGTTATACCTGGATGCCGGGTACCTGACATTCAATGTTGATCCGGTTCAAACCAAAATTTACGGTGACAGTGTTGATCTTGAACTCCGCATCTATGAAGGTCCGCAGTACACGATCAGCAAGGTTACCCTGAAGGGGAATGACATCACCAACGATAAGGTGGTGTTGCGGGAGATCCGGACCAAGCCGGGACAGAAGTTCTCGAAGTCGGCTGTCGTTCGTACGACCCGTGAGATCGCGCAGCTTGGAAACTTTGACGAGCAGAAGACTGACGTGAAACCCATCCCGAATCCTGCAGACGGTACCGTGGATATTGAATATACCGTTGCTGAAAAGCCGTCCGACCAGATCGAGTTATCAGGTGGTTTTGGCGGCGGCCGGATCGTCGGTACGCTGGGTCTGACCTTCAATAACTTCTCGGTCCGGAACCTGTTCAACCTGAAGGAGTGGAGACCGCTTCCGAAAGGTGACGGCCAGCGGCTGAGCGTCCGCGGCCAGACCAATGGTAAACAATATCAGTCCTACAGCTTCTCTTTTTCGGAGCCGTGGCTGGGCGGACGGAAACCGCTTTACTTCGGGATCAGCGCGTTTACATCCCTGTCATCCAACCAGTGGTATAATAACATAGCCGATGCGGACCTGCAGCGGATCCGTCTGAACGGCGTGACCTTCAGCCTGGGTCAGCGCCTGAGATGGCCGGATGATTATTTCCAGATCAACCACTCGATTAACCTGCAGCAGTATAAACTGAAGAACTACCCGGGCTTCCTCTTCTCAACGGGAACTTCCTACAACTTCAACCTGACTCAGGAACTCAGCCGTAACTCGGTCGACGCGCCTATCTATCCGACTTCAGGGTCTAATGTCCGTCTGACCATCCAGGCGACACCGCCGTACTCGTTGTTCAACAACACGAATTACCGTACCGCCACTGACCTGGAGCGATATAAATACACCGAATATCACAAATGGAAGTTTGAGGCTCAGTGGTACCAGAAGATCTACGGAAAGCTGGTGCTGAAGGCTCAGACCCAGTTCGGATTCCTCGGAAGCTATAATAAAGCCGTCGGACAGTCTGCATTCGAGCGTTTTAAACTTGGTGGTGACGGAATGCAGGGATTTGATTATCTTCAGGGATCTGAAGTGATCGCCATGCGGGGTTATGCGAATAACGCGGTTATACCGAAAGGTGCGAATCCTGCGATTGCCCAGCAGTCAGGAAGTCCGATCTTTAACAAGTATATCCTCGAGCTTCGCCACCCGGTTACTCTGAATGAGCAGGCCACCGTGTATGTGCTGGCGTTTGCGGAAGGCGGTAACACATGGAACCGGTTCCGTGATTTCACACCGTTCAACATCCGCCGTTCTGCAGGTGTGGGCGCGCGGGTATTCCTTCCGATCTTCGGATTGCTGGGAATCGATTACGGATATGGATTCGATCCGATCCCGGGATTGCCGGACAAAGGGCGCCAAGGCTTTACATTCAGTATCGCGCAGCAGTTGAACGGCGGATTTTAAATAACGACAGTATGAAAAAGTATCTCTTCTCGGCGGTTTTGATGGTATGCATTTCGGTGAGTGCTTTTGCGCAGCGCTTTGCATATGTTGACAGCGAATATATACTTAAGCATATTCCTGAATACTCCTCCGCGCAAAAGCAGCTGGATGCGCTCTCCGAGCAATGGCAGAAGGAGGTGGACAGCCGCTTTTCAGAGATCGAAAAGATGTACAAGGCCTACCAGGCTGACCAGGTTCTGCTGAGTGAGGATATGCGTAAGCGCCGTGAGAACGAAATCATTCAGAAGGAGAAGGAGGCCAAGGAGTTTCAGCGGGTCAAGTTCGGCTATGAAGGCGAACTGTTCCAACAGCGCACGCGGCTGATCAAACCGATTCAGGACCGGGTCGCCAAGGCGGTTCAGGCCGTAGCGGAGAATCAGCAGCTCGACCTCATCTTTGACCGGAGCAGTGAAGTTATGATGCTGTATGCCAGTCCGAAACTGGACAAGAGTAATGATGTCATTACCAGGTTAGGATATAAGCCGGGAACTGCGACCAAACAATAAAAAGTAATATCAAGCGTAAACAATAAACATAAATAACTGAATTAACCAAAAAATGAAAAATCTATTCAAAGTTGCAGTAGTAGCGGTAGGATTGTTCTTTGCAGCTGATGTTGCTCAGGCACAACAAAAATTAGGGCATATCAACTCGGGCGAACTGTTACAAAGCATGCCTGAAATGAAAACGGCGGATGCGACTTTCCAGACCTTCGCTAAAGCCAAGCAAACCCAGCTTGAGCAGATGGACGCGGAGCGTCAGAAGAAAATGAACGTATACCAGGAAAAATATAAAACCCTATCTGAAGCCAATCGCATAACCGTGGAGAAAGAACTCCAGGAGTTAGCCAAGGAAATCCAGGATATGGAAAAACGGATCGGCGAAACCGAGCAGAAGGCTCAGGAAGAAGTTAAGGCTAAGCAAACCGAACTCTACCAGCCGATCTACAAAAAAGCTGAAGTAGCAGTAAAGGCCGTAGCCAAGGAAAAAGGTTATGCGTACGTATTTGACGTATCCCAGCCAGGCGTTGTTTACTTTGACGGCGGCGATGATATCCTGCCCCTGGTAAAAGCGAAACTCGGAATTTCAGCTACAACAGCGGCTACTCCGAAAAAGTAATTAACTGAGCATTTATTTCAGAAAAGCGAAGCCAGGTACACGAATCCGGCTTCGCTTTTTTATTTTTAAAGGATGAGTTCCTCACTGCCTGTCGGCATATTCGATTCCGGGATCGGCGGATTAACGGTTGCCGGATCCATTCACCAGTTGCTTCCCGGCGAGCAGCTGATCTACTTTGGGGATACGGCCCATCTTCCCTATGGTGACAAGTCTCCGGAAGCGATCAAATATTACAGCCTCAAGATAGGCCGGCTGCTTCTGGAAAAGAACTGTAAGCTGATCGTCATTGCGTGCAATACGGCGTCTTCCTATGCGTACGATGACCTGGTCCAGTTCCTGGGCGATCGTGTGCCCATTGTGAACGTGATCGATCCCGTGGTCGAGCGGGTGGTCGCCCGTGACGGTTACCGGAAGATCGGGGTGATCGGCACCAAGGCGACCATCCGGTCGAATATTTATCCCGAAAAGCTGAAGGCGTCCAATCCGGCGCTGCAGGTCGCTTCGCTCGCCGCCCCGCTGCTCGCCCCGATGATCGAAGAGGGCTTCTTTAACAACAACATCAGCAGTACCCTTATTCACTCATATCTGTCCTCTGCTAAACTGAAGGGGATCGACAGTCTCATACTGGCCTGCACGCATTACCCGCTCATCAAGGACGAGGTGAACGCATTCTACGGCGGAAGGGTCGATATCGTCAACACGGCCGACATCGTAGCGGAACATGTCCGGAAGAAACTCGAAGCGCTCGGGCTTCTGAACGAGGGACAGCCTGGCCGGCACCAGTTCTATGTATCAGATTATACGACCTCGTTCGAAAAAAGTACGCGGATCTTCTTTGGCGAGAAAATCCACTTGAAACTGAACAACATCTGGGACTAGCCGGCGTTTTTGTTGCTTACTGCCGGATGAAGTTATTGTCTCTTTTAATAATAATATAGCTATTTTTGCAGCCTCTTAAGTACTTATGAGCGATCAGATAAAACATGAATGCGGTATCGCATTTATCCGACTACTAAAGCCACTCTCTTATTATCAGGAAAAATACGGGACCTCCCTGTACGGATTGAACAAACTCTATCTGCTGATGGAGAAACAGCACAACCGGGGGCAGGACGGGGCCGGTATCGCAACGATCAAGCTGGACATGAAGCCGGGTAACCGGTATATCAGCCGGTATCGTGAAATGGGGTCGAGTGCCGTGTCCGCCATATTCGAATATGTTCAGCGGAAGTTCGCGGAAGTGCAGAGCACCTCGCCGGACCTGTTGAAGGATGCGGAATGGCTTAAGCAGAATGTGAGCTTTACCGGCGAGGTGCTGCTGGGCCACCTGCGCTACGGTACCCACGGAAAGAACAGTATTGAGAGCTGCCACCCGTTTCTCAGGCAGAATAACTGGATGACCAGGAACCTGGTGCTTGCCGGTAACTTTAATATGACCAACGTGGACGAACTGCTGGAACAGCTGTTTGAACTGGGTCAGCATCCCAAGGAAAAAGCGGATACCGTCACTGTCCTTGAGAAGATCGGGCACTTCATGGATGATGAGAACCAGGAGTTGTTCGACCAGTTCAAGGCTCAGGGATTCCCGAACCCGGAGATCAGTCATAAGATCGCCGAACATATGGACATAGCCAAGATTCTGCGGAGATCGGCCAAGTCCTGGGACGGCGGCTATGCAATGGCCGGGATCATGGGACACGGTGACGCGTTCATCATGCGCGATCCGTCCGGGATCCGTCCGGCTTTTTACTACTACGACGACGAAATCGTTATTGCGACGTCCGAACGTCCGGCGATCCAGACGGCATTCAATATACCCCTGGAGGCTATCCGGGAGATCAAACCCGGTCATGCACTGATCGTCAAGAAGAACGGCCGGATCACCGAGGAGGAGTTTCGCCAGCCGGAGGAAAAGAAGTCCTGTTCGTTTGAGCGGATCTATTTTTCCCGCGGCAGCGATTCCGCCATTTACCGGGAACGTAAGATGCTGGGCAGTCTTCTCTGCCCTAAGATCCTGGACGAGGTCGGTCATGATCTGAAGAATACCGTATTCTCCTACATTCCGAATACCGCCGAAATCGCATTCTACGGGCTGGTTGAAGGGCTCAATAAATACGTGAAGCAGTTTCAGCGCGATACCCTGCTGAACCGGGCCGACAAAATCTCCGATCAGGAACTCGAAGACACGCTGGGCCTTGCACCGCGGATCGAAAAGATCGCTATTAAGGACGCCAAACTGCGGACCTTCATCACACAGGATGCCGACCGTCAGGATATGGTGGCGCACGTCTATGATACGACCTACGGCATTATCAGGAGCGGCCAGGATACCCTGGTGGTCCTGGACGACTCCATCGTACGGGGAACGACCCTGAAACAAAGTATTCTGCGGATACTCGACCGGCTCGGTCCTAAAAAGATTGTCGTTGTTTCTTCAGCTCCGCAGATCCGGTATCCCGACTGCTATGGCATTGATATGTCCCGGATGGGAGAGTTCGTTGCCTTTGAAGCCGCAGTATCCCTGCTGCGGAGCACAGGCCGGGAGCATATTATCCAGCAGACCTATGACCTCTGCAAGGCAAGTCTTCTCCAGGAGAAACAGGACGTGGTCAATCACGTAAAGGCCATTTACGCACCATTTACCCCCGAGGAGATCTCGGCCAAGATCGCCGAGATCATCACACCGAAAGAGATCAGGGCCCAGGTGAGGGTGATCTACCAGACCCTTGAAAACCTGCATGAGTCCTGTCCTGATAATCTCGGAGACTGGTATTTTTCAGGGAATTATCCGACACCCGGAGGGAATAAGGTCGTTAACCGGGCCTTTATGAACTGGGTCGAAGGGAAGAACCAGCGTGCTTATTAATCCGTAAGAAAAGATAATTCAAACGGTATGTACTGCCTCCGCTGCCAGGCGGGGGCATTTTTCGTTCAGAAAAGGGGCATATCAGAAAAGAACAGCGTATAAAGGATTCTTGCTGCGAAGATGATGATCAGGATCCCTGCCGTCCTGTTCAGCCAGACGATGGTCTTTTCCTTGATCCGGTACCGTAGTTTATTGGCATAGTGCGCCTTGACCGCATCCATGCTGAACTGGGTGATGAGGATGGAGCTGAAGAACGGCACGATCTCCTGCGTATCGAATTCCCCTGCTACCGAGATGACCCCGCCCGTAACGCTGACCCAGTAGAGCAGTACCGAAGGGTTGAGCATACACATGAAGAAGCCTTTCAGGAAATAGCCGGTATGGTGTTTTTTGGACGTCGTCCCCTCATAATTGATCTTTACTTTTTTCAGGAGGTAATACAACCCGATGGAAAGCAGTATGACACTTCCGGTCAGGCCTATGGGAATCCTGTACCGGTTCTCCAGAGCGATGAACGACGACCCGTAAACGGTGATACCAATGAAGATCATATCGCTGAGCATGACGCCCAGGGCCAGCGACACGCCGGCGTAGAAACCTTTTTCGATGCTCGTTTTAATGAGGGCAAAAAAGACGGGGCCTGTCAAAAATGATAAAACTATCCCTAATCCAATTCCCGATATAATCGTTTCAATCATCAAACAGGTTTTTCATCCAAACATGCGAATATGCAATTTTAAGCCCTAAAATCCATGGTTTTTATGGCAGAATAAAAAGACTTGCCCTATAGAATTTGATGGAAAAATAACTTATGTTAGCCTGTTATTATTTCCAAAAACAACTTAAACGAAACAAATAATGGAACAATCGACGCAAAAGAGCTATGCATCAGCCTTGTATACGCTGGTCATGGTTTTTTTCTTTTGGGGATTTCTGGCCGCCTCCAACGGTATCTTTATCCCGTTTTGTAAATCACATTTCCAGTTATCACAGTTTGAATCCCAGCTGATCGATTCAGCATTCTACGGTGCGTACTTCATCGGCTCACTGCTGCTCTACCTGTTTTCGGTAGGGGTAGGCTATGACATTTTGAATAAGATCGGTTTCAAGAACGGGATCGTATACGGCCTGCTGATCTCGATCATCGGAGCAGTATGTATGATTCCTGCCGTTAATTCCGGGGAATACCCGCTGATCCTTGGTTCATTCTTTATTATCGCATTAGGGTTTTCACTGCAGCAGACTGCGGCGAATCCGTTCGCTATCGCACTCGGCGACCCGCGAACAGGCGCACATCGCCTGAGCCTTGCAGGGGGGGTAAACTCCTTCGGTACGACCATCGGGCCGATCATCGTTACCCTGGTTCTTTTCGGCACCGTTGTCGCGACAAGCGAGCAGGTGGCCGAAGCGCCGATTACCTCGATCAATACCTTGTACATGATCCTCGGGGGCGTATTCCTGGTCGTTGCCGGAATTTTCTTCGTGGCGAAGATGCCGCGCGTTACCTCGGACGAGGAGTTCGAAAAGTCGCCCAAGGCAACCAATGCATTGCTGCTGATCACCGCGATCATTGTAGCGTTGGTAGTGATCGGTAACTTCCTTCCTGAATCAACCGGAGAGACCGGCAAGCTGACGCTGCTCCTGCTGGCACTTGTCAGTGTTACCGGAGTGCTTTTCTTCTCCAATCTTTCCGCACAGAAGAACAGCGAGGGATGGGGTGCGATGAAATATCCGCAGCTGGTTCTGGGGATGATCGCCATCTTTGTTTACGTCGGGGTTGAGGTTACCATCCAGAGTAATATGGGCGCACTTCTTCATACGCCGGAATTCGGTGGGTACAACGAGTCCCAGATCTCTCATTTCATTTCCCTGTACTGGGGAAGTTTGATGATCGGACGTTGGACCAGTGCCGTGACCGTTTTCAATGTCAGTAAGAAAACTAAGAATATCCTGACCATTGTTGTTCCGTTCATCGCCTTTGCCGTGGTGCTGGGCGCCAATCACCTGAGCGGTACCGACGTCAGCGACCTGTACGTCTATGCGATCTGTATCGTGATCCTGATCGCCGCGAATTTCTGGGCAAAAGAACAGCCTGCAAAACTGCTGCTGATCCTGGGAATCCTGGGTGTCATCGCGATGCTGATCGGCCTGTCGGCAACCGGCAAACTGGGACTGTACGCGTTCATCAGCGGCGGTCTGGTATGTTCGATCATGTGGCCATGTATCTTTGCCCTCTCCATCACCGGACTGGGTAAATGGACCAGCCAGGGATCCGCATTCCTGATCATGATGATCCTGGGCGGAGCGATTATACCGCCGCTTCAGGGTGGTCTGGCCGATTTGACCAACATTCACTCATCCTACTGGATTCCGGTGATCTGTTTCGCTTACCTGGCGTTCTTCGCCTGGAGAGTGAGCGGCACACTGCGTAAACAGGGTATCGATTTCGAAAATACCGAGGTAACCGTACACTAAGATCATGGTCACTCCGAAGCCAAGCTTTGATCACATCTTTATGAATCTTGCCACCGACCTGGCCCTGCGCTCCCATTGCGTGAAGGCCCAGGTGGGTGCTGTTCTCTCCAAGGACACCCGGATCATTTCCATCGGGTATAATGGACCGCCGTCAGGCACGCATAACTGTGATGAGGAATGGCCGGTAACGGGATGTCCCCGGGATAACCGGGGCAGTTGCTCCCTGGCTCTTCATGCCGAGGAGAACGCCATTTTGTATGCAGTGAAGAACGGGGCCGATCTGCAGGGATCGACCCTGTACCTGACGTTGTCTCCATGCCTTCCGTGCGCCCGGCTGATCTTTTCTTCCGGTATCCGGAAGGTGCTGTACAAACATTCGTACGCCGCATTCAAAGGACTGGAGAGCGACGACGGGGTGGACTTCCTGACCCGGTTCGGGGTGGAAATGATCCACTATACGGCATAATTAACTATCGATATAAAGCTTAAGCGGTCTCCGGACCGCTTTTTTTATGACCCGGATTCCATGCGAAAGCACGCGTAATTACTTTATTTTTGAGCCGGACAAAAAGAAATGGGATACAAGAGCTTAACCGAATGCGTGAACGACCTGGAACGTCACGGTCACCTGGTTCGTATCAGGGAGGAGGTCGATCCTTACCTGGAAATGGCGGCGATTCACCTGCGTGTTTATGAGCAGCAGGGACCGGCGGTGTTTTTCGAAAATATCAAAGGAAGCCGTTTTCCGGCTGTTTCGAATCTCTTCGGCACGCTGGACCGGTCGCGCTTTCTGTTCAGAGATACGCTTCATCGTGTCAAGTCGCTGGTGGAGTTGAAGACAGATCCCCTTAGGGCCCTTAAAAGACCATTTCATTACCTGAAATCCTTCGGGCCGGCGGTCTCGGCGCTTCCTATGAAGATCAGCCGGAACGCACCGGTGAATTTCGGGCGCACCCGGATCGGGGACCTTCCGCAGATCGTCAACTGGCCGATGGACGGCGGACCGTTTGTCACCATGCCCCAGGTATATACCGAAGACGCCGATAAACCGGGCATTATGCGGGCCAACCTGGGAATGTACCGGATCCAGCTTGCCGGCAATGAATATGTCCGGGATCGCGAGATCGGTTTGCACTACCAGCTTCACCGCGGGATCGGCGTCCACCAATCCAAGGCCAACGCTAAAGGCATGCCGCTAAAGGTCAGCATTTTTGTGGGCGGGCCCCCGGCCCATCCGCTTTCTGCGGTTATGCCCCTGCCGGAGGGGCTTTCGGAAATGACCTTCGCCGGTGCCCTGGGCAACCGCAGGTTCCGGTACTTTTACGACCAGGAGGGATTCTGTATCTCGGCTGACGCCGACTTCGTGATCACCGGAACGGTGTTCCCGGGGGAAGTAAAGCCGGAAGGGCCTTTCGGCGATCACCTGGGCTATTACAGCCTGACCCACCCGTTTCCCCTGATGAAGGTTCATCAGGTCTATCACCGCCGGGATCCGATCTGGTCCTTTACGGTGGTGGGCCGCCCGCCCCAGGAAGATACCAGTTTCGGGGCTCTCATCCATGAGATTGCCGGAGCGGCCATCCCGCAGGAAATTCCCGGCCTGCAGGAGGTCAATGCGGTCGATGCTGCCGGTGTTCATCCGCTGTTGTTCGCCATCGGCAGCGAACGGTACACTCCATACCTGAAGGAACGACGGCCGCAGGAGATCCTGACCATCGCCAATCATATTCTCGGGAAAAACCAGCTGAGCCTGGCCAAATACCTGTTCATTGCTGCCCGTGAAGACGATCCCGGTCTGCATACGGAGGATATCGGCCGGTTCCTGAAGCACATGCTGGAACGGATCGATCTGACACGGGATCTTCATTTCTACACAAAGACGACCATTGACACGCTCGATTATTCCGGGACCGATATCAATTCAGGGTCGAAGGTCGTGCTGGCAGCGGCAGGGGAAAAGAAACGGGAACTTGGCACTGAGCTGCCGGCTGGGGTCAGCTTCCCGCGGCCATTCATTGCCAAACCGGTCCTTCCGGGTATCCTGGCGGTCGAATGTCCGGGTTACCGCTCCGAAGAGGAGACCCGGCAGGAGATCGCGATCCTCAACGAGCATCTGAGGAACCAGGATCTTTCGGGTTTTCCGCTCCTGGTCCTTTGCGAAGACGCCGGGTTCACAGCGGCGAATATCAACAACTTTGTCTGGGTAGCCTTTACCCGCAGTAACCCTTCCCATGACATATGGGGTATTGACAGCTTTACCGAACATAAGCACTGGGGCTGCCATGGACCGATGATCATTGACGCCCGGATCAAGCCGCATCATGCGCCGCCCCTGATCACGGACCCTGCGGTTGAGAAGCGGGTCGATGCCCTCGGTGCGAAAGGCGGATCCCTGCACGGGATCATCTGAGGCTAGGTGGCGGGGCCTTTTCGCTCCCAGTGGTCCTTGATCAGTTTGCCGTCCCGGTCGTATTTCAGGGTCCGGGCAAACCGGTCGCCGATCACGCGGCCCTCCTCGTTTCTTTTGCCAAGAAACAGCTGGACCGGATTCCCTTCCGGATCGGTCCCCAGCGTGAGGTCATACCGGTGAAACACCATATCGATGGTTGCGGACGGCGTGTATTTCTTAGCCAGGATCTTCAGAATGGGGGCACCCAGTTTCATCATCTGCTGGTATGGATTTTCCTTTATGCATTCCCTATCAATCTCCGTTCCGTCCCTTAAAATTAATGCGGGTTTCCTCCGAATTTTATATATTGGTAGTATAACTACGATCCCAGGGCATTTGAATTACCAGTACAGCGATGATTTCTTCAGGGCGATTGTTCAAAGCAGCGCTGATCCGATAACGATCTTCGATAAGAGCCGGTTGTTTACCTACGCCTCTCCGTCGGCGGAGCGACTGCTGGGTTACGCCCGCGAAGAGTTGCACGGCCGCCCCGTATTTGATTTTCTTCATCCGGGGGATGTGCCCCGGATGGAGGATGCACTTGCCAACCTGTCCGGCACCCCGGAGGTCAGGCTGGCTGCCCGGCTGCTCGGGAAGCGGGGCGAGTGGCGGCCGGTTGAGGTCACGCTGTCCGGCAGGCTTGCGGATCCGGCGATCGGGGGAGTGCTCTGTGTCCTTCGGGAGCGGGACGGATATCAGGAAGACCAGGCCTATTTCAGATCGCAAGTTGACCAGACCCCCTGTGCGCTCTGCACGATCGATCTTAACGGTGTGGTAGAACGTACCAATGACTGTATAGAGAAAATATTCAGGATGTCCGGTGACCGGATCATCGGCCGGCGGATCGGCGAAATCTTTATGGGTGACTGCCAGCTCGATTCCGCGGTTGAAAATCTGCACGCCCGGAAAGCCTCGGCCTTTGAATCCCGGATTTGTCGGGAAGGCGGCGAGGTCGCCGGCGTCTCCGTTCGCGTAAGCCCGGTCTGTATGGATGACCAGGTTATCGGGGGACACGTGATCATCGAGGATATCAGTGGTGGCACATCGGATCTGGACCAGCTGGAGATGCTGTCCCTCGTGGCCAGCAAAACGACCAACGGAGTGATCATTACGGATGCCGCTGACCGGGTGGAATGGGTCAATGCCGCTTTTACCCGGGTCACGGGGTACCCGCTGTCCAGGATCCGCGGGGCCGTGCCGGCAACCTTTCTTCAGGGGCCGGAAACTTCTCCGGCAACGGCATTGCGTATTGAAAACAACCGGAAGGCGAAAGTTTCATTCACCGAGGAGATCCAGTACCATACCATCACAGGTGATCCGATCTGGTTCCGGATGGAGGTCACTCCGCTGCTGGACCAGGAAGGAAATCTTGTCCGGACCATCACGATCCAGACCGATATAACGGAGAAGAAGCGGACCGAACAGGAAATGTACAAGCTGACGCAGAACCTTTCCCGACAAAACCAGGACCTGCAGCAGTTTACTTATATGGTATCCCACAACCTGCGATCCCCGATAGCCAACTGTAAGGGATTACTGGAACTTCTTTCCGGCATCGATAAGACCGACCCTTTTTTTGACGACAGCCTGCAAATGCTGCACAGTTCCGTAGAACACCTGGAGAAGATCACCGCCGATATGAATTCCATCCTGACATTCCGCGATCAGAACATCCAGTCCGAACCGGAATCAGTCAACCTGCGGTCTTTCCTCAAGGATACCGTGAAAGATTTTCAGGATTTCAGGAGCTGTTCACTCACCCAGATCAACAACAAGGTACCGGCGGATCTCTTTGTGAAGGGCAACCGGGGGTTCCTGCATAATATCTTTACCAACCTGATCTCCAACTCGATCAAATACCGGTCGGATGAACGGAAACTGCAGGTCGATCTGGATGCCTGGTATGCGGACGGCCTGGTGTATATTACCCTGGCGGATAACGGCCTGGGATTTGACTCGGATAAGCTGAAGAACCAGTTATTCAAGCTCTATAAACGGTTCCATACGGACCGGGAAGAGGGCAGGGGGATCGGCCTGTACCTGGTCAAGACCGCGGTGGAGACAATGAACGGCCGCATCGACGTCGAAAGCACTCCCGGCGTCGGTACGAAATTCATGATCTCGATCCCGGCAGGGAATCAAATCAGTTCTTTATAAATTCCGGTAATCCCCGGCCCGGCATACGGACAGGTCAGTTTGAAACGAATAGCTGATCACCGCATTCCGGGCAGACGGACGTATCCGGGAATGCCGGTGCTTCTTTAATCTCGTTACAGGTAAGGCAGTCGATGAAGTTCGCTTCTTCGCGGGGAGATGTCTGGTTCATTGTGATTCAATAGGTGCCGCAAAGATAGCAGAAACCGCAGAACCTGCCGGGACCATTATTTTTTCTTTTTGCGTACGAGCGAATAGGACCAGTCGATCATTTCCCGGATCTGATCCGTCGTGAGGCTCCCGTCCATGATCACGGTATTCCAGTGCGTTTTGTTCATGTGGTAACCCGGCAGCACACTCGGATATCCCGCACGCAACCGGATCGCCACGTCCGGGTCACATTTCACATTGAAAGTCGGCGGCTGTTCATTCAGCATCAGCAGCAGAAACATTTTGCCGTTCACCTTAAAAACCAGCGCATTTTCGCCGAAGGGAAAACCTTCAGTCGTATCCTCCATGGCCAGGGCATAATCCCGGATATCTTCAATGTTCATATACGAAGATAGGATTTCGAAGCCTGTTAAAAAAGGTTAAGAGCGGTGTTAAAAAAGGTTAATCGCCCGCATATTTCCGCGCCGATATCTACCTTGGTCTATGGAAGCCAGGAGGGTAATAACCGACTGGTAATGTGACCCCACAAACAGATATTGCTATGGATAAATCGATCTTTTCACCCAGCCAGTCAGGCAGACTGATCTACCTGCCTTTCATCCTGCTGCTCACCTTCGGTTTGCTGGCATCCCGGGTATCCGGAATGCAGACACACGGGATACAGGACAGTATCCGGCACCTGTTCCGGCTGCCGCAGCTTCCGGCCCCGCCAAAGGTTCCGGCACTTCCTGCTCCGCCGCATTTCCACGCTCCTGAAATTCGCGGAGAGAATGCTGTTGCTCCGCCGCCGGCTCCGCGCCCGCCCGTCATGGCCGCTCCGGCCCGGCCAAAGGTTCCGGCTCCTCCGGCTCCGCCGCGTTCGCACGCTCCTGAGCTTCCCGCAGGGGTAGAGGTAGCTCCGCCGCCGGTTCCTGAGCCGGACGTACCCGGTCACAGGCACATGCATTTCTCCCTGTGACCTGCCGGGGCAGGCGCTTACTACTCCTACTCCTGCTCCCGGTCTGGTCTGATATGTTCTCCGCGGGGACTGTTCTCATCCATTTTGGGATTCCGCGAGTTGGAATCCTGTTCCAGTTTCCGTACCCTTTCGGCCGCCTTCAGTACCTCCTCCTGCCCGGTGGTCTGACCCTGAACCTGGTCACGCGACCAGTTTTCCTGGTCATCTGCCGCTACGCCGGACACGTTGCTTCCCCGGCTGAAATTATTTGCTGATTCGGCCGGTGTCGCACCCTCTTTCCGGATCTTGTCTTCGATTTCCTGCCGTTCTTTTTTCGGATCTTTTTCTGCACGATCTCTGTTCTTTTCCATCTGCTCTTTTCTCATTAGTCCTTAAAAAACAGCAGTCTGGCCCATTTGTGTTCCCGAATGTCACGGTAATGTGGTAAAAAAAAATCTTTGGAAACCTACCCGAGAAACGCCCCGTAGAAAAGCACATCCATCCGGGAAATCTACCAGATCCGGATGGAAAAGAGGGGTTGATCGGATGTGCTATGAAAAACAAAATTCGACCGTAAACCAGAAAAGGACCCAGGTCCTCCTTCTTTCCCCGGATAAGTGTTGAGGTATAAAGTTTAGTAAAGGGTAAGAGAAATGAATTTACGTCCAACAGAGAACCTGAGCGAATCGCAGGTAAGATCAGGTCTGAAATCAGTAATTGCAGATGGAATGTTCGCCGAGGCGATGATCGCGCTGACCGGGGGAACGTTCCTGGTCGCCATGGCGCTTTCCATGGGAGCAACCAATTTCCAGCTGGGGGTGCTGGCATCGATGCCGACCTTCTGTAGTCTGGCCCAGCTGGTCTCCATCTGGTTCGTTAAGAAATATAATAACCGCCGCGCGGTATCGGTGATCAGTAATATCGTCGGCCGCTTTCCTTTGTTCATTATCGCGGTGCTGCCATTCCTGTTCACCGGCACGACCGGTGTTACAGCCATGATCCTGGTACTTTTCTTTCATTACTTCCTGGGATCGGTTGCAGGTCCGGCATGGAATTCCTGGATGAAGGACCTGATCCCGGCAAAAGAACTCGGGAGTTATTTTTCGCACCGCGGAAGACTGACACAGATTCTGAACGTTACGCTGAGCTTAAGCCTTGCCTTCGGGATCGATTATGTGAAGCTTCATTTCCCGGACCATACGTTATATGTTTACGCAGGAATGTTCATTCTGGGGGGTATCTTCGGAATGCTGGGTGTGCTAGCACTGGCCCGTACGCCTGAGCCGAAATCCACGATGACGAATGAAAATATCTTCAGACTGTTAAGCAAACCGCTGAAGGATACGAATTTCAGAAACCTGCTGGTCTTCAATTCAGCCTGGTCATTCGCACTGAACATAGCCACCCCGTTCTTCTCCGTATACATGATGAAAACCATGGGATTGCCGCTTTCCTACATCATCGTACTGGGAATCGTCGGTCAGATCAGCAGCATCCTTTCCATCAAGATGTGGGGCCGTTACAGCGACCGGTTCAGCAATAAAACCATTATCCGCATTTCCGCTCCGATCTTTGTAGTTTGTATCATCGCCTGGGTCTTCACAGGTAACTTCGGAATTCCGTTACTGGTGCTGATCAATATTTTCAGCGGTTTCTCCACTGCCGGTATCAATCTTGCGCTGTCCAATATCGGTTTCAAACTGGCTCCGAAGGAAGAAGCGATCGCATACCTGACCGCCAAGAATATGCTGGTTGCGCTTGCTTCAGCTGTTGCGCCGCTGATCGGTGGTCTGATGGCTGACTTCTTTGCCACTCACCAGTTTGCATGGAACATCGAATGGAAGAGTGCAACGGGAACGAGCCTGATCAACCTGATCGACCTGAAAGGCTGGAACTTCTTCTTCATCATCGGCGGATTGCTGGCGCTGAGCTCGCTGCGGTTATTGAACAGCGTGAAGGAACAGGGGGAAGTTCAGAAAGGCAGGGTCGTGGTTTACATGCGCTCCCGTCTCAGAAGGAGCATCCGTCGGGAAGCAAAGCGGACCGTTGAACTTCCGCAGGCCGGAATCGATGTCATCGGTAAAAAGATGAGGATGATATTTAACTAATCCAGACGCAATCAACACAGGATATTTAAAGATCCGGGGAGTCCTTCTCCGGATCCTTTTTTTAATTACCTGCAAAAGATTTTAGCCTTGTGAACGAAAATACTGACGTCTTTAGCCAATGGACCGTTCACATGATCAACTCGGCAGCCTGCTCCTCAGCATCCTCTTTCCGTGCCTTATGCCGGATTATCCGGTTGCCGATCAACAGGATAGTAAGAGCAGAAACGGCACAGCATCCCATAACCGCGGTCATGGGAACTGCCGAATGGTAGTTAAAGACGCTGACCATCGCGGACGCCAATGCACCCAGGCCCATCTGAATAGCTCCGGTAAGGGCGGACGCACTTCCCGCCTGTTTCTGGAACGGCGCCAGTGAAAGGGCTGATGCATTCGGGAAGGTGAAACCCTGGCAGCACAGGAAAAGGAAGATCAGGAACACCGTTCCGTACACATCCAGTACACCGTTCAGGGTCCCCAGGAGCAGGATCAGTCCGACGACGGACTGCGCAGACAGGGCCACCACCAGGATCGACCGGCTTGTGAACCGCCGTAACATCAGACTGTTTAACTGGCTGGACAGGATCAGGCCGCCGGCAATCCCCGCGAAGATCCATCCGTATTGCTGTTCAGTGACGCGGAAGATCTCCATAAAGACCAGCGGCGATCCCGAGATATAGGCATACAGACCGGCCGAGGCGATCGAGCCGGTGAACGAATAGGTGTAAAACTGCGGCTCCCGGAAGATGCTGACGAAATTTCCGACAATGATCCGCGGTCTCAGGGAAAAGCCGGGGTCAGGCTTCCGGCTTTCCGGAAGTGCATAATGCACGCCCACCAAAATGGCCGCTGCCATCACCGTTAGCGCGATGAAGATATAATGCCAGCCCGGTCCGGCGGCAATGTAACCGCCCAGGGTAGGAGCGATCAGCGGAGAAACACCGATCACCAGCATCAGCATAGAGAAGACCTTTGCGCTTTCCTCGACCGGGAACAGGTCCCGCACCATCGCCCTTGAAGCCACCATGCCTACGCAGCCGCCGACCGCCTGAAGGAATCTCAGGATGATCAGCATATCGACCGAGGTGGTAAACGCGCACGCCAGCGATGTGAGCAGATAGACGATCAGACCGAAATATAAGGGCTTCTTACGACCGAACCGGTCCAGCAGCGGCCCGTACAGGAGCTGCCCGGCGCAAATGCCGATGAAGAAGCTTGAAAGAGAAAGCGATACGGTAGCGACATCGGTGTTCAGGTCCCTGGCAATGGCGGGAAAGCCCGGCAGGTACATGTCAATGGAAAAGGGGCCGATCGCTGAAAGCGTACCGAGAATGAAGATGAGGAAGTATGTTTTTTTAGCCGTCATGGATGCTCAGAAAAGAAGGCGAAACTAAACCTTTAAAGATTTCAGGAGGGTTTTGTTTCTACGGGACGCGAAAGAATGGTTTTTAAATGATAATTCAAACTATACATTCAGGAAAGGAACTTTTTTTATCTTTGCCCATGCAGGAAAAGATTATCATTCTTGACTTCGGTTCACAATACACTCAGTTAATTGCCAGACGCGTTCGCGAACTTCATGTTTACTGCGAAATTCATCCGTTTAATCATCTTCCCGAATTTGACAGTTCGGTAAAGGGCGTGATCCTTTCCGGAAGTCCGTATTCGGTGCGTCAGCAGGAGGCACCGCAGGTCGATTTTCAGACGCTGGAGAAGCAATATCCCGTTCTGGGTGTTTGCTACGGCGCGCAATACATCGCTCAGCATTCGGGCGGTGAAGTAGTACCTTCCACCATCCGTGAATATGGCCGGGCCAATCTTCAGTATATCGGCGGCGAGAGTCCCCTGATGAAGAATGTGCCGGCAGGTTCTCAGGTGTGGATGTCCCATGGGGACACCATTTCCGCCATCCCGGATAATTTCGACGTTATTGCAAGTACCGACACGGTAAAGGTCGCTGCTTATCGCGTCAGGGGATCCAATACCTACGGCATCCAGTTCCATCCGGAGGTTACGCACAGTACGGACGGCAAACAGCTGCTGGAGAACTTCCTGGTCGACATCTGCGGATGTGCCCAGGACTGGACACCGGATTCATTCATCGAAACGACCATCGCTTCCCTGAAGGAAAAGATCGGAAACGATAAGGTGGTGCTCGGGTTGTCCGGCGGGGTCGACTCGTCTGTAGCTGCGGTGCTTCTGCACCAGGCCATCGGAGAGAACCTGCACTGCATTTTTGTCGATAACGGGCTGCTTCGTAAGGATGAATACCAGTCGGTACTGGACTCCTACCAGCATATGGGACTGAACGTCCGCGGAATTGATGCCAAAGACCGGTTCCTCGGCCAACTGAGCGGGATCAAAGATCCTGAGCAGAAAAGGAAAACGATCGGCCGCGTCTTCATCGAGGTGTTCGATGATGCCGCCCATGAGGTTCAGGATGTGAAATGGCTCGGACAGGGCACGATCTATCCGGATGTCATCGAATCGGTTTCCGTAAAGGGGCCATCGGCAACCATCAAGTCCCATCACAATGTGGGCGGCTTGCCTGACTTTATGAAACTGAAGGTGGTTGAACCCCTGAACACCCTGTTCAAGGATGAGGTTCGCCGTGTTGGAAAGGCGCTCGGCATCGACGACGCCATACTTCAGCGGCACCCTTTCCCGGGCCCGGGACTTGCTATCCGCATCCTTGACGAGATCACACCTGAAAAAGTGGCGATCCTGCAGGAAGCGGACGCTATCTATATCAATAATCTGAAGGAATCGGGGTGGTATGACCGGGTATGGCAGGCGGGAGCGATTTTTCTGCCGGTCCAGTCTGTCGGTGTCATGGGCGATGAACGTACTTATGAGAACGTCATCTGCCTTCGTGCCGTCGGATCTGTTGATGGTATGACTGCTGACTGGAGCCACCTGCCATATGAGCTGCTGGCCAAAATTTCCAACGAGATCATTAATAATGTTAAAGGAATAAACCGGGTCGTGTATGATATCAGTTCGAAACCACCGGCTACGATTGAGTGGGAATAAACTCCTCCTCTTTTTCCTGGTCGTTTTCTTTGTTTCATGCTCCCGTAAAGTAGCTCCCCCGGTCATCAAACACCCTGATGAGCCGGGTGAGCTGCCTAAAGCGGAACAGCAGCCGGTCATCGTGCTGGAGCCACGCATCCATTCCATCGGTTTGGTGCTGCCCTTCTATTCCCGCGGTCTTGCCCCCCAGGCGGTCGGCGATGCGGAGGTCAGGCGGGCCAGCGTCGCCCTGGAGTTCTACCAGGGCTTCAAACTGGCGATCGATTCTCTTTCATCGGCCGGAGGTCATTTTCAGCTGCAGGTCGAGGACGCGGGGGATGATCCGCAGGTGCTGTCAGGTCTGGCCCGGTCCGGCAGCCTCCGGGACCAGGACCTGATCATCGGTCCGATCTTTCCCGAGGGAATCCGGATATTATCCGGACTGATCGAATTCCGGGATAAGGTTATGGTATCCCCGCTTGCCGCTTCCTCTCCGTCAATCTTCAAGAATCCGGCACTGGTGACCCTGAATAACGGGATCGATCAGCATGCAGCCAGGCTGGCCGCGTACATCCGGTCAGCCTATAATCCGGCAGCCGTCAATCTCGTGCTGATCAACACCCGGTCGGCAGATGACCAGAAGTTCGCCGTGCCTTTCAAAAATGAGCTGGACCGGTTGTCGAAAGGTGCGCTGAAGATCACCGAAGTGGTCAACACACAGGGGATCGAGCAGCGCCTGGTCCGCAATAAGACGAACGTACTGGTTGTGGCATCCGATGAACTGAAGTTTGTCAGGCCGACCGTCTACCGCCTTTACCGGCTGAAGACGGATCGTAAGTACCAGGTCGATCTGTACGGACACCCGAACTGGAGCCGCCTGGACCTGGATCCCGTGCAGCTGCAGGCATTGAAGACCACGATCAGTTCCTCATACCATGTGGATTACCAGTCCGAGGCTGTCAGGCGGTTCGTGGCCCGCTACCGGCAGGATTACTGGGAAGAACCGACCGAGTATGCGTTCAAAGGTTTCGATACCGGGTACTTCTTCGGAAGCCTGCTGATGAAATATGGCAGGGAATATGTACAGAACATCGGCAGTTCATCCTATCATGGCCTTCACAGCGATTTTTTATTCAGTTATGACGGCCAGTACGGCTTCAGGAACATTCACCTGATGATGCTGCAATACAGGGGATTCGAACTGAAACCGGTACCATGAGATTCGACCACCAGCTAAAGACCTTTCTGCGCATCCTTGACGAATACCCCCAGGATACTCCGCTTACACGCTTCCTGCCCGGTTTTTTCAAGCAGAACAAGCAGATGGGATCCACAGACCGCCGGGTAGCCAGCCGGCTGATCTATAACTTTTTCCGCCTCGGGAAGGCCTGCATGCATTTGCCGGCAGATCAGCGGTTATTCCTTTCGGAATACCTGTGTACCAGCGGAGAAAATCTTTTTTTGAACCATTTCCGTCCCGATCTGCACGAGACGCTTAACAGGCCGCTTCCTGACAAGATCCGCGTTCTTCAGGACCGCGAAGGTTTCGTGGCTGAAGAGGTGTTCCCGTTCTCCGGCCACCTGTCTGATCCGATCAGCAGGGACGCTTTTCTGCAATCATTTTTCGTTCAGCCGGACCTGTTTATCCGTATGCATCCGGGAAAGGAGCGGCAGGTCGAATCCAGGCTGGAGGAAGCCGGTGTTGCGTTCCGCCGGGTGGAACGGAACGGCCTGGCTATGGATAACGGTATCAAGCTGAATCAGCTGTTTCCGGAAAACCGGCCGTTTGAGGTGCAGGACCTTTCCTCGCAACGCACGGCCGCGTTTTTCAGGCCCTCCGCCGGGGAATATTGGTGGGATGCCTGTGCGGCTTCGGGCGGCAAGTCCCTGCTGCTGTTTCATCAGGAGCCTGATCTGAAGCTGCTGGTGTCCGACATCAGGGAAAGCATCCTTCAGAACCTGGATGAACGCTTCCGCGCAGCAGGACTCCACAGCTACCAGAAGAAGGTGCTGGATCTGACGCGTACGGTTGATCCCGAGCTCCATCATTACGCGTTTGACGGTATTATCCTGGATGCGCCGTGCACCGGTTCCGGTACATGGGGCAGAACGCCTGAAATGATCGGGCAGTTCCACGAGCGAAAGATTTTGCAGTTTCAGCAGTTGCAGAAAACCATTGCCGGGGAGGTGGTCAAATACCTTAAGCCCGGAAAACCGCTGATCTATATCACCTGTTCGGCATTCAGGGAAGAAAACGAGGAGGTTATCGGCCATCTGACCGGGAGCACCGGACTCGAGCTGGAATCCATGAAGGTTCTCGCCGGGTACGGGGAAAAAGCGGATACGATGTTTGTCGCCCGGCTGATCAAAAGATAGCATACCGGGAACCCCGGAATCCCTGAACGGCATCGATGCCGTTTCCTGGCTATATCATGCGGCCGCCTGTCCGGCAGTCATCTATAAACCGGTATTGGTTCTGAACAGCTTGATGGCAATGGCCAGGAGGATGATCCCGAAAGCCTTCCGCAGGACATTCAGGCCGGACTCTCCGAACAGCCGCTCCAGGCGGTTGGTGTTCTTCAGTACGATATATACGAAGATCATGTTTACGATGATGCCGACGATGATGTTCTGCGTTGCGTATTCTGATTTAAGGGAAAGGAGCGTGGTCATGGTTCCCGCACCCGCGATCAGCGGAAATGCCAGCGGAACGATGGATACGGTCTGAGGTATGTCGTCTTCCTTGAACACGTTAATTCCCAGGATCATCTCCATGGCCAGGAAGAAGATCACAAATGAACCGGCGATAGCGAAAGAGGAGATATCGAGCCCGATGATATCCAGGAGCTCTTCGCCCAGGAAAAGAAACAGAACCATCAGGATGAGTGAGACCAGGGAAGCCTTTTCGGATTCAATATGCCCGGCCTTCTGGCGGAGCTGGATGATCACCGGGATCGAACCGAGTACGTCAATGATCGCAAAGAGGATCATGGTTACTGAAAGGATCTGGTTGCCGCTAAAGTCAAGGTATTTCCCCATGGATTGCAGTTTTGCGTACGAATCTAAGTCTAAACTTAAACTTATTAAAATAAAAAAGGTTCCGTCGCCGGAACCTTTTATTCATGTCTCAGGTGCGTTTATTCGACGATCTTTTCGTCAACGACCTGGTGGATCTTACTGTTCCTGCGACCGTAGGCGAAGTAGATGATTACTCCGACGGTCATCCAGACGAATAAACGAATCCAGCTTTCGCTTGGAAGCGAGTACATCAGGTAAACACAGACCGCAATACCCATGATTGGTACGAATGGAACCAATGGAGTCCGGAACGGACGAACCGCATGCGGCAGCGTTTTGCGCATCACCATGACACCGATACAAACCAGCACGAATGCGAACAGTGTACCGATACTTACCATGTGACCCAGATCCGAAACCGGAACGAATCCTGCGAATAAGCTTACGAATACCAGGAAGAACAAGTTGGTCTTCCATGGCGTGTGGAACTTCTTATGAACGCTGCTGAAGAAGGCAGGTAACAATCCGTCTTTTGACATCGTATAGAATACGCGGGACTGTCCCATCAGCATCACCAGGATCACAGAAGTATAACCGCAGAGGATCGCGATGATCAGCGCATCCTGCAGGAAGCTGTAGCCGGTTACGGCGAAAGCGGTCGCTGCAGGTTTGGCGTCACCTGCGAATTCAGTGTATTTCACCAGTCCCGTCATCACGTGTGCGAACAGTACGTAAAGGATCGTACAGATCACCAGGGATCCGAGGATACCGATAGGCATTCCTTTCTGAGGGTTTTTTGCTTCCTGTGCTGCCGTTGAAACCGCGTCAAAGCCGATGAAGGCGAAGAATACAACAGCCGCTCCGGTTGAGATACCGGTCCATCCGAAATGCTCGAACTGGCCGGTATTGGCAGGAATATAAGGATGGTAATTATCAGGGTTGATATGGCTCCATCCCAGGGCGATAAAGATCAGTACGACGGCCACTTTCAGGATCACCAGGATGTTATTCATGGTTGCCGACTCCTTGGTGCCGCGGATGAGGATCAGGGAAAGCAGGGATACGATAATGATGGCCGGGAGGTTCACCAGACCACCTTCGATCATGGTTCCGTCACCCAGTTTTACGGTTTCAAACGGAGAAACGACCAGCTGGTGCGGAAGGGAAAGATCATACTTATGCAGGAATTCCAGAAGATATCTTGACCAGCTAACCGCTACCGTAGCCGCCCCGAGGGCATACTCCAGGACCAGGTCCCAGCCAATAATCCAGGCCATGAACTCACCCATGGTCGCATAGGAATACGTATAGGCGCTTCCTGCAACAGGAATCATAGAAGCAAATTCGGCATAACACAGTCCGGCGAAAGCACACGCAACAGAGGCCAGAACGAACGAAATGGTTACTGCGGGACCCGCATTTTCAGCGGCCGCAATGCCCGTTAGTGAAAAAAGTCCGGCGCCGATGATGGCTCCGATACCCAGGGCAACTAGGTTAAAGCTTGTTAATGAACGTTTTAAATTACCTTCGCCGCTTGCGCCGGCTTCCAGTAATAACTGTTCAATCGATTTTCTTTGGAACATAAGGTTTAGTTAATGTTGTCTCTATAGTTTATGGTGTTAGAATACCTCCAAACCTAATTATTTTATTTTAAAAAAGAAATGAGAAGGGCGCTTCCAAGTGCCCCAGCGCACTTTTTTACCGGTCGGGCCGAGGAAATAGTGCTTCAGGAACTAAAAAAGGGACTTCTTGTACAGAAATCCCTTTAACACTTTTTTAATTTAATCGCTTAAAACAAGTTGCAGGACGTTTGGTTTGAGCCCTTTGTTAATTTTTGTCACCTGCTCAGGCTCCTGTTTTACCGCCGGTTACCGGTACTGAGTGTAAGAACGGCATCCGGCTGCACCCTTTCCGCCTTCGCCTGCTCAGCGGCAAGAACCGCGGTCTCAGTCGCAACTGTCGGGTGGTTCGGGCGGTTCAGTGCCGCCGCTTCCTGGTTGACAGCGATATGGGGAGCAATGATCAGCGAGACGATCGACATGAGCTTGATCAGGATGTTCATGGAAGGACCGGAAGTGTCCTTGAACGGATCTCCGACGGTATCTCCCGTTACTGAAGCCTTGTGCGGCTCGGATTTCTTATAGTAGGTCTCGCCCTGGATCATGACGCCTTTTTCAAAGGACTTTTTCGCATTATCCCAGGCACCGCCGGCATTGGACTGGAACAGTCCCATCAGTACCCCGGACACGGTCACCCCGGCCAGCAGTCCGCCCAGAACCTCCGGCCCGAAAGTAAATCCTACGAGGACAGGCACGATCAGGGCGATAGCTCCCGGGAGCATCATTTCACGGATCGACGCCTTGGTTGAGATAGCCACGCACTTTTCATATTCAGGTTTCGCCTTGTACTCCATGATGCCCGGGATCTCGCGGAACTGGCGGCGGACCTCCTGTACCATGTCCATGGCTGCACGGCCGACGGCCGAGATGCACAGGGAGGAGAAGATATACGGGATCATCCCGCCGACGAACAGGCCGGCCAGAACGTCAGCCTTGTAGATATTGATCTGATCAATTCCCGCGATGCCGACAAATGCAGCGAAGAGCGCCAGGGCGGTCAGCGCCGCCGATGCGATAGCGAATCCTTTTCCGGTCGCCGCCGTCGTGTTGCCGACCGCATCCAGGTTGTCTGTACGATGCCGTACTTCAGCAGGCAGCTGGCTCATTTCGGCAATACCGCCGGCATTGTCGGCAATGGGTCCGAAAGCGTCGATCGCCAGCTGCATGCCGGTGGTGGCCATCATACCTGCAGCGGCAATGGCTACGCCGTACAGACCGGCAAAGTGGTAGGAACCGTAAATCCCGGCAGCCAGCACCAGGATCGGAAGGACCGTAGACTGCATTCCGACCGCCAGGCCGCCGATGATATTGGTAGCATGACCGGTCAGCGACTGGTTGACGATCGATTGTACGGGCCCTTTTCCCATGGCGGTATAATATTCGGTGATAATACTCATCAGGGTACCGACCACCAGGCCGACAACGATCGACAGGAACACGTCCGTCTTGTCGAATTCGTATCCGCGGATGCTCATCGTATCGGCGAGCAGGTAATCCACAACGAAATAGGAAGCGATCGCCGTCAGTACGATGGATGACCAGTTGCCCCTATTCAGCGCATTCTGGACACTGTCCGTTTCTTTTTTGATCCGCACAAATGAGGCCCCGATAATGGAGAACACGACGCCCAGTCCCGCTATGATCATCGGCAGGAGAATCGGCGCAATGCCGCCGAACCGGTCGACCGAGTCGATCTCACGGCCCAGCACCATGGTTGCCAGGATCGTTGCGACGTATGAACCGAAGAGATCGGCGCCCATTCCGGCCACGTCACCCACGTTGTCGCCCACGTTATCGGCGATTGTTGCGGGATTCCGTACATCATCTTCCGGAATACCCGCCTCGACTTTTCCGACCAGGTCGGCACCGACGTCAGCGGCTTTGGTATAGATACCGCCGCCTACGCGGGCGAAGAGCGCGATGGACTCAGCCCCGAGTGAGAATCCGGCCAGAACCTCCAGCGCCTTTTCCATGTCCACTCCGTGCACATCACCGCCGGTGTTCAGTACATAGATGTGGTAGAATAGTATAAACAGTGATCCGAGCCCCAGAACGGCCAGGCCGGCCACACCGAGTCCCATGACCGTGCCCCCGGTAAAGGAGACCTGCAGGGCCTTTGCCAGGCTGGTCCGCGCCGCATGGGTGGTCCTTACATTCGCTTTGGTCGCGATACGCATGCCGATGTAACCGGCCAGCGCCGATGTGAAGGCTCCGATCAGGAAGGATATGGCGATCACCGGACTGGATGTCTCGACCATGGTTCCCGAATAAGCCAGTATCAGGGCCGCAATAACCGCAAAGTAGGAGAGGATCTTCCATTCTGCTTTGAGGAAGGCCATTGCGCCGTCAGCAATATAACCGGACAGAATCTGCATATTTTCATCGCCGGCCTCCTGCCTGGTCACCCAGGCGGATTTGACGATCATGACCAGGATGCCGATCAGGCCAAGAAAGGGAATTACATAAATTAAACTTTGGTTAAATTGCTCCATGTGTTGCTGTTTGAATTGGTTTAATTGGTTGAGTTTAAATCAAAAATAAAAGGGTTGTGCTATTTTCCAAATTTTTTATTTGGCGAGAACAGCCATCTTTATCGCCGTTCATCATTTCCGAATGCCGTTTTTTTAAATAAATTCGTTCGACTAATTATTTATTCTGAACAAACTATGCAAGATACTTTAGAACCTGCCGTGCAGGACCAGTCCGAATCTACCCATCTGAAGCGCGAGCTGGGCCTTCTTGACGGAACCATGCTCGTCGCCGGGAGTATGATCGGCTCCGGTATTTTTATCGTCAGTGCCGATATCACCCGAAATGTCGGCTCGGGCGGCTGGCTGCTGGCAGTCTGGCTCATCACCGGGTTCATGACGCTGAGCGCTGCTTTAAGTTATGGTGAGCTGAGCGCCATGTTTCCCAAAGCGGGAGGCCAATACGTTTACCTCAAGGAATCCTATAATTCCCTGATCGCCTTCCTTTATGGCTGGAGTTTCTTTGCAGTCATCCAGACGGGAACCATCGCTGCGGTCGGAGTTGCCTTTTCTAAGTTCACTGCCTACCTCATACCCCAGGTCAGTGAAGACCTGGTGGTGTTTACCGTGGCGGGGCTTAAAGTGTCGCCCGCCCAGCTGTTATCCATATTCACGATCATTCTGCTAACATATATCAATACAAAAGGTGTGAAAAGCGGGAAGATCATCCAGAAAACCTTCACCCTGACCAAGATCGTGAGTCTTTTCGGCCTGATCGTTTTCGGGCTGATCGCCCTGAAGGGCGACGTATGGGATGCCAACTGGAGCGATGCCTGGAACCTGAGGAAACTGAATACGGACGGAACGTTCGCCGAGTATACGACCGTTGCCGCGCTGGCAGCGATCGCTTCGGCGATGGTGGGGTCTATTTTCAGCAGTGATGCCTGGAATAACGTGACGTTCATTGCCGGCGAGATGGAGAATCCCAAACGGAATATCGGCCTGAGCCTGCTCCTGGGAACCCTCATCGTGACGGTGATCTATGCGCTGTGCAATATCATGTATACCGGCGTCCTGCCGCTGCAGGAAATTGCCACGGCTGAAAAGGACCGGGTGGCCGTTTCAGCTGCCAACGTCATCTTCGGAAATATAGGAACGATCGTGATCGCCCTGATGATTATGGTCAGTACCTTCGGGTGCAACAACGGCCTGATTCTCGCCGGTGCGCGGGTGTACTATACCATGGCCAAAGACGGGCTGTTCTTCAGGAAGACCGCCGAACTCAACAAGAACGCCGTGCCGGCTGCCGGCCTGTGGATCCAGTGCCTGGTCGCCTCGATCCTGTGCCTGAGCGGTAAATACGGCGATCTGCTCGATATGATATCCTTTGTGGTGGTCCTGTTCTACGTGCTGACCATCATCGGTATTTATATCCTCCGGGTGAAACGTCCGGATGCGGAGCGTCCTTATAAAGCGATCGGTTACCCGGTGCTTCCGGCCATCTATATCCTGATGGGCCTTGCATTTTGTACGTTGCTGATCGTTTACAAACCGAACTTTACGTGGCCCGGTCTGATCATCGTACTGACAGGCCTGCCGATCTATTATTTGTGGAAAGCCTTTGGCGGCAGAGAAGAGAAAGCGTAGCGAAGTACGCCCGGAGAAGAGAAAGCCCGGAATGCAAAAAGGGAAGTTGAACGGACAACTTCCCTTTTTCATTTTATGCGGTTGGCCCGTCAGTTATTGCCTCGACTTTTTGAGATACCGGATATACAGGTATGCTGACGTCCATAAAGCCATGGCGCAGGCCAGGACGATATTTCTGAAGGCCTCATCATAGCTGGTCAGGATGGGGTGCTTCATTAAAAGGATCAGCGTGACACCGGAGATCCAGATGAATACGATATTATATTCGGTAAACATCCATCGCCGGGTATCGAACTTCATCTCGCGGAAGGTCGAACTCAGGTCGGAAGCATTAAAGAACCACCGGTTGACCCGGGAGCAGTAGGTCCGGTACTGAGCCCCGAACTTGTTTCCCAGAAAGTTTTCTTCCGCCAGGACGATCGACTGGTAGATCAGGAGGAATGCCGGAATGAAGATCACCAGGTAATAGAAAGAGTTTGCCATAATCCCCAGACCCAGCAGCATCATGATGTTGCCAACGTAGAGCGGGTTGCGGCAGTGATTGAATAGTCCCCGTGTGATGAGCTCGCTTGCGTGAACGTGCTTATTGACGCCTTCCCGCGGTACATAGGTCAGGCCGATCGTCGCGCCGCGTACGAGCTGTCCGGTCAGCGTAACGACCAGGCCGATGATGACCGGGTAAAGGTAGAAGTAGCTTCCGAAATCGGCCCGGCTAAAGAGCTGTGGCGACGGGATGAGCAGGGCAGCATACAGGAAGATAAACAGGATGTTGCGGTATTTGAAGAAAAAGTTCCCGGTCGGTATGAACACGGTGTTCCTGGCAGCTACTGCCATGGATGAAAAGAAATTGGTCATCAGGTTCAGGTTATTCGCTAAATATATAGATTACTTCAATAATTCAGCATACGGCCCCGACCATTTAAAGTTTCACCGGAAGTAAACTGCAGGGTTTTTCGAGGGGCCTTACACGACCTCGGCAACCACGAAGGTGCTTCCGCCCACGAAGACCAGATCGCCGGCAGCAGCGGCGCCCTTAGCTGCCCGGAGGGCTTCTGAGACGGACGGATAGCTTTTACCATGCAGATCGGCCGTAGCCGCTTCAGCAGCAAGCTCGGCAGCAGGTTTTCCGCGTTCCACGTTCGGCTGGCAGAAATAATAGGTAGCTTCCCGGGGCAGGAGGGCGAGCACCTTTCCGACGTCCTTGTCCTTTACCATGCCGATGACCATATGGAGTTGCCGGTATGGCGTGTTGCGGATGTTTTCCACGACTTCCCGGATGCCGTCCGCGTTGTGTCCCGTGTCGCAGATGACCAGGGGATCCTGGCTGAGGGTGTGCCACCGGCCCGCTAATCCAGTCCGTTGCCTGACCTGTCTTAATGCTTCGGTAACATCGGAATCAGAAACGACGAAGCCGTTTTTTCTCAGTACGCCGACCGCGCTGAGTACCGTCCGGATGTTCCTGATCTGGTAACTGCCCGTCAAATCAAGAGACAGCTCCAGGGCCGGTTCGCCCCCGGTCCGGCGGCGCACTGAGAGCTCCAACAGCCCGGTAGGAGCCGCGGGGCGGGCGATCGCGGCGCTCCATTCATCGGAGGCGAATTCGAGCAGTGAGCCGGTTTCGGCCGCCTTTTTAAGAAAAATGTCCGCAACGGCGTCCTGTTTTTCCCCAATCACGACCGGCACCCCCGGTTTGATGATCCCCGCCTTTTCGGCGGCGATCTCCGGCAACGTATTTCCCAGGAGGTTCATATGGTCGTAGCCGATGTTGGTGACGACGGACAGGAGGGGGGAGATCACATTGGTGGAATCCAAGCGACCGCCGAGCCCCACTTCTATGATGGCGATGTCCACCTGTTGCCTGGCAAAATGGTCGAAGGCCATTGCCACGGTTACTTCAAAAAAGGAGGGCTGGATGTGTTCAATATGTTCCCTTTGGGTCTCGACGAAGTTCACGACCTCCTCCTCCGGAATCATCGCTCCGTTAACCCGGATCCGCTCCCGGAAATCCCGGAGATGCGGGGAGGTATATAAACCGGTCTTGTATCCGGCGGTTTGAAGAATCGCAGCCAGCATATGCGAGGTGGAACCTTTTCCGTTGGTTCCCCCAACATGGACGGTCCTGAACCGGGTCTGGGGATTATCAAGTTTTTCGCACAGGGCAAGCGTATTGCCCAGGTCTTTTTTTATGGCCGCGGCGCCGATCCTGGTGAACATCGGAAGCCGGGAATACAGGTAGTCTAAAGTCTCGGGATAGTTCATGCTGACCTCCTGGATGAATCTGAAAGCGGAAGGGAGTTATTTTACCTTAAAGTTGAAAATAACGACGCCGATCTGCACGTCCGGAGCTGATTCCAGCTGGTTCAGGCGTGCGCCCAGGACAGCCCGTTCGCATTTTGTCCAAAGCGAAAGGTCCGAAAGCGTGGTGCCTTTGGCACCGGCGCGGGCGTAGACGACCGTACCGGTCCTGTCAACCCGGATCTCCACAGCTACCTTGCCGGAACTCTGGCCTTTATCTTCGATCTGCGGAATATCGACGAACCGGCGGTTAGCCAGCGACAGGTTCACGTTTCCAAAACCTGATCCGCCCTTACCGTAGTTCGGTGAAAGGGGATCACCGTCCGGCTCACCCTGGTTTCCCGGGGTATTCCCGGTACCGTCGCCGGTGCCGGTTGCGTTGTTTTTACGGCCCTTGTACAGGGCGTTCTGATTAACCTCCGGCTCGGAAGGCTTCTTCTCTTCCTTCGCAGTGGTCGGCGGCGTCGGACTCTTCTTCTTTTCTTCCTTGGAAACGGAAACAGCCTCTTCGATGTCCTGGGTAACGACCGACTGGTCGCTGGACTGGACAGAAGGAGTTTCCGACGGGGTCTGGGAAACGTTATCCGGCGGCGTGTTATTCGCGTTCGGATCCATGGACGGTTCGTCTACGCTCATGTAGTCGTCGCCCATTCCGGTTTCTGAAGTTCCGTAATTGACTATGATGCCACCGGTTCCCACTTCCTCCTGCACAGGCATGCTAATGATAATAAAATAACTTATTGCCAGCAGGAGACCCATCGTCGCCACCGAGAAGGCAATGGCTTTCGGGTAGTTATTTTCTTCCTGGTATTGCTGCATGTTATTTCGGTTCAGTAGCTAAAACCATTTTAATCTTTAGGCGGTTTGCGATATCCATCACGTTGACGACGTTTTCTACGGCAATGGTGCGGTCCACATACAGGACAATGGTCAGTTCCTGTGCCTGCTGCAGGTACCCCTGCAGGGTTGGCATGAGCTGATCGACGCCGACCTGACGTTTGTCAACAAAATATTCCAGGTCCCTGGTTACAGAAACCGTGATGGTTTTCTTGGATACGGATTGTCCCGAATCGGACCGCGGAAGCAGGAGCTTGACGACGTTCGGATTCGTCACGGTGGACGCAATCAGGAAGAACAGCATCAGAAAGAACATGATGTCATTCATCGCTGAAGTGTGTACCTCCGCTTCAGGACGTTTTCTTCGTCTTAAATTCATCTTCCCGGTTCCTCCAGCAAATCAATAAACTCAACCGCGTCTGTCTCCATCTTGAGTATTACACGGTCAACCATGATATTTAGTATGTGATACCCGATATAGGCGAGTACCCCGATCATCAGACCGGCCGCTGAAGTGATCATCTTTTCGTAAAGACCGCCCGCAATGATACCCATGCTGATGTTGTCGGATAAGGAAATATTGTAAAAGATCCGGATAACCCCTGAGATGGTTCCGATAAAGCCCAGCATGGGAGCGATACCGGCCACGATACCCAGGATACTGATGTTTTTTTCCAGTTTGGATACTTCAAGTTTGCCGACGTTTTCGATGGCGCCTTCGATATCCTTGATCGGCCGGCCGATGCGCAGCAGCCCTTTCTGAAGCATCCGGCCCAGAGGCGTGTTGCTGTTCCGGCAGATGGCAATGGCTGATTCGAGCTTGCCGGTAATAATGCTGGATTTGACCTGCTGCATGAGGTTGTTCTCGTCGCGGGACGCTTTCCGGATGGTCAGGTAGCGTTCAATGAAGATGACCAGGCCGAGAAGAAGAAGGATTCCGATCGGGATCATCACCCATCCGCCTTTCATTAAAAGGTCGATCACGCGCAACTCCGGGGCGCCCTGCACTGCCTGAGCAGCCTGGGAAACAGCGGCCGTAGTATCATTTACCAGTGGTGTTACAGTATCAGCTTGTAATAGGAACATGTGTGTTAATTGTTTTTAAGGTCGTAAATATAGGCGCCCGGTTCGATTTCCTTTTTAATCCGCATCAGCTCTTTCTGAGCCGCTGCCTTATCCGGGAGGGAAGCCAGGCTTATTAAAATGTTATTTCTTTTCTTGTCTTTTGCGAGAATAATCTTGGCGTCCACGCCTTTTGCTTTAAAGGCCTGTACGATCTTCTCCGCATCAGCCTGCCGGTTAAGCGAGGCTGCAATGATCTCGTAGGTCACGGCGGGTTTAACCGGCCGTGCCTTTACGGTCACATCCACCGTATCGCGGGCCGTGTCGACCTCGAAACCCTGTTGCTGCAGTGCCGTAACGATACTGTCGGCAGCCGAGAGTGAATCTGCTTCGGTTTCGAGAACCGGAGCGGCCTTTGGCGGATGGACCGGCTTTTCGCTCCTGATCCTGTCGAGCTGCCGGCGGATCAGTTCCGGTTTCCAAAGGTGGATCCCGGTTACGCCCAGCAGGAGCAGGACGATGAGTCCTGCAATGACCAGCCCGGTCCGGGACCGTCTGGGCTCTTCGGAAACGTAGGCGGTTTCCGGCCCGGCCTCCACAGGTTCGATATATTGCTGCCTTGGCGGTTCCGGAACAAAGGTTCCCTTTGCAAATTCTTTTACCGGCGGCAGACCGTAATACTCATGTCCCAGGTGCAGGTCAGGATTGGCCTGAAGTGTCAGACTGCCCGGAACTCCGGACAGTACGCCCAGGGAGCCGAGCGTGGAAGATCCTTTTTCATTTAACTCACCCAGGACCTGGCCGACGAACTTTTCAATGAAATAGGACGACGACGGCAGGGAGATATTTTTGACCTTGCTGATATGTTCGGCAAGTCCGGTATCTTCCTGAAAGCTGTTCCTGAAGATCAGTTTACTGGAAGGGGGATAAAACTCCCCGGTATCCTTCTTGAAATGACCCTGAACCGGTGTTTTGAAAAAAGTGCCGAGCCCTGAAACACAAACTTCATCATGCTCTTGCAGAAGTTCTGCAATATAGAGGGCGATATCCATCCCGGTAAAATTACTTTTAAAAATCGCTTATACCAAAGTGTGTTTAAAAAGAGTAATGGAAGCCGCCCAGAATGTTCAACCCGAATTTAGGGTAATACAGGTACTGCTGGTATTTGGTACCGAACAGGTTACTTCCCCTGAGATATACCCCGATATTACTGTTTACCTGGTATTCAGCTCCGGCCGACAGGTCCGCAAACCCCTTGATACGGGTCACGACGAACGGTCCGGCGGGAACCTGGTCCGTAGCAGGTGTGCCCGGCATCCGGCCGTAAACGTCTCCGTTGAAGACGATCTCGGCATCAAGGGCCAGTTTCTTGTTCACGGAAGCCCGTCCGTTGCCGGAGAGCCGGAACCCGGGTTTAAACCAGGCTTCTTCCTGCGTGCTTAGTTTATAGTTGTTCGCCTGTGCCTTTCCGGTCAGCGTAAACACGTCCGTGGCTTTGATGCTCATTTCCCCTTCCATACCCATGATCTTGGTTTCCTCGTCATACACGACATCAAAGCGGCTGACCTCAGCAGCGTTGTTGACGAACAGCGGCATATCCTCGATCTTTTTGTAGTAGGCCATGACCTTGAATCCGAATCCGCCACCGGCATTGCCTTTGATACCCCCGTAGATATTGGCCTTCTCCACCGCATTCCGCAGGGAGATATTGCTGTTCAGGAACGGGTTGTCATAGGAAAATTCGCGGATGGAGGACTTCATGACATCGCCTTTCAGACCTCCGAACAATATGGCATATTCAGCTGCAACCGGTACTTCGACCGATGCGGCGGGGAAGACATGGGTCCTGCTCCGGTCGCCGAACTCCTGGATCATATTCAAACCGAGGTCCAGCAGGAAACCGTTACCCTTGAGCTTCAGGTAGGGATTGCCGCGAAGTACGTGGTTCCCGATGGTGTAAAGCACGTCCTTGCTGGCGGTAAAGTCTGAACTGACATTGAATCCGAGGTTGAACTGGTTCAGCGCCGTATTGAAATAACCGTTCAGGACCAGCGCATTTTCTTTTCCCGCGGCGATATTGCCGAAGGTGTAGGCATTGGCCTTCAGCCCGAAGTTGATCCGGGCATCCTCTGAATAGTTGTTATACATTTCACCTTCCGCTTCCAGCGTATTGAACCGCTGTTTGTCAGGATCGGCCACCGCAGAGGATGCCGGGTTCACCCCGTAAAAGAAGGTGGATCTCCGGTCATAGTTCACCCGGCCTGCATAGGTAACAGTATTACCGATGCTGCGGCCGAAAACGCCGAACTCCTGCCGGGAAACCTGTTGTTTGTTCAGATCGCCTGACTGCGACAAATGCCGCGCGAACAGGCCGGCCTGAAGGGCCTCGTCCCGTCCGGTATTGACATAGAGTTCCCCTAATGCCGTGTTCAGGTTCCCCGCACCAATACGGGCAAAATTGTTTTTCAGGAAGGGCGGACGTTCATCCGGCAGTTGCTGGGCCTCCAGCTGCCGGATTTCACTGTTCAGTTCCAGCCGCTTGTCCAGGATATTGTAGGTCAGGGCCGGTTTAAAAACTTCCTTGGTGTTCATGTCCGGACTCCGGCGTATTTTGACGGCATCAGCCAGGACAGGCTTATAGGGACGAACGACCTCGATCTCCTCAGTTACTGCTTTCTGTTCCGGCTTTTCGCCGTTCTCCTTGACCTGCCCGGAAACCTGGGCGGCCATAAACAGGAAACTAAGTGATAATGTATATTTCAGGACGGGTCTCATCTGCTTATTTCTTTTCATTCAGTTTACTCAATTTTTCTTTCGCTACCGGGATGATATCCTCTTCTTTTCCTTCATAGTTCTCAATGATACTCTGCAGGGTGCTCTTAGCCTGGAACTCATCCTTCAGCGCCAGGTAGGTGTCGGCCAGCAGGATGAAGGTCCTGGCGACCCAGTAGTCGTGGGACGGCATCTTGTTGATCAGCTCAAAAGCCGTTTTCTGTGCAGTCTTGTAGTTGCCGGATTGGAACTGGATGGCAGCGATATTGTATTTGGCCTCGGCCCCGGAAACGGTCTGGGTCTTGCCCGCAACAAAGGTGAACTCCTTCATGGCTGCGGTCGTATCGCCTTTCATCAGATAGGCTTTCCCGGTGAACAGGCCCGCACGCATTTTTTCCGCCTCGGAAGATTTTTCAGACTTGGAAACCATCGCTGCATACTTTAGTACGTCGTCCGGCATCTCGAGATTGCTGTAGGCCTCCATCAGGTTATTGATGGCGTAGCTGTAATGAACCTTGTATTCCGAGTTCAGTTCCAGCTTTTTCAGGTGGACGATGGCCTCGTTATATTTTTTCTGCGCCAGGTATAACTTGGAGATGCTGATCAGTGCCCGCTCGGTGAATTCGCTGGTCCAGTCGTTCAGGATAAAGTTATAGTCCGGGATAGCTTCGTCCGGGCGGCCCAGTTTCACCAGGCTCTCCGCGCGGATGAACCGGGCGTGTTTCTCGTGGATCGGACGCGGAAATTTGTCAAAATATGCGTTGACCGATTCGAACGCGCCCTGGGCGTCGCCTTTCAGGAACCGGTTGTTGACGGCCTGGAACGTGATGTTGTCCTGCTCTGAGGTGCTGAGGTTCCCGATGCTGGTGTTGTTGGCGTAAGCCAGGAAGCCATCGGCATCCGCCCGGTCCAGGTAGATGTTCTTGATCGAAACAAGGGCTTGCTGGGCTTCTTCGGTAGTGGAGTAGTCCTGTACGACCCGCTTGAAGGTCTCCAGGGCCGCATCGTCCTTATCCTCATTATACTGCACAAGGCCGCTTGTGACCAGCGCACGCGGTACGTAACTGCTTCGCGGATACTTCTCAGTGAGTGATGCCAGCCAGATTTTTGCATTCGCAAAGTCGCCTTTAACGAAATAGGTATATCCGATCTCGAACACCGCGTCATCGGCATAGTTCGACGACGGGAATTGCTTCAGGAGGTTTTGCAGCGTCGCGATCTTTGGATCGTTCTCATTCTTCAGACCCTGGATCATACCACGCTGGAAAAGGGCGTAGTCCTCTCCCTTGACGCTATTGGCGATGATCCGGTTGTAATGCACCAGCGCCTCATCATAGCTCTTCAGGCTGAAATAGGAGTCTGCAAGCCGGAGAGTTGCATCGGCTACCGTATTCCGGTCCTTTTCGGAGCCCGCCAGGAACCGGTTCAGGTAAGTGACCGATTTGGCATAGTTGCCGTTCTCGAAAGCGGAATAAGCCAGCGCATAGTTCGCATAGCTGTATACGTCCGTCTTCCGGGCAGCCGGTAAGGAGAGGAACTTCTCGAAATTGTCGACGGATTCGCCGTATTTGCGCACCTCGTACATGGCCTCGGCCAGCCAGTAGGTCGATAAGGCCTCGATGTTCTCGTCCACCGCATTGTTATTGGAACGCATGAAGACGGAGATCGCATTTTCAAATGCGCGCTCGTTGTAGAACTCAAGTCCCCGGTAATAGGTTACTTTCTGGTAGACCGCTTTGGCTTCATGGTTCTTGTTGGGGATCTCTTCAAGGATATAGATCGCCTCCTTGTAATTCCGGGTGCTCAGGAGGATCTCGCCAAGCAGCGTCTTGGCCTCATTCAGGCGTTTGGACTTCTTATAGGTGTTAAGGAACTGCTGGGTCGCTTCCAGAGCCACCTGGTGGAACTCCAGCTCGTAGGATAGCTTGGCATAGTTAAATAAGCCTTCTTCCTGCAATTCCTTGTCGAATGTGAGTTTGGATGCCCGGAAAAATGCGTTGCGGGCCGCCTGCTTGTTCTTCGTCTTCAGGAACGATTCTCCGAGAACGATCATCCCGCTCTGGTAGAACTGATCCGGTGTGCTCAGCTTTTCCAGTTCGTCGATCGCCTTGGTGTAGTTGTTCAGTTTGAACGCGGTATACCCGATCTGGTAATAGTCCTGGTTGTTCTGCGTTTTTCCAAGGTCTTTCTGCTGGAACTTCTCGTAATATTTCCAGGCATTCTTGTAATCGGATTTCGCAAAATAGGATGCCGCAACGATCCGGAACATTTCGGTTTCAAACTGTTGCTTGCTGTTGTTCAGGATGGGAATCGCATAGTTCAGGACGTCGTCATAACGCTTATCCAGGAAGTACAGCGCGGAGATGTAGTACGGGTAGCTCGCCTCGTAGGTCTTTGATCCCTTCAGTTTTTCAAACTCGGTCAGCGCGTTCCTGTACTCGCGGTCCAGGTAGCTTAGGTAGGCGTAGTAATAGGTGGCCGCCTCCCGGTATTCGGAATCCTGCATTTTCAGGTTGTAGAAGAGCGGCTTTGCGCTTTTGAAGTTCTTCGCCTGGATATAGGAGTATCCGAATTTGAACTGGTACTCGTAATCTTCCTTGCCGGAAAGCGCCGCCCTGTCGATCTTGCTGAACCATTCGATCGCCTTGGGGTAATTCTTCTGGGCGAAGAACGAGCGACCGACCTGGAAGTACGCGAGCTTGGTATTCGAGCTCGCCGGGTGGTTGCTGATATACTTCAGAAAAAGACTTTCGGCATCCTGGTTGCCGAGTTCCAGCGCACAAAGCGCCTGGTAGTATTCGGCATTTTCCTTCAGTAAGCTGACCTCATCAGAGGACCGCGGCTGCGCCGTTGTGGAAAGCCGGTAGTTCTGTACGCGGGCAAACTGCTCTGCGGCAGCTGCATACTTTGATTTATCAAGTAGTTCCAGCCCGGTCTTATAGGAACGGTTTACTTCGAACCAGGAAGTTTCCTGTGCATGAAGGGCGGGTGCGGCCAAGAGAAGTGCAAAGGTTAACCTGGAATATTTTCTAAACGTCATATCAAGCGAAAGTCTTATTAACGTGAATTTACCCCGGAGCGCATAAGTCAATGGCCGGAAGTAATTAACATCTGTTGAAAACGGCAATATTAATAATTTTTAGGTTAGTTTATACCCTAATAACTAATCACGCCGTTTTTACTCATCGGGAATAGAACGGTAAAAAAGGGGGAATGTTTCACGTGAAGCCCCTGATTCCAGGTTAAATTCTTCCCTTCGGTATTACCCCTTTTGGTTGGCCAGAAGATAGAGCACCGCCATGCGGATAGCGACCCCGTTTTCAACCTGATCGAGGATGATCGCCTGCCTGCTGTCGGCCACATCACTGGTGATCTCGACACCGCGGTTGATCGGACCCGGGTGCATGACCGTGATCTCTTTGTCCAGGGAATCGAGGATCTGCTTGTTAAGCCCGTACATCATGGTATATTCCCGCAGAGATGGGAAATACTTGATGTCCTGGCGCTCCAGCTGTATACGCAGCATATTGGCGACATCGCACCAGTTCAGTGCTTTCAGCAGGTCATGCTCGACCCGGACGCCCAGTGAGGCGATATGCTTCGGAACAAGTGTCGTCGGTCCGCAAACCATGACCTCTGCGCCCAGTTTCCGGAGACAGAGGATGTTGGACAACGCCACTCTTGAGTGGAGGATATCGCCGATAATGGCAACCTTTTTGCCGGCAACCTCACCGTATTTTTCACGGATCGAAAAAGCGTCCAGCAGGGCCTGTGTCGGGTGTTCATGGGCACCGTCGCCGGCGTTGACGATCTGTGCCCGGACATGCTTGCTCAGGAACACGCCCGCTCCCGGGTAGGGGTGACGCATAACGACCATGTCGACCTTCATGGCCAGGATATTATTCACGGTGTCGATCAGCGTTTCACCCTTGCTGACGGAGGATGAGGAGGCAGCGAAGTTGACGATATCGGCTGAGAGGCGTTTTTCTGCCAGTTCAAAAGACAGCCGGGTCCGGGTAGAATTTTCAAAAAAGATATTCGCTATGGTCAGGTCCCTCAGGGAAGGTACCTTCTTGATCGGCCGGTTCAACACATCCTTGAAAGTATCGGCAGTTTCAAAAATTAAATCAATATCGTTTTTATTGAGGTCTTTGATTCCTAAGAGGTGTCTTGTGCTTAACTGCTTAGACTGTTCTGCCATTTTATCTTTCTGTAAGTAATGTAACGTTATCCTCCCCGTCGGTCTCTTCCCAGCTCACCCTGACTTTCTGGGAGAAAATGGTATCCACCTGGATACCGATATAATCCGGTTCTATCGGCAGGTGTCTTGAGAACCGACGGTCCACGAGCACCAGCAGCTCGACCTTTTCCGGCCGGCCGAATGCCAGCAGGGCATCCATGGCGGCCCGGATGGTTCTGCCGGTCCATAACACGTCATCCACAAGAATCACCTTCCTGTTTTCAATGATAAAATCGATATCTGTGCTGCTCGGAATCAGCGGTCCCTCATGGCTCCTGAAGTCATCGCGGAAAAAGGTGATATCCAGGCTGCCGCTGAGCAGGTTCGCATCCGGAAGGATCTCCCTGAGGTGCCGGGTGATCCTGTTTGCCAGATAGATGCCCCTGGGCTGGATACCGAGGATGACCGAGTTCGAAAAATCGTCGTGATTTTCAATTAACTGATGGCAAAGGCGTTGAACAGTGATCTGGAATTTCTTACCGTTAAGCAGGGATAAATTTTGCATCAGTATAGATTTGCCCAAAAATAGAAAAAAAGCCTAAAAGTTGTTAAACTCTTGAGTTTTTCGCCGGGCAGTAATGGGGCGGTCGGCCGGAAACAAAAAAGCCATCCCTGGTTCCAGGGATGGCTTCTCCTATTAAGTAAGCGAAATCTTAAGCTCCTTCTTCGGAAGACTTTGATTTTTTGGCTTTGTTTTCAGCGCCTTCCATTTGCTCTTTTAACTGTGCCAGTACACCAAGATCTCCTAAAGTTGATTTCTCAACGGATTCTTTTACTTTTTTAACTGCGCTTGAAGTAGCTTTCACTTCCTTCTGTTTGTTGCTTCTTTCTTCAGCTCTTGCTTCAGCTTTATGCTCTTCCCAGATACGAGAGTGTGATACGACAATGCGTTTTGAATCTTTGTTAAACTCAATGATTTTGAATTCAGCAGTTTCTTCTGCTTTCAGCGATTTGCCATCTTCCTTCACGGAGTGTTTGGTCGGAGCAAATCCTTCAACACCATAAGGTAAAGCAATGATCGAACCTTTGTCAGTTACTTTCAGAACAGTACCTTCATGGATTGAATCCAGGGTGAATACGGTTTCGAAAGTGTCCCAAGGGTTTTCTTCCAGTTGCTTGTGACCCAGGCTCAGCTTGCGGTTTTCTTCGTCAAGCTCAAGAACCACTACATCCAGGACCTCACCAACTTTGGTGAATTCGTTTGGATGGTTCACTTTCTTAGACCATGAAAGATCTGAGATGTGGATCAGGCCGTCAATACCTTCTTCGATCTCAACAAATACGCCGAAGTTAGTCATGTTCTTAACAACAGCTTTGTGCTTGCTGCCGACAGGATATCTTTCAGCGATGTTTTGCCATGGATCAGGAGTAAGTTGTTTGATACCCAGGCTCATCTTGCGCTCTTCGCGGTCAAGAGTCAGTACCTGAGCTTCCACTTCGTCACCCACTTTCAGGAATTCCTGAGGGTTGCGCAGGTTCTGAGACCATGACATTTCAGATACGTGGATCAGTCCTTCAACACCAGGGGTGATTTCAAGGAATGCTCCGTAATCAGCAACGGTGACAACTTTACCTTTCACTCTTGAACCGATCTCGATAGCAGTATCAAGTGATTCCCAAGGGTGAGGAGTTAATTGTTTCAGACCAAGTGCGATACGTTTTTTCTCATCATCGAAGTCGAGAACCACCACGTTGATCTTCTGATCAAGTGCCAGTACTTCTTTCGGATGCTCGATACGGCCCCATGAAATATCAGTGATGTGCAACAGACCGTCAACGCCGCCAAGGTCGATGAATACACCGAAGTCAGTGATGTTCTTAACGGTTCCTTCAAGAACCTGACCTTTTTCAAGACGTGCAACGATTTCTGTTTTCTGGTTCTCCAGGTCATCCTCGATAAGGACTTTGTGAGAAACCACCACGTTCTTGAACTCATGGTTGATCTTAACCACTTTGAATTCCATGGTCTTGCCAACGTAGATATCGTAGTCACGGATCGGTTTGATGTCGATCTGGGATCCTGGCAGGAACGCCTCAACGCCCATGATGTCAACGATAAGTCCACCTTTGGTACGGCTTTTTACGAAACCATTGATGATGGTGTCGTTTTCAAGCGCCAGGTTAATGGTTTCCCATGATTTCTGAGTTTTGGCACGTTTACGGGAAAGAACCAACTGTCCGTTAGCGTCTTCCTGTGATTCAACGAAAACCTCTACAGTGTCACCAACCTTCAGGTCAGGTGTATCACGGAATTCAGAAAGGGATACCAAGCCATCAGATTTGAACCCGATGTTTAATACCACATCTTTGTTGTTGATCGATACAACGGTACCGGTGATGATCTCACCTTTGTTGATCGAGTTAAATGTTCCGGCATACATCTGCTCCAGTTTCGCACGCTCTTCCTGGCTGTAGTTACCAAAACCACCTTTTTCATCCGCATCCCAGTCGAAATCGCCGGAAGGGGTTACCAAGGTTTTTGATTTGATCTCTTCGATCGACAAAGAATCTGCTTCAGATTCAATGTTCTCTTTTTCTTTAACCGATGTGGTTGCTCCATGGAGTTCAGCTTCTTTAGCTTTTAGCTCCTTTTCTGCTTCTTGTTTTTTGGCCATTAATTAATTTATCTCCTTTTCCTGATTTAAATCAGGACTGCAAAGGTAAGTAAATCTAATTGATGCCAAAAGAAATTTTTGGGAATAAATTTTCTTTTTCATGGTGATTTTCAAGAATATATAGGAACCAATTTTCATCTTCCAGAACCAAGAAACAATTATCCTGTTATATAGGAGTTGTAAAAATCACCCGAGATGAGCGATCCGAAAAAGAAAACAGGACAGAGAGCCGGTGCAGAAGATGAGGTAGGAGCCAGGATTACTGATCCCAACAGCAGGCCGGATAAACCGGTGGACAGCTTTAAGAGCGGAAGTAAGAAGCGCGCCCGTTACTTCGATCAGCCTTTTGATGAGCAGATGTATGACCCGGATGCGCGGATGGACGAGCAGGAACCTCCCGAGTAGCGAACCGCTGGCGCCCGATTTTAATTTATGGACAATACCGAAGTAGCTCTTCATTTTCAGGATCTGTTTGAAAATACTAATGATCTGATTCATTTTGCCGGCACGGATGACCGCATCAGAATTACCAATAATGCCTGGCTGAGAACCCTGGGATACGCAGCGGACGATGTCCGCGGGACATCCCTTTATCAGTTTATCCATCCGGATTGCCGCCATGACTTCATACGGCACCGCCAGCAGGTCGTTTCGGGTGCTTCCGGGATACATACCACCACCAAGTTCCTTGCCCGGGATGGCCGGCCGGTCATCGTTGAGGGACATATCAGCGGGGTGTTCAGGGACGGAACATGCGTGTATACCCGGGGCGTATTCCGGAATATCACCCACCAGAAGGCGGCAGAGCGGCAGCTGGAGGCCAGCCGAAAGCGGCTCAGGGCTTTTTTTGAAAGCGCTCCGGATGCGGTCATTGTGATCGATAAGGACGATATCGTACTCGAATGGAATCCGAAAGCCGAAGAGATCTTCGGCTTTTCGCATACAGAGGTGATCGGCAAACGGCTGGTCGAAACCATCATTCCGCCGCAGTACAGGCGTGCGCACCGGGAAGGCATGAAGCGCTTTCTCGAAACGGGGGAGGGACCGGTACTCAACAAGACCATCGAAATCACGGCGCTTCATAAAGAACGCCCGGAATTCCATGTCAACCTCAGTATTTCGAGCGTGCGGGTGGATGACGAATGGCTGTTCATTGCTTTCCTCTCCGATATTTCCGAACGGAAGAAGATGGAGAGCCGGCTGATACGCAAGGAAGCGGAGCTGATGCAGTCCAGGGTGCTTGATGAGAAGAAAGACGAGTTTCTCGGGATTGCGAGCCATGAACTGAAGACGCCGCTCACCACCGTGAAGGCATACCTGCAGCTCGCCTTACTGGAAGCCTCCAGAACTCAGCCGGAGAGCCGTATCGTCGGTTTTCTGGAAAAGGCGAATGTGAACACTGAAAAGTTAAGCTACCTGATCAACGAGCTCCTGGACGTTTCAAAAATCCGGTCCGGGAAGCTGGAGCTTTCCCCTGAAAGGGTGGATCTGAACGAGTTCCTGCAGAATCTGCTGGAGTCGCTGCAGTTCATTACCCCGACCCACCGGATCCGGTACACCCCGGCCCCCACGCCGTGTATCGCCGAAATCGACCCGCTGCGGATGGAGCAGGTCATCACCAATTTTATCAGCAATGCGGCAAAATATTCACCGGGAAAAGATTTGATCTGCGTATCCTGTTCATGTGCCGGCGGCCATGCGGCAATTTCTGTCCGCGACTTCGGGATCGGTATACCGGAGGACCAGCTGCCTAATCTGTTTAATCGCTTTTTCAGGGTTCAGGATATCGCCAGCGGTTTCAGCGGGCTGGGAATCGGTTTATTCATCGCCAAGGAGATCGTGTCCAGGCATGGTGGAGCGATCCGGGTCGAGAGCCGGCCGGATGAGGGTTCGACCTTCTTTGTAACGATTCCGCTTTCTCCGGATCAGGATGCGATCTGAGTAACGGGAGATTCTTCACAAGGGGCCGGAATACGAAGTCTGATGATCCTTTCGATGAGATCAGCCGCGTTTTTAACACCATTCTCCGCACGGATCATGGCGGACAGCTCCTGTGCCCTGTGCGTCAGCTCCTCCCCGGAAACGAGTTCCTGCAGCCTTTCGATAAATAGCCGGGAGCGGAGTTTGACAAGCGGAACCGGTTTGACCGCGACGCCTTTCTTGTACACGAGATCGCCCCAGAAGTACTGGTCACCCAGGGGATAGACTGCAGGGCATACCAGCATTGGTTTGCCGGCTCGGAGACATTCAGCCACCGTCCCGATGCCGCCGTGGTGGACTACCGCTCTGACCCGGGGAAACAGCGTTTCGAACGGCATGGGGTCGATGATCCGGATATTCCTCAGGTTGCTCAGCTCTTCCAGGGCAAGGTCACCCCAGCCCTTTACAACAATGAAACGCTGATTCAGTTCCAGGGCGGCCTTGCGGATCAGACGGGTCAGTTTGCGGGGGAGGGGCATGCTTCCGAACGTGACCAGCACGGGCGGATCTCCCTGCTCCAGGAATTCGCTGACGGCCGGCGGAAGTTCCCGGTGCTGGTCGGAGAACCAGAACCCGGTGAGATGATGATTGACCGGCCAGTCGTCCGGCCGGTCCAGGAAATGCGGGCTGATACCGTAGATGCATACTTCATCGCAGTCAAGCGGAAACTCATCATCCAGACCGTGCTGCTGATGGAATTGCCTGATCGGCCGCCGGAGAACACGGTACTTGAAGTCGTTGATCCGGTAGCTCCATTTATAAAGAAACTCGGGGATGCGAAGCCCGCTGATCGCCGGATTCTGAAAGGCGGTGGTTTCCATCATGGCGGGGACCACAGCGGCCCGGATCGCCACCTTGCTGAGCTGGTGCGTGAAAACATTGGCCAGCGTCTTCGGCCGGTAAATGGTCACATCGCTGTTCTGTGCCAGCGCGTAAAATTCGGCAAGGGATTGTTCGATCAGCGGCGAGATCAGTTTCCTGAAGTTGCGCCGGAGCGCAAAAGGGTTGCCGTTAAAGATCTTTTTGCCGTCTTCAGAATTCAGGAGTTTCTCATAATCGGCATCAATGGGATGAAATCCGATGCCATAACTTTCGACGAGGTCCTTGAAATTTTTTGCTGTCGATAATATTACGTCATGTCCACGATCCGCCAGCGCTTTCCCAAGGACTGCATATGGCTGCACATCACCACGTGTTCCTAACGTAAGTATGGTTATCTTCATCTTCAAACAGGTATCTCGGTGTTAACATCAGCAATAAGTGCTCCACGAATGGTGCCGGTCAGAACACTGATAACCTGTTTTCAGGAAGAAAGTTTGTTTCCGGGCTTTATTACAGCTTAAAGGAGGACGGAAGATGCGGAATTACCCGCTCCAGAGCGAAACCGAGCTGCTCCTCCTGGTTCATTTCTGTGTTGTCCAGCACAATAGCGTCTTTTGCGCGGGTCAGCGGGCTTTCGAGACGGGTCGTATCCTGATAATCCCGGTGGGCCAGGTTCTCAAATACATCTTCCAGGGTAATGTCGGTTCCTGAAGCGACGAGTTCTTTGTACCGGCGTTCCGCACGGACATTCGGATCAGCCGTCATGAAGATCTTTACCTGGGCATCCGGGAACACCGCCGTGCCGATATCGCGGCCGTCCATCACGATATTTTTCGATCTGCCCATCCGCTGCTGCTGTTTCACCATCTCCAGGCGTACCGACCGGACCGCACTGACCGCACTGACGTTTTCGCTGACAGGCATCTGGCGGATCTCTTCGGAGACCTCCTCGTCGTTCAGCAGGATATGGGTCTGGTAATCCCGTGAATGGAAATTCAGATGAATATCCGGAAGCGCTTTTTCAATCTGTTCAGCATCATTCAGGTCGATCTTGTTTCTCAGAAGGTATAATGTCACTGCGCGGTACATGGCACCGCTGTCAATATATACGAAGTGAAGTTTCTTTGCTAATGCTTTTGCTAACGTACTTTTCCCGCAAGAAGAATAGCCATCGATGGCTACTACGATATTTTTGCCCATACAGCCGGCAAAGTTACGTTTTGTTCCCGAAATAATTCGCTTCTGCGCGGGCCCGTTCCTGTTTTTGCCGCTGCCCGCAAAGCGGGACCGGATGACCGTCGGCGCACCCCGGGAAAACAAAACCGGGGTATCAGTTGGTTATTCCCGGAGTATTTGTAAAAAAATCCTGAATATTGTCCGGCCTGACCGGGTTAACCCGTGGTCAGCCAGCCATACCTGAAGCCATAACAAGAATGAGTTCTGCCAGTGTATTCACCGTAGCCCAGCTTGCAGCGGAAGCCGGGTTCAAAATGTCCCGGAGCGGCGGGAAGGGCGGTCAGCATGTCAATAAGGTTTCCTCCAGGGTGGAACTGAAGTTTGATATCCGTGCCTCCGGCCTTTTTACAGATGAGGAGAAGGAGCTGCTGCTTGTGAAGCTGGCAGGCCGCCTGCACGGCGAATGCTGCCTGCGGGTGGTCAGCGATGAAGAAAGAAGCCAGCTGCTGAACAAGCAAAAGGCGCTGAAGAAGCTATTCCATATCCTGGAGCAGGGTCTCCACCGGGAGAAGCCCCGTAAAGCTACCCGGCCCGGTAAAGGTGCGGTAGAAAAAAGGCTTCGGCTCAAACAGCAGCAGGCGGAGAAAAAGATCAGCCGCCGCAAGGACTATTTCGAGAACCGGTAATAGATCTTCGCAGTCCCGAACTGTTGCGCTGCGGCCCTGCTCCGGACCTCCCTGGAGAGGAAGGTGAGGGAAAACTGGAATGTCCACCGGTCGCTGCCGTACATACCGCCCATCTCGTGACTGAAAACCAGGGGCCTCACGCCGAACGTGACCGGCCCTTTATCCTCCCGGAACATACCGCCCTGGATCGTCGCGTTATAGGCCACGAAATTCAGGCGCGGCTCCATAAAAAAAAAGATTTCATTTCTGCCGGGGGCCCTGTCCGGGGCATTGTTGGACAGGCGGCTGTGGTTGAATACGGAATTGTTAAGCGGACTGACCACGCCGGTCCGGAAGATCAGACCCGCCGACGCTCCGGCAAACGTGTTCCCGATCCGCCCCTCGCCGGTTACGCTGAGATCGGTGTTGCCCCTGCCGCTCCTGGTCAGGAGATCCGTGTATTCCAGGAAACCGTTGATTCCGGTCTCGTCCTTTACCTGGAACTCCCATCCGCGGATCTCATAGAACCCGATCAGGTCGTGCAGCGTCTCCTGCACCTGACGACCGCGCGCTGACGGCCCGATGGTGCCGATCTGCAGGCCCGCCCGCAGGGTTCGTTCATCGCGGTAATGCCAGTTCAGGGATCCGCCGGCATACAGATAGCCGGCGAAAGGCCGGTCTACCTCGCTGATATCGGAAACCTGCCCGGTATAGGGGTTGAAAATCATGTGTCCGGCTTCGATCTCCCAGATTTTCTTCTCCAGTTTCTCGGAGAGCCCCGCCTGGTCCGCCGCATGACGGAAGGTGATAAACAAACCGTTGGTATAATACCGGTCCTGGCCGATACCCAGAAACGAATCGTTGTCGGACCGGAACCCGAACTCATTTTTATAGCCGGTGTTCTTCTGGCCGTAGGCCGGCACGAAGAACAGGATCATCAGGAGAAGGATTGCCGGTCGGACATGGCTCATTGACTATAAGTTTAAAAAAAACTCCGGACAGGGCCCGGAGTTTTTCCATATTTAGTTTTGCAGTTCAGTTTTGAGCTGCGGAGTCTCTCTTACAGTCAGATCCACCGGATCTTTCACCATTTCCCGGGTAAGCGCCAGGTCGATCACCTCCTTCATTTCGGTGACATAATGGAATTTCAGGTCACGGATGTAATCCTGCTTGATCTCCCGGACATCCTTTTCATTGGACTTGCACAGGATGATCTCGCGGATGTTCGCCCGTTTGGCAGCCAGGATCTTCTCCTGGATACCGCCCACAGGAAGCACCTTTCCGCGCAGGGTTATTTCACCGGTCATCGCCAGGTGTTCCCGAACTTTCCTTTGGGTAAATGCCGAGGTCAGGGCTGTCAGCATGGTGATCCCGGCAGAGGGCCCATCCTTCGGAGTCGCTCCAGCCGGCACGTGGACATGCACATCCCACTGGTCGAACAGCCGGTGATCCAGGTTGAATTTCCGGGCATTGGCCCGCAGATACGCCATGGCAATGGAAGCGGATTCCTTCATCACATCGCCGAGGTTTCCCGTCAGGGTCAGACGGCCCTTACCGGGACTCAGACTGGCCTCAATGAACAGGATATCCCCGCCTACCTGCGTCCATGCAAGACCCGTTACGACTCCGGCAACTTCGTTTCCTTCGTAAAGATCCTTGTCAAAGATCGGTGGCCCGATCATCTTTTCAACTTCATCCCGGGTTACTGCAGGGTTGTATGGCTCATCCATGGCGATCCGGGTGGCAACCCCGCGGACCAGGGACCCGATCTTTTTCTCCAGGCTCCGGACTCCGGATTCGCGGGTATAGTCCTCGATCAGTTTTTCCAGAACAGCCGGTTTCAGCGTGATGTCCTTCGATTTAAGCCCGTGCTGCTCCCGCTGCTTGGGCAACAGGTGCTGCTTGGCGATCTCAATTTTTTCCTGGACGGTATAACCGTTCACCTCGATGATCTCCATCCGGTCCAGGAGTGCCGGCTGGATCGTACTGAGGCTGTTGGCGGTCGCAATGAACATGACGTTGGACAGGTCGTAGTCCATCTCGACGTAATGGTCGTAGAACGCATTGTTCTGTTCAGGGTCGAGCACCTCGAGCAGGGCAGAAGAGGGATCCCCACGGAAGTCGTTTCCGACCTTGTCGATCTCATCCAGTACGAACACCGGGTTGGAGGCGCCTGCTTTCTTCAGCGACTGGATAATCCTGCCGGGGAGCGCGCCGATATACGTTTTCCGGTGCCCGCGGATCTCGGCTTCATCCCGGATACCTCCGAGGGCCATCCGGACATATTTACGGCCGAGCGCCTTGGCGATGGACTTTCCGAGGGAGGTCTTACCCACGCCCGGAGGACCCACCAGGCAGAGGATCGGCGCTTTCATGTTCTGCTTAAGTTTCAGAACAGCCAGGTACTCGATGATCCGTTTCTTCACTTTATCCAGCCCGTAGTGGTCCTTGTCAAGGATCTTCTGAGCACGTTTAAGATCGAAGTTATCCTTGGTGAACTCATTCCAGGGGAGTTCGAGGAGCAGCTCCAGGTAGTTGACCTGGACCGAATAGTCCGCTGCGGCCGGGTTCATACGGGCAAGCTTGTCCAGCTCCTTGTTGAAATGCTGACCGACTTCCGCTGACCATTTTTTCTTGATCGCCCGTTCGCGCAGGTTTTCCAGTTCCAGGTCCGGCGAGTTTCCACCCAGTTCTTCCTGGATGGTTTTCAGCTGCTGGTTCAGGAAATATTCCCGTTGCTGTTTGTCCAGATCCGTTCTGACCTTCGACTGGATCTGGTTTCTGAGCTCCAGCATCTGTAATTCGGTGGTCAGCTGATCCAGCACCAGTTTTGCCCGCTCTTTCAGGTTCACGACCTCCAGCAGCCGCTGCTTCACGGCTACCTCCGCATTCATATTGGAAGATATGAAGTTGATCAGAAAGCTCGGGCTTTCAATGTTTTTTATGGCAATTCCGGCTTCGCTCGGAATGTTCGGGGAAAGATTAATGATCTGCATGGCCATCTCCTTAATGGAGGCCATGATCGCCTTGAATTCCTTGTCCGCTTTCGGTCGGATCTCTTCGAACTTTTCAATGGCGGCTTTGATGTAGGGTTCTGACTGAACTTCTTCTCCCAACCGGAAACGCTGCTTGCCCTGGATGATCACGGTGGTGTTTCCGTCAGGCATCTGGAGCATCTTGATAATGACGGCAACGGTTCCCACGTCGTTCAGCTGGTCAAAGGTCGGGTCCTCGATGGCCACATCCCGCTGTGAGACGACGCCGATAACCTTATCCCCTTTATAGGCTTCCTTGATCAGTTTGATGGATTTATCCCTGCCGACGGTGATCGGAATGACCACGCCTGGAAACAAAACGGTATTCCGTAATGGCAGGATGGATAAAATGTCAGGAGTCTGCTCATTATTCATTTCCTCCTCATCCTGCTGTGTCAGGAGGGGGAAAAACTCGGTATCTTCGCTAATGACGGGTAGGGCCTGGTTAAAATCAAATGTATCGTAACTCATCTATGCTTTTCTAAACGGTCAATATGACAGGGTTTGGTAACTGTTTATCAATCCTGGGTGTATATTATAGTAAACGCAAGCGTTGTGCCAATTTTAGCCCGCCTGGAGGCTGTCAAAAACAAACCGTGCTGATTGTTAGTCACTGTGAGCAATATCTGACAGTTTTTATGTGCAATTTAAAACCTATTTTCAATTTTTTGCGTTTCGATAACATGACTGCAGGTGACACATACCGGAAAAGGGACCCTGAGAATTCATGAACTGCAGAAATATTTGCGTACTTGACACCGTTATATTCCTTACTTAGATTTGCTCACGCATAAATGAAAGTTATTAAGATTATTTGTTTCTCCCTGCTGCTGGCCGGCACTGTTCATGCACAAAGTAATAACCAGCAAATGGCCCAGAAAGCCATCCTGGACGGAAATTTTAAACTTGCTATCGTTCATCTGGAAAAAGCCCTGGCATCCGATCAGGGAAATATCAATAACCTCTACATGCTGGGATATTCCTACTACCATGCCGGCAACTACAGCAAGGCCATCTCTACCTTCGACCGGCTGATCAACCTGAAGCCGGGCGAACTGAGCGCGTATTACTACCGGGGCAAAGCAAAGAACATCGTCGCGATGGAAACCGTGAAGCTTACCATGCCTGAACGGGAGAAATACCTGAAGTCGTCGATCAATGATTTCAGCAAAGCTATCGAGCTGAACCAGGACGACGTAAAACTCTACCAGAACCGGGGTATGGCTTATAAGGATTATGGAACGCTCCGGGGCCAGAAGACTTCCAATTTTTATGATAAGGCCGTAGCTTCATCAGCCTTCAGATCTTCCCTGACAGACCTGGAAAAGGTGCTGGAACTGACACCGGGCAGACGGGATATTACGGCCCAGATCACCGAGGTAAAACGGTTCCTGAAAACCCTGAAGTAGTCGTACAGAAAACAGAAGACAGCATACCGAATGGGCCGGAACAGTGATGATCCGGCCCATTTCTTTTCAGTATCGTCTGTTAGCGCTTTCTTTCTGAAAAGAAGGATTGCCGCATCCCGAAATTCTGGACCCAGAAAAAGTCCGTTTCAGCGACCCCGATCTCCCGGAAGCTCGGGTTCATCAGGTTTTTGCAGTGTCCGGGACTCTTGATCCAGCTTGTCATGACCTGCTCGATCGAACGCTGACCCGAAGCGATGTTTTCGCCATAGGAATAACCCTGGTATCCGGCGAGCTTGTAACCCGCCTTTTCGATCCGGTCCCGGACGGTATTGCCGTTCCGGCTGGTATGCGAGAAATAGCCGTGCCGGTTCATGTCCCGGGCATGTGCGAGCGCCGCTTTTTCAAGCTGGTCATTCCATGTCAGCGCCGGGGTCGGCGGCATATATTTTCCGCCGCATTTGCAGCCCTTTGCGCGCACGGCGTTGACACGTGCAAGGAATTCTTTTCGGAAGGAGGTCCCCGAAGGGACGGGGCCCGCATCGGTCCGGTCCGGGGTGATGAAGGCCGTAGCCGTTAAGAAAATAAATAGGATAGGTAGAAATCGCATACCGGTAGAACGGTACGCGATTTCAAAAATTATTGAAGCTTCGTCTTAATTATGTAATGGTTCGTACCGATGATCCGTACGGACTGGCTCCTGTCGATCCGGTACCCGGAGCCCGGATAATAGTCAAGGGTCTCGGTGGTCGTGTAGAGGAAGTTCGAGATCCTGTTCGAGATCCGGATATGCCGGAACTGTCCGCCGGGTCCGTCTACCAGGGTGATCTTCCGGGTCCTGAGGTCATCGTCGGTAGCCGTATAGGTCGTCGTGCTGCCGGACCTGGTTGCCCGGTAACTGTCCTTCCAGGCGGCCTTATTGATATCCGATTCCCTGAACAGGGCCAGCTCCGTATTCCAGTCGATCATCAGGTTCCGGCGCTCCACTGACCCGTTCCGGATCACTTCCTTCAGGGCGGGCTTTCCTGCGGCGGACAATCGCGCGGCCTCCCGCGTGAAGTAACCTTTAAGATCGAAGAAATAGTTGCTCTGATTCTCCTTCGGGTTTCCTGCGGGACCGGTGCAGCCTGATACGATGAAAAGTACGGCGATCAGCAGCTGTTTCATGAAACCAGTACTTCCCCCGTCATTTCTGCAGGCGGAGTGATTTGAAGGAGTTTCAGGATCGTTGGAGCCACATCGCCCAGTTTTCCGTCCCGGATCCTGCTGAAGTCCTTGTCGATCATGATGCAGGGAACGAGGTTGGTCGTATGGGCCGTGTTCGGAGAGCCGTCCTCATTGATCATGAAGTCCGCATTCCCGTGGTCAGCCAGGATGATGAACGAGTATCCGTTCCGGATACCGGTTTCAACCACCTGCTGCATACACTGATCCACCGTCTCAACGGCTTTCACTACTGCCTCGAACACCCCGGTATGTCCGACCATGTCCGGATTTGCGAAATTCAGGCAAACGAAATCAGGCCACCCTGCCTCCAGCTCCGGACAGATCGCAGCTGCAATCTCCCGGGCACTCATTTCGGGCTTCAGGTCGTAAGTCGCGACCTTGGGCGAAGGAATCAGCAGGCGCTTTTCGCCCGTGAATTCCTTTTCCCTTCCACCGGAAAAGAAAAAAGTCACGTGCGGATATTTTTCCGTCTCGGCGATCCGGATCTGGCGTTTATTGTTTTCTTCCAGCACCTCGCCGAGCGTCTTCCGCAAATCGTCTTTTTTGAACACCACCTGCACATTACGGAATGTTTCGTCATAGGTGGTCATGGTGATATAATGCAGGGGCAGCGCCTTCATTTCATAGTCTGGGAAATCCTTCTGGGTCAGCGCGAGGGTGATCTCACGGCCCCGGTCGGTTCTGAAATTGAAACAGATCACCACGTCATCGGGGCGGATCACAGCCAGGGGCTCGCCCGCCTCGTTTACCCGGACGATGGGCCTGATAAATTCGTCGGTTACACCTTCTTCGTACGACTCGCGGATACTTTGCAGGAGGTCCGTGCTCGGTTTCCCGGCGCCGTGAACCAGCAGGTCGTAGGCAAGTTTTACGCGTTCCCAGCGGTTATCCCGGTCCATCGCGTAATACCGGCCGATCACTGAAGCGATCCGGCCCGCGGACGCCTGCAGATGATTCTCCAGGTCTCCGATGAATCCGAGCCCGGAGTTCGGATCCGTATCCCGTCCGTCGAGAAATGCATGGACAAAGACCTGGCTGATACCGTTGACCTTCGCCGCATCACAAAGTCCTTTCAGATGGTTGATATGGGAGTGCACCCCGCCGTCGGAGACCAGGCCGATCAGGTGAACGTTCTTCCCGTTGGCAGCGGCATAGTCAAACGCGGCCCTTATGGTCGGGTCAGTTTCGAATTCATGGTCTTTTACAGCCTTGTTAATGCGTCCCAGCTCCTGGTAGACGACCCGGCCGGCGCCCAGATTCATGTGACCAACCTCGGAGTTCCCCATCTGCCCTTCCGGCAACCCCACCGCTTCTCCGGAGGCCTGAAGCCTGGAGTTCGGGTACGTCTCCAGCAGGTGATTGAAAAAAGGGGTATTTGCTTTTTTTATCGCGTTGGCGGACTCGACGGTGCCGTAGCCCCATCCGTCCAGAATCATCAATACTGCTTTTTTATTTTCCACAGGACAAATATACATTTGCAGCCTTTAATGTTAACCCCAAAAAAGGCCGCCGTTCTAAAAACTGTCACAACTACCCTTCCAGTTTTTTGTTCAACAGTCGGTACCTGCTTAAATACTGTTAGATTTGAATGTATGGAATTGAATAAAGAGATCCTGAAAGAATTTGTACGCAACGCGCTGAAAGAAGATGTCGCCGGCGGCGATCATACGTCCCTGGCCACCATTCCTGCCGGAGCCCGTGGGCAGGCGCGGCTCATCATCAAAGAGGACGGCATTCTGGCCGGCGGCGAAGTGGCCCGGTTCATCTTTTCCGAAGTGGACCCGGACCTGGTCGCTGAGATCCTGATCCCGGACGGTACGCCGGTCCGGAAGGGAGATATCGCCATGGTCGTTTCCGGCAGCCAGTACTCGATCCTGGTGGCCGAGCGGCTCGTGCTGAATATCATGCAGCGGATGAGCGGGATCGCCACCATCACGCACCGGATCTCCGCGTCCCTTCAGGGAACCCGTACCCGGGTGCTGGATACCCGCAAGACGACTCCCAATTTGCGGTATTTTGAGAAGCTGGCCGTGCAGACCGGCGGCGGTGTCAACCATCGGTTCGGACTTTATGATATGATCCTGATCAAGGACAACCATGTGGATTATGCCGGCGGAATTCCGCAGGCACTGAAGGCGACCAGCGCTTACCTGCAGAAAAAAGGGCTGAAGCTGCCTGTCGTCATTGAGGTACGGAACATGGACGAGCTGCAGCAGGTGCTGGAGATCGGCGGCGTGGACCGGATCCTGCTGGATAATTTTGATTACGATACCCTGCGCCAGGCCGTGAAGTTTATCGGGGGCCGGTTTCCGACAGAAGCTTCCGGCGGAATTACCGAGGAAAATGCCCCGGAGTATGCCAGATGCGGCGTGGACTACATCTCGATGGGCGCATTAACCCACTCGGTTAAGAGTCTGGATATGAGTTTGAAAGCTGTTAAAGTATCATAATTGCCATTTTTGTGTCATCGGCAGCACGACGTTTTTTAGTATTATTGCACCGGAATGATATCCATTTATTCGCTTTCAGCTTTGCTTGCGGCCTATCTGTTCGGCTCGATCCCGTCTTCTGTCTGGATCGGACAGGCGTTCTATGGCATTGATGTGCGGGAATACGGAAGCGGTAATGCCGGCGCAACCAATACGTTTCGGGTCCTTGGGAAAAAAGCCGGGATCGCCGTGATGATTATCGACATCCTCAAAGGGTGGACCGCTACCAATCTCGCCTACGTGATCGGGATGTCCGTTACCGGTCCTGTCAACTCGGTTCAGTTCGTCAATTACGAGCTTGCGTTGGGAATCACGGCCGTGATGGGTCACCTGTTTCCGATCTTTGCAGGATTCCGGGGCGGTAAAGGCATTGCAACCCTCTGCGGCATGGTTCTGGCGGTACATACGGAGGCGGCCCTGTTATGCGTTTTGGTGTTCCTGGTCTGCCTGTTGTTAACTAAGTACGTGTCCCTGAGCTCCATCCTGGCCGGGTTTACGTTTCCCCTCAGTATCATTTTTATTTTTCATTCGCCGGTTCGTTCCATGATCCTGTATGGTATGTGCATATGCATCCTGATCCTGGTTACCCACCAGAAGAACATCGAACGGCTTCTCAAGGGGAAGGAATCCCGGGTGAGCCTGTTCCGGAAGAAGGCGGTGTGAGGCTCCCGGCTGTACGGCACGTTTATTGCAAATGTTTAAACAACACATCTCTATAAACTATGAAAAAAAGTAAATACCTCTCGCTGATCCTGTTTATCGGCGTATTTGCTGCCTGTTCCACGGTACCCCTCACGGGAAGAAAACAATTTAATCTCGCCAATTCAGAAGCGATCCAGCAGGAGTCGGACGAGGCCTACCGGCAGTTCCTGAAAGATCCGAATACCAAGGTCGTGACGGGAACTTCGGAAGCCCAGCGGGTGAAAACGGTCGGCAGCCGGATCGCATCGGCGATTGAAAGGTACCTGAGTCAGAACGGGTATGCCGATCAGTATAACTTTCAGTGGGAGTTCAACACTGTTCAAAGCAAGGATATTAACGCCTTTTGTATGCCCGGCGGTAAGGTCGCGGTATATACCGGTATCATGCCGGTTGCGCAGACCGATGCGGGGCTGGCCACGGTGATGGGCCATGAAATTGCGCATGCCATTGCACGGCACTCCGAGGAGCGGTATTCGCAGATGGCCGGCGCACAATTGCTGGGCGGTGTCGTTGGGGCGGCAAGCGGCTCACAGACCATGGTCGATCTGTACGGTCTGGGCGGCCAGCTCGCATTGCTGAAATATGGACGCAAACAGGAAAGCGAAGCCGACCGGCTGGGCCTGATTTTTATGGCCATGGCCGGCTACAATCCCGAAGCTGCAGTCGGTTTCTGGGAGCGTATGGCACAGGCTAAACAAGGTGCCGGAGCGCCGCCAGAGTTCCTGAGCACACACCCCAGCGACGAGCGCCGGATCGCCGATATCCAGAAGCGGCTGCCCGAAGCACGCCAGTATTATAAGAAATAACAACCGAAAGAAATAACAACAACGATCTGCAAAGCGATCAAAAGACCCGGCCACAAGCCGGGTTTTATTTTTTCAGGACGGCCTGGACCGCAGAGGCTTTCAGGAGACATTCATCGTACTCCCGGGCCGGATCGGCCTCAAAGGTGATCGCGCTCCCTACATGACAGGAAAGGTACCGGGATGCGGCATTGTAGAGAACGGTCCGGATGATCACGTTGAAGTCGAAGTCGCCGTCCGGCGAAAAATAGCCCACGGCCCCGGAATAGACCCCGCGGGCTGAACTTTCCAGCGCCTCGATGATCTCCATCGCGCGAACTTTGGGGGCTCCGGTCATCGAGCCCATCGGGAAGGTGTTCCGGATGATCGCTGCACTGGATAGCTCCGGATCGGCATCACAAACGATGGTGGAGATCATCTGGTGCACCTGCATGAAGCTGTAAATGCCGAACAGCTCTTCCACACGGACGGTACCGGGCACGGCACACCGGGTGAGGTCGTTCCTGACCAGGTCCACGATCATGACGTTTTCAGCCCGTTCCTTCTCGTCATGGAGCAGCCGGTCCCGGTTCCGCCTGTCCTGTTCAGGCTGGCGGGCCCTTGGTGCGGTTCCCTTGATCGGCTGGGAAATGAGTTTTTTCCCGCGGCGGCTCAGATACCGTTCCGGCGTCGCCGAGATGATGTAGCGGTTTTCCAGCCTGAAGAAGTTGGCAAACGGCGTAGGTGAAGCGGAATTCAGTTCCAGGAAGAGTGAAACCGGGTCGATTCCGGTTCCTTCCGAAAAGAACTCCTGGCAATAGGTGACCTCGTATACGTCGCCCTTTCTGATATGGTCCCGGATCCGTTCCACCTTCCCAATGTATTCCTCCCGGCTGAGCCGGCTGCGCAGTTCCGCCCGGGATTTCCGGCGAACGGGTTCCGGACCGTCAGCAATGCTGCGGTGAATTCCAGCCTCATCTGGCGACACGATCCGGACCGAATTGCCTTTGATGATGATGAGATGGACGGGTTCAAAAAAGTAAAGATCCGGGAAATGCAGGTGATCCGGGTTTTCGGAAACGAGTTTTTCCGTTTCGTTCTTGAGGTCGTACCCGAAGAATCCCAGCCGGTAACCGCTGGAATGAGCCAGGAACCGTTCCAGGTCGCCGAATGCCCTGCCGGCCTCGGCCCGGACATGGTTCCTCGCCCCGGCAGCGATCAGCACATCGAAGGCAGAATAAGGGTCCGGGTAACCGTTGGAGTCAAAATAGCAGGCCGTATCAAACAAAGAAGCCCATTGAAGGGCTTTCTTTTTGTATTGTTCAGGATGTTCCGTTTGAAACTCTTGCACGGTCTGCGATACAGGTTGCGGGATCTTAGTTCAGGATCAGGGTCTGCACGCGGTCCGGACCGACCGAAAGATATTTTACCGGCACGCCGACGTGTTTTTCCAGGTAGCTGATATAGGCCCGGAGATTTTCCGGAAGCTGTTCCGGCGATTTCACCTGGGTCAGATCTTCCTTCCAGCCCGGGATGGCTTCATACACCGGTTCGGGCAGGATCGCATTGATGTCATACGGCATATAGTCGATCACCTCCCCGTTGTACTTATAGTGCGTACAGGCATAGATCGTATCAAAATCACTCAATACATCCGCCTTGGTCATGACCAGTTCGGTTACCCCGTTCAGCATGATGGCATAGCGAAGAGCCGGGATGTCGATCCATCCGCATCGTCTTGGACGACCGGTCGTTGCGCCGAATTCATTTCCGGTCTTCCGGAGCTCTTCTCCGGTCGCATCATTAAGCTCGGTCGGGAACGGTCCGCCGCCCACGCGGGTACAGTAGGCTTTGAAGATCCCGATCACGCTGCCGATCTTTTGCGGAGCAATGCCAAGTCCTGTACACGCACCTGCGGTTGTCGTATTGGACGAGGTCACGAAAGGGTAGGATCCGAAATCGATGTCAAGCAGGGTTCCCTGTGCGCCCTCGGCCAGGACCGTTTTGCCCTCGCGGAGGTACTGGTTTACGAAGTGCTCACTGTCGACCTGCGGAATCTGCTTCAGCAATTCGACCGCTTCGAAGAATGCGGCTTCCCGTTCCGAAAAATCAGGGATCTCGCCGTAATGGATCAGGATCGATTTATGTTTTTCGACCAGTCTGTTGTAACGCTCCCTGAAATCGGGAAGCATGGTATCACCAACTCTCAGGCCGTTGCGGCCGGTCTTGTCCATATAGGTCGGACCGATGCCTTTCAATGTGGAACCGATCTTGCCTTCACCCATCTTGCTTTCAGACGCGGCATCCAGGAGCTGGTGGGTCGGAAGGATCAGGTGCGCCTTGCGGGCGATGACCAGTTTATTTTCGGCCACAGGATCGTGACCGCTTTTTTTCAGGTTATCCAGCTCGCGCCTGAGAATGATCGGATCGATCACCACACCATTGCCGATCAGGTTCATGGTACCTTTGTTGAAGATACCGGACGGAATGGTGTTCAACACATATTTCTGGTTGTCAAACTCGAGCGTGTGACCTGCGTTCGGTCCGCCCTGGAAGCGCGCGATCAGATCGTATTCGGGACTCAGGACGTCCACAATTTTTCCTTTGCCTTCGTCGCCCCACTGCAGGCCTAACAATACATCAACTGGCATTCTAATGAAGAGTTATGATTAAAGATTAATTACTGTTTGCGTGTGATTCACAGTAACCGCTTTTCAGTTTCGTGCAGTTACCGTAAAGATTAAGCGAATGGTGCCTGATCTCGAACTTAAGGAGATCGCCCATCATGGATTGTATTTGTCCTACCCGCGGATCACAAAACTCTACTACTTTGCCACAATCCAGGCAGATGATATGATCATGTTGCTTATAACCGTATGATTTTTCGAACTGGGCCGTGTTCTTGCCAAACTGGTGTTTGGTGACCAGATCGCAGGCGACCAGCAGTTCCAGGGTGTTGTAGACCGTGGCCCGGCTTACCCGGTATTTTTTGTTCTTCATATGGATGTAGAGGGACTCCACATCAAAATGGTCCGAACGCGAGTAAATCTCCTCCAGAATGGCAAACCGTTCCGGCGTTTTGCGGAGATTTTTATTTTCGAGGTAAGCCTCGAAGATCTTTTTTACCATGTCAATTGTTTCTTGCCCCGGCATATCGTTGTTAAATGGCGATCAAAGTTATCTAAAAATAGGAGAATGTTAAATCCTGTTGCCAGAAAATGTGGTTTGATGACTGAAACTCCGGATGTCAGGAGATCTGCTCGACGTTGTTCTTTTCTTCTGAATCAAAACGATTTACCTGAATGACGCCCTTGACCTGCTTCAGCCTGCTGATCAGGTTGTCCAGGTGTTCGGTATCATTGACGTATACCATGATCGTACCTTCGAAGATGCCGTCGTTCGAATCAACGGTGATGGACCGCATATTGACCTTGAAGTCGCTGGAGATCACGGTCGTCAGGTTATTGATGAGTCCCATGTCGTCGAATCCGGTGATCTGCAGACCGGTCAGGAACGCCAGCTCCTTCTGGGAGGTCCACTTGGCCTTCACGATCCGGTAGCCGTAGTTGGACATCAGTTTGGTCGCGTTCGGACAGTTGGTCCGGTGGATTTTTATCCCTTCATTGACCGTAATGAAACCAAAAACGTCATCGCCGGGGATGGGATTACAGCAGTTCGAAAGCTTGTAATCGATCTTCTGCATGTCTTCCCCGATCAGCAGGGTGTCGCTGTCCTTGGTCTTTACTTTCTTGAGCAGCCCTTCAATCTGACCCTGGTCATGTCTTTCGCCGGTCCTGCCGTCGGCGCTCTTCTCCGAATTGACAAACTCCTTGAGCACCTGCAGATCGATGGAGCCTTTGGCGATATTGTAAAACAGGTCCTGCGAGGAGGCCAGCTTCAGATAATTGGTGAGTTTATTGATGTTGTCCGAGTTGTAGGTGATCTTCAGGGACTTGAGCTTGCGTTCAAGAATTTCTTTCCCGTCTTCCGCAACCCGGCGCTTTTCCTCCTTCAGGGAGGCCTTGATTCTTGATTTCGCCTTGGCGGTGACCACGAAACTCAGCCAGTCCTCCTTGGGAGTCTGCTTGCTGGACGTGATAATCTCCACCTGATCCCCGTTAAGCAGCTTGTAGGAAAGCGGAACCAGCTTGTGATTCACCTTGGCCCCGATACAGCTGGCCCCGATGTCCGAGTGAATCTCGAAAGCGAAATCGAGCGCGGTTGCCCCGACCGGGAGCTGCATCAGTGCGCCCTTGGGCGTGAATATGAAAATCTCGTCGGAGAACAGGTTCATTTTAAATTCGTCCAGGAAGTCCAGCGCGCTGCCTTCCGGGTTGCTCAGCAGTTCCCGTACCTTCTGGATCCACTGGTCCAGTCCGCTGTCCGAGGAAGACTCCTTGTACTTCCAGTGGGCCGCAAATCCCTTCTCAGCGATCTCGTTCATCCGGGTCGTCCGGATCTGAACTTCGACCCACTGGCCCTTGGGGCCCATCACGGTCGTATGAAGGGACTCATACCCGTTGGCGCGGGGTGAGGAGATCCAGTCCCGCAGACGGTCGGGGTTCGGGCGGTATAGGTCGGTAACAATGGAGTAGGCCTTCCAGCATTCCGATTTTTCCTGTTCAGGATTGCTGTCGAGGATGATCCGGATCGCGAACAGGTCATACACCTCTTCAAACGGAATGCCTTTCTTGCGCATCTTGTTCCAGATGGAGTGGATGGACTTCGGGCGGCCGTAGACGTCCGCATCCAGTCCCTGTTCCGCCAGGATCTCCTTGATAGGTTCAACGAACTTCCGGATATAGAGTTCACGCTCGGCTTTCTTCTCATTCAGTTTTGCCGCAATGAACTTGTAGGTCTCCGGTTCCATGTATTTCATGGAAAGGTCCTCAAGTTCCGACTTCATGGCATATAAACCGAGGCGGTGAGCCAGCGGGGCATACAGGTAAACGGTTTCCGAAGAGATCTTCAGCTGTTTGTCCCGGGGCATGAAGTCCATTGTCCGCATGTTGTGGAGCCGGTCGGCAAGCTTGATCAGGATCACCCGCACGTCATCAGCCAGGGTGAGCAGCATCTTACGGAAATTCTCAGCCTGCAGGGAGCTGTTATAGTCGAAAACGCCCGATATCTTGGTCAGGCCGTCGATGATCTTGGCGACTTTTTTCCCGAACTCACGCTCGATATCCTCCAGTGTGATATCGGTGTCCTCCACGACATCGTGCAGCAGTGCACAGACGATGGAAGTGGTACCCAGCCCGATCTCTTCAGCGGCGATCTGGGCTACGGCGATAGGGTGGTAGATATAAGGTTCTCCGGATTTCCGGCGCATGTCCTTATGGCTTTCCAGGGCCATGTCGAAGGCCCTCCTGATCATGCGTTTGTCCCCTTTTTGTAATGTTGATTTACAGGCTTTCAGTAATGCACGATATCGTTTAAGTATTTCCTTCTTCTCAGCTTCCAGGTCGATTACTAATTCCTTCATATACAATTATAATAGGTGCACACAAAAAACGTTTTTGTGCATGGTATACTGGGTTACCTTCAGTAATTTTGAGTATATATTTATGTAACTAATACTGATGTTTGTCAGTATATAAAAATATGAAAAATTTTAGTCTTTTGGTCATTTTATGTGTCATTATGACCGTTCAAAGGACGTCTGCCCAGGGAGTAACGGATTCATTGATGAAGGGCAAAAATGATACCATCAGGGTAGCCCTCACGAATGTGGACGGAGAGCTCATTCCCTGGGTCACCTTTCCCGAGGTGGTGATCACCGAAAAACGCTTTTTCCGCTCGCCGGCCGAAAGGGCGCGCTTCAACAGGCTCCGCTATAACGTACTCAAGGTATTGCCCTATGCCGCCTTCGCACGGGACCGGTATGCCCGGCTGAATGCGGAGCTTGCCCATGCGAAAACCAGGAAGGAACAACGGCTCCTGACACGACAGTGTGAAAAGGAGATCAAGGATATGTTCAATAGCGAAGTCAAGAAACTGACCGTTAGTCAGGGCGAGATTCTGATCAAACTGATCGACCGGGAGACCGGTCAGACCACCTATGAGCTCGCCAGGGAAATGAAGGGGGGAATGAACGCCTTTTTTTATCAGTCGGTCGCACGTATCTTTGGCCACAATTTAAAAGAGAAGTACAATCCGGAACAGGAGAGGGACATTGAGAGCATTATCCGTATGTACGGGTATTACAGCTACAATTAGGAAAGAAAATGATGGGTGATAGTGTTTACCAGTTCACCGTGAATAACGTTTACGGTGAAGCGGTAAGTTTGACTGACTTTAAGGGGAAGGTTCTTCTGATCGTGAATACGGCTTCCCAGTGTGGCTTTACGCGGCAGTTGAAAGACCTCGAACAACTTCGCCGGGACTATGCGGATCAGGACTTTGAGATCCTGGCATTCCCGTCCAATGATTTCGGCCGCCAGGAACCGCTGGACGGATCGTCACTGATGAAGTTCTGCAGGATCAACTTCGGGGTACGGTTCCCCGTATTTGAAAAGATCCATGTGAAAGGGGGGGGCGTGCACCCGTTATTCCGTTTTCTTGCCGATAAGAAACTGAACAAGAAGGTCCGGTCGGTGCCCCGCTGGAACTTCCATAAATATCTGGTCGACCGGGACGGACATGTCGTGGACTATTTCTATCCGTTCACCAGGCCGGTTTCAGGCCGGATCAAAAATCGAATCAATACGCTGTTAAGTAAACTCCAAACCGCTTAATGAAATTAGATATACTAGTATTAGCTGCCCACCCCGACGATGCTGAGCTATCCTGTTCGGGAACGATCCTGAAGCATATTGCCATGGGCAGGAAAGTCGGTATCGCCGACTTCACGCGCGGCGAACTCGGTACCCGGGGTTCTGCGGACCTCCGGGATCAGGAAGCGGCCGATTCGGCCCGGATCCTCGGACTGTCCGCCCGCGAAAACCTGCGGATGCGCGACGGGTTCTTCGCCAATGATGAGGCCCATCAGCTTCGGCTCATCCGCGTTATCCGCAAATACCAGCCGGAAATCATCCTGTGCAACGCACTCGACGACCGGCACCCTGACCATGCAAAAGGTTCTGAGCTGGCGGTGACTTCGTGCTTTCTTTCGGGCTTGTCCAAGATCGTCACTGAACTGGACGGTGAGGAGCAGAGCGCCTGGAGACCGCGGCTGGTCCTGCAGTATATCCAGGATAACTATATCAAGCCGGATATCATTGTGGATGTTACCGGCTATTGGGATACCAAAATGGAAAGCATTTATGCGTTCCGGAGTCAGTTCCATAACGCGAACTATGATGAACCCGAACAGACCTATATCTCCACCCCTGAATTCCTGAAGGTCATAGAGGCCCGGGCCCGCGAGTTTGGTAAAGCCATCGGCGCTACCTATGGGGAAGGTTTCACCAGCAGGAAGCTGCTGGGAGTCGACGACCTGTTTCACCTGCTGTAAATGGGCCGCCTAGGGTACGCAACGCTGCGGACCGGTGGCGACCAGTTCAAAATTATAAAATGCGAGTACCATGAGCCCGGCAATGCCGGGCTCAACTCTTTCCGGCGTTTTGCCGGGAATCTTCCGCACAAAAAAATGCCCCCGGTAAGCGGCTGGCTTTCCGGGGGCATCATATATTATCGCGCTACGATCAGAAATCGCGGATGATCTTTTCCATTACATCCAGTCCCTGGTCAATATGCTCTTTCTCCATGATCAGTGCAGGTCTGAAACGGATGGTCTGCGAGCCGCATCCCAGGAACATGACATGGTGTTCCATGCCCTTGGCGACGAACTTGTCCCGGATGTCCTTATTCGGGAAGTCGAATGCGGTGAGTAACCCGCGGCCCCGGACATTGGATACCAGGTCGTTTTTTTCGGAGATCTTCAGGAGGCTTTCCTGCAGGTAATTACCGACCACTCCGGCATTCTCGACCAGGTTATCTTCTTCGATGATCTCCATGATCCGGGAAGACCGGACCATATCGACCAGATTTCCGCCCCAGGTCGAGTTGATGCGGGAAGGAACATTGAATACGTTCGTCTCGATCTCGTCAACCTTCCGACCTGCCAGAATTCCGCAGATCTGCATTTTTTTTCCAAAAGCTATGATATCCGGCCGGGCCTTCTCTCCGAAGTGCTGATGGCACCAGAACTTCCCGGTCAGTCCGACCCCCGTCTGGACCTCATCGTAGATCAGCATACACTCGTTCTCATCCGCAAGGGACCGCAGTTGTTCCAGGAACTCAGGTCTGACATGATTATCGCCGCCTTCGGATTGGATCGGTTCAATAAGAATGGCGCAGATATCGTCCTTATTCTCTTCGAATGCCTGTTTGATCTGTGCAATGGACAATGCCTCACGCTGCAGCAGGTCTTCGTAGCCGGCATCGGTAAACGGAAACCGGATCTTTGGAACGGATACTCTCGGCCAGTCGAACTTAGCGAACCATTTGGTCTTGTCGGGCAGCGTATTGGTCAGACTCAATGTGTAGCCTGAACGGCCGTGGAAAGCCTGTTCGAAATGAATGACCTTGAAGCCTTTCTCACGTGTATGGCCCTTCCGGAAGTTCTTCTGAACCTTCCAGTCCATGGCCGTTTTCAATGCGTTCTCGATGGCCAGTGCGCCGCCCGCTATGAAAAAGGCATGCGGCAGGTAGTCGGGGATGCCGACCCTGGAGAAGGTTTCGACAAACTGCGCATACTGCGTCGTATAGATATCGGAGTTGGAAGGGTTCGTCAGTGCCGCCAGCATGAGGTTCTTCCGGAACTCCTCGTCCTGTACCATTTTTGGGTGGTTGTATCCGAGGGGAACTGATGCAAAACAGGTAAAGAAGTCAAGCAGGGTGCGTTTATACTTGGAGTCATAGATATGAACACCGTTGCTTTTTTCCATGTCAAACGTCAGGTCATATCCATCCGCCAGAATGTGTTTGCTCAGGGTTTCCCGGACGTTGTCAGGAGAGATAGAAACTTTGTACATAAGCTTTCAGGTTTTAACCAAAGTTAAAAAAACCTTTAAAAACGTCCAAAAAATCGACTTTTAGGTCATTTTTGATCAAAAAATACTTTTAAACTGTTTAAACCTGCTTTTTATCCTGGCAGGGGACCGGCGGAATCTTTTAAAGGAAGGACCGGAAGTATTTTTTCTGCCTGGCTCATCAGTCCCATCAGCCCCCCGGTATGGATCAGAAGTATCCTGCTGCCCCGGGGGAAATGGTCTTTGGCGATCAGGTCATATGCAGCATACCCCATCTTGGCGGTGTAGACCTGGTCCAGCAGGATGCCGGTACTTCCGGAAAAGCCCGTCATGAAATCAAGCAGTTCGGGAGTGGTCTTTGCGTACCCGCCGAAATGATATTCCGTATGCAGCCGGACCCCCTGGGGATCTGCCCAACGGGCGATCTCATCCAGGAGAAAGGATCCGTTTTTGAGCACGGGGATCACATGAAGCTCACAGCCGGGCAGTCGCTCCTGTAGACCGCGCCGGATTCCGGCAGCCGTACTGCCTGTTCCTGCCGCGCAGAATATGTGCCCGAATTCGTCCGGAAGTTCCGCTACCAGTTCTGCGCAGCCGCGGACGGCTTCTTCTCCGGAGCCGCCTTCATCCAGGAAAAACGCGGCCGGGTCCTGGCCGAAGGATTCGCTGAACAGTTCCTTTTTGTCCCGGTACCGCTCCCGTGAAACAAACCGAAGGTCCATTCCGAACAACCGGCAGAGCATGAGCGAGGTATTGCTTACCGGTTCGCCCCGCACGAACCCGGTGGTCCGCAGTCCGAACCGGGCACCGGCGCAGGCAGTCGCTACCAGGTGGTTCGAATAGGCACCGCCAAACGTCACCAGGTGGTCCCGGTGCAGCCGGCGGGCCTCGGCCAGGTTGTATTTCAGTTTCCGCAATTTGTTGCCGGAGATGAAAGGATGTATCATGTCATCCCGCTTGATGAACACCCGGACCCCCTTGGTTTGGAATAACGGGTCGGAAAGCTCTTCCAGGGGACTGAGGATTTCGAATTCGGTCATCATCAAAAGTAACTAAAATCAGCCGGCAGCTTCCCGCCATACCTGTTCTGCCTGGCGGATGTGCCGTTCGTTGTGGTAGATGCAGAAGCGCAGGGTATCGCCGAGCTTGATGCGGATCCAGGGAGCGATCGAGATCGGGACGCGGACGCGGCCCAGGTTGACATGCGCCGATTCATCCAGGAATGCCAGGTATTGGCGTTGCTGTTCCAGAAACCGCTCGATCACATATTCCGGAACCTTAGTGAAAAGGGGATTCTTGCTTTTCGGGCTGGTGAACTTGAAGATCTGGCCGTTCTTTCCCAGCATTAGCGAGGAAAAGAACCCGCCCAGCCAGCCACTTTTGAAAACGGTCGCGTCATGCGCGGATCCCGCTTTGCCCAGCGCCTTACGGATGGCCGGCAGGTAGTGATCACCGTAAAGGTTCAGGTGTTCCAGGCATTCGACAATGCTCCACCGGGACGGCGAGGGCTTGAAATGGAGGATGGAAAGGGGTAATGGCTGAAACTGCATTTCCGCGGCCGCGATCACACGGTGTGTCCGGTATTTAAGATCCTCCAGCAGTTCATTTTGAAGAATATTCATGACAGCAGGCTAAGGCCTTATTTTGCATATTTCCACATCCGCGTCTTACCTTCGGCAAGCCATTCGACAGCGGTGGCAAGACGCTTTTCCCGGGTTGCCTCAGTCTTGGCTTCCGTCACCCATTCGACATACTCCTTCTGATGACTGTAGGGGAAACCGTTGAAAGTCTCCAGCGATTCCGGGACCTCTTTCAGCGCATCGATAAAATAATCAGGGATCTTGAGTGTTTTCTTCACCGGCTTCGGCCGGGGAACTTTGACGTTCCGCTCGTTCAACTCCGCCGCTTCAAGGATATACCGGGTCAGGATCTCGTCAGAAGGGAGGTCCGAAAGGGATTTGATCTGGCCGAACTGGCCCATGGCGGTTCTTCCGACCCGTTCCAGGACTCCGTCTTCATCCTTCAGGAGGGATGCTTTGGCAAACGTCAGGGAGCAGTGTTGCCTGAACGCGGCAAAACTGCAAACGGTTCCTTTATAGTCAAAATGGGGAAAGCCCCATTTGATCGTTTCCCTGATGCCCGGGCAAGCCCCGTGAACCACCTGACGGAGGTGGGTCAGAACCGGTCGCGCAAAATCCTCTGCGCTGGCAATGTAGCTATCCGTCCGGACGTCGTATTCTTCCATATTTCGCTGAATCTATACGAATATATTAATTTTTAAGGAGGCGTGCCAAAGCAGCAGGGAAGAAAAAAGCCACAGGTTTCTGTGGCTTTTCGGTATGATCTTTTATTCAAAATACTCTTTCATCCGGTCGAAAAAGCTCTTTTCATGCTTGCCCGGCTGGGGTTTGAAATTCGGCGACTCCGCCAGTTTCTCCAGCAGGTCCCGTTCTTCCCTTGAAAGCGCTTTCGGTGTCCAGATGTTCACGTAGATCAGCTGATCGCCGCGGTGGTAAGAGTTAACCTCAGGCACACCCTTACCCTTCAGACGAAGGATCTTTCCACCCTGTGTTCCCGGCTCGATCTTGATCTTCGCTTTGCCGTCAATCGTAGGAACCTCGATACTGGATCCCAGGGCCGCATCCACAAAGCTGATGTGGAGGTCATAAATCACATTATTGCCTTCCCGTTTCAGTGTCTCGTGCGGGATCTCTTCCACCAGGATGATCAGGTCACCAGGAATTCCGCCACGCGGTGCTGCGTTTCCTTTTCCGGACATCGAAAGCTGCATGCCTTCACTGACGCCCGCCGGAATGTTAATGGAAATGGTTTCTTCGCCGCGGACCACCCCGTCACCATGGCAAACACTACATTTCGAGGTGATCTGGGTTCCTTCACCGTTACAAGTAGGGCAGGTGCTGGTAGTCTGCATCTGACCGAGGATCGTGTTCGTCACCCGGCGTACCGCTCCCGTACCGCCGCACGTGCTGCAGGTATGGAATGAGGATCTGTCTTTGGCTCCGGAGCCGTCGCAGGTCTGACAGAGAACCTGCTTGCTTACTTTTATTTTCTTTTCCGCACCGTTGGCGATTTCGCTCAGGTTCAGTTTGACCTTGATCCGCAGGTTGCTTCCCCGCTGGACCCGCCGGCCGCCGCGGGACTGGCCGCCGCCTCCGAAAAAGCTTTCGAACGGACTTCCGCCGCCGAAGATATCTCCGAACTGGCTGAAAATGTCCTCCATGTTCATGCTGCCGCCGCCGAATCCTCCGGCAGGGCCTGCATGACCGAACTGGTCATAACGCTGACGTTTCTCCTGGCTGCTGAGTACTTCATAAGCCTCGGCCGCTTCCTTGAACTTTTCCTCGGCTTCCTTATCCCCGGGATTTTTGTCCGGGTGGAACTTAATGGCCAGTTTACGATAAGCCTTTTTAATCTCATCGGCCCCGGCATTACGTGCCACTCCTAAAATATCATAATAATCTCTTTTAGCCATTTTTATATCTTTTGATCCTGCTCCTGGGGCCAGGACCACGCATATTCAAGTTTTAAGCTCCTACAACCACTTTAGCGAAACGGATCACTTTATCGTTCAGATAGTATCCCTTTTCCACTTCGTCAACGACCTTTCCTTTCATATCTTCGGTCGGTGCCGGGATGTTGGTGATCGCTTCATGGATATCGGCGTCGAAAGGAGTACCGATCGAATTCATTTCCTTCAGTCCTTTTCCGGACAGGATATTCTTGAGCTTGTTCTGCACCAGCGCAACGCCCTCTTTCACTGCCTGAACGTCAGTGGCGGTCTCCATCGATTTGGCAGCACGCTCAAAATCGTCCAGTACTGTCAGGAGATCCACGATGACATCTTTTCCGGCTGTCTGCAGCAGTTCCAGCCGCTCTTTGGTGGTGCGGCGCTTGTAATTGTCGAACTCCGCGTATAACCGAAGGTATTTGTCATTTGCATCGGCAAGCTCGGTCCGCAGGGTTTCCTCAGCAGACGGTTGCTGAACAGTTTCGGCATCAGTTGAATTGCTCTCGTTTCCCTGGATCTCTGCGGTGACTTCCTGGTTATTTTCAGGGTTCATATTCTCTTCTGTTTGGCTTGTCTTCTTTTTCTTCAACATGTCTGAAAAGTTCATATCAACAGGATTGACAAATAATTTGCCAAGGTGCAAAAACAGCCATCCTGTCAGTCAGATGATTTACTAGGCTATAGTCACATCGGAGTGTACCTTACCGCCTTCGCATTTGATGATGCGGGAAGGGAAGGTGCGGATGATGTGATAATCGTGGGAGGCCATCAGGACCGCGGTGCCCGACTGGCTGATCTGACGGAGCAGTAACACGATCTCTTCGGACGTATCCGGATCAAGGTTGCCTGTCGGTTCGTCAGCCAGGATGATCTCCGGGTCGTTGAGCAGGGCCCGGGCGATGACCACCCGCTGCTGTTCCCCGCCGGAAAGTTCATGCGGCATCTTGCGGATCTTTGAACGAAGACCTACTTTCTCCAGCACATCACTGATGCGTTCGGAGATCAGCTTCTTATCCTTCCATCCGGTCGCACGCATGACGAACTCGAGGTTCTGTTCAACGGTGCGGTCCGTCAGCAGCTGGAAATCCTGGAATACGATCCCCAGTTTGCGGCGGAGAAAGGGCACGTCCTTGTCCTGCAGTTTCTTCAGATCAAATCCTGCAGCGTGGCCTTCGCCGTTGGCGATGTGAAGGTCTCCGTAGATGACTTTCAGCAGACTGCTTTTTCCGGAGCCGGATGCCCCGATCAGGAAAACGAAGTCCCCTTTGCCGATATGAAGGTTTACATCAGAAAGAACCAGGTTCTTTCTCTGATAAATGTCTACGTTCTGCAGTTTGATAATCGAATTTCCAATCATACTATATGTCGAGTTTCTGAATCTGACCAAAAGGCAACTCCTGGATCAGTTTCAATATGTATTCCATCTTATCCTTCAGACCCGCCTTCTCCAATGATTTTTCCGGCCGGTCGACCCGGAAGTAAGCCAGCAGGGTGAACTTGTCGTCCCTTAATTGTACATAATCAGGAATTTTGGCGACCCCCTTAACTTTAATAATATACATGCCTTCCAAATTTAGGGATTTTTGAACCATTTATTGCCGGTCAGGTCAGTGAGGTCAAAAAATCCATCGTATTAATCCCGTCCGCATAATCCCACATCCGCGGATGCTGGGCTGAGCCGTACGGGAGGGATCCCGGTATTCCGGCTGTTCCGGAGACCACGCACTGGATCTGGTCCGCCTGGGCGAGCAGGAGCTGATTGACGGATTCCGTGTCGGCGTATTCCTCGTAATGCAGCACTGCGAGCGGCGAAGTCAGTTTAGGGTCCTTTTTTACCAGCAGGAACCCGTTGTCCAGGTGCGCATCGCCGTTCACCAGGAGAATGGACTTGTTATACTCGTAGTTGTTGAAATACTTATGATGGGCCGCCAGCGGATTATACGCCTCGACCGCCTCGAAGAACTTTCGAAATTCATAGCCCTGCGGAACGTACATCTTGGAAACGTTGCGGCAGCCCAGTCCGAAATAATCGAAGATGTCCCGGCCGAGCTCGCGGAGTTCCCCGTCGCTCTCTTCGCCGGTCAGGACCGCCACACTGTTCCGGTTCCTGCGAATAATGCTGGGAACTCCGGAAAAATAGTATTCGAAATAGCGCGAGGAGTTATTGCTGCCCGTGGCGATCACCGCATCATAGCCCTGCAGGCGATCACAAAATTCGACCGAGTCCGCAAACCCGGGTTCTGCTTCCGTGAGTTTTCTGAGCAGGACCGGGATGAGCTGCTGATCCTGCGAGGACTGCTTGATCAGCGCTACATGGCCGGCTGCCAGAACACAAAGTACATCGTGCAGGCCGACCAGGGGGATGTTTCCCGCCAGGATCAGCCCGACTTTTTTCGGTGCGCCGGCAGATTCCTCCCATTGCCGCGACCAGGCGGTCAGATCGTCCCGGTTCAGCATGTCACCGATCGACCGCACCGCCTGTCCGGTAAACTCCGGGGTGAACCACGCATTGCGCCGGTGAGCAGTATCGATCAGGTGCTGTAACTCAGCGTCCGGCTCACGCATGGCGGCCCCCAGTGCAGCCAGTCCGTCCAGCCGTTGTTCTTTTGTTAAAATCCTGCTCATGAAATCAAAATCCTCGAATAAATGTTATAATTTTGCACGCGACTAGGGTGCGATCAAAACCCTGCAAAATTAACTTACCAGACACACTTTTTGATAAGATATGGCAATTAAAATCACCGACGAGTGTATAAACTGCGGAGCTTGCGAACCGGAGTGCCCCAATAATGCGATTTACGACGCCGGGACAGCATGGCGTTTCTCCGATGGTACAAGCCTGCGGGGAGTAATTGATTTCGGTAACGGCACCACCATCGATGCTGAAGCGTCCCAGAATCCGATCTCTGATGAGGTTTATTATATCGTTCCGGATAAATGCACAGAGTGTAAAGGATTTCATGACGAGCCGCAGTGTGCTGCGGTTTGTCCGGTAGACTGCTGCGTGGACGATGAGAATGTCCGTGAGACCGAGGAAGAGCTGCTGGCCAAGAAAGAATGGCTGCACCTGGAAGGGTAGTCCTATCCGACTAAAAAACAAGAACGGCATCCCGGATGCCGTTTTTTTTTGTCTCTTTTTTTTCAGGATACCTGATCCGTGACTCTAATGTTCCTTTTTGTGGATATTCGGGATGATCAGTACCGGGCATCGCGCCCGGCGCACCACGCCTTCAGCCACACTGCCCGAGATAAAATGGTCGAATCCCGTCCGGCCGTGCGTACCGAGGATGATCAGGTCAGCGTGCCACTCCTCCGCAGTCGCCAGGATCTCATCCCGCGCATTTCCGAGCTGGGTGAATGTGGTGACGTCTCCGGGGGTCCTCGTTCCGATCAGGCGCTCGAACAACCGTTTGCTGGCCTCTTCCTGCAAAGCGATCGCTTCCGGCATCATGGTAACCATCGGCTCGTTCAGCAACGGATCGGCCAGGTTCGGCGTTGTTGTCGGAAGGACGTCGTTCACGTGAACCAGCCCTACCCGGGCTCCGAGCTTTTCGGCCAGGGCGAAGCCGTATTCGGAAGCGATTTCCGAGTATTCGCTGTCTTCAACTGCGATCAGGATCTTTTTCAGGTTGTCGGGATGTGCCATATTTTCTAGAACAGAAAACTTAACTTCGGGTTTTAGTGACAATTTAAACATTTTGTTGCGTTATACGTAAAAGAAGCGTCCCCACTATGAAACAAACTTTTGCCTTTTGCAGGCTATCCGCCATTCCGCTGCGGGCCGAACCGTCAGACCGCAGTGAGATGATCTCGCAGCTCCTGTTCGGCGACCATGTCGAGATTCTTGAGCAGGAGGAGAAATGGTGCCGGGTGCGCATGGGCTATGATGACTATGAGGGCTGGCTCGACCCGAAGCAGCTTGAAGAGATCAGCAGCTCACAATTCGAGGCGTTCGGTCGCGCTACGGACATCCTCGGGCTTCAGGCATGCCATATGGCGAAGCACGAGGCAACAGGGGAAGTGTATTACCTGATGCCGGGCTCGACGGTTCCGGATTACCGGCATCCCACGTTCGGCACCGACAGGACCAGGCTGACACTCGGGTCACCGGCACAGAAACAACGGCCGGATGCATTTGAGCAGGAGGTTGAGGCGGTTACACGGTTTTACCTGAACGCGCCCTATCTGTGGGGCGGCAAGACGCCGTTCGGGATCGATTGTTCCGGACTGACGCAGATCGTATATAAGCAATTCGGGATCCGGCTACAGCGGGATGCTTCCCAGCAGGCTCTCCAGGGCGACCTGGTGGCCTTCCTGCAGGAAGCGCGTACCGGTGACCTGGCATTTTTCGATAATGAGGAAGGCCGGATCATCCATGTCGGGATCATGGTCGGCAATGCCGAGGTCATTCATGCCTCCGGACGTGTGCGGATCGATTCGATTGACGACCAGGGAATATTCAACCGGGAACTCAACCGGTATACCCACCGGCTCCGGGTGATCAAACGGTTTGCATAGGTCTATTCGAAGCGGATATCCCACACGAAGATCAGCTTGTCGTCGCCTATGGAAATCAGGTTCTCATTGTACCGGCTCCAGGCGATCTTATTGATCGACAGGTGATGACTGTGAATCCCCTTCTCCCGGCTGATGATCTTGTATAATTTCAGGTCATCCGTTCCCCATATCTTGATGCTCTTATCACGGCTTGCCGTAGCAAAGAAAGGTTTCGAAGGATGGAACTTGATGTCATAGATGGTGAACATATGCGCCTGGACCGACCGGATCAGGCCAAAGCCGGCCACATCCCATACGTTCAGCAATGCATCCCGTCCGCCTGAGAACAGGCGCGTCCCGTCCGGCGAAAACTGAACCGAGGTCACCGGCATCGAATGGCCGCGGAGTTCCGTATGCAGGCTGTAATCCTCCAGGTTGTAGACCCGGATCACGTTGTCCTTGCAGCCGAAGGCGATCAGTTTCTCGTCCGGGCTGATGGCCATGACGCGAACCGTATCACCGGCAACCCTGAACCGGTAAACCAGCCCGAATCCGGCGGCGTCCCAGACGGACACCGTTCCGTCCTCCGAGGAAAGCAGGATCTCTTTCTTGGACTCCACAGAGCGAATGTCAAATACCGGAAGTTTATGATTCTCAAGCGTATGGGTCACTTTCTGCTCGACAAAATCGAACACGGACGCCTTCCCGCTTCTTTCGCCGGTGATCATGACCGGGAGGAAGGCCGGGCAATGCAAGGCATACACGGAAGACTGTACCGGCATCATGACTTTCACAAAGTCCCGCGTCTTCAGACTCCATTCGACGACGCCCTTGTCATTACCGCCCGTAAAAAAAATATGTGGTTTCTGCGAATTCTCAACCGTATAGATCGGGTTCTGATGGCCCGAAAGCTCGGCAACGCATGCTACTGTTATCATAGATCTCTATCCTTACCGGTGCCGGGTCTCCAGGTTTTTTGCAATGGTCTTCAGGGACAGGTTCTTTTCCCTGAGCAGGACCATCAGGTGGAAGATGAGGTCCGAAGCCTCGTTGATCAGGTCTTCTTCCGATTCAGCCAGTGCGGCGATCACCGTTTCAACGCCTTCTTCCCCGACTTTCTGGGCGATCTTATTCAGCCCCTTCCCGCGCAGGCTGTTCACATAGGAGCCTTCCGCCGGGTTCTCGTACCGGTCCCGGATGATGTTTTCCAGCTCAAACAGGAAGTTCTGGTTATAGGCGGTATTGAAGCAGCTGCGCGTGCCCTTGTGGCATGTCGGTCCCTCCGGAACGGCAAGGATCAGCAGGGTGTCCTGGTCGCAGTCCAGGCTTATGTTCTTTACCCACAGGTAGTTGCCGCTTTCTTCGCCTTTAGTCCAGAGCCGGTTCTTGCTCCTGGAGTAAAACGTCACCTTCTGACCCCGAACCGTTTCCTCAAAGGCATCTTCATTCATATAGCCCAGCATCAGCACTTCCAGCGTCCGCTCGTCCTGTATAATGACCGGCACCAGGCCGTCGCCTTTCTTAAAGTCTATTTCCATTAAATTCTTACTTCTAGTTGATTCCTCCGCAATTCCGCTTTCAGATCAGGTATCAGGATCTCTCCGTAATGGAATACCGTCGCAGCAAGGGCCGCGTCCACGCCCGTTTTCAAAAAGACTTCTGTGAAATGTTCGATCCTGCCGGCGCCGCCTGATGCGATCAGCGGAATGCCGATCCCCTCATTCACAGTCCGGAGCAATTCCAGGTCGAACCCGGCCTTCGTTCCGTCAAAATCCATGGAAGTCAAGAGGATTTCGCCGGCTCCGCGGTCCTCAGCCTGCCGGATCCAGCTTTCCGTTTCCAGATCGGTGGTGATCCGGCCGCCGTTCAGGTGAACCAGGTTCCGGCCGTTAACTGCGCGCGTGTCGACAGCGACTACGACGAACTGTTTTCCGAATGCCGCGGCCAGCTCATCGATCAGCCTGGGGTTACGGACCGCCGCCGTGTTGACAGACACCTTGTCCGCTCCTGAATTCAGCAGGAGCTCGGCGTCCGCGATCTCGTTGATACCGCCGCCTATGGTGAACGGGATGCTGATCTGGCGGGCGACGGCCCTGACCAGTTCGACAAGCGTCTTTCGTTTTTCATGGGTCGCGCTGATATCCAGGAACACCAGTTCGTCAGCGCCCTGGCGGGAATACTGCCAGGCCAGCTCAACAGGGTCGCCGGCATCCCGGAGATCAACAAAATTGACGCCTTTGACTGTTCTGCCGTTTTTTACATCCAGGCAGGGGATGATCCTCTTCGTCAGTCCGCCGGCATCCCCCTGAGCAGGGGCCGCCGGAAGCTCTTCTATGCTGTTCAATATGTAGTGTGTTTATGGCCGGAACCTCAGAACGATATCAGGGCTTTCAGGTTCCAGTCCTTAATTTCTTCAATGCTGATCCGTCCTTCATAGATCGCCTTACCGACCACGCAGGACTCGACCTTGATCTCCTGGAGCCGGCGAATATCGTCCATCGAGCTGATACCCCCCGAAGCGATCAGTTTAATGAAAGGGGAGTGCTCCAGTAACTTCTTATAGAGTTCGACACCGGCGCCGCCCAGCTTGCCGTCCTTATCAATATCGGTACAGAGAAAGCGATAAAATCCGAGGGACAAGCAACGGTCAACATAGTCCATCAGCTTGATGGGAGAACTTTCCATCCACCCGGAATACTTGACCACCTCATCCAGGACATCGATCGCCACGACGATCTGATCCGAGCATTTGACCTTGTTGCACATTTCCACCGAGAGCTGGTCCAGGAAGCTGGGGTTGGTGATGGCCTGGGTTCCTACGATCACCCGGTGAATTCCGGAATCGATAAGTTCCTTAACCTTAGGGATACTCCGGACGCCGCCACCGTACTGGACCTTCATATCCGTCTTGCGGATAATATCGAACAGGTAGCTCTGGTTGCTGAAATCACCTTTGGCCCCGTTGAGGTCGATGATATGAATGAACTCGGTACCGTTGGACTGGTATCTGTCGACCATCTCTTCCAATGTGACATCGTAAGAGGTCACCTGGTCATAATTTCCTTCTCGCAGGCGGACCACTTTCTTGTCCAGAATGTCAATTGCAGGAATAATATACATAGCGTCGTTTATATGCCTAAAAAATTAAGTAACAGCCGTTCGCCGGCCTTCCCGGATTTCTCCGGGTGGAATTGTACTCCATAGAAGTTATCCTTCCTGATAGCCGCCGAAAATCTTATGCCATAATCGGTTGAAGCCAAAGTAAAGTTAGAATTAAATTCGATATGATACGAGTGCACAAAGTAGAAGTATTCGTCGTTAAGCTCTGAGAATAAAGCGTTTTCGATATCCGGACGGACCTTATTCCAACCGGTGTGCGGAACTTTTAGTTTTAGCGATTCTTTAAAAAGTTTCGTTTGGAGCGGAATGATCCCGGTCAGCTCCGAGTTGCCCTCTTCTGAAAACGCGGTCAGCAGCTGCATGCCGACACAAACGCCCAATACCGGTTTTTTCAATTCACGGATGCGGTCCACCAGGCCGGTGTCCTGCAGCTTTTTCATGGCCGCCCCGGCATGGCCGACGCCCGGGATGATATACCGGTCATAGCCCTCGAAATCGCCCGCATGGTGAACCATGCCGTAGCGGATGCCAAGGCGGTCGAGTGCAGCGGTAAGTGAGAAGATGTTACCCGCGCCGTAATTGATGATGCCCACGGCACCTTCCTTCGCGGCGACGGGAGATGAGATCTGATCAGCGTATTTGATTACATCCATGGCCGTTTCCTCAAATGACGCCTTTGGTCGTTGGCAATTCAGTTCCCGTAACCCGGATGGCCTGTTTAATACATTTGGCAAGCGCCTTGAACGCTGCCTCGATCATATGGTGGGTGTTATTGCCGTCCAGGATCGCCAGGTTCAGGTTCATGCCGGCATGTTCGGAAAAGGACTTCATCCAGTGCTCGAACATTTCGGTCGGGAAGTCGCCGACATATTCCCGGTCGAATGATCCCTTGAATATAAAATACGCCCGGTCCGAGAAGTCGATGGCGCATTGCACCAGGGCTTCATCCATCGGTAGCAGGAACCCGTATCGTTCAATGCCCCGTTTATCTCCCAATGCCGTTTTGAATGCCTTTCCCAAAGCGATTGCCGTATCTTCAATGGTGTGATGTTCATCAATCTCGAGGTCTCCCTGAACGGAAAGGGTCAAATCCACCCCTGAGTGACGAGCCAGCTGGTCCAGCATGTGGTCATAGAACTTCAGGCCGGTATCGATCCGGTGGTTTCCGTTCCCGTCCAGGTTCAGGGTCAGCCTGATCCGGGTTTCCTTCGTGTTCCGCTCCAGGTTGACCAGTCGGTCGGACTTCCGGGTCAGGTACTCGCAGATCTCCGTCCAGCTATCTGAGGTCAGCACGGCCCGCTCGTCGGGCTCAGTTGAATAGCGGATCGCCTTGCAACCGAGGTTTTCGGCCAGCTGGACGTCTGTTTCCCGATCGCCGATCGTGAAGGATCGTTCCAGATCCAGGGAATTTTTGGCCAGGTACTTCGTCAGTAGTCCGGTATTGGGCTTGCGGAGCGGGCTGTTCTGGTGCGGGAACGAATCGTCGATAAAGATCTCAGCGAAGCGGATCCCCTCCGATGCTAGGATATCCAGCATCTTCTGGTGCGGTTTCTGGAAGTCCTCCTCCGGAAAACTGTCCGTTCCCCGGCCGTCCTGGTTGCTGACCATGACCAGTTCATAGCCGAAGTCCTGCAGCTTTTTGAGCGACGAGATCGCGTAGGGGAGGAACTCAAGTTTTTCCAGGGTGTCGACCTGCTGGTCGGGCTGCGGTTCTGAAATGATGGTCCCGTCCCGGTCTATAAATAGTACTTTCTTCATTTAAATTCTTTCAAAGCGGTGATCAGCTGCTGGTTTTCTTCCGGGGTTCCGACGGTGATCCGAAGGGACCCTTCGCATAATTCGACTTTTGAGCGGTCCCTGACGATGATGCCGCGGTCTACCAGGTGCCGGTAAATGCCCGCCGGGTCGGTGGTCCGGACCAGCAGGAAGTTGGCGTCGGAAGGGTAGATCCGGGTGATGGCCGGGATAGCGGCGAACTCCCGCACAAGATTGTCCCGCTCGGCGACGGTCTGACGGATCCAGTCATTGACCTGATCCACATGCTGCAGGGCTTCCAGCGCGAGTGCCTGCGATGCTTCGTTTACATTGTAGGGCGGCTTCACCTTGTTGAAGACCTCGATGATCTCTTCACTTGCAAAGGCCGTGCCCAGGCGGAGCCCGGCCAGACCCCATGCTTTTGAAAAGGTCTGTAGAACGACCAGGTTGGCATACTCGGTCAGTTCCTGGATAAACGTCTTCTGCCGGGAGTAATTGATATAGGCTTCATCCACCACCACCAGGCCTTCAAAGTTGGCGATGATGGTCTCTACGTCGTCCCGGTTCATGGAGTTACCGGTCGGATTGTTCGGTGAGCAGATAAAGATCAGCCGGGTATTGCCATCGATCGCCTCGGCGATCCCTTCCATATCCAGCTGGAACTCCGGGGTCAGGTGGACCTTTTTTACCGTCACGTCATTGATCCGGGCTGATACTTCATACATGCCATAGGTAGGGGGCACGATGATCACGTTATCAACGCCCGGGCGGCAAAAGGCCCGGAACAGGATGTCGATCGCTTCATCGCTTCCGTTGCCCAGGAAGATGTTTCTTGGCGGAACTCCCTTGATTTCGCTGATCCGTTTTTTCAGTGCCCCGGCCAGCGGGTCCGGGTACCGGTTGTAGGCTGCTGCCAGGGGAGATCCGAAGCTGTTTTCGTTGGCATCCAGGAAGACGGACGCTTCGCCCTGGAATTCATCCCTGGCGGATGAATAGGGAACCAGGTCCCTGATATTTTCTCTGAGTATTCTTGCTAATTCGAACATGGTTAATCTTTTAATCGGATGGAAACGGCATTCCTGTGCGCCGCAAGCCCTTCCAGTTCCGCCAGTATTTCGACCGTCGGACCCAGGTTGCGGATACCCTCGCGGGATATCATCTGGAAGGTGATCTTTTTAATAAATGAATCGACTGAAACTCCCGAATAGGACCTGGCAAAGCCGCTGGTCGGAAGCGTATGGTTCGTTCCGGAGGCATAGTCACCCGCACTTTCAGGCGTAAGGTGGCCCAGGAATACGGAACCGGCATTCCGGATCATCGGAACGAGGTCGTGGAAGCGGTCGGTCTGAAGGATGAGGTGCTCGGGTGCATACGTATTGCTGAATTCCATAGCCTGTGCCAGCGATTCAACCTTCACGGCGTAGGAGTTCGCGATCGCGTTTGCGGCGATCTCCGCACGCGGCAGGACCCGGAGCTGGGATTCCAGTTCACGGATCGTTTCATCGATCAGGGCTGCTGAATTCGACACCAGGATGCTCTGGCTGTCGGCTCCATGCTCTGCCTGCGCAAGCAAGTCGGCCGCCACATATGCCGGGCGGGCCGTTTCATCGGCGATCACCAGGACTTCGGATGGACCGGCAGGCATATCGATGGCCATAGCGGAATGCGCCTGTACCAGTGATTTCGCCCGCGTGACATACTGGTTACCGGGGCCGAAGATCTTATCGACCTTCGGGATGGTTTCCGTGCCGTAGGCCATGGCCGCAATGGCTTGCGCCCCGCCGGCCAGGTAAACCCGGCCGATCTCCAGCCGGATGGCGCACCAGGCAATATATCCGTTGATCCGGCCATCCTGCTGCGGCGGCGTGCAGACCACCACCTCGTTGCAGCCGGCGATCTTTGCCGGGATACCCAGCATCAGGAACGTGCTCGGCAATACGGCCGAACCGCCGGGGATATAGAAGCCAACCTTTTCAATGGCCCGGGGCTCACGCCAGCAGGTCACGCCCGGAGTGGTTTCCATCCGGTCTTCCCGAGTCAGCTGCTGGCGGTGAAATTTGAGGATGTTCTGGTAGGCCGTTTCCAGCGCTTCCCGTTCAGCGGCGCCGACTGAAGAGGCAAGCTCCTCCAATTCATGCCGGTCCAGGTACAGTTTGCCGGTGGATACCTTGTCAAACCGGAGAGTCAGCCTCCGGACCGCTTCGTCCCCTTCTGTTCGGACTTCCTGGAGGATCGCCTCGACCCGTTCGGTTATCGTATTGTCTGTATCGGCGTTTCGCTGGCAGAGCTGCTCAAGCTCCGGCCTGTCTAACTGACTGAAGTTGTAAAGTTTCAATGATACTGTTTTAGGGTTAACCATGGCGGTTAACCGCGATGCTACAAAATGATCTTTTCTATCGGCATCACGACGATGCCCTGCGCTCCGGCGGCCTTCAGGTTATTAATCTTGTTCCAGAAGTCCTTTTCCGGGATGACCGTATGAACGGCGACCCAGCCTTCCTCGGCCAGTGGCACAACGGTCGGGCTCTTGACTCCCGGAAGCAAGCGGGTGATCTGCTCGAGGTTCTTCCGTTCAATATTGAGAACCACATACTTGGTTTCCTTGGCCCGCAGAACGGACTGGATACGCTGGATCAGTTCAAGCACCCGCGGGTCGTCCGCCAGGGAGGACCGGCCGATGAGTACAGCCTCGGACGTCAGCACGTCCGCAAATGGACGAAGTCCGTTCGATTTCAGGGTGCCGCCCGTCGAAACGATATCACAGATGGCGTCGCTCAGGCCCAGGCCCGGCGAGATCTCGACGGATCCGGAAATGGTCCGGATGTCCGCGGTGATCTGGTGTTCTTTCAGGAACTTCTCCAGGATGACCGGGTAGGAGGTGGCAATTGCTTTGCCGTTCAGGTCACTGAGTTTTTCGATGCTGCTGTTGTTGGCAACGGCGATTTTCAGGGTGCATTTTCCGAAGCCGAGACGCTGGAGATAAGAAACTTCTACCTCCGTTTCATTGATGACATTTTCGCCGACGATCCCGAGGTCCGCAATCCCGTCCTGTACATACTCCGGGATATCGTCATCACGGAGGAAGAGGATCTCGAGCGGGAAGTTGGATACCTGGGAAATGAGGGAACTTTTATAGTTTTCGAAGCTGAGTCCGCAATTTTTCAGAAGCTCAACTGATTTTTCGTTCAGCCTTCCAGATTTCTGGATAGCAATCTTGAGTGTTTTCACTTAGTAATTATTAATCTGACCAAATAGTAAATCCTTAAAAACTGTTTCACGTAGAAACATACAAATCATCATATCGCCGCAGGGCGATGATGGAAATGTACGTGATGTGTGAAAAGTCTAAGCATTTGCAGGTCCCGATCAATAACGGGGGTGGGCAAATGTAAGTACATTGGCAGGAAAACCCAAATTAATTTCAACACCTCACCGAAGACTGCATGTAAACGCGTGTTAATTCGTATCCCGGTCGAACCGGTCCTCGAGTTTCCGGAAGGTCGTGTCGATCTTGTCGCCAAGCTTTTTGGTGCCCGACTTCAGTTTGTCTTCAGCTCTGCCGATGGAGCTCCTGATCGAATCGGTACGCGCGTTCGCTGAAGTAATGATGTCATACACGGTGTCGGCCCGGAAGACGACGGTTCGGTCCTGTGCGGTGTAGGTCCACAATTCAGCGACCTCAATATTATTCTTCTTCGAAGGCTCACCTGCTGCCTGTACAACCTCCTCCTTTGTCATTCCGGGGGTGACCCCTGCAAGATCCTTGGGTGTACGGGAACAGGCGGCGATGATGGCCAGTATGAAAAAGGATATGAGTGTTCGTTTCATGATTCAAAGTTTGCTTGTATTTTCTTTAACAACCGGCACAGCCGTTGGTTCGGGGCCTTTCACCGCAACAGGTATGGCTTCAAAATCGTCTTCAGTCCATTTCGCGATGAGATCATGGGAAAAATTGATATCTCTTTTAAGGATGCACATTGTACTTCTGCGAGATCATGAGACAAGACCATACTGGTTTCCGCTCTCATATAGAAAGCTTCGCCTGTTACCATTTGCCAGCGTATAAGAACCCTTGACGGGATTGGTCCTTACCCGACGCCGCCAAACTAACTCAGGTTCGAGTGAGGTATTCATTTAGTCTGTTCATTAGTTAAGAATTATGGAAAGGCTCCTAAGTAAGAGCAGTGACTATCTTAGTGAAAATTGATAAATTTGTAGACAATGAACGTGCTTACAATTCATTCGGACGAGGTAAGGAAGCTTTGTGACTCAATTAAGGTTAACAGCCTTTTTGCCTTTGGTTCGGTAACAACGGAACGATTTAATGAAGGCAGTGATATTGATTTCGTTGTTGACATTGCCGACAAAGATCCCCTTTCCTATTCTGACAAGTACTTCAATCTGAAATCTCAGCTTGAACAGCTGTTCAAGCGAAGAATCGACTTGCTCGAACAAAAGACTATAAAAAATCCATACCTGAAAGCCCAAATTGATCAAACCAAAGTGCTTGTGTATGGTAAATGAAGTTAGGACCTGGCTTACCGATCCACCAGGCCATCCAAGAAATTAACCTGTTCCTACCAGATAAGAAAAACTTTTTTGAGTTTCAGAAGGATCTTAAGACGAGAAGAGCTATTGAACGCAATCTCGAAATTATTGGCGAAGCCGTTGGCAGGATTTTGAAAGTGCAGCCTGGTCTAAAGATTACAAATGCACGAAAGATCGTTGACACACGGAACAGGATCAGCCACGGTTATGATAGCGTTTCGGAAGAGATAATCTGGGCGATTGTTGTACGGGATATTTCTAAACTTGAAGCAGAGGTTGTTCGATTGCTCAAAGACGGGTAGGAGTCGGGAGCAAGAATCGATCAGTGATTCCCGACCCGTTCTGGGGTCAGTGCCCTCTATACAAAAAGCCTGCCCCGGGACGCGGAGCAGGCTCTTCAGGCATGAAAGTTACTGCGCAGCGTTACGCGGATCGTCCTTGGCGTTCACATAGGTGATTCCCCAGGGCCCGATACCGTGCAGCTGGATGATTCCGCCGGTGGTGCTGAAGGCAAAGTGAACATATTTCGCAGGCATGGCCGCAAATCCGCCTTCGGAGATCTTCATGGCTTTTTGCTTGTCGAACGTCTCGCCTGTGCCCATATAGAAGTCGCCCTTTATGACGCTGACATGCTCGATAGCGGGGTGCCAGTGGGGTCTGACTTCATAACCTGCCGGGACCTGAAGACGGATGGTAAATGGTCCCGCCTCGGACGGATTCCCTTCAAGGATCGCCACCTTGGCACCTTTTGGCAAGGCCGACGGCGCATCCATCCACTGCAGCTTATCCGGGTTGATGAGGATGTGTTTCGAAGTGCTGGAATCCATTGCGGAGTGGTCCTGGGCGTACACGGCGGTTCCGATTGAACCCATGAACAGCAACAAAGCAATCTTTAGTTTATTCATATAACCTCCTGTTTTTAGAGTTTCGGTTTGATGTCTGACAAGGTGGAGGTGCAAACTGATCAATGTTTATTTTGTAACTTATTGACTATATGTAAGTTACGGTATTTATATGATATTTCATAGCGCTGTATCCATTGTTTTTGAGCAGGTAGGATTGCCAGTAGCTAGAAAATGTATCCAATTCCGGAGATTCGCAAATTATCTATACATTCCGGTCCTGATTTTTAAAGACACCTGCGTGTGGTTACCCTGCTAATTGAATATGAAGGTTGCTTATCCATTTCATTTATCCGCCCTCAAAATAAAACTTGAACGGGGCCCCTGTCTGGGAACCTGTCCGGTATACAGCGTCGAACTCACAGGGACCGGGCAGCTGGTCTACAGGGGAACGCACTTCGTAGCTGTGACCGGCACAAAGCGGGCTCAGGTCGATCCGTTGGCCGTCTACGACCTGTTTCTCTGGGCTGAAGAGATCGGCTTTTTCGAAATGGCACCCGCTTATCTGCACCGGCACATTTATGATTTGGATGAAAATCTGATGGTTTCACGTGGAGCCGTCGAAATCACAGACCTACCGTCCTGTACGGTTACCATCACTACCGGAAGACAGAAAAAGAAGGTTTACAATTATGACGGAGCGCCAAAGCGACTGATTCAGCTTGAAAATAAGATCGACAAGCTCGCAGATATCCGGAAGTGGGTAAAAGGAGACAAATAGTCCCGTAATCTGTAATAAGCAGTCTGCACAGACCGTTAAATGGGCGGGATATTCTTATAGCCGGGGCAAAAGCCAAAAACCGGGATCAATTCAGTATGCTACTGCTTTTTTAGCAGCTCAATTTTTTCCCGTTCACTGGCCAGTAATCGCTCATACAATTCAACGATCTTTTCAACGGTATTAAACGTCGGCTGGTAATTCAGAGAACTGGCGATCAGGGTAGAGCTGTCGCTACTGCTGTTATGAAAAGTGTTGGAAATAATATTGAAGACAGCTTCTTCACTAAACTCTTTAATCCCGGCAGCCGGAACTCCGAGCACAGCTGCGACCTTTTCCAGCACCTCGTCCTCAATCTGAGCACTCTGCTCCATTTTGGAGATCGCCTGCTGGCTTACGCCCAGCTCTGCCGCGAGATATTCTTGTTTCCAACCGCGCAGTTCACGAATCCGGCTTATTTTTCTTCCAATATGAGTTGAGGTATCCGCCATAACAAAGATTATTGGGGTTAAAGATATACTTAAAAATACAACTTATTTATTTCTGTTAAAAGCCACAGCGATGGTAAAGCAATGGAAGCAGCGAGGTTTTTTACTGCATCTGAGGTAATCAGAAGGGGGGCGGGGGGTCTCAGAACTGAACGTTAAATACTGTTAAAGATCATTACTCCGGTCACGGAACTCCTTAGTTTCGGGACTTTAAGTTTTCCATGAAAAAGATTGCATTACTATTTCTGCTGTTTCTTAATCTGACCGCATTCGGACAGAACTTCTTTGCAAACGGGATCGTGACCACCAGCGAAGGCGTCCCTCTTTCGTATGTTAACATCGGCATACGCGGATCCCGGATCGGGACGATCAGTGGCCCCGATGGAACATTCCGTTTCGGAGTTGCCGACACGCTCGTGAACGATTCGGTGGCATTCTCATCCGTTGGATATGAAGAAGTGCGTATACCGGTCCGGGATTTCAACCGGAAAAAGATTACGGTCGTTCTGAACGAAAAGGTATTTGCCCTTCCCGAGGTGACGGTTTCCCCAGGCAAGAGCAAAACCCGCAGACTCGGTATAACCGGACGTACGCCGTTTGTGACAACGCCGGCGATAAGCTATCAGCAGGACGATATTTTTGAACAGGGCCGGTTGATCAGACTTAAAGAACCTGCAAAAATACTTGATGCCAATATTTTCCTGGAAGGAGCGGTCACAGATTCCGTTCGGATCAGGTTGAATATCTATGCTTTAGAAGGCGGGATGCCGGGGAGCAGGATCGTCGAGAAAAGTGTAATCCGACAGTTCGCTGGTCGCAAAGGGTGGCTGTCTTTCGATCTCCGTGACGAAGCCATCAATCTCGACGGCGACTTTGTCGTGTCGTTCGAATACCTGCCTGCCTGGGAACAGAAATCGGACCGGCGGGTGCAGTTCGGCGCTAAGCTGGGCACCGGCGACAGCTTCGTCAGAAGAAACAGCCTGGGCAGCTGGGAAAGGATTAAAGGCGGAGGTTCTGTGATCTATGTGACGGTGAGGTCCTGAGTAATAGGTCTTGGTTTCAGGAAGTCAGATACATGGGGTTGGGACTCCGGAAGCTCAACTGATTTAGAATGGGAATTGACCCTCGGGTTAAATATCCTCTGTTAGCTCCAGTGTCATGGGGTAGCCTTCATATCTTTGAATTGAAAAACCATCAACCATGTTGGGAACACACTTCACATTGGTAGGAAAATAAGCCAGGTCCGTGAATTATGCGGAATGAAGCAGGAAAGCCCGTTGCGACACGAAAGTTGCTCATTTTGATTCTGAATACCATTCTGTGAGTTAGTGCTGAAACTCATTCCGTTTTCAGCTGCGTCATCAGTATTAAACACAATAGCGGGATTATTGACGTTACACCGGAAATAGAAAAAGAAGGTTTACGATTATGCGGTGCACCGAAATGGCTGATTCAGCTTGAAAATAAGATCGACAGGCTGGCAGGTATCAGGAAACGGGTAGAATGAGAAAAATGACTTTAACGGGTCTATAGGAATTACTGATGCTCATCGTAGCGGAGTATACAGTTAAGAATCGCTATGAGTTCGTGTCTTACTGTTTTTTTAATAGCTCAATTTTCTCCCGCTCGCTCGCCAGTAACCGTTCATACAGTTCAACGATCTTTTCAATCGGATTAATCGTACACAGGTAGTTGTTGTTATTTGAACTGTTGTCTGAAAAGTTGTTTGAGATAATATTGAATACCGCCTCTTCGCTGAATTCTCTGATTCCGGCAGCCGGAACGCCAAGGACTCCCGCGACCTTTTCCAGGACGTCGTCCTCGATGTTGGCACTCTGCTCCATTTTGGATACCGCCTGCTGGCTGACTCCCAGCTCTGCCGCGAGATAATCCTGTTTCCAACCGCGCAGTTCACGAATCCGGCTTATTTTTCTTCCAATGTGAGTTGAGGTATCCGCCATACAAAGATTATTGGGGTTAAAGATATACTTAAAAATACAACTTATTTATTTCTGTTAAAAACCACAGCGATGGTAAAGCAGCGAAAGCCGCGAGGTTTTTTACTGCATCTGAGGTAATCAGAAGGGTGGCGCCCGGCTCGCAGAACTGAACGTTAAATACTGTTAAAGACCATTACTCCGGTCACGGAAGAAAAAAAGCTTTCCCGGAAGGGAGGCTTTTGACCTGGGTTAGTCGACGGAAAAATATCTCTTCCTTAGCCAGAACGCCACGTTTACCAGGGCGATGAGAGCTGGAACTTCCACCAATGGACCGATTACTCCGGCAAATGCCTGCCCGGAGTTAATGCCAAAGACACCAATCGCAACTGCAATTGCCAGTTCAAAATTGTTGCCGGTCGCTGTAAACGCGATGGAAGTGCTTACGGAATAGTCGGCACCAAATGATTTGCCCATAAAAAAGCTGAACAGAAACATCACTGCAAAGTAAATCACCAGTGGAACGGCAATCCGGACAACATCCATGGGGATTTGGACGATTAACTGCCCCTTCAGGCTGAACATCAGGACAATCGTGAACAGTAAGGCTATTAAAGTGATTGGAGAGATAAGAGGAAGATATCTTTTCCGGAACCACTCTTCTCCTTTCAGCGCAGTCAACGCATACTGGCTGATTATACCCAGTGCGAAAGGGATTCCTAAATAAATGCCGACACTCTTTGCAATCTGCCCTATTGTGATGTCAATTTGTAAGGCCGCCAAACCAAAATAAGGCGGAAGTACGGTAATGAAAACATAGGCGTAAACGCTGTAAAGTAACACTTGAAAGATGCTGTTCAGGGCGATAAGACCGGCGCCATACTCCCGGTTCCCTTCTGCAAGTTCATTCCAGACCACCACCATTGCGATACATCGGGCAAGACCTATCAGGATTAAACCAACCATATACTCCGGGTGATTCGACAAGAACAATATGGCCAGGAGAAACATCACGACAGGGCCTATAATCCAGTTCAGGAACAGTGAGGCTCCGAGAACCTTTGTATCCTTGAATACTTCGCCGATATTCTTGTATTTCACTTTCGCGAGCGGGGGATACATCATCAGGATCAACCCGATTGCCAACGGGATATTGGTTGTTCCGGAAGAGAACGAGTTGACGAATCCCGATGAAGATGGAAAAAAGTATCCGATCCCAATGCCGATCGTCATTGCTGAGAATATCCATAGGGTTAAATAGCGATCCAGGAAGCCTAGTCGCCGTCGTTCTGCCACCGGCGCACAATTCGTCACACTCATGCTCTTAAATTCTGACTCACGAAATTCATACAATATTCCCTGATCGTGTCGCGAACCGTTCTGAACTCTTCCATTATTTCTTCCTCTGTGCCGGTCACTTTCGCCGGATCAGGGAAATTGTAGTGGAACTTTTTAGCGTCAGAGGGCAGGTATGGGCAGCGCTCCCTGGCATTATCGCATACGGTAATTACAAAGTCAAAGGGAACTGTCGTGTATTCGTCTATATGATTCGACGTGTGTCCGGAGATATCGATACGATCTTCCGCCATGACCTGGACAGCCCTGGGATTTACGCCGTGAGTTTCCACGCCGGCACTGTAAACTCGCGCCCTGGCGCCTGAAAACTGTCTCAAATAACCTTCCGCTATCTGGCTCCGGCAACTGTTGCCGGTACAAAGCACTAGTATATTTTTCATCCTGTGGACCAAATATTTAATCGATTCAAACCCTTGGGCTTCTTCGTTCCCGCAGCACCGTGTTTCTCCGGGGGTTGATCATTGCATGAAACTACCGCTCTCTAAAAGACGGGTATTGGTCGGCTGCCTCTCAAACGGAAGCACGCGCTAACCTGACAGGCCTGAAAGTGAAAAAGCCTGGCCGACTGAAGTGACCCCAAAAGTTTGGACAAAGTTACTTTATTAGAATTTGGCAGCAAGCGCTTGGTATTGTACCGGGCTCTTGCCGTTGTGTGCCGGGCATCTGCACAATCGATAGGGTGAAAGTGGCGAACACCCTTTACAGCAGGGAGTGTTACCCAGGAGCAAGGGGTGTCGCGGGCGACTGCGAATCTGAAAGTGGCTGGCGGGAAAAATCTGTGCCTACGGACAGAAACCGCATATAAGGCGGGTTGGCATGGGTGATGCCGGGAAGCGAAAGCCCCATACTGTGCGGAATACCAGGAAGAAACTTGCTTAAACGAAAACCAAAGGAACTCCTTTTCGCGAAAAGTTCCTTTCTAACAACTCCGTTATGAAAATCTACCCTTCTTTGCCAAAAGGAATTAAATCAATTATCCATTCATCAAGATATGAAGCGGCGAAGGCCATCGATTACCAAAGGGTGCTGATGTAGTGGCAGCAGGGTGACAATACTGCCTGACCATCAGGCACAAAAAAAGCCTTCCCGGTTTGGGAAGGCTTTTGAGCGAAAGACGAGATTCGAACTCGCGACCCCAACCTTGGCAAGGTTGTGCTCTACCAACTGAGCTACTTTCGCAATAAGAAACCTGCAAAGTTTACAGGTTTTGTTTAAAAATCGTACCTAGGGCGGGAATCGAACCCGCACTCGCTTTAAGGCGAACAGGATTTTAAGTCCTGCGTGTCTACCAGTTCCACCACCTAGGCAGGTGACTTTAAACTTTAAATGCCTCCCTTTTGGAAGGCATTAGAGCGAAAGACGAGATTCGAACTCGCGACCCCAACCTTGGCAAGGTTGTGCTCTACCAACTGAGCTACTTTCGCATTTGGTGATGCAAATATAGAGAGAAAAGCAATTCCGTCAAGGAAATTTTAACGAATTTTTAAGAAATGTTATAACTCATTGCCTTTCAATGCCTCAAAAATCAGATCCAGTTCGAAGCCCCTCGCAAGGGCATGCTGGACCAGTTTGTTGGTCCTTTTCTGACTCTCCCTTTCGGTCAGCAGGGCGCTCTTGCGCTGCAGCAGTTCGGTCAGCATGCGGAAGTAGTCGTCATCATCAATGGAGTAAAGCGCCTTGTTCAAAAGCCGGTCCGGAACTCCCTTCAGCTTCAGTCCGGCCTTGATCTTTTTCCGGCCCCAGCCCTTCATCCGGAACTTACCGCCGGCATACGCCATGGCGAACCGTTCCTCGTTCAGAAAGTTGGACTGGATGAGGTCCGAGATCAGCTCTTCCACGTCAGCAGGATACAAACCCATATCATAAAGTTTGTTCCGCACTTCTTTCTGGGAACGTTCCTGGTAGGCGCAATAGCTTTCGATCTTCTGTCTGGCCTGTTGTTTGCTCAAAGTCCTGACAGGCCTTTTTTGTTCGTCCATTCTGAGGCTCTGAAATTCGTTAAATTTATTGAAATTCGTCCTATGAATCACATTCTGTATGCTGTCGGTGAAGTTGCTGAGGTTATTCATGCCCAGGCTTTCCTGGAGCGGCCCGATGCCCGGATCAAGACTTTGCTGACAGACAGCAGGAAGATCGTGGACCCTGAGGGCTCCCTTTTCTTTGCACTCCAGGGCCGCCGGGACGGCCATGAATTCATCGGGGATGCCTATAAAGCGGGAGTCCGGAACATCGTCATTTCGGTGCCCGAACTCGACCGCATCCAGTTTCCTGACTGCAATTTTCTGCTGGTTGAAGATACGTTGAAAGCCCTGCAGGCGCTGGCCGCACATCACCGCAGTAAATTCACCTACCCGGTGATCGGCATCACAGGCAGCAACGGGAAAACGATCGTGAAGGAGTGGCTGTACCAGCTGCTGGCGCCGGAAAGTAACATTGTACGGAGCCCGAAAAGCTTCAACTCCCAGCTGGGGGTGCCGCTTTCCGTCTGGGAAATGAATGCCGGGCATGACCTGGCCATTATTGAGGCCGGTATATCGCGGGAAGGTGAAATGGACTCCCTGGAGGCCGTGATCAAACCGACGATCGGAATCCTGACCAACATCGGCGAGGCGCATAGGGAAGGGTTCAGCTCCCTCGATGAGAAGATCGCCGAGAAGCTCAGGCTCTTCCGCGACACGGAGCTTCTCATTTATGGCTGCAAATACCTGGAGAATTATACGGGTACCATTCCCGGAAAAGATTTGTTCAGCTGGTGCTACCGCAACAAGGCGGACCTTGAGGTCTTTGACGATGAGGTGCTGGAAGACCAGTACCAGTACCTCAGGGCCAGCTACAAGGGCCGTGAGGTTCAGTGCGTGATCCCGTTTACGGATCCGGCGTCTGTCGAAAATGCCATTATCTGCTGGGCGACCATGCTGGCCATGGGCTATGAACCCGAGGAGATCGATAAACGGATGGAAAAGCTTCAGCCGGTGCATATGCGGCTGGAGCTGAAGACAGGGATCAATAGCTGCTCGATCATTGACGATTCGTACAGCTGCGATCTGTCTTCACTCGCCATAGCACTGGATTTTCTCAAACAGCAGAATCAGCACTTCCGCAGAACGCTGATTCTTTCCGACATTCCCGGGGCCGAAGACCAGGAAGTCCTTTATGAACGGGTTTCCCAGCTGCTGGCCACGCGGTCGGTTGACCGTCTCATCGGGGTAGGGGAGCGTATTGCGGCCCAGGCCGGTCAGTTCGCCGTTGAGACCCATTTTTTCAATACGACGGAGGATCTTCTGGCTGACCTGGATACGCTGAAGCTGAACAATGAAACGATCCTGATCAAAGGAGCCCGGGTATTCGGCTTCGAGCGGGTCAGCAAAGCCCTTACCCAGAAAGTCCACGAGACCGTCCTGGAGATCAACCTGAACGCACTTGAACATAACCTGAACTTTTACAAGGGATTGCTGGACCCCGGCGTCCGGACGATGGCCATGGTCAAGGCTTTTTCTTATGGCAGCGGCAGTTTCGAGATCGCGAATCTCCTGCAGTTCAATAAGGTGGATTACCTCGCGGTCGCCTATGCCGATGAGGGCGTTGCCCTCCGGCAGGCGGGGATCTCCCTGCCGATCATGGTCATGAATCCCGATGTCATGGCCTTTGACACGATGATCCAGCACAGCCTGGAACCGGAAGTATACAGTTTCAGGATCCTCCGTCAATTGGAAGAAGTGCTTAACCGGAAAAATCTGACCCATTTTCCGGTTCACATCAAGCTCGACACGGGGATGCACCGGCTCGGGTTCGCAGCCGCGGAAGTTGACGAACTGATCCGGCGATTGAAAGAAACGGAAGCCATGCGGGTCCGGACTGCTTTCTCGCACCTGGTGGCCAGTGACGATCCGGCCCACGATGAGTATACCCGGCGGCAGCTGCGGGAGTTTGACGAAACGACACGAAAGCTCCAGGAAGCACTGTCCTATCCGGTAATCCGTCATATTTCCAATACGTCTGCAGTCAGCCGCTGGCCGGAGGCCCGGTTCGATATGGTGCGTCTGGGGATCGGCCTGTATGGGATCGATCCGGTATATGAAAAAGCATCTTCGCCTTTGCAGACGGTCAGCGCCCTGAAGACGAGTATATCGCAGATCCATGACCTGAAGCCGGGCGAATCGGTCGGCTACAGCCGGGCAGGCAAACTGGAGTCCGGCGGCCGGATCGCGACGGTAAAGATCGGTTATGCAGACGGGTACAGCCGCGCACTGGGGAACGGTGCAGGAAAAATGCTGGTGAATGGCAAAAAAGTGCCGACAATTGGTAACATTTGCATGGACATGTGCATGCTGGACATTACGGGCGTCCAGGCGGCAGAAGGGGATGAAGTGATTGTCTTTAACGATGAGATCACGGTGCAGGAGATCGCAGGACTTTGCAATACCATACCGTACGAGGTCATAACCGGCATTTCACAGCGTGTCAAACGGGTGTACTACTACGAATAATAATGAATAAAATCTTTCGAAAACTTCTCGATTTCATGATCAAGGGAGTCCTGGTCGTCGTGCCCCTGGGTGCCGCCATTTTCCTGATGGTCTGGATCGTTACCAGTGTTGACAATGCGCTGAACCTCAGCGGACTCTTCTGGGTGGATCCGAAGACCGGTCAGCCGGTATATGTCCCGGGACTGGGTATCCTGTCAGTGCTGGTGATCATCCTGCTGGCTGGAATCGTTGTGACCAACTTCATCACGCAGCCCATCTATTCCTGGTTCATGCGGTGGCTGAAGCGTCTACCGTTGTTCAATTTCCTCTATTCATCCATCAAGGATCTCACCGAAGCGTTCGTCGGCGACGAAAAGAAGTTCAATGAGCCGGTCCTGGTGGAAGTCAACGAGTTCGGGCTGAAAAAGGTTGGGTTCCTGACCCAGAAAGACCTGGGGCGGATCGGCCTGGCGGGACAGGTTGCTGTCTATTTCCCGTATTCCTATTCGTTCGCAGGGCAGCTGGTCATCGTTGACAGCGATAAGGTGAAGCCGCTTGGGATGTCCGGCAGCGAAGCCATGAAGTTCGTCGTCTCCGGTGGCGTCACGGCCATTGACTAGTCGGGCCTCAAACCGATATTCTCCAGTATCAGCCACTTTTTCCCGTCGTGCTTCAAAATGGAGAAATCGTCGGCCGGAAAGGTGATCCTGAACGATTTATCCTGATATTCATTCCACATATCCTGGAACTTCCCGGGCGTTACGTCGCGATACGCCATCGTGAAGTGGGGGCGATAGGTTTCCGTCGGTTTCGCTTCAGGGTCGAAGCCCGCCTCGAGGAAGACCCGGTTGATCCGCTGCTGCAGGGCTAGAAGTTCCGGGTTCGGAAGCGCCTGGAGATACAGGACCCGGTTGCTGAACTTCGAAAAATTTTCGGCCTCCTGCACGAATGACCGCCGTTCCGTTCCGATAAGCCGCATCTGCCCGATCAGCTGCTCCTCCTGTTCCGGAATCAGCCATACGGGTTTGTAAAGGGTCATGTGGACCGGTGGCCGCAGTGCTTTGAACACCTGATATTTTTCGGAACACTCCCGCCGGAGCGCGTCGATCCGGCCGGCCTGATCCGGCGGCGGCAGGATCGCGATCAGATACAGGGCTTTCATACTCCAAAAATACGAAATGCCTTCAGGATGTGTTAATTTTGCAGGGATGTCCGAGCTGCGCCACATTGTACATATCGACCTTGATTCATTCTTCGTTTCCGTCGAACGCCTCAAGGATTCTTCGCTGAACGGCAAGCCGGTGATCATCGGCGGCACCGGAGGCCGGGGAGTGGTATCCTCATGCAGTTACGAGGCCCGCAAGTTCGGCGTCCATTCGGCGATGCCGATGGGTAAAGCCCGCAGTCTCTGTCCGCAGGCCGTTGTGATCGGCGGCAGTTACCCCGACTACAGCAAGGCATCGCGCCTGGTGACCGATATCATCCGGTCAGAGGTGCCCCTGTTCGAAAAGACCTCGATCGACGAGTTTTATATCGATCTGACCGGGATGGAAAAGTTTTTCGGATGCTACAAGCTGGCTTCCGATCTCCGGCAGAAAGTGATCCGGGAAACCGGGTTGCCGATCTCATTCGGCTTATCGAGCTGCAAGGTCGTATCGAAGGTCGCTACCGGGCAGGCCAAGCCTAATGGTCAGCTGTATGTCGAGCATGGCCGGGAAAAAGAGTTTCTGGCCCCGCTGATGGTGGGAAAGATTCCGATGATCGGGGAAAAGGCCGTCCAGACATTGGCTTCCATGGGCATCTACAAGGTAGGTGATCTCCAGAAGCAGGATCTACGGCATCTCCAGGCGGTATTCGGTAAGGCGGGTCAGTACATGTTTGACCGGGCCAATGGCATCGATCCGTCGCCTGTCGAGCCCTGGTCCGAACGAAAGTCGATCTCGCAGGAACATACTTTTTTCCAGGACGTGACCGGTGTCGAGGCGCTCGACGACCTGTTGATCTCGATGGTCGAGCAGCTGTGTTTCCAGTTGCGTCAGGAGGAGAAGTTCGCTACCTGCATTGCCGTCAAGATCCGCTATTCGGACTTCGATACGCGCAGCCAGCAGCAGACGATCGAGGCGACGCATGCCGATCACATCCTGTTCCCGCTGATCAAGAAGCTCTTCAGGCAGGCCTATCAGAAAGGGCGTGCCATCCGCCTGATCGGCGTGCGGCTGAGTAACCTGGTGGAGGATAATTACCAGCCCGGCCTTTTCGATAATCACGAGAAGAACACCAAACTGTACCAGGCCATGGACGTGCTGAATAACAAATTCGGAAAGAAGACGGTCGGCCGTGCGGCAACCCTGGGCATGAAGGGCAGGGAAGGAAATCCGTTTGGAAAGCGGTAGCGGCCGGGTTTCTGCACTCGGCCACGCCGGACTGAAAAGGGATAACCCCGCCCGGGGCGGGGTTATCCCGGCATATCTTTAATCCGTAACCGTCAGTGTGGATCCGGCGATCGAAATATCGTATTTCTTCAGCGGACGGGTCGCCGGGCCGGTCTGAACGGCTCCGGACGTGGAGAACACGCTTCCATGGCCCGGACAGACGAAGCGGCCCTGATTGGAGCTGAAACCGATCGTCGTACCCTCATGTGAGCATGCCGACTGAACGGCCGTGAACGAGGCCGGTTCATTGGATGCCGCCAGCCTCACCACGATGATGCCGCTCTGGATCTTCTGGTCGCCTATGTTTTTGATCTCCGTATTCAGGTCGATCGTCACGCTGACATTAGCCGGAGGGGTCGGCGGCGGGATCGTCGGGGTTCCGGTATCGCCGTCATCGCCGGACTTGCTGCAGCCGTAAAGGCATCCGGTACAGGCCGCAGCGAGGCCTATACCCAGTGTGGTAAGGAATTCGTCTCTTTTCATATTTTTTAGTATTGAGTTTTGGGTTGTTTTTTGGAAAGAGTGAACATGCGGGAGATGGTGAATCCGAAGCGGTACTGGCCCTCACTCCATTCCGCGGTGGAATTCGGAATGAAATTATTTTCCACGATGGCCCGGGCATTGACAAACGTCAGCGTGAAGACGTGGCCGCCGGTCTCGATTTCAAGGCCCAAACCCAGGGGAGAGGCGTAATCTACGTTGGGGTTGTCATCGCGGTAGGATGAGAAGATATGGTAGTAATCGGCTACGATGCCGAACCGTTTGCTGAATTTATACCGGGCCGCCGCGCCGAGGGCAAAAAGGGTTTCCTCATCCCCGCCCGGTGCCACCACGTTTCTGAAAAGCAGGGTCGGCGACGCCTGCAGGGAAAAGTTCCTGGAGAACTTCCGGGAAATGATCGCCTGCGTCAGGTAAGAGAAACGGTTGCCGAAATCGTCAAATACGGTAGTGCTCACCTCGTAAGGGGTGAATCCGGCCTTGGCCAACAGCGCCAGGGCCACAGGGCTTTTGCCCTGAACCTGCTGCAGGGCTGCATACTTCAGTTGCAGATCAATGAGTTGCTCGAACTTGCTGCGTCCCAGCGCCACATTGAGCCGGTCCGAAATTCCGTAATCCAGGTTCAGGTAGATATCGGTGGAGTTATCCAGGCCCCAGAAAGTCTCAGATCCGCCGTCGGAACCGGCAATATCGCCGAACCGGTGCATCACCTTGAAATCAAGATCGCCTTTGCGGGTCATGGTCGTCGTTTGCGAAAGGATCAGCCGGCTGGACTTGAACGCTGCAATGGTCGTTTCCGGTACGCTGTCCGCAGAAAGGGAGTTCATCAGTGAATCGGTTTGCTGGGCAGCCGATTGCTGAAAGGCCAGGGAAATGAATAAAAACGGGAGTACAAGTCTTTTCATGATCAGGATTCAGTTTGGTTATGTGGCGTGAAGGTCCCTGTAACGGTTACCCGGATGGTTTCGGCAATATTCCGGAATACAAGCTGCGGGATCTTGATGTCGTGGTCCGCGACCTTCGTGTCGAACTTGCTTTCAATGCTGATGGAGTTTCCGTTTACGGTGAGCGTACCGCCGATGCTTCGCTGCTTCTTTACTCCATGGACCTCGAGCTCACCCACCGTGGTGACCTGGTAAGTTCCGTTGGCCGAATAATCGATCGATTCCCGGATCTTTCCTTTGAACCGGGCATGGGGATATTTGTCACTCTCCATGTAGTTCTCATTGAAATGTTCCTGCATCAGCCTTTTCCGGAAGTTGAAAGACCGGATCGGAATGTTGAACTGAACCTCTCCGGTCCCGGTATTCAGAACAGCCACACCGGTACTCGAGGTGGCTTCAATGTTTTCAAGGGGCGCTTCTGAAAAGATGGTCGTCTTAATACTCTTACTGACATACAGTCTGGAAGGGGCGGTGGTGTCTTGCCAGGCGCCGAAGGTCAGCATGAAAAGGATCAGGAGGGATTTCATTTATTTTTCTGATTTAAGTCCGCGCAGATTGAAGTTGAGGCTGGTGGTTATTCCGGCCGACTCCAGTTTCACATTTCCGTAGCCGATGTCGGTCACGGGCAGCTTCACATAGGGGCTTACCCCAACCGACAGGTCCCTGTTCAGTTTTTTCTGGTATTCCACCCCGAGGTTCATGACTCCCAGATAGTGGCGGTTCTGGTTTTTTACCCCGTAATGGTGTGGACCAGGTCTGCCGCCATAGGCGTAGTCATAGTCATATTCATAGTCCTCCCGAAGCATCAGGTAGGAGGACATGCCGGCCGATATACCGATCGCATTCGTCTTCTTCTGCCATATGGTGTAATTCAGGTTCAGCGGAATGTCCAGAACCCGGCAGTCCGCATCCACGATACTCGGATTGGTCGGAAAGGTATAGGAGGTGTTCGGCCGGTAATTACTGAAATCCGTACTGTAAAGCTTTTTGGCGTAGCCTACGCCGGTAGAAATACTCAGGCGGGGGAGCACGTGATACGTGACTGCAATCCCCGCACTGGTTCCTCGCCCGGTGTTCTTTAGGTTGTTCACGCCATTGATATCCGGACCAGCAAATACGCTGAATGACAGGGAGCTCTTAAACGGACGCCCGGTATCAGGCAGAGGTTTGTCTTCCCCTTCCCGGCGGGCTGCGATAAGGTTTGCCGGTGCTTCGCTGCTGCCGGGCAATGCGATCACCGCGGTGCCGGCAGGGAGCCGCGCGCCGAAGCCGGGCGCAAGTGACACGGTCTTTAACGGCTCGGCGGCCGCGGGCATCTGAGCTCCGGTCAGGATCTCCTGAGCTGCTGCATGCTGAAGCTCCTGAAATTCCGGTACGGATCCCGGACCGGCCGTTCTGAACCGGTCCCGGGCAGACCTGCCGGAAGCAGACCCGGCCGAAGCCAGCGGCCTGTCGGCTGATGCCCCCGGGAGCTGATCCTGCAGGGCAGGGCCGGCATCTGCCGGAGATTCTTTTGCAGGTAATTTCTTTGCCTGAACGGGAACTTCAGCTTTCTGGTTCATCAGGAATGAGATCCCCAGGGCAATGAAAAGCATGGCTGCCATCCCCGAGCTGATGAACCAGGTGATGATCCGGTTCCGGCGGTTCTTTTTCAGGCGCTTCTCCAGGACCAGCCAGTGATATTCCTCAAAAGGCTGCTCCTGGCGGGTAAGTTCCTGCCGGAAGTATTCGTCCAGTTTTTTGCCTTTGAGATTATTCATAATTCCTGGTATTGAACCTGACCGGTGCCGAGTTACGGATAGACACCACTTTTAGATGCCGGTTTTCGGCAGCTTTTTCCGCACCGGCTTTCAGGGCCAGCTGCAGCTTCTGGCGGGCCTTGAACAGATTGGATTTGGAAGCCCCGACGCTGATGTTCAGCATCGATGCGATTTCTTCATGGCTATAGCCGTCTATGGCGAACAGGTTAAAAACGGTACGGTAGGAGGGCGGGAGTTCCTGAACGAGTTTCAGCAGGTCCTCATAATTGAGTTTCGACTGGATCGTGTCCTCTTCGCCCAGATCATGCGCCTCTTCAAGATCATAGGTCTTGCGGTATTTCAGGTTGGCGCGATAGTAGTCAATGGCGGTATTCATCATGATCCGTCGCAACCACAGATGGAAAGGTTTTTGTCCGTCGAACTTACTGAGATGGGTAAACACTTTCATAAAGCCGTCATTGAGAATATCCGCCGCTTCAAACTTATTCCCCGCATAGCGCAAACAAATGCTCATCGTGTAGCTGTAAAAGTGCCTGTACAGCTTTTGCTGATCTTCAAGCCGCTTTTTCAGGCAGCCGTCTATCAGCTGCCTTACCAATGATTCATCAGTGCTACCGGTCACTTGTTTGTTCCTTCAAAGGTGAATTGTCCTTAACACGGCCAGGGTTGCCATAAGGTTGCCTGACGGCCTTGAATTTTTTACTTAAGTTACGCAATTAACGCCGAAGCATAAAAAAAAGGCAGCTTTAAAAAGCTGCCTTTCAATTAGTTGTAAAGAAATTAAATTTCTTCTTTTGGTTTCGACATTCCCGTCCGGTAAAGGACGTAACCCATCAGGGCGAAGAAGGCGACGCCGAGCAGGGTATACCCGTCCTCACCGAGGATGCCGGTGAGGGCGCCTTCCATGTTGAGCTTGTTCACAGGGACGGCGGTGGTCTGGAACGCCTGCAGGAACGCGTAGATCACACCCATCAGCGCTCCGCCTGCGACCAGTCCGGTAGCGAACAGGCTGCCTTTGCCCAGTTCGTCGTCTTCGGTCTGCTGCTGTTTCTTCTGCGCTCTCCAGTCTACCAGTCCCTTGATGGCACCGCCGACAAAAATCGGCAGGGTGGTGGACAGCGGCAGGTAGGCTCCGACCGCAAACGACAGGGACTTGACGCCGCACAATTCCATGGTGACCGCCAGGAAAACCCCGACCAGCACGAACTGCCAGTCCAGGTTGAATGAAAGGAGTCCTTTGATCAGGGTGGCCATCAGCGTACCCTGGGGGGCGGGATAGAGATCCGTTCCGATGGCGTGATTTACGCCCTGCGCGATCATGTCCGGTGTCGGCCGGTCAAGAACCGAGAGGGTGACGCCGATGATAACCGCCGATACGACCGCTCCGACGAAAAGGGCCAGCTGCTGGTAGCGTGGTGTCGCCCCGACGATGTAACCGGTTTTCAGATCCTGGGAAGTTGCGCCTGCATTGGCGGCTGCGATACAGATCATACTGCCGACAACCAGGGCCATCGGCTCATAAAGCTCCCCGGTCCAGCCCGCACTGATGAACACCAGGCAGGTGCCCATCAGCGTGGCGATGGTCATTCCCGAGATCGGATTCGAGCTCGACCCGATCAGCCCCACGATCCGGCTGGATACGGTGACGAAGAAAAATCCGAAGATGATGACCAGGACGCCGATGATGATCTTGTTGACGATACTGTCTCCGGGGATCTGCGGCAGGACCGCCATCAGAATGATCAGGGCCAGACTGCCGGCGATCACCACCTTAAAGGAAAGATCGTTTTCCGTGCGTTTGACGGCGACCTGTTCGCCGGTGCCCGTTTTGATGGAAGATAAACTGGATTTGAAGGACGAGATGATCGTCGGGATCGTTTTCAGCAGCGTAATAAATCCCCCGGCGGCCACTGCCCCGGCACCGATCTGGCGGACATAGGCGCGGTAGATCGCATCGGTGGTGTCCGCGAACGTTTTGGTCGCCGGATCCCAGCCTCCGGAGCCCCCGGGAGTGAGCAGGTCTTTCAGATAGCCCAGTTTTACCAGCTGGGTGGCAGTGGTCTCGGCCGGAACCAGCGAGGCAAGCAGCGGGATAAGTCCCAGCCAGGCCAGAACGCCCCCTGCGACGAGTACCCCGGCGATCCGCGGGCCGATGATGTAGCCGACACCCATATATTCAGGAGTGATTTCCCCGTTCACCGTAGCGGAGGGAAAGAACCGGTTGGTCTGCTTCGTGGCCCATGTCGGCACATCTGCAATGACGCTGAATACCTTTTGAAGAATGGCATAGGCAAAGGCAAAGCCGAGCCCCTGGTAGGCGGTCTTCGCAAAGTCGCCCCCGCGCTCGCCTGCAATAAGGACCGAAGCGCAGGCCGTTCCTTCAGGATACGGGAGGACGCCGTGTTCGTCGACGATCAGGGACCGTCGCAGCGGGATCATCATCAGCGTTCCCAGGATTCCTCCGAGGGCGGCAAGAATGAAGATCGGCCAGTATGAGAAGAAGCTTTCCCCCTGGCTTCCGGCAGAAAGGAACAAAAAGCCCGGTAACGTAAAGACGACCCCGGCCGCAATGGATTCTCCGGCCGAGCCCGTGGTCTGGATGATGTTGTTCTCCAGGATGGTCGTCCGGAAGAATTTACGGCCGATCGATATGGCCAGTACCGCGATCGGGATGGATGCGGATACGGTCAGTCCCGCTTTCAGGGCCAGGTATACGGTAGCGGCGCCGAAGATGATGCCGAACATGGCGCCCAGCAGGACGGACTTGACCGTGAATTCGGCTACGCGGCTTTCCGGCGCGATATACGGTTTGAACTTCTTTTCTGTTATGATCTCTGCCATAAATTGAGTTTAGGGTTGTGATAGCTAAAGTTAATTTTTTTGGCAATAATAAAAAGGTTGATTTAGCTTTGCATTTATGATCAACAAAGCCGTTTTCCTGGATCGTGATGGAGTGTTAAATAAGGAGCTGGGGGACTACGTCTGCCGGGTAGAGGACTTTTGTGTGCTTGAACACAATTACGATGTGCTGAAAAAGCTGCAGGACGACGGATACCTTCTTATTGTGATTACCAACCAGGGCGGACTGGCCAAAGGCTGGTATGACCAGAAAACGCTCGACGAGATGCACCGGCACCTGAAGCTGTGTTATGCCGAGCGGGGCGTAATCCTTTCGGAGATCTATTACTGCAACCACCATCCGGACTATAACGGCAAATGTCTTTGCCGCAAACCCGGCTCACTGATGATCGAAAAAGCCGTCGCCCGGTTCCGGATCGATCCCTCCAGGTCCTATTTTATCGGCGACCGTGAGCGGGATGTCGAGGCCGGCGAGAAAGCCGGGGTGAAGGGGATCCTGATCAATTCGGACCAGCCGATCGCCGAAGTACTGCATCTGATCAAATAATATCCACATTCTTCCCGGGGCCATACCAGAAGGCCCGCGAACCAGTTTAATAATCAGGTGAAAAGGGAATCTGCGAAGAGAGGATCGTAAACAGGACCTTCGTGTACCGTCATATCCGCCAAATTGTTACAAACTCCTGAATATTCCGTCCGTGATTACGCTTAGATTTGTAGCTCTGATTCGGCAGGCCTACCGACTCCCCTGAGACCTGCTGTGACGCGATGAGATGAATTTAGAGATAAGGTATTTGATGTTGCCGGTTAAGGACCGGGATGAATCAGTTCAGTTTTTTACGGGAAAATTGGGTTTTGAACAGGTCAGAAACGTGACGATCCGGAATCGGCCATGTGCGGCCCTGCGGATCAGCGAGTCGGGACCATTGCTGGTGCTGGAGGAAGCGGAGGCCGGTTATCCGACCATGCAGCCGGGAAGAATCGTGCTGAATACGGATGACTGCCTGCGGGATTACTACCGGCTGAAAAAAGAGGGCGTTATATTCCTGACGAGGCCCGAATACCTTTCGGTCGGACTGACGGTCCAGTTTAACGATCCCTCCGGAAATGTCTTCGCCCTGTTTGAACAGCGGGACTACCGGAACAATTAATGCCCCCTATTAATGACCTTTATATAACGAGTTGTGCGATGAGATACGAGAAGGTGCTATCCAATCATAATACGATCATCAGTGAGACCACGAACAAAGGCTCCTACGGCAGTGATCAGTCTAATTTTTCCATCAACGTGGTTTACCATGGCAGTGAAGCCTATACGGTAGGCAAGCGCCAGATCAACCTGTTCCCGGGCAATTTCCTCGTCCTCAATCACGGAACAGTCTATAAAAGCGAGATCCGGTCCCTGGATCCGGTCCAGGCATTTTCGGTTCAGTTCGACCGGGCGTATATCCATGACTTCCGGCGCTCCATGGAGGCCTCCGAAAGCGAGCTGCTGGATCAGCCGCACGGGGCGGAATACAATCCGTGGAATTTCCTGGAGACGATGCATCCCCTTCAAGGCGATATGAAATATAACCTGCAGCATCTGAAGCGGACGCTGGAAGAGGGTGTGGCCGATGAACTGCTGTATGATGAGTATCTGTACCATTGCCTGCTTAATTACTACCGGATCTATAATAATGAGGTGTTCTGCAAGAGCCGGGCACTGCACATCATGAATACCGCGACCCGCGAGGAGATCGTCCGGAGACTTACCGTCGCCAAGGATTACATCATCAGCAACTACAGCAAGGATCTGAAGCTCGAAGAAATCGCGGGGAATGCGTTCATGTCCGTCAATCACCTGCTCCGGAATTTCAAGCAGGCCTATAATATGTCTCCACACCAGTTTCTGACCGACGTCCGGCTGAAACAGGCCCGCCATCTGCTGAAGACGACCAAGTACCCAGTGAACGAGATCGTACAGATCGTCGGATTCGAGGACGCCAGTTCGTTCAGCAGGCTGTTCAAAAATACGTTCAGCGTTACGCCGAAGACCTTCCGGATGAATTAAGAAAAAGCGGGACACTTCCCGCTTTTTGTTTGTCATATTAGTGTTACAAGTACACAAAGTTCGAAAACCGCCCAAACTTGGTGATTTCTGCACATTCCGGCCCCTTCTTTACCCCTAATATTACAATTTGAATTATTAACTATTTACCCAAACAAATGAAACAAAGATTACTCGCGTTTCTTGTTGTGAGTTTACTTGCTGTCAGCAGCGTGTTTGCTCAAAACAGGACAATTACCGGAAAGGTAACTGGCGCAGACGATGGTCTGCCCTTGCCAGGTGTTTCTGTTCGTGTAAAAGGTACTAACATCGGTGCCTCTACAGGAATGGAAGGAAATTATTCGATCAGCGTTCCCGCTGACGCAAAGACATTGGTCTTTACCTACATTGGTTATTCAACAAAAGAAGTTGCGATTTCTTCGAACTCTTTTAACGTGACCCTGGTATCAGACGCCAAGCAATTATCTGAAGTCGTGGTAACGGGTTACCAGAATCAGACAAAAGCAACGCAAACCGGTGCGATCTCACAGGTAAAAGCGGAAGAACTGGAAAACGTCCCTATGAGTTCCTTCGATAAGGCGATCCAGGGTAAGGTTCCCGGACTTCAGTCTGTGGGTGCTTCCGGCCAGCCTGGTTCTGCTCAGCAGATCCGTATCCGCGGTATCGGTTCCATGACCGCCAGCTCTGCTCCATTGGTAGTCGTGGACGGTGTGCCTATCGAATCCGGAGATATCTCCCGTAACACCACTACAGCCAATGCGTTAGCCGGTATCAACCCGAATGATATCGAAAGCCTTTCCGTACTGAAAGATGCGTCTGCTTCTTCCATTTACGGATCACGTGCTGCAAACGGGGTTATCGTGATTACCACCAAAAGCGGTAAAGCCGGAAAAACCAAACTGCGTTTCGATGCCGAGACCGGTGTGGCCAGCCGCGCTTACTACAACGAAAAAACCCGTCCGCTGACCACTGAAGAGAACCTGATGCTGATGGACGAGGCGTTCCTGAACAATCCTTACTATGTTGAGGCTTACGAGCTGAACAAGGATAACATCCGTGATTTCATCCTGGACGTATACGGAACAGATCCTACCGTAAACACGAACTGGTATGACCAGATCAAACAAACAGGCGTTACCCAGCAGTACAACTTATCTGCTGACGGCGGAAACGAGAAAACTCAGTTTTCACTGTCCGGCGGTTACTTTAAACAGCAGGGTACCGTTAAAACATCCGAATTCGACCGGATCACCGGCCGATTTAACATCAAGCACAACCTGAATGACAAGATTGCTTTCGGTACAAGCCTGATGGTCGCTTCTTCAGGACAGGTAGGACCTCTGAACAGCGGTTATTTCTCTAACCCGGTCATGAGCTCATTGTTCCTGATGCCTGACCTTGCACCTTATGATGCAAACGGAAACCTGAATACCGGTGCTGCATTCCAGTCACCATTCAATCCGGTTGCGATCCTGGCTTACGACAAGAACAACAACAGCACACTGAAAAGTGTGGGTAATATTTTTGGTGAGTACAAGATCCTTCCTAACCTGAAATTCAGTACCAAATTCGGTATCGATTACAACAATCTGGAGGAAGATTCCTACAACAACCCAATGTATGGTGACGGTGAGGCTGCAAACGGTTACTCTTACCGTTATGACACCCGTTATTTCAACTATGTATGGACCAACTTGCTGAACTACAAGTGGAACGTGACAGGTGATAACAACCTGATCGCCAACATCACTGCCGGTTACGAAGCTCAGAAGTCCAAATACCGTTCTGCGTCTATCGCATCTTCGAACGTTCCTTTGAACATCGACTACACCGTTCCTTCAGTCGGGGCTATTCCATTGACCGCTGCCGGAACCAATGAAGCATACAGCTTCGCATCTATCCTGGGTATCGCTGATGTAAGCTACAAAGGTAAATATGTTCTTTCCGGTAGTTTCCGTCGTGACGGTTCATCCCGTTTCGGATCTGAAAACCGTTTCGGTAACTTCTGGTCCGTAGGTGGTAGCTGGAACCTTGATCAGGAAGAGTTCATCAAAGACATCAACTGGATCACTCAGCTGAAACTCCGTGCATCTTACGGTGTGAACGGTAACGCCGGAATCGGTAACTACAGCTGGAGACCATTGTACTCTTACACTGCTTCCTATGCAGGTGAAGTAGGTAGTGCTCCGTCTTCAATCGGAAACGAAAACCTGACCTGGGAGAAAAACAAGCCACTGGATATCGGTGCTGACGTGTCTTTCTTCGGTGACCGGTTAAACGTTACTGCTGAGTACTATTCAAGAAAAACCACCTCATTGCTGATGAACAGACCCTTGTCTGCGACTACAGGTTTCTTAAGCCGCCTGGAAAACATCGGTGCGATGAAGAACAGTGGTGTTGAGTTCGCGATCTCCGGTACTCCTGTTGTTGCAGGTGATTTCAAATGGGATGTGAACTTCAATATCTCTAAGAACAAGAACGAAATCCTTGAGCTTGTGAAAGATGATCAGGTATCTTCCCCGTTCATCCGTAAAGTAGGTTATGATTACCAGACTTACTACCTGCCATTATGGGCTGGTGTGGATCCTGCAAACGGTGACCCGCTGTGGTATACTGATGACACCCGTTCACAGACAACCAACAACTATGCAAGTGCCAAACGTTCACTGACCGGCAAAAGCGCTGCTCCTAAAGCGTTCGGTAGTGCAGGTACTGCAGTTGCATACAAAGGCCTGACCCTGGATGCGATGTTCTACTACAGCTTTGGTAATTACATCTATGATCCGTACTTCCAGTATCTGAACTCTGAAGGTTACTACAACGGTTCATACAACCAGCGGGCAACTGAGCTGACCAGATGGCAGAAGCCAGGTGATATCACCAACGTTCCGCGTATGGATTACGATGGTACAGGTTCTTACAGAACTTCTGACCGTATCCTGAACAGCGGCGACTTCATCCGTCTGAGAGATCTGACCGTAGGTTACACCCTGCCGAAGAGCCTGATCAGTAAAGCAAAACTTTCCAACGTTAAAGTATACGTAAGAGGAACCAACATCTGGACATCTACGAAAGACGAGTACCTTCCATATGACCCTGAAGCAGGTGGCGTAGGCGGTACAACCAACTTCGATATCGACGTTCCTAAAACGTTCACTTTCGGATTAAACGTAGGTTTATAATCATTAATAAGACATTCAGAAATGAAATTACAGTTTAGAAATATATTACTACCGGGCTTAATCGCTGTGAGTCTGCTGGGCGCCTGCAAGGAAGATTTCCTTGATGAGGGACCATCAACCGCGATCGACGCTTCCAAAGCCCTGGTTTCTGAGTATGACGTGCTTTCTGCACTGAGAGGAACCTACTCAGGTTTGAATTCTTCGACTCTTTACGGTCAGACACTGCCGGTTATCGGTGACCTGCTGGGTGACAATACATTCGTATCGTCCAGCAACTCCGGATACTTCACATTCTTCAACGGTTACAGTCTGACCAGAACAGACGGTGACGTTGCCGGAATCTGGAACCAGGCATATTCCGTGATCCAGCGTGCTAACCGGGTGATCAATTCAAATCCGGAAGGCGGAACCCCTGCGACCATCAATCAGTACAAAGGTGAAGCCTATGCGATCCGCGGCCTGATGTACTTCGAACTGGTACGTCACTTCGGTAAACCTTACACAGAGGATCCAAGCGCTCCGGGCGTGCCGATCGTCACTGAGTTCAACATCGACAGCGAGCCCGCACGGAATACCGTCGGCGAGGTTTATGCGCAGATCCTGTCCGACCTGGACAAGGCTTATGAGTTAATGACTCAGAATGCAGGTACTTCACGTTTCTCCAAATACGCTGCAAGAGCCGTTGCTGCCAAAGTGAATCTGACCAAAGGCGATGCTGATGGTAATGCAAAAGCGCTGGAGTACGCTGAAGAAGTGATCAACAACAGCGGATACCAGTTGCTGCCATTGGAAAACGTTGTCGGATTCTGGGCTGAACCAAAACCAAATACCAACAAAGTTGAGACCCTGTTCGAGGTTGTCGCTACTGAAACCGATAACAACGGTGTAGACGAACTGGCTTACATCTACAGCCAGACCGGATACGGTCAAAACCTTGCTACCAAGGGTCTGTACGATCTTTACTCTGCAACAGACGTAAGAAAGGAACTGATCCAGGTTGGTGCTCGTCCAAGAGCGGAGAGCCCGGCTTACATCGTTACGAAATTCAAAAACGTAGGCGGTGACCGTGACGACAAGAAAGTGATCCGTATCTCTGATGTTTACCTGATCGCTGCTGAAGCGGCTTACAAAACCAATGACGAGGGCAAAGCACGGACTTACCTGAACGACCTGGTTGAGCAGAGAGATCCGTCGCTGACCTACACTTCAGCAGGAACCCAGCTGTTCGATGACATCATTCTGGAAAGAAGAAAAGAGCTGGCTTTCGAAGGAGACCGGTTCCACACCCTGAACCGTTTGAAACTGGATATTACCGGAAGAGGTAAAACTCCGCTTACCGTTGCCTATGGCAGCACCAAGCGGGTCCTTCCGATTCCGCAAACGGAACTGGATGCCAATAAGAACATGACTCCGAATCCGGGTTATTAATATCCCGCCATTCAACATAAAAGCCTTGTCAGGATCCCTGGCAAGGCTTTTTTTGTGAAAGTATCTCAAGCGCGGGGCAGCGGGCCCCTAGTCGGTCAGCCCGTGTTCCCTCAGGAACTTTTTAGGCAGCTTCTGGCTGACCAGCCTGTAGGCTTCGGTGATATAGCCCTTCCACTCGGCCCGGTCCAGCAGGGTGATATCTTCCATGAAGACCCATTTATTGCGGGCCATATAGGGGGCGGGCTTGAAGCCGGGCCGTGCAGCAAGCAGGTCGAAGTTCTCGTCCGAGGTCTTGATGGAGGCGCTGACCGGGAAATTATCCGGTGCGGTTACCAGGAACATTTTTCCGCCGATGGAGAAGCAGAGATGGTCTTCCCATTTGATATCCTCGGTGACCGCCGGGAGCGAGCGGCAAATAGTCTGAATGTCTTCTAATGTCATGCCCAAAAGTCCGTATTCCCTGTGGCAAATCAAAAGATGCCGGATAACCGGATTTTAAAGCGCACGGCCTCAGGGTGTTACCCCGGTATGCTAAAAATATTCAGAATAATCCCCGGATTCCCGAAAAATTGCTACTTTTGCGGTGGGTAAGTCTTTTACGACCAGCTCCCTTCGAACTCCCCCAGGATGGGAACATAGCAAGGGTAGGAGGTTGTAGCGGTGCGATAAAAGGGGCTTGCCCATTTTTTTTTACTAATTTTTTCATCTGTCATCCTGCTCGGGGCCGGTTCTCTTCCAGGAGATCCGATGGGTACAGCAAGATAAATATCTAAACCATGAAATTTTTTATTGATACTGCAAACCTGGCTCAGATTAAAGAGGCTCAGGATCTTGGCGTTCTGGACGGTGTAACCACCAATCCCAGCCTGATGGCCAAGGAAGGAATTACGGGCCAGGAAAATATCATCAACCATTACAAAGCGATCTGCGCGATCGTCGACGGCGACGTCAGCGCCGAGGTGATCTCGACCACATTTGAAGAGATGGTAGCTGAAGGCGAAGCCCTGGCGGCCCTCGACAGTAAGATCGTCGTGAAGGTTCCCATGATCAAAGAAGGCGTTAAGGCGACCAAATACTTCAGTTCAAAAGGTATCCGTACGAATTGTACCCTGGTCTTTTCTGCGGGTCAGGCCCTTCTGGCTGCAAAAGCCGGTGCTACCTATGTTTCTCCGTTCATCGGCCGCCTGGACGATATTTCAACGGACGGACTGAACCTGATCGAAGACATCCGCCTGATCTATGATAACTACGGGTATGAAACCCAGATCCTGGCAGCTTCCGTTCGTCATGCGATGCACATCATCGAGTGTGCCAAACTGGGAGCGGATGTAATGACCGGACCGTTATCGGCCATCATGGCACTGCTGAAGCATCCGCTCACCGACAGCGGACTGGCTCAGTTCCTTGCCGACCATGCCAAGGCGGCCCAGTAATCCGGGTTAATAACGAATGTTCAGAGAGGTTGAAGAGATATTCATGTTATCTTTTCAGCCTCTCGTTGTTTATAGTTTCTATGGAATCAATAACTGACGTGTTAATCATTGGCGGCGGTCCGATCGGCCTGGCATGCGGCATCCAGGCCCAGCGAGCCGGTTTAAGCTATGTGATCGTTGAAAAGGGCTGCCTGGTCAATTCCCTGTATAATTATCCGCAGAACATGACGTTCTTCTCCACTTCGGAAAGGCTGGAGATCGGCGGTGTGCCCTTTGTTTCGAATAACCCCAAGCCTACCCGGCCGGAAGCCCTGGAGTATTACCGCCGCGTTTCCGGCATGCATGACCTGAATCTCCGGTTATTTGAAGAAGTCCTTACGGCAGAGGAAGAAGCGGGCGGATTTACCGTCGTTACGACCCGGGGCAGGCTCCGGTGCCGGAAGATCGTGGTGGCCACGGGTTTTTACGATATTCCCAACTACATGGACGTTCCCGGGGAAGAGCTCCCGAAGGTCCGCCATTATTACAAGGATCCGCACTATTACTCGGGGCAGAAGGTCCTGGTGGTAGGCGCGAACAACTCTTCGGTGGATGCCGCCCTGGAGACCTACCGGAAGGGCGCCCATGTGACGATGGTCATCCGCAAGCCGGAAGTAGGGGAGCGGGTGAAGTACTGGGTAAGGCCGGATATCATCAACCGGATCAGTGAAGGCTCCATCACCGCGTATTTCAACTCGCGGATCCTGGCGATCCGTTCAGGCGAGGTGGATCTGGAAACCCCCGGCGGCCGGCTGACCATCCCGAACGACTTCGTTCTGGCCATGACCGGCTACCAGCCGAATTTCGCGTTCCTGGAAAAGCTGGGTATTCGTTTATCCCGGGACTACAAGCGGATCCCGGAACATGATCCGGAAACGATGGAGACCAACCGGAAAGGCATCTACCTGGCCGGGGTCGTCTGCGGGGGGATGGATACCCACGTGTGGTTCATTGAGAACTCCCGGATCCATGCTGAAAAGATCATTTCGGCGATCGTCTCCGGCTCCTAGCTTACCCCGACGGTAGCATTCCTTCCGCCGGCGAACCGGTCAATGACCATGGCGGCTACCGTGTCTCCGGTGGAGTTCAGCAGGGTGGCGAGCGGATCGACCAGCGTCCCGATGATCATCGCTGCCGGCAGGACCTCGACGGGGAATCCGTAAGCGGAGATCATCAGCAGTTCACCCACGTAACCGCCGTTCGGTATACCCCCCTCCACGATGCTGACCAGGATGGTGATCCCCAGGGCGATCATAATAGTATCGGCGCCGCTGAACTCGCGGCCCGCGATCGAGAAGGCGACGACGATCTTTACAATGGAGGAAATGCTGGAACCGTCCTTGTGCAGGGTGGCGCCCAGCGGAATGACCACGTTCGAGACGTGTTCACGGATACCCATCTTGGGGGCGGCCTCCAGGTTTGCCGGGATGCTTGCAATACTGCTGCAGGTTCCCAGGGCGGTTGCCGAGGGCAGGATATTATGCTTCCAGTACCGCCGGACACCGGCTACACCACCGGCCACGAACGCGTAAAAGCTGAATCCGACGACAAAATAGAAGATTCCGAACCCATAGTAAAGTCCCATGGAACGGGCATAGGTGCCGAACAGCTGCGGACCGAATACGCCGACCTGGTAGGCGAAATATGCGCCCAGTCCGACAGGCGCTACCTTCATGATCAGGATGAGCAGCTGTTTCATGACCTCATTTCCCGCATGCAGGAACTGCCGGAACGGTGCGCCGGCTTCCCCGGACCGTAATGCGGCGAACCCGGTCAGAAAAGAAAAGATCAGCAGCGCCAGCATGCTTTTGCGGGAAAGCAGCAGGTAAAAGTCGTTGGTCGTCAGCAGGCTGGTGACCTGCTCCCCGATACTTCCGCCCGTCCCTTCTTCAGCGACGGGTGGCGTGCCCGAAAAACTCTGGTGGATGGGAAAGAACCAGGTGGCCACGATCGTCAGGAAAGCCGAGATCAGGACCGTCGCCAGGAAGACCACGACCATGACGGCCATCACCCGGCCGATCTTCTGCGATCCGCTTACGCTCGATATGGCGGAAGCGACGGCAAAGAATACCAGCGGAATGACCGCGGTGAACAACAGGTTCAGGAACACGTCGCCGACCGGCTTCAGGACTTCAATGTCTTTTCCGAAGATCAGTCCCAGGATGCTGCCGGCGATAATTCCGCCGATCAGCAGGATGATACCCCGGTAATTTCCGGAAAAGTGAGGTTTGGTTTGGTCTGTCATCAGGATTGAAAGATAGCAAAAAATCAGTAAGCCGGTCAGGCCGGATCTGCGTATGATCCTGTCAGTCCGAGCACGCCGAGCAGCCCTTCATAGTAATGCCGATAGCTGTCTTTGCTGGTGAACAGGAACAGGAACGGTTCGATCAGTTCCAGTTCCATCAGACGGAACACGCCGCCGGTCATGACGCCGTCAACCCGCGCATGCAGGCAGCCGGCCGCAAATTCGCGGACATACCGTTCCGCACTCAGGAGCATTTCCGGCTCCGGGACGTGCGGATGAATGGTTCCGCCCAGGTAGTGCTGGACCCGGAAATCCCCCGCCTTCGCTTTCTTCAGCAGGCAGTGACTGAACTTTCCGTTGAAGAAAAGCAGAGACCACTCACCTTCCTCCTGGACTTCCTTCAGAAACGGCTGGACCATGAATCCCTCTTCTTTCAGAAGCTCACCGATCCGGGGCTCGAGTTCCGGGATATCCGTTTCCGTGAACTGAAACGTATGCTTGGATCCACCGCTGATACTCGGCTTGATGATCAGGCGGTCCGTACCGAATTCCTTAAAAAACGGCCGCAGGTCCGGCCGGGTTCCTTTTTCAATGAACCGGGTAGGGGTAACGGGCAGACCTGCTGCGGCGATGTCCTGCAGGTAGTGCTTGTCGGAGTTCCAGCGTACGATATCCACCGGATTCAGCAGGCGGACATTCAGCTGTTCGATCCGGCTGATCCAGGCGTAGAACTCCGCGATGCGGTCGAAATAATCCCAGGGGGATTTCAGGACCGCAACGTCAAAGGCCTGCCATTCCACCAAAGGGTCGCTCCAGACCACCTCTGTGATATCCAGCCCTTTTTCCTGGAGGAAAGCCAGCAGCTTCTGATCTTCATTCTCCACATTGGAGGCGTATTTTCCCTGGTCTTCGTAGGTAACGTATGCAATTTTCATCGGTTGATTTCTGATTTTTGGTGTGATGGACAAGATGTGATTCGCGGCTCTGCTCAGAATCCGTAGGTCGTAAACCCGCCGTCGACGGCCAGGCACTGACCGGTGATGTACGAGGCTGCCGGCATGCAGAGAAAGGCCACCGCCGCGGCAACTTCTTCCGGCTGCCCGATGCGGCTCATCGGCGTCCGGTCGAGTACCTGTTTCAGGTAGGCCTCGTCCTTCAGGACCGTTTCGGCAAGCGGCGTTTCGATGTACCAGGGAGCGACCGCATTGACGCGGATCCGCTCGGCGGCCCATTCGGCAGCCAGGTTCCGGCTGAGCTGGATCAGCGCCGCCTTGGTCATCCCGTATACGGCTCCGGTGCGCAGGTGCGTAAGACCGGCGACCGAGCTGACATGAATGATGTTTCCCTGGACAGACTCCCGAAGCAGGGGATAGCAAAGCTGGCTCAGGTGGAATGCGGAAGTCAGGTTGGTTGATAAGACCTGCAGGTATTCCGCCTCGGTATAGTCCGGAGTCTTCTTGCGGATGTTCGTACCCACATTATTGACCAGTACGTCCAGGCCCCCGAAGCGTTCGGAGACCGCCTCCGACAAACGCAGGCGGTCCGCGCTGCTGCTGACGTCCAGCGCGGCGCCTGAAAGCGGAAGGTCCTTCAGGCCCGGTTCGTTAAGCATCCGGTCCAGGTCCGCGCTGCTGCGGGCAACGACCATGACCTCGGCGCCCAGGCCCAGGAATTCTTCGGCCACTGCGCGGCCGATCCCCCGGGTACCGCCGGTCACCAGGCACTTTTTCCCTTTCAGGGTCCATCGTTGTGAAAGATCGCTCATATGTATAGGTTCCAGCCTGCAATAATAGCAAGTTTTGTCCTGTATCAGCATGCATGGATAAAAGACCGGTGCGGGCAGGTGCCCGGATCACCGTTTCAGGATCAGGTATCCTTTATTGAGCCGCTGTTCCTTAACGGCGCCTATGGTCTTGTAGGTGTAGATGACATAATAGTATACCCCGTCCACAAGCGGTTTGGGCGCATGGATCCCGATCCCGGTATTGGCGAAACCGCGGAAGACCTTATCCGTCGTATTGTAGCCCTTTACGCGGAACACCACGTTGCCCCAGCGGTTGAAGATCACCACTTCGTTCTCCGGGAATGACAGGATGTTGCCAATGTTGAAATAATCGTTGCCCTGCCCGTCGTCATTGGGGGACACGGTCGGTTCCGGAAAGAGATCCTTGTTTTCCGGAACCGGGTCACTGGTCAGGGGATCATCCGGCACGATGTCCTGGATGACCACCGTTGCCGGCGACCCGATCAGGACCAGCGGATCCGAAGTCGCAATGATATCGATCCGGACATCCTCCTCCGGTTCGGCGACGGCATCCGAAAGCGCATGAACCGTGACCTGCCCGGTCGTGCTCACCGATCCTTTCGGGATCCGGATGGACTGGACCTGCCCGGTAAGCAGATAATCCGATTTCGGAGAGGCGTTACCGGAGTACCGCAGGGTAACCACGACATCGTCGCTGAACGGCTGTGCCAGTCTGGCCGTCACCGATGCGGTCTTCCCTTCCGGGATGATCGTCATCACCGGTGTCAGGTCCACCCGGTTAAGGGTCGCGATCTGTACCGGAAGCGGGAGCGTACATCCGGCGGCATCGGTGATGGTTACCGTATAGCTTCCGGCTGACAGCCCTGTGAAGCGGCCGGTCGTATTGGTCCGGCCGTTCAACGTGAATGTATAACCCGGCGTTCCCCCGGTTACGGTGACCGTGGCGGTTCCGTCGGCGAGTCCCGGTCCGGTGACATGGCCTGTGCTGACCGCACCGGCAAGCGGCCGGGGCTGACCGACCGTAACCTGCGTGATCGCCGTGCAGCCCAGGCTATCCCGCACGCGGACGACATAGGCGCCGGCGGGCAGGTTCCTGAAAATGCCGGTGCTATTGGATTCCTGGTTCAGGGTATAGGTATAGGCCGGACTTCCCCCGGTGGCAGTCGCCGTAATGGTCCCGTCGTTTCCTCCGGAACAGGAGACAGGTGAAGATACGGAGCTCAGGTCCAGGGGCGGTACCTGCGCGATGCCGGCAGGAACCACCAGCGTGCAGCCCGCTGCATCGGTGACCAGTACCTCGTAGTTTCCGGCGGCCAGGCCCGTGAACTCACCGGTTGCGCTGTTCCGGCCATTGACCGAATAAACGTAGGGTGCAGTACCACCCGAAGCGGTGATCCGGATGCTTCCGGAGGCCTCTCCGGAGCAGCTGACCGGGGTGATCTTCAGGTCGGCCGTTGCAAGTGCCTCAGCCGGCTGGGTGATTTCGACGGTAACCTGGACCGAACAGCCGATGCGATCCGTTACGTTCACCTGGTAGATACCGGCAGGAAGTTTTGAAAAGATCCCGGTCGTGCTGGTCCGGCCGTTCAGTGAAAAGGTATATCCGGGAACCCCGCCCCGGGCCTCCACGGCAACGGTCCCTGTAGAGGCACCGTAACAGGATACGGCCGTCAGGTCGGAAACAGTGGCGGAGAGAGGATCGGCGGGAGCGGAAAGCGTGACCGGTACGGATGTCGCGCATCCCGCCGCATCAGTGACCAGGACCTGGTAGGTCCCGGGCCGCAGTCCGGAGAAGATGCCGGTGGTATTGGTCTGCCCGTTCAGCCGGTAGCTGTAGCCGGGGGTTCCGCCGGTTGCAGTTACGACTATCGAGCCGTCCGTTGTTCCGCAAAACTCCGCCCGTGCAGCAGCCGCCAGCGGCGCCGAAGGACCGGTGACCGTCGCTGTTACCGGAACCGTGCAGTTATTCCCGTCGGTCACCAGGACGGTATAGGTCCCGGCAGGGAGCCCGCTGAAGATCCCCGTCAGGTTCACCGTTCCGTTCAGTGAGAACCGGTACCCGGGACTTCCGCCGGTTGCGGTGACCCGGATGCTTCCGTTGGATTCGCCGGCACAGTTCACGGCCGTGGTGGCCGCTACGGGAACGATCCGTGTGCCGGCTTCACCGATCCGTACGATAGCTGTAGTCTGACAGCCGTTGTGGTCGGTAACCGTGCCGGTGTAGGTTCCGGCTCTGAGGCCGGTGAAGACCCCGGTTGTGTTCGAAGATCCGTCCAGGGTGTACCGGTAAGGCGCCGCACCGCCGGCGCCGGCGAAGATGACACTGCCGGCGGCCTCTCCGAAGCAGCGGACATCGCTCTTTGCAGCTACGGACAGGGTAAGGGGCGCGGTCTGGGGTACCAGGACGATGCGGGTCATCGCCGTGCAGTTTCGGGCGTCGGTGACCTGGAAGTCATAGGTGCCGGCGGTCAGACCGGTAAAGACCCCGGAGGTGTTGGTGACTCCGTTCAGCGTATAGGCAAATCCGGGAGTACCGCCTGCCGCCTGCACGATCACCGATGCGCTGGTTTGCCCGAAACACCAGGACGGTTCGGCGGTCACGGTCAGTTCAGCCGGTGAGCCGACCGTTGCCGCGATGCTGACGCTGCATCCGACGGCATCGGTGATCGTTACGGTATACGTTCCTGCCGGAAGGTCGCGGAAAAGCCCGGTGGTGTTGCTCCGGCCGTCCAGGGTATAGGTGTAGGCGGGTGTTCCGCCGGAGGCGGTTACCTGCAGGGAACCGTCTGCGCCCGAAAAACAGGATGCGTCTGTGGCGGCCGCACTGGCTGAGATCGCCGTTGCAGGTTCCTGTATGGTGACGGCGGTGCTTGCCGTACAGCCGTTGGCGTCCCGCACGAACACGGTGTAGGTTCCGGCAGCAAGTCCCGCGAAGGTCCCGTCGGCGCTGACCTCACCGTTCAGGCGGTAGGAGTATCCCGGGATCCCGCCCGAGGCGACGGCCGTTATGGATCCGGTGGAACCGCCTCTGCAGTTATTGTTGAAGACGCTCGCCGCCAGCGTCAGCGGGGCGGCGGGTTCCCCGACCGTCGCACTGGTCACCGCTGAACAGCCGCGGATATCGGTTACCGTGATCCCGTAGGTGCCGGCCGGCAGGCCCGGAAAATATCCCGTAGTATTCGTTTCCCCGTTCAGCGTATAGGTGTAGCCCGGAGTTCCTCCGGTCGCAGTGACGGTGACGGAACCGGTCGGCTCACCGAAACACCGGGCGGGAACGGCGGTTGCAGCCAGTGCGGATACCGGCTGCCCGACCAGGACCACGGTTTCTTCAAAACAGGGCCCGGAATGGTCCTGCACCCGAACCGTATAGGATCCGGCCGGCAGGCCGGTGAAAACGCCGGTCTGACGGGTGGTCCCGTTCAGTGTAATTTCGTACCGGCCGCTGCCCCCGGTGGCTGTCACCGTGACCGTGCCGTCTGATCCTCCGAAACACGTCACGGGCGTCGGGGTGGCGGCCGGAATGAGCGGTGCCGGCTGGCCGACGGTCGTGTGGACAAACGCGCTGCAGTTATTGGCGTCAGTCACCGTCACGGTGTAGGAGCCGGCAGGCAGACCGGAGAAACTGCCCGTCGTATTTGCCGATCCGTTCAGGGTATACCGGTAGGGAGCCGAGCCGCCCGTTGCGGTCACCGTGACCGATCCGTCGGACGCCCCGGAGCAGGATGACGGCATGGCCGCCGCGGAAGCGGAAAGGGCCGCTGCCGGCTGACTGATCGAAAATGTTGCGGTTACCGTACAGCCGTTCTGATCGGTAGCGGTAACGGAATAGGTACCCGCCGGCAGGTTGTCGAAAAAGCCGGTGGTGTTGGTTATCCCGTTCAGCGTGTACCGGTATCCCCCCATGCCGCCCGCGGCTTCGGCCATGACCGATCCGGTCGCATCCCCGAAACACATCACCGGCTGCGTCCGTACGGTCAGCGCAGCTGTCGGGCCGGGGATCATGATTTCCTGAGTGACCGTACAGCCGTTCGCATCGGTCACCGCGACGGTGTAGTTTCCGGCAGGCAGTCCGCTGGCGACCGCCCGTCCTTCGGTCATGGTCAGGGGGACCGGCGGATTCCCGCCGGCCGAATAGGCGGCCGTATACGGGGCAGCACCGCCCGAAGCTTCAATGGTGAAACCGCCGCTGAGATCTCCGAAACAGGACACGGCGGTGGTGTTGGTGCTTACCGTCAGCGGTGAGATCATGGTGATGTCGTCAATGACGGTGCCGCAGGTCGGTTTGGGTGATTTGTAATCGGTGATGACGATCCTGACGGAGGAGACGGTTGGCGGGGTGGTAAATGTGAAGGTGCCGATACTCGAGGTGGAAGCATCGTTGGAGATATACTCGGTGGACTTTGCAGGTACGGTCGCGTTATCAAAGTATACGCTGACCAGGATGCCGGCGCGGGCGCTAGTATTGCAGCCGTTCGTCCAGTTGCCGTAGGTAAACGTAATGGTATAATCGAATGAGGGTTTGACCGAATAGATGGTCTGTTCCAGGGAGTACTGTTCGTCATCCCTGCTGCGGATCAGCGCGCCATTGGAACTTCCCTGGGTGACGATCTTCACCGCATCGGTGCCTGCAGCCTTCCAGCCGCCGATATAGTCAGGTGCCGGATAGATCCCCGTGGCTTCCTTGTCGAATCCCCCGGCGGTAATGCCGTTGCTGCACTGCGCCAGAACAGCGGAGCCGGTGAAGACGGACAGTAAAAGGAATGCTGCGGCCAGGAAGACATGGATGCACGCTGAACTCTTCTTTAACAAGTGACGGACAGGTTAGTAAGCAGTTTTTTTTCTTAAGGTAAAATCCCTTCTACGGAAACTTAAAGACAAAGGTTCCGGACTGCCGCTGAAAGCAATATTTTCTCGTGCCTGAACTGATGAGGTATAGTCCCATTAAACAATTGTAACATCTTGATTTTCAGATTTTTATTTTCAAAATCATTTCCGCAAAGGTTTCTTTTTACTTAAATTTAATCAGAGACATGACCTGCGGAAGATCGCCGTCCGCACCATGTATCCCATCCAAAGGACCTATAAAAAACAACAGTTATGATTGATCAATCACCAATCAAAGAATTGCAAAGCGGCCTCAGAGGCGCTTTGGTAGAACCCGGGGATGCGGCCTACGAGGATAGCCGTAAAGTATACAACGGGATGATCAGCAAGAGGCCGGCCGCCATCGTTTACTGCGCGGATGTGGTGGATGTGATCCTCTGTGTCAACTGGGCACGGGAACACCATATGAAGGTTTCGGTACGGAGCGGAGGTCACAATGCGGGCGGACTGGGCATCTGCGACGACGGTATGGTCATCGACCTTTCCCGTATCCGCTATACCCGGGTCGATCCGGAAGCCAGAACGGTTGTCGCCGGCGGCGGTTGTACCTGGGGGGACGTCGACCATGCCACCCACGCTTTCGGGCTGGCGGTGCCCAGCGGCATCATATCCACTACGGGAGTCGGCGGGCTTACGCTCGGCGGCGGTATCGGGCACCTCACCCGGAAATGCGGACTGACCATTGATAACCTGATCTCCGCAGACATGGTACTTGCCGACGGCACGTTTGTGACGGTGAATGAACACGCCCATCCGGACCTGTTCTGGGCCATCCGGGGCGGCGGCGGCAACTTCGGGATCGTCACGGCCTTTACCTACCGGCTTCACGATATTCATACGATCTACGGCGGGCCGACGCTCTATGAGATGGAGGATGCCGCCGAGGTCCTCCGGTGGTACCGGGACTTCATCAAGGACGCCCCCGACGACATCAACGGATTTTTTGCGTTCATGACCGTTCCTCCGGGGCCGCCGTTCCCCGAACACCTGCACATGAAGAAGATGTGCGGCATCGTCTGGGCCTATACCGGACCGCTGGACAAAGGCATGGAAGCCTTTAAACCGATCCGGGACTTCAAGACACCCGCCCTGGACCTGGTCGGACCGATCCCGCATCCGGCACTGCAGAGCATGTTCGACGCCCTTTATCCTGCAGGACTGCAATGGTACTGGCGTGCCGATTTCGTGAATGACCTGCCGGAGGAAGCGATCGCGCTGCATCTCCGTTACGGGGAAGCCCTTCCGTCCATGCACTCGACCATGCACCTGTACCCGGTGAACGGGGCCGCAGGCCGGGTGGGCCGGCATGATACCGCCTGGAATTTCAGGGATGCTACCTGGTCCATGGTGATCGTCGGCGTCGATCCGGATCCGGCCAACCGTGACAAGATCACCAGCTGGACGAAGGAATACTGGGAGGCGCTGCACCCGTACTCAGCGGGAGGCGCGTATGTGAATTTCATGATGGAGGAAGGCGAGGACCGGGTGAAGGCCACCTATGGGCAGAACTATGACCGCCTGGTGGCTGTCAAGAACAAGTACGATCCTGAAAATCTCTTCCGGGTGAACCAGAACATCAGGCCGGCCCTGATGCTCTGATCCGGGTGCTTATTTCTCGCTGGGGTTTTTCTTTCCCTCCAGGAGTTTCTGCACCGTTTTCGAGATCCGGTCCTGGCGGGTTTTGTCCTGTCTGGCGGTCAGCACCCACAGGACAAACTCCTTTTTGTTGGTAAAGGAAAGACCTTCAAAAAACGACAGGGCCGACGGATGCTGCTCCAGGAGCTCTTTCAGGTCGGCAGGCGGGGTCACCGTGCGGGCGGCCACATCGACGTATGCGCCGAATTCACTGTTTGGGATCTGCTGATTTCCCGCAGCCGATTTCTTCACCAGGCCTGCCGGCTTGAACCGCAGGGCGGTCCAGGTGGCGTCTATGGATGCGGCAGCCACTCCGGTAAGTCCCAGCCGGGCGGTCTCATCCCAGGATTCCATCATGCCCAGGTCCGTGCGGATCCCGGAGTCTTTTTTCGGGTAGGTGATCCAGAAGACCGTGTCTTCACGGAGGTGCTCCGGCAGCCAGGTGAGTTCCTTTTCAAGTTCGACGCGGTCGATGACAAACAGCTGGACCACATCGTACTGGCCATCCGGCGTATGATGGACCTGCACTTCCCGGGGAAGCGGCTGCAGCTGATCGCCATAGGCTGCCGGGGCATTGACCAGCAGGACCCGGTGAGTCGGTTTGATCCGGAGTTTTTTAACTAAAGCGCTTTCTTCCGTCATGATTCAGTAGCTGGATTCAATAACTGACAACAAGTTCAATAACTGACAACAAATAAACTCAATAACTAAATTTCAGCTTTGCACAGAGGTCCCAGAGGACTATACCCGCGGAAACCACGATATTGAAGGAATGTTTGGTCCCGAACTGCGGAATCTCAATGCAGGTGTCCATCAGCTGCATGGCCTCCTCGCTTACGCCGTGAACTTCGTTCCCGAAGATCAGGGCATACTTCTGGTCCGGCTGCGCCCGGAAGTCATTCAGCATCACGCTGCCGGCTGCCTGCTCAACGGCAAGAATCGTGAACTGCTCCGCCTTGAGCCTGCGGATGACCGCGGCAACGTCCTGGACATATTCCCACTTAACGGAGTGTGTTGCGCCCAGGGCCGTTTTTTCGATCTCCCGGTGGGGCGGCTGGCCGGTGATTCCGCATAAAAAGATTTTTTCCACGGCGAATCCGTCGGCGGTCCTGAAAACGGAGCCCACATTATGCATGCTCCGCACGCTGTCCAGGATAATCACCAGGGGAAGTTTCTGCTGGTTCCGGAATTCTTCCACCGTAGGACGGTTCAGTTCGTCCATTTTCAATTTCCGCATGAACAAAAGTAATGAATGCGGGGAGTTGGCCGGAAATAAATACGGATATTCTATATTAGCGTAAAAAGTTCATTATGGAAGCCATCCAGTCCGAAGTGCTCACTTCGTACCAGGGCCGGGATCTTTTCTGGATCACCCTGGTGAATGATAAGGGATCGACCGTGCGCGTCACCAACCTGGGGTGCATCATCCAGTCGGTCCTGGTTCCCGATCGTGACGGGGTCATGCGGGACGTCACCCTGGGATTTGATCATGCAGAAGACTATTACTCGGAATCGTACCTGGCGGACTGCCCGTATTTCGGTGCGATCGTGGGCCGCTATGCCAACCGGATCGGCGGCGCCCGCTATTCCTGGGGCGGCCGGGTTCACGAGCTGACCAAAAATAACGGTGATAACCAGCTGCACGGCGGGGGGCACTTCAGCCGGAACCCATGGCAGATCGTTTCGGTTGATCCGGCCCATGCATCGGTCACTTTCCGGTATGACAGCCCGGATGGCGAAGCCGGGTATCCGGGAAACCTCCGGACGGATGTAACCTACCGGCTGACCAACGAAGACGAGCTGATCTACCAGATCCAGGCCGTGACGGATCAGCCGACCCCCGTGAATATGACGAATCATGCCTATTTCAACCTGCACGGGGAGGCCGGTTATATCGGAGACCACCGGGTCGAGATCCCTGCGAGCCTCTACTTTGCGCAGGCCGGGGATCTCGTAGTGACCGGAGAATTGCTCGCCGTACAGGGCACGCCCTATGATTTCACGCATCCCCGGACCGTGGACGCAGGCTGGAATCCGGAAACCGGGTACGACCAGGCCTTCCTGCTGAACAAGGCCCCCGCAGAATGGGGACTGATGGGCCGGGCGTGGTCCGCAAAATCCGGGATTAGTCTCGAGGTGCTGAGTGCCGAACCGGTCGTTCAGTTCTATACAGGCGGCTTCCTGAACGGTGTGCCCGGAAAAGGGGGCAAACGGTATGAAAAGTTCGGCGGTTTCTGTTTTGAGACACACCAGCATCCCAACTCCGTGAATATCCCCGATTTTCCGGATACCGTGCTCCGGCCGGGCGAAACCTACCGGCAAACGACCGTATTCAAGTTCGGGCTGGAAGAGTTCTAAGGCCCTGGGGCGGCTGCCTGCTGCTTCTTCTCACGGGCGATATCGGCCGGGCTGCCGAATATATAATGCCATTTCTGCTTCAGCCCATGAGCGTTCCGGACATCCCGGACCATGTCAAAGTATTCATGGAAGTTGAGGTAGATCGGATTCATCTTATGCCGGATACCTGAGGTCAGTCCGTAACGTGGTTTTTCACCCTCTTCGATAAACGTTCCGAACATCCGGTCCCAAATGATGAAGGTCGCTGCGAAGTTCATGTCCAGATACTGGTCCTGCGATCCGTGGTGGACCCGGTGGTGGGAGGGAGTGACCAGGAAGTACTCGATGACGGGGTGAAGCTTTTTGATCTGTTCGGTATGGACCCAGAACTGGTATAAAACGCTGAGCTGACTGGCCACAAAGAAGATGACCGGGTGAAATCCCAGGAAGGATATGGGGAGGAAGAAGATCAGCTTGAAATGCTGTACCCAGCTTTGTCTGAATGAGACCGTCAGGTTGAAGTACTCGCTGGAATGGTGGACCACATGGGTCGCCCAGAAGAACCGGTGAAAATGGGAGATCCGGTGCGACCAGTAGCTGCAGAAATCATACAGGATAAAACAGGGAACGAGCGTCCACCAGCTGAGTTCCATACGCCAGGGAACCAGGTTGTAGATCCACACCGCGCCGTATAGGAGCCCGATCTTGAGCAGCAGGTTGATGAAGAGGTTGCCGATACCGACCAGGATCGACCCTATCGTTTCCCGGGTTTCATAGCTTTTCCGTTCCAGGTAATACGAGACGAAGATCTCCACGATGGTAAAAAACGCCACGGCCGGCAGCGCATAAACGATCAGGTTGGGAGAGCTTTTTTCCAGGTGACTGATGGCTTCATAGGGTATGGGATCGGCACCGAAAATCCATAATACATCATTCATCGCACCCTGACTTTAAAACAAAACGCTATCCGTACAACGTTTGTTTGGCGCTGCCGGATGAACGCGTCTTTACGGCCGCGCCGGAGAAGCGAACAAATCAGGGAAACGCGGTTACCGCCGGCCGCCGGTGAATCCCAGGACCTTCCGGATCAGCCGATAAAGCGTAACGCTACTTTGCGCCCGTAAGGATTCCCCGCGGATGGGCGGATTTCCGCACATAAATGGCATAGAACCCGGCCGACGCCAGGAGACAGATCATTGCGATGAGATACCACAGGGTCGTATAGCCGAAGTGCAGGATCATCTGGCTTCCGAACGCCGGAGCCAGGATCTGGGCGGCGGACCATGCCATGGTATAAAGGCCGGCATATTCCCCCCGGTTGTGATCCGAGGTCCTGGAGATCCAGTACGTATTCATGAACGGAAGCGACAGGATCTCCCCGATGGTCATGATGATCACGGCGGCAATGGCCACCCACGCCGCCGCGGGCAGGATATTGACCAGGGAGTATCCGGTTCCGACCAGGACCACCCCGACGGCAATGAAGATCAGGGGCGGCCGAGTTCCCTCCAGACGGTGTACGATCACCATTTCCGAACTGGCGATGATCAGCCCGTTCAGGGCCATCAGTCCCCCGATGAACTGCTCGCTCAGGTGCCATTCGCTCTTGAAGAATACCGGCTGCATGCTGAACAGCTGGAAAAAGCACATGGCATACAGGACGGTAACCAGGATGAAGAGCAGGTACACCCCGTCCCGGTAGGCCGATCCGGCCGGCTTTTCTTTGAGTATCTCGCTGGCTGCCGCCGCAGGAGGGGGGACCGGCTTGAGGAGCCTGAGCAGCAGGACTGCGGCCAGGATATTGGTGGCGCCGTCAACCCAGAACAGCAGGTGATAGTCGATCGAAGCCAGGAATCCGCCCAGTGCGCCGCCCAGGGACCAGCCCAGGTTCACCGCCAGCCGGTTCAGGGAATAGGAACGGGTACGGTTCTCTACGGTACTGTACCGAACCACAGCCGTCGAATTCGCGGGCCGGAAGGATTCGTTGCAAAGGCTTAGGATGAAGGTCCCGATCGCCAGAGTCGGAAAGGTGTCCAGAAAGCTCAGCAGGATATAGAAGCATCCGCCGGTGAGCAGCGCACCCACCTGGAGCCAGTAAAAACCGATCTTATCCGTGATCTTGCCGCCAAGGAACGCGCCGGCAATGGATCCGGCTCCGAACAGCGCCATGATATAGCCGGCCTGGACGATCGTGAAGTTCAGCGACTGGGTGCAGTAGATAGTCATGAACGGCAGGACCATGGTCCCGCTCCGGTTGATGAGCATGACCAGTGACAGGTACCAGTTTTCGCGGGAAAGCCCGCTATAGGCTTTTTTATACAAAGCGGCGGTATGAGAGAGCATGGACCCAAAGATACATTCGGCGACGGACAAAAAAAGAGGCCTGAGCGCTGGCTCAGACCTCTTTGGAAATTCCTCTCCTTTCCGGATTACCGGACCCGGAAGTCCACCTGGCTGTCGCCCCACAGCAGACTCACCGTGCCGTTATCGGCAATGGTGTAGGTAAGCTTTTCATTAAATGACGACGATTTGCCAGGCTTTACTTTCACCCGGAGCGCATCGTCCTGCTCGCTGTATTCGGTTCCCCATTGCTTCCAGGTCTTATTGAAGATGATCGTCCATTCTTTTTCGCCGGGAATCGCGTAAAGTCCGTATTTGCCGGCCGGAAGCGCCTGGCCCTCCACCTTCACATCCTTGTTGACTTCAAATACGGTCGTTTCGTTGGCTCCGGCGCGCCATACTTTTCCATACGGCGCAATGTCCTGTCCGATCGTCCTTCCTTTTACCGAAGGTCTGCTGTAGTCGACCGTGACCGTCACGCCGGTCTTCGTTGTCGCTGAAATTTTGGCCGGAGGGCTCGGTCTTTTACTCTTGTCCTGCTGACAGAAGGCATTCATGCCGATCAGGCTGGTCATCAGAACTAAAAAAAATAATTTCTTCATGGGATCATTATTTTTAAGGACGGGCCTTCATTTTAATTCCGGCCCGACCAGATTCGTATCCTAACTTAAGAAATTTTTTTTAAAGTGCTGATCGCGGAAAATTAAAAGCTCCGGGTGATGCTGTTATGTAGGGTCCGCGGACTCCAGTATCCGCTGGCGATGATCCGGCGAACGGTGAACAACGGGTCGTGCTCATCACGTTTCTCGGCCAGCGCGAAAGCGCCGTCGAATCCGCGTTTCTTCAGTTCCGGGATGGCTTCCCTGTTCCACAGTCCGAACGGATAGGCGAAGTACCGGATCTCCTTGCCCGTGATCTCCTGCAGCGTTTTGGTCGGTTTTTCGATCTGGGTCACCCAGTCATTTCCCTGGTACTTCTTTACGTTATGGTGATCCCAGGTATGGGAGCCGATGACATGTCCGGCATCGGACAGTTCCCGGACCTGCGCCTTGGTCATGTAATTCGGACGTCCCAGCGAAACGGTCATGATGAAGAACACGCCCTTGAAACCGTACTTTTTCATTTCCGGCGCAGCAATGGTATACTGGTCCAGGTCCGTATCATCGAAGGTCAGCATAATCGGTTTTTCGGGAAGTTCCGTGCCGTAGTTCAGGTAACTGAACAGCTGGTCGGGTAAGATTGTGTTGTAGCCGCTGTCGGCAAGCATTTTCAGCTGGGCCTTGAAATCGGCAACAGGGACGATATAGTCCTTGGCGACCTTGGAGTCCCTGGCGGTCCAGTCCCGGATCTGATGATAGCACAGGATGGGAACCTGTTTCCGGGCCAGCACGGTGGCGGCATCGGCAGGTTTGGCATTTTCAGGCGCGACAGCATTGGCCGCTGCGACCATCACCGTATCCGGCGCCTGGATGTTTTTCGGTTCGGCGGCAGTGCCGGAAGCCGGTTCCGGACTTTGGCATGAGGCAAATAAGATGCCTGAGGCCAGTAGTAGCTGGGGTATCGTTTTCTTCATATCTGGTAGTAGTAGGCGTGCGAAAATAGGCAATAATCCGGATCGGAAACAGGCTGTTTAAAACTTGCCTGAAAGCAGGACCGTTGTGCTGTTTTACGGGAAATTTCCGGAAAAGATTTGTGGATCTGAAAAGAATCGATTAGCCTCCCGGAAGAGGCCGGGCAGGAGCGGGTAGGGGAAACAAACGGGTGCCCGGAACCCGCGCCTCAGGGCTTCCGGAAGCAGTACCCGGACCGGTTATTTCCGGCCCGTTTTTTTGTCCAGCCAGCGCTGGGTCCTGATGCCCAGGGCCAGGCGCTTGTCGGTAAAGGCATGATCGGTGTTCCACCGTTCATAGTCAAAGCTTCGCCGACGGTTATAGGCTTTCAGATTATCGTTCAGATCATGTTCGTCGATGACCAGGACAGGTTTCCTGGTTCCGGCAATCATCTTTTCGATGTTGTAGTCCTCAACATGCCGGACGATGCCTTTCAGAAACTTTTCAGGAGTCGTCTTCAGCATGCCCAGTCCGCCGAGGTAAGATCCGATATCCATCAGGTTTACCTGGGCGGCCCTTCCCTGGAAGGTCGAATACGGATTGAAGACCGAAACGGCAACCACCCCCTTTACACGCGGGTCTTCCAGTCCGGCGATCAATGCCAGCCCGGCCCCCATGCTGTGTCCGAAAAGAAAGATATTCCGGGTGTCTACCCGTAACCGTTCCCGGGTCACCGAATCGGTGATGCGGTCGAGGACGGCGCGGACATCGGCCAGACTGTTTTCGTAGGTAAAGGTACCCTGACTGCCCCAGCTGCCCCGGTAGTTGAAGAACACGACATTGTAGCCGTTCCTTCTCAGGTGCTGGCCCACGTCCAGGTTCCGCTCATTACCGGGCAGACCGTGCAGCAGCACGACGGTCGGATGGGGACCCTTACCGTTGGCCACGTACGAGAACCCGTAAATGCTGTCTCCCGAAGAGTCAAACTGCAGCTCTTCAAGCGTCGCGGGATACAGGGAATCAATCCGCATGTCTTCATACAGTTTATCCGGGGCCGCTTTGGCCTGCTTTTTGGATACGTTGGACTGACAGGCTGCCAGACTGATGCCGATGGCCAGGAAAACAAGGAGCCGGTTGATGGTATTCATGCTCGGGATTTGATTCTGGTTGTTGTTTGGATTCAGGTTGTTAACTTATAAATAAATTTTAGAAAAAATAAGTGTTTTTTCTTGCACACGAAATTAAAGCCCATGAAAGCGCATACGGACGAGGAGATCATCAGAAAAGCATCCGCGAAAGAAAAGGATCTGAAAGAAAGAAAGGATAACCGGATCGACGTGGCCGTTGATCTGGATGATGAGACCGGAACCTGCCATACCTACGTCGTCACGTTTGAGCAACGGGCCGGGGACTGGCAGCCGGTAGAGGTTAACGAACTGAGCTCCCTTTGAGCAAAGCGGAATGACCGGCCTGGGGTCATTCCTCAAGCAGGACCACCGCTTCCACGTTGCCGTGCCGCACGGCCAAATCTATGGCGGTCAGTCCGGAATTCTCCCGGATCATCCGGTCGGCGCCGTGCTGCAGCACGACCCTGATCAGCTCGTTTCTGCCGAACATGGTGGCGAACATCAGGGTGGTGCCGCCGTTTCCGTGCTGCATGTTAAGGTCCGCGCCATAGCTGATCAGCAGTTCCGCAATTTCCGCATAACCTTTGAAACAGACTCCCATGAGCGCCGTGTTGCCGCCGGCGTCCTGCGCGTTCACGTCGGCGCCAGCTTCCAGGAGCACCCGGGTCGCTTCCAGGTTCCCGTTGTAACTGGCGATGATCAGCGGGGTGTATCCCCGCGCATCCCGGCAATCAGGATCGGAGGTTCTTAATAACAGGTCCTTCAGCGCCGCCGCATCGCCGGTCCGTGCCGCATCGAAGAGCGCGCCTGGTACAGAGGTAGTTTCCATATCACGGGAAAATGGAACGAAAGCTCACCGCTTTCGTTCCGGTTCATAAATATTTTTTGTTCAGCGTTGCCGCTCAGTAGGGACGGGCTTCACGGGCCACTTCCTCCGCCTTCCTGGACGCCTGGTCAGTCGCAGCGGGTCCGGTAGCGGCCATGCGGTCTTTGGCTCCACGGATGCCCTCGGCAACCCGGCGGCCGTAATCCTCGTCGCAGGCGGTGAACAGCTCGATCATCTTATCCTGAATATGCTGCTTAACGTGAGCCAGGCTGTTGACCAGGTTGTTGATCAGCTCGTCACGTTCCCAGTCTTCAAAACCCCGGTAGGTTTCCCCGGCCTGGCTGAAGTTGTTTTGACGGTCGATTTTCGCGCGGACGAGGGCCGCCTGGTACATCGGGGAATGGTCCTTGCCGGCCCTGGGCGCTTCCTTCAGTCCGCCGAGCCTGGAGGGTTCATAATTGACGTGCGGGTTTATTCCTTCCGTCAGATCCTGGTGATAGGCCATCTGGCCGTCCCGCTGGTTGGTGGCTGCCGGTTTCGCGGGCGCGTTGATGGGGAGCTGCAGGTAGTTCGTACCCACGCGGTACCGCTGGGTGTCCGAATAGGAAAAGGTCCGGCCCTGGAGCATCTTGTCGTCCGAGAAGTCCAGTCCATCCACCAATACCCCGGTTCCGAAAGCAGACTGTTCAACTTCCGCAAAGAAATTGACGGGGTTCCGGTTCAGGGTCATTTTACCGACCGGCAGCCATGGAAACTGTTCGCGCGGCCAGATCTTCGTATCGTCGAGCGGATCAAAGTCCAGCTCAGGGTGTTCTCCGTCGCTCATGATCTGCACGCAGAGCTCCCATTCCGGGAAGCGGCCTTCCTCAATGGCCTCGTAAAGATCCTGCGTAGCATGATTGAAATTCTTTCCCTGGATCTCCTGGGCCTGCTCAGTGGTCAGGTTCCTGATGCCCTGGAGAGGTTCCCAATGGTATTTGACCAGGACCGCCCCGCCGTCCTTGTTGACCCATTTATAGGTATTCACCCCTGAACCCTGCATCTGCCGGTAATTGGCCGGTATTCCCCAGGGCGAGAACAGGAAGGTGATCATATGCATCGCTTCCGGCGTCTGACTGATGAAGTCGAACTGCCGCTCGGGATCCTGCCGGTTGGTGACCGGATCCGGTTTGAACGCGTGAATAAAATCCGGGAACTTGATGGCATCCCGGATGAAGAATATTTTGAGGTTGTTTCCGACCAGGTCCCAGTTTCCGTCTTCGGTATACATCTTTACGGCAAAGCCGCGCGGATCGCGCAGCGTTTCCGGAGAATGTCCGCCGTGGATGACCGTTGAGAACCGGACGAACAGCGGCGTACGTTTTCCTTTTTCCTGGAACACCTTTGCCCGGGTATATTTCGATACCGGTTCATCTCCGACGGTGCCGTAGGCTTCGAAGTATCCGTGCGCCCCGGTCCCCCGGGCATGCACCACGCGCTCCGGCACGCGTTCCCGGTCGAAATGCGACATCTTTTCCAGGAACTGATAGTTCTCCAGGGTCGCCGGTCCGCGGTTTCCTACCGTACGGAGGTTCTGGTTGTCATATACCGGATGTCCCTGGCGGGTGGTCAGGATGCCGGAACCGTCGGTGTTCCGCTGTTTTTCCGGATTCCCGTTTGGGGAATTTGCTGGGTTGTTCATGGTGTTGATTTTTAAGAGGTTAAGAAATTATATAACACCTCAGCGGGAGGGAGGTTTTGACGGATTGCCGGGTCCGGAACAAAACGATCGTACGGTCGGGTGACCGGGTCGTTTTGCGATAAACAAGGTTGCGGTGAAGGAGGTTCTTCTGAAGTAACCCGCTAATTGTATAGTCATATGAAAACGCTTGAAAACAAAGTTGCCCTGGTTACCGGAGGGGGTTCCGGCATCGGAAGGGCTATCTGCCTGCTGTATGCTTTGGAAGGGGCCCGGGTCGTAGTATCCGATATCGATGAATCCGGCGGCAGTGCGACCGTATCGGAGATCAAAGCCGGCGGCGGTGAGGCGATTTTTGTCCATGCCGACACGTCGCGCGCTGAGGACAACGAGAGCCTGGTGGGCCAGGCGGTCAGCCGGTTCGGCGGATTGCATGTCGCCGTGAACAATGCGGGAATCGGCGGCCCCATAAGCCCGACCGGCGAATACCCGGTTGAAGGCTGGGACAAGGTCATCGCGATCAACCTTTCCGGCGTATTCTATGGTATGCGGTACCAGATCCCGGCGATGCTGGCGGCCGGGGGAGGAAGTATCGTCAACATGGCTTCGGTCCTGGGAAGTGTCGCTACCCGGCAATCGCCGGCCTATGTGGCTGCAAAGCATGGTGTGGCCGGCCTGACGAAGGCCGCTGCGCTGGAATATGCGGAGCAGGGAATCCGGATCAATTCGATCGGTCCAGGGTATATCCGGACGCCTTTACTGGACAGCCTGGACGAGGCGACACTGCAGGCGCTGGTCGCCCTGCATCCGATGGGCAGACTGGGGCGGGCGGAAGAAGTCGCCGAACTGGCCCTTTGGCTGAACTCGGACAAGGCCTCTTTCGTAACCGGATCCTACTATCCTGCAGATGGCGGATACCTCGCGCAATAGGCAGCGGCAGCAGCGCCCGCAGCTGCAACAGCGCCAACCTCCGGAGGGCATGTCCTGGTACCAGCTGCCCGCTCAGGAGGTCATGGCTATACTGGGCGCAGATGAATCCGGTCTTTCTCCGGACGAAGCAACAGCGCGCCTGGAAAGGTATGGGAGGAATGAGTTGGAGCAGGTCCCGGGCAAAAGCCGGATCTCGATCCTGATCGGCCAATTCAAGGACCTGATGATCATTATTCTCGCCGCTGCAGCCGCCGTTTCGCTGGCCGTCGGCGAGCATACCGATGCGCTGGTTATTCTCGCCATTATTGTGGCCAACGCCTGGATGGGATACTCGCAGGAGAGCAAGGCAGAGGACTCCATCCGGCTTTTGCAGCGGATGGTGCCGGAAAAGGCCACGGTCAGGCGTGACGGCAGTCCCGGGCCGGCCCCGGTACCGGAACTCGTCCCCGGAGATATCATGCTCCTGGAGGCCGGTGACCTGGTCCCTGCAGACGGCCGGCTCCTGACGGTCAACGCCCTGAAAGCCGACGAAGCTGCGCTCACGGGCGAAAGCTACTCCACCGAAAAAGGCACGCTTGCGCTGCTGGAACCCGGTCTCAACCCCGGCGACCAGACCAATATGGTGTTCAAAGGAACGTTGATCAGCAGCGGGACCGGGACTGCGGTCGTTACGGCGACCGGGATGCGGACCGAGATCGGACATATCGCCGGCATGATGGAGATCCCTTCGATGCGGACGCCCCTGCAGGCACGGCTGACCGTCTTCAGCAAACAGCTGGCGGTCATTGTCCTGATCATCTGCGTGCTGGTGTTCGTCCTCGGGTTCCGGCGCGGTGAGCCTCCGTTCCAGATGTTCCTTACCGCCCTGTCCCTGGCGGTGGCGGCGCTGCCCGAAGCGCTCCCGGCCGTTATTACCATCGCGCTTGCCGTTGGGGCGCGGAGAATGGCGGCAAGAAACGCCCTGATGCGGAACCTGCCGGCGGTTGAGACGCTGGGATCCGTCACCTATATATGCAGTGACAAGACCGGCACCCTGACCCGGAACCAGATGCAGGTGGAAATGGTCCGCCCGGCTGAAGGGGCGGAGGACCTGTTCAGGCATGCCATGCTGCTGAACAACGAGGTTCGGTTTGCCGGGGACGGCACGCTGCTGGGTGACTCGACCGAGACCGCCCTGGTCCGGTACGCGCTGGAGAACGGTTATACCCGTGACAGGTCCCTTTCACAACTGCCGCTTCTTGGTACCGTTCCGTTTGATTCCGAACGGATGCGGATGAGTACGCTGCACGCCTCCGGGGGCCGATGGGTCCTGCTGGTCAAGGGTGCGCCGGTCAAGGTCGCCGAAGCGTTCGGCGGAGGTTGCCGGGACCGGAAGCAGGCACTGCTCGACCAGAACCGCGAATGGGCATCGCAGGGTTTGCGGGTCCTGTTCTTCGCATGCCGGTATTTCGACGCGGAACCCGCGCCATTGTCCGCAGACCTGGAAACGGACCTGGAGTTTCTGGGAATGGCCGGCATGATCGATCCGCCCCGCGACGAAGTGATCGAAGCGCTTCAGGAATGCCGCACGGCCGGCATCCGGACGATGATGATCACCGGTGATCAGCCGCTGACGGCAGCGGCCATTGCCCGGCGCCTGAGTATGGCCGGCCGGGATCTTCCCGAAACCAGGACCGGGGCGCAGCTGAATGAGCTGGATTCCGGGGCGCTCATCGCGACGGTTAAAAAGGTATTCGTCTATGCGCGCGTCTCGCCCGGCCAGAAACTGGCAATCGTCAGGGCACTCCAGCAAAGCGGGGAATTTGTCGCCATGACCGGTGACGGCGTGAATGATGCTCCGTCGCTGAAGCAGGCCAATATCGGGGTCGCCATGGGGATCACCGGGACCGCGGTATCGCGTGAAGCGGCCGACATGGTCCTGCTGGACGACAATTTCGCCACGATCGTCCGCGCTGTCAGCGAAGGGCGGCGGATCTATGAAAATATCCGGAAGTTCATCCTCTATGTGCTGTCCTGCAACCTGGCGGAGATCCTCACTATCCTCGTGGCTCCGCTTCTGGGCCTCGGTATGCCGTTGCTTCCGACCCAGATCCTTTGGATCAACCTGGTGACTGACGGACTGCCGGGTCTGGCGCTCGTCAATGAGCCGGCCGAGAAAGACCTCATGAAGCGTCCGCCGCGTCCGCCCGGGGAGAGTCTGTTTGCCGGCGGGCTGGCGGGCCGGATCCTGGTGACCGGGGCGGTTATGGCCGCCGCGACGCTGTACATCCAGTCCTGGGCCGCCGCGGCCGGGTATGACCGGCGAAGTCAGCACACCCTGGTGTTCACCGTCCTTTGTTTTGTGCAGCTGGCCAATGCGCTTTCGGTCCGGTCGTTCCGCCGGCCGGTTCTGCCCCGGATCCTCCCCGGTAACCGCGGGCTGTGGGCCAGCATCCTGCTGACCGTCGTCCTGCAGCTGCTGATCGTATACCTGCCGCCGCTTCAGCCGGTATTCAGAACTTCTGCGCCCGACCGGCCGGCGATGTGGATGGTCGCTATCGTGTCAGCAGTCAGCCTGCTGGTTCTTGAACTGGTCAAATACCTTTCGGCGGCACGGCAGCCCGATCCGGCAGGATGATCCGAAAGGCGCAGGTAAACAATTTTCGCGTCTCCTGCTTTTAGTAGTAGTAAAATAAAGATCGTAACTTTCAGACGCAAGCGCAGCATTTCATGAAGGAAACCCAAAAAGTAGTAATCGTAGGCGGCGGTTTCGCCGGTATCAACCTGATCAGGGAATTGACCAATGACGACTGTTTCCAGGTGACCCTGGTCGACATGCACAACTATCACTTTTTTCCGCCCCTGCTGTACCAGGTTGCCACGGCATTCATCGAGCCTTCGAGTATCAGCTACCCATTCCGGAGGATGTTCCAGAAAAAGAAGAACCTGCGGTTTCACCTGGGATGCCTGGTCCGGGTGCACCCGGAGCTGAATAGGGTGGAGACCGACACGGGTATGCTTGAATATGATATCCTGGTGCTGGCGGTAGGAACGGAGACCAATTATTTCGGAATGGAGAATGTCCGCAGGAACTCCCTGCCGATGAAGACCATCACCGATGCCCTGAACCTGAGGAATTACCTGCTGCTGAATATGGAGAAGGCCGTCCGCGCCACCGACCGGAAGGAAAAGGAACGGCACCTGAATATGGTCATTGCCGGCGGCGGACCGACCGGGGTAGAGATCGCCGGTATGCTGGCGGAGCTGGGCCGGAACATCCGCGCCAAGGAATACCCCGAGATCACCGACCTCCAGGGCCACATCTACATTATTGACGCCGGCCCGGTCCTGCTGGGGCCGATGAGCAAAAAGGCCCAGACGGAGGCTACGGAAGTGCTGACCCGGCTGGGCGTCCACATTACGCTGAATACGGCAGTGAAGGATTATGCCGACGGGAAGGTGATCCTGAGCACCGGCGAATCCATCGACACGAATGTGCTGATCTGGGCTTCCGGCGTCACCGGCAGGGAAGTTCCGGGACTACCCAGTGAGGTGATCGGCCGCGGCCGGAGGATACTGGTCGACGAATACAACCGGGTGCAGGGCTCATCGAATATTTATGCATTGGGGGATATCTGCCTGCAGACGACCGATCCGGCGTTCCCCAACGGACATCCCCAGCTGGCACAGGTGGCTATTCAGCAGGGACAGAACCTGGCCAGGAACCTGAAACGGATGGCCGACGGGGAGCCGCTGAAGCCTTTTACCTACCATGATAAGGGCAGTATGGCGATCATCGCCAAATACAAGGCCGTTGCCGATCTGCCCAAGTTTTCCTTCAAGGGCTTTTTCGCGTGGCTGGTCTGGCTGTTCATCCACCTGATTCCCATCGCCGGGTTCCGCAACAAGACCAAGCTCGCCTTCAGCTGGCTGTGGTCGTTCATGACCAACGACCCGACCCTTCGCCTGATCATCCGGCCCAACCCCGAAGATGTGAAATAGTTAGTACCTTCGTTCCGTGATGCCCGATACATCGAATGAAATATGAACTGCTGAACCTGATCGACATCCTGGGGACCGTGGCCTTTGCGATTTCGGGCGTATTTGCAGCGATGCAAAGACGGCTCGACGTATTCGGCGTGTTCATTATCGCCTTCATTACCGCCATCGGCGGCGGCTCGGTCCGCGACGTCCTGATCGGCGATCTCCCGGTGAGCTGGATCCGCACGATGAACTATACCTGGATCATTCTTGCCAGTTCCCTGGTCGCCATCCTGTTCAACAATACCATCCGGAACTTCCAGAAGACCCTGGCCGTGTTCGATTCGCTCGGGCTTGGATTTTTTACGGTACTGGGCATCCAGAAGGGGATCGCCACCGGGCTTGATCCCGGGATCTGCGTCGCGCTTGGAACGGTGACCGGGTGTTTCGGCGGCGTTATCCGCGATATTTCCCTGAATAATATCCCGTTGATCTTTCATAAAGAGATCTATGCCACCGCCTGTATCATCGGCGGAAGCGTCTACTTCCTGCTGCTCGAAACCCATGTGCAACGCGACTGGGCCGACGTGATCAGTATCGGGACGATCGTTGTGATCCGGCTGACTGCCCTGCAGTACGACCTCAGGCTGCCCAGCATTTACCGGGACTCCAGCCGGAAATCCTAGGTCATGCATCTGCCCCGGCTTTTTATATCTTTGTTTTACCGGGTATTCCGGTTCAACCTTGTCCAGATGACTCAACGCCGTCGTTTTTTAAAGACCTCCCTGCTCGGCTCCGCCGCCCTTTTGTTTCAGCGAAAGTCCCTCGCCGCCGCGCTTCCGGATCAGGAGCCGCTGAAGGATCAGCCCATCGTTATTTCCACCTGGGATTTCGGTAAAGCGGCAAATGCCGAAGCCTGGAAGGTACTGGCCGCCCGGGGGCATGTACTCGATGCGGTTGAAACGGGCGTTAAGGTTCCGGAGTCGGATCCGTCGAATCATACGGTCGGATATGGCGGCTTTCCGGACCGCGACGGTAAAGTAACCCTGGACGCCTGTATCATGGACGGCAATCTGAACTGCGGTTCGGTGGCCTTCCTGGAACATATCGTACACCCGATCTCCGTCGCCCGTATGGTCATGGAGAAGACCCCGCATGTCATGCTGGCAGGGGAAGGCGCACTGCAATTCGCGCTGAGCCAGGGGTTCAAGAAGGAAAACCTGCTCACCCCGGAGTCGGAGAAGGCCTGGCGGGAATGGCTGAAGACGTCCAGGTACAGTCCGGTCATCAATGTGGAGAATCAGAAATCCGTAACCGGAGATCCGCGGCGGCTGCCCGGCGGTCCGGATAACCACGATACGATCGGGATGCTGGCGCTGGACGCCCATGGGATGCTGGGCGGCGCATGCACCACCAGCGGGGCCGCCTGGAAACTGCGCGGCAGGGTGGGGGATTCCCCGATCATCGGTGCGGGGCTGTATGTGGACGGTGAAGTGGGCGCTGCCACTTCGTCCGGGCTGGGTGAGGAAGTGATCCGTACCTGCGGCTCCCATGCGGTGGTCGAACTGATGCGGGGCGGCATGGACCCGGAGGCGGCATGCAGGACGCTTGTCGAACGGATTGTCAGGCGGGACCCTGAACGGGCCCGGACCTTGCAGGTCGGATTCCTGGCCCTCGATAAGCGGGGCCGGTATGGCGCCTTCGCGATCCATAAAGGATTCACCTATTCGGTTAAGGATGCCGGCCAGGAAAAGATCTACGAGGCGGGAAGTTATTTCAGCTAATGTCTATGTCATTCCAGTTAGAGGTCATAGCGTTCAATCCGGAGAGTTGTCTGACGATCCGGGACAGCGGGGCTCACCGGATCGAGCTTTGCTCCAACCCGCTTGAAGGCGGGACAACCCCTTCACGGGGCTTCATCAGGCTGGCGCGTGAACGGGTGCCGGCCGAACTATTCCCGATCATTCGTCCCCGCGGCGGCGACTTCTGCTATTCGGATGATGAATACCAGGTCATGCGTGCCGATGTCACCCTCTGCAAGGAACTGGGATGCGACGGGGTGGTCCTTGGCCTGCTGCATGCGGACGGAAGGATCGATCTGGAACGGACCTGCAGGCTGGTCGAACTGGCATACCCGATGGACGTCACCTTTCACCGGGCCTTTGACCGCGTAAAGGAGCCCATGCAAGCCCTGGAAGACGTCATTGCCGCGGGTTGTACCCGTATTCTCACCTCTGGCCTGCGGCCGGCCGCCCATGAAGGGATGGAGATGCTCCGGGAACTGGTTCGCCGGGCGGATGAACGGATCGCCATCATGCCCGGTTCAGGCATCCGGGCCGCCAACATCCGGGAAATTGCGCTTTTCACCGGAGCCCGCGAGTTTCATACCTCCGCCCGTACCCGCAAAAGTCCCGAAATATACGTTAACCCCCGGATGCAGGACGATCCGGGATATGACGTGGCCGACGCAGCGGAAATTGCCGGATGTCTCCGGGAACTGCAGGCCGCAGAAAGCAGCGATCTATCCTAAGGAAGGATCGCTGCTTTCCGGCATACTATTCAAGCCTTTCTTTCCGGCCATATCTGTTCAGCAATACCTATTCAAGCATAATGATCTTAAAGTTCTCGACCCGGTTGCGCAGGGTCAGGCGGAGGAAGTACGCTCCCGGCGGAACCCCGGATCCCCGTATGGTGAGCCGGTACAACTGATTTGCACGGGCGGTGCCGGCATAGAGATCCGAGACCTTCTGACCGCGCAGGTCATACATGGCCAGGGTCACAAAGGACTCATCCCTGGGAACCATGAACTCTGCAATCGCCTGTCCGGCGAACGGGTTGGGGTAACCGGTCAGGTGTACCCGCGGCGTTACCTCCAGCTGCGCCGATTTCACCCCGTTATCCGGACTGGTTGTCGTAGCGACCGGGTCGGTGATCAGGAAGCCGGAACTCTGGAAAGTCAGTTCATAATTGGCGTCCAGTGCCAGCGATCCCTTCAGGATGGGATAAATGCCGGTCGCCTCCCCGGAAGTACGGGCAAGACGGCCGCTGAACTGATCGCCTGCGACCAGTGTTCCGGAGGTGATATCATACTGAAAGACCGGGTCAGGAGCGCCTGCGACCTTGCTTTGTCCCGCCCGGGCCGTAACAGTTACCGGTCTTTTCGTAATGGATGCCGTTGCACTGAAGGAAGGGGTGAGCAGAGAATAATTGCCGGCAGCAGGGCCGCTCAGTGTAAAGCCGCTGGCCAGTACCCGTTTGCTGCCGACCGTGCTGCCGGTGAAGCGCGCCGTCCCGCCGGTCAGCTCAACCTTTCCGGCATCCCCGGCAAGCAGGCCGCTCAATGATGCCGACGAAACCACGGCATCGGTGTTGCCGTCATAGATCTTATTGGTGACCTTGATCGAACCGGTGACGCTGCGCGGCGTAATATTGGCCTGTGAGGTAAGAATGGCCGGTTCAAGCCGGTAATTTCCAGGGTAGGATCCCCCCAGCCGGATTCCTGTCGCTGTAACGGTTTTGGAGTTTCCTACCGAGGCGTCATTGAATTCGGCTGTTCCGCCCCAGAGGCTGACGGAATCGGCCGGCAGCGCACCATCTATGGCCCGGCTTAGAATAACGGCGCTGGTTGTTCCGCTATAGGCTTTATCAGCGACCGTGAAAGTTCCCTGGACGGCAAGCGGTGCGATGGAGGCGGTGGCGCTGACGGTATCCGTGGTCAGCGTATAATTGGCTGCCGACGGGCCAGCCAGGGTGAGGCCGCTGATCGTCACTTCTTTCATCGTGCCGGCATGCCGGTCGCTGAACGCCGCCGTGCCGCCCGCCAGGCTTACCTGGTCATCCGGCAGGATTCCGGTCAGGGACCGGGAGCTGATCTGGGCGCCGACTGAGCCGTCATAGACTTTGTCAGCGACGGCGACCGCAGCCGATACCGGCCGTTTTTGAACGGTAAGCTTTGCGCTTCGGGACGCCTCCAGATAATTATCTGTCGCTGCGGCGGTTACCGTGAGCGTCTGGATGCCGGCTCCCGGCCGCGTTCCGGCTGCGGGCGTATAGGTCAGCGCCCCCGGTGCCGTCCCGCCCGGTACGCCCGATACGGAAGCGTTTAATTGTGCGGAGCCCAGGATGGTGCCATACATGATGGCGTCAGGATCCGCCCATTCGAGGGTCTGCACCGCTTTGTCGACCGTCAGACTTACGCTGCCGGTTGCCTCCAGGTAGTCGTCCGTCGCTCCGGCGGTCACCGTGAGCGTATAACTGCCGGCGCCGGGCCGGATTCCGGCAGCGGGCGCATAGGTCAGCGCCCCCGGTGCCGTACCGCCAGGTATGCCGGAAACGGAAGCGTTCAGTTGCTGTGCATCCAGGGCGGTACCATACGGGATGGATGCGGGGTTCGCCCAGGTGATGGTCTGCGCCGCTTTGTCGACGGTGAGGTTGACGCTCGCCGCGGCCTCCAGGTAATTCTCTGTGGCTTCAGCGGTCACCGTCAGCGTATGGAAGCCTGCTCGTGGCATGGAACCCGCCGCGGGGGTATACCGGAGCGCGCCCGGTGCTGTACCACCCGGTACCCCGGATATGGAAGCGTTCAATTGTACGGAATCCAGGATCGTGCCATACCGTATGGGATCGGGATCGGCCCAGGTGATGGTCTGCTCCGCTTTACCGACGGTAAGGTTTACGCTGCCGACCGCCTCCAGGTAGTCGTCCGTCGCCGCGGCGGTCACCGTCAGCGTATGGGTGCCGGCGCCGATCCGGGTTCCGGCAGCAGGCGTATAGGTGAGCGAGCCGGTTACCGTCCCGCCGGGCGCCCCGGACACGGTAGCGTTCAACTGCCGGGCATCCAGGACGGTTCCATAGGTAATGGGAGCTGGATCCGACCATGTGATGGTCTGCGCCGCTTTCCCGACCGACAGGGTTGCCGCTCCGGTGGTGACCGGGCATGCGCCGCCGATGATGCACCGATACCGGTAGTTGTCGAGCGCCCGGGTCACCCCGTTTATCGTCAGGGTCCGGTCCTGCGAACCGGCGTAGCTGGTGTCATCCCGTACATCGGCATAGGTGGTGCCGTTGTCCGTACTGACCTGCCACTGGTAAGTCGCGCCGTCATCTGTCGAACCGGCTGTGAACCGGGCCTGGGTAAAGGACGTTACCGTCGTATCGGCCGGGTGGGTGACCAGGCATGCGGCGGTACCATAGGTCGCTTCAAAGTTCCCGGGAACCGCATCGAAGAATGCATAGCTGATGCCCTTGATCTTTTCGATGGTAAAGGAGACCGGTGAACCGTTCAGCGTCAGGCCGGCCAGTTTTCCGGTAGCGGCCGAGTCAGGAAGCATGCCTTTCATGTTCCGCGAACCGGCGGCGGCAGAAACGGAAAAATGCAGGCGGTTGCCGAGCCAGTCCAGGGACCCGAAGGAGGAGTTGTTGCGGCCGTCCAGCCAATCCAGCATCTGTTTGGCGGACACCACCGGGATCTGGCGTGCCATCGCCGAATTGATGATCTCGTCCGATCCCTCGGAAGTTCCGTTGTCGGTATGCATATTGGCGCAGAAGACGCCGAAGTAGCCTTCCGGTCCCCTGGCCTTGTCGAGCAGCGAATTCATGAATGACGTATAGCTGCTGATATCCGACTCGTCTGTGATCTGCGTGGGGACCTGGTAACAGTCGATCAGGGTGCCGTCAAGGTCTGCAAAACGCATGGGCATTCCTGAGCCGGTGAACATGCCCGGACGGTTCTGGACCCAGGAGCCCGGCCAGTAATAGTAGTTGACGTCGATCCGGACGCCCAGGGCGGCCTGGACCTTGGCCTGGGTGGCCCAGTCGCTCCAGGGCATGCAGTGGGTGCGGCCCGTTGCCAGCGGGTTCACGCCGGGCAGCTGGTTCCGCAGGCTTCCGCCCTGGGTGGTCCAGTTCTCCGTAAGGGAGGCGGCCGTATAGGCGGAACACCCGGTATTCAGGTGCAGGGCGATCTCGAAGCCGTCCTGCTGTAGCTGGATAACCTGTTGGTTGGTGATCGGGGTTCCCGGGTAAATGTATGAGGTTCCCCGGATCGCGCTCCAGTTCGCCACAGCCTCCGCAGTGTTGGAGGGGCTGAGGTTCCGGTACTGGTCGAAACGGGTCGCCGTGCCCCCGGTGGCGTGATCATCACCGGTCATGACGACCGCCGCTTTCAGGCCCTTCGGCAGATACCAGAATCGCGGCAGCGGTTTCCGGTGCAGATTGGAGGTGATCATGATGTTTGCCAGGAGGCGCTGCTGCTCATCCGCCTGCGGGATACTGACCTTATCCAGGTCGATCCAGTCCGGCTGCGGATCAAAGAACGCGTCCCCGAAAAACAGGTCGTCGGAGCGGACCGGGCCGCTCTGCCCGTCCCGCTCCTGGCCTGCCCATGCCGGGTTTCCCTGGCGGGTGTATACGATGGAGCGCGCCAGGTCATAGGTGAAGGCTACCGCCCTGCCCCCGGCCGTTCCGACGCTGTTGGTCGTCACGGCCGGATTGGCCGTCGGCGTATTGGCCGCCGAATACAGGGTAGCCAGCGCGGATGCTCCGTTCAGGGTATAGAGGTCCGCTGAACCATGGAACTGGATCGTCTCGCTCACGATGCCTGATCCCGGTCCCGGACCGGCATTAACCTTCAGATACCGGTTTGCCAGGCTTCCCGAAATGCGGGTGAGGCCCATCAGGGGGGCTAATTTGCTGTCGGGCCTGAAGGCGATGAACGTTCCCCCGGAGATCGTCCAGTTGGTGAACATGGTGACCTGCGCCGCCGTCAGCGGTACTTCGCCAAGGATCACCACATCATAGGAGTTCAGCACAGGAGCGGATACCTGGGAGATGTCCATGGCGGTAAAGGCATTGAGTCCTTCGGCGCGGAGGATCTCCACCGGGTACCGGCTGAACGGATTCGAGGCCGTGCTGATGACCAGTATGGGCCCCCCGGGTCCCTCGGCCGGAGGGACGGGAGGCGGGCCTCCGGTACTGAACGACCAGGTATAGTCAGCGTCAAGCGCATTGGCAGCCCGGTCGCGGATCCCATCCCCGCCCGGCTGTCCCTTGATCACGGCGGTATAGGAACTGTTATAGGCGAGCGGTTCCTCCGGAGTAAGGATCGCCGTCCGCGTGCTCTCCTGGTAGGAAACGGTGGCGTTCAGCGTGTTCCCGCCGGAATCGCGCAGCCGGAAGGTCGTCCCGGAGACTGTGTTCGTGTCGAGCGGTTCATTGAAAGTGGCGCTGATGGCTGCAGCCGGCGAGACCCCGGCGTCCCCGTTGAGCGGACTGGTGGCCAGCACATGCGGCGGGGTGGTGTCCGGGCCGATGCTCGTCACGAACACGACATCCACCCAGAAATTGCTTGCCAGGTAGCCTTCCGAAGGAAAGGCCGGATCGGCGGTATACCGGTATACGCCGTTCACGCCGTCTGCCCCGTCCCTGAGCGCTTCGAGGTATGGCGTACCGACACTCGTTGTGAAATAATTCAGGTCGGAGGCGTACCGGCCGGTATTGGTGTGGTAGGAGGCGACATAAACCGTTCCCGTGGTGACCTGCACCGGCTCATCGAAGAGCACTTCCTGCCAGCCGTTGCTGCTTTCATTGACGAAGGTGGCCTGCGCCAGGCGGAGACCCGCCCTGGTCCACAAACTGCCGACATGAGTGCCGGTGTTGCCGGAGCTTTTATAGAAACGTATACCGGTGATGAAGCCGTCGGCGAGCGGCCGGAACTTCACTCCGACCTCAACCGGCTGCTCGTCAGGGTCCGTATCCCGCAGCGGCCTGGCCGACGGGGGCCAGATCGAGAATACTTCTTTCGACGTTCTGAAGTCCCAGGTATAGCCCGCTGCCAGCGCATTGCCGCTGAGATCCAGGATGCTGCCGCCGGAAATGACTGCGGTGTACCGGGATTCTCCGGATAGCGGTGCTGCCGGTTTGAGGGAGGCCGTCCACGTCGCCGGGTCGTAGGTAACCGTAGCGGCGATCTGCACATTCAGGGAATCCCGCAGCTGGAAGACCGAGCCGGTAACTGTAGCTGCGTCCACCGGCTCGCTGAAGCGGACCGTGACGGCCGAAACGGGCGAGACTCCGGCGGACCCGGGGGCGGGACTGGTCGAACTGATGGCCGGCGGGGTCGTATCTGCGACGTTGTTCAGGGTAAAAATGACGTCAACCCAGAAATTGGTGGACCGGTAACCCTGGGTGGGGAAGGTCGGCGTGGCGCTGTAGGTGTACAGCCCGTTGTCGCCGGAAACCCCGTTCCCGAGCGCCTCCAGGTAGGGTGTCGAAACCCCGGACCCGGTAAAGTACTCCTCGTCGGAGCTGTACTGGCCGACGTTGGTATGGTAGGAGGCGACATAGATAGTCCCCGCGGTGACCGGTACCGGGTTCGGAAGAAGGACCTCCTGCCAGCCGCCGGACGTCTCGCCGCTGAATGTCGCCCGTCCCAGGTTTGTTCCTGTAGCCGTCCACAGGGTGCCGATATGCGTCCCGGTGTTGGTCGGCCCCTTGTAAAAGCGGATACCCGTGATGAACCCGTTGACCTTGGGCCGGAACTTTACACCCACCTCGATCGGCACCATATCCGGGTCGGCGATCCGGACGGGCGCGGCATCAGGAGGCCATATGGAATACACGGGCTGGCCGATTCGGACCGTTACCGATGGAATCGTTGCTGTCAGCTGCCGGTTGCCGGAGTTATCTGTCGCCCGGGCCCGGATGGTGACGTATCCGGTATCCGCCGGCGTCCAGGAATAGAACCAGCTGCCCGTTCCCTGGGCCTGCTGCCAGGTGGTTCCGTTATCAGTGGAGACTTCCACCAGGGCAACCGTGCCGCCGCCTGAATCGGTGGCGGTACCGGTGATCGTATAGGTCTTGCCGCTCGCCAGCTGCGTCAGGTTTGCCGGGAATGTGATCTGGGTTGTCGGGGGCAGCGTATCGCCCGCGGGAATTCCGGGCACGAGGTCCGCCTGCAGCGAACCGGGCTGGACCCCCATGTCTGAGAACAGGTTCACGGTCGCCTGCTGCATATCGCGGCTGGGCGCAGCATTTCCGCGGTCGTGGACATTGTCCAGTCCCCAGGACCATTGGATCGTGCCGGCACCGAATACGAGGGCTCCGCCGGGATGCTGGTAGAGCGATAGCTCATGCACCCGGCCGTCCAGCGTGGTCCTGGATAGTGCCTGTCTGCCAGCCGGGTAACTGGCTGCATAGTCGGACTCGATGGCGTCCCACTCGTAACCCAGGGTCCCGTTCGGAAATGTGACGGACTGGCCGGGACCCAGCGAGGCGATGCTCGTATTTCGCCAGATCGGGAGGTCTTTGAATGCGTCGGTCACCCGGATGGAGCCCGTCGATTCGACCCAGCTGATCTGGCCGGTAAGTGCATTTTCGGGTTTGCATCCGTCGGCGGAGTACTGGCATCCGCTCCGCCAGAGACCGGTCCAGGTGTTGGTAAGCGGATCACATTTGTCGCCGCAGACATTCTCCCCTGCGGTGCCTTCCTTGTAGCAGACCAGGGTCCGGTGGGGAGTTCCGGAACCGTCGATGCTGTTCTCCCAGCGGGTTTTCCAGTAAACTTCGTTTCCGCTGAAAAAGGCCAGGTGGACGCCGGCATCCCTCGCGTTTTCGACGCGGGTCCGTTCGGCCAGTGACCAGTATTCGTCATGTCCGACCGAGAGCAGCGCCTTGTACCGGGCGGGTGTGATCGGCCTCTGGTCGCGTTCCATATCGACATCGGTAGTGTAGACCATGTCATAGCCGTTCCGTTCGAGCCACCGGATCATCGGATATTCGGCATTGAACAGCCAGTCCTCCATAATCCCGCCGCCGCCGGCCCCGTCGCGGGTGATAAACGGACGGTTGTAGCTGACCTTCACGGCATGCCCGCTGGGGTAGGAGGTCGACCCGGTATACAGGCTGTTCCCGCCGTATACATTGTAGGCCTGCCAGGTCGCATCCGAGGTCTTGAACAGCAGACCCGCGTTGCGCTGATCGTCCCGTACGACGAATACGATATGACTGGATCCGCCGTTATCCGTGCGGATGAGTTTGGCGATATATACGCCGGAGACGGCTGTGGCAGGCACATTCCAGCTGGCTGATTCCGTCCAGTTTCCGCAATCCACCAGTCCTGTGGCGGATTGTGACACCGGCGACTGCTGCCGGATTCCGTTGAAGGGTCCCAGCTGGTCAACCCTGCGGGCGCCGTTTCCCTGGTAATATCCGAGCCGGTAAATCCGGATGGAATATGTGGTGCTGCCTTCCACATTGATCTTGAATCGGACGGTGGATCCTTTATTGACGCTCATGTCGGTTGCGAAACCCTGGATGGACATATCGCCGGCTCCTGAGATATCCCATTCACTCTTCGGATTGCCCGGAAGGCTGTTCTCGGTGACTATGGGGTTTTGGGGGCGCGCATCTTTCACCAGGATCAGCAGGAGAAAGAGGGCCGGGGCCAGGCGTTTGATGAGCCGGGTGGCCGGCTGGCCCGTGCGGTTAACCGTTGTAATGACAGGGGCAATTGCCGGTCCCGATGATTCCGATCTGCAACACATAAGTATTTACTTTTTGGTTCAGGCACCCAGATGTAAACTGTGCACCCACAATGAACTGTTTTTTAACTAAAACGATAAATACTTTACATTTTGTGAAATTAAATGTTTGAACGAGTTTCATAATCTTTTCCACAAGGGCTCGCAGGGTACCGGAAACGTTGTTTTCGGGGTACCTGCGGTCAGGGCAGGATCCTGCCCGCCACTGTGCAATCTGTTTCACAACCGGCACTGCGGGAGCAGCGCAGGGCATTGCCGGATGCCGTCATTTAAACTATTGGTTTTCAATCTATTCGTGATTGTTCCGGCGCGTTACTTTAAAGGAGAAATTTTTAAATTTTTGCCAAACAGTATCCCGGCCCGACTGTTTTTAATCCAGAATCTGGTCGGATGGCCGACAGGAAGGCGAAGGTCCGCAAGACTTTTTAAAGTGGTTCGAATCCACTTCCGACCTCAGAGAACCGGATCCGATCCCATGGTCGGTATCCACGACCCTGCATCTACCGAGAAGGCCGTTTCAGCGATATGCGGAAGCGGCCTTTTGTTGCCCGGAATTCACGATAAAACCTTCAACTAATCGTATAATTGCATCCGGTTGCTGCCCGTTCCGGGGCAGCAATATCCTGATGCTCTTTTGTTATGACGACCTATTCGATTTACCAGGCTGACGCCTTTACCGGAGAGCTTTTTGGCGGGAATCCGGCCGCCGTATGTCCGCTGCCCGAATGGCTGCCGGATGCCACCATGCAGCAGATAGCTGCAGAGAACAACCTGGCGGAAACCGCATTCTTTGTTCCCCGGGGCCATGAATATGAACTGAGATGGTTCACCCCCGAACTGGAGATTGATCTTTGCGGTCATGCGACGCTGGCTACCGCCCACGTCATTTTCAGCCACCTGGGATACCAGGCGGACGTGGTGAACTTCCACACGGTCAAAGCCGGGAAACTGACCGTCTCCCGGAAGGATGATCTCTATACGCTGGATTTTCCGTCCCGGATTCCCGAGCCGGCTACGGTTCCGGAGGGGCTGCTGGAAGCCCTGGGCGGCCCGAGGCCGGCCGAGGTCCTGCGTTCACGGGACTATTTGGTCGTGTACGGGAGCGAGCGGGAAGTGGCGGAACTTCAGCCCGACTTTACGGCGCTTGCCCGCATCGATGGAATCGGGATCATTGTGACCGCTCCGGGAGATCAGTGCGATTTCGTTTCGCGGTTTTTTGCCCCGGGCGCCGGCATTCCGGAAGATCCGGTTACGGGTTCCGCCCATTGTAACCTGATCCCGTACTGGGCGCAGAAGCTTGGCAAAGCCGACTTGCATGCCTTCCAGGTTTCACAGCGGCGGGGAGAACTGTGGTGCAGCCTGCAGGGCGACCGGGTTTTGATGTCCGGGAAGGCCGTGACCTACCTGAAAGGGGAGATCTACCTTCCCGGATAGGATCAGGAAAACGATATCAAACAGAAACGCCGGATCTTTTGGTCCGGCGTTTCTGCTGCAGGGGGTCTGCAGTCTCAGAAGTTTGGTTTGAGCACATATTTCTCGTAGAACCGGAAAATATGCTCCGCCGCTTCTTCCGCCGTGTCGACCAGCCGGAAGAGGTTGAGATCTTCGGCGTTGATGTTTTTCTCGGTCTCCAGCATGGTTGTCTTGATCCAGTCGATCAGGCCCTTCCAGTAATCGGTACCTACCAGGACGATCGGGAACCGGGCGATCTTTCCGGTCTGGATCAGCGTTAGCGCTTCGAACATCTCATCCATAGTGCCGAAGCCGCCCGGAAGGACGATGAATCCCTGTGAGTATTTCATGAACATGACCTTGCGGACGAAGAAGTAATCAAACTCCAGCAGCTTGTCACGGTCAATATACTTGTTGTGGAACTGTTCGAAAGGCAGATCGATATTCAGCCCGACGGATTTGCCGCCGGCTTCGTACGCCCCCTTGTTGGCAGCCTCCATGATCCCCGGACCGCCCCCGGAAATTACCCCGTAGCCCCGTTCGGTCAGTAAACGGGCGCAGTCTTCCGCCAGTTTGTAATACGGACTTTCCTTATCGGTACGAGCTGAACCGAAAATGGATACGCATGGGCCGATCCGTGCAAGCTTCTCAAATCCGTCCACGAACTCTGCCATGATCTTGAAGATCTGCCACGAGTCGGTTACTTTGATCTCGTGCCAGTCCCTGTTTTCAAACGCATTCCTGATTTTTTCGTCACTCGTCATATTCGAATGTATTGATGTTTAAAATTGTGTCTGTTTCCCGGTCTTGTGACTGATGAAAAGTAAACCGATAAAGGTTATCAGCCCGTTGACCAGGATTAATTCGTTGTCAAATGTATAGCCGCCCAGCCATGCCTTTCCGTTCGCACTGATGAAATAGCAGATCGCCGGAGACAGCAGGCAGATCCATGGCACCAGTTTATCGTTGACTCCCCGGTTCTTCACAAACAAGCCGAAACCGTAAAGTCCGAGCAGGGGACCGTATGTGTATGAGGCTACCGTAAAGATGGCGCTGACCACAGCCGCGTTGTTCACCGCATTGAAAAAGATGATCACCAGGAACATCAGGACGGAGAAACCTACGTGCACCAAATGCCTCGTTCTAACGGCATTTGCCTTATTAATGTTTTCTTTTTTATCCATTCCCAGGAAATCCACACAAAATGAAGTGGTTAGGGCGGTCAGAGCCGAGTCGGTCGTCGCAAACGTGGCGGCGGTGAGTCCCATCATGAATACCAGTGCCGGAATGGCTGAAAGGTGGTTCAGCGCGATCTCAGGGAACAGGAAGTCGGTCCTTGGGTTGCCCGCCCCGTCAGTAGGGATGGCGATTCCGTTTTTCGCCGCGTATACGTACAGCAATGCACCCACGCTCAGGAAGAACAGGTTGACGACCACGAAGACCGAGGTGAAAGTGAACATGTTCTTCTGCGCCTCGCCGATGTTCTTGCAGCTGAGGTTTTTCTGCATGAGGTCCTGGTCCAGACCGGTCATGGCAACCGTAACGAAGATCCCCCCCAGCAGCTGTTTGCTGACATGGAATTTGCTGGTCATAAAATCCTCAAAGAAGAAGATCTTGGAGTAGCCGCTGTTCTTAACGGTTTCAAAGGCCTGGGCGATACCCAGGTCAAGGCTGTCGCAGATGAAGTAGATCGTCAGGAATACGGAGGCCACCAGGAACAGGGTCTGCAGGGTATCCGTAATAATGATCGTCTTCAGACCGCCCTTAAAGGTATAGGACCAGATCAGCAGCAGGGAGATCAGCACCGTAGCCCAGAACGGGATCCCGTAGGTGTCGAAGATGAACCGCTGCAGAACGATCACCACCAGGTAGAGGCGGAAAGCCGATCCGATCGTCCGGCTCAGCAGGAAGATGGAAGCCGCGGTCTTATAACTGGTTGTTCCCAGCCGCTGTTCGATATAGCCGTAAATGGAAGTCAGTTTCATCCGGTAATACAGCGGCAGCAGCACCGTAGCGATAATGATGAAGCCGATCGCATTTCCGAGCACGAACTGAAAGTACTGGAACTCGTCCCCGGCCGGTGAACCGACTTTTCCGGGGACGGATATGAATGTCACCCCTGACAACGCGGTTCCGATCATCCCGAAAGCGACCAGGTACCATTTGGAATTCCGGTTCGCAATAAAGAAGGTCGAGTTGTCTGAGGATTTTTTTGAAGTGAAATAGGAAATTGCAAGAAGAATTATAAAATATCCTATAAGAAAGGAAAGTAGTACAGAAGGAGCCATTTATAAAAAGTTAAAGCGCTAAAAGTAATAATAATGTTCTTTAAACCGTGAAAAAATGCCCATTTATGCGAATCACGGCGATGTCCCGAAGCCGAATGCTCCGGAAATCGTAAATTTGCCGAATGAATTTTTCATCCAAGCTTCTTGAAGCTGCTGTCAATGAATTTGCGCAACTTCCGGGGATCGGTCAGAAGACGGCGCTCCGGCTGGTTTTACATTTGCTGAACGAGCCGGCTTCGACTGTGGAAAGGTTCAGCAGCTCCCTTACCTCACTGAAGAACAACATTCAGTACTGCCAGGTCTGCCGCAATATCTCGGATCATCCGGTCTGCGAGATCTGCGCCAGCCCGAAGCGGGATCGGGCAGTCGTCTGTGTCGTGGAGGATACCAGGGACGTCATGGCCATCGAGAACACGAACCAGTACTCCGGACTGTACCATGTACTGGGCGGACTGATCTCGCCGATCGAAGGGGTCGGACCCTCCGACCTGTATATTGAGGCGCTTGTGGAGCGCGTGCGCGAAGGCGGCATCTCCGAGATCATTCTTGCCCTGAATGCCACGATGGAAGGGGATACCACCATCTTTTACCTGTACAAGAAACTGAAGGATTTCCCGGTGTCCGTTACGACAATTGCCCGGGGAATCGCCTTCGGCGGGGAGATCGAGTATGCCGATGAGGTTACACTCGGACGGTCCATAGTCACCCGGGTTCCGTACCAGCACTCACTTCATAAATAGCCCGCTCCGGAACAGCCATTACGATTAGCACTACCATAACAACCTTATAAAGACACCCTCATGGATCTGAAAAATAAAACCGTCATCATTACGGGCGCATCTTCCGGGATCGGGAAAGCATGTGCCGAGGAGTTTGCAAAACGCGGCGCCAACCTGGTGCTCGGTGCCCGGCAGTACGTGACCCTCTGCGAGATCACCGCCAGCCTGGAGAAGCAGTACGGGATCAAGGCGGTTGCCGTCGCCTGTGACGTTTCCCGGGAACAGGACTGCGAGCACCTCGTGCAGCAGGCCCTGCTCACCTTTTCCCGGATCGACGTGCTGATCAACAATGCCGGAGTCTCGATGCGGGCCCTGTTCCGGGACCTCGACCTGATCGTCCTCCGCCAGCTGATGGACGTCAACTTCTGGGGAGCCGTTTACTGTACCAAGTATGCGCTTCCCGAACTGCTGAAGAACCAGGGTTCGGTGGTCGGCGTGTCCTCGATCGCTGGCTTCCGCGGACTGCCCGGCCGCACCGGTTATTCAGCTTCCAAGTTCGCGCTCAACGGGTTCCTGGAATCCCTGCGGGTGGAGAATCTGAAGACGGGTCTGCATGTGATGGTCGCCGCTCCCGGCTTTACGGCATCGAACATCCGCAGTACCGCGCTGTCCGGCGACGGTTCGGCACATGGTGAAACCAGCATGGATGAAGCAAAGATGATGTCCGGGGAAGAGGTTGCCACCATCATCGCCGACGGGGTGGAGCAAAGGAAACGGACGCTGGTGATGACTTCCCAGGGGAAGCTGGCCGTGCTGATGAACAAACTTTTCCCGTCCTGGGTCGACAAGAAGGTCTATACGCTTTTTACCAGGGAAAAGAACCCGCTGATCCGGTAACGGTATCACCGCGCCGGAGGCCGCACGCACGGATCAGTGCAGCGGCCTTCGCTTGATCATCCCGCCGGTGGTGTCGGTCACCACGTTCATGAACATGAAGGCCTTCCGGTCGATCCGGATCACCTCTTCCTTCAGTTTGGGGACTTCCAGCCGGGTTACCACGGTAAAGATGATATTGATGTCCTTTTCCTGGTAGAAGTGACCGCCATACCCCCGCTCGCCTTTATAAATGGTCACTCCCCGGCCCAGGCTGTCAATAATGCCCTGCTTGATCTCTTCACTCTTGGCAGAAATGATCGTTACGCCCGTGTATTCTTCGATACCCTGGATAATGAAGTCGATCGTCTTGGAGGCCGAAAGATAGGTCAGGATGGAATAGAGGGCCGTTTCTATACTGAGGATGAATGCTGCAAAGATGAAGATGACCACATTGATGATCAGGATGATGTCCCCGATGCTCAGCGCGCTCCGGCGGTTGATGTAGACCGCCATGATCTCCGTACCGTCCAGGACACAACCGCCCCGGATGGCCAGCCCGATCCCGGCTCCCAGGAAGAAACCCCCGAAAATGGAGATCAGCAGCCTGTCCTCGGTGATGACCGGGAACTCGATGAAGTAGATGATCAGTGCGAGCAGGATGATCGCCGCCATGGTCTTGATGGCGAACGGCCGGCTGATCTGGCGGGTCCCGAGAAAGATGAACGGTATGTTGAACATGATCAGCCAGGCGGACACCGGAATGCCGGATAACTGGTAGGCAAGCAGCGAGATGCCGGTAACGCCGCCGTCAATAAAGTCGTTGGGTATCAGGAAGGACTTGAGTCCGAAGGAGGCCAGGATGACGCCGAAGATGATGAGCAGGTATTTCACTGCCGCGAGCCTGCGGTCGTTCATTCGTTTGGATCTGAGGGGCTTCATCCGGTTAAGATAGAAAATCCGTAAAAAACCGGATAGATTAAATTCACCTGGCTGAACCGAAAAAAACAAGTAAGATCCGGGTGGCCCCGCGATATTACTTGTCTTTTGTTAACGTATCAGTGCCGGCTTAATAGGAGTTTCCGGAGTCTGATTTACTGAACTGGCCTTTCAGCTGATCAATGGTGTCAGTGGCTTTTTGTTTCAGAGGGCCTACGTTTGAAGCAATGTTATCAGTTACGCGACGTCCGTTTTCAGTATACATCAGATACCATGCGGCTGCTCCCGCCGCGATTCCGGTTAATAATAAGCTTGTAAGTTTCATGATAGATATATTTGGTTTTTATACCTTATTAAAGCGTTTTTCAGGCAAAAAGTTTTAGGAGATCGACAAGACGCTCTTGGCAAGCAGGATCTGTTCCGGCGTACCGGTATACTTTTCCTTCTCATCGGAAAGCTTGATCACATCGGTCCACTGATCGTTCTCCGGGCGGGTCTGGATCATCTTGATCACCATGTTCAGCGGTTTCAGACCCACATCATTCGTGAAATTCGTCCCGATACCAAAGGACATGCCGATCTTTCCCCGGCAGAATGCCGCGATCCGCTCCACCTTCCGGTAATTGAGCGCATCGGAAAAGATGATGGTCTTGGAGGCCGGATCGATGCCCAGGCTCTGGTAGTGCCGGATCGTTTTCTCTGCGAACTCAACCGGGTCCCCGCTGTCATGGCGGACCCCGTCAAACAGCTTCGCGAATTTCTTGTCGAACTGCCTGAAAAAGACGTCTGAGGTATACGTGTCCGAGAGGGCGATCCCGAGGTCACCGCGAAACACGCCGACCCAGTTTTCCAGGGCCATGGCATTGGCCATCTTGAACCCGTATTTGGCCGCATGAAACATGAACCATTCGTGCGCATGGGTTCCGATCGGCCTGGTCCGCGTGACCATGGCCATGTGGACGTTGCTGCTCCCCACATAGGTGTTGCCGGCATATTTCCTGAGCGCCTCGGCGACAATCCTGTGCGTGTGGTAGGATTGTCTTCGCCGGGTTCCGAACTCCGCCACGGTGACGCCCAGGGCGGCATAGCTGTCAATCTTGTGCTTCACATTTTCGATGATCTCCAGGTCGCCGGCGGGCTGCAGCTCATTCAGCTGATAGTAGACCTCCGAGACCAGGGCCATCAGCGGTACTTCCCACAGAATGGTCCGGTACCAGTACCCCTCGATGAAGATCTCCACCTGGTCACCGGTCTGTTCGATGGTGACTTCGTCCGGGTTGAAACAGTACCCCTGCAGGAAATCCAGGTAGGTAGGATCCAGGTAGGGGCAGGACTCTTCCAGGAACCGCTTTTCCGCCATGGTCAGTTTCAGTTTCCCCAGGGCATCGACCGATTCCCGCAGGGCCGCGGCAAAGCCTTCCGGGAAACGATGTCTGCCCCGGTTAATGAAGGTGTATCTTGCCCTGGCCTCCGGGAATAACTTGATTACCGCATATTGCATGGTGAATTTGTAGAAGTCATTGTCCAGCAGGGAGGTCAGGGAAACGGATGGATTCTTTGACATATGCGTAATCTTTCTGATCCGGATAATAGCAATAACTACCGCTTAAAACATACTTTAGTTTTATTTTGGCGTTATTTGTGGAAACCAAACCGATACGATATGAAATGTCCAAACTGTAATGCAACCCTGTTAATGGCGGAAAAAAAGGGGGTCGAGATCGATTATTGCCCGGAATGCCGCGGCGTCTGGCTGGATCGGGGTGAACTGGAAAAGATCATCGACCGTTCTGCCGACCATTACTCAAAACGGGAGAACTACGACTCCGACTATAAGCAATACGGTTACGGGGATCAGCCTTCGTACCGGCAGTCCGAGCACCCGCATTACAGGCAGCAGCCCTACAAGAAAAAGAAATCCTTCCTGGACGACTTTTTCGATTTTTAGTGCGTAAGCGGTCCCGGTCATGGTGGCTGGGTACCGTTTCATTCAAAACTTTCGGGCCGGATCGCCGGTTGTTTTTCATACGGTCAACGAAGATCTGCAGGTCCATGAAAATCCGCGAACTGACCATCTACTCCGCTAATTTTGAAGAACAGCTTGGTTTCTACGGGGACCGGCTCGGTCTGGCCGTTCAGCGCCAGAATCCTGACTCCGTTTCCTTTCTTGCCGGTCACACCGTATTTACCCTGCTGGCCGATCCGGAAGCGACGCCATACCACATCGCGTTCAATATTGCTGCCGGCAAAGAGCGGCAGGCCCTGGAGTGGCTAAAGGCGCGGGTCGCCATCCTGAAGGATGACGGCGACGAGCTGATGCGGTTCGATGCCTGGAATGCTATTGCCATGTACTTTTATGATGCCGACCGGAATATCGTGGAATTCATTGCGCGGCGCGACCTGCCTGCAGGAGCGGAAGGGCCCTTCGGACCGGATCACATCCTGGGGATCAGCGAAGTAGGCATGCCGGTGACCGATATCGGTGCAGCCTATTCCGCCGTGAACGCCATCGGGAGCATCCCGCTCTATGACGGCAACTTCGATAAATTCTGTGCGGCCGGGGATCCGCAAGGCCTCCTGATCCTGATCAACCGTGATAAAAAGGTGTGGTTCCCGACCAATGATCCGGCATTCAGCTCGCCGTTCTCGATCCGCGGAGACGTCTCCTTTGACTTCGCCGGAGGGATGGTCAGGCCGGCCGTCAAAGACTAACGAAACCTTTTTCTTTCTTATTTATCGCTGTATACCAAAGAGTAATAAAACTTAACAGGACGAAATGTTGTTGTTCTGGCAGGAAAATTCCAACCCCGATTCTGCCTCTTTCTGCCTGATATGAAAAAACATTTACTGCCGGTTACCGCCCTGCTGCTGTGCTTCTTTTCCGCTTTTTCGCAGGGGCCCTCCATCACGTCCGTTAACCCGTCCTCCGGATTGCCCGGCACGGTGATCACCATCACGGGTACCGGGCTCGGTGAGGTCACCGCCGTTTCCTTCGGCGGAACTCCGGCCCGCTCATTCACGGTCACCTCGGACACCTCTGTTTCCGCTGTTGTCGGTGGCGGTTCGTCGGGTCCGGTGGAAGTGTCCACCGCGGACAGCAGCGCATCCTTTCCCGGTTTTACGTTCGTGACGCCTTCGCTCACGCTGGTCAACGTTTCGGATGGTTCGGAGGACGGTCAGGTGGTTCAGTTCCGGGTCGAATATCAGGACGGGTATGTCGCCCCGGAAACCACGACGGTTGGTTACCGCCTGACCGGCACGGCGGTAGCCGGCACAGATTTCCCGGCGGTATCGGGAACGGTCCAGATCGCTGCAGGAGAACCGTCGGCCCTGATCGGGCTGACACCTGCCGATGACCGGATCATGGAAGGCACCGAAGAAATTGTGATCAGCCTGGTCTCCGCCGATGCGGGCGCCGGTCCGGTCAGCTTCGATCCGCAGGCTGAGGTTTCAGCCACGATAACCGATAACGACACGGGGGCGGCGCTTTCCGTTACCGCCGATGCCAACGGAGCCGAGCCGGGTACCAGCGCCCGTTTCCGGATCTCCTTTCCGGCGGGAGTGACGAGCTCCGTTCCTACGCAGGTCAGCTACGCGGTGGGTGGCAGTGCCACACCGGATGCAGATTATGCCGCTCTGAGCGGCACGCTCGTCCTGCCAGCCGGTGAAAACGCCGCGGATCTGGTGATCGATGTGACCGACGATACGGTCTTTGAAGGACCTGAGACCATCACGATCACCCTGCAGAGTGCCTCCAACGCCGTAGCCGCCATCACCCTCCAGGCGGCGGCGGCTGAAGCGACCATTTCGGATAATGACGAAGATCCGGCGGACCGCATGCTGACCCTAAGCCTGGTCACGGACGGGGAAGAAGGCGGAAGCGATATCCGGTTCCGGGTCAGTTTCCCGGAAGGGGTCACCCGGTCCTCCGGGACCGTCGTGAGCTATACGGTCGGCGGAACGGCAGAACCGGGAGCCGACCACTCCGGGAGCAGCGGTACGGTCACCATTCCTGCGGGTGCCCGCTTCCAGGAAATCGTGATCCCGGTTAACGAGGATATGATTATCGAAGGGGAGGAGACCGTTACCGTGACCCTTACGGAAGCCGTTTCAGGGGGGACGGAACTGGGACTCGATCCGGACGGCCCGGTCACCGCCCGGCTGATTGATAATGATAATACCCCCATGCGGAACCGCATCACGCTTGCTGCCGTGGCCAACGGCGCGGAACCGGCAACGGCCGGCCGGTTTGAGGTTCGCTTTCCCGCGGGAGTCACCAGTTCGGCGGCGACGACGGTGAACTACCAGGTGGCGGGCAACGCCACACCGGGTACGGACTATACTGCCCTGCCGGGCACGGTGGAGATCCCTGCAGGTGACAATTCGGCATCCATTACCGTGGACGTGCTCGATGACAGCCAGTTTGAAGGCGATGAAACTGTTCAGCTGACCCTGGTATCCGCTTCGGGCGTTTCCAGCCCGACGGTCGCCACCCAGCCGGCTACCCTGACCATCACCGATAATGAGGAGGATCCCGCCACCAATGTGATCACGCTGACCGCCGCCGGCAACGGTGCCGAAAACGGGCCCCCGGTCCGCTTCCGGTTCAGTTTCCCGCAGGGCGTAGTTAAACCGTTTACTACCACGGTCAGCTATACCGTCAGCGGTACGGCGACGGCCGGCGCCGATTATGCCGTCCTTCCGGGTTCCCTGGTGATCCCTGCAGGGGATAACTCTGCCGAGCTGGCGGTTCCCGTTCTGGAGGACCAGGTGATCGAAGGTACCGAAACCATCGTGCTGTCCCCCGGGTCGGCGAGTGTTCCGGCCGGCGTGAACACGGTCGTGACGGTCAGCCAGGACCCCGTTACCGCCCAGCTGGCGGACAACGATAATACCCCCATGCGAAACCGCATCATGCTGGCGGCCGTGGCAAACGGCGCGGAACCGGCAACCAGCGGCCGGTTCGAGGTTCGGTTCCCCGCGGGAGTCACCAGTTCGGCGGCCACGACCGTGAACTACCGGGTGGCGGGCAGTGCCACAGCGGGTACGGACTATACCGCCCTGCTTGGATCGGTGGAGATCCCTGCGGGATTCAATTCGGCATCCATCACCGTGGGCGTGCTCGATGATAACCAGTTTGAAGGCGACGAAACCGTTCAGCTGACCCTGCTATCCGCTTCGGGCGTTTCCAGCCCGACGGTCGCCACCCAGCCGGTAACGCTCACCATAACCGATAATGAGGAGGATCCGGCCACCAATGTGATCACCCTCACCGCCGCAGGCAACGGCGCCGAAGGCGGCGATCCGGTACGGTTCCGGTTCAGTTATCCGCAGGGAATTGTCAAAACGTTCAATACCACGGTCGCCTATGCGGTCAGCGGTACGGCCACGGCCGGCACCGATTATGCCCCCCTTCCGGGCTCCCTGGTGATCCCGGCCGGGCAGAACTTTGCCGAGCTGGTCATCCCTGTCCTGGAGGACCAGGTGATCGAGCGGACGGAGACCCTGGTGCTGACCCCCGGGTCAGCCAGTGTTCCGGCCGGCGTGACGACGGTCGTGACGGTCCGCACCGACCCGGTTACGGCCCAGGTGGCGGACAACGATAACACCCCGGACAATAACCGCATCATGCTGGCGGCCGTGGCAAACGGCGCGGAACCGGCAACCAGCGGCCGGTTCGAGGTTCGGTTCCCCGCGGGAGTCACCAGTTCGGCGGCGACGACTGTAAACTATGAGGTGGCGGGCAGCGCCACGGCGGGTACGGATTATTCCGCCCTGCCAGGAACGGTAGTGATCCCGGCCGGATCGAACTCCGCATCCATAACGGTGAGCGTGCTCGATGACGAGGAGTATGAAGGCAATGAAACCGTTCAGCTGACGCTGGTATCCGCTTCAGGCATTCCCACTCCGGCGGTAGACAGCCAGCCGGCGACTCTGACCATAACCGAAAACGATGAGGATCCGGCCACCAACGTAATTACGCTGACCGCTGCGGGCAACGGCGCCGAAGGTGGGGATTCGGTGCGGTTCCGGATCAGCTATCCGCAGGGCGTTGTCAGGACATTCAACACCACCGTCAGCTATGCTGTCAGCGGTACGGCCACGGCCGGCACGGATTATGCCCCCCTGCCGGGCTCCCTGGTGATCCCGGCCGGGCAGAACTTTGCCGAGCTGGTCATCCCTGTCCTGGATGACCAGGTAATCGAGCCGGTGGAGACCCTCGTGATTACTCTGGAGTCAGCCAGTGTTACGGCGGGGGAGTCGGCTGATCTGGCGGTCCGCACGGACCCGGCAACGGCCGAGGTGGCCGACAACGATAATACCGCGGACAATAACCGGATCATGCTTGCCGCCGTTGCAAACGCGGCGGAACCTGCGACCGACGGCCGGTTCGAAGTCCGGTTCCCTCCGGGGATCATGAGTTCAGTTCCGACAACGGTGACCTACCGGGCGGAGGGAAGCGCCGTCGCGGGCGCGGACTATAACGCGCTGCCGGGAACGGTGACGATCCCCGCAGGCGCCAACAGCGTGAGCGTTGAGATCGGCGTGCTCGATGACCGGATCATGGAAGGAAACGAGGTGGTCCGAATTTCCCTTGGAAATGCGACGAATGACATTTCCACCCTGACGGTAGCCGCAACGCCCGATTCGGTGCTCCTGGCGGATGATGACAACCGGGCCCCGAACAACACCGTTTCCCTGACCCGGGTCCGCGATGGCGGTGAGCCGGGAACCTCAGCGGGATTGCGGATCGGTTTTCCGGAGCAGATCACCAGTTCATCGCCGACAACGGTCACGTTCGCCATCGGCGGAACGGCCGTCAACGGTACGGATTACCAGGAGATTCCGGCCCGGGTCGTGATCCCCGCCGGCGAAAATGCGGTATCCCTGGATCTTGCCGTAATCGACGATCAGATCATCGAGCGCCCCGAAACGGTCGTGCTGACCCTGACGGCAGCCACTTCTGCAGATACACTGCTGAACGTAGCCCCGGGGGCGGTCTCCGTGACGCTGACCGACAATGATCAGATTCCCCGGAATGAGGTGCTGACGCTGGTAAAGGAGAGCGACGGGGCCGAGCCCGGGACCGATGCGGTCTTTGTGGTCCGTTATCCCGAGGGCATTGTGAGCTCGGCTGCGACCACAGTGACCTATACGATCGGGGGAACGGCTACCAACGGGGCCGACTATAGCACACTGAGCGGAACGGCGGAGATCCCTGCAGGCGACAATGGTGCAGAGATCCGGGTGGCGGTTGCGGATGATCAGGAGATCGAGATCACCGAAACGGTAGCCCTGACCCTCCAGGGTGCGTCAAGCGCTGTATCGCCGGGCCTGACACTGGGTACCACATCCTCGGTGATCGCCAATATCGCCGACAACGACGGCTCATCAGCGAACCTGATTTCGCTCGTGAAAGTTCAGGACGGAGCCGAGCCATCCACGGATGTGGTATTCCGGGTCGGTTTTCCGGCCGGGGTATCCAGTTCGGCAGTAACCATCGTCAGCTACTCCGTCGGCGGATCAGCCGGAAACGGGACGGATTACCGGACCCTTCCCGGAAGCGTGATCATCCCGGCGGGCAGCAATGCTGCGGACATTGTCATTTCGGTCCTGGATGACGGGCTGGTGGATCGCGATGAGACCGTGGAACTGACCCTGACGGCCGCCAGCAACAGTCTGACGTCCCTGTCTACCTATCCGGCTACGCCGGTTTCAGCCCTGATCCGGGATGATGATATTCCGGCCATCACCTCGTTCTCGCCGTCCGCCGGCCCTTCCGGCACGGCAGTGACCATATCGGGATCGCGGTTCGATCCCAGCCCTGAAAATAACCTGGTCTTCTTCGGAGCGGTGCAGGCTGTCGTCACGGCTGCCACGCCGGGCACACTGACGGCGACCGTCCCGCCCGGAGCGACCTATCAGCCGCTTACGGTAACCGTCGGGGGGCTCAGTGCCCGATCTGCAACGCCATTTGATCTCACTTTTTCCAATGACGCCGGTATCGATCCCCGGGCATTCGCCTCGCGGATCGAACTGGACCTCGACGGAACCGCGTCATACCTGGCGGCAGGCGATTTCGACGGCGACGGGCGGATCGACCTGCTGACGACCAATTATCAGGATCGTTCGGTCTCGGTGCTCCGCAACCGGGCGGCCGGCGGCGGTCTGCAGGCCGGTTGGTTCGCGGACCGGACGCTGTTCGCAACGAGCGGCAACCCGGTGAGCGCCATCATTCAGGATATTAACGGCGACGGCAAACCGGATGCGCTCGTGGTCCAACAAGTCATCAGCGCGCCGGATACCAGCTACCTGCTTTCCGTATACCGGAACACCAGCACCGCGGACAGCCTGAGCCTCAGCCCGGCTGTCGAGCTCTCCCTGACCGGGGGAGTCCCGGACGTGGATGTGGCCGATATGAACGGCGACGGCCGGCCCGACCTGGTCAGCCGGTCGGACAGCATCATCCGGGTATTTACGAACACCGGGTCAGCGGAAGCGATCGGTTTCCAGGCGGGCGGCGAATTCGCAGCCGGGACCGCTGCTCGGGGACTGCTCCTGGCTGATCTGAATGACGACGGCAAGCCGGATATGGCCGTGGGGGATGAGGGATCCGACCGGATACTCGTCTTTATCAATACGGCATCCGGCGGTAACGCCGGCTTTGCCGGCGCGGTTCCTTTCTCTTCGGAAGGCGGTCCTGTCGCCCTCACAGCGGGCGATTTCAACAGTGACGGACGTCCGGATCTGGCCGTCCGGAACGGCTCGGGGCGGCTCAGCGTTTTGCTTAACACCGGGACCGGCGGTGCGCCGGATTTCACGCCCGCTGCCGAACTGCCGGCCGAAGGCCCTCCGGGACCGGTATCTGCCGGAGACCTGGACGGCGACGGCCGGCCCGATCTGATCCTGGCGGGGGAGACCGCACTGGTAACCGTTTTCAGAAATACAGGCTCAGCCGGACAGACTGAATTCTCCGGGCCCCTGGCTATTCAGAGCGGGAGCACGCGCGGCCCCGTCCGGATCGCCGATCTGGACGGCGACAGCAAGCCGGAACTGGTGATGATCAGCGCCGGGGACAGCACGATCTCGGTCCTTCAGAATGCCAGTGACCAGCCGGTCCTGGCCTCGTTCCTGCCCCTGACCGCCTGTGCGGGAACGACGGTTACGCTGACCGGCAGCAACCTTGGCGGGGCCACGGCCATAACCTTCGGCGATGTCCCGGCAGCCGCCTTTACGGTGGTCTCTTCGACCTCGGTCACCGTAACAGTACCACCCGGCGCCGGCGGGGAGATCACGGTGACCACACCAAAAGGAATGGCCCGGACCGGCGGATTCATCCTGGTTCCGGTTCCTGCCATCACCGTCAGCGGCTCAACGACCTTTGAAACCGGCGGCCAGGTGATCCTTTCGGCCACCACCGGTGAAGGATACAGCTATCAATGGCAGAAAGACGGCGTTGACCTTGCTGGCGCTACCGGCCGGACCTACACCGCCCGGGAAAGCGGCTCGTACCGCATCCGGATCCTGGACGGAAACTGCGGTTCGGTGTCAGAGGCGGTGGCCGTTACGGCGGTCTTTACGCTTCCGCCGACAAACTTTACGGTTTCGGCAACGGCTGCAACCTGCCGGGGAAGCGCGAACGGCGAGATCCAGGTCTCGGCCGCACTGCCGATGGATTATACCGCGACCATTACCGGCTCCGGCAAGAATCTGTCTGCACGCTTCGACCGGGTCGCCAGATTCAGCGAGCTGGCTGCCGGAACCTATAATATCTGCCTGACGGTAGCCGGGCAGCCGGATTACCGGTTATGCTATGACGTGGTGGTAGCACAGCCGGAAGACCTGGCGGTCTATACCGCCGTAAACCCCTCCGAAAATACCCTCGACCTGATGCTCTCCGGAAGCGATACTTACTTCGTGGAGCTCAACGGGGAAGTCCGGACCGTCAGGGGCAACCAGATCACGCTTGGCCTGAAGCCGGGTGCCAATATGCTGAAGGTCTTTACCGGTAAGGACTGCCAGGGAATCGTGGAACGGGTAATCATGGCCGGCACGGTGGCCTCGGTCTTCCCGAACCCGTTTGAAAGCGTCCTGAACCTGAGTCTGCCCGGCAATGCTGCCGCCGATGCTTCGGTCCAGATCGTCAGCCCGGGCGGGAAAGTGGTGTACAGCGGAAGGTTCGTAAACAATTACGGTAATATCCGGATGGATCTTCCGGATCTGGTGGCCGGTGTCTATTTCCTGAAACTCTCCACCGGAGGAACTGAGTCGGTTTATAAGATCATCCGGAAGTGATCCGGATGCCATTGCAAGCATTATGAAAGGAAAAGTTTTTTATTGGCTGATACTGGGACTGGCGGCTTGTCAGAAAGACAGCCCGCCGCCGCCCGTCAGCGAACCCGGAAAAGCCGTTTTGGTATTTCCGGAGCAGAATTCCGTCTGTATGGAAGGGAGGGTGATCTCCGCTGAAGAAAGCGCCGTAGACTTCCGGTGGAGTCCTTCCGAATATACTGACACGTATGAGCTCACCATCAAAAACCTCATCACGGCCGAGGTCCGGACCGCCGGTACCGCCGAATCCCACCTCGAAGTGGTACTCGGCAGGAATGCGCCATACTCCTGGTATGTCACCTCGAAATCCAGGCAAACGGGCGTCGCGGCGCAGAGCGACGTGTTCCGGTTTTACAATGCCGGGCCGGGCGCGGTATCCTATGCGCCGTTTCCGGCAGAGATCCTGCTTCCCGTTATGGGCCAGTCCGTGCCCGCCGGTCAGGTCACCCTCGACTGGAACGGCAGCGATGCCGACGGGGACCTGGCGGTCTTCGATGTCTATTTCGGAACGTCGCCCAACCCGGACCTTTTTCTTTCCGGCCTGCAGGACAGTAAGCTGGAAGGGGTTCCGGTTCAGGCCAATACGGTTTACTTCTGGCGGGTCATCTCCAGGGACGGCGCCGGAAATACTTCCGATTCGGGCGTTTTCCGTTTCTCGGTGAACTGAGCGGTGCACAATGTGCGATGTGAATGCCCATCACAGCTATACAGACCGCGTAAGCAGATCAGTGAACACAATTGTGAAGAATGCAGCCGGGGCTTTACATTTTTTAAAAATTGATAACCATGGGGCGCCGAGCGTTGTAGTATGGAGACAAAATCCTCTTATTCTATGAAAAAAACACTCATCCTATCTTTGTTTCTCATCCTGGGCAGCGTATCCACACTGTATGTTGCATGTAAAAAGGAGAAGGGGCAGAAAGATCCCCTGTTGGTTGATGAAAACGGCAATCCCATCTGTACTGCAAGAGGAGACCTTGGCGAAACCCTGCCCTACAACGTTTCCCTGCTGAGCCGGACCGATAATGGAAACGGAACCTGGACCTGGACCTGGACGGTGACCAACACCAATCCGGGAGACGGGACCAACGGGACGATGAAAGACCTTACGCACTGGGACCTGTCCCTGGGCAGCTGTGCTACCGCTGCTGATATCGTGCAGGCTTCTACCAGCCCGGATGGAAAGACCTGGACCGACTTTTCAGTGGTCCTTGATCAGGACAAGCAGCAAAACTGCTACACCGAACCGGTCCTGAAATTCGACCTCGGTACCACCGGATCACAGCGGTCGTATTACCGCCTGACATTAAAGAAGAACTTCTCCATGCAGAAGCGGGATGCGGTCTTTGTATCCAAGAGCGCCCTGGCGTGCGGACACTTCAAGATCTGCGCCATCGGTTGTGCGGACTAAGGATTTCCGGAATTATTTGACTGCGATACTTTCCTTTGAAAGAATTGCCTAAAAGAAGAACACAGTAAAACAAATTGCTGTGTTTTTCTTTTTATACTATTACAGAAATCCACTAAATCGGAAAGGAGTATAATCATGGGAAAGGTAAGGAACATTCTGGACAAGAAGAGACCTGACATTTTTTCGATTCCCCCTGATTATACGGTCTACGAGGCCCTTGAGCTGATGGTCGAGCACAATGTCGGCGCCCTGCTGGTCATGGAAGACGAAACACTGATCGGGATCTTTACCGAGCGCGACTATGCCCGCAAGGTGATCCTGAAGGGAAAAGCTTCCAAGGACACCCTCATCCGCGAGATCATGGTTGAACAACCTGTGACAGTCGGTCCGGAGAGCACCATCGAAGAATGCATGCAGCTGATGACCAATAAGTTTATCCGGCACCTGCCGGTGACTTCCCTGGGTGCGGTCGTAGGCGTCATCTCCATCGGGGACCTCGTTAAGTTCATCATCGAAGAACAAAAGTTTATCATAGAGAACCTGGAGCATTATATCACAGGTACCTGAGCTCCGGTTCCCGGCTTTTTGTTTACGGTCACCAAAAACCAAGGATATGGTTCAGTCTGTTCCTCCGGAAACTTCGTTATGGCTCTTTGCCGTATACGGAGCCCTTGTGCTGATCCTGCTCACCGTTATCATTTCCGTTTCCTATATGCTCGGTGAAAGGCACCGCGACCGGGCTACCGGAGAACCCTATGAGTCCGGGATCCTGCAAACCGGGTCGGCCAGGCTCCGCTTCTCCGCCCAGTTCTACCTGGTGGCCATGATGTTCGTCATCTTCGACGTTGAAACCGTGTTCATTGTGCTGTGGGCACTTGCTTTCAAAGAATTGGGATGGCCGGGTTATACGGCCATTTCTGTTTTTATAGGGTTACTCGTTGCCGTGCTGATCTATGAGTGGACCATAGGCGCCCTCAACTTCGGACCCGACGGCAGGAAGATCCTCCGGGCATATCATAAACTTCGTAAAAGCAGCGTCTCATGAAATGGTGGTTGACCAAAGCCGACGATCCGGTCCGGCCGACCTCCGGCACCGGTTCCTTTGAAGAATCCGTTCAGCAGAGCGTGATGCTGTCGACCCTGCAGGACCTGATCTCCTGGGGCCGGAAGAACTCCATCTGGCCGTTTCACTTCGGACTGTCCTGCTGCTTCGTGGAGATGGCGACCAGCATTACCAGCAAATACGATGTGGCCCGGTTCGGGGCCGAAGTGATCCGGGGTACGCCCCGGGAGGCGGATGTCATGGTCATCGCCGGAACGGTCTTTATCAAGATGGCCCCGATCATTCAGCGCCTTTACGAACAGATGATGGAACCCCGGTGGGTGATCTCTATGGGATCCTGCGCCAACTCCGGGGGCATGTATGATATCTACAGCGTCGTCCAGGGCGTCGACAAGTTCCTGCCGGTGGACGTCTATGTGCCCGGCTGTCCGCCCCGTCCGGATGCGTTCATGAACGGCCTGATCCTGCTGCGGGACCTGGTGGGCACCGAAAAGAGACCCCTGAGCTGGAAGATGGACGAGCAGGGCGTAATCAGGCCCCCCGCAATCTCCCTGAAGGAGACCATGCGGGAGGATCGTAAACGCATGACCAGTTTCCGGTCTCCGGATTCGATTGAATAACTGAATACTGAATAACCGTTATCCCTAATGCCGTAAGAAAATGGACAGGGAATCCGATCTGGTTCAGCAGCTGCAGCATCAATTTGGTGATGCGGCTGTCACCCCGCAGTCTGCCGCTGACGGGATCCAGACCCTTTGGGTCCCGGCGGACCGGATCGTGGAGGTACTGCAGTATCTGAAGGCAGGCTCACAGCCGTCACATCCGGCCTTCGACATGCTGTTCGACCTCTGCGGCATCGATGAGCGGACCCGGGCCCGGAAGAACGGCACCCCTTCATCCGGGTTTACGCTCGTGTACCACCTTTTTTCCTTCCGGCACAACGCTTTTCTCCGGCTCAAGGTGAGCCTGGCGGGAGAATACCCCGTAGCGCCCTCCGTACACGCGGTGTGGAAGAACGCCAACTGGTATGAACGGGAGGTGTATGACATGTTCGGAGTCCGGTTTGAAGGTCATCCCAACCTGCGGCGGATCCTCATGCCCGACTGGTGGGCGGGACATCCGCTGCGCAAGGAACACCCGGCCCGGGCCACCGAGATGGGGCCTTTCCGGCTATGGCCCGAGAAGGTCGACAGGGAACAGTCTGCCCTGCAGTTCCGACCCGAGGACTGGGGGATGCAGCGTGCCGGTGATCAGTCCGAATTCATGTTTCTCAATCTCGGGCCCCAGCACCCGGGGACACATGGGGTCCTGCGGATCATCCTGCAGCTGGACGGGGAGGACATCGTCGATGCGGTTCCGGATATCGGGTTTCACCACCGGGGCGCCGAGAAGATGGGCGAACGCCAGACCTGGCATACCTATATACCCTATACCGACCGGATCGATTACCTGGGCGGCGTGGTCAATAACCTGGCCTACCTGCTGGCCGTCGAGAAGCTGGCCGGGATCGAGGTGACCGAAAGAGCGCAGGTCATCCGGGTGATGATGTGCGAGTTCTTCCGGATCGCCAGCCATCTGGTCTGGTACGGCACCTTTGCCCAGGACCTGGGGCAGCTCTCGCCCGTGTTTTACATGTTTACCGACCGTGAAAAGATCTTCGACATCGTGGAGGCTGTCTGTGGGGGGCGCATGCACCCCAGCTGGTTCCGGATCGGCGGGGTTGCACAGGATCTTCCCAGGGGATGGGATAAGCTGGTTGGTGAGTTTATAGCCTATTTCCCAAAACGACTTCGTGAATACCACAAGATGGTGATGCAGAACAGCATCTTCCGGGGCCGCACGGTCGGCATCGGCATCTATACGCTGGAAGAAGCGATCGAATGGGGCGTGACCGGTCCGGGACTCCGCGCCTGCGGAATGGACTGGGACTTCCGCAAAAAGCGCCCGTACTCCGGATATGAGAACTTCGAGTTCGATATTCCGACCGGGAGGAACGGGGATTGCTACGACCGGGCCGTGGTCCGGGTCGAGGAGATGTGGCAGAGCCTCCGCATCATCGAGCAGTGCCTGAAGCATATGCCCGAAGGAAGTTTTAAGGCCGATCACCCGCTGACCACCCCGCCGCTGAAGAAGCATACCATGGAAGACATCGAGACCCTGATCACCCATTTTCTCGGCGTGTGCTGGGGACCGGTGATCCCGTCGGGGGAGGCCCTGAGCTGTATTGAGGCGACCAAGGGCGGAAACGGGTACTACCTGATCAGCGACGGCAATACGTCGCCGTACCGGGTGCGCATCCGCACCCCGTCGTTTCCGCATATGCAGATGCTGCCCTATATCAGCAGGGGGTATACAATCGCCGACCTGCTGTCCATCCTGGGAAGTATGGACTATGTTCTGGCCGATATTGACAGATAAACCGGATACCATGAGTGTACAAACGTTGTTAACGGAAGATGAACTGAGGGAAATTGACCGCGAGATCGCTCTTCTGCCGGAAAAACGGGCGGCGTGTATCGAGGCCCTGAAGGTCGTTCAGCACCACCGCCGGTGGGTGTCCGATGACTGCGTGGAGGCGATTGCCGGTTACCTGGGCATATCGGCCGCAGAGGTTGACAGCGTGGCCACCTTTTACAACCTGATCTTCCGCAAACCGGTGGGCCGGCATGTGATCCTGCTTTGCGACAGTATCAGCTGCTATGTTATGGGCTACCCGGATCTGTACCGGCATCTGCATGAAAAACTGAACATCAGCTTCGGTGAGACGACCCCCGACAACCGGTTCACGCTGCTGCCCAACGCCTGCCTGGGTACCTGCGATCATGCGCCGGCGCTGATGATCAATAATGAATTATACCGGGATCTCACCTGTGCGAAGCTGGATGAGATCCTCCAGGAATACCGTTGATATGGAAAGACCCCTGACCCAGTACATCAGTTTCAACCGTCCGCCGCTCACCCTGAAGGAATATGAGCACAAGGGCGGGTATGCGTCCGTACACCAGGCCCTGAAGACGATGGCGCCGGCCGACGTACAGAAACTGGTCCAGGAGTCGGACCTCAAGGGGCGGGGCGGGGCCGGATTCAATACGGGTATGAAGTGGAGCTTCGTGCCGATGAACGGCCAGGCCCGCTACCCCAAATACCTCATCGCCAACGCTGACGAGATGGAGCCGGGGACCTTCAAGGACCGCCTGCTCCTGGAGGGCAATCCGCACCAGCTGATCGAAGGCATGATCGTGTCTGCCTATGCCATCCAGGCGGGAATCTCCTATATCTTTCTCCGCTGGGCGTACAAGAAAGCGGCCCGGCTGCTGAAGCATGCGATCGCCGAGGCCTACCAGGCGGGCTACCTCGGCCGGAACATCCTGGGAACGGATTTCAGCCTGGAAATGCATGTTCATACGGGCGTCGGCCGGTATATGTGCGGCGAGGAAACCGCCCTGCTTAACGCGCTCGAAGGTAAACGGGCCACGCCGCGGGCCAAACCCCCGTTTCCGCAGGTCAGCGGTCTGTTCGGCAAGCCGACGATCGTCAATAACGTGGAGACGCTGAGCAATATCCCGCATATCGTGCGGAACGGCGCCGCCTGGTTCAAGTCGCTGAGCCGGGGTGAGGATGCCGGGACCAAGCTTTACGGCATCAGCGGCCGGGTCCGCAGGCCCGGGGTCTGGGAGCTCCCGATGGGAACCCCCATCCGGGAACTTCTGGAGGAGCATGCAGGCGGGATGCAGCCCGGGTACCGGTTCCGGGGGCTTTTGCCGGGAGGAGCCTCAACCGACTTCCTGGTCGGGGAACACCTGGATGTCAAAATGGACTTCAAGTCCGTGACGGCGGCGGGGAGCCGGCTGGGAACGGGGACCATGGTGATTCTGGATGACCGCACATGCCCCGTCGGGTTTGTCCATAACCTGGAACACTTCTTCGCCCAGGAGTCCTGCGGCTGGTGCACGCCATGCCGCGAAGGTCTGCCCTGGACGGAAAAGATCCTGGCGTCGCTGGAGCGGGGCGAGGGGCGGGAGGAAGACCTTGAACTGCTGGACACGCATACGAAAATGCTCGGCATGGGCCATACGTTCTGTGCACTGGCACCCGGCGCTATGGAGCCGCTGCAAAGCGCCCTTAAATACTTCGGAGACGATTTCCGGAGACATATACACGAAAAAAAATGTCCGTGGAGGTGAATCATGCCCAGGATCTACATCGATAAAAAGCCCTTTGACGTGCCGGCCGGAAAGAACCTGCTGGAAGCATGCCTGTCTCTCGGACTTGACCTGCCGTACTTCTGCTGGCACCCGGCAATGGGCTCGGTCGGCGCCTGCCGCCAGTGTGCGGTGAAAGTGTTCCGGGATGCGGAGGACCAGCGCGGAAAACTGGTCATGTCCTGTATGGAGCCGGTCCGCGACGATCTGTACCTCTCGGTCAGCGATCCCTACGCCAGCGCCTTCCGTACGCAGGTCATCGAGTGGCTGATGACCAATCATCCGCATGACTGTGCGGTCTGCGACGAAGGGGGCTCCTGTCATCTCCAGGATATGACCGTCATGACCGGCCATAATTACCGGCGTTTCCGGTACCGCAAACGGACCTATTACAACCAGTACCTCGGCCCGTTCCTCCATCATGAGATGAACCGCTGCATCCAGTGTTACCGGTGCGTCCGGTTCTATAAGGACTATGCCGGCGGCAAAGACCTGGATGCCTTCGCCGCCCATGATCACGTGTACTTCGGCAGGCAGTCGGATGGCGTGCTCGAGAATGAGTTCAGCGGAAACCTGGCCGAAGTATGCCCTACCGGCGTATTCACCGATAAGACGCTAAGGGAACATTACACGCGGAAGTGGGATCTCACCATGGCTCCTTCGGTCTGCCAGCACTGCAGCGCCGGATGCAATACGATCGCCGGCGAACGGTACGGACAGCTGCGGCAGATCACCAATCGTTTCAACGAGGAAGTGAACGGCTATTTTATCTGCGACCGCGGCCGGTTCGGCTACGAGTTCGTCAACGACTTCAACCGGATCCGGCACCCGCTGGTCCGGGGACATGTGCCCGAGGCGGTCGGCCGTCCGGAACTGTTTTCCAGGTTGAGCGAGCTGCTTGACCGCGAGCTGATCGGCATCGGATCGCCCCGGGCATCCCTGGAATCGAATTTCGCGTTGCGGGAACTGGTCGGACCGGAACATTTCTACCAGAGCGTATCCGCTTTGGAGGCCGGGATGCTGCAGCAGATTCTGGGTTTCTGCCGGAGCAGCCGGGTGAGCATACCGTCCATCCGCGACATGGAGCAGGCGGATGCGGTGCTGATTATCGGCGAGGACGTCACCAATACCGCCCCGAGGATAGCCCTCGCTATCCGGCAGGCCGTCAAACGGGTGCCGATGGAGGCCGGCCGGTCGATCGGCATCCCCGCCTGGCATGACGGGGCCAACCGGGAACTTGCCCAGTCGGATGCGGGCGACCTGTACATTGCCTACCCGGTAAAAGGTAAGCTGGACGAGCTTGCCCGTGAAACCCTGTATGCTTCGCCCGCCGAAATTGCCGAACTCGGTGCAACCATCGCCGCCATCCTCGAGGCACCGGATGCGGGACCGGATCCCGGGACCCTGGCCGGCCGGATCGCCGCCGGCCTGCGGCGGGCCAAGAAGCCGCTGATCATTTCGGGAACCAGCCTGTTCCATTCCGGCATTACCGAAGCGGCCTTCCGGATCGCTGCTGCGGTCCGGGGAGGCCTGGCCTATGTGGTTCCCGAGTCTAATTCCATGGGACTTGCGATGACCGGCGCACCGTCTTTCCAGGCGATACCGGCCGGCCAGACAGGGGACCGAAAACCGGTCCTGATCATACTGGAGAATGATCTCTACCGCCATGGCCCGAAAGAACAGGCCGATGAGCTGTACACTGGATCGGGGGTGGTTTCCCTGGATCACCTGCACCATGCGGGAACCAACAGTTCGGATATCGTTATTCCGGTCGCCACCTTTGCCGAAGGCGACGGTACGCTGATCAACTACGAAGGACGCGCCCAGCGCTTCTTCCAGGTGTTCAAACCGGAAGGTGATGACATCCGGGAAAGCTGGCGCTGGCTGGAACGGATCCGCCAGCTTCGCCAGGGGACGGTAACGGAGAGTACGCGGACCATCGCAGAGCTCCAGGAGGAACTGGTACGGACCTGGCCCCAGTTTGCCGGGATTGAGCGGATGATCCCCGAAGATTTCAGCATTGCGGGTCAGAAGATCCCGCGGGAGCCGCACCGTTACAGCGGCAGGACGGCCATGCAGGCCCATTATCAGGTCAGCGAGCCCAAACCGCCCGAAGATCCGGATTCGCCGCTCAGTTTTACCATGGAAGGGTTCCGGGGCATCCCGCCCGCGCCGCTAACGCCCTATTTCTGGTCGCCCGGGTGGAACTCGCCGCAGGCGGTCAACAAATACCAGGTGGAGATCGGCGGACCGTTGCATGGCTTCCATGCCGGACTCCGGCTGCTGGACCGCGCCGGTACACCGCAGGACGCGAACGGAAAAACGGTCCGGATGAACGGCAAAGTGCCGGCCGGATCATGGGCGGTGCTGCCCATGCCCCATATCTTCGGCTCCGAAGAGCTAAGCGTCTATGCCAGCGGCATCCGGCAGCGTATGCCCGAACCCTGCCTGGCGATCTGTACGGAGGACGCCCGGAAATTCGGGGTCGCCGACGGCGACAGGCTGTCCCTGCAACTGGAACAGCGCGAGCTGGTCCTGCCAGTCCGGGTGCTGCCCGAAATGCCGGTATACTGCGTGGGGGTTCCCTATAATATTCCGCCGCTGACAGGCCTGAACTGGCCTGTGCACGGCATACTCAGAAAGGAGATGCTATGAACGGATTGCTGATGATCGTCCTGATCCTATTTGTGCTCCTGACCGTTGCCGCCGGACTGATCTGGCTCGAGCGCCGCATGCTGGCGGTTTGGCAGGACCGTTACGGGCCGAACCGGGCCGGGCCGTTCGGGCTCCTCATTGTCCTGGCCGATACGATCAAGCTTTTTTTCAAGGAAGACTGGATCCCGCCTTTTGCCGACAAGGCGATCTTTGTCCTGGCCCCGGCGATCGTGGTCGCCAGCGTGCTGCTGAGCTTCGCGGTGGTGCCATTCGCGCCAGGCATCCTGGTTGCCGATCTGAACGTAGGCATCCTGTTTTTTCTGGCCATGTCGTCCATGGCCGTATACAGCATCGTACTCGGCGGCTGGGCGTCCAATAACAAGTATTCCCTGCTGGGAGCGCTCCGGGGCGCCTCCCAGATGATCTCCTACGAAGTCTTTATGGGCCTGTCCCTGATGGGGGTGGTCATGCTGACCGGGTCGTTCCGGCTGACGGATATCGTGACGGCGCAGGCCGGCGGATGGTTCATCATGTACCAGCCCCTCGCCTTCGTGATCTTTTTTATCGCGGGGATCGCCGAAACCCACCGCCTGCCGTTCGATGTGCCGGAGGCGGAAAGCGAGCTGGTCGCCGGGTTCCACTCCGAATATTCCGGCATGAAGTTCGGCATGTTCTTCATCGGGGAGTACCTGGGGATCACCCTGATCTCCGCCATGGTGGTGACCCTGTTTTTCGGAGGGTGGCTTGGCCCTGCGTTCCTTCCGCCGCTTGTCTGGTTCGTACTCAAGACATTCGCTTTCATCCTGTTTTTTATCCTGCTGCGGGCATCACTGCCCCGGCCGAGATATGATCAGCTGATGGGATACGGCTGGAAGATCCTGCTGCCGCTTGCCCTGCTGAACCTGCTGGTCACCGGCGCGGTCGTCCTGTGGACGGGGTAGGGGGTGACCGGAAAGACGGTGACCGACCAAAGCCGGTAAAAAGCAAAGCAGCGTAAAACAGTGAGAAAACGACCCCAGGAGAAGGTCATCAAAAATACACTAGAGACTATCGATCATGATCAGTAACCTCAGAACGATCTGGCTGACATTTCTGCATATGTTCAGGAAACGGGCCACCTACCAGTACCCGGAGGAAAAGGCGCCGCTGGCACCCCGGTGGCGGGGACGCATTGTCCTCACGCGCGACCCCGATAAGGGCGAGCGCTGTGTCGGCTGTTACCTCTGCGCGGCGGCATGCCCGGTGGACTGCATCTCGCTGCAGGCGACCCAGGATGAGAACGGGAGGCGCTACCCGGAGTTCTTCCGGATCAATTTCTCGCGCTGTATTTTCTGCGGCTATTGTGAGGAAGCCTGTCCGACCTATGCTATCCAGCTGATTCCCGACTTTGAGATGTCGGAGTACAACCGCCAGAACCTGGTATACGAAAAAGAGGATCTGCTGATCGACAGCCAGGGGAAATATCCCGGCTATAATTATTACAAGGTTGCCGGCCTGGCAGCCGGAGTAAAGGATAAAGGAACCGGCGAGCAGGAGGAGCCGCCCGTAGATATTCACAGCTTATTGCCCTGATTATGGAAGCCGTATTTTATATAACCGGAGTGATCGCGGTACTCTCGACCGCGATGGTGATCACGCGCCGCCATCCCGTCCATGCCCTGCTGTACCTGATCATCAGCCTGCTTTCGCTGGCCATGATATTCTACCTGCTCGGGGCGGCCTTTGCCGCCCTGCTCGAAGTGATCATCTATGCGGGAGCGATCATGGTCCTGTTCATCTTTACGATCATGCTGCTGAACCTGGGTACCCTGGCCCCGAAAAGAGAAAGTCCCTGGCTGAACGCCCGCCAGTGGATCGGGCCGTCGGCACTGGCCCTGATCCTGCTGGCCGAAATGGGCTACCTGATCGCAGGACAGCAGCGTTCGGTCGGGGAACTGCATGCGGTCGCGCCGAAGGACGTGTCGACGGTCCTGTTCTCCGCATATGTCATCGCGGTGCAGCTGGCAGCGCTTCTGCTGATGGCCGGCGTCGTCGGTGCCGCGCACATCGCACAGCATAAGAAACTGGTGACCCACCGGTTCCTGGAAGGGAGGCCCGCATGAACCTGCCGGTAACCATGGATGCGGTCCTGCTGCTTGCCGCGATACTCTTCGTTCTGGGCATTGTCGGGGTCATCATCCGCAGGAATATCATTTTCATGCTGCTGTCCGTAGAGATCATGCTCAATGCGGCCTCCCTGGTCTTCATTGCCGCCGGTTCGCGGTGGGGCCAGGCCGACGGGCAGGTGATGTTCCTGTTCATCCTGGCTATGGCGGCAGCCGAGGTATCCATCGGCCTGGCGCTCATTCTCCGGATCCACCAGCAGCACCAGAGCCTTGATATTGACCGGCTGAAAGAAATGAAAGGTTAACCGAATAAATCGACGAATATGGAAGATTTCCTGTGGCTGATTCCCGCTTTGCCGTTCACCGGCTTCCTGATCCTCATTCTGGCGGGCCGGAACCTGGCGCGTCCGGCCATCGCAGTGATCGGTTCGGCATCAGTATGCCTGTCGGCGCTCGTCGCCATCACGGCGGGCATCGCGTTCCTGCAGGGACCGGGAGACGTATACAGTCAGACGGTCCGGACCTGGTTCGATGTTGGCGGGTTTGCGCCGTCAATTACCTTCCGGCTGGATGCGTTGTCGCTCGTTTTTGTTTTCGTGATCACCTTCATCGGCGCGCTGATCCATATTTATTCGGTGGAGTTTATGAAACCGGACCGGGATTACGCCCGGTTCTTCGCCAGCATGAATCTCTTTGTTACCAGCATGCTCATCCTGGTTCTGGCCGGGGACCTGCTGATGCTCTACCTGGGCTGGGAAGGCGTGGGGCTCTGCAGTTACCTGCTGATCGGGTTCTGGTACGAGAACCCGATGAACGGATATGCCGCCCGGAAGGCATTTATCATGACTCGGATCGGGGATACGGCCATGGCCATCGGGCTCTTCTTCCTGTTCTACCAGTTCGGAACGCTGAATATTCCCGAGATCACGGCGGCCGTTCCGGGTACGTGGTCGGACGGTTCCCGGATCGCCACGATCACCGCGCTGCTGCTGCTCGCCGGTGGAATCGGGAAATCGGCCCAGCTGCCCCTGCAGACCTGGCTTCCGGATGCCATGGCCGGACCATCCCCCGTAAGCGCCCTGATCCACGCGGCCACCATGGTGACCGCCGGCATCTACCTGCTGGCCCGGATGCAGGCCGTTTTCATTGCAGCTCCGGCCGTCCAGATGATCGTTGCCGTTATCGGCGCAACCACCCTGCTCCTGGCCGGCTGCAGTGCCATGGCGCAGCATGACATCAAAAGGGTCCTGGCTTACTCCACCATCAGCCAGATCGGCTATATGTTCCTTGCGCTGGGGGTTGGCGCCTGGACTTCGGCGATCTTTCATTTCATGACCCATGCCTTTTTCAAGGCGCTGCTGTTCCTGGCCGCCGGCGCCGTTATCGAGACGCTTCATCATGAACACAGCATGTACCGGATGGGCGGGTTGCGGAAAAAACTGCCGCTCATCTTCCTGACCTTTCTGGCCGGTTCGGCATCGCTTGCGGCCCTCCCGCTGGTGAGCGCCGGATTCTACAGCAAGGATCAGATCCTCTGGTACGCCTGGGCATCGCCCGGCGGGCACAGCCTGCTGTGGCTGATGGCGCTGCTCGGTGCCTTCATCACGGCGCTGTACACGACGCGCATGATGATGCTGACGTTTTTTGGCGACGTAAAGACCGAGCCCGGGCACATGCCGGGTCGCCTGATGACCGTCCCGCTCGTTATCCTTGCCGTATTTGCGGTCTTAGCCGGTTTCGTGGAACTTCCGCATAATTTCGGTCATGTGACGCTGTTCTCAGACCTGCTCGGACCGGTTCTGCCCGCTGCTGCCGTCCGGGAGGGTGCCGGCAGCGAATGGCTGTTCCAGGGGATCGCTGCGCTGGTGACGCTATCCGGCGTTTACCTGGGCTACCGGTGGTATTACCGTGGGCTTCCGGCTTTTGAAGCATCCGGCCGGGCTTCCGCCGTTCACCGGCTCTGGCTGGCCGGATGGGGCTTTGACGCCGCTTATGACCGGCTGTTCGTCCGGCCGTTCGTTTACCTGGCGCGCGTGAACAAACATGACCTGGTGGATGCGGTCTATACCGGCATTGCCCGTCTGAGCGGTTCGCTGCACCGCGCTTTGGCCTATACCCAATCCGGTTCCCTGCGGTGGTATGCCATGGGACTGCTGATCGGGTCCATACTGATTTTTGGAATACAACTGATCCTATGATACTGGTCTGGCTTATCGTGATATTGATCGCAGGCGGTCTCCTGGCACTGGTTGCCGGCCGCCTGGATACCAGGGCGTGCCCATGGATTGCCCTGGTTTCGGTAGTGACCGGGCTGGCGCTCACCATTTCCATATGGGCCGCCAACCCGGGGAGCGGCGGCCCCGACTGGCTCGTCGATTTCCAAAGCCCATGGATCCCGGCGTGGGGAATCAGCTTTTATCTGGCTATGGACGGGTTAAGCCTCCTGATGGTCCTGCTGACCTTTTTCCTGGGCACACTCGCCGTTCTGGCCTCCTGGAAGGAGGTGGCCGGCCGGACCGGGTTCTATTACTTCAATCTGCTTTGGATTCTGGCCGGTATCTGCGGCGTATTCCTGGCGCTGGATCTCTTCCTGTTTTACTTTTTCTGGGAGCTTATGCTGATCCCCATGTATTTCCTGATCGGGATCTGGGGAAGCGAGAACCGGGTCTATGCCGCCTATAAGTTCTTTATTTTTACTCAGGCCGGCGGGCTGCTGATGCTGCTGGCGATCCTCGGGCTGTACTTCATCCATGGGGCCGAAACAGGGCAGTACACCTTCAGCTATTCCGAACTGCTGGGAGCCGATATCCCGGCCGGTGCGGCCGGCTGGCTCATGGCCGGCTTCATGATCGCCTTTGTGATCAAGCTTCCCGTCGTACCGTTTCACTCCTGGCTGCCGGATGCTCATGGGGAAGCACCTACGGCTGGCAGCCTCATCCTGGCAGGGCTCCTGCTGAAGACCGGCGCTTACGGGATCCTCCGGTTCGCGGTACCGCTTTTTCCGCAGGCCGCTGCGGCGACGGCGCCGCTGGCCATGGTCATCGGAACCATCGGAATCATCTACGGGGCGGTGCTCGCCTATTCGCAGACTGATCTGAAACGGCTGGTCGCCTATACCAGCGTAAGCCACATGGGATTTGTCATCCTGGGCATCTTCGCATTCAATGAACTCGCATTGCAGGGGGTGGTGATCCAGCTGCTCACCCACGGCATCAGCACCGGCGCGCTGTTCCTGATCGCCGGCATGCTGAAGGAACGCCTGCATACCCGCGAGCTGGACCGCATGGGCGGGCTCTGGACCGGTATGCCTCGGATGGGCGGGCTTACGCTCGTCTTCGTCATGGCCTCGCTCGGACTTCCGGGTCTGGGGAACTTCCTGGCGGAGTTCCTGGTCCTGCTGGGCAGTTTCCGCCGGGATATGACCATAACGGTCATCGCCTGTACCGGACTGGTCTTTTCCGCCATCTATTCATTGCGGATCCTGCAGCGGATCTTCCTTGGTAAGCGTAATGAGGCCGCGCCGGCGGTACCTGATCTCACCCGGCGCGAGGCGGTTTCGATGAGCCTCCTGTGCCTGGCGATCATCTGGCTGGGCGTGTCCCCCCAACCGGTGTTTGACCGGAGCCGCCCGTTTATCGCCGGGTTCCGGGACCGGATGGGATCCGCCCTGGCGGAGGCCGGCAAACGGAATGATGTGCCGGGGACCCTGCCTGCGGTAACAAACAAGACCATCACAAAAGATACTCATGACTGAACAGGACCTTTATATGCTTTCGCCGCTCCTGCTGCTCGCAGGCGCCTCCGTACTGGTGATGCTGCTGATCGCCATGAACCTGACCCACCGGAAGATTCAGGTACTCACCCTGATCCTGTTCCTGTTCGCGTTCATTTCGCTCTACTTCATCGGTACGGACCTTCCGCATGATATCGGCATCCTGCTGCGCATGGACGGCCTGGCGGTGTTCATCACCGGTCTGATTTTGTTTGCCAGCCTGGTGGTCAATATCCTGTCCTATATCTATTTCGAGGAAAAGGAAGAGGGCCCCCGGGAATACTATGTCCTGTTACTGCTGGCCGCGCTGGGAGCCTGCGTATTGGCTGCAAGCACGCATTTTATTTCATTTTTCCTGGGACTGGAGATCCTGACGGTGGCGCCTTATGCGCTGATCGCCTATCTCCGCGAACGGCACTATCCTGTCGAAGCCGGGGTAAAATATCTGATTCTTGCCGCCTTCTCCTCCGGTTTCCTGTTATTCGGTATGGGGCTGGTCTACCTGGAAGCAGGGACGATGAACTTTGCCGAAATCGCCGGCCGGCTGGGCAGCGCGGAGCGTTTCCCGGTCCTGGCACTGGCCGGTACGGGGATGATGCTCGTCGGGATCGGGTTCAAGCTCGCCATTGTGCCGTTCCATCTCTGGGCGGCTGATGTCTACCAGGGCGCTCCGGCGCCGATCACCGCCTTTATCGCCACCGTTTCCAAGGCCGGCGTCCTGGCCGTTCTGCTTCGGTTGTTTTCGGCGGTCCGGGGGATGGGATCGGAGACCCTGATGACCATATTCGTCTGTGTCGCGATGGCTTCGATGGTGATCGGTAACCTCCTGGCTCTGCAGCAAACCCATGTCAAACGGATCCTGGCCTATTCCTCCATCGCGCATATGGGGTACATGCTGGTTGCGCTGATCAGCGGCAGCAACTCCGGGAACCAGGCGATCACGTTCTACCTGGTCACCTACGTCCTGGGCACGCTGATCGCCTTCGGGGTGGTCACGCTGCTTTCCACCCGGGAGGAGGATGCCGGCGACCTGGCCCGGTACCGGGGGCTGTTCTGGAGAAATCCGGTGCTGGCGGCCTTTTTTACCGCCTCCTTACTTTCCCTGGCGGGGATCCCGCTGACCGCCGGGTTTATCGGGAAATTCTACATCCTTTCGGCCGCAACCGGTTCCGGAGCATGGGCTGCCAGCGTGGTTCTGGTGCTGAGCAGCGTGATCGGCCTCTATTATTATCTCCGGATCATCACCGCCATGTTTACCGAACGCGATCATCCGGCAGCGGAAAGCCGACGGACCCATCCGCTGTTCTACCTCTTCAGCAGTATAACGCTCACGCTGGTTACCTTCCTGGTCGTCTGGCTCGGGGTCAGCCCGGCCGGGTTCCTGGAATTCATGACGGGTCTGACGGGCCGGTAGATGGCGTTGTAGATGCGGCGGACGCTATGGATCTGATAATAAACCGGTTGGTCGCCCAGATCGCCAGGTTGAAGTAATAGTTTTTTTACAAATCGCAAAAACGCCGAATTGAATGCGGGGCAGGCTTTTTTTCGCGCGAGTCCACGTTATGCCGGTGAATCGCCAAACATTGTTTCTTGAAATTTAATTTTACTAGTATATTGATTTTAGTTATTAACCTAAACTTAAACGTCATGAAAAAGCTGTCCGTACTTCCAATCTTCCTTGCCGCTTTTATGTTTTGTGCTTTTGTAGCGGATTCCCGGATCCAGTTAACCAACCAAACGAACACGGTGCTGAATGAGCAGTTGTTCAGCCGGCTGTTTGCCCAGAAAATGAAGCTCAAGGTGAAAGACCAGCCCGTTGACGTAACGGTTGTGAGTTTTTCGAGCACCTCAACGCCGGATCATCTCCGGGACGGAAAGGCTGACAATGACAAGCAAACCTTACGCGTCGAATACCAGTGCGAACTCCTTGTCCGGGTAGGCGGCGAGACCCAGCATATCCGGAAGAACGAGTTCTGGCAGGCTCCGTACGGAACCATTTCAGTAACTCCGCCGACTACCGAGCAGCTGATCGTCAACACCATCGATAAATACTACAAGTTTGAATAAGTCCCGTTTGGGGGGGATAACAACAAGGCCGCGCAGTTCATTCTGTGCGGCCTTTATTTTTCAGGTATGCGGAACGCCCGTTACTGCGTCACTTCCGCATTCAGAAAGACGAACTTGTTATCGAATACGTCCAGTCTGATCTTGCTGTCCTTGTCGACCTTACCCGCCAGGATTTCCTTGGAGAGTTCATTGAGGATCCGTTTCTGGATAACCCGTTTTAGGGGTCGGGCTCCGAACTGCGGGTCATAACCCAGCTGGGCCAGCCAGTCCAGCGCTTCCGGGGAAGCTTCGATCTCGATGCCCATTTCCGCCAGGGTCTGCTGCAGGGCCCGGAACTGAAGGTTGACAATATCCCGGAGTTCCTCGCGGCCCAGCGGGGTGAACATGATCAGGTCATCGATCCGGTTCAGGAACTCAGGCCGGATCGTCTGCTTCAGCAGGTCGAACAACTGATTCTTGGTACGTGCGATGATCTCATCCTGGTTGAACTCGGTCAGTTCGGCAAAGTTCTCCTGGATCAGGTGGGATCCGATATTGGAGGTCATGATGATGATCGTGTTCTTGAAGTTCACTACCCGGCCCTTGTTATCGGTTAACCGGCCGTCGTCGAGTACCTGGAGCAGAATATTGAATACGTCCGGGTGAGCCTTTTCGATCTCATCCAGCAGGATCACGGAGTACGGCTTTCTGCGGACCGCTTCGGTCAGCTGGCCGCCTTCATCGTAACCCACATATCCCGGAGGCGCACCGATCAGCCTGGAGACGGCATGCCGTTCCTGGTATTCGCTCATATCGATGCGGACCATGCTGTGTTCGTCATTGAACAGGAACTCCGCCAGCGCTTTGGCCAGCTCGGTCTTACCGACGCCGGTCGTACCGAGGAAGATGAAGGAACCGATCGGTTTCCGTTTGTCCTGCAGACCGGCCCGGGAACGGCGGATAGCATCGGAGATCGCCTCGATCGCTTCCTGCTGCCCGGCAACTCTTTTGTGGAGTTCTTCTTCCAGGTGCAGGAGTTTCTCCCGCTCGCTCTGGATCATCTTGGTGACCGGGATCCCCGTCCATCGGGAAACCACCCCGGCGATATCTTCGGAGGTGACTTCCTCTTTCAGCATCCGGGCCTGGCTGTTTTGCTGTTCCTCGAGCTGTTTCTTCAGCTCTTCGGCCTGGTCCGTTGCTTCCTTGATCTTACCGTAGCGCAGTTCCGCGACGCGGCCGTAGTCGCCGGCCCGTTCGGCCTGCTGCGCTTCGAGCTTATAGTTTTCTATAGCTTCCAGCTTCTGGTTGATGCCTTCCACCAGGTCTTTCTCGGCCTGCCAGCGGGCCCGCAACGAGTCGCGGTCGGCGGAAAGGTTGGCGATCTCGGCGCTCAGTTCCTCGACCTTCTTCTCGTCGTTCTCCCGTTTGATCGCTTCGCGTTCGATCTCCAGCTGCATGATCCGGCGTTCCAGTTCATCAACCTCTTCCGGAACGGAGTCCATCTCCAGCCGGAGCTTGGAGGCAGCCTCGTCCATCAGGTCAATGGCCTTATCGGGGAGGAAACGGTCGGAGATATACCGCTGGGATAATTCGACCGCTGCGATGATGGCTTCGTCCTTGATCCGGACCTTATGGTGGGTCTCATAGCGCTCCTTCAGTCCCCGGAGGATCGAGATCGCATCCTGGGTGTCCGGCTCATCGACCATGACCTTCTGGAACCGGCGTTCCAGGGCCTTATCCTTTTCCAGATATTTCTGGTATTCGTTCAGCGTGGTCGCGCCGATCGCACGCAATTCCCCGCGGGCCAGTGCCGGCTTCAGGATGTTTGCGGCATCCATGGCACCTTCACCGCCCCCGGCACCGACCAGTGTGTGGATCTCGTCAATGAACAGGATGATCTCGCCGTCGCTCTGGGTCACTTCTTTGACCACCGCCTTCAGGCGTTCCTCGAACTCGCCCTTGTATTTCGCGCCGGCGATCAGGGCGCCCATATCCAGTGAGTAAACGGTCTTGGTCTTCAGGTTCTCCGGAACGTCGCCCTTGATGATCCGGAACGCGATGCCTTCGGCGATCGCGGTCTTACCGACGCCCGGTTCCCCGATCAGGATCGGGTTGTTCTTGGTACGGCGGGAAAGGATCTGGATCACGCGGCGGATCTCCTCGTCACGGCCGATGACCGGGTCGAGTTTTCCGGATTCCGCGAATTCGTTCAGGTTCCGCGCATATTTGTTCAGCGCGTTGTAGGTCGCTTCGGCATTCTGATCGGTAACCCGGTTGTCGCCGCGGAGTTCCAGGATCGCCTTTTTCAGGTCCTTCTCATTGACCCCGGCGTCCTTGAGCAGGGTGCTGACCTTATCCCCCGAATTGAGGATACCCAATAGTATATGTTCGACCGACACGAATTCATCCTTGAATTCCTTCAGGTAGGACTGTGCCTTTTGCAGTGCAGTGTTCGCTCCGGAGGACAGGTACAGGTTTCCGCCGCTGACCTTCGGGTAGCTCTGGATCTCGGCATCCAGGATCGTGTTAAGCCGGTTGACGTTTACATTCAGCTTCTTCAGCAGGTAATTCACAACATTTTCATCAACCATCAGCAGACCTTTAAGCAGGTGTGCATTCTCAATGGACTGTTGCTGATTGCCAGTCGCAATGTCGGAAGCCTTCTGTACGGCTTCCTGGGCCTTTATCGTAAAATTGTTGAAGTTCATACACCGGAGGATTATCAAAACTACAGCCACGCCCCCTGTGCGGTTTCATTTCGGAAAAATTGTCCGCTGGTTCTCCGGCAGGATGACGAATTGGCTGATAGGTAGTGTATTAGCCGGAAAATTAGGCAGTTGGACCGCAACCCATCATCTGCAGGGGGAGAGCTGAAATCCGGGGCAAAAGAAACAAAAACAGCGCAACCGTAAGGCGCGCTGTTTAATCTTATGAATAAGGTCTGAAAAGCCTTATGCGAGTACCTTCTTCAAAGAATGGGTCTGGTGATCCGTCAGTTTCTGAAGCGGGCCGCTGGCCAGCATCTTCATCATCATGTTCAGATCGGCAGAGATGGTCAGTACGGCGGTCGTGGTCGAGTCGGCATTGTCCGACAGCACCCAGCGTAATTCAACGCCGAAGGGAACCTTTTCAGCCGGAACGATAATGATCGTGGTCGGCTCGATGCGGTTGGATACCTTCAGGGCGAGTTTTCCCATGTTCTGAATGGAGAACCTTGCTTCGTCCCTGGTGGAAGACCAGTTGGAAACGTTCTCGGGCATCAGCTGCTCGTGGTTGTTGATGTCCGACAGGAAAGACCAGACTTCGCCTGCCGGCCGGCTGATTACTGCTTTACTTTCAAATACGGTCATACGGTTGGATTTTCAATGGTATTTCCCCACGTTGACGGATTCTCGCGCCATTTCCGGAGCAGCTCCAGTTCCTCGGAAGAAACGAAGTGATGCTCGGAAGCGTAGTCGATCAACGCATTGTAATTGCATAGCGTAGAGAACCGGCATTTTGCTGCTTTGAAGTTTTCTTCGGCAGCATCAAAACCGTAGCTGAAGATCGCCACCAGTCCGGCAACGTCACAACCGGCCGCCCGTAAGGCTTCAACGGCCTGAAGGCTGCTCTTTCCGGTAGAGATCAGATCTTCGATCACCACGACACGCTGTCCCTGAAAGATCTCGCCTTCGATCAGGTTGCCGGTTCCGTGTTCCTTCGCTTTGGAGCGGACATATGCAAAAGGCAGGCCGAGGTCCTGGGCAACGAGTGCGCCCTGCGGAATTCCGGCAGTCGCCACACCGGCAACCAGTCCGACGGATCCGTATTCTTCCTGGATCAGCGCAGTCAGATTCTGGCGGATATAGGTCCGGATGGAAGGATAGGAAAGGGTTACGCGGTTATCGCAATAAATCGGGGACTTCCAGCCAGAAGCCCATGTGAAAGGGTTTTTGGGTTGTAATTTGATTGCTTTAATCTGTAACAAAAACTCGGCAACTTTCTGTTCGGTCTCACTTTTGTTAATCATGGCTCATTTTTATAGCGTTCCCAGGTAGCATGGTTTTCTACGTGTTAAAAGCATTTTTTGTAGAAAAGTGTAGAAAATTTATTAGAAGAGAAACTTTCCCTGCCCCCCGGTGAACCGCCACAAAAGTAACATTTTGGAGGAGAATTTGCTTGAAGGGTTGTTCTAATATTTGCCAACAGTTGAAAGTCAATCAGATATGGATGAGCTCGTCTCAAAGGTTATGGTCGTGGGGATCGGTAGTAAATCTTGATAGGCGGCCATGCTGCATCGGGCTAAAGAAGCCTGATAGGGTAGTAATTTAGGGGAGTATCTACGTGGACGTTGACCTCGAAGCTCATTCGATGCTTTCTAGTTGTTGCGTTCCTGTCCGACGGTTTTCCCTGTCGTAAGCCAAGTTCTTTTATGTTATATTTAAATGGTTATATCCTTTTTTTTCGCATCTCTTTTAAATCTATTATTTTAGCTAAATAAATTATTTTAGCGGACGGCAGGACTGCGCGTATTTAGGCGTCATTCACATGAGTACCAGCGCTTTTCCACCTATTATGCCGAAGCGAACTTTGATTCTCGTCAAGGCCAACACCGGTTCTCAGGGCTCAGCACAATCTTTTAGACTACGGGAAAATGTATTAGAAGATTTGCGGTATTTCGATGACGCCGGAAGATGTGATTAGTACAGATGTAAATGAACAGCCGGAGATGTTGACCTCAAGATATTCAATTTCCGAAATATCCCGAGTTATTGACACGCAAGGGAGCATGCCAGTTGTTGTGTTGGCTGACGACTTAGAAGACTACGTCTGCAAATATGACTTCAACGGTAAATTAATTAATGAATATTTAGCATGGAAATTTTTGGAAGCCTGGGAATTGCCGACTATACCGGCAGCGTTTTTAGAGATAAGGCCTGAACACGTTAAAGCCGAATTTCTAAGCAACAGGATACAACGCTCACAGTTTAGAAAACCGACCTTCGGCTTGAGATACGAAAACAATGCCGCCGATGTAAATAACTTATTATTGGGTTTGAAAAACGATTACAATGAGCTAAGAAAGTTTACGAATCGGGCTGACTTGCTTAAGATTGCGTTTTTTGATTTATGGATTGCTAATACCGACCGAAACCACAACAACTATAACCTTTTAATACTTCCTTTAGTTGAAGCGATATCGCCAAGATTCTGATTCCGAACAAGAAGAAAGCGAGTGAAGAAGTGAACGATTTATTGGCAAACTTTCCTACATTTGTTAATAAATGTAAAAATCTTCTGCATGAGGCGGTTTGCGCCATGCCCAAAGAGTGGTGTAACGACAAGCTGTTACTAGAGAGACAGGTGACTGAAGCCATAATTGAAAACAAAGTTGGCTAGGCGGTACTAAGGATATCTTTATTGAACTATTTGAACGTACTATGCGTTGAAGTGATATGAAAACCTTTTATTCCATACTTTACTGTTCAATTCGTCCTAACGTGAACGAACGGGTGAGTATTGGTCTTTTAGTAGCATCTGAATCAAAGGTGTACTTCAGCTATTCGCAGGAAAAACTATTGATAATAAAACCACTTCTATCTTCAGAAGCTTATAATTTGATTAAAACAAATTTGAAGTCCTTAACGAAGATTTATAGTGAGTGCATGAATGACTTTATCATTGACTCATTCAAAGGCCATGCTCTTTTTAGGGACGATTACATCAGTTACCTCTCTCGATACTCAAATAATCTTTTAACATACTCTGCTCCAGCGAACATCGATATCCAACTAAGTCAGATAGTTTTCAATAAGCTATTTGAAAAGTTTGTGTTCGGTATTCCGTCAGCTCAAGAGAAGGTGAAGCCTGTTGTGGAAATTGTTAAAAGAAGACTGGCGAAGACAATATCTAACCACGTGGCTTTTGATGTGGAACTTGATAAGACAAGAATTCCAGGCTTAATCGTTCCGGCAAAGGTTTGGTTTATTGGAAAAAATGAAGTCGAAGTTACCGGTGAAGTGAAAGATTTTAACACTCAAGTGCATACTCTCCAGCAACAGCTGAATGCTCATCTTTTCCTGATTGAGAAACTGAAAGACACTCCTGAAGGGAAACATGGAAAGTTCTTCATGATTGCTGATGAACCGTCAAAGCAGATGAAGGAAAATCATTCGTTGTGGGAAAGTATTAGGAATGCGAATATTTTAGATATAGTCCCCACCTCGGAAATCCAAAGGATAGAAGATTATATGGACGAGCACGGGGTTGAACCTATTTTTAACGAATAGGTATAAGATAACATCTGCTCAAGGGGGCTTCGGCTGGAAAAAGTCAACATCAAGAGTTGACTTTTTCTATTTTCGATCTAAAGCAATCTTTATAGCTACCTTCATCGTTGTCATATTACCGGAAGCTATTGGCAGGGAATGGACCAGCGAACGGACTTGGGGGCACGAAATTTTTTATAGTTTTACCACACCTAAAGCAGAAGGATGTACTCTATGGCGAGTCAGTTTTGCGGGCTCTGATTTTTCGGACTGTGATAGGACGAGTTGCGGGCATATAAAATGCGGCTGCCGAAATAAAGAAATGAGAGACAAAACTTATAGAATTTATATCAACGAGGCTGCGCTGATCATCACGGAGAGCAGTCCGGAGTCCATGCATGGATATCAATCGGTGGACAGCCGGGATTTTGATTTTCCGGGTTTTTACCAGCGGATCAAAGGAGACCGTACCCCGGTGCAGTATGTACTTTCCACGCCGAATGCCAAACGCGTGTTCAAAACGCTGAAAACGTCTGCTAAACTGATCAAAGCTGCAGGCGGGATCGTCCGGAATGAAGAGAACCGGTACCTGTTCATTTTCAGGAAGGGCAAGTGGGACCTTCCGAAAGGGAAACTGGATGAGGGAGAAAAGCCTAAAAAGGCTGCTGTCCGTGAAGTCCAGGAAGAATGCGGGATCCGTGTAGACAAACTTGGAGATAAACTGGCCAATACCTATCATGTTTATGAGGAAGCTGATCAACTGATCCTCAAAAAGACGAACTGGTACAAGATGTACGCGGAAGGGCAGAAGGACCTCAAGCCACAGCTGGAGGAAGACATCACGCGGGCGGAATGGCTGACATCCGCTGATTTTCCGATGGTCAGATCCAATACCTACCCGCTGATAGCCGATCTGCTAACGCTGGTCGAGAGCGACTAATGCTGCTTCAGGAAAGGCAGCGCTTTTTCAGGCACGAACTTGCTTACATCGCCCTTGTTGCGCAGGATATCCCGGACTACTGTCGAGCTGATCGATGAATAGCCGGGCTTGCTCAGGATAAAGATACTTTCGATCTCAGGGATCAGTGCATGATTGATGTGCGCGATCCCTTTTTCATACTCAAAGTCCGCCACGGTTCGGATGCCCCGCACGATATAGGCCGCACCGATCTTTTTCGCATAGTCCACGGTCAGACCTTCATAAGTCGTTACCTCGATCTTCGGATCGCTTTCCAGGATCGCTTCCAGCATATTTTTCCGGGTCTCGATATCGAGTAACGCCTGCTTGTTGCTGTTGACGCCGATGCCCACGATCACCCGGTCGAACAGGGACATCGAACGCCTGAGGATATCGACATGTGCTTTGGTAACGGGGTCAAAGGAGCCGGGGAAGAGGGCTAGTTTCATTGGGTATGATCTAAAGTTAAACCTTATCGGGATTATCGGGGTGCTGAAAGAAACTGAAGGATGAGTAGCCGTATTTGCGCTGTTCGACGAAATAAGGGCTGTCGATCTTCTTCAGACTGGGATGCTCGACGATCAGAACGCCTTCTGCAGTCAGCAGGTTTCTTCTGAAGATGATCTCGGGGATCATCGGTATGGTAGGCAGGTCATACGGCGGATCAGCAAAAATGATGTCAAACTGGTCTGTTTCCATTTCCAGGAACTTGAATACGTCCGCCTTGGTGGCCTTGATATTGGGCAGATCATATTTCTGGGCGGCGGTTTTCAGGAAATTGAAGCACCCGAAATGCTTGTCGACCGATACGACCAGTTCGGCACCGCGTGAAGCGAATTCCAGCGACACGTTTCCAGTACCGCTGAACAGGTCCAGAACCCGGATATTCTCCAGGTCATACTGGTTGTTCAGGATGTTGAACAGTGCCTCTTTCGCCAGGTCTGTAGTGGGTCTGACCGGAAGATTAGCCGGCGGGTTGATGCGAACACCCTTCATTTTTCCGCCGATTATCCGCATAGACTGAGGTTAAGTACCGTGAAATAATGGTGAAGAGGCAGCGCTGAGAAGACTTCCGAGCGTTTTACCCATGACATATCCGCCGTTTCGATGTCCCGGAAGTATTTCTTCAGCCGGAGATAGAAAGGGTCATCCGTGCCGATACTGCCTGAAATGACCGCTTTGCGTCCGGACGCTTCCGGAAACTCCTTCAATAACAACAAAAGGAAATAATTGAAATCATCAGGGCCGGCGATCTCAAACGTATTGCAGAAAAGCAGCCGGCCTTCGTGGACCAGTGCCGCTTCGAATGACCGGTCTCCCAGGTTGAAATACCAGGAGGCATCACCCTGGGGAAGCTGTCGCGAAATACCGCAAAGAAAAGGATCGATCTGGCTGGTGATGGTCGCTTCCGGGAACCAGGACTTCAACATGTGCTGAAATGCGGTTTCTAGGACCACCAGGTTCCGGATCCCGAAGCCCGGTACGTCAGTGAACAGGATGTCTGATGACTGCTTCGGCTCCACAAACCGGGAATAATGTCTCAGCTTGTCCTCCGCGAACACTTCGCCCGGGACCAGCGTGAACTTGCTGGTTCCCACACTGATCCGGACCCTCCGGTAGGGGTAGGCCAGCAGCGGAAAGGTGTTGTGGACAGTCGCCAGATCCTGCGGGCCGGTAAGGATCTCCGAAAGGGCCAGGAGCTGATGACCGGTATTCATAACGGCAAATGAGATCCGTTCCGGTTCAATCGCCAGCAGCAGATCGCAGTTCGGCGCCTGTGCCGGTCCGAAAGTCTCTTCAGCCTGTTGCAGTTTGATCTTCATCCGGTAGCAAAAGTATCATTTCTTCCGAATATTCGCTTCAGGATGGTCATTCCCGGCGCTGGAACACCAAAAACCGGAGCTTAATATGCATTTTTGCAGCATGCCCCGTGTTGCCCAAATGCTTGCCGAACAATTCGGACAGACGCCGACCGCCCATCAGCTGGAGGCGTTCCGTAAGCTTGAGCATTTTCTGAGCGCGGACAACGGGGACGAGTGCTTCGTCCTGAAAGGGTATGCAGGAACCGGGAAAACGACGCTCATCAGTGCGCTGGTCCGGGTGCTGCCGAGACTCAGTCTCCGTTCGGTCCTTCTGGCGCCCACCGGGCGCGCTGCCAAAGTGATCAGCAACTATTCCGGCCGGAAGGCATTCACCATCCATAAGAAGATCTACCGGAAGAAGGACGCCGCATCTCCGGAAATGTCCTTTGCCCTGGCGGACAACCTGGCCGAGAACACCATTTTCATTGTTGATGAAGCCTCCATGGTCTCCGACCAGGGCGGCGGTTTTGGCATGCAGAGCCTGCTCCATGACCTGATCCACTATGTGTACAACGGCAAGAACTGCCGGCTGATGCTGGTAGGGGATACCGCCCAGCTGCCCCCGGTCGGCTTGTCCTACAGTCCGGCACTGGACCCGAAAATGCTCCGTGACCGGTACGGCCTGGACCCCCTTTCCTATGAACTGACCGAAGTGGTCCGGCAGACGAAAGACTCAGGCATCCTGCATAACGCGACCGAAACCCGTGAGCTGATCCGCTCCGGAACGGAAGCCTTTCCGCACTTTACCGTAAAGGGCTTCCCGGATCTTTTCAGGATGACCGGCGAAAAGCTGGTGGAGGGCCTGCATTACGCCTATGACAAGTTCGGCATCGAGAACACCCTGGTGGTCTGCCGGTCGAACAGGAATGCCAACATGTACAATCAGAATATCCGGAACCGGATCCTGTTCAGGGAGGAGGAGCTGACGGGCGGAGATTACATCATGGTGGTCCGGAACAACTACCACTGGCTATCCCCGGAATCAGAGAGCGCGGATTTCATTGCGAACGGCGATATCGCCAGGATCAGGAAGGTCCGGAACATCACGGAGCAATACGGGTTCCGGTTCGCCGACGTGGTCATCGAGCTGGTCGATCATCCGGATAAGGAACCCCTGACCTGCAAGGTGATGCTCGACACGCTTTATGCCGAGACGCCGAACCTTTCCGTGCAGGACAGCAAAAAGCTTTTCGAGGCGGTGCTTGAGGATTACCGGCATATCGGGAACAAGCGGATGCAGATGGAAGAGCTCAAGAAGGACCCGTATTACAATGCCCTGCAGATCAAGTTCGCTTTCGCCGTGACCTGTCATAAAGCGCAGGGCGGACAATGGGAGGCCGTTTTTATTGATCAGGGCTACCTGACCGATGAAATGGTGAATACCGAGTTCCTGCGCTGGTTGTATACGGGCATCACCCGGGCGACCAAACAGCTGTTTCTGGTCAACTTCCACGACAACTTCTTCAATTAGAGGCAGACGGTAAATGTGGAGCCCTCGCCGGGTTTGCTGGCCACCTCGATGCGGCCGCCGAGCGAAAGGACCTGCGCCCGGGTAATGTACAGGCCGACTCCCTTGCTGTTACGGTTATTGTGGAAGGTCTTGTACAGACCGAACAGATCCGATCCGTGCTTCTCCATGTCGATGCCCAGGCCATTGTCGGCCACCACGATACAGGTTCGTCCCTGCTGGATGTGGGACCTGACCCGGATCACCGGTTTGCGGGACGGGTCGCGATACTTGATGGCATTGGATATCAGGTTCTGGAGGATACTCTCGATATAACTTTTCGGGGAGGTGACTTGCGGGGCTTCCGAGAAATCATGGATGATCTCCGCACCGGCTTTCCGGATGTCCACCGACAGGTTCTTGATGACCTTGTCATAGATTGTCTGCAGGTCGAGCGTTTCGCTGCTCCGGTTCACCTCGCCTTTTCCGCGCAGCCCGTCCACCAGGTCATTCAGTTTGGTGGAAAGGTTTTCGGAAACGTCCTGCATCGTATCGATCAGGCTGGCCCGTTCATCCTTGTCCTTCGCTTCCTTGTATAGACGGAGCAACGCTTCGATATTGCCCGCAGGTGCTCTCAGATCATGGGAGACAACGTACGCAAACCGTTCGAGTTCCCGGTTCTGCTGGATCAGGTCATGGCTCAGCCGCTGCAGGTCGGCCGTCTGCTCCTCCAGCATCCGGTTCTTTTCCTCGTTCTCTTCAAAAAGCTTCCTGATCCTGCGCCGGTTATTCCGGATATCCAGCAGGGAGGCAATGGCAATGATGAGCAGGACCCCGTTACTGATGGCCGCATAGTGCTTGGTTCTCCGGGTGTATTTGTCCAGTTCGTCGGTGTACTTCCCCAGGCGCGTCTCCTCTTCCTTTAGAATATTCTCCATCTCGCGCCGGATCCGCAACATGAGCTCCTGGCTTTCGCCCGTCCGGACCATATCCAGGGCCGCCCGGGTGTCGCCCTGCCGCCTGACCTGGACGGTCCGGGCAATAAAGAGCATCTTCCGGGTCAATAGCCGGTGCAGGCTGTCCATGTTCGCCCGGGTATAATGGATCGTATCCGTCAGGTGGTTGAGTTTGCTCAGCAGGGGAGTGAACTGTCGCTGAGCTTCAAAGAAGGGCACCAGGTTTGCTGCCTCGCCGGTGATCAGGTAGCGGTTCTGCCCGGCCTCGGCGTCCTTGATCAGCGCGAACAATCCGTTCGAAGTCTTCAGTATCTCATGACTGTTACCTACCGTTTGAAAGTATTTCCTGTTGAGATTCACCAGGTAGATGAAGAACAGCGTATTGAACAGAATGAGGAGAACAGCAAGGCCAATCAAAAAGTATATATTTTTTGCAAGCTTCATGTTGGCCTTTTAGTCCCTGAATTGTTTTCTTAAAGGGTGACGATTATCAATACGCAATGTGTCTTAAGATGTTTGATGCCGGTGACAAAATGGATCCCTTTCAATAACACTCAATCCATTTATTACAGGTCAGCGCGCAAAATGTTTGCAGGCAGCGTGTCAGCCGCCCTCCGGGAGAAGTGGAAGGGATTGGAAAGGATTCGGTGGGCTGATAAGGGCCGGGTCTCAGGCGAGCGGTGTGTTCAGCAGTTTCAGTAATTCGTCCCTGTTGAATGACTTGCCGGTACCCGGCTCCGGGCTGATCAGGTCCTGGAACAGTTCCCGTTTTCCTGCCTGCATCTGCATGATCTTTTCTTCAATGGTTCCTGAACAGATCAGGCGTACTGCTACGACATTCCTGTGCTGCCCGATCCGGTAAACGCGGTCGATGGCCTGGTTCTCCACGGCTGGATTCCACCAGGGGTCCACCAGGTAAACATAGTCCGCCTGGGTCAGGTTGAGCCCGGTGCCGCCGGCCTTCAGGCTGATCAGGAAGACCCTTTTTTCGGGGTCCTCCTGGAATTGCCGGACAACCTCGCCCCGGTTCCGGGTGGCGCCGGTCAGGTAGGAGAACGGGATATCCCGTTCGGACAGTTCTTTGCCGACCAGGTCGAGCATGGACACGAACTGGGAGAAGATGAGGATCTTATGCCCGGCGGTCTTGCTGAGCACCTGCTCCATGAGGGCATCTATCTTGGCCGAAGCCCGTTCGGGGATCTCATCGTCGTTCAGCAACAGGGGGGAATTGCAGATCTGTCGCAGACGGGTCAGCCCTCGCAGTACGTGAACGGAACTGGCCGGCAGCTCTTCGTTCGTTTTGCTGCAGATGAACTCGCGGAATTCTTTTTCGAAGGCGTCGTAAATGGCCTGCTGCTGCGGTCCCATTTCGCAGTAAAGGACCATCTCGGTCTTTTCCGGGAGCTCTTTGACCACCTGGGCCTTGGTCCGTCGGAGAATGAACGGCCTGATCTTGCGCTGAAGTTCCAGCGTCCTTCTCCGGTCTTCGAACTGATCGATGGGGTTGAGAAAGATGTCCCTGAAGTATTGCTTGCTGCCAAGGAGCCCGGGACAGGCAAAGCTGAGCTGGCCGTACAGGTCAAAGCTGTTGTTCTCAACCGGCGTCCCGGTGATCACGATCCGGTTACGGGAAGTGAGCAGGCAGGCCGCCTTATAGCGCTGGGAATCGGGGTTCTTGATGTTCTGGGACTCGTCCAGGAATACGTAGCTGAACGTAAACTTCTTCAGAAAGCGGATATCCGAAACGAGCGTGCCATACGAGGTAATGATCAGTTCATGTTCCGCAAATGACTCCGGGTCCCTGGAACGGTTGGCGCCGTACAGCGTATGGACCTTCAGGTCGGGCGCATATTTTTCGATCTCCGACTGCCAGTTGAAGATCAGCGATGCCGGAAGCACCAGCAGGCTGGTATTCGTGCCGGATCGGTATTTTTCGCGGAGGGACAGGATGAATGCCAGGATCTGGATCGTTTTTCCAAGTCCCATATCATCGGCCAGGCAGCCTCCGAAACTGAAGTCGTCCAGAAAGTTCAGCCAGTTGAGACCCTGTTTCTGATAACCGCGGAGGGTCGTCTTCAGTGAAGCAGGCACCGGCACCTCCCGGATCGACTCAAAACGGGAGAGCTGGTCCTGGAAATACCGGAGTTCCTCTTTGACCTTTCCGTCGATCATCTCCGCTTCGAAGAGTTCCGAGATGGCGGAGAAATTACTTTTCGGGATCTTCAGCAGGTCGTCCTCGATATCGCCATGACTGAAATATTCAGCGAACCTGCGCATCCATTCTTCCGGCAGGATGCCCAATGTTCCGTCGTCCAGGGCCACGTACCTGCTCTTATTGCGGACCGCCTTCTTAACCTGTTTGAGCGCAGCTTTTTTCCGGCCGAAACCAACGGCGATCTCCGCGTTGAACCAGTCGATGCCGCTCAGGACACGGACGGTCACCTTGGCGGCATTCGGGTTCAGCCGGTTCGCTTTCAGCTTGTTGAACCCCATGACGCGAATACCGTGGCGCTGCCATTCTTCAAAGGTCTTTAAAAACCATTCTTCATTCAGGAAATGCTTCTTGTGCAGGTAAAAGGCGGGGAGCGCATCCTCCGCCTGTTCCATGAACCAGGGATGCTGTTTGACGATCAGTTCGATAAACCGGCCTTCCGCCTCCCGGTCCCGGTGCATGCGGAAGGTTCTCGGCACTTCCCGGGGATAGATCTGTTTTTTACCGAGGATGGAGATTTCAGACTCCCCGTATTTCATGACCGGGTCCAGTTCCACATAGGGATCGGAATCCTTCAGGTAGATGAAGCGCTGCGGCGGACCGTCCAGCTGATGGGCAGCGAGCTGCTCCGGGGTAGCGGGCGGCAGGTATTCGTACCGGATCTCCGTATCCTGCTCCAGTGGGACCAGCACACCTTCGCGGAACTCCGGAAACTTACTCTTATGGATGAGGAGCCGGTCGCCCCGCTGTTTGAAGAAGTTCAGGGTCTTCAGCAGACGCAGACTGCCGGCCAGGTGAAATCTCCCGCCGGTCTCCAGAAAGTAGTCCAGGCGGATGTCCGCCGACTCGGCCGGAATGTGCAGGTGCCCCGGATCCAGAAAAAGACCGACCTCATAAAACGGGTCATTCTGCCGCACTGAAATTTCGAAATCGCGGATGACCGGTCCCGTCGGAAACGGTATAATGGAACCGGCAACGATGTTTTCAGAGACTTCCGGCTGGTGCATAAAGAACTTCAGACCCGGCGGGTTTTTCAGGACCGCCTGCAACCCTTCCAGGACGGCCGTGCTCAGTTCGCCCGGCTTGGTGTTCTCGAGCTGGTGGATACCGAAAAAGAACTTCGTCTCCTCCGCACCCGCACCGTGAAGGACTCTTTCCGCTGCCCCGGTCCGGACCAGGGGATTTTTGGGTTTACCGGCCTGCGTCATACCGGCCTCGTACAGACCGGCAACCAGGTGTTTATAATATTTATGCTGCGAAAAAACAACGAATTGCTCTCTGCCGGTCTCCGGCAGGCTGTTCCGGTTCCCCGCGAGCAGTTCACTGTGCAGCCGGATGGTCTGTTCCGCGGTAACCGGGAGAATGCTGGCCGAATTCGGGCTGATCCGGACGCTGCTGTCTTCGTAGTCTATCGTAAAGTACTGCTCCGGGTTTGGTTCATCCTGTAATCCGTATGGCCGGGCTATTTTCCGGATCTCTGCGGTTCGCAGGTGGTCGTCAAAGAAGATCCGGAGCGGATCGCGGTGGATCAGGTTATAAAGAGCCCGCGCCTGGTGGGCGCAGAGCCTGCTGTTCACCGATTGGCATGAACAGGAAAACAGCCAGGTATCCGCCTGGCGGATGATCCAGGTCAGCGTGTGTTCATTGCCCTCATCCGCTTCTGAGAACAGCACCGAACCGATGCCGATGCTTTGCGGCTCCAGTTTCAGGAAGTCATATGCCGCGGGCGTAAAAGGCCCGGCAGCATGATGATAGATGAACAGGTCAGTCAGCACGTCCGCTCCTTCAGCGGACACCGAATAGGTGTACTGGTCGAAGGGGTTATTGATGGACGTGGGCAGCATTGATCAAAGATGCCTTGAATGCCGGACTTTTCCGGTAAATAATTGAAAGTTTGCTGTACTACACGACGATTTCTTCCTGATGCAGTTCCTTGTAATCCGCATAGGCTGCCCGGATCTTTTTATAGGACATCAAAAGGGTCATCCCGAACAGGAGCACGATGGTCGCATTGATCGTGATCGCCCAGGAGATGCCCAGGTGTTCGGTCAGCCAGCCGATCTCGAAGTTCCCGACCGGGGCCAGACCCATGAACATCAGGATGTAGAGGCTCATCACCCGGCCCCGGTATTCATTGCGTACGCTGCCCTGGATCACGGTATTCATCATGGCTGACTGGCAAAGCAGGCCCAGGCCGATGAGGAACAGCAGGGCCAGCGCACTCTGGAAGTGGGTGGTATAGGCAAAGACCAGGAGACTCAGGCAGAACAGGCTGTTGCCGCCGATAATGAAGAACACCGGCGGAAGCCGCTTTGCGTAGGCTCCTACCAGGTAGGTTGCCAATAGCGCTCCTATGCCGGTGGCCGAATACAGGTATCCCAGCCCTTTGGCGTCGACCTGGAACGTATGGCTCGCTATCACCGGCATCATGGTCGTGTAGGACCAGCCGAAGATCGAAGTGATTGCCGTAAAGATCAAAAGGGTGCGGATCAGCGGATGCGCAAAAGAAAACCGGACGCCGTCTTTTATGGCCCGGATGGCATTGACGCGCGGCCGCGGGGGCATTTTCGGGATCTTCAGGAAGGTGAGCGCGATGATGACGGCCAGGTAGCTGATGCCGTTGGCGATGAATGCGCCGCCGGTGCCGACAAAGGCGATCAGCATGCCCGCCAGTCCCGGACCGATTACGCGGCCCGCATTAAAAATCCCGGAGTTCAGTGCGATCGCGGAGGGAAGCTGGTCCCTGTTGCCCAGCTCGGAAATAAAAGCCTGGCGGGCTGGCGCGTCTACCGCATTGACCGTACCCAACATAAACGCCAGGAGACAGATGACGGGGACGGTAGCCAGCTGCAGAAGCGTTAATGTTCCGAAGATCAGGGCAAGCACCATGGCGGTCGACTGCGTAAAGAACAGGATGGTCTTTTTGGGGAACCGGTCAACGAGCACTCCGCCGAAAAGCGACAGCAGCAGCGAAGGGACCGTTGCGCATGCGGCGACCAGCCCGATCAGGAAGGGCGAGTTGGTCAGGTGCAGGACCAGCCAGCCTTCCGCCACGATCTGCAGCCAGGTACCCACTACAGAAACCAGCTGTCCCAGGAAATAGATCCGGTAGTTGGGATTTGCCAGTGCCGGGAAGGCCTGGAGCTGCCTTGCCCAGATCGTGTTCTGGCCCACCGTCTTCTCGGGGCATTCAGCCAGCACGTATTCCTGGCTCTCGTCTAATTCCTTCGTCGCTGCAGTAGTACTGTTAATCGCCATTCAGATGAGTGAAGAGTCTTAGCAAAATGCTTCCGGCGGGACATTGGTCGGATGCGGAAGCTCTCATTTACCCAGAAATTATTGTGCCACATTTGCAGGCAAGTCACAGATTTCGGGGAAGCAGGTTTCCGTTCAAGCTGGGCTGATGCCCGGCTTCTTTCCCTGCCGCAGGGCGGAGCTCTGTGCGTACAGTACTCCGCCCGGGCTGGTTTGCCGGGTATGACCGGTCAGGCACTACAGGTCAGGCAGCCCTCTTCCATACTGCAGGACAGGTTTTCTGTGGGCGTCTGCCCGACATCGTCCAGTGTGCCGGCCGGGCCGGTGAATTCACGGGGCATGAGGGGTACCGGCGTTTCAGCAGACTGCTTTTCGACCGTGAACTGAACCGCCTGGGAGGCAGCCTGTGTGCGCAGATAATACATCCCGGTCTTAAGCCCTTTTTTCCACGCATGGAAGTGCATGGACGTCAGTTTCGCAGCAGTAGGGTGGCTTACGAAAAGGTTGAGCGACTGCGACTGGCAGATGAAAGCACCCCGGTCAGCAGCCATGTCGATCAATGTACGCTGCCGGATCTCCCATACCGTCTTATACAGTTCCCGGATGTCGGCCGGGATCTCTTCCAGCTGCTGGACGGATCCGTTTGCGGCAATGATCTTATTCTTCAGCGTGTTGTTCCAGAGGCCCAGGGCGATCAGGTCCTTCAGGAGGTGCTTGTTCACGATGATGAACTCACCGCTAAGCACCCGGCGCGAATAGATATTCGAAGTATAGGGTTCGAAACACTCGTTGTTTCCCAGGACCTGCGAGGTCGATGCGGTCGGCATCGGAGCGATCAGCAGGGAATTGCGTACTCCGTGACGGATGACCTCCTGTCTCAGGCTTTCCCAATCGTGGCGGTCCGAAGGTTTTACTCCCCAGAGGTCGAACTGGAACAGTCCCCGTGATATGGGTGATCCGGGATAGGTCTCGTAAGGGCCCTGTTCTTTTGCCAGATCCTTGCTGGCCGTCATCGCAGCGAAGTAAATGGTCTCAAAGATATCCCGGTTGAGTGTTCGGGCCGATTCGCTCTCAAAAGGCAGCCGCATCAGGATGAACACGTCGGCCAGGCCCTGGACGCCGATCCCGATCGGCCGGTGCCGCAGATTCGACCTCCGGGCTTCCTCAACCGGGTAATAGTTATGATCGATGATCTTGTTGAGGTTCCGGGTCACCTGCAGGGTGATCTCATACAGCTTCGCGAAGTCAAAGCCGGCGGGTGTAACGAACTGCGGCAGGGCCAGCGAGGCCAGGTTGCAGACCGCCACCTCGTCAGGACTGGTATACTCCATGATCTCGGTGCAAAGGTTGCTGCTATTGATCGTGCCCAGGTTCTGCTGGTTGCTCTTGGCGTTGGCGGCATCCTTGTACAGCAGGTATGGCGTGCCGGTCTCTACCTGCGCTTCGATGACCGCAAACCAAAGTTCCTGCGCCCTGACGGTTCGCCGTGCGCGGCCTTCACGCTCATACCGCTCATACAGCTGTACGAACGCATCGCCAAAGCATTCATGCAGGCCGGGGGCCTCATGCGGGCAAAACAGACTCCAGTCCCCGTTCTCTTCCACCCGTTTCATGAACAGGTCGGGTACCCACAGCGCATAGAACAGATCGCGGGCACGCATTTCTTCCTTGCCGTGATTCTTGCGGAGGTCGAGGAACTCAAAAATGTCGGCATGCCAGGGCTCCAGGTAGATCGCGAAGGCACCCTTGCGCTTGCCGCCGCCCTGATCCACGTAACGGGCGGTGTCGTTAAAGACCCGTAGCATGGGGACCAGGCCGTTGCTGGTGCCGTTCGTTCCGCCGATATACGTACCGGTAGCCCGGACATTGTGGATGGCCAGCCCTATGCCGCCGGCACTCTGTGAAATTTTCGCCGTCTGCTTCAGGGTGTCGTAGATGCCGTCGATGCTGTCGTCCTTCATGGTCAGCAGGAAGCATGACGACATCTGCGGTTTCGGGGTGCCGGCATTGAACAGCGTCGGGGTGGCATGCGTGAACCACCGTTCGCTCATCAGGTTGTAGGTATGAATGGCGCTTTCGATGTCTTCCTTGTGAATACCGATGGCGACCCGCATATACATATGCTGCGGACGCTCGGCGATCCGGCCGTCTACCCGCAGAAGATAGGACTTCTCGAGGGTCTTGAATCCAAAGTAATCCAAACCAAAATCGCGATCATAGATGATCGAACTGTCGAGCAGTTCCGCATGGTCGTTGATGATCTGCATGACATCGTCGGCCAGGAGCGGCATCCTCCGGCCGTTGGCCTGATCGGTGTAGCCATGCAGGATCCGCATGGTTTCGCTGAACGATTTGGCCGTGTTCTTATGCAGGTTGCTGATGGCGATCCGGCTGGCCAGCAGCGCATAATCAGGATGGCGGATGGTCAGCGATGCGGCAGTCTCGGCTGCCAGGTTATCGAGTGCGGTGGTGGTCACGCCATCATGGATGCCTTCGATCACCTTTTTGGCAACGTCGATGACGTCCACCAACGGACTTAGTCCATAGGAGAGTTTCTGGATCCGGGCAGTGACCTTGTCAAATTTGACGCTTTCTTTGCGGCCGTTTCTTTTGAGTACGAACATGTTTTTTGTTTTTTAGTGATCAGCTTTAAAAATCTTCATCCAGGGAGAAAGTCTGAGTGGTCTTATCGGCCAGGACGCCGGCCTTCTGGTAGTCGCCAACGCGCTTCTCGAAAAAGTTGGTCTTCCCCTGCAGGGAGATCATCTCCATAAAGTCGAAAGGATTGCTGGCATGGAACAGCTTCGCATAGCCGAGCTCGGTGAGCCATCGGTCAGCGACAAACTCGATATACGTTTTCATGAGCCGCGGATTCATCCCGATCAGGTCGGCCGGCAGGGCCCCGGTGATGAACTCCTTCTCGATGTCCACGGCATCGCCGATGATCGCATGAACCCGGTCCTGCGGAAGTTTGCTGGAGAGCATGCTGTACAGCAGGCAGGCGAACTCGCAGTGCAGGCCCTCATCCCGGCTGATCAGCTCGTTGCTGAACGTCAGGCCCGGCATCAGGCCGCGCTTCTTGAGCCAGAATATGGAGCAGAAGCTGCCGCTGAAAAAGATGCCCTCCACAGCCGCAAACGCCACCAGCCGTTCCGCGAAGGTGCCCTGTTCGATCCACCGAAGCGCCCATTCGGCTTTCTTCCGGACCGCCGGAACCGTGTCAATGGCATGAAAGAGGCGATCCTTTTCCTGCGGGTCCTTGATGTAGGTGTCGATCAGCAGCGCATAGGTTTCCGAGTGAATGTTCTCCATCATGATCTGGAATCCGTAGAAGCACCGGGCCTCGGGAACCTGGACCTCGCTCATGAAATTCACTGCAAGGTTTTCATTGACGATGCCGTCGCTGGCCGCAAAGAATGCAAGCACATGTGAAATGAAATGCCTTTCGCCATCTGTCATCTGCGACCAGTCCCGCAGGTCGCCTGAGAGGTCGATCTCCTCGGCGGTCCAGAAACCGGCTTCATGTTTTTTGTACATTTCCCAGATGGCGGGATGTCTGATGGGCAGGATCACGAAGCGATCCCTGTTCTCCTGAAGTAATAGTTCTTCCTGTTGCATATGGTTGTTTTTTTATGACAGGAATCGACAAAAGGCAAACGGCCCCGGGGAAGAATGGGGGAGAAGGACTTTTGTCAAAACCTTAGTCGTGAAAGTTTTGACAAACTATGTTCGGCAGGTATCTGGCTTCCCCTGATGGGTTACAGTTGCACGTCAGCTCGTGAATTTCACACGGTTCCCTTTTAATCATCCGCCGGGGGCGGATGAACCTCGATAGTTATGACAAAGAACGGGGATAAAAGTAGGGGCGCGAGAGTCAAATCGCCAACATAACTTTTGAACAGCGGCCCGGTTGTTAACATCAGGTACTCCCGCATAGGAAAAAACCACCTTTTCCGGTCCTTTTTTACAGAAAATACCGGAAATGGCTAGATTGCGGATTCAGAAACCCGATCATGACAGCAATCAACCTGCAACCGACCTTATCCAGTGAACGCGTCATCCTGCTTCCGCTCGGGGAAAAGGACTTCGAGGAACTTTACGCCGTTGCTTCCGACCCGCGGATCTGGGAGCAGCATCCGAACCGGGACCGCTGGAAAAAGGATGTTTTCCGGACCTTCTTTGACGGAGCCATGCAGAGCGGGGGCGCATTTCGGGTCGTGGACAAGGAATCGGGACAAACGATCGGGGGTACCCGCTTCTACGATCATAAGACTGAAGACCGGAGCATTTTTATCGGGTATACCTTCTATTCGACAGCCGTCTGGGGTAAGGGTATCAATCCCATGGTCAAGAGCCTGATGCTGGACCACATCTTCCAATTCGTGGATCATGTTTACTTCCATATCGGGGCGGAGAATTTCCGGTCACAGGTTGCCATCAGCCGGCTGGGAGCCATCAAGGTGGGCGAGGAGGAGGTCCGCTACTTCGGGGAGTCCCCCAAACTGAACTACACCTACCGGATCAGCAGGGAGAACTGGGGACAATAGGCATCGCCTGCGCCCCGCTGGCCTCTTCAGACGCCAAGGCCGGATGGAACAAGCTTCCAGGAACCTTTCTGCTGCACAACTGACGGGCGTCTCCACTGAAGTGGTTTGCCTGTTCTTAAGTCTTCATTATGTAAACATTCGCGTTGCGCTGCCCCTTCCGCTCCGACGGAACGTCTGTTCTCTTAATTTTGCACCGGTCTTTTTATCTGATCGCGTCAGATCATACAGCTATTCTACGTCACTGAAACATGAGTAAACAGCATACAGCATATTCCATACTTGAGCTTGCACTGGTTCCCCAGGGCAGCACCATCAAACAGACACTTAACAACTCCCTGGCGCTGGCCGGGGAAGCGGAGCGGAATCACTACAAGCGGTTCTGGTTTGCAGAACATCATAACAGCGGCTATATCGGGAGCAGCGCACCTTCTATCCTCATCGGATACATTGCCGACAATACCGAAACGATCCGGGTAGGGTCGGGCGGTGTCATGCTTCCCAACCACTCGCCGCTGATCGTCGCGGAGCAGTTCGGGACCCTTGCTCACCTGTATCCGGGCCGCATCGACCTCGGTATCGGACGGGCACCGGGAACGGATCCCCAGACAGCACTGGCCATCCGGTCGGATTTTATGGAAGCAGCCCAGGTCTTCCCGAGGGAAGTGGAAAAGATCCAGCAGTACTTCTCAGAAACCAATCAGACCTCGAAGGTACGGGCAGCGATCGCGGAGGGTACGGATGTCCCGATATATATCCTGGGATCGAGCACGGACAGTGCGCACCTGGCTGCAGCCAAAGGATTACCCTATGCTTTTGCCAGCCATTTTGCATCCACGCACCTGCTGAATGCCCTGAAGATCTATCATGAAGAGTTTCAGCCTTCGGAGTTCCTCCAGAAGCCCTATACCATTGCCGGCGTGAACATTTTCGTGGCGGATACCGACGAGGAGGCCGAACGGCTGTTCACCACCCTGATCAGAATGTTCATGGGTGTGCTGACCGGGGTACCGCAACCCCTGCAGCCGCCGGCGGAACTGACCGCTGACTTCCAGGAGGTATTACGCCATCCGGCCCTGTACCAGATGCTTAAGTATTCCTGTTATGGAAGCAAGGAGACGGTAAAGCGGCAGATCGGCGATTTTCTGGAACAAACCCAGGTGGACGAACTGATCATTGTGACTCCGACCTATGCGCTGGAAGACCGGATCAAGTCGGTGAGGCTGTTTGCAGAGGTAATGGCCGAAATCAACGGGGAGAAATAACCAATCGGTTATCGTGTCGGATCCGCGGGTAATACCGCCGGATCAGGGACGTTCACGGTTAACTGCTGAATACTATCTTTGCGCCAGATGGAGTGGAAATACCTAATCTCAAATAAACGATTCGGGCAGGAAGCCAGGACCGGAGATCCCGATTTTGCACGGACAGATTTTCAGCGGGACTTCGACCGGCTGATCTTTTCTTCGCCTTTCAGGCGGCTGCAGAATAAGACACAGGTCTTTCCTTTGCCGGGAAGCGTCTTTGTCCATAACCGGCTGACCCATAGTCTGGAGGTCGCCAGCGTTGCCCGCTCCATGGGCAATATGTTCTATAACCAGCTCCTGAAGAAGGACCCTGCCCTGGTTGCAGAGGTGCCGTTACTCAGCGAAGCGGGAAGCATCGTTGCTGCAGCAGCTCTGGCGCACGACCTCGGTAACCCGGCCTTCGGTCATTCCGGTGAAGCTGCTATATCCCGGTATTTCACCGATGGAGACGGAAAGGCCTATGAAAGGAGCCTTACGAAAGAACAGTGGCACGATGTCATCAACTTTGAAGGGAATGCGAACGCCATCCGGATCCTGACCCACTCATTCAAGGGAAAGGGCAATGACGCCTATGCGCTTACCTATTCCACACTGGCAGCCATAGCCAAATATCCCTGTGCCTCCATTGCAGGGAAAAACAAGGATTATATATACCGCAAGAAATACGGGTTCTTTCAGTCCGAGCAGGAGAGTTTTGAACGGATCGCTTCGGAACTCCAAATGGAGAAGGTCCTGGACAGCCCGCTGATCTATAAGCGCCATCCGCTGGTCTACCTGGTCGAGGCCGCCGACGACATCTGCTACAGCATCATTGACCTGGAAGACGCCCACCGGCTGAAGATCCTGTCTTTTGAGGAAGTGAAAGCATTGCTGCTGCCATTTGCGAACGATCCGAAAATTGAAGAGCGGCTGGCTAAAGACTATGATCATGAAGCGCAGATCGGACTGTTGAGGGCGAAGGCCGTTAACACCCTTGCGCGGCTATGCTCGGAGATCTTCTATCAGGAGCAGGAAGCCCTGTTAAGCGGGGACTTCAATAAAAGCTTAACCGACGCCCTGCCACCGGAATTTGCGGAGCCCTGGGCTGCGATAGGGAAGGTGTCCGTCGAGCGGATTTACAACTACTCGTCCGTGATTCATAAGGAAGTCGCCGGCTACAAAGTCATGGCCGGCCTTCTCGAGGAGTTTGTCCCGGCGTTAATTCATAACAATACGCATTACTATAAGAAGCTGGTCAAGCTGATCCCAGGACAGTTCCAGGCAGAGGGTGAGGACATTTATTCGAAGATCCAGAGCGTGCTCGACTTCGTATCCGGTATGACTGACCTGTATGCCGTAGAGCTGTACAGTAAGGTAAAAGGCACTTCGTTTCCGACGATCAGCTAGGGTATTACGCTACCGGTCAACACCCGGCGGCGAAACCATCCTGCTTCTGACGGTTACCGATACCTTGACCATCGTTTTAAGCGTGGTGTGGTGAATGATCGCGGACGGTACCGGCCGGCCGTTAACCCTGGCGGGAGTAAAGAACACGTCATCGGGTCCCAGGTCCTTCATTTCTTCATCAGTCACCGCGTTGAAGTTCAATGAAGCGATCTTCTTTTGCCACCTGATCAGCTTGCCGTTCTCATCCAGATAAAAGATGTTATAGAGGTCAAACTCTCCGGTCACGCCTCTCAGGCGGGGATCCGTGAAACTCCTGAATACGAATTTGTAAAAGGTCATTGGGTTGGGGCCTATCTTGGCAGGGTAGATAATGGTATCGCCCGGGTTCAGGGGGGATTCGATCCTGAACTGCAAGGTGCTGGTATCCGGCCTGTAGTATTCAAGCTGGTTGCTTGAGTAGTTAAACCTTTGCTCTACACTGCCTTCAGATGTATAGAAGTTCCATCGGCCGACCTTCTTGCCATGATCATAGAGGCCTTCAGCAAGCAGGGTATCCCGATTGAAAACCTGGTATAGTCCATGCCTGGTCTTCTTACTGGATTTCAGAACTTGGTACTTTTCGTCGTAGTGATCATTTATTTTACCTTTTCTTGCTACGGTTTCCTGAGCATGTACTGTTAAAAAGGGTGTCAAAAGCAGAAAGAGTGACAGGAAGATAGAGCAGAGTCTGATTTTCATTTTCGTAATATCTTATTTTTTAGGCTCTTATTTGGAGTTAAGCGAACAGGAAACGGCCCACCCGGCTTAATACTATAATAGTAAAGAAAAAAATTTTTTCTGAAGAATTTGGAAGGGTAAACCGGAATGATTCCCATTGGGTTGATTTATAATCGATAGCGGACCATACGATAAGGCTATACCGCAAAATTAAAAAAGACGGGACGCTAAAGTCTATAATGTTTGGTTACTAAATTGAGTGGTTACTATAACAAGCGATTCAGTAAACATGCACTTGCCATTCGTTAATATTACTCCATTTTGGAGCCACCTTAAAGCTTTACAAGCTTATTCTTCACCGCATAAATAATAATACCACCCCTTGATTTCACTTCCAGTTTTCGAAATAATGCCTCCCGGTAGTTCTCTACCGTATGCGGGCTAAGCCCCATACGGTAGGCAATTTCCTTATAGGTGAGTTCAGAACAGCATAATTGAAGAAACTGGTGCTCCTTAACAGTCAAATTATCTATCTGCTTTGTACCTGACGGATTTTGTATCGAATGCAGCAGCTTCCCAGAGACGTGTTCATTGAGAAATACCCCGCGAGACTTGATCGCGGTGATTGCATAAACAATTTCCGAGGGGCGGGAGTCCTTCATTATATACCCACATGCCCCGTTTTTCAGCATTCCCACAATGGCATCTGCCTCATGAAACATCGTTAATGCGAGAACCTTGATCGCTGGGTACTGGGCTTTAAGCCATGCCGTAGATTCATAGCCGTCCATACCTGGCATTCGGATATCCATCAAAATTACCTCCGGAACCCTACCTGCTTTCAGCTGATGCTGCATCTCCAGTCCGTTGGAAGCTTCAAACAGAATTTTGAAGCCGTCAAACTCTGAGATCAGCGCGGCAATACCAGTTCTCATCAGGGGGTGATCATCAACAATGCCTAGCAAAACTTGGTTTTTCATACTCACGGATATGGTATTGTGATTGAAATTTCTGTTCCATTCCCAGGGCTGCTATTTAGAAGTACTTTACCGCCGACTATAGCCGCCCTGCGCTCCATACTCAGTAATCCCATCCCGTCGGAATGATTCCGGGTTCCAAGCATATCAAATCCCTGACCGTTATCATAAATCTCCAGGGTGAGCCATTGATCTTTTTGAAGCAATTGTACATGGATTGCGTTTCCGCGGGAATGTTTGACGATGTTTGAAAGGGCCTCTTGAAACAGGCGGAACGCGATCAGGTCCTTATCGTGGCTCTTGATATTCAAAAAGCCCTTTTGTACGAGCGTGGTTTCGAACATTCCGCTTTTCTCAACCCGGTCTAACTCAAACATGATCGCATTGGGCAGCCCGCTTCGTACCAGCTGGTCTCCCTGAATGAGCTTACCCAGCTGGCGCACTTCGTCTATAGATTTACTTACCAGCTCCTTAGCTGTTGCGATTTTTCGTTCTGTCGTTACCTGATTTGAACCTTTTACCGAGGCCAAGGTTAATGAGGTAAGGCTCAATAGCTGACCAATATTGTCATGCAGATCGGCGCCAATTGTTTGCATCGTCTGCTCACGCACCTCCATACGGACCTTGAGCAGTTCTTTTTCAAAGTTCATTTGCAACCGCTCTTGTTCAATGTGAATCTTTCGTTTCTTATCGTTGTATGAAAGCACATAAATAATTAGAAAGAAGGGGGCAATAAGGAACGTCAGGCTTCCCAGACTGATGATGTAAATCAACTCCTTGGGCGTTATTTCCATTTTGAAATGAAGTTTCGGGGCTCCACGTTAGCCACAGTTCAGATGTGCGCCATGCGCCGCTTATGCTCAAAGTAAAATAGTCGAATGGATCATGTAGGTCTTTTTACTACACTGATACCCATTGATTTGTTTATTCTGTCAGCTGGTCGGAAATTCCAATTTGGGTGGACGGAGATTCAAGTTCTCTGCTCCTGCAAACAAAGGCATATGACCAGCATGAATACAATACGAGGTTCAAAATATTGAAGATGTAATATCTAAGTGGAATCCGAATCTCGGCAGTCGTAAGCTGAATGAGGTAGCTGAAGAAGATGTTACACACTGTTCCCCCAAAGTAAAAGAACAGGACGCCGGTTACCCACCAAAATGGTGCGTATTGGAGTAGATTATAGAACTTGCTCTGGTTAAGCAGAAGATAGTAATAATACAGTGAAAGAATTATAAAAATTGTCGACGAGATCAGATTCGTTACGTCAAAGAAGTGTCCAAATCCACTTGTATATCCTTCAATCGAATACGATACAAGGAAAATGACAAGCCCGGAATAAACTAGGCCTTTTCGCTTCGGAAAGAGGTGATAGAACATATATCCCACAAAACCTGCTTCTAGGAGCAGATAAATATTGTATAACCAATGATTTGACATCCTGGCATGTGAGATCTGACGTCCCACTACTTCTGTAGTCGCCACAACAGCAAGGAAAACAATCATCGTCTTCCAGATGCTCCGGTCGTGACGGAGCGCAATAATGGCGAACATTAGACAGATAATCTCAGTCAGAATGTTATAGGAAAGGAAGCCAGGTAGCATATTAGTCAATCAGTGTTGCTCCTTTGTTGCCGCAATCAGCGGGAGGCGGACAGATCTCACCTTTATTTTCTATATCCATGGTTGTTATAGAGTTTCTACTTCCGTAGGCATCACGGTGGATGCATCCGTCCCTCTTTGTTGGAACCATCAGGAGCGTGTTGAGGTTTGAATAGTCGAAAGGTAATTTGGTGCAAGAGTCTACGCTTGATTGCATTTTACCATAGGTGGCAAAATAAAAGCGAATGCCATCACCCTCCTCTGCCTTAATTCGTGCCAACAACTTCTCCAGTTGCTCCACGCTAAACCACACGGATCTCGAATTTGGCAGTGCCACTGTTTTTCCGTCTGCCTGCACCTGCTCCGCGAGTTCGGCATTCTTACTACGAAGCCATTTCCCGTAATTCTGAACCCAAGCTTTGGCCGTATCAACCGGTACCGAATGACTGGTCGCATTTTCGGCAAGAACGGCCGTTAATTGAACATCTTTTAATGTTCGTCTTTCTTCATCCAGCGATTCTTTTTCGATACAGCTGAAAAAGCCACAGGCGGCAACTGATAGGATAACGACAATTTTTTTCATACCATTCTTATTTAGCTGAAAATGGTAATTACAACTGATAGAGGGTAGGTTGAAAAGCAGTTCCTAGGAGGGTGGTTTTCCACCTACATCGGGGTACGAATGGATCCAAGCAAAATCAGTGTTCCAGCAAGGGAAAAACCACCTGAGGCCGGCTCGTTTTATTTGTGAACTTGTTGGAGTAGAACATTTAAAAATCTATTGACATGAAAGTAGCAAACGTAGAGTTAACAGGTGTGGGAAGAAACTTGACGGTCAGCGTAATTGCAATTGCTCCCACCTTAGGTTGGTCGAATGTTGGGCTTTCGCTGGTGGAATATGTTGTTCCTCCAGCAGACGGCTTGCAAGAAATCATTCTATTCGGAACGCCTCCTAATGGCCCGGCCGCAGAGATTATCCAGGTATTCGATTTATCGGTCAGTTTTGTTTCCAGTGATTGGTACCAGGGAGTAAAAGTTCGGGCCGATAAAGATAATTCACCAATATCACTCAGAACTCCCACAATAAGGAAGCCCGAGATTGGTCAAGATCCTTTTAATATGCAGGTTTTGGGCCTAAGAGCAGATAGATTATTGATTAACGTCCACTATGGGGGCGGATGCCAACTTCACTCATTTCAGTTGAACTGGGATGGCTCCATCGCAAAATCACCTGTCCCTCAAATTACATTAGAACTTTCTCATAACCGGAATGGTGACACGTGTAAAGCCTATCTCTCAGAACTTTTACAGTTCGACCTTTCCACATTACCCGGTTTTCCAAAAGATGAAATAGAAATACTTGTCGAATCACCAGGTATTAGTGCTAAGCTAGTAAAAAACGCAGAAGGCGGAGTGAGTCCGGTCTTAGCCTTTGGTGGTGGGGTCGTGGGAAATGGGTAAGAGTCTTTCAATCCTCTCTTTAATATCAATATAAGCCATATGAGCGAGAATATCTATACAATTGATCTGAACGGAATTGTGTTCGATGATCATAAAAGGGACGCAATGAAAACTGCGTTGTCAAAAGCTGTGCAAGCTGAACTTCCCACCGTTGAAAACATCAACTTTCAACTAGATGGGAACATAATCAGAATGGACCTTGGCGATTACTCTCAGGATGGTACATCCGTGAAAGTAAATTCCATTTTATTGCAGACCATCGGAAGAGAATTAGCATCGATCAAAGTTGCCTTGATTCCTATTAATAAATGGCCTGGCGAACCTTTTCCGATGGGAATAAAAGTCATGGAAGTGACCGATGAGGGTATGCGTTCGATCGGGAGGGGTGGTTAATTTATAGGACTTGTTTGAGATGAAAAATAGTATGTGTCCCTCATATCGGTGTAAGGCAGGTGCGTTGTTAATCGGAATTGCACAGCCAGATGGGAAGGTCTCTATCTTCCCGAATGCATTGCCAGTTGACCATAAGTTTGTCGCTATTGCAGGGAAGGTAGGTCCTCCTGAAGAAAGGTTCAGATTCGCCGGTAAGTGCATAAAAGCCGGTTGCATTCAATGGACTGGGGCGCATTGCGGATTGGCAGATCGTCTGGTGAAGCGCTTTTCGGTTCCAGGAGGGCAGGTTAAGATTGAATCGTGTCCTATTCAGAATGAATGTCAATGGTTTCGTCAGGCCGGATGGGATGCATGCGATGTTTGTCCATATGTGATAACGGAGATTGCCGGCTGAAGCATCGTTAACATTTTTTGTAGGTCATTTATCTGAAATTCTATGAGCAATTCCGACCTGTCCATCCAAGATGGACGTAAATCCCGGATTACCATTTTTACAACTTTTTTAACGCTTCTATTCTATGGGGGCATTTGTGTTGCACAACTTAAGGTGTCATTTGAATCTGACACAATATCCGTTTTCAGAAGTAGGGAAGTTGAAGTTGGCCCTCACTTTAAGCTAAATGTAGATGGGTTTGAGCCGGGCAAATCTCCGGTGTCTGTGAGGATTTCGGTACTCTCATCGTCAGCGCCAAAACTCTACACATTCACAGCACCTGTTATTACGGTAAGTGCAGATGGCACAGTGGATATAAAACGCGCTTTTATATTAATCCAACCAGGGGAAAATTCAAAGGAATATGAAACAATAGATCTCCAACTTGCATATGAAGATGGAGGCAACACTTTAGTGAAGACTACTGTCTTGCGGGTTCAAATGGAGGAAAACATGACTGATCAGAATTTTTTTAATCAGTTAACTTTCTTAACCGCTTACAACTTTGATTTTTTTGGGAAACTCAATAGTAACTATGTAGGGGTATTCAATGTTTATCTCACGGGTAGAGATAGAATTAGGAAAAACCGCAGTGAAGGCCGTAACCATTGGGGGCTTAATGCTGGAATGATGAAAATCAACTATGGTTTAGGTGATCACGACATCACTTCAAGAAATCTCTTTCAAAACGTCAAGATATCTCCTTTAGATAGTGCATCACCCGGCGGAAGATATTTACGGCAATATAATAAGCACTCTACTAGTACTACTAATTCCTCATGGAGTTGGTATGCGGAGCCTCTTTTACTGCTTAACCCTGATACGTATGAAAAAGCGGGGGCGAAAATTTTCCTTCATGGACACCTCGGATTTTTTAAAAGTACACTGCGGCGGAACACCAAAATTGAGAATCTAGCGGCGGATACCGGTATTATTCCTACAACCGGCTTGTCTTTGATCCCAATGATCGAGCATGAAACCACTTCTGATTCTATTTTTTCTGGCGGCTATTTCGGTTTAGGGTTCACATTCGATATAAGGGTGAACAAAGGAAAATCGAATCTATTCCTCCAGAGTACAGCTGGTTATACGACGAACCATCCGAGTCCGGCGTCGGTACCCGGTTGGAATGGTTCTGGTAATAGCAGGTATTTTTATCTGGTAAAAGCTAACTTTAGCCACAATCTAGGCGCCTCGAGTCAGGTCATTGTTGGTCAGGATATTCGAGGTTTTTGGCCAAGCTATAATCCTTTATCCGCTACATATATCGGATTAAATTTGAAGGTCGAGAAGATTTTTGATCTTCTCAAATGATGCTTTAAAATGCTAAAATTTTTTTTCTCACCGGTTGCTCTTGTTCACGATCGCAGTAATCTGTCCGTCGAGTTCAAGGGCGCTGTCTAGAGTCATACTGTATATGGACCGTTGATTCTGATCCATCTCGATTGGTCAAGTACGTTAATCAGTAGATAATAATGGTAACAGCCTTCTGGATCAGGTGTGACTGCTCCCAGCCGATCTGGTCGAGCAGATTCCGTTTCTGATCGATCTATGCCTTTGCCAGCCTGAACTGAGTAACATAGCCAACACAGAAGACTCGGTCCGGTTCACCTGAAGGTGTCAGAATGGAGCGGTACTCCCATTAGGTAACGATGTAGCCGCCCCTGCGATCGTGCCCATGCACGAAATACTTAACGGGAGGGCGACGAACAACAATACGGGTAAAGAACTGCCTTCCAGGTAACTGATGATGCGCAACCGTCCAAGGATTTGATTAAAGGGGTCATAACTGAGAATATCATATTTAATTATAGTGTTTGGATATATGGACGGCCGGCAAACGGAGAAAGTGGCCAGCGGATCGCTAAGAAGATGATGAGCAAAGCGGTAACAAACCAGAACAGCATTGTATGGTACTTTTCGGTAGGTGTAGCGGCACGTTTGGTCTTAGCCGATCCAATGGTGACCGCACAACCGTTTTCGACGACCACCTGGCAGGTGCGATGTTTCGGGCCAGTGAGCAAAACGGGACATGTAACCATCACGGTTGAACAGGAGAGTGGTGTCCGGTTCAAGACCCTGGGCAGGAATGTCGAAGTCGAAAAGTAGTCCGGGACCCGCAGGCATGGCTGACCGAATAAGCGTGCTCCGGCAGACGTTCACGGAAATCCGTCAGTCAGGTATTCGCGGGCAGTTCTTAATGCCCGGCCACGCGTACCCTGCGGTCAATGAACCTCATCAGGCCAATGGTAACGATCATGGTGGCGATCACCACGTAGCCAAGGGTATCGTAATGGTCGATCTTGCCATCAGCCTGCTGCACCACGATCAACCCGGCAATGGAGGCAGCGATTCCGCCGGAGATCTGCTGTACCGATGAATTGATGCTCATGAACGCACCACGATCCGCCTGTTCCGGTATACCGGTCATCAATGCCTGCGCCGGGATCATCCGGGACATGATAGCGGAAAAAAATACCACATTCAGGGCAATGGCCATCCACAGTGGCGTGATGCCCAGATGGGTGTAGATGGCGATCATGATCATACTGATGACAGACCCGATCACGAAGATCCGGTACTTCCCGGCTTTGTCACTGAACTTCCCGATCAGCGGACCCGTGATGATCGTAAACACTCCGGTAACGCCGTAAAGCAGCGGCAGGTCCGCAATGTCTATTCCCATGTTATTCGTACTGAAGGCGCTCCCGAACGGCATCAGCATAAACCCGCCGGTAGCAAGCAGGGTGGCTGCAAGGAATGCGCGCAGGTATACGCTGTGTGTGAGCGTCTTGTACAGGTGTACGAACGGGTGAAACTCTGATTTGGTCTTCAGGTGTGCGTTCACCGGCTTCATATAGAGCAGGATCACAGCACCAAGCATCAGACCGGTTGCCACGATCATCCAGAAAGGGGCGTGCCAGCCGAAGTGGTTGGCCAGGGCCAGTCCCACGGGGATCCCGAGCACCTGGCTCGCTGCAAATGCCATTTGTACGAATCCCATAACACGACCGCGCATATTCAGGTGGAACAGGTCACTGATGATCGCGTAAGAGATCGAGCTGATCACTCCGCCAAAGAGACCGGTCACGATCCGGGCGATGAGCAGCAGCCAGTAGCTGGGCGCGATTGCGCATAGCATGGTTCCAATTACAAAGCCGATATAGAAGAACATCAGCAGCTTCTTGCGGTCAAACCGGTCAGCAAAGCCGGCCGCGAGCAGGCCGGATATACCGGCGCTGAAGGCATAGGCGGATACGACCACCCCGAACTGGGCTGTGGTGATATGGAGTTCATCAAGGAGGATAGCTCCCAGCGGTGACAATACCATAAAGTCCAGAACCACCGTGAACTGCAAAGAGGCAAGGATTAAGATGATCATTTTCTGGTACCTGGTAAAGGCCAGGGGGGGCGCGGATGCTGCTGAAGTTTCTGTCGTCACGTTCCGATTAAATTGGGATGCAAATGTCGGTGATTAATTTTCAAAATGCTAATGGCTCGGCGCCCTGTTCTCCCGGGAAAGGAGACTGTCTCCCGCTGATGCCGGACAGGATGCCGTACCGCCCTGAATTACTGCCCGCCGAAATATCGGCGATCCGCCGGCGTTAATGATGTACGGATAGTATATCGTCATGCGATCAGTCCTCCTTCTACTGGGCCTCCTTACGCTCGCGGGTTTCACGAGAGGGCAGGATACGACCGGCGCCGATACGCTTTCGGATCGGCCCGCAATCAGGTCAGCCCGGTTACCGGCATACGCGGTGCCCGCGCTGCTGATCAGCTATGGGTTTGCGGCGCTCAGCCAAGACCGGCTGGAGGCCGCGGACAGGCATTTCCACCACGAAATCGTCGAACATTACCCGAACTTCTCGACCACTATCGAAAGCAAGCTTCAGTACACACCGGTTGCAGCCGTGTACGCCCTGGAACTGATGGGGGTGAAAGGTAAACACAGGTTCATTGACCGGACCGGCGTCTATCTGATCGCAAATACGCTGAGCAGTCTTTCCGTTGATGCGCTGAAGGACAAGACACACCGGCTGCGGCCCTCAGGACTGGACAATCGGTCGTTCCCGTCCGGCCACACAGCCAATGCTTTTCTTGCCGCCGAGTTCTTACGGCAGGAGTACCAGGACGAATCTCCGTGGATTGCATACGGAGGTTATGCGGTTGCAGCAGCTACGGGAACCCTCCGGCTGATGAACAATGATCATTGGTTCAGCGATGTCGTAGCCGGTGCCGGCGTCGGGATATTGTCTGCCAGGGTCGGATATGCTGCGTATCCCTGGCTGAAGGAACAAATCTTCAGGGGCAGGGATCCTGCATTTCTGCTGTTGCCCGGGATGAACAACCGGCAGCCGGGCTATGTCCTGATCATTCCCTTAGAGAAACGGTGACTCATCAGCCGGTTCCGGGGACCAGCGGATCATTGAGCCGGACGGCAAACAAACGCACAACTGACGTTATGGTATCTTACGCCCTCCCGGTGACCACGATCAGCCTCATTGCTAACACCGGTCATGCAGAGCTGCGGGCCGGAAGCCTAAATTGTGGCTAAGATTACGGCCATGGAAACGTACATTAAAAAATTCGACTCTATCTCGATCAATGATATTCCCCAGGTAGGCGGGAAGAACGCTTCACTGGGGGAGATGTTCAGCCAGCTTTCATCCCGGGGAATAGCTGTGCCGGACGGATTCGCAGTAACCGCCGATGCTTACCGTCACTTTATCGCTCATAACAAGCTGGATGGCGTTCACAAAAATGTTCTCAAGCAGCTGGAACGACCCGGGTATTCGAATCTGGCGGCCATTGGCCATGAGCTCCGCGAACTGATTCTGACGGCACGGATGCCCAATGATCTGGCAGACCTGATCCTGGCGGCATACCGGGACCTGTCCCGGACCGGCGGCGAACGGGTGGCGGTTCGCAGCAGCGCTACGGCTGAAGACCTCCCTTCGGCGAGTTTTGCCGGTCAGCATGAATCTTACCTGAATATCCAGGGACCCGATGCCCTGCTCGAGGCGGTGAAGAAGTGCTTCGCATCCCTTTACACCGACCGCGCGATCAAGTACCGGGAGGATCAGGGGTTCGAGCACGACAAGGTGCAGTTGTCCGTGGGGGTGCAGACCATGGTTTCGGCCGACCGCGGCTGTTCCGGCGTTTGCTTCACCCTGGAGCCGGAGTCCGGCTTCCGCGAGGTGGTGCATCTGTCAGGCGTATGGGGCCTGGGAGAAAATATCGTCCAGGGATCGGTCACCCCGGATGAGTTTCTTTTGTTTAAGCCGGCCCTGAGAACCGGTCATCATGCCCTGCTGAGGAAGAAGCTGGGCAGTAAGACGGCTATGATGGTCTACGGCCGGGAGGGAGCCGATGCTCCGACTGAAAATATCGAGACCCCGGCAGATCTTAGAGAAAAGTTTGTGCTCCCGGACGAAGAGGTGACAACGCTTGGAAAATGGGGATTGCTCATTGAAGAACACTATCAGAAGCCCATGGATATTGAATGGGCAAAGGACGGCGGTACGGGCCGGCTTTTTATCCTGCAGGCGCGGCCGGAGACCGTTTTCAGCACCAGGAGGACCGCGATGATCACCGAGTATAAGCTGCTGGAGAAGGGCGAAGTCCTTGCTTCCGGGGAAGCCATCGGCAGCAAGGTAACTGCCGGCCGGGCACGGATCCTCCGTTCGCCCGATGAAGCCGAAAAACTTGAGCCCGGCGATGTGCTCGTTACCGAGCTGACCAGTCCCGACTGGGATCCGATCCTGAAAAAGGTCGCTGCGATCATAACCGACAAAGGCGGCCGGACGAGTCATGCTTCCATCGTGGCCCGGGAACTTGGTGTACCCGCCATTGTAGGTACGGAGGATGCGACCCGACGCATCCGGGACGGCGAAATGGTTACGGTCTCCTGTGCCGAAGGAAAGCGCGGGCGCGTATACCGCTACGCCCTGAAGTGGGCGGAGACCCGGCACGACTTTTCCAGAACAACGCTGCCGGAACGTCCTGAAGTGAAGCTGATCATCGGGGAACCTGAAAAGGCATTTCAGCTGGCAGCCTATCCTTGTCACGGCGTCGGACTGATGCGGCTAGAATTTATTATAAGTAATTATGTGCAGATCCACCCGATGGCGCTGATCAGGTTCCACGAGATCAAAGATGAATCCGAACGCCGGACCATCGAATCGCTCACCCGGGGATATCCTGATAAAGAGAAGTATTTCGTGGAAAAACTGGCCGAAGGTGTCGCAACCATAGCTGCGGCATTCCACCCCCGGGAAGTGATCGTTCGGATGAGTGATTTTAAGACAAATGAATACGCTAACCTGATAGGCGGAAGGCAGTTCGAACCACTTGAGGAGAATCCCATGCTGGGGTTCAGGGGCGCCTCCCGGTATGACCATGACCTGTACAGGGAAGGCTTCCGGCTGGAGTGTGAAGCGATGAAGTGCGTCCGGGAGGAGATGGGACTGACGAATGTGAAGCTTATGATCCCGTTCTGCCGTACACCGCAAGAGGGCCGGAAAGTAGTAAACCTGATGGCCGGCTACGGACTCCGGCAGGGGGAAAATGGCCTTGAGATCTATGTGATGGCCGAAATTCCGAGCAACGTGTTGCTTGCAGAGGAGTTCGCTGAAGTCTTTGACGGGTTCTCCATAGGATCCAATGACCTTACCCAGCTTACCCTGGGGATTGACCGCGATTCGGCCATCATCAGTTCGCTGTTCGACGAGGAAAATCCTGCCAGCAAAGCCGTGATCCGGATGATGCTCGAGAAGGCCCGGGCACTGCATAAGAAGATCGGTTTATGCGGTCAGGCACCCAGCGACTCTGAATCATTTGCACGATTCCTGGTGGAGTGCGGAATTGACAGTATCTCATTTAATCCGGACGCCCTGCTCAGAGGCATCGATACCATCAACTCGGTCATCCCGCGGGCGGCAAACAGTTCACTGCAGGCCGTATGAAGCCCGCACAGGAGATCAGGTTTCTGGCCGGGCCGCAGTCGCGCTGGGAAGAGCTGAAGTTTACGCTGCGCATCCTCGTTGAGCTGATCCGCGGATTCCGTGCACTGCACTTCGTGGGGCCTTGCGTGACCTTTTTCGGTTCCGCACGCTTCACGGAGGATCATGAATATTACCGGCGAACGCGGGAGCTGGCTTCCGAAGTCGCCCGGCTGGGCTTTACAATCATGACCGGTGGCGGCCCGGGGCTGATGGAGGCCGCCAACCGCGGGGCCAGGGATGTGGGCGGAAGGTCCGTAGGGTGCAATATCGTCATGCCCGCCGGGCAGACTCCCAACCGATACCTGGACAACTGGGTAACCATCAAACATTTCTTTGTCCGGAAAATCCTGCTGGTAAAGTATTCCTACGCTTTCGTGGTGATGCCCGGGGGATACGGGACCATGGATGAATATTTTGAGGCGCTGACCCTGATCCAGACGAAAAAGATCCGGAACTTTCCGATCGTGATCTTTTGCAGCGCATACTACACCGAACTGGAAGCGCAGATCATCCGAATGAAAACAGCAGGCACCATCGGCGAAAAGGATGCTGGACTTTACCTGATCACCGATTCGGTGGAAGAGGTGGTGGAGCTGCTGCGCGAAAAGTGCATCAGGGGCTTCAACCTGCAGCCGCAAAAGACCCGGGCGACGCGCTGGCTGTTTGAGCACGGCTACAGGATCAGGGTTCCGGATGCAGAATCAGCACAGGAATATTAGACCGCGAGATCAATGACCTGGAGATGTCCGAGTGAAACAAGCTCCCCGGGAAGGAATGCGTACCGGGAACGGTGATCACCAGGTGGATCTCGTGTTGCCACGTAAGCCGGATGATCGCCTCAGCGACGTGTTTCTTCGGCAGGTAGTGAATTTCAGATTCCTGATCATCCAGCAAGGCATATAATGCCTGCTGTTTGGGTGCGATCCTGCCGGCGGCCGGGATATCTTCCCCGTCATAGGTATGGATCACAAAGAGCCGGGCCTGCAGAAGCGCCTTGAAGCGCCCGATCTGTTTGACCGGTATACGGTTCGCATCAGGTTCCAGGTCGGATGCAAAGGCGATGTTCCGGATGCGACTAAATTGAAGACCGGCAGGAATGATCAGGACCGGGACCGGATCGGCCGAAGCAATCAAACCTGCCATGCCTTCGTAAAGGGCTTCTGCGATACCTCGCCGGGGCCGGCTACCCATGACCAGCAGCTCAGCATGGTTCTCCCTCGCAATCTTCGGGGTGGCAACCTCCAGGGTACGTTCATCGGCCAGTATGCTGACCGGAGTTCCGGGCGGTAGATGGCTTTCGAACACGATGCGAAGCTGCTCCAGTTTCTGCATGCTTTCCTCATACAGATGGTGCCGTCCGGCCAATGGAAGCTCCGTGGCCAGGTGTGCAGGTTCAAGCGAATGGTACAGAACCACCTTGTCCACAGGCAGCTGCCCGCTCATGGCTGCGACATAATGGGCAGCGTTTGCGGCAGCCTCCGAAAAGTCGGTAAGGAGGACAAGTATCATCGTCTGTTTTTTAATATGAACGAAATGCCTGCCTGCCGGTTTGCGTATTACCCGTCCCTTCCAGTACAGCCCGGAAAACCGGAATTTTCATGAAGCATTCGTTTCAGCGTTCAAAATAAACAGTTTGCAGCCCGTCAGCAGATCGTCTTCATGCAACACGCTATGGCTCAGCAAAAATTTCATTCGCGCAGGGGGCACCACGATCGAAATCCGTAAAGTTCCCAAGCGTCGTCAGGGAGATCTGTTCCAGCGCCTCCCTCGTGAAAAAGCCCTGGTGCGAGGTGATCAGCACGTTGGGAAAGGTCATCAGCCGGGAGATCATCTCGTCCTGAATGATTTCTTCCGAGAGGTCCTGGAAAAACAGCGAGGACTCCTGCTCGTAGACGTCGAGCCCAAGATAGCCGATCCGGCCGCTCTTGAGCGCTTGAATGGCTTCCGGGGTGTCGATGACCGCTCCTCTGCTCGTGTTGATCAGCATGATCCCCGGCTTCATCTTCTCCAGGCTGCTTTTGTTGATCAGGTGTCTGGTCTGCGGGGTGAGCGGACAATGGAGCGAAATGATGTCTGACCGGCCAAACAGTTCATCCAGTCCCGTATAGGTGACGCCTTTTGCCGCTAACACATCATCCGGCCGGAGGTCACAGGCGATTACCCGGCACCCGAATCCCAGCATGATCTCCGAGAAGACGGTTCCGATCTGGCCGGTCCCGATCACTCCGACTGTTTTTCCATATAGATTGAACCCGGCCAGTCTTTCTATCGAGAAGTTGTTTTCGCGGATGCGGTTATAGGCTTTATGCGTTTTTCTGTTCAGCGTTAGGATCAGTGCCGCCGCATGCTCCGCCACGGCATGCGGGGAATAGGACGGGACCCTGGCCACCCGGATCCTGAATGCGGCCGCGGCCGCGAGGTCAACATTGTTGAAGCCGGCGCACCGCAGTGCAGCGAACTGCACGCCGTGCGATGATAAGACTGATAAGGCGGCCCTGTCAAGCGTGTCGTTAACAAAAACGCATACTCCCCGGACACCCTCCGTCAGATGGGCGGTGTCCGCATTGAGGGGGAAGGGGTAATATTTAAGTTCATGCGTGCTGTTGAACCGGTTAAAGTATTCTTCGTCATAACTCCTGGTGGAAAAAAACGCTATCCTCATGACGCAGATCAGTTAAGCCCGAATTCATTGCTAAGAATCCGAAGGGTGGCGTCGTCCCTGGAGACCGGACAGAACCGCACGGGAGACGGATCGTTCAAAGATGAGCCTTTTCCGCTGCTTCGCGGCTGATTGTCATCATACGTTCAGCTGACAATGGTTACCGGCACGGCCGCCGGTTCCAGTGTCCCGCAATTGACAAGAATCAGGTGCCAGGCTAACGGTCATCATTTACAGGCCGGGAATGGTTGTCCACCTTTACGGTTTTAGGGCAGGCATGATGAACGTCCCGCGATTCTTAGGGGAGGCAAATGCCAAAATTAGACTGAACATGTACACTAAAGACTACTCGTATGGCTGCAGTGAATATAAGACGGTCGAAGGGTATTACGTCGAGGCATGTGACTGGCTGCGGGTCATGGACCTGCTCCGCGCCGAGCTGCGGTTCCTGAGAAAAGTACTGGTCATGTTCCGGCGCTCGGCCGGCAGCACGGTATCCGGGTGGTTGGAGTCAATTCACGCTGCCCTTAAACGGCTTGAAATGAAGCGGAGAGTGCTTGAGGTGCAAACTGCCGGACATCGGCTGCTGCTGGATATCCGGCTCAAGGAGATGATTTGCAGGGGTAACAGGGCCCCGTCGGAAAGTCTGACCGAGGAGCACGAACGCCTGTGCTCCGTGTTTCGCATCCTCAACAGGGAACTAAGGATGCTGAAGAAAAAGCTCTTCGCTATCTCAGAGTCCGAACTGGAAGGCGGTGACTGAACTTCTTACCCGTTATTGGAGCGATCATGAAATCTTAAGTGCAGAAGATGGAGGCAAAATCCGAGGAGCAGTTTCTGAGGGACTATAATTTCAGGCCCGCGGACCTGCTTCATGCCGGCATCTCCTACCGGGACCTGCTTCAGATCGAGTCGGATTTCCGGGCAAAGTCCGGCGAATACGATGAAGCAGGAATCAGTGTCCTGCGGTCGCTGCTGCGGTTCGGGATCGTGCACGCCCTGAAGTACAGGATAAAGGACCCTGAGCACCTGATCGCCAAGATAGTCCGGTACCGGCTAAAGGACCCGTCCCTGATCATTACCTGTGCTAATTACGAGGACCTGATTACGGACCTGATCGGTATCCGTGTCCTGCACCTGGTCAAATCCCACTGGTACGAGGTCCATGAAATTCTTCAGAAACACTATGATCAACTCGAACCTCCCGTCGCGAATGTCCGGGCCGGCGACCCCGAGCCGCTGCTTCAGGAGTTTATCAGCCGCGGTTGCCGGATCAGGGTCCACCCGCATGGGTACAGGTCGGTACACTACCTGGTCGGAACGGCCGTAGGTAACCGGGAGTTCAAGGCGGAAGTCCAGGTCAGGACTATTTTTGAGGAGTCCTGGGGCGAAGTAGACCATGCTGTACGTTATCCCCGGCTGACCGACGAACCGCTGATGCTGGCGTTCCTGGAGATCCTGAACCGCCTGGCCGGCAGCGCTGACGAGATGGCGGAATTCGTGCTGGGATTTAAAGTCCAGGAACTGGACCGGCACCGGCTTGCCGGGCAGCTGCGGGAACAAATAGCGGATGCGCTGCAACAGCTGCAATCGTCTCCGGGCCCAGCAGAACGGGAGGTCCTTCTCCCGGCCCTTGAACGTTTGCGGGCGCTGATCGACATCCAGGGATCGCGTCCGCTGCTCACCAGTATTTACTTACCGGACAAGGATGAAGAGACCTGAACCGGTGACCACCTCTGACGAGAATCAGGTGGTCCGTTAACGCCAGTCAAGTTACAGCCAGGGTTTTCTCCGGAACTTTAACCCAAGCAAAAAGGAATGTTATGAATACACTAATGAGACCATCCAGATTTCCGACCTTTAGCTCCATGCTGGAGGATTTCTGGAGCAACGATTTCGGATTCCGGGCTCCGTTCAATAACGGGGATCAGCTTCCAGCGGTCAACATCAAGGAAACCGATAAGACGTTTGAGATTGAGGTGGCTGCTCCCGGTTTTCAGAAGCAGGACTTCAAAGTAGACCTGGACAGCAAGGGGCTGCTCACCATCAGTGCCGAATCCAAGAAGGAGTCGGAGGAGGAAAAGGCCAATTATGCCCGGCGTGAATTCTCTTATGCTTCGTTCAGCCGCACGTTTACGCTGCCCGAAACAGTGAAGCAGGAGGATATAAAGGCGCGCTATCAGGATGGGGTGCTTCATCTGTCCCTGGTGAAATCTTCCGAGGCCCAGCCCCAGAAGAAGATGATTGCCATTGAGTAAAACTGAAGGGATGACCAGGCCGGCCCGGGTCGTCCCTTTTTACCGACTTTCCCATGCCCCTAGAACACAGGACCTCCCAGGAGACCAATATCCAGGTACTTCAGCAGCTTTTCGAAGAAACCGATGACTGGCTGGGCGATCTCAGCTTTCGGTCGGACGAAATCCGCTTTTACTGGAAGGTAGCCCGTCAATACCTGAAGAGTATCGACCCCGAAACGACGGACCGGGTGGAGTCCGTTAAAAAGCAGCTTGCCCGCCTTGAAGCTGAAAATCAGGCTCTTGATGCTGACGTGCTGAGCTACCGCAAGCATTTGAACCAGCGGATGAAGGTTCTGAACGCCGGCGGCGGGGACCAGGAGGCCGTTACCGAAATGCATACTGACATGCAGACGAAGATGCACGAGCTGGACGGAGCGTTTAGAAACTTCAAGGACGAAGTCTTCGGTATTGCCAATGATGTCTTCGGAGAATAGTCAATAGTCATAGATTACCGGGTACCTGAGCCTGCCTTCTTATTTAGCTCCCTTATAACGTACGCCTAACGTGCACCGCCCTTACTGGCGATCTGCCGGAAGTACCAAAACGGGCAGCCGGTGCGCCTCCAGGATTTCCTCCGTAGCGCTGTGATGCAGCATCTTTTCAAAGAAAGGATGTTTCCGGTTAACCATAGCCAGGATACCGGGTTTATTTTTCCGGATGAAGCGGAGCAGGCCCTCGGCAATACCGTCGCCATCGGCCATGAAGTCCTGATAGGAAATCAGCGGATAGTCAACCTTCTTGATGATGTGCAGATAGGTTTCATACTGATCGACCTTTTCCTGAATCGTCATCGCGTGCGGGTACACGTGGGTGACGATTATTTTGGCCTTGAAATAGGAAGCGAAGTCAACGAGTCTGCGCAGGGCTTTATAATCTGTCCGCTCCAGGTTGCTTGCAAAAGCGATCGTTTCGATCGCCGGGGAGCTGGTCTTCTGGGGTACCAGCAGAACCGGGCAGTTTGCCACGTTGAGCACAGCAAACGTATCGCTGCCGAACACAAAACGGCTGAAGATATTGTCCTTCTTCTTGTCACCCATAACGATCAGCCAGATCCCCTTTTTGTGGCGGAGTACATCACGGATGTTTTCGCCCAGCGAACCCGGTTCGTTGAAATAGCTGACCGATGTCCGGTCAACCACCGCCCGCTGCACCGAGGCCGCGAACTTGCGCAACTTTTCTGATTCGGCTTTTCTGGCCGATGAAAACTCGTCATATACCGGGTATACCGGCTCGGTAGGCGGGGCGGCCTGCGGTATCGGAAAAGCATTGAACACCAGCAGATCACTATGTGTGCGTTCCGCGATCTCCGCGGCATAGCGGGCTGCGTTTTCTGATTTCGCGGTAAAGTCGGTCAGGATCAGGATCTTTTGCATCGTGCATCTTTTCTACCTAAAATTGAGATACATACGCAAAAAAAATGTTGACCAGAATCAGCTGGAAGGCTGATTTGATACCTTTCAGGCGGTTTTCCGGCGTACGCGACCGGAGCCGGAACAGGCCGGCTTAGTCCGTTCAATTTTTCCCTGTTTCGCTGTCCGGCGACCTGTATTTTTTGTTATCTTTAGGTAGAGCAACGTGCCCGCAGTGAGTGTGTCCATGAAAAAGATACTGGTGGTAGAGGACGACGAGCAGCTTTGTCATAGTGTGGCGGAGATCCTCCAGCTGAGCAATTATGCCGTGGTGACAGCCGGGGACGGGAAGGAAGGTGTCGAAAAGGCCCTGAAGGAAAAGCCGGACCTCATCATTTGCGACATCATGATGCCCGGACTGGACGGCTACGGGGTCATCCATGTACTCAGCCGCCACCCGGACACCTTTGCGATCCCTTTCATTTTCCTCAGCGGTAAGAAGGAATTAGCGGATCTGCGGAAAGCCATGGCTCTGGGGGCTGATGACTACCTGGTAAAACCTTTCGACGAGGTGGACCTCCTTGACGCCGTCGAGCTGCGAATCCGGAAGTCAGACGCCCTGAAACGCAATGTAGTCCTGGATAAAAACGGCCTGAACAGTTTCATCCAGCAACTGAACGAATCTGAAACGTTCAACCTGGTGTCGGGCGAACGGGATATTCACAGCTACAAGAAAAGACATGTTCTCTATGCTCCCGGGCAACGGCCTGCCAATGTGTATTTCCTGATCCGTGGAAAGGTAAAGGAGTTCATGATCAACGAGGAAGGGAAGGAGCTGATCACGAATATGTATACCGAGGGAGACTTTATCGGCTATACCGCACTGCTCCAGGATTCCGCTTACCAGGAGACGGCGCAGGTGATCGAGGATGCCGAACTGATGCTGATCCCCAAGGGGGACTTTATGCAGCTGATCAACAATGATCGCCAGGTGGCCAGGCAGTTTATCAGCTTGCTGGCGCGTAACGTCCGTGAAAAGGAGGAGCGGCTGTTGAATCTTGCCTATAATTCCCTCCGGAAGAAGGTCGCCAGCGGGATCATCGAGGTCATTGACAAGTTCAAGAACCAGAAGGAAGGCATTCCGATCATTGAAATCTCCCGGGAAGACCTTGCCCGGGTGGTGGGCGCGGCTCCGGAGTCCATGATCAGGACGCTTAAGGAGTTCAAGCTTGAGAAGCTTATTGACATCGCCGAAGGGCGGGTGCTCGTCTTAGACGAAAAGAAACTCCGGCACCTGTTATTCTAATTCGCTTTCCGGCGATGCCCGGTCCGTTTGGATGTTTCTTCCTGAGGCAGACGGAGCTCTTCGTCCCCCTGAAGTCAAAGATAAATTTCCGGAACCCAGGAGTCCTTCATCCACAAGCAGGTCGCCGGTCGCGTTGTCCACCAGACCATTCTGCTCCTCCTCAATGCCTATTGCCTGTGTATACACATCGCCTGCAATTTCCCGTTTCCGTAGTTCGGCTTTGAATTTCCGGATCAGGCGGTTCCGGCCGGCGTTATCTGACGGCCCGCCGTAGTTCTTAAACCCGAAACCACCCCATTCGCTGATGATGACCGGCAACTGGTGCCGGTAGAAAAACGGGTCGCCCACGACCAGGGGTTCCGGTTTTGCCATCCGGCCCTCGGTGATGTCGTCGAGTGCCCGGGTCCACTTGTGAAAACCCGGCGTGTAGATATGCGCCGTGAGCAGGTCGGACTTCAGCCGGCCTTCATTGGAGATATGGCTCCAGCCGTCATTATCCACGATCAGGAACTGGGGATGATGGATGCGCATGTAGTCGTACAGACCGGTGATGTACTGGCGTGTCTCCCTGTTTCCGGCCAGGTCCTGGGCTCCCCAGCCCTCATTGTACAAACTCCAGATCACGATCGATGGGTGCGTCCCCAGTAGCCGTAGCATGCGCAGGAGCTCCTGATTGTGATTACTCCGGCTCACCTGGTTTGAACGATGGGGACTGGGTACTTCTACCCAAAGCAACAGGCCGATCTTGTCGGCAAGCTTATAGATCCGTGGATCGACACCCGTGATGTGGATCCGTACCAGATTGCAGCCGAGCCGCCTGATGGCGTAGAGGTGCTTCTTGATCTCCTCGTAGGTCGAGGTTCCGGGCTGGTACAGGACTCCGTCGAGATAGACCCGATCATTATTCAGGAACACCTGACTGCCCCTGGATTCGATCTTTCGTAACCCGAACAGCGTCTCGATCATTGCCCGGTAGCCTTCTTCATCGGCCAGCGTAGCCGTTAACTTGTAAAGATGAGGCTGGTCAAAGGACCATAGTGCCGCCCCGGGGATATGGAGGACCAGGCACTGGTTCCTTTCGCCGGCCTCCAGCGCAAGGGTATACCAGTCCTCCGCCAGGATAACGCCAGGGGTATCCCCGGGCATGGATACCTGAAGCCGGACGGTATATACGCCCGGATCGTGGATGTGGAGGGTAAGACCGAAGCTGACCAGCCGCTCCTCGACATTGCTCACCACGCTTACCCGTGAGCGCAGCCGGTTCCGTTCCACTTCTTCCAGCCAGACGCTTCGGACCGGGCCGGAATAGGCATGATACCAGATGCCGCCCCTTTTGTAAATGTGGGATGCCTGTTTCCCGCGGGGAATGTCGGGTTCCATAGAATCGGCGATCCGGACGGTTAACCGGTTGGCCGACTTCAATATATGCGGTTCAAGCTCGTACGAGAATGACGTGTATTCGCCGAAGTGAACGGATTCTCCTTCAACGGTGGTTAACGGAAAGCCGTTGAGCCACACCCGGGTTTCGTAGCCACAGGCTCCGAATGTAAGCTGAAGCATCGATTTTTGGGAAAGGGACTCCAGATCCGGCAGCGGAAATTCCCTTTCATACCAGGCGATGACTTTCTCTAACTTATCAGGGAAAGCTCCATGTGCCGATCTCATGTGGTCTTCGACACTGCCCGGCCAGCGGGTCATTTCGGCGTAAGGATGCCCCAGGTGCCAGTGCTCCCGGAGCCCGCGGTCTTCCGGATCCAGCTCAAAATGCCAGTCGCCGTCCAGCAACAGGGTTGCATTTCGGCGCAGGACGGCCCGGGGGAGGAGGTCTATCGGCACGCCCGCCGTAAAGGGCTCTTCCTTACTTTTCGGCAGTCCGTAATTGATCTGCGGGGTTTCCGGCTCCATCTCCATACTGACTTCCTCCTCCCAATGGTTAATTCAAATCGGCTTACTGCGCAGCGCTAATAGACAACGGAGAGCTGGTCGATCACCTCGGAGACCCCGGGAGCCGAAGCAGCTGCCTTCCGGATCGCCTCCCGTTCGTTCCACGACCTCGCCGCACCCTTTAATAATACCCTGGTTCCTTCTGTCTGAACGTGGATAACGTCGGCTTCCAGCTCGGCGCTGCGCTGCAGCGCCTGGCGAATCTTCTCGGCGATCATTTTTTCGATGGCAGGCGCCGGCCTGACCCGGATCTTATTGGTAATGCCCCTGATCCCGGAAATATTCCCGAGAACTTCCTCGACCGCTTCCTTGTCATACAGCCGGTCGACTTCGCCCTCAAGGGACACCCAGCCGTTGTCTACGTGGACACGGATACGGTCATCAGGCACGTTCGTGCTCCACTCCATTGCCCGGACAACGCTTTCGGCGATTGAGGTATCCGAGACCTCCAGGTGGTCCAACTGGACCTGGATGTCGAGGGCAATTCCCCGAACGCCACGGACCCGTTTAGCCGCGGCTTCGGCGGCCATTTTTTCCGGATAATAGTTAACGCTTCCGGAGAGTGTCACAATGCCGTCGTTTACCGCTACTCCAATTTCAGCGGCATTGACCGCCGGTTCCCATTTCAGTTCTTCGAGGACATTTTTTTGAATGATTTCGTCTTTTTCCATAGGGCTAGTTACTTGGTTCTTTAGATGATCATGGACAAAGCACAGAACGTTATCGCCATTAATGCGACGACTTCGCTGCGGGAAATACCAGAAGCATCGCATCCGGATAATTCAACAGCCGGCGGGCTGTGCTGCCTTTCAGTATTTCGGTGAGAAATGAATGCCGATGATGAACCAGGGCCAGAACATCAACTCCGGCAACCCGCGTAAATTCTGCCAGGGTATCCACGACTTTTTCTCCCTCGATCTCTTCGTAGGAAATGAGGAGATACGGGACCTGCCGCACCATATCCCTGAACAGCCCGATCCGTTGTTCGCGCTCCATGGGAGAGATATGTCTCCCCGCGACATGGATGACGATGATGCCCGCGTCAAAGACTTCTGCAAACCGGGTGATCTCGCGGAGTACCGGGAGGTCCGATTCTGCCATACCGGATGCAAAAGCGATCCGAAAGTTCTTCGCCAGGTGCGTTTTACTGAACGGAACCAGCAGGACCGGGCAGAAAGCCTGTTCCAGTACATCCCTTGTGATGCTTCCCAGGAAAAATTCGGAAAACATCCCCGGACGGGCGTTTTTCCCCATTACCGCCAGCCAGATCCCCGAGCGGTCGATCAGCTCAAAAATGGATTCGCCGGGGTTCACCGGCCGATGCATATAATTGATCGCTACCGCAGATTCTCCGGCTTTCGCCCTGAGCCTTTCGGCAGCATCCTCCAGGTCCCTGGTGACCGTTTTTTCAATAACTTCATACTCCTCGTAATAGGGGAATACTCCTGTCTGGGCCGGCGTCACTGCGGGGAGATAAAACAAGTTGTAGAGCAGAATCCCGGACGCGGTCTTTTCCGCGATCTCAAAGGCGATATCGGCCGCATGGTCGGCCCGCTCAGAAAAGTCCGTCATTACAAGAATCGTTTTCATCGTGAACTGATTAGCTGATGACCGTAAGCTGATCGTCGACCTCGGACACGCCCGGTGCAGATGCGGCAGTCCGGGCAACTTCCTCACGTTCTTTCCAGGACCTCGCTGATCCCGCCAGGGTCACCTTTGATCCGGAAGCTTCGATCCGGATGTTTGACGCTTCAAGATTGGCATTGCGTTGTAACGCCTCACGGATTTTTCGCTTAACGTCATCCGCGTTCACCAGGGGTTTTACGGTGATCTTATTGTCGATATGGCGGATGCCTGCCAGGTTGGTGATCGCCGACTCAGCGGCGGTCTTTTGAAAGATCCATTCCACCTCACCTTCCAGTCGCACTCTGCCACCCTCAACCCGTACCAGCAGCCTGTCGGCCGGTACGCCTGAATGCCAGCGGAATGCCTGTATGATGTTTTCGGCGATCCTGGAGTCCGGTATGCTCCCGTCCCGATCCAACCGTACTTCCACATCAGAGGCAACCGCTTTAACGCCTTTCACCCGGTGGGCGGCCGCCTCGGCGGCCAGTTTCTCGGCAAGGGTCCTGACGATCCCGCTCAGGGTCACCACACCACGCTTCACGCTTACCCCGATCTGGATGCCGTTGAGCCCCGGTTCCCAGGCCAGCTCATCAATCACGGCCCGTTGGATGTCGCTGTCTGCTTCCATGTCAATCTGGTTAACTCTCTAAATTTTTCTAAAAGTAGCGCTTACTTAAGCCGGTCCCGCTGACTCCGGTCAGCCCCTGCGCTGACACTCGTCAGGCAACTGAGCTTGCAAAAAAAGCAGGGGAGTGGGAGCATGCTTCTTTGCGACTACTGCCGGCCGGGATAGCGTGCCGTCCTTTACGTGCCGGGCGATGAGAGGGCCAGCGTATTACGCACACTAGAACCGGAACGAATCCAGGTACTGCCGGGATGCCGGCGGCGCTGGCAATCTCTCAACCAAATCGCACCACCGGATGTTTTCTGTGAAAGTCAGATGGCAATTTAGCTGTCTGCCAGAATTAAGGCGAACACCTCATACGCAATGACGGATATCAACAGGGCCGGATTCCGCTGGGGAATGGTGGCATTCACCGCCACGGTTGGATTCTTCATAGCGCAGCTGCTGGAGTTGCTTAGCTATCCGTGGGACGAGATTATGATCTATGGTTTTTCGCTCTGCATACCCATACCATTTTTGCTCGAAATTCTAGCCCTCCATTGTCTGGTATCCAGGGAGAAGAGGTACTGGACTCATGCAGCCGTCCTACTTTCCGCATGCTATGCCGTTTTTGTAATCTCCAATTACGTCACGCAACTGGGCACGGTTATACCCATGACGTTACGAGGGAGAGCTGCCGAAGTGCAAACCCTCATTCAGACACCACACTCGATGTTCTGGAATTATGATGCGGTGGGGTATATCTTTATGGGCCTGACAGCGCTTGCCGCGGTCCCGGCACTCGAACAAACCGGTTTCCAGAAGCGAGTGAGGGTAGTATTTCTTCTGCATGCTTTGGCAACGCCCCTGATCGCCTTTGTGTACTTCTATCCGGGCTTCTCCGAAGCGATCTTACTGATTGCCCTGCCCTGGGGGCTGACAGCTCCGGCGTCCATGCTGGTACTGGCCCTGCTGTTCAGGAGAAACGGCTTTGATTCGAAGTAGAGCCTTATGTGCCCGCAGTCCCGACACCCCTGGTGGACACCCTGATCCGGAAACTGTGTGTTCATGGCTTCTTGAAACTTTCGGCAGCGAGGGTTCTTCATGCTGAAGAATCAGACCCGGACCTGCCGGAAGAGGTACATCCTGGTGAACTCCCGGCGCCCATAAAGGGCCTCGTCTTCGTTTCCCGGGTCAGGAAGTGGTAATGCAGCCGGGATGCCTAGAATTTCGAGCAGGTAGGCGTTTCCCTGAATGGTTACAGGTCCGTTTTCGTAGTTCTCCAGGGGGAGAGTGAGATTTGGATCGGTTGCTGCTTTCAAACCGAAGAGCTCCCTTGCGGGGGTGTTGCAGTATAACACCTCTTTCGGCCCGCGGACCACGATAACAGGTTCGGCAACCTGCTCGCCAAGCATCTCTGAGATCCTCCTTTCCCTGGCAAAGTACGCTTGCCGTTCCTGATCCCAATGATTAAGGCTTGTATTCATGTAATTGAAGGCCTCCGAGATTTCGCCAAACTCGTCACTTCGGTCAAAATCCAAACGGCCCTGAAAGGTTTTCTCCCGGCCCACCTCGCGCATGGCTGCCGAAACCTGCTCCACAGGGGCGTCAAAGAATCCGGCCAGATTGAAAACAAAGCTGAACAGGATGACGAAAGTGAGACATGCGGCGTCGCCCAGTAAAATAGTGGCCTTCCGGATCCGATCCTGTGCGCCCGCGCTCTTACGTTCGATCGCATCCAGGTTGAGCCGCGCTATGCTTCGCAGATGAAATAGTGCATTCGTTCGGGACTCCTGGCGGTCGCGTACATTCGAGTTATTCAAACGATCAAAAGCATTCGCAAGTGCGTCCACCGCCTGGCGTTCACCGGGCTCCGTTACGTTGGCTTTCTGCTTCGCCAGCGACGTTTTAAAGGCATCCTTTCCTGCGGGGGATAGCGCATCGGGACTGCTTTCCAAGACTGTTCGCATTTCGTCCACATACTTCAGCGTCGCATAATTGTCCCTGAGTATGAGATTATTGCTGCTGGTGATGATGCGGATATAAAATAAGGACAAGCCGCCAAAGAAAATCACGACAAGAAATAGGAGACCAAATCCTAGCCGGAGCTTGTGTTTGATTTTCATTGCAATCGACTGACTGGTACTATCTTATATAAACAACATTCGCGGGGAGATGTTATCTGCCGTCGCGCTCACGTCCTTGATTTCATCGTTCGCATTCATGGATAGAGCATTTAAGTGAATTGAGAAGGGGGGCGCCCGCTTTATTCCCTTCCGTTTGCCCCCCCTTTGCTTTTCGGATGTTATATAGTTGGGCATCGCCCGCAAAATGCAGACAACAAAAGCACATAAGAACCTTCACAAACTGTCTTCGGCCGGCCTGCTGATCAGCCTCGGTGTCATTTACGGGGATATCGGTACATCGCCGCTTTACGTGTTCAAGGCCATCATCGATCACCGGATCATTTCACGGGAGCTCATCATGGGAAGTATTTCGCTGGTCTTCTGGACGCTGACACTGCAGACCACCATCAAATATGTCCTGATCACTCTCCAGGCCGATAACAAGGGCGAGGGCGGTATTTTTTCGTTGTTCTCGCTTGTACGACGGAAGGCCCGGTGGCTGATGATTCCCGCTTTGATCGGTGGAAGTGCTTTGCTGGCAGACGGTATTATTACGCCATCGCTGACCGTTTCTTCAGCGATCGAAGGATTAACCTTACGATTCCCGAGGCTGCCCACGATTCCGATCGTTCTGGCTATTCTGACCGCGCTGTTCGTGATCCAGCGCTTTGGAACGTCTCTCGTTGGTCGTGCATTCGGGCCGGTCATGTTCCTTTGGTTCGCCATGCTCGCCGTCCTGGGAATCCTGCATATCCGGGAATATCCCCAGATCGTGTACTCGGTAAATCCGTACTACGCCTACCATCTGCTGAGGGCCAGCCCGGACGCCTTCTTGATCCTGGGAGGCGTATTTCTCTGTACGACAGGCGCCGAGGCGTTGTATTCGGATCTGGGGCATGCCGGCCGGTCCAATATACGCGTTAGCTGGGCTTTTGTTAAGTTGGCCCTGATCCTTAATTATTGCGGGCAGGGCGCCGCACTGCTGAAGCTGCAGGGATCGGGCCTGGGCGAATACGACCCGTTTTTTGAACTGATGCCGGGGTGGTTTCTGCTCACAGGGATCGTCATCGCTACACTTGCCGCCATCATTGCAAGCCAGGCACTGATATCAGGGTCCTATACCCTGATATCCGAGGCGGTCCGGCTCAACCTGTGGCCGAAGGTCCTGATCAAGTATCCGGCTCTGGAGAAAGGGCAGCTGTACGTTCCCTCCGCCAATCTGCTTCTATGGATCGGGTGTATCGTCGTTGTCCTTCTGTTCAAAAAGTCGAAGCACATGGAGGAAGCCTACGGCCTGTCGATAACGGTCACCATGCTGATGACGACGATCCTTCTGGCCGCCTACCTTTTACGCAGGAAGTTCCCGGTCTATCTCGTCATCATTTTTGTGGGAGTCTATGGATTTATAGAGCTGACCTTTCTGTGGGGGAACGTTTCAAAGATCCTGCATGGCGGTTGGTTCACCTTACTGCTGGGTTCGCTCTTGTTTTCGGTGATGTGGGTGTGGCTCCGGGGCAGATCGATCAAGAACAGGTATGTCAAGTATGTCGAAATTGAAGACTACTACCCGGTATTCAAAGCGGTGAGCGAGGATACCGCCATACCGAAATTCGCTTCGAACCTGGTCTATCTGACCAGCGCCAACTTTTCCAGTGAGATTGAATCAAAGATCGTGTATTCGATCCTGCAGAAACAACCCAAGCGGGCCGATATGTACTGGCTGGTCCATCTCGATGTAATGGACGAGCCATTCACCAAAGAATACAAGGTGGAGTTCCTGATCCCCGGGAAGCTGATCCGAATCGATTTCAGGCTTGGGTTCAAAGTCGGGCAACGAGTCAACGTTTTGTTCAGGGAGGTGGTCGACGCGCTTGTACAGAACGGGGAGGTCGATATTACCAGTCAGTATCCTTCACTGAACCAGTACCATTTTACAGGGGACTTCAGATTCGTGGTTTTGGAGAAAGTGTTGGCCAATACTTCGCAGCTGGGCTGGCTGGATCAGATACTTGTTGAGGGGCACTCATTCCTCAAGCGCATCAGCCTTTCAGAGGAACGGGGCTTCGGTCTGGACCCGAGCTTTGTCACCGTAGAAAGGGTTCCTTTGGTTGTTGAAAGTCTGAAGGAGATCGGACTGAGGAGGATCTGAATAACCCTGTGTGTGAATGCCTCCAGAATCCCTTCCAGCGAATTAGACGAAGCCTTCTACAAAAAGGATCGGGTGTTACTTGCCTGCTCATATCTCGACAGATTTTCGTACTTCCAAATGTCAGGTTGCCATGAAAACGAAGCAGAGAGAGCCTTTCTGGGAAAAAGAAAAAGAGCCTCTTGGGGAAGCTCTTTTTTTGTCTTTTTACTTGATTACGTTACTTTTAAAGAGAAAAGTAAGAGGCTTGATCAAGCGTCGCTGTTACAAAAATAAGAATTCTTGAATAAAAGTTTTAATGGATTATAAAAATTTTGAATTTCATTTTTCTAAGCCGAGAGTCGCCCGATATCTGCAATCCGTGGGAGATGATCAGGCGAAGGCTATTGCCTTATACAAAGCGAATTTGAAGTTATCCAAGGCATTTCACCCATTGTTAAGTGTTCTGGAGGTTAGCTTAAGGAATTCGGTTAATGATGCGCTCTCGATTTATTTTAATGATCCCGAGTGGATCATTAATCAGCAGGCTGGGTTTATGGTCGATCCCACGTTAACGATATATAAAGCTGGTCAGGCAGTGTCCTACGATTTTATCTTGCAAGCTGTATCCAAAAGCTCGGCGAAAATCAGAAAAAGAGGATTGCGGGTTACTAGCGGACGTATAATCGCCGATCAAACACTAGGTTTCTGGTCTGAACTTTTCTCTACGCACTACTCGCGCATACTTAAGGGACAGCCCTTGAAGGCGTTTGCCCGGCTACCGGCTGGAATAGGGCGAAAAGAAGTTCACGGTAAGCTTGAAAAAGTGCGTTTTTTTCGAAATAGAATTTTCCATAATGACCCGGTCTGTTTTGATAACACCGTAGTCAGCTTCCAACAGGTAGAGGAAATTTATTCGATAATAGGAGAGCTACTAGCGTGGCAGAATGTAAAGATACCGGCATTTGTAAAGGAGGTTGATAATGTGCCGCTGTACCTTGCGGAGGCGAAGTCAATCTAGCCGAAATAAGTAGACACTAAAGAAATGCAGGCCCTTTAACTATTTTCAGCAGTTCGGCGAATCGCTAGTGACGATCATAGTCGTTTTTGGGAAGACTTTACAGGATTTATCATAGCGCTGATCTACCTTTGACCTGCGCTTTCGGGCGCCTTTGAGTGTAGAAGGCCAATGAGCCGTTTGCTAAATAAAATCCGAGTTTTCACCCAGGGGGATCTGGAACAGTTTGATGTAGGGGGCCGGAGGGATTCGAACCCTCGTCGAAATATGAATAAATTATGCTTTACATGCTATTTGGCTAAAGGATATCCCTTATCGATCCAGTCGGTTTTGATATTGGTTGTCAGATTCAACAGCCGCCCGTTCTTCAAACCGGCAGCTTGAAGCGCCTGAAAGGCCGGCCGGATATTGGGACACCGGGAAAACGGACAGCGTCCGCAATACACGACTACTGAAGTATTCTTAGGGAGCGTAGAGATCACTTTCTTAAATTGTTCCAGGTTGGCCTTTTCGCTGGCAGCACCCATGTTTTTCGCCCCTTTGATATCATCCACAACCCCGATATTGTAAATGAGAGGTTTAGTTGCCCTAGGGTTTTCCAAAATGGCAGCAAGGGCTGCGGGTTCCATCAACTGACTTTTAGTCCAGGGATCTTTCTCCAGCTGCAAGCCAGGTAGGCTTTGTGCAACCGAGGTGAAAGTGGTCAGCAATGCCAGTAATAACGTGCTTAAAATAAATTTAACCATGCTATTGATTTTTTAAATTTAACCATGCTATTGATTTTTAATGCGGTAGTTTGTCCTTAATAATTCCATAAATATAAGTCCCTGCCAGGGCCCCAAAAATAACGATCAGCATGGCCCAGTAGCCATAGCCCACATTAACGAACATCGGTCCGGGGCAAGCACCGGTCAAAGCCCAGCCCAAACCAAAAATAGAACCGCCAATAATGTACCGCGGCCAGCTTTTATCCTTATCCTGGAACACGATAGGATTCCCCTGGGTATCGCGCATCCTGAATTTTTTGATAAGGAACACGGCCAGAACGCCTAATATAACGGCCGTTCCGATGATCCCGTACATATGGAAGGACTGGAAGCGGAACATCTCCTGGATGCGGTACCAGGAAATGGCCTCCGATTTGGCCATGATCACTCCGAATACCAATCCCGCCAGTATAAATTTTAATCCTTTCATGCTTTAGAATATTAAGGGTAACAATAAATGGGTCATGACCAGGCCACCTGCAAAGAAGCCGATGACGGCGATCAATGAGGGGATCTGCAAATTGGATAAGCCGCTGATGGCGTGTCCCGAGGTGCATCCGCCGGCATAGCGGGCGCCAAATCCCACGAGAATACCGCCAATAATCAGGACCAGAAGACCTTTGGGCGTGGTCACAAAATCGGCCCCGAAGATCTGTCCGGGGTTCAGTTCACCATCAAACGCGATACCGAGACCCTTCAGATCGTTGATCGTTGCTGTGGATAAATGTAGAGGCTCGTCGCTCTTCAACAAAGTGGAAGCCACCACCCCGCCTAAAACCGACCCAAACAGGAACAGCAGGTTCCATTTCTGGGTGGTCCAGTCGAAATCAAAGAACTTCACCCTTTTTCCGGCACCGGCGATGGTGCACATGGTGCGCAGATTAGCCGAGACCCCGAAGGACTTGCCGTAAAACAGGAGTAATACCATGATGAAAGCAATGGCCGCTCCCGAGATATACCAAGGCCATGGTTGTCTAAGTATTTCAAGCATTTTCTTTCAATTGAAACGTTAATAAAGGTTTGATACAATGATTCACCAGGCGTTCGGCAATGCTTCTGAACAGAAAGTGGTTAAGGCCCTTGCGGCCATGGGTTGGGAAACAAACCAGCTCCATCTCGGCCTCTCTGTTAAAGTTGCGAACTCCCCGGGCAACTTTACAGTCACGGTACAAATGGGTTTCAAACCTGGTCAACTGATGCTCCACGGCAAAGGATCGCATCTTTTCCTCAATCCGATCGGCATACTTTTCTTCGTCTTCCTCCACGATCTGCAGTAAATGAAGGGTGCTGTCAAAGGCGTCGGCAAGAGCCTTGATCGGGCCGATCTGTAACCTTTTCGCAACCCCTTCAAAGTCGGCTACCAACAGGATATTGTTAAGCCCCGTTGCAGCGGCTCCGGGCCGGATCGTGATCACCGGGACTTTCAGATACCGGGCCACGTGCTGAGCCTCCGAACCGGAGATCCGTTCCATGAAGCCGTCTGATCCGTCGGTTCCCATAATGATCAGATCGGCACCCAACTCCTGCGCTGAAGCGTCAATCTGGTCGGTCAATAACCCGATCCGGATATGGGACTGAAAACTTCGATTGGAGGCTTTCAAGGAAGTAAAACGGATCATTGCCCTTTCTTCTTTTTCTCGAATGGTCTTTTTGTCTATATCCGTTTCGGCATATTCAGCACTCGAAGTGTTGACCTCGATGACATGCACTATATGAACCTCCACAGGAATCTTCTTCGACAGAAGTTCGGTCATTTGAAGTGCCAGGAAGCTTACATCCGAGAAATCGGTAGGAATTAGGACTTTTAACGTTTTCATCATATCTTTTTTAATTCAACAGGGTGGCCTTAATTACTTTGGCCACGCCCCGATGCCTCCAACTAAATTGAACGATTTGAAGCCGGCCTTTTCCATAATGGAAGCCGAATTGCCACTTCTGTTGCCACTCCGGCAGTACAGAAAGTAGGTGCTGTCTTTGTCCAGCGCCCGAATGCGGCTCTGAAAGTCGGGCGACATGAAATCTATATTTTTCGCTCCCGGCAGGGAACCGCTGTTGAACTCGGCAGGTGTGCGCACATCCAGCAGCACCGCTTCATTCGTATTTTCATACTTTTCTCTGAAGGCTTTGCCATCCAGATCATAGTCTTTTTTTGAAAAAAATCCGTTAAACATGCTCTGCTGATTATTGGTTCATAGTACTTGGACAAACGTAGGGGCTCAGTTCAAACTTTTCTGATTCCTTGATCGCCTTGAACCCGCCTTTGACGTCGATCAGGTTGTCATATCCGCGTGCCCGCATGATGGAGTTAAAGATCATGGAGCGGTAACCGCCCGCGCAGTGCACATAATAGGTCTTATCCTTATCCACCTGGCTCATGTTTTCGTTGACATAATCCAGGGCGACATTTTCTGAGTTAAGAATATGCTCGGCGAAGTGCTCACTTTCCTTCCGCACATCCAGGATATTGACCGGTGAATCTTTCATCCGGTCGGCCAGTTCGGCGGCAGTAATTGACTCGATATGATCCAGCTCTTTGCCGGCAGCTCTCCAGGCGTCTATTCCGCCTTTCAGGTAACCGATGGAATGATCATATCCCACACGGGCCAGGCGGGTCACCACTTCCTCTTCACGTCCCGGGTCGGTGATCAGCAGGATCTCCGATTTGATATCCGGGATCAGGGCACCCACCCAGGGGGCAAAGCTTCCGTCGATACCGATGTTGATCGAATTTGGGATGAAGGCCCGGGCGAAGGTCTGCGGTTCGCGGGTGTCGAGCAATATCGCCCCGGTTTGGTTTGCTGCAGTTTCAAATGTTTCCGGGTCCAGGGCATGCGTGCCCTTCTCCAAAACCTTTTCAATGCTTTCATACCCTTCGCGGTTCATCTGCACGTTCAGCGGGAAGTATGCCGGCGGCGGGGTCAACCCATGGGTCACTTCTTTAATGAATTCATCCCGCGTCATATCGGCCCGCAGGGCATAGTTGAATTTTTTCTGGTTGCCGAGGGTGTCGGTGGTTTCCTTACTCATGTTCTTGCCGCAGGCAGAGCCGGCCCCATGGGCAGGATACACGATGATGTCATCGCTGAGCGGCATGATCTTGTTGCGAAGAGAATCAAATAAGATACCGGCCAACTCTTCCTGCGTCATATGTGCGGCCTTCTGGGCCAGGTCCGGGCGCCCGACATCTCCGATGAACAGCGTGTCGCCCGAAAATAGTGCTGTTTCCTTACCATTCTCGTCAACTAACAGGTACGAAGTCGACTCCATGGTATGGCCCGGAGTATGCAGTACCCGGATGGTTAGATCCCCCAGCTTAAATTCTTCGTTGTCCTTTGCGATATAGGCTTTAAAGGTTGGATTGGCATTCGGACCGTATACGATCGGGGCGCCGGTTTGTTTGCTCAGGTCAAGGTGCCCGGAAACGAAATCAGCGTGAAAGTGCGTTTCAAAAACATATTTGATTGTTGCGCCGTTGGCCGATGCTTTATCCAGGTAAGGTTTTGTCTCGCGAAGCGGGTCAATAATTGCAGCTTCATTGCCAGATTGGATGTAGTATGCACCCTGTGCAAGGCATCCGGTGTAAATCTGTTCCAGTATCATGGTCATTCGTTTAATTTCTTGGTTTGTTATACAAAGTTCGTGATTGGGTCAGGCGGCTACAGTGACTTTAGTCACGTATGCGATAATTCTTTGATGATAATGTAAACGCCCATCACCAGGACGAACCAGCCAAACCCTTTTTTCAATTTCTCACCCGCGATCCGCTTGCTTAACAGGCCGCCAACCACGATGCCCGCCGCAGCAATCAGGGAAATTTCCAGCAAAAACCTCCAGTTGATGTCGAAGTGGTCCAGGTCACCGAGGAAGCCGATCAGGGAGTTCATGGCAATGATCAGCAGGGAAGTTCCTACTGCCTTTTTCATGGGCAGCTTAACCAAAAGTACCAGGGCCGGGATCAGTAAAAAGCCGCCACCGGCACCCAGAAAGCCGGTAACCAGCCCGATGCTGACCCCATAGCCCAGCAGCTTGAAAAAATTAATGCAGTCGGAGCACTCTTCCTCCGGCGCCACGCCGTTTTTATCACGAATCATGCTGATGGAGGCCAGTAGCATCAGGATGCCAAAGAGCACCATCGTGAGAAACGGCTCGGTGATGGTGAAACCTCCGATGGTTGCGATATTTTTAGGAATGATGGGAATGATGAATTTACGGGTGAGAAAGACCGTGGCAATGGATGAGGTACCGAAAAAAAATGCGGCTTTCAGGTTGACCTGACCCTTGCGCAAATTATTGATGGCACCGACCAGACTGGTCGACCCTACAATAAAAAGGGAGTACGAAGTGGCCAAAAGCGGCGGAACTCCAAAGAGGTAGACCATGACCGGTACGGTGAGAATGGACCCGCCGCCGCCGATAAGTCCTAAAGAGATCCCGATTAATGCTGATGCGATATACCCGATTAATTCCATAGTTCTGTTTAATACAACAAAGGTAGGACCACCTGGAGGGGGGGGCGGTGACAAAAGTCACACGGCGCAGGAATGCCGGTAAAAACGCATTCTGTTGTTAATTATTTAATGGTGCGCTTGCGGAACTTTGGAAAAAAGCGGCCGGTGCGCCGTTTGTATTGAAGATAAAGCAGGTAAGATTTTTCAAGAAGGTGCTCTTCATACCTGGATTTAACATAGAACAAGACCAGGAGGAGCAGGGCAACCAGCACCTTGCCTAAACTTCCCTGATATACTGCAAAAGCCGTAAAAAACAGAATCAGGCCGGAATAGATCGGATGTCTGGCCCATTTAAACATTCCAGAGGTAATTAGTTGACCACCGGGAACAGGTGAAGGAAATGGGGTGAGATTACGTTTTAACTGTAAAACGCTGGTTATGCAAATGACAATTCCGGATGCTGCCGGAATGAGGGTCAGTAAATTCCACCCGCCGGGAAGGTGCCACCGCACGATGGGTGGCACCAGGAAATACATGATAAAAAGTATTAGCTGAACAGTAACAAAGAGCCGGTCCTTGGCGGGGCGTTGCATGCTTAAATTTAGTTACTGTTGTCCAATAACTACCTTATTTACTGAGAAGGTCTCTGAAGAATTTGATCACTTCCGGCCTTGAATAATCGCCGGCGCCCTCGTGACGGCCTATTACCCGGCCTTCTTTGTCAATGATGATGGTCGTTGGGATGGCCCCGGACAGAAGACTTTCCGGGATCTCACTGGCAGGCGTGTAGACCGGCAGGCTATACTTGTTACTCGCCATGAACCTGCTTGACTTTTTGTAGTTATCATCCACATCCACCATCAGGAACAGCATGTTCTCATTATGGAGTTCTGCCTTTAATTTATCGATGGATGGCATTTCAGCCACACATGGGGGACACCAGGTGGCCCAGAAATTGATGAAAATCACCTTGCCTTTTTGTTTGGAGATATCAATGGTTTTGCCCGCACCGTCTTTGAAAACTACCGGGGGGGCCAGGGGCGCCTCCTCGCTTGAAGGGGCTGGCAGGGGTTCAGCAGGGGCTACACCCGGCTGACTGCCTGTTTGGGTAATGCCTGTTTCGGCTTTTATCAGGCCGATATTTTTTAAGTTGTTGATCAGAAATGCTTTTGCGTCCGGGCTGATCAGCAGAACAGCCACTGATAATACAATAACGGAGGTAATGATTCCGGGTTTGGAAAAGATCTTTTGTTTCATTTTGAACATAGAATTATAATGTCCGGGCACCATGGTGCCCGGGTATGGTAAACACTGAATTTTTTGGGATACAGAGGTGTCAAAAGCCCGGCAGAAGGCCCTGAGCATGGCTGACCGCACGGAGTGGTCAACCAACGATCTCTGCTGACGAAGAAGCAGGACAGGGATCAAATTATGAGCGTGCAGTTCTTCAGATATACCGGAACAGGATGCAGTTCTTCCGGGGCGGAAACTGGAAAACGCTGCGTTCGAGCAGCCGGAAGCAGACCCAACAGCAAGGCTGTTAAGATTTGGAGATCTGCTGGTGGCGGTACCGGATTCGTTGCGCGTCCGGGATTAACGGAAGCTTTGACCGCAGGTTCTTCGCTGGTAGTACAGGACACCCCGATAGGGGTTGCGGCTTTCCCGGTTTCCTGCCCGGTGGGGGCCGTAGAAAAGAATGAAATCCGGAAAACCTTCTTCACCGGACATGAGCCCAAAGTGAGGAACAGGAGGGTCAGGGCAAAAACTGCTGCTGATCTTGTTTTCCAGAAGGTGAGGCTCTTAATCATATACTTTTCCAGAAAGGCGTTGCCCGCCAAAAATAAACATCCTATGTTGTGTTCTCAAACGAACAGATCCTCCTTTAGGTATACTGATCGATAACCTGTTTCAGCTGACTGGCCTGCATCACGCCCGACTGGCGCCATTTGGTGTCGCCGTTTTTGAATAAGATAAGGGTAGGAACTCCCTGAATACGATAGGATTGCGCCACCTCCGGATTTTTGTCTACGTCAACCTTCAAAATGGTTGCATTTTCGCCGACTATCCGCTTGAGCTGCTCCAAAATTGGCGCCATCATTTTGCATGGCCCGCACCATTCTGCAGAGAAGTCGACGAGTACAGGTTTATCCGAATTTATGATTTCAAAAAATGTTGCCATATCTGTGTTTCTTGTTAGCTCCTGATTTCTTTAAATTCAACATCAACCGTTTTGTTTCTGTTTTTCCCTAGCGGAGTGACTCGGCAGGCACCTGTCCCGCAGCAGGCCACGTTTGCCAGTGCCTGAAAAATAAACAGACCTGCCAGCATTCCAAGGAGGCCGTTGTGTAATTCGATGGCCTGGTAAGCGACGATCAGCCCCATTAGCAGTCTGAGCCATCTCATGAAATTCCAACCTGTAAATAGTGTTTTCTGAAGCCTTTCCATGGGTATCCGGTTTTCTTTGATGCAAAGATCCGCAGAATACAAGCGAATGTCTGTGACAATTGTCACAGACCAGGAATGAGTACCGGCAGGAAACTGGCGGTTAACGTTTCCATTCGATATAGTTTCGATGCAGGAGCAGATCACCACGCTGCTCCATCTTCTTCAACAAGCGCGAAATTACCTCGCGGGAAGTACTCAGATCATTGGCAATCTCCTGATGGGTAATATTCAGCTGGTTGGTCCCTAACTTTTGCGATTGCTGTTTCAGGTAGAATTCCAGGCGCTCATCCATGCTCTTGAATGCAATGTTGTCAACCAATGTCAGGAGTTCCTCAAAGCGGTTCCGATACGTTTCCAGGACGAAATAATACCAGGTCTTATAGTCACGCATCAGCTCATCCATCAGTTGCAGAGGGATTAGTAAGGCAACCGTATCTTCTACCGCCTTGGCCATAATTTCACTCCTTTCCTGTTTGGCGGCACAGATCATCGAGAGCGCACATGCTCCGCCCGGCTCAATATAGTAAAGGAAGAATTCGTTGCCTTCGTCACCCTGCCTGTAGAGTTTAACCCGTCCTTCCACGATCAGCATGGTCGATCGAAAATACTGGCCCGGGGACATCAGGACTTCTCCTGCCGGAAATTTCTTAACCGAACAGCTGGCTATCAGCCGTTCTTTCAGAGCCGGCTCAAACCGGGGAAAGAACTTATTGACGTAGTCCGATACGGTTAATTCCTCATGCATAGTCAAAGGTATATAGATAAATGACAAGATTGAAGTAGTCGTCACCGGGTTGAAGGCCTACCCGATGCCGAAAAAAAAGTGCTTCTCTGACAGGTAGGCGCAGTTTTTCGGGTGATTCGGATGTTTTATTGAGCGGGAGCGAAAAGTTAATTTCCTGCCATTGCCAAATTACAGAAAACCTCTTTCAGATAAGAGAAACTGGAACTATTGTTTCTCATGATGTGCAAAAAAAAATCCCCCTGAGTTTTCACTCAGAGGGATCTGGAACAGTTTGTTGTGGAGCCGGAGGGATTCGAACCCTCGTCCAAACATGGAATAAATTATGCTTTCTACATGCTTAGCCTACTGTTTAATTGTCGGGAAGGGGAAGGTCAGCGGCTTACCTGTACCGTCTTCCGTAGGTGTCTTGTCTCACCGGGTTATCACACCATTAAACCCTGGCCAGTCCTGTTGTTCGATGCTCCTGATGCTAAGCTACAGAACAGAGCCTAGCGGAACAAAAGCTTGTCTAATTCTAAATTAGGCAGCTAAGGCGTAGTTATTTTCGCCAATTGTAGTTTGAGAGTTCAGATTAGAGCGCTAGTCTCACAACGCGCTGCATGCTTACATACTTATCGCCATCCTGTCAATTCCGGTCGACCCCATATGTAATTGTAATATCAGGCTTTAAACCTCGACCTGAGGCAAGGGGTTCCTTGCCCTTGGTTTTCCTATTAACGCTCCGCGTCAAAGATAATTATTGCCTGATACTATTTATTTACTGTTCACTATTGTTTGCTGGTCACGGCTGACCGTCCGGCCCGGGTATTGCGCAAGCGCAACTTCCAGGCACTTGATTGCCGCTTCCAGATCTTCCTTTTTCAAAACGTATGCCAATCGCACTTCATCTGTCCCGGCGTCAGGACTGCTGTAAAAACCGGTGGCAGGGGCCATCATGACTGTCTGATTGTCATAACTGAACTCCTCAAGCATCCACTGGCAGAAGCGGTCCGCATTATCGATCGGGAACCTGGCAACCACATAGAAGGCACCGCCCGGGTTCGGACAGAACACGCCTTCAATCTTATTTAATGAGTTCACCAGGATGTTCCGGCGCTCGGTATATTCATTGTTTACCGCCTCGAAGTACGAGTCCGGGGTGTCTACGGCAGCCGTTCCGGCGATCTGAGCAACCATACCCGGGCTTAAACGAGCCTGTGCAAACTTCAGTGCTGATGCAAGAACTTCCTTGTTCTTGGTGATCAGGCATCCCAGGCGGGCGCCGCATGCGCTGTACCGTTTGGAGACGGTATCCATAACGATCACGTTTTCGTCCAGGCCTTCCAGGTGCATCGGAGAAACGAACGATCTGCCATCATAGCAGAACTCACGGTATGCTTCATCCGAGAACAGGTAAAGGTCATATTTGAGGCACAGCTTTTTCAGTTCCTCAAGTTCCTCCCTGGAATACAGGTAACCGGTCGGGTTGTTCGGATTACAGATGATGATCGCCTTCGTCTTCTCGGTGATCAGTTTTTCGAACTCGCTGATAGCGGGCAGTGCGAAACCATTTTCGATATGGGACAGGATCGGTTTAACCACCACGTCGCTCATGCACGCAAAACCGTTATAGTTGGCGTAGAATGGCTCGGGAATGATGATCTCATCGCCTGAGTCCAGACAGGTCTGCATGGCGATGGTGATCGCTTCGGATCCGCCGTTGGTCACCAGGATATTGTCAAGGGTGATCCCGTAGTTTAATTTATTGTAGTATTCGGCCAGCTTTTCGCGGTATGCAAGCGTTCCTTCCGAAGAGGTATAAGCCCAGACCTTGAACGTGATGTTCTTGATGGCATTGAGCATCACTTCCGGAGTTTCGATGTCCGGCTGACCAATATTCAGGTGGTATACTTTTTTTCCGTCCCGTTTCGCCTGTTCGGCAAAAGGTGTAAGTTTTCGAATCGGAGAAGCAGGCATGGTTTGCCCTTTGCTACTAATCTTTGGCATATGGGCAAAAATAAAAAAACCCTTCCGTTTGGAAGGGTTTTATAAATTATTTCCTTGGCCTGTGTTATTTGGTGCTGGCTGAAACAACCTCACCTTTGATATACAGGTACTTGACCGGAGTCTTTGCGTTCGATTTTACAGTAACCGCCTTGTTGAAGGCCATTACAGCTGCAGCGTTGTAGGTTACGGTGATGGTACCGGTTTCACCTTTCTTAACCGGAGTCGAAGTGAATTTAGGAACCGTACAGCCACAGCTCGACTCGACGTTGGTAATGATCAACGGCTCATCCCCCACATTGGTGAATTTAAAGTCAATGCTGACCGGTTTGCCCTGAGGGATCTTACCGAAGTCATGTGTTTCTTTATCGAATTTGAACTCTGCCTTTTCAGCGGTTCTCATAGCAGTCATGGAGGTAAACCCGATCACCACTGCCAATAAAATCATTAACTTTTTCATGTTGCTAATAACTGTTAAACAAATATAACTATAAATATCTTCTTTCAGATACTCACCTTTAACGAATATACAGAAAATATGTTGCGATTTTTTGCATGAAACGTAAGAAACCTTAACTAAAGTATAATATTGGGGAAAGAGTCCGCCAGGCAGAATATGTATTTGAAATTCAGAACTTGCCGGGGTTTTGTTATTTTTGACAGACTATAAACCAGAATATGATAGGAACAGAAGAGAAGATAACCAGCCAGGCTTCCAGCCAAGAACTCAGCTTTGACGATTTCAAGGACATCGTCATCAATGACTACAAAATAGCATTTGAAAGCCGTCAGGCCAGCTTGCTCGGCCGTAAGGAAGTTCTGACAGGAAAGGCCAAGTTCGGCATCTTCGGAGACGGAAAGGAAGTCGCCCAGCTGGCTATGGCCAAGGCCTTCCGGAACGGCGACTGGCGGTCCGGCTACTACCGGGATCAGACGTTCGCGTTTGCCGCCGGTATCACCACCATTACTGAGTTCTTTGCTCAACTATATGCCAATACAGACCCTGAAGCAGACCCTGCTTCGGCCGGCCGGCAGATGAACTGCCATTTTTCTACCCGTACGATCAATGCGGACGGGAGCTGGAAAGATCAGGTGTCCATGAAGAATACCTCATCCGACATCTCACCGACCGGCGGCCAGATGGCGCGCCTTGTAGGACTGGCCTATGCATCCAAACTATACCGGATCAATCCGGAGCTCGAATACCTGAAGAATTTCTCGGTGAACGGAAATGAGGTCGCGTTCGGAACGATCGGTAACGCTTCGACCTCGGAAGGGGTCTTCTTTGAAGCCGTCAATGCGGCCGGCGTATTACAGATACCGATGGCGATTTCCATCTGGGACGATGCTTACGGCATTTCCGTCCCGTCTGAATTCCAGACCACCAAACAGGATATCTCCGAGATCCTGAAAGGATTCCAGCGCGACGAAAAAGGGGAGGGGTACGAGATCTTCAAAGTGAAGGGCTGGGACTACCCGGGTCTTTGCGAGACCTACGAGAAAGCGATCCAGATCTGCCGTGAAAAACATATTCCGGTGATGATCCATGTCGTGGAGGTCACGCAGCCACAGGGCCACTCGACCTCAGGATCCCATGAGCGGTACAAATCACAGGACCGCCTGGCGTGGGAGAAGGAATACGACTGCCTGGTGCAGATGCGGAACTGGATGATCGAATCGGCTATCGCAACCGAGGAGCAGCTCGCTGAACTGGAGCAACAGGCCAAGGCCTATGTCCGGGAATGCCAGAAAAAAGCATGGGCAGATTTCAATGCCGGCATCAAAGCGGATGCTGCGGCGTTCTACAGCCTGGCGAAAGCGATTGACAATGACGAGGTCGCGGGCATCGTCCGTCTGCTGGAGGCCGGACTGGATCCGGGCCGCAAGGACATCATCAGCGCAGCCCGCAAAGCGCTGCGGATTCTGCGTAACGATAGTTCGCCAGCGAAGAATGCACTGCTGACCTGGTACAGGGAGCAGACTGCGCTGAACCACGACCGTTATAACTCCAAACTATTTACAGAAACTGCAGAACGCCCGGATAATGTGCCGGTGGTGCCTGCAGAATATGACCATGATGCAAAGAGCCTGGACGGACGCGAAATCCTGAACGCCTGTTTCGATGCAAATTTCGGCCGGGATCCACGGCTCGTGGCGTTCGGCGAAGATGTCGGTCACATCGGGGATGTGAACCAGGGCTTTGCCGGATTGCAGACCAAATACGGTACGCACAGGATTGCGGATACCGGAATCCGGGAGATGACCATCGTGGGGCAGGGTATCGGTCTGGCGTTACGCGGCCTGAGACCGATCGCTGAGATCCAGTACCTGGATTACCTGTTATTCGCCCTGAACATCCTCAGTGATGACCTGGCGACCCTGAGTTACCGGACAAAGGCCGGTCAGAAGGCACCATTGATCATCCGTACCCGCGGTCACCGCCTGGAAGGCATCTGGCATTCCGGATCTCCGATGGGTATGATCATTAATTCGCTTCGCGGGGTTCACGTATGCGTACCGCGTAACATGACACAGGCAGCCGGAATGTACAACACGCTGTTCCGCGCCGATGAGCCGGCACTGGTGATCGAGAACCTGAACGGCTACCGTCTGAAAGAAAAATTACCTGCCAATATCGGCGATTTTACCGTTCCGTTGGGACATGCTGAGGTGATCCGGACAGGTTCTGATATTACGGTGATTTCTTACGGGTCTACCTTACGGGTCGTGCAGGAAGCTGCCATCGAGCTTGAAAAGCTGGGTATTTCCGTTGAGATCGTGGATCCGCAGACTCTGCTTCCATTTGACGTGAATCACGTATCGGCACGTTCACTCGAGAAGACCAGCAAACTGCTGGTGGTTGACGAGGATGTACCGGGTGGCGCTTCGGCGTATATCCTGCAGCAGGTACTGGAAGTGCAGAAGGGGTATTTCTTTCTGGATGGACAACCGGCTACATTAACCGCTAAAGCACACCGTCCGCCATATGGCTCTGACGGAGACTATTTTTCAAAGCCGTCAGTGGACGATGTTATTGAAAAGATCTATAGCATGATGAATGAAGCGAATCCTGAGAAATACCCGGCGTTGTTCTAACGGCCGGTAAAGCGATAGCAATATGTGGAAAGGACTGCCGTCAGGCGGTCCTTTTTATTTGATGCCTGCGGAAGACACTACGTATAACATATTATCTTTTTTTCTTGGCGCCGGTGAAGTTCTTTTCACCCGCCCGGACTGCCACGGGCAGATCATTTTCCTCGGGTGGGACCGGGCAGCTGTAGCCGCTGCTGTATGCGCAGTACGGGTTGTAGGCCTTGTTGAAATCGATCTCCACCTGATTGTTCTTAACCGATGAAGTGCTCAGGTCGATATACCGGCCACCGCCATACGTTTCCTTGTCATTGGTCAGGTCGGTGAACGGCAGAAAGAGGTAATCCTTGTATTGCTCCGTAGCCATCAGCTGAATGCTGCGATAGATGGTCAGCTTCAGCGGTTTTCCGTTCAGCGTAAAGCTTGCTATCCCATAACGGACATATTCTTTTGCAGAGCCGTCATAAGTGGGCATCCGAAACGGTTCGGTTTCGTCCAATAACTCAAAGTCGGCAAAGACCTTGTACGACGAGTCGGGAGCAAAAAAATGCAGGTCCTTCAGATCGCCGGCTTTCAGCGGGGACCGGGCATCGTGCAGAAACTCGGCTTTGTATTCCTCCCGGTGTTTCTCGATGACTTTTGCATAGGGAAGTTCTTGTCCGACGGAGGTCAGGACCACTAAGCAAAGACTGATGGTTAGTAAAGTTCTCATTTCAGTCGTACGGTTTTATCGCGTAAGAGATGATCGGCCAGGACCAGGGCAGTCATCGCTTCAACAATGGCAACGGCCCGCGGTACCACACAGGGATCATGGCGGCCCTTTCCGGTGATCTCAGCGGCTTCGCCGTCGATATTGACCGTCGGCTGATTCTGCATGATGGTAGCCACCGGCTTGAAGGCAACCCGGAAGGTGATATCCATCCCGTTGGAGATACCGCCCTGGATGCCGCCGGAGAAGTTGGTTACCGTCTGAATGGTTCCGTCCTCAGCGCGGACGAAGATATCATTGTGTTCTGAACCCTGCATCCGGGAACCGGCAAAGCCCGATCCGTATTCGAAGCCGTGAACGGCATTAATGCTCAGCATCGCTTTCCCGAGGTCCGCATGCAGTTTGTCGAAGACCGGCTCACCCAGCCCGACCGGGCAATTCCGGACAATGCAGGAGATCTGCCCGCCAACCGTATCGCCGGCCTTGCGGATCTGATCGATATATTCGGTCATTTGCTGTGCCGTGGCCGGGTCAGCACATCGCACGAGATTGCTCTCACGGATCTCCACCAGTTCCTCCAGGTTGCGGACTTCCAGGTTTGGGGCTTCGACGGTGCCTGTTGCGGATACATGGGCGAAGATCCCGATATTGCTGTTGCGGAGCAGTAACTTGGCGACCGCGCCGGCTGCCACGCGCGCTGCGGTTTCCCGGGCAGAGGACCTGCCCCCGCCGCGGTGGTCCCGGATGCCGTATTTGGCCTGGTAGGTATAATCGGCATGAGAGGGCCGGAAGGTATCCTTGTTATGAGAATAGTCCTTGGACCGCTGATCCTCGTTGGGTATCAGCATGGCCAGCGGTGTTCCCGTGGTCGTTCCATCGAATACGCCGGAAAGGATCTGTACCGTATCACTTTCTTTGCGCTGGGTCGTGATGCGGGACTGGCCCGGTTTGCGCTTGTCCAGTTCAGCTTGTATAAAATGCGTATCGATGGCGAGGCCCGCGGGACAGCCGTCGATAATAACGCCGATGGCTTCTCCATGAGATTCCCCGAAGGTGGTGATGCGAAAAAGTTGTCCGAAAGAATTGCCTGCCATATGAAGCTTAAAAGGTGAATAGGATGGTTTCTGGGTTCACTTGTATGCGGGTCCCGAACAAATCTAATGAATTTTGAATCCTGCTTTCTCGAGATCCTTCCAGAAATGCGGGTATGACTTTTCAACCACTGCCGGATCTTCGACGATCAGTTCATCAACGACCAGCGCCAGCGGGGCGAATGCCATGGCCATCCGGTGATCTTCATAGGTCTCGATGGTCAGCGTTTTCGGCAATGACCGTCCGGAGCAGTCCAGTTTGTACGTCAGGTTCTTTTCGATCAGTTTAACGCCGATCTTGGCAAGCTCATTCTGCAGGGCCCGCACGCGGTCCGTTTCCTTGATCTTCAGGGTTTCCAGACCGGTAAAGGTGGCGTCATGTCCCAAAGCGGCACAAACGACCAGTACGGTCTGGGCCAGATCCGGGCAATCATGAAAATCGAAGATCCTGCGGGCCACTTCCTTGACCTCTTTCTTCAAATGCACACCGCCGTCGCGGAACTGTGAGGTGATACCGAAGTTTGCCATGATCTCCGTGATCCGGCTGTCGCCCTGCAGGCTATAGCCATTCAGGCCCGGGAGAAACAGTTCAGTTCCTTCAGGGGACAAAGCTACCATCGCATACCAGTAGGAAGCCGCACTCCAGTCCGGTTCAATGGCGATCACCGATGGAGCAAATGGCTGGTTTTGGATCCGGATAACCTGGTCCTCCGAATCGTGCCGGATGCCTGCCTGTTCGAGCATGGACAGCGTCATTTCCACATAGGGGCGGGAAGTCAGTTCACCGTCGATCGTGAGCTCCAGGCCGTCAGGAAGGCAAGGGGCGATCAGCAGGAGTGCAGAGATATACTGGCTGCTTACCGATCCGGAAATCGTTACAGCCCTGGAGCCCTGCTGGAGCGGACCGCGGATCCGCAGAGGCGGAAAGCCTTCCTGTTCCAGGTATTCGATTGAGGCACCCAATGCTCTCAGTCCGTCGACCAGGATCCTGATCGGACGCTGTTTCATGCGCGCCGAACCGGTAAGAATGATCTCCCCTGGTTGCAGGGCGGCGTAAGCGGCAAGGAACCGCATCGCCGTGCCGGCCGGACCCACATCCACCGTAACCGGCCCGTTCGTTTGCGCGGGTTTTGCAAGCTGATTCTGCAGGATGGACCGGAGGGTAACGGTGTCGGCTGCTTCTGACACGTTCTCGATCTTGATCTTTCCGTCGCTCAGGGCCTGCATGATCAGTGCCCGGTTACATTCGCTCTTTGACCCGGTGAGATGGATCGTGCCGCCGATCGGGCCGTTTTTAAATATGCTGATGTTTGCTGAACTCATTACAATTCTTCCACTGCAGGTTTAGCATTCATGATCTCGGTTTGTTTGCGGATCGATTCATGGTGTACCAGTTCCAGGAGCTTTGAAGCAAAGTTAACATCGAGTTTCAATGCCCGGGCAAAAGCTTTCCGCTTGTGCAGGATCTCATCCCAGCGGTTTACCTGCAGAATGGTCACACCGTTATCGCGTTTGTATTCGCCGATCTTTTCAACGATGGCCATCCGTTCGGCCATCTTCTGGATGATCTGGTCGTCAAGTTTATCGATCTGCTTCCGGAATTCGGCGAGCTTGTCATGGACCGCCTTATCGCGTACCTCAGCCGACCGCAGTACCAGGTCATTCACCAGATCCGCCAGCGCAGCCGGCGTAACCTGCTGCTTGGCGTCGGTCCATGCTACAGAAGGGTCGATGTGTGATTCGATCATCAGACCCTGCATGTCCATATCGACGGCTTTCTGTGCGATGTATGGTATGAGGTCCCGGTTCCCGCAGATATGGCTCGGGTCGTTAATGATCGGCAGCTCAGGGCATAATGTCTTCAGCTGGATGGCCATTTCCCACATCGGTTCGTTGCGGAACGCAGATTTCTCGTAGGAGGAGAATCCGCGGTGGATGGCCGCAAGCTTGGTAATGCCGGCACGGTTGATCCGCTCGAGCGCGCCGATCCAAAGGGAAAGGTCCGGGTTAACCGGGTTCTTGACCATCACCGGGACGTTCGTTCCCTGCAGGGCGTCCGCTATTTCCTGTACGGTGAACGGGTTCACCGTGGAGCGGGCGCCGACCCACAGGATGTCCACGCCGGATGCCAGGGCCTCTTCAACGTGTTTAGCCGTTGCTACCTCTACGGCGGTCGGCAGCCCGGTTTCTTCCTTGGCGCGCTTCAGCCAGGTCAGGCCTATGCTGCCGATCCCCTCGAACTCTCCGGGACGGGTGCGCGGCTTCCAGATGCCCGCACGCAGGGCCGTTACTTTCCCGGTCCGGGCCAGCAGATGCGCGGTAGAGACCAGCTGGTCCTCTGTTTCCGCACTGCACGGTCCGGCGATCAGCAAGGGTTCTTTGCCTCCGGATAACCAGGTATTTATGGGGTCGATGGTCAGATTCAGTTTCATAATGATAATACTTTTTAAAATGTTGATTTGTTAGACTTTATCGTTTTTTTGGTACTCACCCATGATGGTAAAGTTGATGGCATGTTTTAATACTTTACGAATTGCGGCATCGTAATCAGCCGCACGCTGCCATTCAATATCCACATAGAAGTTGTACTCGTTGCGCCTGCCCAGAACCGGCATCGACTGGATCTTACTCAGGTTGATCTGCTGTTCCGCAAAAATATTCAGGATGGTGGCGAGCGATCCGATGTCGTTTCCTACCTGGAAACTCAGGGACGCCTTGTTCGCCGCTGCCGTTTCCGTGATCTTATCGGTCAGGATCAGGAAGCGGGTGTAGTTCATTTTGTTGGATTCGATCCGTCTTTCCAGGACTTCGAGGTTGTAAAGGCTGGCTGCCAGTTTATTGGCAATGGCGACGGTGTCGGTCAGCTGTTCGTCCCGGATACGTTTCGCGCAGGCGGCGGTATCGTTGCTTTCGATGACCTGGAGGTGCGGGTACTCATCGAAGAAGTCGACACACTGGCGGATCGCTATGGGATGGGACTGGACGTACTTAATGTCCTTGAACTGAACGCCCGGGAGTGCCAGCAGGTGCAGCTGAATCGGGAGGTAAACCTCGCCGACGATCTGGAAATGGTAATCCCGTAGGAGGGAATAATTCGGAAGGATACTTCCTGCGATTGAATTCTCAATCGCCATGACCACATAATCTGCCTTTTTGTTCTTCAGCTCTTCGCAGGTCTGCTTGAACGAATTGCACTCGATGGTCTCGATGTCCTCCCCGAAAAACCGGAAGGCGGCTTCTTCATGGAATGAAGCCTTGATGCCCTGGATTGCGACCCTTTTTTTCTCCATTTTTTTAGGTAAAAAAAAAGTCCCGGCGACATGCCGGGACTTTTAGTTGTTTAATATCATGTTATGGTTAACACATATCAGTCCCGGCTCTTACTGTTAAAGTAAAAGTAATAACCGAACCAATATGCGTTTGTGAATCTCATTGCTTTGTTACTGTCAAATGTACACGATAAGAATTAATAATCAAGCAAAATTTTATTTTTTTATTCGTGTACCGTTGAGCCGATTAGTCTGCGGTAATAGTTGAGGCTCTCCAGGATGGCGTCTTCCGCCAGGTATTTATCGTAATCACAGCTACCGATCCGATTTAATAGGGCGAAGCCGATCTTCTGATCCCGGTTCTTCTTGTCCTTTTTCATCACATCCAGCAATTCCTCGTCCTGCAGCCGGTCGAGCGCATAGTCCGGGTACAGGCTTCGGATGGTTACGGTAATCTTCTCAAGATCCTCAGCACTCATGCCGTTAAATTTCGAAGATAGGAACGCCTCGCAGATCATGCCGATGGCGATCGCTTCCCCATGCAGCAGCGGGTCCTTGTCGTTGGTTAGTGAGAGCGTTTCCACGGCATGGCCGATCGTGTGCCCGAAGTTGAGGATCTTTCGCAATCCTTTTTCATGGGGATCCTGGGTTACGACCTCGTTCTTGATCTCGACCGACCGGTGGATCAGTTCGGGATGGATCTCGCCCCGGTGATGCATGAGCTTTTCGAAATAGGGGGCGTCAAAGATGAGCCCGTGCTTCAGCATCTCCGCAAAACCGGAGATCAGCTGGCGTTCATCCAGCGTCTTCAGAAACTGGTTTTCGATAAACACCGCCTTCGGCTGGGTGAAAGTTCCGATCAGGTTCTTGATATGGTCCATGTCGATCCCGGTCTTGCCGCCGACGGAGGCATCGACCTGGGACAGCAGGGTAGTGGGCATCTGAACGAAATCAATCCCCCTTTTAAAGGTAGCCGCGGTGAATCCGCCCATATCGGTAATGACACCGCCGCCCAGGTTGATCAGGAGACTGTTCCGGTCCGCCTCAAAGTCCGACAGCATTCGCCAGATCCCGATACAGAAATCGATATTCTTGTTTTCTTCTCCCGGGGTCACCTCGATCAGGTCATATTCCAGGCCTTCGAGTGCCGGCTGCAGCAACGGCAGACAATGTGTTTCGGTATTGGTGTCCACCAGGACGAATACTTTCGAGTAGCCGGAATTCTGGATAAACGACCGGAGTTCCCGGAATGTGTCCCGGAAGTGGATCGGGTAATCCACGCTTCGTATAACTTCCATCAGATAACCTTGATTTGGTGTCCTTCGAATTCGATCAGGTCACCTTTTTTAACTTTCAGACGCTTGCGGTGTTCCACCTCTCCGTTCACTGTAACCAGTCCTTCCGATACCACGATCTGTGCTTCGCCGCCGGTCTCTACAACCCGGGTAGCTTTTAACAGCTGGATCAGTGGAATAAACTCTCCTTCAAGCTTAAATTCAATCATATGCAAACGTACAAATTTACAGTCGTTCGACACCTAATTGTCCAGATTTCCAGTGTTCCTTCGGATGAGCGACGGTTTGGAGAACTAAAGGGGTGTGATTGAATCTTCGGATGAGGGGGCGATTCGAATGGATAAATACAGCTAATATGGTTGTGCTACTCATTCAAGCGTTCTAGGTAATAACCTTAGGGACTGCACCGCTCCAACTGATGTAAAGGCTATCTCCGTGTTCCGTTACTTGGAAGTGTATAGAATCTTTGTTTGCTATATCAATTCCATCGAACTGAAAAATTTTCAGCAATGAAGGTTTCGATTCATGTTTAATGTTTACAGTTAATACGTCGCCGGCAGCAACCTTGCGAGTGTCTATCTTATAGCTTTTCGAGGCAGCTTTTCTGGTGGACGGACGGATAGTTCGGTTTCTGATTATTTCACTCATCGATTTTCACTTTCGATTGCAATTACGATTATAGGTATCTTTTTAGATGGTGTCAAGTATGAGGATCTATCAAACGATCCTTTTTTGGATGGTCAGATAAGGGCGGCTAGTAAAAAAATCTCCATTGAGGCTCTTATGTGGTTTGTTGTGGAGTCGGAGGGATTCGAACCCTCGTCCAACCTTGAAATCGCAGGGTTATAACAACATAAGGCTCTCGCCAGAACAGTTATTCGATGCTCCTGAGGCCGCTCCTTCAAGCTTAAATTCAATCATATGCAAACGTACAAATTTACAGTCGTTCGACAGTTAATTGTCCAGATTTCCTACTTTTGACCATGCCTGAATTAAATACGGAAAACAAGCCCTTAATGGGTACCGAACTTTCTTTTGACAATACAGAAATTGCCTTTAAAAATAAATCCAACGAAGATCTGAACCGGGCCTACTGGCTGTTCAAGATCATCAGCAATAACTTTCTTACCCAGGTCGGTCCATCGCTGACCAACTTTGCTTTCAGCATCGGATTGCCCATCAACGGCATGATCCGGAAGACCATCTTTCGCCAGTTCTGCGGCGGTGAAAGCATCGCGGAGTGCGAAGGAACCATTGCCCAGCTCGCCAGCGGCGGAGTAAAGACCATTCTGGACTACTCCGTAGAAGGGGAGGAGCGGGAAGAGGTCTTCGAAGAGACCTGCCGGGAGGTCATCCGCACGATCGAGCGTGCAAACGGTGATGACCGCATTCCATTGACCGTATTTAAAGTTACCGGTATCGCCCGGTTCGCCCTGCTTGAAAAGCTGGATGCGAAGCTGGATCTTACTCCAGCCGAAGAGAAGGAATACGAGCGCGTCAAGGAGCGGATTGACCGGATCTGCGGTACAGCGAACACGCTGGGCGTGCCGGTGATGATCGATGCTGAGGAGACCTGGATCCAGGACACGATCGATGACCTGGCCATCGAGATGATGCGCAAGTACAACAGGGACCGCCTGCTGATCTATAACACCTACCAGATGTACCGCCATGATAAATTGGCATCCCTGAAGGCGGATATCGCGTTGGCGGAAACGGACAAGTTTATCCTGGGAGCGAAGATTGTCCGGGGGGCCTATATGGAGAAGGAACGGAAGCGTGCCCTGGAACGCGGATATCCGTCACCGATCCAGCCGGACAAAGAATCGTCAGACCGGGATTACAATGCTGCGGTACGTTACTGTGTGGACCACCTGGATTCTGTTGGTTTCGTAGCCGGTACGCATAACGAGAACAGCTGCAGATTGCTGGCCGACCTGCTGGATGAACGGGGAATCGACCGGAACCATCCGCATGTGTATTTCTCTCAGTTATTGGGAATGAGCGACAACCTCAGCTTCAACCTGGGTGACGCCGGTTACAATGTCGTGAAATACGTGCCTTACGGTCCGATAAAGGCGGTAATGCCTTATTTGTTCAGAAGAGCGCAGGAGAATACGTCTGTTGCCGGTCAGACAGGAAGGGAACTCTCCCTGATCATCAAGGAAAAGAAGCGCCGTCAAATCCGGTAAGGACGAGATTTCAAAGTATAGAAATATGGAATAATGGATACGCCGTCGTGACTACGACGGCGTATTTAGTTTTTTAAGAAGTTCTTCGGATATATCGTCTGCATACACGCCATATGCGTTGACAAAGGTTCCTTTAATATTATGAGCCGGGGCGCTGATGGCGTACAGCACGGACATATCGCCTGGATCGGTGTAGCCTTCGAACCGGATTACCCGGTCGATCTGAAAGTCTTTAGGGCTCAGCTTGATCTCTCCGTTGTTGGCATGTAAGGCGTTGTTGTGTATGTTGAAGTCATGGGTATAGCCTTCTTTCTTCAGCGCTTCCAATGCATCAACCATCGTATTATATTCTGACTGGTAACTCATACCGAATTAACAGGCCGCCTGAAAATTTGTTTAATTCTTGCTCTTCACCCGGAATTCCTCTTTACCTGATAGCAGGTCAAAGAACATGAGGAAATCACTGGCCAGGCTGTAGAACGGATACTTGAACGTTGCCGGTTTGTTCTTCTCAAAGAAGTAGTGTCCCACCCATGCAAATCCGTAGCCAGCGACCGGGATCATCAACAGCACCAGCCAGCTGTGAAACAGTAGTGACGCCGGGATCATCAGGATGACCAGGCCGGTTCCGATAAAGTGAAGGATGCGGCTGGACGTATTCTGGTGCTCACTGAGGTAGTAAGGGTAGAACTCCTCCAGTGACGTAAACTTCCTTTCTTCCATATTATCCATGGACCTCGGTTTTTAACAGGCCTGAAGATCGCACGAATTGTTCGAGGGTCTCCGGTGCAGATAATAGATGAGTGTTGAATCCGAGCTCCTTAGCCGTATTGAGATGCTGTGGGCTGTCATCGATGAATAATGTCTCGGCCGGATCCAGGTTGTTCTCCTGCAAAACCTGCTCAAAAATATCCGGATTGGGCTTGCGTTTGCCCATCAGGTGGGAGTAGTAGTCTTTCTCAAAGAATACTGAGTTGTTCTCCAGCTTGTATTCTCTTTTCAGGTAATCCATGATCCAATTGTAGTGGATCTCGTTGTTGTTGCTTAGAAGGAAGGTCCGGTAGCTCTTCTTCAGGTCCAGCAGGATCTCATGATTTACCGGCGGTACGCCGATCAGCAGCGTGTTCCACGCCCGGTCAATCTCCTCATCCGTAAGGGAGCCAATACCCGTAATCCGACGGATTCCGTCGCGGAACTCCGCTGAGGTGATATTGCCTTTTTCAAACTCGTCAAAGAGGGGATCATGTCCGGTATGGGCAAAAAAACGTTCGACGTTCTCGATGCCGAGCTCCGTGAAGCTGTGTTGTGTTCTTTTGAAATCGATCAGGAAGATCACGTTTCCGTAATCGAAGATGATATTTTTAATATGAGAGTACATGCGCCTGCAAAAGTAGCGAATCAAACGGGGAAGGGCGAGGGAATATTGCCGGATAAAGATGAATAGTACCTATAACTGACGAACAGTATCTGCTGGTATGACCACCGCATGGGCGGCAGTCTGCATAATCCATTTCAAGTAGGTTCCGTACATCACCTTGGCCCAGAGGAGTTCTTAAAGGAGCTTTGGCTAACCGAGGGCATAGGTACGGGCATCCCCACCATAAAAGCTAGGTTGGAAGAAAATGGCTCTCCGGCTCCTTTATTTGACACAGACGGCGAAGATCGTCGGTACTTTCTGATAGAATTTCCGGTTCATCCTGTCTTTTTGAACTTAAGTAGGGATCAAGTTGAGGTCAAGCTGGAGGCGCTAAAGTCGGTTGGTTTTCAGTTATTTGCAGCTTTTGTAAATATGCGTGAAGATGGTGAATGGGACAAGCGAGAGACCAAGTCGGGACCATGTTGGGAGCTTTGTTGCTTCCGAATTCATTGAAAGCGATACCCACACTGGAGCTTGAAAAGAAAAGAGAGGAAATCCTGTTGGCAATTGGGCTCACGAACAAATCCACAAACTTCAAGAGATACGTTCAGCCACTTATGGAAGCCGGCGGGATAGAAATGACCATTCCGGATAGCCTAAAAGTGCACTGCAAAAGTATCGCCTCACCATTCAGGAGCAAAAAATAAGATCGATTTTCCGACGCTGAATCCGTTAATGTAGGAAAACCATTCTTAGATAAGCTGAGACAATTAGATTGGCTGGTAATTAACCAGGGACAGGGCATTTGACAGGATGCTTCAAAAAGCCTTCGTGCGTATTCCGGACCATACATACTGACCCACCTTTGCAAGGAAGCTTACCTGCCTAAAACGACTTGATTCAGTAATCGACGCTCTGCTAAGTTTATTAAGGGGGGCTATATCCCGGAACATACGTCAGTTTGCCCGGGATCTGCATATGGCAGCTGTGAAGTGGTTATCTAACCAATTTTAGGGCTTTGAAGATCCAATTCGTTAAATTTGAATTTTATAAGTGTTGCAAAGGGAAATAATAAGAAACATGGAGCTGACAAGGGAGACCGAATATAGAGACTACATGGAAAGGATCGTCTACCTGCTGGCTAAAGGGAGTGATAACATTTCTAAAGACGAAGTTAGTTAGGTCAACAAACTTGCTCAAGCAGCCCAGGCGTTTGAGCAAGAGAAATTTGATTTGGTAAAATTTTAACACCGTGGCATCCAGAACTTTTTTTAGGCTGGACTGTAATAAAAAAATAAGTATTCGTTATATTTGTTACTATGGCAACTAAAGACGTAAAAAAAGTAGCACCGAAAGGTCAACGTTTAGGTTGGACTCCTATGAAAGATGTTAAGCACATTATTGTCAGTGCTGTTACCGTTCGTGGCAGACGAGTAGTTATTAAAAATGTGCAGGAAACTGTACCTGCTGATTCTCTGTTGATTCCTTGAAATACGAATATCCAGGTTACAATTTACACCTCATTCAGAAACAGGGATGCCATGATGCAAGTGCACATTTGTTCACCCTCATCTGCAAGTTTTACTCACCAGTAACCCACTATCATTATATTGTTCGTGCTGAATACGATGAGGGGGACTTTTTTGGCTTAAAATTTTATTGCAAAAAGGACCGGCATAGCGATTACAAATACTCCAAGATTGTAAACAAGGGCGATTTAATGAATATCCTGATCACCTGCCTAAAGGCGATCCCTTTAATTTTAAAAGACTATCCAACTGCGTCATTTGGCTTTATTGGCGCACGCAGTGTTGATCGTGTATCAAAGACCTTTGAACCTTACCAAAAAACGCAACGATATCGTATTTATACGCAACTGATTATGGCGAAGGTTGGTCAGCAGACGTTTGAGCATATCGCTTATGAAGAAGTTAGCGGTTACCTGCTCATTAACCGCAAGGTTAACGATATCACCGATGCGGAATCATTGATCAGAAATATCGTTTATCAAACGTATGAGGACTTGTTGGACATTTAGCTTTACTTTCATCTTTAATAGATGACCTTAGGCAATACTCAGGGTCCGCCAGCTATCAGTCGGAAAATCATTGTCCGGCTTTTGTCGCTTCTTCATCCCACAACTTTAATTTTCTGTCAGCTAGTCATAGATAGGTTTGCTGCCAACGTGATAAGTCAGGAAAGTATGCTTAATGCCATTCCGTTCTAACCATTCTTTCCTGCATAATTTTCTGTCATTGGCTCCAGGATCGTAAATGCGACTGGCGGTATGCAACTCTATCCGCTGCAATCCTCGGGCATTCACCTTCGCTTTCAGGTGCTCAAAAGGTATTCACGGCTATCTGATCTTTTCAGTTATGGGTGCAGAAGTTCGGCTTTCTTTGGAGAATTTGAGGGGATAATTAAACAAAAAACCCTGTAAATACTGCTATTTACAGGGTTTTAGTGTTCTTTGAGGTGATACTCTGTGCGCCCACCTGGGCTCGAACCAGGGACCAAAAGATTATGAGTCTTCTACTCTAACCGACTGAGCTATAGGCGCGGTTTTTCGCTTGTTTCAAGCGAGTGCAAATGTACATTATTTCACGAATTTTAAAAAAAGCTGTGCAAGTTTCTTCGGCGAAAAACAAAAGTCTACCAGATTGGTAGTTTATCTATATATTTGCTCCCATGACGGAAAACCTGACCTTATCGCAAAGTATCCCCGTTTACCTGAAACCCGAACAGCTTGACATTCTGGTCATCAACACCCGTCAGAATAACCCATCGGTCCGAAATCTCATCAGCAATCTTCCGGAAGCCACCTTTACCGTTTCCGGCTCCGCCGATCAGAACCGGGAGTTTTCTTCAGACCGTGTAAGGGTTCTGCAAGAACGCTATGACCCTTCCCAGCTTGATGCCGCAAATCTGGTGATCGTTGATTCAGACGATCGGACGTTCATTGAACAGGTCAGGACTGATGCTTTAATTCGCGGCAAGTTCATCAAGGTGCTCCAGCACCCGGAACTGAGCAACATCTATTTAAATGGCGTCATGAAAGCCGGTCATACCCGGACATTAAAGGCGGAAGAGGTCAATACCCAGCAGGCTCAGCGCTGGCGGAAAGTAGCAAACTGGAGCATCGTGGCATTAGGGTTTATGTTGCTGGGCCATGCGCTGTTTTCTTACCTGCCTTTTTCTACTCTTTGGGACAGCGTTGTTGGTTGGTCAGGTGGCCTGGACGAGCGGTTCCTCTGGATGCTTGCAGCAGGCTTCTTGGCTCAAATGGTTGACGGAGCGCTCGGCATGGGCTACGGAGCGATATCGACCACGGTATTGTTATCAACTGGCCTGAACCCGGCTGCTATCAGCGGCAGTATTCATACGGCAGAAATGTTCTCGAGCGGCGCGTCCGGCTACAGTCACTATAGATTTGGCAACGTCAATAAGAAACTATTCAAGATCCTGCTGATCCCGGGTATCCTGGGGGCGATCATCGGTGCAGTACTGCTGTCTTACCTTGGTGACAAGGACGTATCTTGGGTACGGCCGCTGCTATCAGCTTATACCATGATCCTCGGAGCCCGCATCATCATGCAGGCGTTCAGAAAGAACAAGACTCCGAAAAAGATCCGCCGTGCCGGCTGGCTGGCAGGAGCGGGAGGCTTTCTGGATTCCTTTGGCGGAGGCGGCTGGGGGCCCCTGGTCACCAGTACGCTGATTTCTAAAGGAAAGAGCCCCAGGATCGTAATCGGAACAGTCAGTCTGACCGAGTTCTTTGTGACCCTGTGCAGTGCCATCACATTTTTCATTATGCTTGGGGTGACTCATTTACAGGTTATTGCCGGACTGATTGTAGGGAGCGTCATAGCAGCACCTATCGCCGCACGACTGGTCGGAAAGCTGCCGGCAAAAACGATGATGATCAGCGTTGGTGTAATCATTATCCTTTCAAGCATCCGGATACTCTATCACTTCCTACACTAGGACCCTGTCTGACTTTGTGGAGATTCCGAGATGCTGACCCCGTGCCGGGAATCTTGCCCCTGTTTAGTATGGATTTGGCCTCCTGATCGGTATGTACCAAAGGTTCGGGATCGGAATATAGACTATAATGACGAAGATCAGGCTATAGAGCTTATCAAGCACTACCCCTTTAGAAAATACAGAGTCGGGCAGACTCCGGAAACGGAGAAGCCCAGATTAATGCTGGAGCGGATCAAAGCGATATGGGATCGTGAATTCAACCCCGGGATCCGAGCAGAGCTCGCAAGGGGTTTATTCATGCACTCCTTTTCCTTATGTGGCATGAACGCGGCGGACCTGTAAGGTGGACCGGTAGAGTACAGTAGTGTATTGTCCTGAAATGGCTTTACACCAAAAGCTAATAAAATGAAGGAAAAAAAAGCCCCAAAAAAGACACCGGTAATCTTAAGCCGGAATCCGTACAAGCGAAAGTCTGACGAAGAAAAACGAAAGATTGTTCAGGAAGTTCATTCTGGCCTTATCGGCCAACGTGCTGCTGCCAGGAAGTACGGCATTAACCGAAATGCGCTGGCATCGTGGTTAACCACCTATGCATTTACTAATTTAAAGCCCAAAGAATTAGCAGATGAAACGATCAGCAGAATGACCGAGAATACAAAGACAAAGATCCTGGCCCGCCAAGTGCAGGATTAACAAAAGCACTGCAAAAAGCGCAGCTGAAGATCACCAGCCTGCAAACCCTCATTGAAGTGAGTCAGGAAGAACTTCAAATAAAAATCAGAAAAAAGCCTGGTACCAAACAGTCAAAAGAATGATGAGAGTGTAAAATGAAGTGTGTCAAAAAGTAAAAGCAGTACTTTTAGCACACTAAATGATGAATGATGAAAACGGGCTCGATTACGAGCTGATGAAGCAGAAGGCCCTGGAGCAGTTCCGCTCGGGCAAATCCCTTTTTGGTAAAGACGGCGCCTTCGCCCCGCTATTGAAAAGTTTCCTGGAAGCAGCGCTGGAAGCTGAGATGGAAACTCATCTGGATGCCGATGAACGGCAATCCGGAAACCGCCGGAACGGTAAGATTACCAAGCAGGTAAAGACGAGCAGAGGCACGATATCGATCGATACTCCGCGTGACCGCACCTCCAGTTTTGAGCCGGAGCTGATTAAAAAGCGGGAGACGATCATGGCCGATAACCTGGAACAGAAGATCCTGGGCATGTACGGTTTAGGGATGAGCTTTCGGGACATCTCCAAGCATATCAAGGATATGTATGATACGGATATCAGCCATTCAACCCTTTCGGCCATTACCGATCGGATTATCCCTCAGGTTAAAGAATGGCAGTCGCGTCCGCTCGATGATTTATATCCGATAGTCTGGCTGGACGCTATGCACTATAAGGTCAAGGAAGACCACCGGATGGCCTCCCATGCGGTTTATAACATCCTGGGTATTAACCGGCATGGGCATAAGGAGCTCCTGGGAATGTACGTATCGCAGAGCGAGGGGGCCAACTTCTGGCTGTCAGTGTTAACCGATCTGCAGAACCGTGGGGTACAAGACATCCTGATTGCCTGCATCGATAACCTGAACGGCTTTGCAGAGGCCATTAATCTGGTTTTTGCCAAGACCGAGATCCAGACCTGCGTCATTCATCAAATTCGCAACAGCTTGAAATACGTCGCATCCAAGGACCAGAAAGCGTTCATGAGTGACCTTAAACCGGTTTACCAGGCTGATACCCTGGATCTGGCTGAACTGCGTCTGGACGAACTGGAAGTCAAATGGGGACAGAAATATGAAAAGGTCCTGGAGTCCTGGCGCCGGAACTGGCCCAAACTGTCCACCTATTTCCAGTATGATCCGCATATCCGGAAGATGATTTACACAACTAACGCGATTGAAGGGTTCCACTGTAATCTTCCCTAAAAGCAGCTACGATAATAAAAGTAGTAGTCTATAAATTTAG
>CBINHC010000001.1:0-394693 GCA_966250385.1 uncultured Sphingobacteriaceae bacterium | reverse complement strand
CAAATTAATTCTAAACAATGAATCTTCCAATTTACTTAGATAATAATGCCACTACTCCCATGGACCCCCGGGTTCTGGAGGCCATGATCCCCTACTTCACCCAGAACTTCGGAAATGCTGCCAGCCGCAACCACGCGTTCGGATGGAAAGCGGAAGAGGCCGTGGATTATGCCCGGGAGCAAATTGCTAAATTAATTGGAGCATCTGACAAAGAAATCATCTTTACTTCCGGAGCTACCGAAGCCGATAACCTGGGCATCAAGGGTGTCTTCGAGATGTACCGCGAAAAAGGAAACCATATCATCACCTGTATCACCGAACACAAGGCGGTCCTGGACACCTGCAAGCACCTCGAAAAAGCGGGCGCTCAGGTCACCTACCTGCCGGTGAAAGAGGACGGCATCGTCGACCTTGAGCTGCTTGAGAAAAGCTTCACCGATAAAACGATCCTAGTCTGCATCATGTACGGAAACAACGAGATCGGCGTGATCCAGCCCATCAGGGAGATCGCGGCCATCACCCATAAGCACGGCGCCCTCTTCATGACCGACGCCACCCAGGCGGTTGGAAAGATCCCGGTGGATGTCAATGCGGACGGTATCGATCTGATGGCATTCTCCGCTCATAAAATGTACGGTCCGAAAGGTGTCGGAGCGCTGTATGTTCGCCGTAAGAACCCACGAGTAAAGGTTACTGCACAGATGGACGGCGGCGGTCACGAACGCGGAATGCGGTCAGGTACCCTGAACGTTCCCGGCATCGTCGGACTCGGAAAAGCGTGCGAGCTTGCCCGCCTGGAAATGGATTCGGAATCGAAGCGCCTTTCCGCACTGCGGGACAAGCTGCAAACGTCCCTTCTTGAACTGGAAGAAAGCTATGTAAACGGCAATGTGGAACACCGCCTGCCGCATGTGGCGAACATTTCTTTCAAGTACGTGGAAGGCGAAGGGCTGATGATGGCCATGAAGGACATGGCGGTATCCTCCGGTTCGGCATGTACTTCGGCTTCCCTGGAGCCTTCCTATGTACTGAAGAGCCTCGGGCTATCCGATGACCTGGCACACTCCTCAATCCGTTTCGGGTTGGGACGCTTCACGACCGAAGAAGAGATCGATTTCGCGATCGAGCAGACCAAGAAGGCAGTCAACCACCTCCGTGACCTGTCTCCGTTATGGGAGATGTTCAAGGAAGGAATCGACCTGGATAAGGTAGAATGGGTAGAGCATTAATATCCTGAAAGGGACCAAGACATAAAAAATATAAAGATCAACAACCGTGCGCCCCGTGTGCACGTATCATAAAAGAAACAAGAAACACTATGGCATATTCAGAGAAAGTAATCGACCATTATACCAATCCGAGAAACGTCGGAACCCTGGATAAGAGCAAGACCAATGTGGGTACCGGACTGGTTGGTGCACCGGAATGCGGGGACGTTATGCGCCTGCAGATCGAGGTGAATGAAAACAACGTCATCACCGACGCGAAGTTCAAGACCTTCGGTTGCGGTTCCGCGATCGCATCTTCATCCCTGGCGACCGAGTGGCTCAAGGGCAAAACAATTGACGATGCTATCCGGATCGACAATATGGACATCGTTGAAGAGCTGGCATTGCCGCCTGTAAAAATTCACTGCTCCGTCCTTGCAGAAGACGCGATCAAGGCTGCCATCAACGATTACCGGGTAAAAAATGGTCTGGAGGCTATTGAATCAGAAAAGTCACATCATTAAACGATGAACCGGGTACGAAACTTTTATTCGTCCCGTTCATTATTTAAATACAAGAACTATGATTACTGTAACAGATAAGGCCAAAGAAAAAGTCGAAGCTTTGATGCAGGAGGGTGGTCTTGACAATACCTACTTTTTACGGGTATCTGTTCAGGGCGGCGGTTGCTCCGGCCTTTCCTATAATCTGGACTTCGACAACGAAGAAAAGACCGGCGATCAGTTCTTTGAGGACAACGGTCTGCGGATCGCCCTGGATATGAAATCGTTCCTCTATCTTGCCGGAACCGAGCTTGATTTCTCGGACGGGCTGAACGGGCGCGGCTTCAACTTCCATAATCCCAATGCCAGCAGGACCTGCGGTTGCGGAGAAAGCTTTTCTGTCTAAAAATAAATCAGCATTCGGTTAAAAGGACTCAACATTTTGAGTCCTTTTGTTTTTTATAGGTAATCGATTATACTTGTCGTCCCTTAATCAGCACGAATGGATCTAATTACCGCGAATACCACTGTTCCGCAGCTCCTTAGGAATGTCACCCGTCACATACATTCAGAAGACCGCACTTTCCTCTTACAGAAGTCCGGAGCAGCCTGGGCTGAGATCAGCTATAAGGAAGTACTCCATAAAGCGGATGCTATTTCCAGCTACTTTCTTGATATGGGCATCCGGAAGGGGGATCGCCTTGCCCTGATCATCGAAAACTCGCCTGAATACGTGTACTATGACCAGGCCCTGCAGCAGCTCGGAGCGGTCAATGTGTCCGTGTATCCCACCCTCACCGAAAGTGAGATCGAATATATTCTGAAGGATTCCAGCGCCCGCACGATCCTGGTCGGGAATCCGTTCCTGTTCCGCAAGATTCTGAAGATCGCGGATAACTGCCCGGACCTGGTCCGCATCATCCCGGCCTTCGCCGATATGGAAAAGCATCTGAACACCCGGCCGCAGGCCGTCGTGATATCGCTTCATGAGCTGATCCGCGAGGGTGAAGCATCGCTGGAGGCGAACATGCAGGCCATTGCCGCCGCCCGGGAAGCGGTTCGTCCCGGGGACCTTTCTTCGCTGATCTATACCTCGGGTACTACCGGCACTCCGAAAGGCGTGATGCTGACCCATTCCAACTTTGTCGAGAATGTTAAGGTCTGCCTTCAGCAGATCCCGGTGATCCACAAATATGAGCTGTTTCTTTCGTTCCTGCCGCTCTCCCATGTTTTCGAGCGGACAGCGACCTACCACGTGTGCTGCGCAAAAGGCTGCCAGATCGCGTTTGCGCAGAGCCTCGAGCTCCTGGCAAAAAACATGGCGGAGGTCCGCCCTACCGTCATGAGCTGCGTGCCGCGGCTGCTGGAGCGGATCCATGATAAAGCGATGAAAAACGGAACTGCCGGCGGGGGTGCCAAAGCGCGCGTCTTCCTGTGGGCTCTGGAAACCGGCAGAAAGTACCGCACTGCACTGGAAGCCGGGAGATCTCCCGGCCTGCTGCTGACCCTGCAGCAGAAACTCGCCGATCAGCTCGTGTTCAGCAAGATCAGGGAAAAGACAGGCGGCCGGTTGAAGTTCATGCTTTCCGGCGGAGCTGCCCTTTCCAAGTCGGTCGGCGAATTCTTCGGAAATCTCGGCATCAAGGTTCTGGAAGGCTTCGGCCTGACCGAGACATCACCGGTCATGTCCGTTACTGAGTATCACCGTCAGGTATATGGCACCGTAGGGCGGATCATCCCCGGAATCGAAGTAGCGATCCAGTCGGTGGAAAGCAGGGAAATGATCACCATTCAGACGCATGAAACCTTCGATGAGAACTTCGAATGCGAGGAGGGCGAGATCATCGTCCGCGGGCACTGCGTCATGAAGGGTTACTGGAATAAACCGGAAGAAACCCGGAAGGTGATCGACGAGGATGGCTGGTTCCATACCGGTGACATCGGCCGATTCTATAAGGGGAACCTCCAGATCACCGACCGGATCAAGAACATGCTGGTCAACGCCTTCGGGAAGAACATCTACCCTTCCCCGGTCGAAAACACCTACTTGAAAAGCGCCAAGATCGAGCAGATCTTCCTGATCGGAGATAAACGGGAATACGTAACGGCGATCATTACGCCGTCCAGGGAGGCCCTGCAGGAAGCGTTCGGACTGGACGATGCTTTCTTCGAACAGCCTGACATGTTCATCGATGATCCGCAGGTCATCGAATGGATGGCGCAGGATATCCGGAAACTTTCCAATGAACTGGCCAAGTTCGAGCGGATCAGGAACTTCAAGCTTAAGCGGAGGCCGTTCAGCATCGACACCGGCGAAATGACTCCCAAGATGAGTCTGAAGCGAAAAGTGATTGAAAAGAACTATACGGCGGCCATTGACGACCTGTACCAGGAACCGGCCCAGTCCTAATCGGTGAAAGTTGATCTATTTTAGCGTCAAAACGCTATTTTTGCAAAAAATAACCGGGCTGCAGCCACCATCGGAACAGCTATAAACAACCACTACATGATCACAGGATTGTCTGAACAGGAGATTCTACGCCGCCAGTCGCTGGCCGAACTTCGCAAACTGGGAATTGATCCCTATCCGGCCGAAGCATTCGAAATCAACGTTACAGCAAAAGATATAAAGGAAAATTACGAACGCGACAAGACCGCCTATAAGGCCATCTCCTTTGCCGGCAGGATCATGAGCCGCCGGATCATGGGAAGCGCTTCATTCGTAGAGCTGCAGGACTCGACAGGCAGGATCCAGGCCTACCTGAAGCGGGATGACCTGTGCCCCGGGGAGGACAAAGCGTTCTATAACACGGTCTTCAAGAAGCTGCTGGACATTGGTGACTTCATCGGGGTGAAAGGCTATGTCTTCACCACCCAGACCGGCGAGATATCCATTCACGTCAATGACATGAAGATCCTGTCCAAATCGCTGAAACCGCTTCCGGTGGTCAAGCGGGATGAGGAAGGCAATATCCATGACGGCTTCACGGATCCGGAATTGCGCTACCGCCAGCGGTACGTCGACCTGACGGTCAATCCCGGGTTCAAAAACATCTTCATCAACCGGTCGAGGGTGATCAATACCATGCGGAACTACTTCGACAGCCAGGGCTGGATGGAAGTGGAGACTCCGATCCTGCAGCCGGTACACGGCGGGGCGGCGGCAAGACCCTTCAAGACCCATCACAATACGCTGGACATGCCGCTTTACCTGCGGATCGCCAATGAGCTTTACCTGAAACGGCTGATCGTTGCAGGTTTCGACGGCGTTTACGAGTTCGGCAAGATGTTCAGGAACGAAGGCATGGACCGGACGCATAATCCGGAGTTTACGTCGATGGAGATCTATGTGGCGTACAAGGATTATGTATGGATGATGGAAATGGTGGAGCAATGCCTGGAAAAGGTGGCCCTGGCCATTCACGGCACCTCGAAGGTGAAAGTAGGCGAAGACGTCATCGACTTCGCCGGGCCTTATGAGCGCCTTTCCATGTATGACTCCATCAAAAAATACACCGGCGTCGACGTATCGGAAATGGATGAAGCCGCCCTTCGTGGTTTCTGCAGCGAGCTGAACATCGAGACCGACGAATCCATGGGCCGGGGACGCCTGATCGACGAGATCTTCGGCGAAAAGGTGGAAGCCAACCTGATCCAGCCGACCTATATTACCGACTACCCGATCGAGATGACACCGCTGGCTAAAAAGCACCGCAGTAAAGATGGTCTGGTTGAACGGTTCGAGCTGTTTGTAAAGGGAAAAGAGATCGCCAACGCATACTCCGAGCTGAACGATCCGATCGATCAGCGTGAACGGTTTGAGGAGCAGCTGCTGCTTGCCGGCCGCGGCGATGAAGAAGCCATGGCCATGGACGAGGACTTCCTCCGGGCCCTGGAATACGGTATGCCTCCTACTTCCGGCCTGGGCATCGGGATCGACCGGCTGGTCATGCTGATGACCGATCAGAGCACCATCCAGGAGGTATTGTTCTTCCCGCAGATGCGTCCTGAAAAGAAAGTCAGGGCTGCAACTGTAGAAGACTTCGTGGCCATCGGGGTTCCGGTAGAGTGGGTTCCGGTGATCAATAAACTGGGTTACACCACCGTCGATGAACTGAAAGCAGCCAATCCCAACAAGGTCTTCAATGACCTGGGCGGCATGCGCAAGAAAATGAAACTCGATATCGAAATGCCGCAGAAGGACCAGGTCATGGACTGGTTCAACTGAAAAAACGTTTAGGCCGGATTCATCATCCGGCCTTTTTCTTACCCGTTCATGCGTACATCAGTTCGGCGACCTCATCCGGCATCTGCCCCCGGACGTCCACCAGCTCATCGGCGTCCACATAGATCCTAATGGTGCGCAGTACCGCCTGCACGGCAGCCTTGCAGTTCTGCTGAAAGTCCGCATGCTCCGTCCGGTCAGCCTCGCGGCAAACCGCTGTGAGCAGCTCATCCCTGGACTGGTACCGCCGGCGCTCTTTGCTGATCCGCCAGCCGTTCACATACATCGCCTTCAGGATCATCGGCAGCTGCGCGATCATTTCCATGGATTCCTCCAGCGGAATATGGTTTCGGATGGACTGAAGAACCGCCTGCGTTACCCGGTAGGCGTGGTCCGCATCGCCTGGGGTTCCCAGCTCCCGGGCAACCGTTTCAATGAACCGTTTCGCATCCTGTGCGTACTCTTCAAACTTTGCTTCCATATCGTTGCTATTTTATCAGTTAAACCTTAGCAAATCAAACTTCACTTCAGACTTCGAAAGGATAGGTATCCGGCATTTTGAAACGGTCGGGGTGCACATGAAGCGGATTCAGGGCACTGGTTTCGTCCAGATACAGAAAAGCGTCATACCGAGAATTCAGCACTGTGGGCACGTAGTTCCCGTATTTTTCCTGCCGGGGGTGGTAAACGACCCCGATGGCTCGGTGCGGCAGCCGCTGCGAAAACCGCCCGGATTCCTTTTCGTCGCCAAAAATCAGCAACCGGTCCTGCGCGGACTCACGGTGCAGAATGTCCTCCACGCTGCCGGCCCGTGCCTCGGGAACCTCCAGTTCGCGCAGCGGCTGTCCCCATCCATACCCGGCGACCACGCTGCCCCTGTGGGAACCGAAACCAACCAAAACAACCTCGTCCTCACCGTAATATTCCCGCACCAGCTGGCCCACGTTAACTAGACCGGCATGCTTCATATCCGTATACCGGGCGTCTCCAATGTGCGTATTATGCTCCCAGATAACTGCTCTGCTGACCGGTCCATGGAACTTAAGCACCCGGTCGAGCGTCTCGGCCATGTGCGTGTCGCGGACATTCCAGGAATGATCATCAAAACCGGTCATGCTCCGGTAGTAGGCTTCAGCATTTACAGCAATCACAGCATTCTGTTCGGCGTTGAGCGCCGCTTCCGGATCATGGTCATAAAAGGGCACCCGCGTCCGCACTTCTTTCAGCAACCGGATGACCTCATCCCGGCACAGATCAGGATGGTAGGACTTGGCCCGGGCCAGGCGGTGGCTGTCTTCCGAGTAGGGCTCAAAACAGCTCAGGGCGTCCCGGGCTGTCAGCGCCGCGCCGGGATCATGCTTTTCCAGGTAGTCGACCAGTGCCTCCATGGATTCCCACAGGCTGTAGACATCCAGACCGTAGAACCCCACGCGCCGGTCCGTCGAAAGACCGGCGTTGAACTCCTTTAACCAGGTGACGAGCGCGGTAATCTCCCAATTGGCCCACATCCAGGTGGGCCACCGGTCGAACGTCTTAAGCAGATCAACCGGCTTCTTGTCCCGGTCTGCAAACCCCTTGATATAGCGGTTGATCCGGTAACAGTCGGGCCAGTCGCCCTCGACAGCGATAAAATTGAAATTCTTTTCACGGATCAGCCGCCGGGTGATGGCGCTTCTCCAGGTGTAGTATTCATGCGTCCCGTGGGATGCCTCGCCCAAAAGAACCAGGCGGGCATCGCCGATGCGCTCCAGTAAAGGATCAAGATCTTTCGAAGTATTTAAATGATACGATTTTTCCGCCTCCATCATCTGCCCTGCCTCCGCTCATTCGGATACTATACTCCTTCCGAATAATAACTGCAGGGCCGAGTAAATGTTCACGGAAATCAGCGGGAACTCGGCTGCAGGATCTTAACCGAAGGACTGTTTAAAGGCAACGAGCACCTCCAGGTAGATCTCCCGGTAAAAATCGCGGTTCGGTTTGACCAGTTCAAGCGGCTTGCCGTGTTTGCCGTACGTAACGGGAAACAGGGCGACAAATTCGTCCTGGGTAAACTCATCGGCCAGCCACGGGTGATCCCCGTAGATCTGGATCAGTTTCATCTCAAAAAGCTTTTCTGCAAATGGATCCTCGCTCATATCCGTCCTCCTCTCAACACACCCGTATCAGAATAATTTACGGAAATGCATGGCTGAATTTTTTGCGTTGATGGCCCGTGACCGGAACGCCCCGGACCTTCTGCTCTTAACGTTTAAATAAAATGATAAAGGAACACCACGTCCCCTGCGAACGCCGGTTTCGGCTGATCTTTGATCTCCAGCTGGATAGAAAGAACCGCCTTGGTCACGCCTCTCAGATTCGCTATGGAAGAAAGTGAAACCCTGCACCGTACTTCGCTTCCCACGACTACGGCGGCACCGAACTTCAGCTTTTCAATCCCGTAATTCACCTCCATTTTGAGATTCTGTACATCAACGATCTGCTTCCAGAGATGCGGAACCAGTGCGAGCGTCAGGTACCCGTGTGCGATGGTGGCCTTGAAAGGACTTTCAGTTCTTGCCCGCTCCGGATCGGTGTGGATCCATTGATGGTCAAGCGTGGCGTCAGCGAACTGGTTGATCTGTTCCTGTGTGATCTTATGCCATGGGGAGACTCCCAGTTCCTGCCCGAGTTTAGATGCAAATTCTTCGTAATTTTTTATAACCAGCATATCAGTAGCTAAACTAAAAAATTATTATAAAAAGAAACAGACTTTCTGAGGATGCGCAGCCGGTTTGCGCGTTTCCGGGCGCCGGCCCGCTCTTTTTTCCGGTTCCCGGCCGTCTGAATAACGTATCTTTGTGCACCAAACATCCGGTATGATACGAATTGGAGAAATGAATGAGCTGGAGTATCAGCGCAAGACAGACGCAGGACTGATCCTGGGAGATGACCAGGAAAAAGTAATCCTTCCCTTTATGCAGGCGCCCAAGGGGCTGGAACCCGGGGATTCGCTGCGTGTATTCGTGTATATGAACAGCGATGGCCGGATGATGGCCACCACGCAGACCCCGCTGGCCACCGCCGGCCGGTTCGCCTACCTGAAAGCCGTCGATTCGAACGAACACGGGGCCTACCTGGACCTGGGAATTGAAAAGGATGTGTTCGCGCCGGCCCGGGCCCAGAAGAAGCCCATGCGCGTGGGTGAAAAGTACGTGGTCTATATCTACCTGGATGACCGTAATCACCGGCTGCTGGCGTCTTCCCGGCTCTCCGACTTTGCCCCGCAGGAAGATTTTGATCTGGAGGCCGGGGACCCGGTCGATCTGCTGATCGCCGAACAGAGCGATCTCGGATACACGGCGGTGATCAACCAGAAGTTCCTGGGTCTTCTGTACCGGAACGAGGTCTTTGAACAGCTGCGGATCGGTGAACGAAGAAAAGGATATATCAAGAAGATCCGGGAGGAGCATAAGATCGATCTGACCTTACAACCGCAGGGTTACGGTCACGTCCTGGAGACCCGGGATATTGTACTGCAGAAACTGGAAGAGAACGAAGGCGTGCTGGAGCTCGGGGATAAAAGCTCGCCCGAGGAAATCACGCGCAGGTTGCATATCAGCAAGAAGGTCTTCAAAAAGACCATCGGAAGCCTTTATAAGGAACGTCTGATCGAGATCGGCGACCACGAGATCCGGCTGGTAAAGAGAACGGATCAGTAAGGCGTATACTGCCTGATGGCCAGCCCGATCCGCTCGACCAGTTCCTCATCGAGGCTGCCATCTTCCTGTTCCCAGCACTCGACCTCCTCACAGGTGTGTACCAGCGTACACAAATGTTCATCGTTGTGGATCACCGTAAAGGAGCCACTGCACGGCACCACCAGCAGGCGGCTCATATCCCCTGTTTCGAACAGGTCGACCTCAATGTAAAACGGGGAGTCCGGAGCCTGCGCCAGCTCCTCTGATTCAAAGTCCTCACTCATACACTATTTACATTTTACGAAATCAATTGTTGGCTTTTTATTATTTCTTTGATGCATGACTTATCGCGAAGCCATACCAGATGTATCATAACCAGACCCATCGCCGGTTCATAAGCCTATTTTTTCTGATCTCAGGTGTAAGCTACAGCACGCTTATGGCCCGGATCCCGACCATCAAATCCCTGTACGAGCTGAACGCCATGGAGCTGGGCAGCCTGCTGCTGACCCTGCCGGTCGCTTCGCTTGCCGGTCTGCCGCTGGCCGGGTATCTGATCTCCCGGTATTCCAGCCGGCGCGCACTGGCGCTTGCCTTCAGCGCCAACTCGGTCGTTCTGGGACTCATCGGACTCACCGGCAGCCTGATCATGCTGGTACCGGCGATCGCTGTGTTCAGCTTCACCATGCGCATCTTCAGCATCGCTGTCAACTCGCAGGCCATCGCCCTCCAGCGGTCCTACCGGAAAAAGATCATCGGTTCATTTCACGGCCTGTGGAGTCTGGGGGGGATCGTGGGTATTCTGACCACCACCGTGATGGTGGCCTGGGGCGTGACCATGGCCGTGCACTTCGCCGGCATCGCCCTGATCTGTCTGGGATTAACGCTCTATTCGGTGCGGTACCTGCTGAAAGATGCCAAACAGGAAGCCCCTTCCAGGCTCAGGTTCGGCAAACCGGACACCCTCATCCTCTACCTGGGGATCATCGCCTTCCTGGGAGCGATGTGCGAAGGCGCAATGTACGACTGGAGCGGGGTTTATTTCAAGGAGGTACTGCATGTCCGGGTATTCACATACGGCTACCTGGTGTTCATGTCGTTCATGACCCTTTCGCGTTTCATATCGGATACCGTCATGAACCGGATCGGCCTGAAGAAATATTACCTGATCAACGGAGTACTGATCTGCGTCGGAATGGTGCTGCCGTCCCTCATACCGAGCTTCTTCTGGGCTGTACTGGGCTTTTCGCTGGTGGGCATCGGGACAGCGCCGATCATTCCGATGACCTATATCCTGGCTACATCTGCCAACACCTATGCCCCCAGCGTCTCAATTTCGCTCATCGCCACGTATGCCCTGATGGGCATGTTCCTGGGGCCGCCGCTGGTCGGTTTCCTGGCCCAGCTATTCAACCTTCGGATCTCGTTTTTCGCGTTATCCCTGATGGGAATTTCCATCCTGCCGATCGTCGTCCGGTTTTTCCGGCTGAACACAGCGACGGTCAACCAATAAACCGGGCCGGCAATACCTATTTCTGCAGGATCCAGGCAGCCAGGTCATCGATCAGGTAAGGCGCCACGTTCCGGGGTTCACGGTATTGTGAAACAGTTCCCTTCTCATTCACCTCCATCAGCAGATGGTTCAGTTTGGGATAGACCTTGACGGTGGCGTTTTTTCTGCCGGACAAGGCGCCTTTCCACGTCTCGGCATGTTTGGCGTCCACCTGGAAATCCATTTCTCCCTGGAGCACCAGGATACGGCTTTTCAGACCCCGTGCGGTGGCCACCTGATCATACTGGTTCAGGTCCTGCCAGTAGGAAGCCGGCAGTGTCCACAGCAGCGAGTCAGGTTTCATGTTGCCCAGTCTGGTGATCCTGGTGCGCTCAAGCTCCATGATGCCGGCCTCGAAATTCTGCCGGGTGACCTGGGTCGTATCGTTCAGCGCCTTAAAGGCCGCATGGCTTTGTTCGATCAGGATGTCCGTCAGCTTTTTGGCGGGGGCGGCAGCAAGGATCACTCCCTGAACACCCGTCAGCGATGCAAGCCGCGGGGCCATCATCCCGCCCAGACTGTGTCCGAATACGTAGATCTGTGCGGGATCCGCTCCGGGGATGGTTTTGGCAAATGCGATGGCGGCCAGGGCGTCATCGGTCACTTCTTCCTTAATGGTGAAGGCTTTCTGGAATTCATACGGGTACACCTTCGTCCGTTTGACATACCGCAGCGTGGCGATCCCTTTGGCAGCCAGGCCGAAGGCCAGGTCCTTGAACGGCTTGTTCGGGCCGATGGTTTCATCCATATCGTTCGGCCCTGAACCGTGAACCAGTACAACCACCGGGAACTTCCGGGCGTTCGCAGGGGTGACGACCATCCCCGCCAGTTCATGTCCCGGACTCTTGAGGGTGACCGGTTTTTCGGCAAATAACGTACTGTCGGCATAAGAAGGATTGCGGTATTCCGCAGCATTGCTGTTGGGAACAACAAAAAATCCGACCAGTTTCTCCGCTTTGTTGAACGTAAACTGGAACGCCTGGGACCCTTTGGAGAACTTGCAGTTCAGGGTTACCAGGTAAAACTCGCCCGCAGCCCGGTTCTGGGCGCCGTCCACAGATTCGAACGTGCCCAGCATCAGATCCATCCGGGTCCAGAATAACTTCAGTTCTTCCGGCAGGATCTTGTCCTTTACACTTTCATCAAAAAAGGAATGGGCGTTTTCGAATTCCCCTTTGTCCAGGTATTCAAAAAACTGGTTGGACTTGTTGATCAATCCGAGGATGTTCTGGGCGGAGACAACCTGGCACAGGAATACCAGGGCAACAGAAAATATGATTGAAAGTTTTTTCATGCTATGAGTCAGGAATCACTAGTTTGTAATCTTCAAATCTAACAGAACGGATCAGTAACTGCAAACCGATTCTGCGGGGCTTCACCGGGCGGCACCGGCACGACTGCGTTTTTTCCAGTACCACAACAGGAATCCTGTGATCGAAAGTACTGGCGCACTCAGGGCTGTCAGGCTGAAAAGAATCTTTACCGGCAGATTGCCGAATTCCAGGAAATGGACCGACCGGGAGACGGATGCGACCCGGGTCGGGGTGTCGGCATTACCCCGGTTGCGGAAGTCCGTGATCTCCCCGGTCTCGGAATCGATCAGCACCGAGTTGTAGTTCCGGCTCCAGAAGATCCCCGTCCCGTCGAGCGGGCCGCTGATGCGAAGCGGAAGTCCCGCCGACGTAGGGAACCTCATGGAGACGGGATGAAACTCCGGGTACTGCCGGCTGATCTCAGCCAGTTTTTGGTTCACCGAAAACGACAGTTCGGGCGTTTCAGGGGATTTTCTACGGGCTCCGCTTTGGATCGCGCCGGCGGTGATATCGTAACTGATCAGGATCCCGGAGACCACCATGACCAGGTTCAGCAGCAGCGCCCAGACACCGATCTGCCGGTGCAGGAAAGAAGCCACGGACCGCTTATTTTTCTTTTTCAGCCTGCTTCGGAGCATCAGGACATCCGGGATGGCCTTTCGGTAGATGAACAGGCCGGTCAGTATGGAAATCAGCAGACAGATTCCGGCCGCAAGGACCACGATCTGCCCGGTCAGCCGCGCATGCAGGGAATAATGAAGGGTCAGAATCCAGGTAACGAAGGTCCGGTTGGTATCCAACTGCTCAAGAACAGCCCCGGTGGCGGGATGAACGAATACGGTCAGCCGCTCTTCCGGCCTTCGCAGGCTGAAAACCAGGGTTCTTGACGGGTCGGATGAATATTCCTGCAGCCGGACCTCCCAGTTCCTGTAGCGGGAGTTCACCGTCCGGAGCGCTTTGTCCACATCCACCGGTGCGGAATTGCCGACTGTAAGGACGTCCCGGTGCGCATAGGCTTCCAGTTCATCGTGGAAGGCCAGGATGGCGCCTGACAGGCCAAGGATCAGGATCACGATCCCGGCGAGGAGTCCGGTCCAACGGTGAATAAAATAGATACGTTTTCCGAGGGGATTACTCATAAAAAAGCACCGGCCGGCCGGTGCGTACGGGTTAAAGGTTAAAGGTCAGGCCCAGATTATACCGGATACCGTTGGCGCGTGTATATTCACGGTCCCGGCCGTAGAACCAGGCTGACGGCATGAAATATTCTCTATTGAACAGGTTCTCGACCCCCAGGCTCATGCTGGTCACCCGGCTGAACCTGTACCCGGTACTCAGGTTAAACAGGGAAGATGGCCGGACCGGCCCTTCGCCGGATGCATACCGGCCATTGGCCTGCGGACTGAAACGATCCCGCTCGCCGGTAAAGATGTAGTCGACCCGGACATTCCAGTCTTTCAGCGGATTCACCTTGACATAGGCCGTGGCCTTTGGCGGTGCGATCCGGGTGGTGTTGAGGTAAGCATCCGCCGCGTCGGCCGCGTCGCCGTCGCCATTGGCGTCAATCTTGCCTTCGACAAAAGAGTAAGAGGCCCCGAAGGCCAGGTTGCGGCCCGGGAAGTAAGCGGCACTCAGTTCATAGCCATGGATCCGTTCCGGCGCACGCTGGGTCACGAAGATTCCGTTTTGTTCGACCAGGTTTGCTCCCAGCCGGGAAGTACTGATATAATAAACAGCCTCAAAGTTGAATTTCGGGAGATCCGCATTGAATCCGGCTTCGTAGTTGTTGGCGATTACCGGCTTCACATTGAGGGCCTGCAGCGTATTTTGTTGCGCTGTGCGCAGGATACGGCCCAGCTCGAAAACGGAAAAGCCCTGGGAGTAGCTGATATAGGGTTTGAAGAAGTTGAAGCGGGTGTACCGCAGACCGGCGTTGAAGGTCACGGCGTTATAATCCAGCCGGCCGCCCTGCACCGCGATGGAGCCTTCACCCTCAGGCCCGGTCGCCAGGGTATTGAAATCTTCCACTCCGATGCTGATATTTTCATAGCGTACTCCGGCCTTCAGGCTGAAGTCCCGGAAAACCGCCGTATTGATCTGGGCATAAGGGGCAAGATTCCGCATATCCATTTCAGGAACCCAGCTGCGTCCGTCAACCAGCGGCTGGGACGTCACATCATTCAGCAGGTCGAACCCGTAGGTCAGCGATCCGGAACCATTGGGCAGCGAGAATGGAGTAATCAGGTTCGCGCGGAGTCCTTTCTTGTTGGACACAATGACGGACTGGCCGCCCCCGTAAAAGAAGTCGTCAAATCCGAAGATCGTTTTATAGCTCTGGAGATAGGCACTGGCTTCCAGGCTGGTCTTTCCAAACAGTTCCCGGGAGGTATAGGACAGGTTGGCGTTATGGTTATACCGGGTACCCTGGTCAGTTCCCTCCACTTCGCCCCGTACCCCCACCGTCGGAGTCTGACCATATACGCCTTCCAGCGGAACATAGTCGGAGTTCTGGCGGGAACCGAAGTAATTGTACATGACTTCCAGGCGGTTCCGCTCATCCATATCATACCCCAGCTTGGTAAAGCCGTTATAGCTGGCCGTCTCGCCCAGACCATAGTACGGGGATATCACCTCTCCTTCAGCGTCCTTGAAGACGCCAGTCCGGTCGAACAAACCGGAAACCACATAGTCAAGCTTCCCTTTCGTTCCGTAAAACTGCTGGGAGAAACGTCCTCCAAGGGAGTTCTTCATGCCGACCAGATTGCCGCTGTTGCCGACGGTCGTCACGGAACCCAGCGCCTTTTCAGCTCCGGGACGTTTGGTGATATAATTGATCAGTCCCCCGTCTGCGCCATTGCCGTAGATGGACGTGGAACCCTTGATGACCTCCACCCGCTCAATCACCGACGGATCAATGGTCCGGAAGTCCCGGCCGCCTGAACGAAGCGGCGTCGACTGCGGAATTCCGTCGACCAGGACCAGCACGTTGCGGCCCCGAAGTGTCTGACCGATATTGGACGTAGTATTGTTCGAAAATCCGAGCCCGGGCACCGCCCAGGTGAGCATATTGCTCAGGTTGGGATTGATCCCCGCCTGGGTCTGGATTTCTTCGGCATTCAGGATGGTGACCGAAACCGGGGTCTTCCCAAGCGTTTCCTTGCTGCGGGAGGAGGAGACGATCACCTCGCCCATGGTCGCGGTTGCCGGTTCAATGGTAAAAAGCACTTGGGCCGCCGCGTCTGTCAGCGTGACTGACTGGCTCTGCGTTACGTAACCCAGAGACCGCACAGTGACCCGGTAGGTGCCCGCCTTCAGATCCCTGAAGCTGAAAGCCCCGTTCCTGATTGCTGCGACCTGGCTGGTATTTGAAATAGTGGCCGTTCCGGCCTCTACGGGCGTCCCGTCAGACTCCACGACCTTTCCCTTTAACATATGCTGCGCACAGGCGGCTGAAAAGCTTCCCAGCCAGACGGCCAGGCAGATAACGAGATGCTTCATCATTATTTAGACTAACTTTAAATAATGACGGCAAATCTAAACAACTTCTGCTATTTAGAACGATTTTAAATAAACTTTCTGAGTTACCAGTTCCGTTGCGGACAGGTCACCTTATACCGGTTGTTCAGCAGAATTCCCAGAACAACCTCGTGGGATCCCTCGCTCACAGACCGAAGGGCGGACGTCGTGAAGTCGTAGGCATAGCTCACGTTGAAAAGATAACTCACATTGAACCCGGCCATGGCGGCAAAAGAGTCCCGTTTGCGGTAGCTTCCGCCCACCCAGAACCTGTCCCTGAACGCAATCTTAGCATTGAGGTCGACCGACAGCGGCGCCGGGGTAACCTGTTTGACCATCACCGAGGGCACCGCCGCAATGTCATCACCGAGAAACAACTTATAGCCTGCGGTCAGAAAATAATGCGGGACCTGCCGTCCGGCGGAAGGCCCGTCCCCATCGGCAAAGGCAATCGGCTGCCCGAGAAGCTGCTGCACGGAAAAGCCGCCGAAATACCGCGCCGAGTACAGCCACAGCCCCAGGCTGAGGTCCGGCCGGACCCGGCGGTGCCCGTCCGTGCTGAGCGCGGGATCCACCTGGTTTTCCACGGTCACCCGGGACACATCGAGATCTTCCATGGTAATGCCACCGGCGATGCCGACTGACAGGTTCAGCTTTTCGGTGATTCCCAGGTGGTAAGCATAGGTCGCATTGATATCCGTCCGGCTGATGGGGCCGGTTCGGTCCGAAACCATGTGAAGACCGGCGCCATGGTGAGGCTCAGCAGCCATATAGGTCTGCAGGAAGCTCCTGCTCATCGGGTTGGTCCCCTTGCCTTCCATGGTATTGGCATTTCCGCGAAGATATTTTTTCCCGATCGGCGAATGCAGGGACAGGGTGGCTGTTGCGGGTCCGTCATCGATTCCGGCCCACTGACGGCGGTAGCCAGCCTTCAGATCCGCATAATTTTCGATTCCGCTGATCGCCGGATTCAGAAGGTAATTATTAAAGACATACTGGGTGTACTGCGGCCGCTGTTGTCCGGACGCCTCAATAAAACACGCCGGCAGCACCAGCAGCACCATGACCTGAATTCTGTGCATCCCGAACTTTCGCATCCTATCTTAATATGGTAACGGATCCGGACCGGACTGCCTGTCCGTTCCTGGGGTCGATGATATAGTAATAGGTCCCGACCGGCAGGTCTTCGCCGCGGAACCGTCCGTCCCACGGCGTGCCGTACCCGGTGGAGGTAAACAGTTTCTCGCCATACCGGTTGAAAACATTCACTTCCGCATGGGGATTGGTTTCCAGGTTCTGGATGGTCCAGACATCGTTGATGCCGTCTCCGTTCGGCGTAAAGGTATTCTGCACGATGAAGTTCCTGATCACCCCGATCGTTATCCGGTCGGCGATTATGCAGCCTTCCGCAGTGGTCACGGTAACCGTATACGTCGTTTTCTCGGCTGGCGACGCGACAGGAGAGGCCACATCGTCCCGGTCCAGGCCTTTTGCCGGAACCCAGTGCCAGGCCAGGCCGTTGCCCGCCGCTTCGGGGGTCAGCCGTACAGACTCCCCTTCCAGGATCAGCAGATCGGCCCCCGCTTCCAGCCTTGGCGCAAACACCACTACCGTATCGGAAAAGGTATACTGACAGCCCGAGGCATTGATGGTGGTCAGGCTGACGGCATACGAGCCGGGCGTGACAAAATCATGCAGGACAGGCGCAGTTCCAGCGGATTCATACGCCGGAGACCCGTCGCCGAAGTCCCATACCCGGCGGACGACTCCGCTTGCGGTTCCGGCCGTAAAGGCCACCTTGTTATCCGAACAGGCCGGGGGCGAAAACGTAAAGGAGGCTTCCGGAATCGCTGTCACGGTCACCTCGCGCATCACCACATCGCCCGGACAGCCCGCTTCATTGCTGGCGACCAGTTTCACCTCATAGGTTCCGGGGGCTGCAAATAGATGTTCCGGATGCTGCTCTTCAGAGACCTGACCGTCGCCAAAGTCCCAGTTCCATTTCGAGACGTTCCTGAAGGCGCCCTGACTTTCGTCGGTGAACCGTACCGGCGAATTCGCGCAGGTCGGCCCGGCTACGGAGAATGCCGCCTTGGGCGGATCGAACACTTCAAAGCTGAATTCGATGACCTCCTGGGATACGTTACAGACGTTAGCAGTCGGGTAGGTGACCTCAACCCGGATCACTTTTTCGCCGGCGCTGTCGAAGATATGGGTCCTGGGGTAGAAATAGCTGTACAGCGTATCGCCGTTCCGGAAGACGGGCACCGGGACGAGTTCATCAGCCGGCTGAACGACAGGCGGCTCATTTTCAAAGGTCCAGACGATCTGGCTTGCAGGAGCTCCGATGACGAGTTTGAAGTCGAATTCTTCGCGGGTGCAGGCATTGGGCAGCTCTTCCCGGGTGGTCCTTCTTACTGCCGAGAGCGACTGCGAGGCGGCCAGATTCGTACCGGCCGAATAGGCATAGGATTCAAAGACCCCGAACCCGTAAGCGATCGCATTGAATCCCTCTCCGGCCGTCAGCCTGAAACTATCCTGCGGATACCTGTCCAGGTTCATCTGGAGATAGGAGTACTCGGGAGCTCCGGGTAACGCACTGAAGGCTCCGGCAGGCTTTTCTCCGTTTATCCGGAAGGTGCCGGCAGCCGGCGTCCGGATCAGGATATTGAGATACTTGTTCACGATCACCTCCCGCTGGGATGAATACACCGTAATATCGCGGATGTTATATTCCACCGGGTTCAGCAGGACCATGTCCGGATCCCCGTACTGGAGACCGCTGCACACCTGGGAAAGGGAGAACTGAGCCACCGAGACCGGTTTATCGGAGGTGACCATCGCCGCAGCGGTCAGCGGTTCCGGAGTCTCAAAGAACTGGCCCGCATTCAGCGTAACGGAAGCGTTGCCCCCGATCCGGACCTGGGTCCCGTCCGTTCCGGCAACGACCCGGAGATAGTTCCCCGTACTGGATTCGTTATTCGTAAACGGGATGTAACCGAATGCGGTCCCCCAGCTATCGGTGGGATAAAGCTGCTGATAAAGCGGATCCAGGGAACTGCCCGGACAATCCCCGAGCCCGATCATGGAATTGCTGCTGCCGGAAAAGACCGCAAAGTTCCTGCAGGGCGAAAGCACCGAATCGGCGAGAACTTCTGTGCCGGTCAGATCGTTGACCGACAGGTACTGGTACACTTCACCGGGATTCAGGCTGATCCCGCCGGGGACCAGGTCCTCACCTTCGCGGCGAAGGTAAACCCGGGTATCCGGTTCGGTCCCTACCAGTACGATGAAGTTGACGCCCTGCGCGGCTGACGGATAATTCATACTGAAATACCGGTGACCCAATGCCTGCCTGGGCAGGATCAGGGAAGCTGCGGAACGGGCACCTGCGAAGATATGGCCGTACACCACCACTTTCGGCTTCCCGGGATCGACCGTAACGCGGATCGCCCTCCCGGTAAGCACCCGGTTGGATACGGAATTATCCAGATAGGCCTGGTTTCGCGGGATCCGTACTTCAGTCACCACATTAGGCACGACCTGGAAACGCTGCGAAAAAGATCCGACCGTAACGGCCCCGGAAGAGGCACTCTTGCCGGTTATGAAGATCGAATAATTCGCCAGGCGCGCATTGTTTCCGTCGCCGTTCGTTGAGGGAACATGGGCAGGAAACACCGCGTAGAAATCGGTTCCCTCGTTAGAGACCGTCTGAGCTTCACATACCCCGGCGATAAGGAAAAGGAACAGCCAAACCGCTGCCGGCACAGCATCCCATCCGTTCTTCCTGATGTTATGTTCGTACGGTTTCAATGCACTTCTTATTGGGGGGTGAACCGGCGGTTAAGAAGTGAAAAGGCTAGGTTTATACAAGACAAACAGAAGTTAAAACAGTTTCAGGATCCTAGCGATTAAATGTCGTGACCAAGGTTCTGAGCTCCTCCTCCTCACGGGGGCCCGCCTGGCCCTTTTTGAGCCTCCAGAACCAGTTCCCGCTGATTGCCGCAGGCGTATTCATCCGGGCGGTCCCGTCCAGGCCCAGCAGATCCTGCATGGGAAGAATGACGGTTCCTGCAACCGATGCGTAAGCCGTACGGGCCAGTATCCGGTGCACGTTCAGCCCCGTCGGACGGATGCCGGTATACCGTTCCAGACTGCGGATGGTATCCTCGTCCGCCTCGGTGCTGAACCAGCCTTTGCTGGTATTATTGTCGTGGGTGCCGGTATAAACAAAGAAGTTCGTCCCGTAGTTATGCGGCGCATTCAGGGATTCAGGCAGGTCGCCGCCGAAGGCGAACTGCAGGACTTTCATTCCCGGCAGCGAAAATTCGTCCCGCAGCCGGTATACCGGCTCGTCGATATCGCCCAGGTCCTCCGCCAGAAAGGGCAGCCCACCAAGCGCGGCTCGCACGGCCCTGAAAAAGTCCGCCCCCGGCCCGGGCTTCCAGCTTCCTTCGCGGGCTGTCCCCGAGTCCGGCGCCACTTCCCAGTAGGCCGAAAACGCCCGGAAGTGGTCCAGACGGACCAGGTCATACAGGTCCAGGTTCCGGGCCAGCCTCCGTATCCACCAGGCATACCCCTGCCTGCGGAGCACATCCCACCGGAAGACCGGCATTCCCCAGAGCTGGCCCTCAGCATTGAAGTAGTCCGGGGGCACACCGGCGATCCCGGCCATCCGGCCCTCAGCGTCCAGATGAAACAGCTCTTTATTCGCCCATACATCCGACGAATGACAGCTCACGTAAAAGGGAAGATCGCCCAGCAGGTCGATCCCGTTTTGATTGCAGTACTTCTTCAGTTCAGACCACTGAAGCTGAAAAATGAACTGCAGGAACCGGATCCTTTCCAGTTCCTCCCGGTGCGCGGCTGCAAACGTTTCCAGCGCCTGGCGATCCCGCATCCGGAATTCCCGGGGCCATTCATACCAGGGCGATCCCAGTTTTTCATTCAGGGCCGTAAAGAGCGCATAGTCGTCCAGCCAGTCCTGTTCGGCGTCGACGAATTTCCTGAATGCCCGGGTCAGCCGGGTGAAGCCTCCCGACTGAAAGGTGTTCCAGGCGCGGAGGAAAAGCTCCTCCCGGATCCGGCCGGCCCTCTCAAAATCAACGGTTCCGGATGACTCCTGCCTGAAGGCCCGGCAGTCTTCTGCCGTGAGCAGACCGAGGACAGTAAGCCTCTCGGGGCTGACGAGCAGCGTATTGCCGGCCATGGCGGAGACCGAACTGTATGGCGAATGCATCTGCGACGCGTCGGTGGGATTAAGCGGAAGCAGCTGCCAGTACTTCTGCCGGCTCCGGGCCAGGAAATCGGCAAATGCATAGGCTTCCGGGCCCATATCGCCAATTCCGAAATCTGACGGGAGCGACGTCAGCGAAAGCAGGATGCCCGCCCCGCGCGACCGGTTCTTTTCAGGACGGAGGATCAGTGCAGGCAGTGTTTGCAGCAGGTCCTGCAGGTTCACTTGGCGGATCCCGGCTCTTCCGGTGAGCTCATCCCGCCATTGCCGGGGCGATCCCGCGGGCAGGACAATCCGGGTATCTTCCCAGTCGGGCACCTGCCCGGGATCCTCCGCCATCAGAGCCGGATGCAACGGGACCACGACCACCAGCCATTCATCGCGGTATCGCCTGGCAAAGCTGCAGATATGGTCCTTATACTTTCCTTCCGCAGTCAGGGGGATGTACGCGCCGTCGGTGAAAAGCCTGTTGTTCATCCGTCTCAGCCGGAATAAAAGAGCGGTCAGCCAAACCTTGATCCGCCCGTCATAGCGGTGCTCCCACAAGCCGGCCGGATCGGCAGACTGCAGGTCCTGCAGCGAGCAGCCGCGTGCGGCAAAATCCACAGGCCGGCGGTTATCCGGATCGACGAAGCTGAGATCCCAGTGTTCGGTTCCCTGGTATACGTCCGGGATCCCCGGACAGGTGAACTTCAGGATGAGCTGAACCAGCGAATTCACGATCCCGAAGCCGGCCACCTTCCGCTGAAACGTGCTGAAACCGGACCAGAACGGCTTCCCCGGGTCGAGGAGGGCTTCGGCAAAATCGCAGACAGCCTTTTCGTAAGATTCATCCGGGCGGGTCCAGCCCGAGCGCACCTTGCCCTCCCGGAGGGCTTTGACGAGGTATTCCCGCATCCGTTCCGGAAATCCGGAGGCATCCTCACCGGGCATCGGATATGCGCCGATGAGCGTCTGGTAGATAAAGTACTCGTCATTGTCGTCCGGCGCCCCTTCCAGCTTCAGGTCTGCATTCATATCCCGCCAGATTTCTACCAGTTGCAGCCATTCCCCTGCCAGGTCCGTCAGAACGTTAAGCCGGGCACGAACGTCTTCGCCCCGTTTGGTATCATGCGTCGAGGTGGCGTTCATCGACATCGGGGATTCGGCCTGCCGTTCCTGCATGAGCCGGTGAAACTCCTCAATACCGATCCCGAAGGTCTCAGGCGAGTCGCCCACCTCATTGTGACCGATAAACCGGTTAAAGGTGTACATGAGGGTATCCTCCACCCCTTTGGCCATGAGGGGACCGGTGAACTGCATCAGCCGCTGGTAGAACCGCAGCACCTGCCGGGCATAATCCCGGTCCCGGCCGTCATACAGAAGTACGTCCCCAAGGGCCCCGGTCGCGTGCGCCGGCACTGCCGCCGATGCCCGCATGCCGTCCAGGATGGCCTGTATCCCGGCTCTTTCAGCCGGTTCCAGGGGTATCCGGTTCCCGTAATACCGGTACACCGGGCAAGCGACCAGGAATGCGCCGATCGCATCCCGGAGGTCGCTCCGTTCAAGCCCGGATCCCGGATTCCGGGGAAACATCCGGACCAGGTTCTCCAGTTCGCCGGCCATATGCTCATACAGGATCTTCCGCTTTTTCTCCGCGATCTGTCCGGCTATCGGGGTTTGCTGCCCGGTCAGCAGCCGGTAATACGCTGTAAAGGCCGGTTCACTCTCCTTCCGGGTCAGCAGATTGTTGACCATTCCCAGAAAGTCATAACCGGTACTCCCCTCGACCGGCCAGCCGGACGGAAGCTTTTCACCCGGCTCCAGAATCTTCTCAACCGTCAGGTAGGCATCCTCGCCGGCCAGTTCCCGCAACTGCCCGAGGTAGCCGGAGGGATCGGAAAGCCCGTCGACATGGTCCACCCGTAGTCCGTTGAAGATGCCGGTTCCGGCCAGCTCGCCGATCAGCCGGTGGTAGTGGGCGAACACCCTGGGGTCCTGCATATTCAGGCATATCAGACTGTTGACCGTGAAGAATCGCCGGTAACTGATCCGGCGGTCCGTATCGGACCAGCGGCATAGTTCGTATTCCTGGTCGCCGGCCAGCTCTTTCAGCAGGTCCGGACGGCTGTTGACCTGATCCAGACAGCTTTCCATGAACCTGGCGGATCCGGGGTCTTTCATGAGGGCCTGCAGCCTGAGCAGGAATTCATTCCATTCCCGGGAATAGATCTCAGGATCCTCCACCTGGTGCAGGCGGTCCAGTTCGCTCCTCAGATCCCGGACCGCCTGGTCAGCGGGCTCCGGGCCGAGCCTGAGAATGCGGGCATAGGACCTCCTGTTCAGGGGAAAGGACTGATCAAAATACTGCAGGACCAGTCTGCCCCGGCACCCGACTTTCAGTTCCCCGCGTTCGATCACCTGGTCGGGTGAATCGCCAAGAAACGGAACGATGAGCTTTCCATCCGTGTCGGGATGGTCCGGGATGATATCGAAAAAGAGGTAGTAAGCCGAATCCCGGCCCTTTTCCAGGACATCCGTCAGCCACGGGTTCTCCGGATGGAATGCCATATGATTCGGCACGATGTCCTGGATCCACCCGATCCCGGAGTCCTTCAGCGCCCGGCTCAGTGCGATGAGCTGCTCCAATGTGCCGATCTCCGGATTGATCCGGAGCGGATCCGTTCCGTCATAACCGTGGTTGCTTCCGGGCACCGACCGGAACACCGGCGAGGCATAGACGGTCCCGGCGCCAAGGGCCTTCAGGTATGGGATCACGGCCTCAAAATCTTCGAAGTTGAAGTCCTTATGGAACTGCAGTCGATAGGTTGAAATCGGGTTAAACATGGTAGCGTCGTTAACTTCTTAAGGAGTGTTTGTGTAAATCAGGATCGCCTCCGGCTGGAGCTCAACCGACTCCAGGCTGGCAACCCGTTCCGGAGCTCCGGCGGGTCCCTGCCATTCGGGCGATGCTGAATCAAACAGTGCGGTCCATTCCCCCGCAAAGCCGGACAGGGTCATCCGGCGGGGATTCTTTGAAAAGTTCATCAGGATCAGCAGATGTTCCTGATCCTGCCAGCGGTGCAGCACGAGCGTCCCGGCGGCTTCATCAACCTCTACGTTCAGTCTCCTGCGGTCCGGGCGGCTGAGCACGGCATTGGAGGTGCGTAACCGGATGAGCGCCCGGTAATACCGGAACATAACCTGGTGCTCCCCGTTCTCCAACAGTTCCCACTGAAGCCGGGATCGCAGGTAGGTCTGTTCATCGTTGGGATCGGGTGCTTCGCCCGAAGCGTGAAAGGCCCGGAACTCCTCCGTCCGGCCTTTCCGGACCGCTTCCTTCAGCCCGGGATCCGAATGATCCACGAAATAAAGGAACGGGTTCGTTTCCCCCCACTCCTCTCCCATGAACAGCATAGGAAGATACGGACTGCAAAGCACCGCGCCCGCCAGCAGCTTCCGCATTTCCCGGCTGACCAGCAAGCTGGTCCGTTCACCCAGCATTCTGTTGCCGACCTGGTCATGGTTCTGCGAAAAGACGACGAACTGCTTCCCGGGATTATGCTCAGCCGGCATCCCGAAGTTCTTTTTCCGGTGGGGGGAGAACTGTCCGTCATATACATAGGCGTCCCGGTAGGCCTTACCCAGGTGAAGGATACCGTCAAAGTCCGCATAGTATCCGTTCCGCTCCTCCCCGGCTGCCACACGCAGCGCATGGTGAAACTCGTCGGTCCACTGGCTGTCCAGTCCGTAACCGGATTCCGGCGGATTGATATAGCGCGGATCATTCAGGTCCAGTTCCGCGATCAGGTAATGCCTCCGGCCGGTCGTCTGCATCAGCTGGTCGACCCGCCTGCGGATCTCGGCCAGGATATGAACCGGGCTGAAATCGCGGATGGCGTGTACGGCATCCAGCCGGAGCGCATCGACGTGAAAATCGCGGAACCACATCAGCGCGTTCTCCACGAAGAAGTGGCGGACTCCGTCGCACCATGCGTCATCGAAGTTGACCGCCTTCCCCCAGGGCGTCGCGTACTTTGCTGTCAGGTAAGGCCCATAGGTTTCGAGGTAGTTTCCTTCCGGTCCGAAGTGGTTATACACCACGTCGAGGATGACCGCCAGGCCTTTCTGGTGACAAAGGTTCACCAGGTGCTGAAACTGTTCGGCGCCGCCATAGGATTCCTGGACCGCGAACGGGAATACGCCGTCATAACCCCAGTTCCTGGAGCCCGGGAACTGCGCCACCGGCATGATCTCGATAGCTGTCACCCCGAGATCGCGGAGATGGTCCAGCTTCTCTTCAATCCCGCGGAAAGTACCCGATGCCGAGAAAGTGCCTGTATGGAGTTCATAGATGATATAATTCTCCAGATCAGTGTTATTCCAGGTGTCATCCGTCCAGTGAAAAGCCTGCAGGTTCAGTGCCCTGGATGGACCGTGGACGCCTTCAGGCTGACTCAGTGACGCCGGGTCCGGCCGCAACTCGCCCGCCGCAGTGAACTGGTAGGTATCACCCGGACGTAGCCGGTCGGTTTCGAGCACCCAGTACCCGTATTCTTCCCGGATCAGCGGATAGGTTCCGGACCCGTTCACGCAGATCGAGACCTCTTTCAGTTCGGGAGCCCACAGCATGACCTGCGCCTGCCTTTTTTCGTTGAAATTGACGCCGACCGAACGCCGTTCTATGCGAAGATTTTCCATCACGACTGCAGCTCACAGGTTAGTAGGAGAACCGTCCTCCCGCCGGCGATCAGCTTTTCACCGCACCTGACCCGTTGTCCGGGAGCCCGGCCCCCGGTATCCAGCACCAGGGTCCATTCTCTGCAGTACGGTTCTGGCGGTAAAGTGAATTCGAGGTCTTCCGAATGCGCATTGAATATGAGGTAAAAGTGGTCGTCCTCAATGTTCATCCCTTCCTCGTTGACGGTCTGAAGGCCCTTTCCGTTCAGGAAGATCGCCAGGGATTTGGCGAAATCATGGTTCCAGTTGTCCTCCCCCATCTCCTTTCCGGACGGAAGGAACCAGACGATATCATCCAGGCCGGCTCCCTTGACCGGCTTGCCCCGGAACCACCTGGGTCTCCGGAAGGCCGGATGCTGTCTCCGCAGCCGGATCACCCGGCGGGTGAAGTCCAGCAGCTCCCGGTCGGCCTGCTCCCAGTTGATCCAGGAAATTCCGTTATCCTGGCAATAGGCATTGTTATTCCCGGACTGGGTCTTGCCCAGTTCATCTCCGGCCACCAGCATCGGAGTACCCTGGGACAGAAACAGCGTGGTCAGGAAGTTCCGCTTCTGCCGCTGCCGCAGTTCCCGGATCCCGGGGTCGTCCGTTTCCCCTTCGGCACCGCAGTTCCAGGAACGGTTATGGCTTTCTCCGTCCCGGTTGTCTTCGCCGTTGGCCTCGTTATGTTTTTCATTATAGGTAACCAGGTCATGAAGGGTGAACCCGTCATGGGCGGTAACAAAGTTCACACTGGCCGTGGGCCGCCGGAAATCATCCATGTACAAATCGGAGCTCCCGGTAAACCGCTCGGCGAACTCCGCCAGGACGCTGTCCTCGCCCCGCCAGTAATCGCGGATGCAATCCCGGTATTTGCCGTTCCATTCGACCCAGCCGGCCGGAAAGTTACCGACCTGGTACCCGCCTTCGCCGATGTCCCAGGGTTCAGCGATCAGCTTGACCTGCGAGATCACCGGATCCTGCTGGATGATGGCGAAAAAGGAACTAAGCCGGTCGACCTCGTGCAGCTCCCGGGCAAGCGTGGCGGCCAGGTCGAACCGGAAACCGTCCACATGCATTTCCTGAACCCAGTAGCGAAGGCTGTCCATGATCAGCTGAAGCACGTTCGGATGCGTCGCATCCAGCGTATTGCCCGTTCCCGTGTAGTCTTTATAATACCGCTGCTCATCCATCAGGCGGTAATAGGAGGCGTTATCGATCCCTCTGAATGACAGGGTCGGTCCCAGGTGGTTTCCTTCGGCCGTATGGTTATATACCACGTCGAGAATGACCTCGATCCCGGCCTTATGCAGCTCCCGCACCATATCCTTGAACTCGGTCACCTGCTGCCCCGTATTGCCGCTGCTGCTGTACCGGACATCCGGCGCAAAGAAACCGATCGTATTGTAGCCCCAGTAGTTGGTCAGCCCCTTTTCCTGCAGTATCCGGTCGTTGACGAAATGATGGATCGGCATCAGCTCAACTGCCGTAATGCCGAGGTCCTTCAGGTACCGGATGGTGACCGGATGTGCGAGTGCCGCATAGGTCCCCCGGATCTCTTCCGGAATATCAGGATGAAGCCGGGTGAACCCTTTCACATGGAGTTCATAAATAATCGACTTATGGTAAGGTATGTTCAGCGGTTCGTCGTCCCGCCAGTCGTAGAACGGATCGATGACAATCGCTTTGGGCAGGTAGGGTGCGCTGTCAGACTCGCTGAAAGACAGATCTTCGTCCGGATGACCGAGCTGGTAGGAGAACAGCGCATCACTCCAGTCGATCACCCCGGATATGGCTTTGGCGTATGGATCCAGGAGCAGCTTATTCGGGTTGAAACGGTGTCCGTTCTCCGGCTCGTAAGGTCCGTGAACGCGGAACCCGTACATCTGGCCGGGCCGCACATCGGGAAGATATACGTGCCACACGTGATGGGACCGCTCCCGAATGGGGATGCGGGTCTCTTCCGCCGCGTCTTCACCGTCAAACAGGCACAGCTCCACCCCGGTGGCGTTTTCCGAGTAAATAGCAAAATTTGTCCCTTTCCCGTCCCAGGTCGCGCCCAGCGGATAGGGCTTGCCCGGGAATACTTTCTTCCATTTCATATGCTATAGAAATTGGATTCTGAGGAAAAAGTTTTTACGGCACCGAGAATTGAAATCGAAAGGCGTTGCGCAGGATTTCAAACCCGTAAACGCCTTTCAGCAAACAAAAACGCCGTTTTTACGGTTCTGACAGAAAGCGTTGGATCATGAAGCGAGTACTAATCATTGAGCCGGATACGGAGTTCCTGTCAGAACTCAGGCAAAAGCTGTCTGCGTATGACCTGGACGTCCGCGCCGAAAGCGACCCTGAAAACATCTTTGATGAGATCAACACGCATCAGCCGGACCTGATCCTTCTCAACTACATCCTGAATGAAGGCAACGGCGGAACCATGACGCACCAGATCAAAACGAATCCCGAAACCCGCGAAATTCCGGTGATCATGATGTCCGACTACCCCGACATCTCCCTCCTCTGGAAAAAATTCGGCTGCAACGACTATGTCCTCAAACCGGTCAATCACAGCCAGCTGGTGGAAAAAATAGAATTCTGGCTTAAAAATGCCCGGATTCCGATCCTGCATTAATTCCCGGAAAGCGTCCGCCCGGCGCTCCAGCCATTCCTGCAAAACACCCGTATCTTCCTGAAGATCAACCAACTAGCATCACCCGTCAGGATCAGGGGACTTACCGCCCGGTTCCGGCCCTGCCGCGCTTAACTACAAGATAATATTTATTTGATCCTAAGAAAGATTAGAAAGTATTCGGATAAATTATAAATTTGCGTAAACAACTGTAAACAAACGTTAACATGAAAAGTTTTCAAAACCTATCCAAATTCACTCTAGCATTAGCTATAACTGCATTTGTAGCAACGTCTTGCAAAAGCAAGAAACCTCTTGCTGTTGAGCCAACCCCAGTCGTAGAAACTCCTGCTCCGGAACCTGCACCAGCACCGGCTCCGGTTGTGGAAAAAGAAGCTCCACCGGCACCGGTTCCATCTTTCGACTACAGCAATGTTCAGTTCGAGTTCAATTCCGCAGTATTAAAAACGGCTTCATATGCTACACTTGATCAAATGGGTCAGGAAATGAAGCAGTTCCCTGATGTGAAATTCAACCTGAACGGTCACGCTTCTATCGAAGGTAGTGCATCACACAACATGACCTTATCGATCGACAGAGCGAATTCAGTAAAGGCATACCTGGTGAACATGGGTGTTCCTGCTGAAAACCTTGAAACCAAAGGTTACGGCGCATCTCAGCCGGTTGCAACCAATGACAACGAAGAAGGAAGAGCGCTTAACCGTCGTGTTGAGATCAAAAAGAAATAATTTTTGAACGCTTACCATAAATTTGCCAAGGAAAACGCTGACATGGTCAGCGTTTTTTTTTGGCCCTGTCCGTTTGTCAGTCCGCCAAATTTAAACTGTTCATGCGAACGGGCCGCACAGGCACCCGTCCCTTGGGAAAGCGACATAGTAACCGGGAGGCCCGCAAACCAGTCTGCGGGGGGAGCTTCCAGGAGTTCCAGGACAGGTTTTCCGATTCAGAAACTGTGGTTCCGGGGGCCCAACGCCTCCTTCCATAACCCGGACATCCGGTAATGGGCAGTAATCAAAAGAGCCCTGCAGATCGGTCTGCAGGGCTCTTTTGCTAAGCGTTCTAAGATAGGTTATTCGATTCCGAGGGCTACGGTCCCCAGGTTCTTCACACTTCCCGCGGTAACCTCGATATCCGATAATGTTCTTGCGAGATACGGGCTGTCCGGGCGGAACTCTATTTTATAGTTACCTGCCGGAACCCCGGGAAAGTAGAATCTGCCCACTGAATCGGAGACTGTCCCCAGCGTATCGGTACCCTGGATGGCATAGATGCGCGGATTCGACCGGGCAGGCGAAACTTCTCCCGCGATAGCTCCTGAAACCGCATTCGGGATAGCCCGGATGACCGGCTTCAGGATATATTTTCCGTTGCCGGTCCTGACGATCGACTTAGCTGCGTCAAAATCAAGCGTCAGCGTGTAACCAATGCCCGCTTCAAGCGCTTCATCCACTTTCACCTTCACGCCTGAGGACTGACCGCTAGGCGTCGTAAGTTCGTAGCTCTTCCCGTCAATAACGACGCGGTTGTCTGAATCGTTCAGGACCAGCCTCACTTCCCTGATATGCCCGGCCGGAATGTCGCGGGATGCCAGCAGCGTATCTCTTCCGAGGCGGAACTGCAGGATATCAAAGGGCTGGTCGCCGACCTCAAGGATGTGAAGGTCGTCCGAGGTAAGCACCTGAACTTCCTTGACACTCAGGAACAATGCATCGTATGCACCCGGAGCATCGGTGATCCGGACATCCAGCCTGGTCGCACCGGGAGTATCATGAACCTTGCATCCGGTATAGATCAGTGCGCCGGCAATTACAGCTAACAGTAACTTTTTTTTCATGGGTGTGTTTTTAGTCCTGCAAAGATTCGCTCCGAAAATGAAGAAAGAATGAAGTTGATTGGCAAAAATGTTACTATGCTACTTCTGCAACACTTGTATATTAGCTGTATGAAAACCTTAAACAACAACCTGAACTTTATCCAAAAGGGCCGGACCGGGAAATTATTGTTCCTGGGCATGCTGCTTTCGGCAAACCTTTCAGTTGCTCAGACCAATGCCAAGGATCCCATCGTGGAGAGCATTGTAAAGGAAGCAACAGAGAATTCCCAACTTGAGATCCTTGCTCACGAACTGATGGACGGTATCGGTCCGCGTCTGGTCGGAACCCCGCAGATGAAAAAGGCCAACGACTGGGCCGTAGCGAAATATAAGGGCTGGGGGATCGAAGCCCGGAACGAGAAATGGGGCGAATGGCGCGGCTGGGAACGCGGAATCTCCCATATCGACCTGGTATACCCGCGTGTACGCTCGCTGGAAGGCATGCAACTGGCATGGAGCCCTTCAACCAAGGGCAAGGCCGTAACGGCTGAAGTGATCGTCCTTCCCGACGTGACCGACTCACTTGCTTTCGAAAAATGGCTTCCCCGGGCCCGCGGCAAATTCGTGATGATTTCCATGCCGCAACCGACCGGGCGCCCGGATTACAATTGGAAAGAGTTCGCAAAACCGGCATCATTTGAAAAGATGAAGCAGGAGCGCGAAACGCTCACAGCCGCCTGGAAGGAACGCCTACAGAAGACCGGATATAATGCCCGGACCCTGCCGGTAGCCCTTGAAAAAGCCGGCGCTGCAGGTATCGTTGCGTCCAACTGGTCAGCCGGTTTCGGCGTAAACAAGATTTTCAGTGCCTACACCAAAAAAATCCCGACCGTAGACATTTCCCTGGAGGATTACGGATTGCTGTACCGGCTGTCTGAATCCGGTCAGAAACCGCAGATCAGCGTCCGCGCCGATTCCAAGGAACATGGCATGGTACCGGTATTCAACACCATCGCAGAGATCAAGGGCACCGAGAAACCTGACGAATACGTGATCCTCTCCGCCCACTTCGACTCATGGGACGGCGGCACCGGCGCTACCGATAACGGTACCGGCACCCTTACCATGATGGAAGCCATGCGGATCCTGAAGAAGATCTATCCTAACCCGAAACGGACGATCCTGGTCGGCCACTGGGGAAGTGAAGAGCAGGGTCTTAACGGCTCCCGTGCATTCGTTGAGGACCACCCCGAAATCGTCAAGAACATCCAGGCCCTGTTCAACCAGGACAACGGAACCGGCCGGGTGGTTAACCTGTCGGGACAAGGATTCCTCCACGCCTATGATTACCTTGGAAGATGGCTTTCAAAGGTGCCTGCCGAGATCCGCAACGATATCGAGACCAATTTCCCCGGCACTCCGGGTGGCGGAGGATCTGACTATGCTTCCTTCGTAGCGGCCGGCGCGCCTGCTTTCTCGCTGAGTTCCCTGAACTGGTCGTATTTCAACTATACCTGGCACACCAACCGCGATACGTATGACAAGATCGTATTTGACGATGTGCGCAGTAATGCGATCCTGACAGCGATCCTGGCTTACATGGCCTCAGAAGACCCGCAGACGACTTCCCGCGAAAAGATCAACCTTCCGGTGAACAACCGTACCGGTCAGCAGATGAAATGGCCTGCCCAGGTATCTCCAACCCGCGCCGGCGGCGTGAACTAGGATTACCGGTCAAACCACCTCAAAACGACAGGGGCATTTCAATATGAAATGCCCCTGTTGTTTTACCGCTTCTTGCGGTCACTTCATGAACTTCTGCACGATTTGCGGCACCGCGGCGCTGATCGACTGAACGGCCGACTGGGACAATCCGAATTTTCCGGTCAGTCGCTCGGTGACGGCGCTGGTCACCGAAGATACCATTGAGCCGCCTCCGCCTCCCGTCAGCGAGGACACCATGCCGGCCAATCCGCCCCCGGCCTGATTCTTCAGACCGTCGGTAACTCCTTTGGCAACCTCCTGGTGAACCTCTTCCCTGTGTTCCGCCGGGATCTGACCCGCAATGGCAGGATCCTGGTCCAGGTGCTGCTTTACTGCATTTAACACTTGATCAAACATCTCTTTTACTTTTTCAGAGAACCATCAGAACCGCCGTTCGGTTTCTGTTTATTATTTCCCACGCCCCGGCACACTTTTTTGTAAGTTTGCCGGCTGTCCGGAAGCCCGCAGTTTCACCGGCCACCTTCCAACCGTCCCCTTAGTATGCAACCCATCCTTCGACTATTCGACTTCAAAAAGAAAATTGACTACCGGACCGAGATCCTCGCGGGGCTGACCGTAGCGATGACCATGATGCCCGAATCGCTTTCGTTTGCGATCCTGGCCGGGATTCCCCCGCTATCGGGCCTGTATGCCGCCTTTATCATGGGGCTGGTCACCGCCGCCTTCGGAGGCCGGCCGGGGCTGATCTCCGGGGGTGCAGGAGCCACCGTGGTGGTTCTGATCGCCCTGATGCAATCCCACGGACTCGAATATGTCTTTGCGGCAGTGGCACTCGCCGGCGTATTCCAGGTGCTGGTGGGGATCTTCCGGCTGGGCAAGTTCGTCCGCCTGGTCCCGCAGCCGGTCATGTACGGTTTTGTCAACGGGCTGGCGATCATCATTTTCACTGCACAGCTGCAGCAATTCAAAACGGAAGTGAACGGAGAGCAGGTCTGGCTCTCCGGGGACCCGTTATATATCATGCTCGGGCTGGTCGCCCTTACCATCGCCATCGTGGTGATCCTGCCTCGGGTGACGCGGGCGGTTCCGGCCTCCCTGGTGGCGATCCTGGTCGTATTCGCGGTCGTCCTGGGTCTGGGAATCGACACCAGAATGGTCCGGGATATTGCCTCGGTAAGCGGCAGCCTCCCGCCGTTCCATGTGCCGCAGGTGCCTTTACGGATGGAAACCCTCTCGGTCATCTTTCCCTATGCGCTGATCATGGCCGCTGTCGGGCTTACAGAGGGACTCCTGACGCTGAACCTGGTGGATGAGATCACCGGCAGTAAAGGGAACGGGAACCGGGAAAGTCTTGCCCAGGGCGCAGCTAATGTGCTGAACGGCTTCTTTACCGGAATGGGCGGCTGTCCGATGATCGCCCAGACGCTTGTCAACCTATCTGCCGGTGCCCGTGCAAGGCTGTCTGGCATTATTGCGGCGCTCACCATCCTGGCGATCATCCTCATCGGAGCTCCCGTAATCGAGCGGGTGCCGATAGCCGCCCTGGTCGGCGTCATGATCATGGTCGCTATCGGAACCTTTGAATGGATCAGTTTTCGGATTATCAATAAAATGCCCCGCCATGACGTGATCGTAGGCATCCTGGTGGCCGGTATTACCGTCTGGCTGCATAACCTTGCCCTGGCTGTCCTGATCGGCGTGATCATTTCCGCCCTCGTCTTTGCCTGGGAAAGCGCCAAAAGGATCCGGGCCCGGAAGTACACCGACGAACAGGGAATCCGGCATTACGAGATCTTCGGGCCGTTGTTCTTCGCATCGGTAGCCGCTTTTACCGAAAAGTTTGACGTTGCCGGAGATCCTCACGAAGTGATCGTCGATTTCAGGGAAAGCCGGGTCGCCGATATGTCGGGTATCGAGGCGCTGAACAAACTGACCGAACGCTACAGGGCAGCGGGCAAAATACTGCGCCTGCGGCATCTGAGTCCTGACTGCCGCCAGCTGCTAAGGAATGCAGAAGGGCTTATCGAAGTGAATATCCTGGAAGACCCGGCCTACCGGATCGCTGAAGAACGCTGATAGCGCACCGGGTAGACTCCCCCACGGATCAGGTCTTCAGCAGGCGCTGGATTTCGTCCAGCTTCATCAGGGCTTCCACAGGAGTCAGCGTATTGACGTCGAGGTTGTTCAGCACATCCCGGATCTTGACCAGGACCGGGTCATCGATGGAGAACATCTGCAGCTGCAGTGCCTGCTGCTGCACCTTCTTGATACTTTCCTTGATATGCTCCCCGCCGGTTCTTTCCTGCTCCAGCCTTTTCAGGATCTCGCCGGCACGCTGAACCAGTTTGGCAGGCATCCCGGCCATTTTGGCGACGTGAATCCCGAAGCTGTGCTCGCTTCCGCCGGGAACGAGTTTACGGAGGAAGATCACCTTGTTATTGATCTCCTTTACCGATACGTTAAAGTTCCTGATCCGCGGAAAGGAGGTCGACAGATCGTTCAGTTCATGATAGTGGGTCGCGAACAGCGTCTTGGCTCTCGCCCCTGGCTGGGTATGGAGAAACTCGGCGATCGCCCAGGCAATGGAGATCCCGTCATAGGTACTGGTTCCCCGTCCGATCTCATCCAGCAGGATCAGGCTTTTCGGGGTCAGGTTGTTCAGGATGCTCGCGGTCTCGTTCATCTCCACCATGAACGTGGATTCGCCGGACGAAAGGTTATCGGACGCGCCGACGCGGGTAAATATCTTATCGACCAGGCCGATCTTCGCTTCCCGGGCCGGAACGAAGCATCCCATCTGGGCCATCAGGACAATTAAACCTGTCTGGCGCAGCAGCGCAGATTTACCAGCCATATTCGGACCGGTGATAATGATGATCTGCTGGCTGTCGCTGTCCAGAAAGACATCATTGGTGATATATTCCTGGCCGGCCGGCAGGTTCTTTTCGATAACGGGATGCCGGCCGCCCTTGATATCGATTACGGCCGAGTCATCGAGTTGCGGCTTTACGTAGTAATTCTTGCGGGCGATGGTCGCGAAGTTCAGCAGCACGTCGAGTTGCGCAACGAGCTGCGCATTCAGCTGAATGGGCTTAATATACTCCGCCAGGGCAAAAACGAGCTCCTGATAGAGACGGGTTTCCAGCGCAAAGATCTTCTCTTCCGCTCCCAGGATCTGTTCCTCATATTCTTTCAGTTCCGGTGTGATATACCGCTCGGCATTGACCAGGGTCTGTTTGCGAAGCCAGCCGGAAGGCACCTTGTCCTTATGGGAATTCGTGACTTCCAGGTAATAGCCGAACACATTGTTGAAGGCGACCTTCAGCGATGGTATCCCTGTTGCCTCGGCTTCACGCCGCTGGATCTCCAGGAGGAACTCCTTGCCGCCGAACGCGATCTTTCGAAGTTTATCCAGCTCGGGATCCACCTCCGGGGCAATGACATTTCCCTTGATGAGAGCCACCGGAGCTTCCGGATGAAGTTCCTTTTCGATCCGTTCCCGGATCTTCTGACAGGTGTCGAACCGGCCGGCCAGCTCGACCAGGGCCGTATTGCCCGAAGCCTCACAGATCTCCTTTAAAACAGCAATGGCCGATAGCGCCCGTTTCAGCTGCTGGACCTCCCTGGGGTTGGCTTTCTGCAGTCCGATTTTGGAAATCAGCCGTTCGAGGTCACCGACCTGCTGCAGTTCCTGCAGGATCGCCTCGCCGAGTTCCTGGTTCTGGTATAGAAAATCCACGACGTTCAGCCGCTCTTCGATCGGTTTTCGGTCCTTCAGCGGCATGACCATCCAGCGTCGCAGGAGCCGCGCTCCCATAGGCGAACAGGTGTGGTCAAGAATATTGACCAGCGTGACCGCGTGATCGTTGGCCGAACCGACCAGTTCCAGGTTCCGGATCGTGAACCGGTCCAGCCACATGTACCGCTCCTCCTCGATCCGCCTGAGGGATGAAATATGCTGCAGGTTCCGGTGCTCATTCTCGTTCAGATAGTGAAGCGCAACGCCCGCCGCCATGATGGCAAGCGGCATCCGGTCAATACCGAAACCTTTCAGGGAAGTCACCTCGAAATGCCTGAGAAGGGTTTCCGTAGCATAGTCGGTGGTATAGGCCCAATCGTCCAGACCGTAGGTGTAGAAGCGGTCGCCGAAGGTTTCCCTGAACTCCCGCATGCGGTTTTTCTGGAAAATTACTTCGCTGGGCCTGAAGCCCTGCAGCAGCTTGTCGATATAGTCGGCATTACCCTGGGAGACCAGGAACTCGCCCGTTGAAATATCCAGAAAAGCGATCCCGAACGAATTCTTTTCAAAGTAAAGGGAGGCCAGGTAGTTATTCGCCTTTTGCTGAACGATGTTATCGCTGTAGGCCACCCCGGGCGTGACCAGCTCGGTAACGCCCCGCTTGACGATAGTCTTGACCGTCTTGGGATCTTCCAGCTGGTCACAGATGGCAACCCGCTGACCAGCACGGACAAGCTTGGACAGGTACGTATCGAGTGAATGGTGCGGAAAGCCGGCAAGCTCAATATGTGAGGCAGAACCGTTCGCCCTTTTTGTCAGCACAATGCCCAGAATGGATGATGCCTTTACAGCATCTTCTCCGAATGTTTCATAAAAATCTCCCACACGAAACAGTAACAATGCACCAGGATACTTGACCTTGATACTGTTATATTGCTGCATTAAAGGGGTTTCTTTGGTAGCGGTCTTTGCCAAGCCTTTATCTCCTTTTAAACCTGCTAATTTACAGGATTACGCCGGCATTGCGGTTGTTGTGGAAAAAATGAGGATAAGTATGAGCGAACTAAAAGTCCCAGAGCCGGGTACGGATCCGACGCACGTAGTGCCGCACATCCAGCACGAAGGCTGCCAGCACGTAAACGATCAGGGACATGCCCACCGCAAGGAACGACGAGTAGATGAAGAACAGGCGGATCTTCGAAATCGAAATATTGAAACGTTCGCCGAGATAGGTGCAAACGCCGAAAGACCGCCTTTCAAAATAGGTTAATAGTCGCTGAATCATGAACTAAATCGTTTAATCCGAGTGCATCCGAAGGCCAGGGGGACCGTGTTCCGCCGCAGCCTCCGGATAAAGAACGCTCCAATGTATGTTTTTCTTGCCGGCCGGGCAGGAAAAACAACCATCGGTCGCTCCCGGTCTCCATTTGACTGTCTTCAGATCCGGTTGTTACGGCCCTTGCCGGCTGCGCTCTGATTCGTTGAAAATACGGCTTCGCCGCGGATTATAAAAGCTAAAAATTGTGCCACTTTTTTCCGGAGCTACCGGCCGGGAGCCGAAGCCCTAAAAACCGATCTTTTCCAGTTCAGCAGCCATCGCGACCTGCATAGCAAGAGCTTCGCTTCGAGCCGCCTCGGCAAAATCCTTACCGCCCGATGCGTAGATGACGGACCTTGAGGCATTGACAAGCAGGCCGCAGTCCCGGTTCATCCCGTACCGGCAAACATCCTCCAGGCTGCCGCCCTGGGCGCCGACCCCGGGAACCAGCAGAAAATGTTCCGGAGCATGTTTCCGGATGGTTGTGAACGCCTCTCCACGGGTGGCCCCCACCACGAACATCAGGTTTTCAGGGGTACCCCACTGGCCTGCCTGCCGGATAACCCTTTCATACAGGGCCTCTTCTCCGGTGTTCAGGAACTGGAAATCCCGGCTTCCCTCATTCGAGGTCAGTGCGAGCAGGATGACCCACTTATCGGGGTACCTGTAAAACGGCGTCACCGAATCCCGGCCCATATAGGGCGCAACCGTCACGGCGTCGAAACTCATTCCGGATGATCCGGCGTTAAAAAACGCTTCGGCATACATGGCCGATGTGTTACCGATATCCCCGCGCTTGGCGTCAGCTACCGAAAGACAGCCCTGCGGGATATACTCCCAGGTCCGGATCAGATCCTGCCAGCCGGCAACGCCCCGGCTTTCGTAAAACGCCGTATTCGGCTTGTAGGCTACGCAAAGATCATGGGTCGCGTCGATGATCCTCCGGTTAAATTCAAAAATAGGATCAGGATAATCGAACAAAAATTCAGGTATCTTTGTAATATCAGTATCCAGTCCGACGCACAGGAAGGATTTCTTCGAACGGATCTGGTCAACGAGCTCTTTGCGGGTCATTTTTCAGGATTTCAGCGAAAATACTAAAGCATTAAGGACATCAGGAAAAAAAATATTCTTTTGAATATTTCTTAATAATGCATACAATTGTGCTGGAATCTCGTTTAGCCCTGCATCGCAGGAAATTCACATTGAACACGAAAATCTCGATAATCTTCTTTGAATATAACTTTAAGTAGAATTCTTTGTTGCTAAACGTCAACCCTTTAAAAATAAATCCTAATAAAATACACACAATTAATGCTGGATATTACCGAATTGAACGACAAGCTTGTGTCTGAGCTACGTGAAATTGCAAAATCTTATGGCGTAGAAAACTCCGAGACGCTACGAAAACAGGAGCTGATACGCAAAATCTCCGAACAGCAAGAACTTATTTCCACAGCCAAAGAAGCGGCCCCCGTACCAGTGACTGCTGAAGAAGAAGAGGCCGCACCTGAAAAACCACGTAAAAGAACCCGTACCATCAAGGGAAAACCGGTAGAAAAAAAGAAGCCGGAAGTTCCCCTGGATGACGTGACGCTCTTTGACCTTCCGGTGGAGGAAGAAAACGATTCTGCGGAGGCCGAAGATGATATTCCCGCTGAAAAAGCAGCGCCTGCTCCGGAACCGGCGCAGGCTCCGGCCGAACCTGCCCGGCCGCGTTTCGAACGCGAACGGCGCTCACCGGGCCAGAATGCGTCCCCGAAAGGCCAGGAATCCCTTCCCCCTGCCACAAACATGGACTTTGACAATGTCATCGTCAATGAAGGTATCCTGGAGATCATGCCTGACGGCTACGGTTTCCTGCGTTCATCCGACTATAACTATCTCTCATCTCCGGATGATATCTACGTATCCCAGTCCCAGATCAAATTGTTCGGTCTGAAAACCGGCGATACCGTCCGGGGCAGTATCCGCCCCCCGAAAGAGGGTGAAAAATACTTCCCGCTGGTCCGGGTTGAGACCATCAACGGCAGGGTGCCGGCCGAAGTCCGGGACCGGGTTCCATTTGATTACCTCACCCCGCTGTTCCCGCAGGAAAAGCTGAAGCTCTTCACCGACACCGGAAACTTCTCCACCCGTATCATGGACCTCTTTACCCCTATCGGTAAAGGTCAGCGGGGACTGATCGTGGCTCAGCCGAAAACAGGTAAGACGATGCTTCTGAAAGATGTGGCGAATGCCATCGCCAAGAACCACCCGGAAGTGTACCTGATCATCCTTCTGATCGACGAGCGTCCGGAAGAGGTTACCGACATGGCCCGCAGCGTGCGTGCAGAGGTAATCTCCTCAACCTTCGACGAGCCGGCTGAGCGCCACGTGAAGATCGCCAATATCGTTCTTGAAAAAGCGAAGCGTATGGTCGAATGCGGACATGATGTGGTGATCCTCCTGGATTCCATCACTCGTCTGGCACGCGCCTACAACACGGTCGCGCCTGCCTCAGGTAAGATTCTGTCCGGAGGTGTGGACGCCAATGCGCTGCACAAGCCGAAACGCTTTTTCGGAGCAGCGCGTAATATCGAAGACGGCGGATCACTGACGATCCTCGCTACGGCGCTGACCGAAACCGGTTCGAAAATGGATGAGGTGATCTTCGAGGAATTCAAGGGTACAGGTAACATGGAACTTCAGCTGGACCGGAAACTTTCCAACAAGCGGATCTTCCCTGCCATCGATATCACGGCGTCAAGTACGCGCCGCGACGACCTGCTGAACGACCGGGATACGCTGCAGCGGATCTGGATCCTCAGAAATCACCTGGCGGATATGAATTCCCAGGAAGCTATGGAGTTCCTGCTTGGACAAATGCGGGGAACGAAAACAAACGAAGAGTTCCTGGTCTCCATGAATTCTTAAAAAAAGCAGGGAGCATGACGAGTGGTTTTTCGTCCATGCTCCTTACTTTTGACACAGCTTATGAGAAAACATATACCTAATGCCATTACTTGTCTGAACCTTCTGTCAGGTTGTATAGGCGTTGTCTTTGCCTTCCAGGACAAGCTGATCTACGCATCATATGCCATCGTACTGGCGGCGGTACTGGACTTCCTGGACGGAATGGTGGCCAGGGCGCTGAAGGCGTATTCGGATATCGGCAAGGAACTGGATTCCCTGGCTGATATGGTAAGTTTCGGATTCCTCCCTTCCGCCATCGTTTACCAGCTTTTCCTGCATGCTCCGCAACTCGGCGAGCTGAGCCCCTACCTGAATTTCAGTGCTTTTCTGATCGCAGTATTTTCAGCGCTGCGCCTGGCCAAGTTCAATACAGACACCCGGCAGGCGGAAAACTTCATCGGCCTGCCGACCCCTGCCAATGCATTGCTGGTGGGTTCGCTGCCGCTGATCCTGACCGAAAGCAGCTTCTTTCTTTCATCCTATATCCTTAACCCCTTCTTCCTGTTCTTATTCAGCCTGGGGATGGGATTGCTGCTGGTCACTGAAATCCCGCTGATCTCCCTGAAGTTCAAGAACCTCGGATTTGCCGAAAACTCATTGCGTTACATTCTGGTGATATCATCCCTGATTTTGATATTAATCTTTAAATTTGCCGCCGTTCCGATTATTATTTTTATTTATTTCCTCATATCCATTATCCAATTCAGACTGATAAAATGAAATTTATAGCAGAGATCAACGTCATGCCGCTCAAAGAAATCCTGGATCCGCAGGGAAAAGCAGTAACGGGAAGCATGAAGAACCTGGGGTTAACAGATATTCACAACGTGCGTATCGGCAAGCACATCAGTCTCGAGGTGGAAGCACCGTCAGAAGAATCTGCGCGGGAATCCGTTGACCAGGCATGCAAACAGCTCCTGGCCAATCTGATCATGGAAAGTTACGAGTTCACGTTAAAGGCCGTTTAATTACCGGCAGCAAGCTCCGTCCGGACATCCTGCAGTTTCCGGAAAAGTTTTTCGCAGGCCGAACGCATCTGGTCAAGCCGGGGGGCAATTTCTTCCGGCTTATCCTGCAACCGGGCCTTCTTTTCAATATCTTCTATATCTGCACGGGCTGCATTCAGCCCCATAAACGCCAGGGTCGGCTTGATCTTATGTGCCAGGCTGGCCACTTGCTTCCAGTTTTTATTGTCCGTTGCTTCCTGCAGCTGATTCAAGTACTCCGGTGTCTGGCCAAGAAAAAGATCGATCATCTCGATCATGAATTCATTGCTGTCACTGGCTATCGCCCGGAGATATGACAGGTCAATCTCTTTATCCATAAATATCTGTTGTCTTCCCGTTCGGATTAGTTGTTTCCGAATTTAGGAATTAAATACGTTTAACCAGTAAAGCGTCATCCAAATTTCGGGCCAGCTCGGAAACCGTATGCTTCAGAACCGGATGCACCAGGTCGGGAGATATTTCTTCGAGCGGGATCAGCACGAAGGCGCGCTCGTGCAAATGCGGATGGGGCACTACCAGGTTCGGTTCAGCGATGACCTGATCCCCGTAAAACAGGATATCGATATCGATCAGCCGCGAACCCCACTTTTCATGACGGACCCGCCCGAGGCGGATCTCGATCTCAAGCGCCCGTTCGAGGACCCCGGATGCGGTGAGTCCTGTGCGGACGATCAGCACCTGGTTGATGAAATCGGGCTGATCGGTATTTCCCCAGGAGGCCGTTTCATAGCAGGCGGATTTCCGGACGATCTCTCCGATGTGTTTTTCAATCAAAGCGGCAGCCCTTCCGACCTGTTCCAGCCGGTCACCGAGATTGCTCCCAAGGAGCAGATAAACTTCTTGCATACAACACCTTACACCCCTAAAGATTATTTCAAATAATGAAGTCCTTAAGGCCCGCAATTTCGTATTATTGCATCAATAAAAAAACCTTTTTTATCGCTCCAAATGAAAGAATTCTTCAAATTCGTATTTGCTTCAATGGTGGGATTTGTCCTTTCATTCGTCGTGTTGCTTTTGCTGTTTATTGTGATGGTAACCGCCCTGATCTCTTCAGCCGGTAAGGAATCGAAAGCCGACGTATCCGCAAATTCGGTACTCCACTTCCTGGTGGAGCATCCTATTTTGGAACGCACGAATAAGAATCCCTTCGACCAGGTCGACCTGCTCAGCCTTGACACCAAAAAACAGCTCGGGCTCAACGATATCCTGGCCAGTATAAAAAAAGCGAAATCGGATGACCATATCAAGGGAATCTATCTTGACCTTTCCAGCCTGCAGGGCGGACTGGCGACGATCGAGGAGATCCGGAATGCCTTACTGGATTTCAAAAAATCCGGAAAATTCATCCTGGCCTACAGTGAAGTCTACTCGCAGGGCGGATACTACCTGGCGTCCGTGGCCGACAAGATATACCTGAACCCGGAAGGGATCATCGATTTCCGGGGATTCAGCTCAGAGATCGCATTCTTCAAGGGGACCCTGGACAAGCTGGACATTGAGGCACAGGTCATCAAGGTCGGAACATTCAAAAGCGCCGTAGAGCCGTTCATCCTGGACCGGATGAGCGATCCGAACCGCAAACAGGTAACCGCATTCCTCGGTTCGATGTATGATCATTTCCTGCAGGGCATCAGTTCGGCGCGCCGCATTCCGCGTGACTCGCTGGAGCAGATCGCCGGCAATGCGCTGGTACGGACCGCCAACGATGCGGTACGGTTCAGGCTTGCAGACGGATTACGCTATAAGGACGAGGTGCTCGCAGAGCTTAAATCCCGTTCAGGCATCCAGTCGGACCGGAAGGTTAAATCGGTGGGACTGGCAGAATATGCCCCTACCTCCGAAGAAAAGAGCTCCTCAGCTTCCGGCCGCGTGGCCGTCGTCTATGCAAACGGCGAGATCATCAGCGGTGAGGGCGATGACGAAACCATTGGATCAGACCGGATCTCACGAGCCATTCGGATGGCCCGGGAGGACAAGAAAGTGAAAGCGGTCGTACTTCGCGTAAATTCGCCGGGCGGCAGCGCACTCGCTTCGGACGTGATCTGGCGGGAAGTGGTCCTGACCAAAAAGGTGAAACCCATCATGGTCTCCATGGGTGACGTTGCGGCCTCAGGCGGCTACTACATCGCATGTGCCGCCGATTCGATATTCGCGCAGCCCAACACGATCACCGGTTCGATCGGAGTGTTCGGCATCATTCCAAACATGAAGAACTTCTTCAACAACAAGCTCGGGATTACGTTCGACGGCGTAAAAACCGGAAAATTTGCGGATCTCGGAACGGTCAACCGGCCGCTCACCGAGGAAGAACGCCTGATCATCCAGTCGGAAGTCAACAAGATCTACAGCAGCTTTACCAGCAAGGTGGCCCAGGGCCGGAAAAGATCCCAGGCCTATATCGACAGCATCGGCCAGGGCCGGGTCTGGAGCGGAATCGAGGCCAGGAGCAACGGACTGGTGGACCGCCTGGGCAACCTGGACGACGCTATCCGGGCTGCAGCCGGCAAGGCGGGCCTGGATGAATACAAGATCGTGGAATACCCGGCGATGAAGGATCCTTTCCAGGGGCTGTTCGATCAGTCCACCGACAAGATCAAAGCTTACTTTACCCGGCAGGAGCTCGGTGAAAGCTACCAATATTATCAGCAGGTGAAATCTGCACTGCGATCCACCGGGATCCAGGCACGGCTTCCCTATTCCATTTCGATCAGATAAACCGAGAGCCTTCCACAGCAGTGAGAAGGCTTTCTTTTTAACCGGGAATAAAACCTTCTCAACGTTGTGCAGTTAAGTAGGGAAATCGAGCGGACCTTGCGGTCCTTTCAGCTGTACTGTGAAGTTTCCTCCCGAATCAATTAAGCGTTAAGAGTCAGATCATGGCAGATCACACTACCGGTAACCCCGTCAACCTTCAGGACCTTGAAGACGAGTTTCACCATGTCAATAACCCGGTACTGGCGGTCGAGCCGGTCGTCAAGAAATACCTGACGACCGTCAAGAGCTACACCCAGGCTCAGCATGTCTTTTATTTTTCCGACGGGGACGCGCGGGTCGAACTGACCGTTGTCAGTGATGAGATCATCCGCATCCGGCTGGCTCCCCACGGGACCTTCCTGGACGACTTCTCCTATGCCGTGCCCGGGATCGAGCCTTCAGCGACCGTATTCCGGATCACCGAAAACGACACCGAATACCGGGTCTCAACCGCCATGATGAGCTGCGTGATCAGCAAGGCGGACTTCCGCATTTCGTTCGAAGACCAGGACCGGGTCGTCCTGAACCAGGACGACTCTCCCATGCACTGGGAAGAGAACGTCGATTACGGCGGCTACTACGTATACTGCAGCAAGCGGTGCGAACCCCATGAAAGTTTCTTCGGACTCGGGGATAAGACCACCGATTTCAATCTCCGAGGGAAGAGGCTCCAGAACTGGAACAGCGATGTCTATTCCTTCCATAAACACCAGGACCCGCTGTACCGGTCCATCCCGTTCTATATCGGGCTGAAAAACGGTATCTCCTACGGCATATTCTTCGACAATACGTACAAAACCCATTTCGACTTCGCCCACCAGGACACGCACCGGACCAGCTTCTGGGCGGATGGCGGCGAACTGAATTACTATTACATTCACGGCCCGCATATGATGGACGTGGTTAAACGCTATCATGGGCTGACCGGGACGCATCCGCTTCCGCCCAAATGGGCGCTCGGCTTTCACCAGTGCCGCTGGAGCTACTACCCGGAAAGCAAGGTCCGGGAAATCGCCCGAAATTTCCGGGAACGGAAGATCCCGTGCGATGCGATCTACCTGGATATTGACTATATGGACGGCTACCGGTGTTTTACCTGGAACAAACGCTACTTTCCGGACCCCGGCAGGATGATCAGGGACCTGGCTGAGGACGGCTTCAAAACGGTCGTGATCATCGATCCGGGCATCAAGGTGGATGAAAACTACGCCGTATACAGGGAGGGAAAGGAAAATAAATACTTCTGCCGCCGGTCGGATGATTACTATATGGAGGGTCATGTGTGGCCCGGAAGGTGCCAGTTTCCGGATTTCACCAATCCCCGGGTGCGGGAATGGTGGGGCGGGTTATTCAAGAGTCTGACCGATCTCGGCGTCGCCGGCGTCTGGAACGACATGAATGAACCCGCGGTGTTCGGCTCGGGAACTTTCCCCAACGATGTCCGGCATAATTATGACGGGCACCGCGGCTCACACCGTAAGGCCCACAATATCTATGGCATGCAGATGGTCCGGGCCACCTATGAAGGACTGAAGAAACAACAAAAGAATAAAAGGCCCTTTACCATCACCAGGGCCGGATATTCCGGGGTGCAGCGGTATGCGTCCGTCTGGACCGGGGATAATGTCGCCACCTGGGAACATCTCCGGATGGGGTGTCTCCAGCTGCAGCGGCTTTCCATATCGGGGGTGCCCTTCTGCGGAACCGACATCGGCGGGTTCAGCGGCGAACCGGACGGCGAACTCTTCACGCGCTGGATTCAGCTGGGCGTCTTCTCCCCTTTCATGCGGGCGCATTCCGCCGGAGACACCCGTGAACGCGAGCCCTGGAGCTTCGGGGAAAAGCTCGAAGCCATCAACCGGAAATTCATTGAACTCAGATACCGGCTGCTGCCGTACATCTATTCGGCATTCTGGGAGCATCACCGTTACGGTTTCCCTATCCTGAGGCCCGTCGTCATGGCTGAGCAGGACAACGGGGAGAATCAGTGGCGGGAAGACGAATTCACCTTCGGCGACAAGATCCTCGTCGCGCCGGTTACCGATCCGGGCGCCACTTCCAGGAACGTTTATCTTCCCCGTGGTACCTGGTATCACTACTGGTCCGATGAACAGTATGAAGGCGGCAAGGTCCACCACGTGGAAGCACCCCTGGATTCCATGCCGCTGTTTGTCAGGGCAGGTTCGGTAATCCCCGAATCACCGCTGATGCAATATGTCGGGGAGTTCGAGCCCCGGGCGCTGATGTTCCGGATATACTATTCGTCATACGGGGTGAACTCTTTCTGCTATGAAGACCATGAGGACACGTTCGCCTATGAGCAGGATATCTACCTGGAAAAAAAATTCGTGGTCCGGGGTGACGGCCAGCGCCTGGTCGTTAGCCAGGACATCGAAGGACTCTTTACGCCCCGGTATGAACACTACGACCTGAAGATCATCGGACTGCCTTTCCGGTCGGTAAGGGTCCTGATCGACGGCCAGTCCGACCAGGAAGAACCGGTGTGGGACGAGGCAGGAAACCTGAGTATCCGCGCTCCCAAAAACTTTTCAGAAATACAACTATTACATAACCACCCGCAGCGCTAGATGAAGAACAACGATTTCCTTGATTCCGGAACTTCCGCAGTTATACCCTATTCCAGGTTTTCTGACTACGACGTGTTATTGTTCCGCGAAGGGAATCACCACAAACTGTACGAAAAATTCGGATCCCATGTCCTCGAGGCGAACGGCCGCAGGGGCACCTACTTTGCCGTCTGGGCGCCGAACGCCCGGTCAGTAGCAGTAGCAGGATCATTCAACGGCTGGAACGGTCATTCCCATCAACTGTATATCCGCTGGGACGGGTCAGGGATCTGGGAGGGATTCATACCCGGCGTCAAAGCGGGGGATCTTTACAAATATCACATCCTGACGACAGGGAACAGGGTCCTTGAGAAGGGAGATCCGTTTGCGTTCCGGTGGGAGGAACCGCCCCAGACGGCATCCATGGTGGCCGACACCTGGTATGAATGGACCGATAAGCACTGGATGGCAACCCGGCATTCGCGGCAGGCGCTCAATCAGCCGATGTCTGTCTACGAGCTTCATATCGGTTCCTGGGCCCGCGACCCTTCCGACCCGGATCGTTTCCTCACATACCGCGAACTGGCGGAAAAACTGGTTCCGTATGTCAGGGAGATGCAGTACACGCACGTGGAACTGATGCCTGTTATGGAACACCCGTTCTACGGCTCCTGGGGCTACCAGGTCACCGGCTACTTCGCCGCTTCCTCCCGGTTCGGCCGGCCACAGGATCTGATGTACCTGATCGGGGAATTCCATAAGCACCAGATCGGTGTCATCCTGGACTGGGTTCCCTCCCATTTCCCTGGCGACGCCCACGGCCTGTACCAGTTTGACGGCACCCATTTGTACGATCACGAGGATCCCCGGAAAGGATTCCATCCGGACTGGAAGTCACATATCTTCAATTACGGCCGGAATGAGGTCCGGTCCTTCCTGATCAGCAACGCGATCTTCTGGCTTGACCGGTATCATGCCGACGGGTTACGCATCGACGCAGTTGCGTCCATGCTGTACCTGGACTACTCGCGGGAAGCCGGCGAATGGGAACCGAACGAATTCGGGGGGCGCGAGAACCTGGACGCCATCCGGTTTATCAAGGAACTGAACAAGGCCGTCTACCGGGATTTCCCGGATGTCCAAACGATCGCCGAAGAGTCCACCAGCTGGCCCGGGGTCTCACGGCCGACCTATACCGGAGGCCTGGGATTCGGGATGAAATGGATGATGGGCTGGATGCACGACACGCTGAACTACTTCAAACTGGACCCCGCCTTCCGCAAGTTCCATCACCATCAGCTGACCTTCAGCCTGGTGTATGCCTTCGCGGAGAACTTCATGCTCGCCCTTTCCCATGACGAGGTGGTTCACGGAAAGTACTCCCTGCTCAATAAGATGCCGGGCGACGAGTGGCAGAAGTTTGCCAATTTGCGGGCGCTGTACCTGTATATGTTCACGCACCCGGGAACCAAACTGATGTTCATGGGCGGCGAATTCGGCCAGACCAGCGAGTGGAATCATTCGGTATCGCTCCAGTGGGAGCTCCTCGAACATGCCCCTCATAAGGGGCTCAAGGATTTCGTGCGCACCCTGAACGAAGTTTACAGGTCGGAGCCCGCCCTGTATGAAAAGAGTTTTGAAAGCACCGGCTTCAGCTGGATCGATGCCCTGAACACGGACCAGTCCGTATTCATCTATTCGCGCCACGGATCCGACCCGGCAAACGACCTGGTCGTGATCCTCAACCTGACGCCCCTGCCCCGGAACGATTACCGGGTCGGCTTTCCGGCGCCGGGGACCTGGGAAGTGATCTGCAATTCCGACGCCGCGGAGTTTCATGGAAGCAATTATCCGGTGATACGGGCCGTCAGTACCGAACCTGTATACTGGCATAACCATCCGGATTCCGCACCGCTTTCTCTTCCCCCGTTAAGCGGAATGATCTTAAAGAGAAAGCGTTAGCGGGGAAGAATTTTTAGATAACAGTTAATAGTTTCTTTTATCAATTTATTTTGAAAACTTTTTTCATTGCCTGGAGTTAAGTTGCCTGAGTTGTTTACTGATATGCGCGTTATTCACCTGAGTGCTGAATGTTACCCGGTAGCCAAGGCCGGTGGTCTGGGGGATGTGGTCGGCTCCCTCCCCAAATACCTGCAGACTTCCAGCGTCACCGCCTCCGTGTTCATGCCCTATTACGAAAAGCCATTTGTCACAAACCACGAATTTATCACGGTATTTGATGGCGCTATCCAGCTTCAGGACCGGCACCTGAGCTTTTCAGTCCTTAAGGAAGCGCACGCCAGTCTCGGATTCGACCTGTTTCTGATCTTTATACCGGGACTGCTCGACAGGCCCGAGATCTACAGCTATCCGGACGAACGGGTGCAGTTCCTGGCTTTCCAGCTGGCCTTCCTTGAATGGCTCATCCGTCAGCCGCAGAAGCCTGACGTCCTTCACTGCCATGACCATCACACCGGTCTGATTCCATTCATGATCAATCACGCCTACCGGTACAATACGCTGAACACCATTCCTACTGTTTTCACCATCCATAACGGGCAGTACCAGGGAATGATGGACTGGGAAAATGCGGGTTTGCTGCCCGCATTCGATCCGCATGTCTCCGGGTTGCTGGACTGGGACGGTATGATCAATCCCCTGGCCTCGGCCATCAAATGCTGCTGGAAATATACCACGGTCTCACCCGGATACCTCCAGGAGCTTTTCCACCATACCGGGAGCCTCTCCCGCCTTTTCATGATGGAGGAGCAGAAAGGCTACGGGATCCTGAACGGCATCGATACCGGGGTCTGGAATCCCGGCAAGGACCCCATGCTGATCCGGCCCTACAACATCCGTACGGTAAAAAACGGCAAATCGGCCAATAAACAGGACCTGTGCTCAAGGTATCACCTCGATGAAAAAAAGCCGCTGATCGCTTTCATCGGCAGGCTGGTGGGCGAAAAGGGAGCGGATCTCCTTCCCGGGATTATACTGAGGTCCATACACGATATGCCGGGAGAGGTAAACTTCCTGGTACTGGGCTCCGGCGAAAAATTCATTGAATATGAATTAAAGGAATTAAATGAAAAACATCCGGCTGAATGTGCTGTATATATAGGTTACAACGAGGAATTATCCCACCATGTTTATGCCGCCGCTGACTTTTTACTGATGCCTTCCAGGGTAGAGCCCTGCGGGCTCAACCAGCTATATTCTTTACGTTACGGGACCATGCCGGTGGTATGCAGCACCGGTGGTCTGAAGGACACTGTTCTCGATGTTGATGACGATGAGAACGGGTATGGAATCCGGTTTGACGACGCTACCGTGATCAGCGCCTGCGCAGCCATCCGGCGGGCCGTCCGCCTGTACAGGGATCCTGCCCGTATGAACGACTTCCGGAAAAGGATGATGACCCTCGATTTTTCATGGCAGCATGCTGCCGGACAATATATAGACCTGTATAAAACCTTAAAACCAATAGAATGAGACACAGTGTTATATCCATCGTGCTGGGCGGAGGACAGGGTGCCCGGCTTTACCCGCTGACCGCAACCCGCTCCAAGCCTGCGGTTCCGATCGGCGGAAAGTACAGGCTGGTCGATATTCCGATTTCCAACTGCCTGAATTCGGGCTTCAACCGCATCTTCGTGCTGACCCAGTTCAACTCGGCGTCCCTGAATAAGCATATCAAGAACACGTATCACTTCAGTGTTTTCAGCAAGGGCTTCGTGGATATACTTGCCGCAGAACAGACGCCTGCCGGCGCTGACTGGTATGAGGGAACCGCCGATGCCGTCCGCAAAAGCATGCGGCACCTGGCGGGGTTTGAATACGATTACGTCCTGATTCTTTCGGGGGACCAGCTTTACCAGATGAACTTCCAGGACATGGTCAGGAAACACCGCCAGAGCGGTGCCGAGATCACCCTGGCGACCATCCCGGTACATGCACAGGATGCGACCGGTTTCGGAATCCTCAAGTCGGATGAGGACAGTATGATCACCAGTTTCACAGAGAAACCGACCTCCGACCGGCTGCCGGGCTGGGAATCGGAAGTATCGCCTGAAATGCAGGCCGAAGGCCGGGTCTATCTGGCCTCCATGGGGATCTATATCTTCAACCGGGCGGTACTGGAAGAAATGCTGGGCATGAAGGACCAGCACGACTTCGGGAAGCAGATCCTGCCCCAGGCCATCCAGGACAAACGAAAAGTTTACAGCTACCAGTACGATGGATACTGGACGGATATCGGGACGATCCCTTCCTTCTTTGAGGCGAATATCGGTATCACCGATGCGATCCCGAAGTTCAACCTGTTCGACAAGGATCCGGTATTCACCCGCCCCCGGATGCTTCCGCCTTCGAAGATCACCGGCACGTTCCTGGACAGTGCGGTGATTGCAGACGGCTGCATCATTTGCGCCAGCCGTATTGAAAAGTCCATCATCGGGATCCGGTCGCGGATCGGTGCGGGAACGACCATCAGCAGTTGCTATGTCATGGGAGCCGACTATTACCAGACGCTTGAAGAGCTTCGGGCGGCTCAGGAAAACAGCCAGCCGATCGTCGGGATTGGCGACAACTGCACGATCCGGAACGCAATCCTGGACAAAAACTGCCGGATCGGCAACAATGTACAGATCGACGGAACGAACCTGCCTGACGGAGACTTTGAGACCCACTTCGTGAAGGACCACATCGTGGTCATCAAGAAGTCCGCGGCGATCCCCAACGATACCGTGATCGCATAAAAATTAGGTGCAAAACCGGTGAACCCTTCCCCTTTCAGGAAGGGTTTTCTATTTTTGATCCCTACGATGGAAAACAAGATCATTTCCGCAAAGCTGACCCTGCTCAGCCAGCTGATGGAACTCCACGGCGGAAACCCGTTCAAGATCAAGACTCTGAGTGCTGCCGCCTACAACATCAAAAAGCTGCCTTTCGCGCTTGCGGAAAAATCCCTGTCCGAAATCGAAAAGATCAGCGGTCTGGGAAAGAGTACCGCCTCGAAGATCGGCGAACTGCTGCAGTCTGCCCGCATTGCGGAACTGGACGAACTGCTTGAAAAGACCCCGATCGGGATCGTGGAAATGCTTCAGGTAAAAGGGCTGGGTCCGCGGAAGGTGCAGATCATCTGGAATGACCTGGGCATTGAGAACATCGGCGAACTGTACTATGCCTGCAACGAGAACCGGCTGATCGAAGCCAAAGGGTTCGGGGAAAAAACACAGGCCGAGATCCGGAAGCTGATCGAGTTCAGGATGGCGAGCAGCGGGAGATTCCTCTATGCTTCCGTGGAAAACCAGGCAGCGTCGCTGCAGCAGGAGCTTCGGAAGCTATGGGGAGACCGAACGATTCTGACCGGTGCCTACCGCCGGAAATGCGAGATCCTGGACCGCCTGGAGATCCTGGCAGCGGGCGTTCCGCCGGAAGTTCGCCGGAAGGCCGCGGAATCGCTCGGCATGACGATCCTGGAGGAACATGCAGACCGGCTGGAGGCTGAATTCAGCAGCGGCGTTAAGGTCCGCTTCATCTTCTGCACACCGGAGAACTATTCCTGGCAGCTGTTCCTGACCACGGGCAGTGCCGACCATACCGCCCGGGTGATTTCACTTGCCGGTTCGGAGTTCACGGACGCCCCTTCCGAGGAAGCGATATACGCGGAAGCGGGACTGCCATACCTGGAACCCGAGCTTCGCGAAGCATCCGGTGAGATCGAACTGGGCCTGCAGGGCCGTGTTCCGGCCCTGATCACCTTTGAAGATCTCAGGGGCTGCCTGCACAATCACAGTACCTGGAGTGACGGCGTACATACCCTGGAGGAAATGGCGCTTTATTGCCGCGATGAACTCAAGCTCGAGTACCTGGGGATCTCAGACCATTCCAAAACCGCTTTTTACGCCAGAGGACTCAGAGAGGAGCAGATCGCACAGCAGCATCTGGAAATAGACGCGCTGAATGCAAAGCTGGCCCCCTTCAGGATCTTCAAGGGAATTGAATCAGATATCCTGAACGACGGATCGCTGGATTATTCGGAGGAGATCCTGAAAACTTTTGATTTCGTGGTCGCATCGGTACATTCCAACCTGAAAATGAGTGAAGAAAAAGCTACCGCCAGGCTGATCACGGCCATCGAGAATCCCTATACGACCATCCTTGGACATGCAACCGGCCGGATGCTCCTGACCCGCAGCGGGTATCCGATCGACCACAAGAAGGTCATTGATGCCTGTGCAGCCAATAAGGTCGTGATCGAGATCAATTCAAACCCGCTGCGGCTCGACATGGACTGGCGCTGGCACCGGTATGCCATCGATAAAGGCGTTACGCTTTCCGTCAATCCCGATGCACACCGGAAGGAAGGTTTCATGGATATGCATTACGGTATCCTGGTGGCCAGGAAAGGGGGTGTCTCAGCCGCAGACTGCCTGAATGCCCTTTCTCTCCCGGAAATAGAGCGCTACTTTAATGACAGGAAGAATGCACGCTGATCCGAACCGAAACCCCATGAAGATCCTGATCATCCGGTTCAGCTCGATCGGCGATATTGTCCTGACGACCCCCGTTATCCGCTGCCTGAAGACCCAGCTTGCCGGGGCGGAGATCCACTATCTGACCAAGCCCGCCTACCGGTCCGTGCTGGAGGCCAACCCATACATCGACAAACTTCACCTCCTGGAAAAGAACTTCCGGGACACCGTCTCGGCGCTGAAAGCAGAACAGTTCGACCACATTATCGACCTGCATCACAACCTGCGAACCCTGCGGATCAAAACCGCCCTGCAGATCCGGTCCTCTTCGTTCAGCAAGCTGAACTTTGAAAAGTGGATGATGGTGAACTTCAAAAAGAATATCCTTCCGGACGTCCATATCGTCGACCGTTACCTCCGGACAGCAGAACCGCTGGGAATCAGGAACGACGGCGGGGGGCTGGACTACTTCCTTCAGCAGGAATACCGGCTCTCCGATCTGCTTCCGGATACCCACCATCAGTATATCGGCCTGGTGATCGGCGCCCAGCATGCCACCAAGCGATTACCTCAGTATAAGCTTATCGAGGTATGTAAGAAATTCGGTCAGCCCATCGTGCTCCTCGGCGGACCTGATGATGCTGAACGCGGCGAAGAGATCGTCCGGGAATCCGGTGCCCACGTTTTTAACGGTTGCGGCCGGTTCACCCTGGACCAGTCCGCCTTCCTGGTCAAAATGGCTGAACAGATCATCACCCATGACACCGGGCTGATGCATATTGCAGCAGCTTTCGGCAAGAAGATTACCTCCGTCTGGGGGAATACGATCCCGGAGTTCGGTATGTACCCCTACCAGGTTCCCGGGAACAAAATCGTTGAAGTGGAACATTTAGGCTGTCGTCCATGTTCTAAGATCGGGTACAAAAAATGTCCCCTGGGTCATTTCCGGTGCATGAACGACATCGACGTGAGCCAGATCGGTTTTCTGATACGCTGACCATACCTGCTATGCCGAAAAAACTGCTGATCATCCGCCATGCCAAATCGGACTGGAATAACCCCGAGATCCGTGATTTCGAACGCCCGTTAAATGAACGCGGTGAACGAAATGCGCCCGAGATGGCCCGCCGCCTGATCCGGCATGACCTGGTTCCGCAGCTCCTGGTGTCAAGTCCGGCGCTTCGCGCCCTGACCACCGCAGAATTGTTTGCAGGAGTCCTGGGCTATGAACGGTCCTCGATCGTGCAGGTGCCGGAGATCTACGAGGCCCGCAGCTCAACGCTGCTCGACATCATCAACGGACTGGACAACCAGGTGGACTTCGCCGCCCTTTTTGGGCACAACCCGGGTGTCAGCCACCTGGCCTCCAAATTATCGGATTCGCGGTTCCTGGACCTTCCGACCTGCGGAATGGTCCTGATCAAATTCCCGTTTGATGACTGGAGCCTGGTAAGCGGCGGCACGGGTAACATCAAGTATGAGGACTACCCGAAAAAAGATCATAAGTAGGCGGCTGCTTACTAGATATCCGATTCCTACCCAGGCAGGTCTATACCCTGGGTCTGGATATTGCTCCTTTTGCTGGTCCTAAGAGTCCATTCTGGAAATAGCTTCGCTCGTTAACCCGGTACTCATATACGTTAATAGCTTCCCAACTCGGACTTCCGCCAGGGAAAATATGGTATTTTACCGCTGTTATGCCTCACAATTCGGTGGACTTACAAGTGTTGCGACATGTTTAATTTTGTATCTTTAAGCATATCTTTGAACTTCTAATCAAAATAATTATGTCTGAAACCTCAACCCATATCGGTCGGAAAATCAGCCGGATACGTGAAATCCGCGGAATGAAGCAGGAGACCTTGGCGTCAGAACTTGGCGTTAGTCAGCAGGCGGTTTCAAAAATGGAACAGAGCGATCGAATTGATGAAGACGTGCTTGCCCGAGTTGCCAGTGCGCTTGGTGTGACACCGGATACTGTCCGGAACTATAGTGACGAAGCTGCAGTTTACAACATTCAAAATTATGAGGGTGCAAATTCAGCAGCAGGCACCTTTGCGCAGATTGTAAATAACAATTGTACTTTCAACGCTCTGGACAAACTGGTCGAAGCCATGGATGAGATCAGGCTGCTTCATGCGGATAACAAAAAATTATATGAACAATTGCTTGCGGCAGAGCGCGAGAAAGTAGAAATCCTCAAACAAAAAAAGAACTGAGAATTTTTCCAGATCTGCGGGACGAATAGTTTTTTCAGCGGATTAAAGTACTAACAATAGTTGTACTGATGCGGTTAGATTTGACTGCTCGGGTTTATCATCTTGCAGACAAGAATAGTTGATATGGGTTTACCAATTAATATAGAGTCACTAGTACACGGCAATACCATTGAGTGGGAACGGCTTGAAGTTAAGCAAGGTTGGAACCCGGAAGATGTCATCCATTCTATGTGCGCCTTTGCAAATGATCTTAATAATTGAGGAGGCGGATATATTATTATCAGCATAGCGGAAGATAACGGTCAGCCAGTTTTGCCTCCGGTGGGACTCCTACAAAATCAACTAGATGCTATCCAGGGGCAAATTATTCAATTGGGTCATGGGATACAGCCTAACTACTTCCCTATTATACAACCCTATGACGCATTGGTGATTTTCTGAAAGAGCTTCGCCTAACAGAAGGCCGCGGCACCGGCTTCCCGACCTTTTACAGTTCGATGGAATCAAATGGGTCACCTACACCCGTTTTTGACACAGATGGACAAACTTATGTATTGGTCACATTACCCGTACATTGTCTAGGTGAAGCTGTCGTAAATGACCAAGTTAGCAACCAAGCTAATTTCCTGAATTTTAGTGATTTAGACGAAATTAGTGCATTTAGCAATCAAATTAGTGACCAAGCTGGTGACCAAGCTAAGGTTATACTTAACGATGCTATACGTACAAGAGTTGGAGAGGTTCTAGGGATTGTCACTAACTGGATTAAAAGAGCGGAATTATGCCAGAATGGATTTAAGTAACCACTCGACAAATAGAGCAAAATTCTTAGACCCTTTAATAGATATCGGTTGGATAGAAATGGAACATCCCGAATCGCCTACTCATCCAAATCAGAGGTATAAAATAACTTCAGCAGGCAATAGAATATTAAAGTTGATTAGCGAGACTGAAACCACTATTTAACGAACCAAATACCTCACAGAAGCTCATGCGACCGCATTCTGAATTCTGGACGAGAATGCTGCTAATGTCATGAAGATCCCGAAAATAATGAGCTACTGGGCCGGGAAATAAATCACGTATTTCGTATCGAAGAACTCTTCCTCAAAATATTCACTGATTCGGAACTGCTGAATGCTTTTCAGGCCCGACTCCCGGAATTCCTGGGCCAGATCTCCACCCTTGAGATAGAGTACGCCGTTCGTTAATTCATTTTTCGAATCCGGATTGAACTTTCCGCGGACCCACGGATAAAACTCTTTCAGCTGGGTGACCGCGCGGGAGACAATGAAATCGAACCGTTCATCGATCTGTTCAGCCCGTGCATGAGAGGCCCGCAGGTTGGTAAGGCCCAGTGCTTTGGAAACTTCGGAAACGACCTTTATCTTCTTCCCGATGGAATCGACGAGGTGGAAACGGGTCTCCGGAAAGAGGATCGCCAGGGGAATCCCGGGAAATCCGCCTCCGGTGCCGACATCCATGACGTTCTCATCCGGCCGGAAACGGATCACTTTTGCGATGGCAAGGGAATGCAGGACATGATGCACATACAGCATGTCGATATCCTTCCGGGATACGACATTGATCTGTGCGTTCCAGAAGCGGTACAGCTCATCGAGCTTATCAAACTGTTCTTTTTGCTTTTCGGTAAGGTCAGGAAAGTACTTGAAAATAATTTCAGAAGTCGCCACTTAAATTCTTCTTTCTACGATTTAAAACATTGGACAAGAGGTCTCTTGCCCGGAATAATTGTGCTTTGACCGTCCCAAGCGGCAGGTCCAGTTGCTGAGCGATCTCCTCATAGGATAGCTCATCAAAGTAACGGAGAACGATCAGGGTCTTATAGCGGGCCGGGAGCTTGTCGACAATATCCTTCAGCTCCCTGCTTTGCTGTTTTTTAATGGATGTCTCCTCGGGGTTCAGGGAGTCCGACTTGATCTGCAGGGGCCGGTCGTCGCCTTCGTCGTCTACCATACTGTCCATCGAGATCACGCTGAGCCGTTTCTTGCGAATGAAATCAATTGAGTTATTGGTTGCGATCCGGAACAGCCATGTGCTGAAGGCGAAGTCCGGTTTGTAGCGTTCCAGATTTTCAAATGCCTTTCCAAAGGTCTCCACCGTCAGGTCCATCGCATCCTCTTTATTATTGATCATTTTCAGGGTCATAAAGTAGATCGAATCTTTATAACGCTGCATCAGTTCGGCATAAGCCCGTTGATCACCTTCTTTGGCACGCTCGACTAATTGAAAGTCGTTCTTCGCATTGGCAGAAAAATTTGGATTTACTTCCATTGAACTCTTTTCTTAAACAAGGTTATGAAGGAGAGAGCGAGTATATAAAAGTAGTAAACGAAATCGAATACCGGAAGCCACGGAGTCAGGTCACCATAATTCAGCTTTTTCAATGCCCGGCCGTATACCCACCACTGGGCGGCGGCGCGGAGCAGAAAAATTCCCAGCAACACCCACCACTGGGCTTTCAAAACGATCAGGGCCGCCAGCAACAGGTAAAACGCAAGGGCCGATATAACCTGGGTGGTCAGCATCCGCTGATGCGATTTCCTGTAGGCTTTTCCGGCTCCCATATGCCTGATTTTCTGACTGAAGTATCCTGACCAGGTCGTTTTGGGGGTGCTCCAGACATGGGTATCCGGATGGACCTCAACTGCGGTATTCACCGCCGTGGCATTCTGGTTGACAAACAGGTCGTCATCTCCGGAGGGAATATGCATATGTGACGCAAAACCCTTACCCCGGAAAAAAAGAGACTTCCTATAGGCCATGTTCCGTCCTACCCCCATGTAAGGGTCTCCCTGCAGCGCATAGGAGAAATAATTAAGGGCAGTCATGAATGTCTCGTAGCGGATCAGCCGGTTCAGGAAACCTCCCTGTTTTTCATACGGCGAATATCCCAGAACGATCTCAATCCTGTCGGAAAAATGTGATTGCATTCCGCTTAACCAACGGGGTGATGCCGGATAACAATCCGCATCGGTAAATACCAGGTGCTCATGCGAAGCAGCCTTGATCCCCAGGGTGACAGCAAACTTCTTTCCGTGTTTGTAACGCATATGCTCATTAATGGTCACCACCTTCAGGTTTGCATACTGCCCGGAAAGTTCACGGAGTACATGCTGTGAATCGTCCGATGAACAGTCGTTCACAACCACCACTTCAAAGTTTCCATGATCCTGGCTTAAGACCGAAGGAAGATTCTTTCTCAGGTTTTTCTCTTCATTCCTGGCACAGATGATCACCGACAACGGATGATCCACCGGTACCGGAGGCTCGCTCTCATTATATGCTGCCAAACGTTTATGGACAACAAAAATATAGTACAGCTGGAGGAGGAAACTTGTTTGAAAAAGCGTGAATACGATTAAATAAATAACATCTTCCAAAGCCTGGCCATTTATAATAAGGCGCAAAGTTCTGATTTTTAACGAAAGATTTTATATCCTTTGCTTAAAAGAAAATTCAGGGGGTTATTTTTGCTATTTTTGCCGTTTGTTTTCACCCGGGAGGGGATTTGGAATGAAGTTTAAGTTAGAAGTCACCGACAAGTTATCTAAAGCCCGGGCCGGGGAAATCACCACCGATCACGGAACCATAAAAACGCCTATTTTCATGCCCGTAGGCACGGCCGGAACCGTAAAGGCGGTCCATCAGCGGGAATTAAAGAATGACATCAAGGCCCAGATCATCCTGGGCAACACGTATCATTTATATCTCAGGCCGGGACTGGATATCCTGGAGAGAGCCGGCGGTCTGCATAAGTTCAATGGCTGGGACGGTCCGATCTTAACCGACAGCGGAGGCTACCAGGTCTATTCGCTTTCTGAGGTCCGCAAAATCCGCGAAGAAGGGGTCACTTTCCGTTCCCATATCGACGGATCCCGGCACCTGTTCACCCCGGAGTCTGCCATGGACATTCAGCGCACGATCGGGGCGGATATCATCATGGCCTTTGATGAATGTACGCCTTACCCCTGCGATTACGGCTATGCCCGCAAATCGATCGAAATGACTCACCGGTGGCTGAAGCGGTGCTGCGAGCGGTTCGACCAGACAGAACCGAAATACGGCTATTCCCAAACGCTCTTCCCGATCGTACAGGGATCCGTTTACAAGGACCTTCGCAAGCAGTCCGCTGAAGTGATCGCATCGTTCGAAAGGGAAGGAAACGCCATCGGGGGACTCTCGGTGGGAGAACCGGCAGAGGACATGTATGAAATGACCGACCTGGTCTGCGATATCCTGCCGCAGGACAAGCCGCGCTATCTGATGGGCGTTGGAACACCGGTGAATATTCTGGAAAACATTGCCCTCGGTGTGGACATGTTCGATTGCGTAATGCCGACCCGGAACGCACGGAACGGGATGCTCTTTACCCGGAACGGGATCATAAACATCCGGAACGAGAAGTGGAAAGACGACTTCTCCGCAATTGAGGCTGAAAGTGACCTGTATGCCGATCAGAATTATTCGAAAGCCTATCTCCGGCATTTGATCACCTCCAAAGAAATACTTGGCGCGCAAATCGCTACGTTACATAACCTGCACTTCTATCTCTGGCTGGTGTCCGAGGCCCGGGAACGGATAATTTCCGGCGATTTTACGGACTGGAAAAACAAGATGGTAAAGCAGTTAGCCGTTAGATTATAACGAAATGATCAGGATCATCGATTGGTATATCATTAAAAAGTACCTGGGTACCTACCTCTTTACATTAGGAATCTTCATCCTGGTATTTATCATTTTTGATATTTCTGAAAAGCTCGATGACTTTCTGAAGCACGATGCTCCGCTGGAAAAGATCATCTTTGAATATTATGCGGGATCGATCCCCTTCTACCTGAACATGCTTACGCCGCTGATCAACTTTCTGGCGGTGATCTTTTTCACGGCCAAGATGGCGGATCAGACCGAGATCGTGCCTATACTGAGCGGCGGGGTCACCTTCAAGCGGTTCCTTAAACCTTATTTTATGGCGGCATCCGTCATATTCGTCGTAACCCTGGTCTTCAACCTGTTCATTATTCCGGAATCCAACCAGCTGAAGATCAACTTTGAAAACGTGTACATCAACCCTAAAAAGGATAATTCCAAGATGTACACCCACATGCAGCTGGATAAGAACACCTATGTATATATAGAGAACTTCGATAACAACTCCCGGATCGGATACAAATTCGCCATGGAGAAGTTTGACGGTGATGAACTGAAGGAAAAAATGGTCGCCGACCGGATCATCTGGGACTCCGTCAAGATGCACTGGAACATCCAGAATTATTCCATCCGCAAGATCGACGGCCTGAAAGAGACCATGATCTACGGAACTTCCAAGGATACGACGCTCGATATGCGGCCTGTTGATTTTGAGCTGTTCGATAACATTTACCAGGCCATGAACATGAAGGAGCTGAACACCCGGATTGAGAAAGAAAAGACACGGGGAACGGGCGTCATGGTGGATCTGCTCCTTGAAAAATACAAACGCTTCGTAAACCCGCTGGCAACGTTCGTGCTGACCCTTATGGGCGTTTCACTTTCATCCAGGAAGGTCCGCGGGGGAATCGGCCTGCCTCTCGGGCTCGGTATCTTCTTCAGCTTTGCCTATATTCTTGCCATGCAGTTTTCCAACATGTTCTCGCTGAAAGGTGGTCTGCCGCCGATAATCGCTGTATTCATTCCCAATATTCTTTTCGGCGCCCTCGGCATCTACCTGTTATATAAAGCCCCCAAATGATGTCCGGCACTTCCTCAAACCGCAGCCTGCTGATCCTCCATGCAACCGTTTTTGTCTGGGGATTCACCGGGATCCTCGGTGCACTCATTTCTATCCCTTCCGTCCAGCTCGTATGGTATCGGGTGCTGATCGCCTTTATCACGCTGCTCATCTATTTCAAAGCTACCAAAACTCCGCTGACGGTATCCCGCGAGTCCTTCTTCAAGCTGTTTTTTACCGGGGCTATCGTAGGAGCTCACTGGATCCTGTTTTTCCAGGCCATCAAGCTTTCCACCGTTTCCGTCGGGCTGGTGTGCCTGTCGTCCCTGACGCTCTTTACGGCGATCCTTGAACCCCTCATGAAGAAGACGCGGATATCGGGAATCGAAATCCTGACCGGCCTGATGATTATCACCGGAATCTACATGATCTTTAAGTTCGAAACCCGTTATACCAGCGGCATCGTCTGCGGCCTGCTGGCCGCGTTTTGCGGCAGCCTCTTCTCGATCATCAATTCAAAACAGGTACAAAACCGCCCCGCACCCATCATCAGTTTCTACGAGCTGATCGGCGCCTGGGTATGGGTCTCCATCTACCTGTATTACCAGGACGGCTACGATTCGTCCATGAACCTAAACCTGGCGGACCTCACGTACCTGCTGATCCTGGGAACGATCTGCACTTCGGTCGCATACGTTGCCGGCGTTGCGGTAATGAAACAACTCTCCGCTTTCCGCGTGGCCCTGATCACCAACCTGGAGCCCGTTTACGGGATCGCCCTCGCCTTCCTGTTTTTTGGAAAAAGGGAGGCCATGACCGCAGGATTCTACGCCGGTGCAACCATCGTAATGGCTTCCATTTTCCTCTACCCATACGTAAAGAACACCGTCCGGAAAAGAAACCTATCCCGCCTGAACCACCAGGATTAATTCGATTCTTAGCCCAAAGATCCGGGCGGTCAGCTTCGGATCGGGCCCCAGATACTGACAAATTTACAGGCAAAAAAACTGAACACAGCAGGCCTCACCTCATGCTCGGGCGATCCGGATCCTTCCTGCGGCTGGTCCCAGCCAAAACCGGCTGATCGTTACAGCTGAAGCGCAGCAGAAAAAGGCCGCCGCCCAACCCTGAAAACAGCCGGCGAGAACGCCGGAATGCACGCGAAAAACAGACGAAAAAAGAAGTCATCTGGACTCCCCGGACCCCGAAAAACCGATACCAGGGAGCTATCTTTTTTAACGCTCGGACTTCAATAAAAGGTTGCAAAATCCCGCCTTGGACACCGGCCTGCACGGTGAAAAAACGGCACGAAAAAAGACGGAATCCCTTCCGGCCCCGGAATTCCGGAACGCAAAACCAACGAAAAAAAGCTCGCGATGCCCGGCGGTTCCACAGCCTAAACTGCAGTTTTACCCATAGCGGGAACGGCCCGAATACGGACAAAAACCCCAACTGATGTCCAGGCATTCATCGGCTCGACATGGTAAAATCAAGGGAGTCCACGGGCAAAAACCCAGCCTCCCGGGCGGGCGCCGGCTACGGCAAACGGGCACCTGATCCCCATCCGAAGGAAGCATCCCGGCCGGGAAAAACCAACTGAAAATGGTGGAATACCCGGAATAACCGGTGCTTGTCAGCAGGCGAAAACGCCGGCTACTGTCCTGCTATATGGTGCAATTAAGGGTACGGAAACGGCACCCAAAACGGCCGCGAGCGCACCCGCGCGTGCTCGTTCTAACCAGCCGGGACGGACCAGACCAGCCGGACAATCCCCTGATTATTGAGGCTCCATCGCGAGAAGCAGCCCCCAAATGACACCGGTAAAACGCCGGATTTCTGCCGACTACAGGCTACGCCTGCAAGCAAAACCAGACCCGGAACACGGCTTCAAGGGGCAATTAACGCTTATGGCAGACCACAAAAAAATACCCTTTTAACGCAATTTCAGCCGCTCTGAATCCGACACCGGCGCTGGAAAAGCCCTGGGCTATCCGTCAAAATGGAGCCGTATATCCACCAAAGACCCGCATCAAAAACATAAATTTTGCACCCCTTTGAAGCCGAAACGGAGGTCCGGAATCATGCAAAATCAATTAAAAAAAAGGAGCCCGGCGCCAAAAAAAGGAGCCCGAAAAGGCACCCAAAAAGGCGCCTGGGAGCGGCAGCCATAGCACGATCCGGCAACCTGAAACGACCCTGATTCCAGCCGTCTTAAAGCCGGACATCCATCGGAAAAAACGCCGGAAAAAACCAAAAAAATCCGTAGACAGACCCGTCCAAAAATACCTGGAAATGGACGCGTCTGACTGGGCAAAAAATCCTTACCAGGCGCACCGAAACCGTGCGCTTTCCGCAGCGAAACAATGCTCCTGCGCCCACAGAAAACATGCCCGGAATCGGGGCTGAAATCGCGGCGCTCAAGGTCCCGAAGGCGCACCGGGAACGGCCTGGATGGAGGGGTGAAATCCGACGAAGCACCAAGCATTCCGGACCTGCGATTGTCCGGCATGCCCGACCCGAAACCGGAAAAATCAGGCCGGAACGTGCGTCCGTCCCGGTTCTTTTCCCACCCTGAAACCGGGCTTCCAAAGCTCCGAAAACCCGGAAAATACCCGCCCTGAAATCGCACTTTTTTCTACAGATTTTCTTGCCTGAGCGGGACCTCCGAATTGCAGGGAATGCCCGGCTGGCCACGCGGATTCGCCGGGATTCCAGCCAACACCGCACCTCCCGGTGACGTGAACCCGCCCCGAAAAATCTCCAAACGTCATGGTCCGCCAGGGGCACCCGGCATCAGGACCGCGAGGCGAATTGTTGGTTCCCGACCCGTTGGCACCGCCTGGGCCAATACCCGTTCCGGCGCGGGACCAGCCGCCGGACCATGCCCGCCATGGGGGCTGAAAGCCCGGCTGACGGCCCATACTAAAAATTATTAAAATACACTAAGCACCCGAACGGGACCATCATTTCCACCTAAATCGAAAGCCGGTCAATGGCCAACTTAGTGTATCCACCGGAGCCAGCAGCAACCGCCAGCTCAGCCAAAAGACCCACCGGGATCACCCCGACCACACCGGCAGCCGGCTTGTGAAAAGAGCATCCGATTTCCCTGACCGGGCCTGCGTCAAACCGAAAAAAAAAGTTACCGGGTCCGCGTCCGCCATGCCGCGTGGCGAAGGAAGACAGCAGCATGCGAACGGCCAACCGTTCGGCCGGATCCCGGTAACCGATGGGTGTCCGCCGAAGTGCGGACCCGTCCGTTCCGGGAGTCGTAGCAGCTGCACGGAGACGGGGAGTCGGGTCCGCGGATCCGGCCGCATAAACGGGACATCTTCGGGCTCGCCGGAACCCGGGCCGAACGGAACCCAAACCGGCTGTTCAGATTTTTTTGTCGCGGCGAAGGCATTGCCGAAAATAATTGCCATTAAGTGCCGGGAAAGCACAAATTATTGATATTTTTAATAAAACAAGCGCAAAACGGAACGCAAAATATTTACACGCACATATTTGATAATCAGATTTTTATCAGATTCACATGAAGTATTGTTAAAGCTGAAGCGCACCATTTTGGAGGTTTTTTACTAAATAATTTAGCAACAGGTATTTTATCACATTTTCAGGCAACTTACTACTTTGAAGACCAGAGCAATATTAGTCGCGATATTAACATTTTATTCACTTTCTTCTTTCGCCCAGTTTTTTGATTCAGGACAGAACCCTCCACATGTAAAGTTCAGGCAGATCCTCACACCAAACTTCCAGCTCATCTACCCGACCGAGCTGGAAAATGAAGCACAGCGAATGGCGTCCACGCTCGAACATATCCTTCCGCGGGTAGCGAAAAGTCTCGGGCGGACACCCCGGAAGATCTCGGTCATCCTCCAAAACCAGGGAGTCGAATCCAACGGTTTCGTACAGCTTGCACCCCGCCGGTCCGAGTTCTTTACGACCCCGCCTCAGAACGACGACTACCAGGAGTGGCTAAGCGGACTTGCCGTTCACGAACTTCGGCATGTCGTGCAGTTCGACCGGCTCGCAGGCGAACTGAGACGACCTTTTTTTGAAGGACTGGCGCTGGCTTTTTTTGGCGTCACCCTGCCCCCCTGGTTTTACGAAGGTGACGCGGTAGTGACGGAGACAGCACTCACCAGCGGCGGACGAGGAGCGATCCCGAGCTGGGAAATGATTTTCAGAACAAATACACTAAGTCTGAAAAAATACAGTTATTCGAAAGACTTTATGGGATCGGTAAAGGACAACACACCCGGCTACTATCAGCTGGGCTACTTCATGACCTCCAAGCTCCGACGAGACTTCGGAAGCGGGGTCATCGACAGCATCTTCAACCGGATCCGGAAGAACCCTTTCAGACCCTATAACCTGAGCCGGTCGATCCGGCATATCACCGGCATGTCGACCCGGCAGCTTCATGACTCGACCGTAGCGGAACTGGAAAGATTATGGCGGGCACAGTATGCGGAGATCCCGCGTGAGGAATACCCGCCCGTCAACCGGAGAACCTCACCGTTTCCGCTTGACTACTGGCTTCCGGCGGCCCTGCCGGACGGGTCGGTCCTCGCCCTTAAACAGGGCCGGTCAACATCGCCGGAACTCGTCCGGATCGACTCCGCAGGAACTGAAAAAATGATCGCCAGGATCGGTATTCAGACGGACCCGCATTTTCACTTTTCGGCAGGCAAAATCGTGTGGGATGAAGTGCGGTCAGATCCGCGTTTTACCAAGCGCTCCTACAACGTGATCAGCATACTGGATCTGGCCTCCGGGAAGCGCCGGCAACTGACCCGGAAAAGCCGGCTTTTCGCACCCGTCCTCTCGCCCGACGGCAGCCGGATTGCAGCCGTTTCCGTGTCCTATGAAAACGAGATCTCCCTGGTTGAAATGGATGCCCGGACGGGAACCGAACTGAGGCGGTTCCGGGCTCCCGGAAACATCATGCTCCGGACCCCTTCCTATCACTCCTCCGGGGAGCGGATGATCATGACGGGTGTGAACAACGGGACGGCCATTCTTGAGCTCGACCTGACCACCGGGAAATTTTCGGAGCGTCTGCCCTTGCAGCCGCAGCAGATCTCCCGCCCCGTGTACGCCGGAGAGGACATCGCATTTAAGGCCCATTTTAGCGGCGTAGACAACATCTTCCTGCTCAGCGGAGGTCAACCTATCCCGGAGCAGCTATCTTTTGCCGAATTCGGCGCATTCAACCCGTCTTACGATCCGCAACGCCGGCGGGTCCTGTTTAACTTTTACCGGGCCGAAGGACATGATATCGGAGCGGCGGGACTCGAGCAGAAAATGGCGATACAGGCAGACGACACCTTTATCGATTTCTGCGGACCCGTCCGGAGGATGGAAGGATCTTCGGATGTATTGCAAGACGTTCCGGATACCGGGTTCAGCTCGAAGCCATATCGGGAAGCCGGGCACCTTCTGAACTTCCATACCGCAACCGTCGTCGCCCGTGAGAACGATTACCTGGACGACTACAATATCGGGCTCAGCCTGCTTTCGAACAATCTGCTTAACACCCTGGATGTCTCCATGGGCTATGAGTACAACAAGGCGCTCGGGGCAAGTGAGTACCGGGCCGATCTCGACTACCGGAAGTTCTTCCCGGTGTTCAGTCTTTCTTACCTCAATCAGCCGCGCCTGATCTACCAGCGGCAGCAGGTCGCCGGAGCCACCGTACTGCAGCCCATCACCTGGAGGGAGAACATCACCGAGCTGAACATGACTGTTCCGCTTTCCTTCAACCGGTTCAATCACTTCTTCGGCGCTTCCTTCCTCCTCGGAACGAGTCATACCTCCCGTTACGGCGTCAGCAACCGTCCCGGAAATTTCATTGAAAACGTCAGGCTTCCCTTACGATACTCAGCGAGCCTTTCCCATAACCTGATGCGGAGCGCCATGGAACTCGCCCCCCGGTTCGGACAAAATGTCACGGTTTCCTACCGCCACTTTCCCCTCGACGGGAGACTCTCCGGCCACCTGTTCACACTGAAGAGCCGGCTCTATTTCCCCGGGGTTGCGCGACTGCATTCATTCCAGGCAGGATTCAATTACCAAACCAACAGCGGAACCTACGATTCAGTTACGGACATTCCCCACATCCGGGGCTTCAGCCACCTCCCGCCTACGCGGAATCTCCACAATAATCTCCAGCTGGATTACCGGTACCCCCTGTTCTACCCGGACCTGGAATTGGGACCGCTGGCCTATATCAAGCGCATCCGGGGCGGCCTCTTTGCCGATTTTCAGAATCTGGACGAAGAGCAGGGTCTGCGGCCGAAGACCTATGGGGTCAGCCTCCAGTCGGACTTCAACGTACTTCGGTTCTACCTGCCGAATTTCGCTGTGGGAACCGCGGTAATCTTTTCAACCGTTAAATCGGTTCAAAATCCTATATTCGATCTTAGTTTCAGCTACACGTATTGAATTCCATATGAGTATTAAATCCATTTTCATCATCGTCATCACGATCCTGGTTACCGTTATCCTGATGAAGAACACCGATGAAGTCAATTTCTGGATTTTCGGTCAGACCTATGTTCCTAAACTGGCGATCCTGGGCGTCATGTTCGCACTGGGGGCGATAGCCGGTTACATGCTCGGCAGACCGCGCAGAAAAACTCCCGAGTACCCGGAACCGGAAATTCAGAAAAACTTTGACTCCTCAGACCGCGACCAGCTCAGCGATGAGGACCGTGAATACATCAGCTGATCAGATACCGTAGAAAACCTGGTTATCTTTCTCCAGCTCCGGAAGTGAGACCGGGTCTTTGAAGATCCCGTAAACCGAGGAGCCGCTTCCGCTCATGGAGGAATACAGGGCGCCGGCTTCATACAGATGATCTTTAACGCCGCGCACAGCGGGGTGGTTCGGGAAAACGGAGGCCTCGAAATCATTTTTCACTACGCCGTTCCATTCCTCCGGCGGCAGCCGGACCAGGTCGGACAGGGAAGTTGTCGCCGCTATGGGCGTTACTCCCCGGTAGGCTTCTGCCGTCGATATATGAACCTGGGGCTTCACCAGAACCAGAAAATATGGACTGAGATCGAGGGAAACGGGCCGGAACACATCACCCACACCACAGGCGAAGACCGGTTCGTTCCGGATAAAGAAAGGACAGTCAGCACCGAGCCGGCGGCAATAGTCCTCCATCCGACCGGCGGAAAGGCCCAGTTCAAACTTCTCGTTCATCAGCCTGATCAGGAAAGCGGCGTCGGATGACCCGCCCCCCAGCCCTGCACCGATGGGAATCTGTTTATGGAGATGGATATGTACGTTCGGCACCTCAAAATCCGCAGCCAGCAGATGATAGGCCTTCAGACACAGATTCGAACCTGCGTCCCCGGGAATCCCGATACCGGTGGAGGTAAACGTGAGATCGGCGGATTCGACCACTTCCAGGGCGTCGCGGATCGCTACCGGATAAAAGATCGTTTCCAGGTTGTGGTACCCGTCAGGGCGCCGCTCGGTGACGTTCAGGCCTATATTTATTTTGGCGTTAGGAAAAGCAACCATTATCTTTTTTTATCTTGCGGCTTTGGGTTTGCAGGGGAAACCCGTCAAAATTACACTATTTTTGGGTTGACAGACAGATGAAACAATACCTTGATTTGATGAAGCACGTGCTGGAGACCGGCACGGAAAAGCATGACCGGACCGGAACGGGCACCCTCAGTGTCTTCGGCTACCAGATGCGTTTCGACCTGCAGCACGGATTTCCGCTGGTCACTACGAAGAAGGTTCACCTCCGGTCAATCATCCACGAGCTGATCTGGTTCCTTCAGGGTGATACCAACATCCGGTATCTGAAGGAGAACGGCGTCAGCATCTGGGATGAATGGGCCGATGCGGACGGGAACCTGGGTCCGGTTTACGGCTCACAGTGGCGTTCATGGCCAGCGGCCGACGGCCGGCATATCGATCAGATCAGCCAGGTGATCTCCCAGATCAGAAACTCCCCGGACTCCCGGCGGATGATCGTTTCCGCATGGAATGTGGCCGAGATCGAGAACATGGCCCTTCCGCCATGTCACAGCTTCTTCCAGTTCTATGTGGCCGAAGGAAAGCTCAGCTGCCAGCTCTACCAGCGAAGCGCCGACATCTTCCTGGGCGTACCCTTCAACATTGCGTCCTACGCGTTGCTGACCATGATGATGGCGCAGGTCTGCGGCCTCCGGGCCGGGGACTTCATTCATACCCTCGGAGACGCGCACCTGTACAGCAATCACCTCGAACAGGCCCGACTGCAGCTGTCCCGTGAACCGCGCCCGTTGCCGGTCATGAAACTGAATCCGGATATCAAAGACCTGTTCAGCTTCCGGTTTGAAGACTTCACGCTGGAACAATACGAACCCCATCCCCACATCAAAGCCCCGGTAGCCGTATGATCATTTCAAATATCGTCGTAGCCGATGCGCATGGGGGTATCGGACGCAACAACCAGCTGCTGGTTCACTTTCCTGCGGACCTGAAGCACTTCAGGAAACTTACGACCGGACACCCGGTGCTTATGGGCCGGAAAACCTATGAAAGCATGGGGAAGGCGCTTCCGAACCGCCGCAATATCGTGATCACCCGTCAGGCCGGAATAACGTTTCCGGATGCGGAGGTTGCCCACTCCCTGGAGGAGGCCGTGAACCTCTGCCGGCCGGAAAACGAGATCTTCGTCATCGGGGGTGCTGAGATCTTCAGCATGTCCTTCCCGATGAGCGACCGGATCTACCTGACCCGTATTCACCAGGCCTTTGAGGCGGATACGTTCCTGCCCGTAATCGACCCCGGAAAATGGACCGTTTCGGAACAGGAGGACCACCAGCCGGACGAGAAAAATCCCTTCCCGTATTCCTTCCTGACCTACGTTAAAAGCTGAAATACAACAGACTTATTATTTTGTTTTAGCGATTCCATAAAACAAAAAATTAATTAGATTTGCCCTCCTAACAGAAAAAATAGACTAACACAACAACAGAAATGCAATCAAAAGGACTGATTAAATTCGCGGCAATCCTGCTGGCGCTAGCGTGTCTTTACTCGCTGTCGTTCACCTGGTTTGCCAGCAAAGTGGAGAAAGATGCCCGCGAGTATGCCAAAGGTGATGCCGAAAAAGAACGAGCTTATATAGATTCGGTTTCTAATCTTCCTGTGATATCAGGACTTGACTTTGTCACGTACAAGTATGCAAAAGAGCGCGAAATTCCTCTTGGACTTGACCTGAAAGGCGGTATGAACGTCACCATGGAGATCTCTCTGAGCGAAATGGTGAGCAACCTGGCAAACAATACCACAGACGCCAATTTTAATGCAGCGCTCCGTGCTGCCCGTGAAAAAGCCAGAACCAGCCAGGATGACTACATCACCCTGTTCGGTGAGGAATTTCAGCGGATCAGTCCAAATACCAAACTTGCACCCTTCTTTGCAACCAAGGAAAACGCTGCGAGCATCAAGGTTGACGCATCCAACAGCCAGGTCCTGACTTTCCTGCGGAATCAGGCAAACGATGCGATCCAGCGGTCTTTCAATATTCTTCGTACCCGTATCGACAAATTCGGTGTGACCTCTCCGAACATCCAGATGCAGCAGGGAACCAACCGGATCCTCATCGAGCTTCCGGGTGTTACCGACCCGCAGCGGGTTCGTAAGCTTCTCCAGGGATCAGCTCAGCTTGAGTTCTGGGAAACCTATGACAACACCGAGATCTTCCCGTTACTGGACAATGTAAACAAACTGCTGGCAACGACCGTTGCCGGTGATGAGCCAAAAGCGGCTGCCGCAAAGGCCGATACGACCGGAAGCCGCCTGGCGACCCTCGGAAAGAAAGACTCTACCAGAAAAGATTCGTCTGCGGATGCCTTACAGGCACAGCAGGCTAAGCAAAACCCGCTTTTTGCACTGCTTTCCCCTGCGACATTCCAGGCTCAGAACGGCCAGACCGGTCTTCGTCCGGGCCCTGTTGTAGGTTATGCCGCACAGAAAGACACGGTTAAGATCAACAACTTCCTGGCTACCCCGGAAGTCGAGGCGATCATCCCGGCCAACGTAAAGCTGGCGTGGGGCGTAAAACCCGTTTCACCGGAATCAAATATCATCGAGCTTTATGCGCTGAAATCGACCACTGCTGACGGCGGACCTGCCCTGGGCGGTGACGTGATCGCAGATGCGCGTTCAGACTACGATCAGCAGGGAAATCCTGAAGTGGTCATGGTGATGAATTCAGACGGAGCCCGTGCATGGCGTTCCATCACAGCGGCTGCTTCGGCGGATCCGAACAACAAGAAAAGCGTTGCCATCGTCCTGGACGACTACGTATACTCAGCGCCGACCGTACAGGGAGAAATTCCGAACGGTATCTCTTCCATCAGCGGTAACTTCAAAGTTGAGGATACCCAGGATTTGGCGAACGTCCTGAAAGCAGGCCGTCTGCCGGCTCCGGCCAGGATCGTCAGCGAATATGTTGTCGGACCTTCCCTTGGGGTTGAATCCATCAACAGCGGTCTGATCTCTACCCTGGTGGGTATCGCCTCTATCCTGATCTTCATGGCCATGTACTACAACAAGGCCGGCTGGGTCGCCAACATTGCCCTGATCGTGAACTTATTCTTCCTGATGGGCGTCCTCGCTTCCCTCGGCGCTGTACTGACGCTTCCTGGTATTGCCGGTATCGTGCTTTCGCTGGCCATGGCGGTGGATGCGAACGTACTGATCTACGAACGGGTCCGGGAAGAACTTGCTTTGGGCAAATCGACCCGTATGGCGATCAATGAAGGATTCAAGCATGCGATGTCATCCATCCTCGACTCGAACATCACCACCTTCCTGACCGGGGTTATCCTCTACGTCTTCGGAAGCGGCCCGATCCAGGGTTTTGCGACCACGCTGATGATCGGTATCGTCACTTCCCTGTTCGCGGCTATCTACATCACCCGTCTGGTCTTCGAATGGATGCTTGACAGGCAGCAGAACATCAGCTTCTCGACCAAAGCGACTGAAAAACTGTTCACCGGTTCAACCTTCGACTTCGTCGCCGGACGCCGGAAGTTCTATCTGTTCTCCGGAATCATCATCGTTGCCGGTCTGATCTCCATGTTCACCCGCGGATTCAGCCTCGGCGTTGATTTCAAGGGCGGACGTTCCTACCTGGTGGAGTTCAAGGAAGATGTGAAGACCAATGAGGTCCGTGACATCATGACCGAGGAATTCCAGTCCGCTACGGAAGTCAAGACTTACGGAACGAGCAAGAATGAGGTCAAGATCACGACTTCATACCTGATCAATGACGAAGGTGAGACCGCTGACGATCAGGCTGCAGCCAAGCTGAATGCCGGTCTTAAAAAGATCCAGCCCGACTTCGTGGTGAAAGATGCCCAGAAGGTCGGACCAACGATCGCCAACGATATCAAGGTCTCAGCGGTCTACGCGGTTATCTTCTCGATCATTGTCGTGTTCCTGTACATCCTGGTTCGCTTCCGCCGCTTCGAGTTTGGTGTGGCAGCAATCGTAGCCCTGGCGCACGACGTCCTGGTCCTGCTGGCGATCTTCTCGCTGCTGAACGGCGTCGTACCATTCTCGCTGGATATCGACCAGGCGTTCATCGCGGCGATCCTGACCGTTATGGGTTACTCCATCAACGATACGGTTGTGGTATTTGACCGGGTCCGCGAGTATCTCCGTCAGCACCATACCAAGGATGAAAACCTTCCGTCGGTCATCAACAACGCGCTGAACAGTACGCTGAGCCGTACTGTTGTGACAGGTCTCTGTACGATGATCGTTCTGGTGATCCTCTTCTTCTTCGGCGGTGAGACCCTGCGGGCGTTCTCGTTCGCGATGCTGATCGGGGTGATCTTCGGAACCTATTCCTCCCTGTTCGTTGCAACTCCGTTCGTTGTGGAATTCATCCGCAAGAAGGACGACAAATAATTGAAAAAAACCAACTTTATAGAAAAGCCTCCAAACAACCGGAGGCTTTTTTTTATTTGCTATAGTTAGGATTAGTTGAGATATTTGCCACACTAATTATTGCAATGACAAGTGAACTTTTTAGTCAGTACTCCCATCTTCTAGACAGAACTGCCCGAAAAGTCAAGCAATATGCCCAGCGGAGGTTCAACGAGGAGAATTACGACATCACCGTTGACCAGTGGCTCGTCATCAAGAACCTGGATCAGCATAATGACCTGAACCAGAGTGAACTTGCCGATCTGATCGGGAAAGATCAGCCGACATTAACGCGGATCACGGACCTGCTCTGCAAGAAAGGTTATGTCGAACGCAGGCTGCATCCCTCCGACCGCCGGAGTTTTATCCTGCACCTGACGGAACAGGGGAAAGAAAAGGTCCTTCACTGGTCACCCAGGATGGCAGAGATCCGGATGAAAGCATGGGAAAACCTGACCGAACAGGACTACCAGAACCTGAAGCGGATCCTGGACACCATCTACCATAACCTTGATTCCTGATAACACGATTTAACACCATACGATAACAAACTCTATACACTCAAGCATGATAAACACTGACATTTGTATTATCGGAGCCGGTCCAGTTGGCCTGTTTGCGGTTTTTGAAGCCGGCTTATTAAAAATGAGATGCCACCTGATCGACGCGTTGCCGCAGGTCGGTGGCCAGTTGTCTGAAATATATCCGCATAAGCCGATCTATGATATCCCGGGTTACCCTGAAATTAAGGCGCAGGAACTCGTGGACCGGTTAATGGAACAGATCAACCCGTTCCATCCTACCTTCACCCTGGGTGAGCGTGTGGAAGGCCTGAACAAACAGGAGGACGGTTCCTATATCGTATCGACCAATGACGGAAGCCAGATCCACTGCCAGGCGGTGGTGATCGCCGGCGGACTCGGCTGCTTTGAACCACGCAAGCCGGAGATCGAGCGGCTGGAAGAATTCGAAGGCCGCGGCGTTGCCTACATGGTCAAGAATCCCGAACTGTTCCGTGACCGTAAGGTCGTTCTGGCAGGCGGCGGTGACTCGGCCCTGGACTGGACGATCTTCCTGTCTGAAGTGGCTGAGAAGGTGACCCTGATCCACCGTGGTGATACCTTCAGAGGCGCTCCCGATTCTGCTGAAAAAGTGTTCGAACTGGCCAAGGAAGGAAAAATCAACCTGATCCTCCAGTCCAATATCGTGTCGATCTCAGGTCACGGGCACTTGCAGGAAGTAACGGTGATGGGCCGTGACAAGAGCACCACGACGCTGCAGACCGATTACCTGATCCCGTTATTCGGATTAAGCCCTAAACTGGGGCCGATCGCCAACTGGGGTCTGAATATTGATAAGAATGCGATCCAGGTAAACGTAAACGACTACTCGACCAATGTGGAACGCATCTATGCCATCGGAGACATCAACACCTATCCGGGCAAACTGAAGCTGATCCTCAGCGGATTCCATGAAGGCGCATTAATGGCTCAGAGCGCATTCAAACACGTTTATCCGGATCAGAAACTGAGCTTTAAATACACGACCGTTTACGGCGTTAATGAGTTTTAATCATGATTAATATTACTGTAGAAGACAGGAACGGAGAAACCCAGACGATTGAAGTCCCTACCGACATCAATCTGAGCCTGATGGAAGTGCTGAAAGCTTCCGAATATCAGATCCTTGCAACCTGCGGCGGAATGGCCCTGTGTGCAACCTGTCACGTGCAGGTGAAGGAAGGTCTGGATGACCTCCCCGAACCGACCAATGAAGAAATGGATATGCTTGACACCCTTCCTGACGCAGGATTCGACAGCCGCCTGGCCTGTCAGATCCGCATCAGCGAACAGATCAACGGCCTCTCGGTCAAGATCCGGGGCGACGAGCACTGATCAACTTTTGACCGTTCATGTGTTTATACAAGAAAGCTTGTATAAATGACAGAGACGAGACGCCATGCTGATATCCCCACAGTCGTCATTGCCGGCGGCGGATTCGGGGGCATCCAGCTGGCAAAAGGATTAAAGAACAAACCGGTAAAGGTCCTGCTCCTGGACCGCCATAATTACCATACGTTTCAACCACTGCTGTACCAGGTCGCCACCGGCGGCCTGGAAGCAGAATCCATCGCTTTTCCCCTCCGAAAACTTTTCAAGAAGCAGCGGAACTTCCGTTTCCGGCTGACCGAGGTCCGGTCTGTCGACCCGGTGCGGCAGATCGTCCGGACGACGATCGGCGACATCCCCTTTGATTACCTGGTGCTGGCCACCGGTTCAGATACCAACTTCTTTGGCCAGGGGCAGTTCGAGCACCATACGATGCCGATGAAAACGATCCCGGAGGCGCTCAACATCCGAAGCATGATCCTCCAGAACCTGGAAGAAGCCCAGGTCGAGCCGGATCCGGTCAAAAAAGAGGGTCTGCTCAACTTCGCCGTGGTGGGCGGCGGTCCGACCGGGGTCGAACTTTCAGGCGCCCTGGCGGAACTGAAGAACCACGTGCTGAAGGAGGACTACCCTGAACTGGATACCTCTTGTGTCAATATCTTCCTGATCGAAAGCTCGCCGGAACTGCTGGGACCGATGTCCGTCCCCGCACAGCAGAAATCCCGTGAATTCCTGGAGCGGATGGGAGTCCGGATCATGACGGGCGAGCGGGTGGTCGACTATGACGGGGAACGGCTCGCCCTGAGGAGCGGAATGATCATTCATACGGAGAACGTGCTCTGGTCAGCAGGCGTGAAGGGAGAGGTCCCGGAAGGCATCGATGCCGCGCTCCTTGGCCGGGGAAACCGGATCCGCGTGGATGAGTTCAACCGGGTCCGGGGCTTCGAACATGTCTTCGCCATCGGCGACGTGGCAGCCATGCCGGTTCCCGCCTACCCCGACGGTCATCCCGGCGTTGCTCCGGTTGCCATGCAACAGGGAAAGCACCTGGCGGCGAATCTTCTGCGTCTGATCACAGGCGCGCCCATGAAGCCGTTTATCTACCGGGACAAAGGGTCCATGGCGACGGTCGGAAGAAATAAAGCCGTGGTGGACCTGGCCCGTTTCAGGTTCCAGGGCTTTTTTGCCTGGTTGGTCTGGATGCTGGTACACCTGATGTCGCTGGTCGGGTTCAGGAATAAAATGATCACCCTGGTGAACTGGATCTGGAACTATTTCAGCTATGACCGGGGCACCCGGCTCATCATCCGGCGCTTCGACCGGGAATCCAGGAAGCAGGACACGTTATCCAAGTAAGTTTTTCTACATTCGTTAAGATGAAACTGATAGAATGCCCCCGGGATGCCATGCAGGGTATCCACGATTTTATTCCGACTTCGCTGAAAGCCGAGTACCTCAACCTCCTGCTCAAGGTCGGGTTCGATACGCTGGATTTCGGCAGTTTTGTTTCCCCGAAAGCGATTCCGCAGATGCAGGATACGGCGGCGGTTCTTAATAAACTGGACCTCTCCGGATCAGCTACCCGATTGCTTGCCATTACAGCCAATTTAAGGGGCGCACAGGATGCGGTCCGCTATCCGGAGATCACCTATATCGGATTTCCGTTCTCGGTCTCAGAGACCTTCCAGCGACGCAATACCAATTCGGGACGTGAAGAATCGCTGGCTACGGTCGGCGGCATCCTCGAGCTCTGCGATAAAAACGGGAAAGAAGCGGTCGCCTATCTTTCCATGGGGTTCGGAAACCCGTACGGTGATGCCTGGAACCAGGAGATCCTCCAGGAGTGGGCCTCAAAACTGGCCGACAGGGGCTGCAGGATCCTGGCCCTGGCCGACACGGTCGGCATATCGACGCCCGAAAAGATCCGGACGGTATTTCCTGCCCTGACCGGAAGCCTGCCGGGCATCGAGTTCGGGCTGCATCTGCACAGCGCACCTGCTGACGCCCGGGAAAAGATCGCCGCCGCATACGAAAGCGGCTGCAGGCGCTTCGACGCAGCGTTGCGGGGATTCGGGGGCTGCCCAATGGCCAAGGATGATCTGACCGGCAATATCGCAACGGAGGAGCTGATCAGCTTCCTGCAGGAGCAGGGTGAAGAGCTGCGCCTCGATATGGACAAATGGTCCGAAGCGATGGTCTGCTCCAACCGGATCTTCTTGACGTAACCGCAACTACCGGTTGAGGATCATCTTATAATGCTGTATCCCGGCCTCTTCGAACATCGGACCGCTCTTTTCGAATCCGAAGCGGCCATACAGCCCGACTGCCTGTACCTGGGCATGCAGGTAAATATAACCGGCATCGGAAGGAAGATCGCTCAGGACAGCCCTGACGAGCTCCTGCCCAACTCCCTGGTTCCGGAATTCCTTCAGTACGGCAAACCGCTCAAGCTTACAGCCCTTATCGGTTTTCCGCCACCGCGCCGCGCCGGCCGGTACGCCTCCGACGCTAGCCATGAAGTGCGTGGACTCCTCCTCGAATTCCCATTCCAGTTCAGGGGGACACTCCTGCTCTTCAACAAATACGACCCTGCGGATCGCGAAGACCTGTTCCAGCTTTTGCGGGTCAGCTATTTTTTCTACGGTAACGTGTTCAGTCATTTTTATTCTGGGAGCTTCTCTGCTCCGTTTTTATCCGGTGCAGGTGTTCTGCATGATCGATTGAGTGGGATTTGTGGATATCTTCATCCCTTTCAGCCAGGTCGGAGATCTTCTGATAGAATTTATGCAGCCGGTCCAGCTCCTCCTCACTGAGATCCTCGATATCCACCATCCGGTTACTGGCCCGGGTGTTCGAGGCGATCAGTTCATTCAGTTTCAGCTGTATGGCCTTCGAATCCTTGTTCTGTGCCTTCTGGATCAGGAAGACCATCAGAAAAGTAATGATGGTGGTACCGGTGTTGATCACCAGCTGCCAGGTCTCGCTGAAGCCGAACAACGGACCCGATACGGCCCATAGGATGACCACAGCGGCGGCGCCGAGGAAGGCGGTGGAGCTTCCGGTAAACAGGGAAGCCCTGTTGGCAAACCGTTCAAAAAAATTGGGTTTCTTCTTTCGTGCCATAGCTTCAGGAATTAAAAGATCCATTGCAGCCGGCTGCAATGGATCCTTATGCATGTGTTATCCGGCCTTAGAGCTTATCATTCGCGTTCAGGCAGTTCAGGTCTTCGAAAGCCTGTTTCAGCCGTTTCACGAAGTTCTCCTCGCCTTTCCGCAGCCAGACGCGCGGATCATAATATTTCTTGTTCGGGGAGTCCTCACCTTCCGGATTTCCGATCTGAGCCTGCAGATAGTCCTTCTTTGACTTGTAGTACTCATTGATTCCCTCCCAGAATGCCCACTGCATGTCGGTATCGATATTCATCTTGATCGCTCCGTAAGATAAAGCCTCACGGATTTCTTCCTGTGAGGAACCGGAACCGCCGTGGAACACGAAGTTGATCGGTTTTTCATCCTGCAGTTTGAAATGCTCGCGGACGTAATCCTGGGAGTTCTTCAGGATCACCGGCTGAAGCTTCACGTTGCCCGGCTTATAGACTCCGTGCACGTTTCCGAAGGCAGCTGCGATCGTGAATTTGTCATAGACCTTGCTCAGTTCTTCGTAAGCATAGGCCACCTCTGAAGGCTGGGTGTATAAACGGGAACTGTCCACGTCGGTATTGTCTACGCCGTCTTCCTCGCCGCCGGTAACTCCGAGCTCGATCTCCAGGGTCATTCCCAGGTTTTTCATGCGCTCCAGGAACCTGGAACAGGTCGTGATGTTCTCTTCGATAGGCTCTTCCGAAAGGTCCAGCATATGGGAGGAGAATAACGGCTTTCCGTTGACTTTATGAAACTTTTCACCGTACTCCAGCAGCCCTTCGATCCATGGAAGGTATTTTTTGGAAGCATGGTCGGTATGGAGGATGACCCCTACGCCATAGTGCTCGGCCAGCAGATGAACGTGTTGGGCCGCTGAAACGGCTCCCAGGATACAGGCCTGTAACTGATCATTATTTAGGGATTTACCGGCATAGAACTGGGCGCCGCCAAATGAGAGCTGAATGATTACCGGAGAATTGACAGCCTTGGCGGTCTCCATCACCGCATTGATGGAATTGGTTCCAATTACATTCACTGCGGGTAAGGCGAACTGATGTTTCTTCGCTGCCTCGAAAACCTCCTGAACTGCGTCTCCTGTAATAACGCCTACGTATTTATTCATATCTGATTGTTTTGGTTCCTAAATTAAAAATTTCCTTTCCATAAATCCGCCGATCCGCTGTTTTTCCGCAGATAATCGGAATTGAGTACATCCGGTGACGTCCTTTTCTCAATTTTTTCGTTTCTTTGTAACCCCACAAAAACAAACACATGGCCTGGTTTAAGAGAGAAAAAAAAGGCATCATCACCTCTACAGAAGAAAAATTAGAGGCACCTGACGGAATCTGGAACAAGTGTCCAAACTGTAAAAAGCCGCTTCACTATGCCGAACAGGTGGAGAATAAATATGTTTGCCACTTCTGCAGCTACCATTTGAGGATCGGTTCTCAGGAATACTTTTCAGTACTGTTTGACAATAACGAATTTACGGAACTTTTTGCCAACCTCAGGTCCGGCGATCCCCTGCATTTTTCCGACAGCAAGCCTTACACGGTCCGCCTCGAGGAGAGCTATAAAAAGACAGGGCTGAAGGATGCTATCCGCGCCGCCCATGGTAAGCTGGACGGGCACGAACTGGTCGTGGCTTGTATGGATTTCAACTTTATCGGCGGGTCTATGGGATCGGTCGTCGGAGAAAAGATCGCCCGGTCAATCGATTACTGCCTTCAGCACCGGATTCCGTTCCTGATGATATCCAAGTCCGGCGGTGCCCGGATGATGGAAGCGGCATTCTCCCTGATGCAGATGGCCAAGACATCCGCGAAGCTCGCGCTTCTTGCAAAAGCGAAGATTCCTTACATCTCATTGCTGACAGATCCTACGACGGGCGGTGTAACGGCATCCTATGCGATGCTCGGAGACATTAATATTTCTGAGCCGGGGGCGCTGATCGGATTCGCAGGACCGCGGGTTATCAAGGAAACGATCAAGAAGGATCTGCCGAAGGGATTCCAGACCGCAGAGTTCGTCCTGGAACACGGGTTCCTGGATTTTATCGTTGACCGCCGGGAAATGAAAACCAAACTGGCCACCTTCCTCAGGATGATGAAGAACTAACGACTCCCCCGGGAACGTTTTGATACAGAAAAGGATGAAGGTTCACTTCATCCTTTTTGCTTTTCAGGCCGTTTGAGCCCCTATCTCGAGGTGATCTCCTGATATGCGGCTTCCAGGCTTCGGCTGATCCCTTCACCCTGCCATTCGGCCGCACCTTCGATAGTTGTGATCCCCATGATCTGCTCCTTGGATTTGCCTGCTTTTACGGCCTTTCCTACCTGTTCGAGCAGTTTGCTCAGGTAGTTTTTGAAGGCCACCAGGTCTTCGCGTGTACCGGTTACTTTTTCAGGGTCCCGGGAATGACCGAATATATACTGCGTATCCTTATCGAATCTTCCCATCGCCTTGTCAAGTACGTTTATCCAGCTGCCGATATCCGCCCCGGCCGTCTTGTCGATATACGGATAACGGCGGTTGAACACGAGGTCGCCCATGTGCACAATGTTGGCATTCTCGAAATGCACCATCGCGTCCCCGTCCGTATGCGCAGCCCCGTGATAGTACAGTCTGATGTTTTCGTCGCCAACGCGCACGCCCGTTTCGTCACGGAATGTCTTATCCGGATACAACTGCTTGTCCTCTGCCTTTTGTTCCGCAGCGACCCGCTTCTGATTCTTCAGGGAATTTTCATGGGCGAGCACATGCTCGGCGACACCTTTGAAAGCGATATTTCCGGCAGTATGGTCGCCGTGGTGGTGCGTATTGATCAGGTACCGGAACGGCCGGGCCGATTGCTTTTTCAGCTCCGCGATCAGGTGACCGGCGAAGTCCGGAAACTCCGAATCGACCACCACGATCCCGTCCTGATTAACCAGCCAGGCGATGGTACCGCCCTGCTCACTGAAGATTCCGACGTTATTGCGCAGCAGCCTGAAATCATAGGACTGCTGTGAAATACCTGAAAATGCTTTCCGCCCCATCAGGGCCAGCAACCCCAGCGAAAACCCGGAAGTTGTAAGAAATTGTCTCCGTTCCATAAGTTTTTTTACTCAAAGGTAATCCTTTTTCCGTTCGGCGCATAAACCGGCAGAAACATCGGGATCTTTTTAATATCCGGCCGGCCGCGCGCCCTTACGGCACACAAGAAAAAACCCCGGAAACTTCCGGGGTTATGCGGTTATCGGAGTACGGGGTCCCGGCTTCCGTGATTCGGATCTTTTCCGGTCGAGTTGTGGCCGGGGCGTTTTTCAGCTTTCTTGGGCCGGTCCTTGGGCGGCCCTTCGACCAGCTTCTCAGAAGGTACGTCCGAAGGCGTCTGGCCAGTATGATTCCGCTTGTCCTTTTCGTCTTGTGATTCCATGATTGAGGATTTCCGGTTAAAGGATAGATTATTCCGCTACTACCGTCACCGACCGGCTACCGGCACGATCAACGATATCGTCGTCGTCATCTTCGTCATCGTCATCGTCGAAGTTGTCATCGGGTTCGTCGTCATCGCCCTCGATCGGGATGATCTCCTCGTAGTCGTCGTCATCGTCATCCAGCAGCGTATCGTCATCTTCGTCATCATCGTCAGGTCCCGGCAGTCCGTTCTCATTATACGGGGTCACAGTCGGGATCCGTTCCTCGCCCCCATTTCCTGACGGTCCGGTCTGAGCCTCATTCTGCGCCTTTGCTACCGGCGTTTGCTCGGTGTTCTCCCCAATGCCATCGTCTGATGCCGGAATATCGTTCAAATTCCTCTTACCCAACTGATCATTCGGACCATTGAAGTTCGGATCTAGGTTCTGTGCCATAAAGTTTTTCTGTTAGATATTTATTACCTAACAACAAACGGCAATACCTCGATTGTTTTAAAATCTTTAGGAATTCAGGCTTTTACCAGGAATATCTCCTTGATCTTGTCTACGGTGTAATCGATCTCTTCACGGGTGTTGAACTTACTGAAAGAGAAGCGGATCGATGGACGAGCCGGATCTGCGCCGATGCCTGTCAGGACATGCGATCCGATATTGGTACCGGAGCTGCATGCGCTTCCGCCTGATGCGGAGATCCCGTTGATATCAAGGTTGAACAACAGCATTTCCGCCATTTCAGTTTCCGGGAATGAAACGTTCAATACGGTGTACAGGCTTTTCCCGGACTCTGTCTCGCCGTTGAAACGCACATCGGGAATCGCTTCGGTCAGGGAGGCCTTCATATAATCCTTGAGGCCCTGGATGTATTCCTGGTGCTCATCCATATGGTCATAGGCGAGCTTCATGGCCTTTGCAAGACCTACAATTCCGTACACATTCTCTGTACCGCCCCGCATATTGCGTTCCTGGGCGCCCCCGAAGATCATCGGACTGATCTTGATCTGATGGTTGATATACAGGAAGCCGACGCCTTTCGGACCATGCAGCTTATGTGCAGCGCAGACCAGGAAATGAATCTTCAGCTTGCTGACGTCATGGCGGTAGTGGCCCATGGTCTGAACGGTATCGCAGTGGTAGATGGAGTCGTACTGCTCGCAAAGCTCGCCGACCCGCTCGATCTCCGTGAGCGTGCCGATCTCGTTATTGGCATGCATCAGTGAAACGAAGCTCCGGCCGTTGTCCTTCAGGAGGCTTTCCAGGTGCTCCAGATCCACGTTCCCCCTGGCATCGATATTCACATAGCTGAGCCGGATGATGCCGGCGTGCTCGAGCGACTCCAGCGTATGGGTGACGGCATGGTGTTCAATGCGGGAGGTTATCGCATGGGTGATCTGGTGGTCGATGATCCCGCACCGGATGGCGGTATTGTCCGCCTCGGTACCGCCGGAGGTAAAGAATATTTCAGACGGCGCCGCGTGGAGCAACCCGGCAACGGTCTTTCGCGCTTTCTCGATAATGGTCCTTACTTCCCGCCCGTGGGAATGGATGGAAGAAGGGTTCCCGTAATGGTTCTCCATCACTTCATACATCTCCTGCAGAACCTCTTTATCTATGGGAGTGGTAGCAGCATTATCAAGGTATACACGCATTTTAGTCTATTCTTAGTATTTCTTTTATGTCGGTAATAATCTTTTTGGCAAGGTTTTCGGCAACCGTCTCGGAATTGCCTTCGGAGTAGATCCGGATGATCGGCTCCGTATTGGAACGTCTCAGGTGCACCCACTCATTTTCGAAATCGATCTTCAGACCATCAACGGTATTCAGTTCATACCTGGTATATTTCTCCTCCACTTTTCTCAGCAGGGAATCAATATCCATCTCAGGGGTCAGCGTGATCTTGTTCTTCGAAATATGGTAGCTCGGATAGGTACTTCTCAGTGCGGAGACCGTCCCGCCGGTTTTGGCCAGGTGCGTCAGGAACAGCGCGATCCCTGCCAGGGCATCCCGTCCGTAATGGAGCTCGGGGTAAATGACCCCGCCGTTACCCTCTCCGCCGATCACGGCGTTCGTTTCCTTCATTTTGTTGACCACGTTTACCTCACCTACCGCAGCTGCGGTATAGCTACCGCCCTGGCGCCGCGTCACATCCCGGAGCGCACGTGTGGATGAGAGGTTGGAAACCGTATTTCCGGGCGTATGTTTCAGGACGAAGTCCGCCACGGCAACCAGCGTATATTCTTCGCCGAACATGGTTCCGTCCTCACTGACAAAACACAAACGGTCCACATCCGGGTCCACGGCGATCCCCAGGTCCGCCTTCCTGAGCAGCACCTCACGGGAAAGCGCGGTCAGATTCTCGGGAAGCGGTTCCGGATTATGCGGAAAATCCCCGTTCGGCTCACAGTAGAGTTCATGAACCGTGTTTACGCCCAGTGCTTTCAGCAGCGCCGGAACGAATATCCCCCCGGTGGAATTCACGCAGTCAATGACCACGCTGAACCCCGCCTTTCGGATGGCATCCGTATCGACCAGAGGAAGCGCCAGGATCTTCTCAATATGTTTCTGCAGGTAAGTGTCATTCAGTTGCACCGTACCCAGACCGGTGACTTCGGCAAAGGCGAAACCGGCGTCTTCTGCCAGCTCAAGAACCTTTTTTCCATCCGCATCGGAGATGAACTCACCGGCTGCGTTCAGCAGCTTCAGTGCGTTCCACTGCTTCGGATTATGGCTGGCCGTCAGGATGATTCCCCCGCCGGCGTTTTCATCCGGAACGGCGATCTCGACGGTAGGCGTGGTGGAAAGGCCGAGGTCGATCACATCCACACCGATACTCTGAAGGGTTCCCACGACCAGGTTCCGTACCATCTCACCGCTGATCCGGGCATCACGGCCGATCACGATCTTCCTGTTCCCGGTCCTTTCAATGACCCAGCGGCCGAATGCGGTCGTGAATTTTACGATATCAACGGGCGAAAGTCCTTCACCGGCCGGGCCGCCGATCGTTCCCCGGATTCCTGAAATTGATTTGATTAAGGTCACTAGTCAGAGTTTTGTCGTCCAAAAATAAAAATAAAAGCGCAACCAAGCACAGAAATACCGCCTCGGCACTTAATTGTTATATTTGCGCCTCTAATAAACGTTGTATGTCTAAAAAGTGGTACGAAAACTGGTTCAATTCTCCATATTACCACATCCTGTATCATCAGCGTAATGATGAAGAAGCCGAATTTTTCCTCAGCAACCTGCTGAATTATCTGCATACGGACCGAAGCAGCAAGTTGCTGGATATCGCCTGCGGACGCGGGCGGCACTCCATTTTTCTGAACAAGAACGGCTATGACATTACCGGAATCGACCTGTCCTTCGCCAATATCAAATTTGCCAAACAGTTCGAAAACGACCGGTTACGGTTCTTCCGGCATGACATGCGCTTTCTGTTCTACATCAACTACTTTGATCTGGCACTCAACCTGTTTACCAGCTTCGGATATTTCCGGACCGAGAAGGACCATGTCAATGCCCTGCGGGCCTTCCGAAAGTCCCTGAAGAAAGACGGGCTCCTGGTACTTGATTACTTCAATACCCGGAAGATCCTGTCGAACCTGACCCGGGAGGAGGTCAAGCACATCGACGGCATCGACTTCCATATCAACAAGAAAGTAATCGACGGAAGCATCGTCAAATCCATCGCCTTTAATCACGGGAAACAGGACTATCTTTTCCGGGAAGAGGTCCGGGCATTCACCCCGGAAGACTTTGCCAGAATGTTTGAAAAGAGCGGTCTGGAAATACAGGCGCGGTTCGGAGACTATTCATTAAACGGTTTCGATGAGCAGACCTCGGACCGAATCATTTTTATTTGCCGGAAAGCCGATGCTTAGTTTACTACAGGAAATAGACCAGGAGATCTTCCTTTGGATCAACAGGGGACTTGCAAACCCGATCTTTGACGCGTTGATGCCCTACCTCCGGAACCGCTACTTCTGGATGCCGCTCTACCTTTTCCTGATCGTCTTCCTCATCGGAAACTATAAGAAAACCGGTGTCGGGATAATCGTAGCCATGTTCCTGACCTTCGGCCTGGCGGACTACAGTGCCTCCAGCATCATCAAACCTGCCGTTCAGCGGTTACGGCCGTGCAATGATCCGCAGCTGCAACCGCTGATGATCAGCCGGATTGCCTGCGGGAGCGGGTACAGCATGCCGTCGTCCCATGCCGCAAACCACTTCGGCATCGCCCTTTTCCTGATTACGCTGTTTTACCGGAGGTGGAAGTGGATTCTGCCACTGGGAATACTGTGGGCTTTCTCGATCTGTTTTGCGCAGATCTATGTCGGGGTGCATTATCCGTTCGATACGCTGGCCGGGGGAATCCTGGGAAGTATCATCGGCTACCTCGTGGCGACCGTATTTCTGGCTGTTCAAACCAAGAGAGAATGGAATACTGGAGATTGATTCTGTTATTTTCAAGCGCCTTTCTGGGCGGTATGGGAATCTTCCTTTTCCGGAAGGACAACACCCAGCGCCTGAAACTGATCCTGTCATTCAGCGGCGCCTATCTCTTTGCGATCACCGTACTGCACCTGATTCCCCATGTTTATGAGACCGGCGGTGAGCAGGTGGGCCTCTTTGTCCTGGGCGGGTTTCTCCTGCAGATCGTGCTGGAACAGTTCTCCGAAGGCATCGAACACGGACATGTTCACAAGCACAGCCATACCCATGACCATGTGGTCTTTCCCTACGGGATCATGTTAAGCCTCTGCCTCCATGCCTTCCTGGAAGGCATGCCGATGGCGGAAGGACACCAGGACGAACTGGTAATTGGCATTTCACTGCATCATATTCCCGCAGCATTCGCCCTGGCGAGCGTACTTTCCCAGAACCACCTGTCCAAACGGTCGATCGTCCTGCTCCTGCTCATTTTCGCACTGATGTCTCCTCTGGGGTACGTATTCAGTACCGAACTGAGCGACCGCACGAACTCAGGCCTGAACGGTTATTTTGACCGGGTCATGGGTATCGTGATCGGCATTTTCCTGCACATTTCCACAACAATCCTGTTTGAGTCCAGTGTGGACCATCATTACAACCTTAAAAAGCTGATTGCAGTGCTCTCCGGAATCGGGATCGCACTTGTGGGATTCCTGATCTAGCCCCGGAACTTGTCCAGCAGCTCACTCAGCTGAACGGCTTCCTCTTCGGACATATGGTCGTTAATCAGATCGATGATCGACATCTGGTCATCCAGCTTTCCCAGGAGCTCCAGTCCCCGGTCGCTGATGGTGATATCAACCGCACGCCGGTCCTGGGGATTGGTGCAGCGGTTCACCAGTTCCTTCTGAACCAGCCTGTCGACGATCCGGGAGGCATCGCTCATTTTGTCCAGCATCCGTTCCTTCAGCAGATTCACGGTCGCCGGTTTAGGATACTGGCCGCGCAGAATCCGCAGGATATTGAACTGCTGGAGGGTGATATCGTATTTATTCAATCGGACACGAAGGTTCGTCGTAAGCCATCCGTACGTATAAATGATGTTGATCGCAGCCTTCTGGTAGCTGTTTTCAAACTTACTGCTGATTTCGTGTTCCAGTTTCATTATCAACGGTACTTTTCTTCTCGTTTTTTGTTTTCTTCCGCCCGTAATTCCAGGGACAATGCCTGCACTGGCTCCTGCAACAGGTGCCGCGCTTCAGGTGATAGGCGGCGGTAAAGACGATCAACCCGTTCTCCCAGTAATAATCTTCTTCCGCTAACATGAGTTCAGAGCCTTTACGGGGATGGTATCTGCAAACTTTTCCTGAAGATATTTTCCGTTACCATGAACAGTCCATATTTCTTTCGGTTTTACGCGGTCAACCATTTTCAGGATGTCCGCCCAGTCGACGTGATCGGAAATGAGCAGTTCCGCGTCGTTCTGCTGCTGCAGCCGCTTCCAGCCCGAGGCAAAGATGCGGAGAACTCCACGGGCCCGGAAATAGTTATTGAACGTAATGGGCGGCACGATATAGACATATCCCCTGCCGGGTTCCTTCATGAGCTTCCTGTTATACGGCTCGTAACGCCCAGGGCTGAATCCGAACTTTTCGTACAGCCGGTGAATCGGCAGAATCGAGTGGTGGATCAGCACCTTCCTTTGCGGACAGTGGTCGGAGATCAGCCGCGACAACCGCTGGGCCTTGCCCAGTCCGTAAGCTCCCAGGAGAATGTTATGGCTGTGTTCGTTCAGTTTGCTGATTTCCTCAACATGGGACGGATGGGCTGTATCCGGGTGCGCAAAGGTACTTTCGGTGACCAGCACATCAGCCGCAATAAAGTCGGCAGGCAGGCAGGTATGATCCTCCTGGAGTTTATAGTCGCCCGTATACAGGTATCGGACACCGTCATACTCCAGCAGAACCTGTGCAGAACCCAAGATATGGCCTGCTGATATAAAGGTTATCTGTACGCCGTTCAGGGCAAACGGCGCGGAATAGTCATGCACCGCAAAGGCCCCCCCGGCGTTCTTCCCGAGCCGGAGCTGCATGATTTCTGCGGTAGGCGCCGTGCAGTAAACCCGGCGGTTCCCGGGTACGGCATGATCACCATGCGCATGGGAGATGACCGCCCGGTCAACCGGCAGCTGCGGGTCCAGATAAAAGTCCCCGGCCTGGCAGTACAGGCCGTTTGCGTTCTCTATAATAAAATCGGGCTGGATCATTGGCTGGACAAGGTTAGAAAGTGCTGGTGAAGCTGAAGCACCTGCGGGATGAGCAGTGATCGCTCGTCATTGACGATCACAAAATCCGACATCGGCATCTTCTGCTCGTCGGTGAACTGCTTGTTCATTCGCTGGCGGACCGCCTCAGGAGCGACCCCATCCCTCCGGGTGACCCGGCGTATACGCAACTCCTCCGGCGCTGTGACCAGCACATTGAGGTCACACATTTTATAGGATCCGCTCTCAAACAGCAACGCGGCTTCCTTGAGCAGGTACGGAGCATTCTCCACCGAGGCAGCCCACTGATCAAACGCGCGGAAAACCGCCGGGTGCACCAGGGCATTCAGTTTTTCGAGCTGCCGGGTATCGTTGAAGACCAGATCCGCCAGGTGTTTGCGGTTCAGTTCGCCTGCCGCTGAGTAGGAGGCCTCACCGAACGTGTCCCGGATCCCTCCGACGAGGATCATATCCGATGTCATTACCTTTTTGGCAACCTCGTCGGCATAAAAGACAGGAATGCCCAGCATTTCAAAGATCCGGCACACGGTGGTCTTACCGCTCCCTATGCCGCCGGTAATTCCTACTTTCAGCATTATTTATGAATAATAAAGTCCACCACTACCGGTTCCACCCGGACAATTTCAACGGCTGCGGGCCGCTTGAGGATCTCCACGGGCAGCTGGCTGAAACCTTTTTTCCGCCAGTTCGCCAGATCGACCGTAGCCCGGAAACTGCTCTCATTGATCCTGGGGTAGTCACTGAGTGACGTGTGCACGGTGATCCGTACCTTTTCAGGATACAGACTGATATACTTGATGCCGTCACGGTTGACAACTTCCAGGGGAACCTCCAGGGTCTTTTCAGTGAACTCAGAGACCGGGATGCGGACGTCAACCACCCGCGGATAGATGACGATGTTGTTTTTCCGGTTGGGCCTGAGCTGTATCCTGGCGGTAAGATCCGTGGCGACGTCCGAGGCCTTCAAACTGTCGGTATCCCATTTGGTAATACCCTTCAGTTCACCTGCAGGTCCTGAAACGGTTACGAAAGCCGGGCTGATCTGAATCGCCCCTGACACCTTATGCTGAGGCGCAAACCGGATCTTGTACAGGAGGTTGACCGGGATCTTTTTATTGATCCGGGATGAAAAATCGAAATACAGGGTATCCGGTTCGATAGAGACGATCTGCTGGCTGGACTGGAACTGGCGGTTCACCTGCCGGAGCTGTTTTTCAATAATCACATAGTTACGGGTATTCAGCTCACTGACGTCGACATCCACCGATGTAGGTAGTACGCGGATCTTGGAGAAGAGCAGATCCCAGCCGGTACCCTCGACCTTCAGGGTGACCGTGTCGCCCTGAAGCGGATGGAAAGCCTTGTTTATGGGCGCATTCCGGTAATTGAGTACGGAGTTGACCTCGTAGACATACAGGTTCGACAACGCAAAGAACAGCCACCCCAGGATGGCAACCCCAAGGCAGGAAAAGAAGACGGTTAGACGCCTCCGTTCGGCTTTGTTCAATCGGATGACCGGCATATCCAAAGTTAGAAAAACAAACGCTCAGAAAATAAAAATGCCGCTCATTCCAGCGGCATTCCTATTTCGGGTTTCAGTTACTATGCCTTTGCATTGAGGGCCTTCGACGCCTCCAGGGAAATGGCGGTCTTATCGAAACGGATCTTGGTTCCGCTTTCAACCTCAATGACGAAGGTGGTATCGTTCATATCCACGATGCGGCCGTGTATACCTGCATTGGTAACAACACGATCCCCTTTTTTCAGTTCTTCAATATATTTCTTGTGATCTTTTGCCTTTTTCATCTGCGGGCGGATCATAAAGAAATAAAATACTACGATGATAAGCAGCATGGGAAGAAAACTCATGATTCCTCCGCTTGCCTGTAATAAGATGGTATTCAACATTATCTGGATTAATTATTTTGCTTCTTTAACATCTCCGATCAGATGCAGTTCCGCCACGGCAGGAACAGCATTCGAATAAACGGAGATCAGTTTATTCTGCATTCCGGTACGATTGGCGCTGTCGAACACGACACTGATGGTTCCTTCCCCGCCCGGCACGATCGGCTCATGCGGATATTCCGGCACGGTACATCCGCAGCTGGCTTCCGCATTGGAAATGATCAGCGGGCTCTTACCGGTATTCTTGAATTTGAACGAATACTTCACTTTTTCGCCGGATGTAACTACCCCGAAATCATGCGACTCCTTTTCGAAGGAAATCACAGGGGCTTCAGCGGCATTGACCGGCTCAGCAGATTGCGCACCGGCAGCAGGAACCGCATCATGGTTGTGCAGTGAATGATTTTCAGTCTGGGCCTTGTTATTGTTACAGGCCGCAAGGAAAGCCATCGCGATGGCCGCAAGCATTAGTTTTTTCATACTTATTCCAATAATCCGCGACCGAACTTCCGGATCTTGCCGGCAGCTTTCAGATCGCCAAAAATCTTGTCTAAGATACCATTTATAAATGAATTGCTTTTAGGGGTGCTGAACTCCTTGGCGATCTCGATATATTCGTTGATCGTCACTTTCACCGGGATGGAGGAAAAATGCACCAGCTCGGTGATTGCCGTACGCATCAGCAGCGTATCCATCATGGCGATCCGTTCCGCCTCCCAGTTCCTGGTCTTCTGCGAGATCAGTTCCTGGTATTCCTCTTCATGCGCGATCGTTTTGTTGAAAAGGTCGATAATGAACACACGGTCCTCGGCCCAGTCCGGAGTCAGCTGCGCAAGGGAGTTCTCCTGCGGATTTTCGCTCGCGAAGTTCTTGAAAGTCTTTGCGATCATTGCCTGCAGGACCTCCTTGTCTACCGGCCAGCTGATGAACCGCTCTTCAAACGCCTGCTCCACAGCCGGCGACTTCATGATCACCTTCTTGAAAATAAACTTGATGATATCCTTTTCCGCCCGGATGGACCGGTCTGCTGCCTGAAGATACGCTGCATATTCTGGGGTGCTCTTCAGCGTGGAAAAAAGACTTTTGACGATCTCCGGGTCAAACGACCAGGATGTCGCATATTTTTTCTCGGCAGCCTGGTACTGCTTGTTCTCCAGCAGGGTCCGGATAAACACGTTTTCCTTCAGCTGGGTGGAAGCGTTCAGGTCGGCTTCCGACGGGAGGTATTTGTTGGCACGCTCCTCAGCATCTCTCACACTGTAGTCGGCAACTTCAGTGAGTAATGAAAGCATCCAGATGTACATCTCGTTCACTTTATCAACACTCTGGAGCAAAGCTTTCTCAAAAGGCTTTACATCGTTACTCTCTGACTGATAATAGGCATATAACGCCTGCACTACTTTTACCCTAAGGTGCCTTCTGTTTAACATGTTATAAGAACGAATTTTAAGCGGGACTGTTCCCGTTTAGTTAGTATGATGCTTTGATCTTCTTGATATCCTCGATACGCTTTTCGGCGATTTTATTAGCCGCTTCGCTGGTCGGGATATTTTCTGCTTTTGACTTCTTCAGCACGCTGCGGGCGGCATCATAGATATTCTCTGCCAGCTGCATGGTACGCTTTTTACTGAATCCCGCGATCTCCGAATAACAGTTGATCAGACCGCCGGCGTTAATCAGGTAATCCGGTGCGTACATGATTCCCTTTTCGAGAAGCATCCGCCCGTGAAGCTGCTCATCGGCCAGCTGGTTATTCGCTGCACCCGCGATGATCGCGCAGTTCATTTTATTGATGGTTTCGGTATTGACCGTCGCACCCAGTGCGCACGGAGCATAGATCTCCATATCCAGATCAAAAATGCTGTTGTTGGCAACGGCCACCGCACCGTATTTCTTGGCTACCTGTGAAAGACGTTCTTCATTGATGTCGCTCACGTAGACCTTTGCATTTTCCTCACGCAGCAGGTGCACCAGGTTCTCGCCGACATGACCGATTCCCTGAACGGCAACTGAGCGTCCGGCCAGCGTATCCGTACCGTAAAGCTCCTTTACGCAGGCTTTAATACCCATATACACCCCTTTGGCCGTTACCGGTGAAGGGTCCCCGCTGCCCCCGAGCGATTCAGGTACGCCGGTCACGTGTTCGGTTTCCATCCGGATATATTCCATATCCTTGGGACTCGTACCCACGTCCTCAGCCGTGATGAACGCCCCGTTCAGGTTCTTGATGAACCGGCCGTAGCGCCGCATCAGTCCCTCGCTCTTGCCGGTCCGGCTGTCGCCGATGATCACGGCCTTTCCGCCGCCAAGATTCAGACCCGTGATCGCCGCCTTGTAGGTCATCCCCCGGGAAAGACGAAGAACATCCTGAAGTGCTTCCGCTTCCGTATTGTAGGCCCACATCCGGGTTCCGCCGAGTGCGGGTCCCAGGGTCGTGTCATGGATGGCGATAATGGCCCGGAGACCGGTATCTTCATCATTACAGAAGACCACTTTCTGATGCTGAAATAAACCTAACTGACTAAAAACGGAGTTTTCTTCAAATTTGATCGACGACATTGTTGCTATTTTTCGAGGAATATTGCGTGCAAAAATAGAGAAAATTTCTGACCCGCAGCTACAAATCCGGAACCGGCTGTGTTATATATTGTATTTTTGCCATCCGGATGAAACATCTTTCATATCTCAATAAATTCTTCTATAAGTACCGCTGGCGCTTTGTCCCGGGGATCATTTTTGTTATCATTTCCAATATTTTTGCGGTCCTGCCGGCTTCGGTGATCCGCATCGCCTTTGACCTTGTAACCGAAAATATCGCGACTTACCGCCTGTTCAACGGCTTCAGCAAACAGCAAGTCATCTATGATTCCCTTGGGTCCAGCCTGCTGCTGTTCGGCGTCCTGGTCCTGGTGCTGGCCCTGCTGCGGGGCCTGTTTATGTTTTTCATGCGGCAAACACTCATCCTGATGTCCCGTCATATCGAGTACGACATGAAGAATGAGATCTACGCGCACTATCAAAAGCTGACGCTGGCTTTTTTCCGGCGGAACAATACGGGCGACCTCATGAACCGGGCCACCGAAGACGTCAGCCGGGTCCGGATGTATGTCGGACCGGCGATCATGTATACGATCAATACGACGGTCCTCTTCATCCTGGTGATTTACTCCATGCTCGCAGTGAACCCACGGCTGGCCCTCTACTGTCTGATGCCGCTGCCGGTGCTGGTGATCCTGGTCTACTATGTCAATACGCTGATCAATCAGCGAAGCGAACAGATCCAGGCCCAGCTGTCCAGGCTCTCGAGCTTCGTGCAGGAAACGTTCTCCGGGATCCGTGTGATCAAGGCCTACGGCCGCGAGGCCAGCATCCGGAAAGCCTTCGAAAAGGAAAGCGACGTGTACAAAACGAGTTCGATGTCGCTGGTCAACGTGCAGGCACTCTACTATCCAACCATGCTGTTGCTGGTGGGCCTCAGCACGATCATCACCGTATACATCGGCGGCGTAGAGGTCATGCGCGGCACGATCACCGCGGGAAATATTGCTGAATTCATCGTCTACGTCAACATGCTGACATTTCCGGTATCCAGCCTGGGCTGGGTCACCACGCTGATCCAGCGTGCGGCAGCCTCCCAGAAAAGGATCAACGAATTTCTGCATACCGAGCCGGAGATAACGTCCGGCACGAACCGGACGGACGTCCGCGGCCGGATCTATTTCCGGAATGTCAGTTTCACCTATCCGGACACCGGTATACCGGCGCTTGACCAGGTTTCCTTCGATGTGAATCCCGGCGAGTTCCTGGCGATCATCGGCAAGACCGGCTCAGGGAAGTCCACCATCGCGAACCTGCTGCTCCGGATGTATGATCCGGATTCCGGTGAGATCCGGATCGACGGGAACCCGCTTCCTTCCCTGGACCTGAAATCCTACCGGAGCCAGGTCGGATTCGTTCCGCAGGATGTATTTCTTTTCTCGGACAGCATCCGGAACAACATCGCGTTCGGATGCGAAGACGGGCAGGCCGATGTCGAGCAGGCGGCCAGGGACGCGGCGGTCTACGGCAACATCATGCAGTTTGAGAAGGGCTTCGATACGCTGATCGGCGAACGGGGGCTGACCCTATCCGGAGGACAGAAGCAGCGGGTTTCCATTGCGCGGGCCATTGCCAACGAGCCTCAGATCCTGATCTTCGACGACAGCCTGTCGGCCGTGGACACCAAAACGGAAGAGGAGATCCTCTCGAACCTCGGCCGCATCATGCAGGGCAAAACCGCTATCCTGATCTCCCACCGGGTATCGACCATCAAAAACGCGGACAAGGTTATCGTACTGGACCACGGACGCATTATCGAATCCGGCGATCACCGCAGCCTGATGGATCGGAAAGGCGCTTACTTTGAGCTGTATCAGAAACAATTACTGGAAGAAGCGGAACAGGAAAATTAAATTTTGGTGAAAGAATTGTTTTTGCATATTTAAAACTTTATCCATTATATTTACCCAACCAAAAACTTATACGCAACAACAATAAGCTACAACAAATGGGAGATTTTGACAACAAAGACAGGGAAGAGGTTTTTTCCAAGAAGGTAAGAGCAGGGAAGCGAACTTATTTCTTCGATGTAAAAGCGACGCGCTCCAATGATTACTACATTACCGTTACCGAAAGTAAAAAACGTTTAGAGGATGGAGTTTTTGTAAAGCACAAAATTTTCCTTTACAAAGAAGATTTCGAAAAATTCGCTGAAGGTCTGAAAGACACCATCGATTACATCAAAGCCAACCAGGAAGTTGTTGAAAAACGTTATGAGTTTACGGAAGCCCCATTAGAGGTTAAAGCAGAGGATGATTTCTCGTTTGAGATCTGATCCGAAGTAACATGTATAACAGCGAAGCCACCAGCATAAAAACGGGTGGCTTTTTTTGTACGCTCACGGTGACCGGGAGCTCCGAGCGAAACTCCCGGCTGGCCGCCCTCCCATGGCTTTCTTCCCAGCTGCTGCCAGGTCCCGATGTTTATTCCTTTCCTGACTTCTTAATTGCTATCTTTGCCGAAAATTTGTAAAAATGAACGCATTACCTGCTGACCAAAATTTTTTGGGTATTACCGAAGAAGAGCTTTACAGCTACGAGAAAAGCAAAGTTGTCATCCAGTCCGCCCCCTATGAATACACTTCATCATATTTAATGGGATCCGAAAAAGGGCCCGGCGCCATCATATCTGCCTCACAATTCGTCGAATTGTATGATGAGGAACTGGATACGGAAACTTACAGGAAAACAGGTATTGCGACCCTCCCTCCCATGGACTTCGGGGGAAAAGTGGATGCAGACGCAGTGAACCTCATTGAGGAACATACCACCAGACTGCTTGACGACGGTAAGTTCGTGGTATCGCTGGGCGCAGAGCACACGGTTACCTACGGTTTCGTAAAGGCCTTCGCGAAAAGATACGATAACCTGACCGTATTGCAAATCGACGCGCATTCGGATCTCCGTTACTCTTACCATGACAACATCTACTCCCATGCGTCTGTGATGCACCGGGTACATGATATGGGAATCAACCTTTGCCAGGCCGGCATCCGTGCCCAGTGTATCGAAGAAGCGCAGCTGATCAAAAAAGCAGATAACATTCATACGTTCTATGCGCACCAGATCCGGACGAACCCGTTATGGATCCGCGAGATCGTGGACGCGATGACCAATGACGTTTACATCACGATCGATGCTGACGGATTCGATCCTTCCATCATGCCGGCGGTGGGCACCGCTGAACCGAACGGCTTGTTCTGGAACGAAACCCTGGACCTGCTGAGAACGGTCTGCAGGGAACGGAACGTGGTCGGATTCGATATCGTGGAATGCGCCCCGATCGAAGGCAGCATTCTTTCCGAATACACGCTGGCTAAACTGGCATACCGGATTCTGGGATACAAATTTTCCGCATAAGGAAACACCCGGATATCATTAATAAGAATTGACAACTCATACTCATCACATATAAATGGCATTACAATGTGGCATAGTTGGTTTACCGAACGTCGGCAAATCAACGCTGTTTAACTGTTTATCGAACGCAAGAGCCCAGGCGGCTAACTTCCCGTTCTGTACGATCGAACCGAATGTCGGGGTGATCACCGTACCGGATGCGCGCCTGACCAAACTGGCGGAACTCGTGAATCCGCAGCGGATCGTTCCTAATACGATTGAGATCGTTGATATCGCAGGACTGGTAAAAGGCGCCAGTAAAGGTGAAGGCCTCGGCAACCAGTTTCTTGGAAATATCCGGGCAACGGACGCGATCATCCACGTCCTGAGATGCTTTGAAGACCCGAACGTCATTCACGTTGACGGATCAGTAGACCCGATCCGCGACAAGGAGATCATCGATACCGAACTGCAGCTGAAGGACCTTGAAACCGTCACCAAGAAAATTCAGAAGGTCGAGAAGATGGCCAAGACCGGCGGAGACAAGGAAGCAAAAAAAGCCTACGAAGTCTGCTCGGTGATCAAGAACCACCTGGAGGCCGGCAAATCGGCCCGTACAGCTCCGATTGCTGAAGAAGACAAGGAATATATCGCCGATCTGTTCCTGCTGACTGTAAAGCCTGTACTGTACGTCTGCAACGTCGATGAGGGTTCCGTCAATACCGGGAATGAATTTGTTGACCGGGTAAAGGAAGCCGTTAAGGACGAAAATGCGGAAGTACTGATCATTTCGGCGAAGATCGAGTCCGAGATCGCTGAACTGGAAAGCTATGAAGAACGGCAGGAATTCCTGCAGGACCTCGGCCTTGAGGAGTCCGGGGTCGCCAAACTCATTCGCGCTGCCTACAAACTTCTGAACCTGGCGACGTATTTTACTGCCGGAGTGCAGGAAGTTCGTGCATGGACTATAGAAAAAGGATGGACCGCTCCGCAGGCTGCAGGTGTCATCCATACCGACTTCGAAAAAGGATTCATCCGGGCTGAAGTAATTAAGTATGAAGACTTTGTCCAGTATGGTTCCGAGAGCGCCTGTAAGGAAGCCGGCAAGCTTAGTGTGGAAGGAAAGACCTACCTGGTGAACGATGGAGATATTATGCACTTCCGATTCAACGTTTAGACTTGCCGAATACAAAGTAATAACTATATTTGCCCCCCGTAATCCTTTATTAAAGGATTCGGAACTGCACCCGTAGTTCAATGGATAGAATGTCAGATTCCGGTTCTGATGATAGGGGTTCGAATCCCTTCGGGTGCACACTGAAAGCCCTCTAGCTCATACTAGAGGACTTTTTCATTATATGGTTGTCGTTTTTGTTGTCGCTTTGTAATTAAAAATAATTTCACTACGTTTAGGATAAGTCAGAAACAATTTTTATTATAGCCACAAGTTATTACCTTTGCGGGCCTCTAACTGAGGGACCACTGAAACTTTAAAGATTTTTTGTTGTTGACTTATGGCAACTGAACTACTCGAAATGGATGATAGAATTCACATAACTCCTGACCACAATATGGAAGAGAGAGGTATTGAAAAATTCTGACAATTATGTTGAAGATATGCTTTCCTTCTACGCAGAAGGATAGGATGCTCGTGGAGTAGATGATCGTAAAAAATTTCAGAAACGGCTAAAGGCAAACGTTGTGAACACTCTTACCTACTTAGATGAAGTTAATGAGGTCTTAGACGAGCTAGATATCCCTATGCTTACAGCCCATATTAAAATGGAACGCCCCAAGTACTTCTCTGTATTAATATCCGTTCCTTTGGACGATTTTATTGATCCGAAACTGCTTACTGTGTATGAAAAGACACAGGCGATCGAGAGAAACAGCCAATCCGATAATTACAGAGTTACTTTTTCATTTACCCACAATGAGGGGACTCTTGACGAGGATTGCTTAAAAGCAGAAGGATTCGTTAAAATCGGAGCTTAGTTTTGAAGAAGAAGTATGCCCAGCACAACGAACGAGTGTGCGAGATATTAGAAAAGGATGGGTCAGCTCACGATTGGGTTGTAACCACAGCATTTTATTCTGCCTTGCATTTTGTTCAACACGAAATTTTTCCTCTAACCAATGGAACAAATAGCTATAATTCATTTGACAGCTATTACCATGGGCACTATAGTTCGAAAGCAAATAAACCTTCAAAGCATCAGGCCACTATAGATCTTGTTACTAGTGAGTTGGGGGCAACATGCGGTAGCCATTATCAACGACTCCACGATACCTGCAGGAAAGCCCGTTACCACAAATTCGATGTCGGAAATATCGTTGCAAACTCGCGAAACAAGATCTGAAGGCGGTTAAGAAGTTTTTAAAAAATTAACGATAATAATAAGCCTCTTGTATAAGGCTTATAGCCGAAATTTTAACTCGAGGGCCGGTCAAATTTGACCGGCCTTTGTTTTTCTAGTCCACTAGAAATCACTTTCCGGCTTTCTGTTAAGCGCTTCTGTCAAATAAATAAACAACTATACCATGCCCGGTAGGTCATAGCTCCCGGGCATGGTCATTTAATGGAGTTCATGGAATACCGTGTGCGGAAGGCTTCCGGAATCCATTGCAGTTACTTCATGCGGCCCCGCCTATACTTTAATCCAAGCCCGACCATGATATTATCCAGCCCTTTATTGGGCCGTTTCAACCCCGCATTCGATACATGCCGTATCCCGGCACACAGATCGAGGCCAAAATTTTGGGTGACCGGCACCAGGATGCCTGTCCGGAAATTATCTGAAAAAATGAATCCCTGCGCCTGGCGCTTAGGTGTGTCCGAAACGTAATGCGGACCGGTACTTCCAAGTGCATAGACCTTGAGCACACCACCCACCGTTCCATGCAGCATAACGCCGACGTTCAGGCCGGCCTCCCATGCTGTCTGTGTGACAGCGGTATCCTCGAACGTCGCAAAATTCAGCTGACGCTGCACCACAAAATCCAGATTTTTTCTGACCGGGCTGAATGATTCGAACTGGAGAATCGTCGGTGTATACCGGTAATTTACCTTCGAATAACCGGTGATTGCGCCTCTTACAAGCTGGAAGCCGTAGCTTGACTGAGCCGACACGCGTACCGCGGAAAACGCGAGGAACAGCAGGGCATATACCAGGACATACCTGTAGCTCCGGGCTTTGAATTGAATGATCATATCAGGCTGAGGTTGAGACCTAAAGCTAACCGGATCTCCGCGAAACAGCATCCTTATAAATACGGATTTGGCAATCGCTATTTAGGCTGATTCAGGCCACGGGTTCCGGCATGGGGCCGGGTCAGACGCCCAGCCAGTTCATGAGCAGGAACCAGCAGGCTGTTGTCAGAAATCCAAGCAGAATACTGACACCGATGATCAGGTTGATCAGGCGGGTATTCAGTCGGAACTGCTCTGCGATAATGCTCGAAGTGATCACGGTCGGCATGGCCGCCTCGAACAGGCTTACCCGTGCGACCGGCCCCCTTACACCCGCGACCAGAATAACGATCAGGACCAGAACGGGTGCCAGTACAAGTTTATACAGCACGGCCATCGAGATCTGTGAGATCTCCTGTTTCCAGCCATTGAACTTCAGCTGCAGTCCGACAGAGAACAGCGCCAGCGGGGCAACGGTTAGCGCAAGCTTATCAAAAAATGATTCGGACACCGAAAGATCGAACCATTGTGAAAGGACCAGTGCAAGTATACAGGCCACAAACGGCGGGAACGTAATCAGGCGCTTCAAAATACCGCCTGCGCTCAGTACTCCGCCCCTGCCCCCGCCTTTCAGAGCTGCAACAATTCCCGCTGTCGAAAGCAGAATGAACATGACCTGGTCGGAAATGATGGCAATACTGATATACTGTTCACCGAAGTAGGCAGCAACCAGGGGAAAACCTACAAATGAGGTATTGCTGTAACCGCTTGCCAGCTCAAGCGTGCTCCGCGACCGCTGACCGTACTTCCTGTGCCGGCAGTAAACTTCCATAAAGATCCAGCTGCCGACCCACACCGCTACCGGCGATATGGCGGGCAGCAGCATTTCCCAGGACCAGCTGATTCCGGGAATATACCGGAACGAGGCTGCAGGCAGGGCTATGTACAGTACCCAATTGTTGATGCTTCTGTGCGCGTCGGCCGTGGTTAGCCTCGCTGCCTTAAACAACATGCCTGCGCCGATGCAAAACCCTATAAGTATGAAATTATCCATCCCGTGAACCCGTTCCTGGTGTATTTGCCTGCAAGTATATTGACAAAAAAACAGTTCTCCTGAATTCTTTATTTACTTGTTGATTTACTTGTAAACCTCTTCGGAATGAAAAGCAGTGCCGGCATATTGATGTATAAAATAGTCGACGGGGAGCTCTATATCTTCCTGGTCCACCCCGGCGGACCGTTCTGGCAAAAGAAAGACCTGGGAAGCTGGTCGATCCCCAAGGGAGAATTTGAGCCCGGAGAGGAACCGCTTGCGGCTGCCATCAGGGAATTCGGGGAAGAAACAGGCGTCATTCCGGCCGGCGAATTCCATGCGCTCACTCCGGTAAAGCTGAAATCCGGAAAGGTGATCCATGCATGGTCCGTCTGCGGCGATATCGACGAAAGGGCGGTCGCCAGCAACACCTTTGACCTGGAATGGCCGCCTCGGTCAGGAAAAACCCGCAGCTTCCCGGAGGTGGATCGCGCCGGGTGGTTCCCGGCAGAGGAAGCCCTGAAAAAAATAAATGCGGCGCAAGCGGCCTTCATACGTCAGGTCATGTCCGTTTTTTGACCATGCAGAAACCCGAGGAAAAAAAAGGAGCATCGCTGCTCCTTTTAAAACTAACCCTTAAACTAAACTTTGAAATTTCATTCGATACAGCTGTTTACGGTGCTCTCCCAGAAGATGTTACCCACATTCGAAAGCATGATTCTGGCCTGACAATTGAATTCCCGGGGGAGACGCCCTCTGTATCTATTCATATACAGCGTGCACAGAAAAATCACCGTTTTGTGAAACAGCCCGTCTGTCCCTGCACACTCCCGGAAGACCCTCAGCTCCAATGCCTTTCCATGTACCGTACCGGTATCCGGTTCAAATTTGGCAAGGCAATTGTTCAGTAAGGCATGAAGAATGACCGGAGCTGTTCTGCCTTAGCCGGACAAAATCCGGTTCACCGTTAAAACCGGGTAAAGGCTGAGAAGAATCCGAATCTTCATCAGAAATTCATGTTTGAACTAAATTTTTACCGTATGAAAAAACTATTAGTACTTGCATTTGCCTCTCTGTTGGGAGGAGGTGCTTTTGCACAGACGACGATGTCTCCGATTAAATGGGGTCTGAAAGCAGGGGTTAACTTTCCAAAGTACAGTTTCGGCCGGGAGGATGCTGACAATCTGGAAACCAATTCGACCACCAATTTCCACGTGACAGGTTTCATCGATGCGCCGATCACCCCGATGCTTTCAGTACAGCCGGGCTTGTCTCTGCAGGGCAAAGGTGCGAAGTTTTCCGACAACGACAGTAACATTGAGGTCACTCAGAATACCATGTGGGCAGAACTGCCGGTAAACCTGGTCGGTAATATTCCGGTAGGCGGCGGTGCCAGCGTTTTCCTCGGAGCCGGTCCATATGCGGCCCTGGCCATTTCCGGACAGAACAAGGCGGAAGCAGGCAACACCAAGACCGAAACCGATATGGAATTCGGTAACGAAGCCGGCGACGACCTGAAGCAGAGTGATTTCGGAGTAAACTTCATGGGAGGTTTCCGACTGAACAGCGGATTGATGATCGGAGGCGGATATGGTCTCGGATTGACTGACCTCAGGCCAACCGGTGACGGTGGCAACGGAAAGACTACCAACCGTGTCTGGTCCGTGTCGTTAGGCTGGTCATTCTAACACACACCCACAAGATTAATAGAGCATAAGAAAGCTCTCCCGGACAACCCCGGGAGAGCTTTCTTATTTCCGCCGCCCATGTAACTATTCCGACGCGAGGCGATCTATTATGGGGCCCTTCTTACATTTTCCGGTAAAAAAGCCTAAATTTATGTAAGCGGCCGTACGTTATGAAGTCCTTTCTTGCTACACTCTTCCTTGCCATTCAGGTACTGTCCGTTTCCGCCCAAAAGGTAGGTCTCGTCTTCAGCGGCGGCGGCGCAAAGGGCCTGGCGCACATCGGTGTCCTTAAAGCGCTGGAGGAAAAGAACATTCCGGTCGACTATATTGCCGGAACATCCATGGGCGGAATTATCGGGGCCATGTATGCTGCCGGCTATTCTCCTGAAGAGATGGAAAAGATCGCGCTCAGCGAGGATTTCCAGGGATGGGTCACCGGACGTTTCGAAAGCGACTACCGGTACTATTTTAAAAAGAAGGCAGAGAATCCCTCTTTCCTCTCCGCAAAGATCAAGGTGGACAAGGGATTCCAGGCGTCCCTCCGGCCGACGCTGGTGAACGACATCCCCCTGAACTTCGCATTGCTGGAATTGCTGGGCCAGGCAACGGCCAATGCGCGGGACGACTTCGATAACCTTTTCGTTCCGTTCCGCTGCGTGGTCGCCGACGTGTTCTCACAGCGAATAATCCCGATCAAAAGCGGCAGCCTGGTCGAGGCCGTCCGGGGAACCATGACCGTTCCCCTGGTCTACCGCCCTATCAAGGTCGACGGACAGTATGTTTTTGATGGGGGACTCTATAACAACTTTCCTGTCGATGTGCTCGTGAACGACTTCTGTCCTGACGTCATCATTGGCTCCAATGTGTCGTCAAAGACCTATAATGAATATCCCAAGGAAAATGATGAAAAGCTGTTGAACCGCTCGTTCACTTATATGCTGCTGTCCAAGACAGACTCGACGATGCTCGGCAAGAACGGCATTTTTATTCAGCCGGACCTGCAAAGCTACAGCGCGACCAATTTCAACAGCGTCGCCGAGGTCATCCAGAAAGGCTATGAAGCCACGTTGAAGGAAATAGAAGCGATCGAGGCCAGGATCCCCAGGCGCGTCAGCAAGGCAGAAATCGAGGAACGAAGGCGGAAATTCCTGCGGCAGTCCCGGGAGCTTGCTTTCGACGATATCCGGGTTACCGGAGTCGGACCCAGACAGAAAAGATATGTAGAAAGCGTATTCAGGCCCGACAGCAATGACCTGCGCCTGGATAACATCAAGGAGGGTTACTATAAGCTGGTGGCCGACGACAACTTTGAGTCGGTATACCCGCGGATCAGTCACCGGGATCAGGGCGATCAGTATGACTTTGAGCTTGTGGTCCGTCCGCAGAAGAACTTCAAGGTTGATTTCGGCGGAAGCATCTCCAGCAGACCGATCAGCAATATTTACCTGGGCCTGCAGTATAACTTCCTCCGGAATTACTCCTATACCTTCAGTACGAACTTCTATGCCGGCCGGTTTTATGAATCGGCCCAGGGTACCGCCCGCGTCGATATTCCCGCCTCGGTACCCGTTTACCTGGAGACCGAACTGACCTATAATCACTGGAATTACTTCAATACGAGCAAGATATCCATTGATAACCTGGACCCCATCTTTATCGAACAGTCAGACCGCAGGATCGTCCTGAAATCAGGCGTTCCGCTGCCCGGCAATGGTAAAATTGAGGCAGCGGGCGGCTATATCAACTTCCGCGACAACTTCAGCCCGAACAACGTTTTCACGTCAGGCGATCTCCTCGACCAGAGCCGTTTCAATGGACTGATGCTCGGGCTGTCAGCCGAGAAAAACACGCTTAACCGCCGCCAGTACGCCGATCGCGGATTTTATTTACACCTGGGCGCCAACTTCTACAACGGCACCGAACGGTACCTTCCGGGCAACATCTTCCGGGACGAGACCTTCTTTCGGGAGATCCGCCAACGGGCTGCAGATCGCCGCTGGCTCAGGCTGAAACTGAGTGCCGAACAATATGTACTGACCACCAGGAACTATTCGCTTGGATATGTTGCCGAAGGGGTCATGAGCAATAAGCCCAACTTCAGTACCTATAAATCGACGGTCCTGAGTGCGCCAGCTTTCTTCCCCCTCCAGGACTCCAGATCACTGGTCCTGGAAAAATTCCGGGCAAATACCTATGCCGCCCTCGGACTGAAAAATGTTGTAAATCTTAAAAAGAATTTAGATTTGCGGGTGGAAGGATACGTATTTCAGCCTCTCGAGGAGTTTGAACTGCAGGGTTATCAGTCGACACAACGGGGTGCGTTGCTGGCGGGACGCCGGTATGCATCCACTGTGGGCCTGGTATATCATACCCCGATCGGACCGGTCAGCATGAGTTACAACCATTATGATGATCCGGCCAAACGCAACGGGGTGATCTTCCACCTGGGATACCTTATCTACAACAAACGATCTTTTGAATAAATGAAAGCTTTCTACACCTTCGTTTTCCTCTTAGTATGCTGTCCTGTATTCCTGAAAGCCCAGGAAGGGGCTGCCAGGCCGGTTCAGTTATCCATTAACAACTTCATCGTCAAGGAAAACCTGCTGAAAAATGAAAAGATCGCCATCATCGCCTGCGATGCGGACGAAAAACCGATGGAGCACGTAAACGGGGTATTCCAGTTCAGCCTGAACGGCTTCAAGCAGGAACTTAAATTCAATGAGGGGGTTGCCATCGCACCGCAGCCGATCAACGAATCGACCTTCATCTACCTGAGGCATAAGAATGAGGCCGGAACGCACGGAAAGCTTTATTATGTCCTGAAGCAGGAAAATAACCTGAAGCCCATTCAGATCAACTGGATGATGCTTGCCATCATTCCGGTCGTCATCATCCTGATCGCCTTTACGTTCAGGAAACTGCTGATCTGGGCGGTCGTGGTACTCCTGGTACTCTTTTTCTTCAATGCACGGAACGGGCTTAACCTGCCCACTTTCTTCGATACGATCTTCGACGGGCTCAGATCCGTATTCTAGAACGGCATTCCGATACCGAAATTGAATACAACGAACCGGTAGACATCGGGCGCGTTGGTGATCGCATAGTTATTCTTGAAGTCCTTCTTATCGAACAGGTCCCGGATCACCCATTGCCGGGAACCGGTGAACTGCGGGTCTTTTATCTTGACTCCCGCATCCAGCCGGAGGATAAAATAGTTAAGGTCAAATCGCAATCCTGCTCCGGTTCCGATCGCGATCTGATCCGCGAAACGATCGAACCGGAACTCCCCGTTCGGATTGATCGAATTCTCCCGGATTCTCCAGACGTTCCCGAAATCGGCAAACGTGGCTCCGCGAACCGTTGCACCCCACAGGTCGTTAAGCAGCTTGAACCGGTATTCGAGGTTTCCCTCAAGCTTCACCTCTCCGAGCTGGTCGAGGTTCCGCAGGTTCCGGCGGATCGTCTCATCGGGCAGTACGCTCCGGTTATAGTTACCGGGTCCCAGGGTGCGCGCCTGCCAGGCCCGGATGCCGTTTGAACCGCCGGCATAGAAGCTTTTCTCATAGGGAAACAACCCCGCGGTATTTCCGTAAGGATAGCCGATCCCGACATTCAGGCGGGCAACGAACTGCCGCTCACCGCCCAGGAAGTAATATTTCCGTACATCGCCTTCTCCCTTCAGGTACTGCAGATAGGGCAACCCGAAGATCGTCCCCAGACTCTGGTCAGTCGTCTCTTTAAAACCGATCAGCTTATCCAGAAGGGACAGGCTGTTGCCGGCTACGTCTGCACTTCCGCGAAAGTAGACGAAGTTCTGGAACGAGTTAAGCCTGATCGCATTGTAGGTAAAGGCGTACTGACTGCCCAGACTGAAATACTGCCGGTCATTGGTCAGCACATAAATATCATACCCTTTCCCGATCAGATCGGCCTTGAACTGCGGGTCCAGGATCCCTTTCCGGTACTCGAGGTTCAAAGGAGTCAGACTGTGAAATTTAACGCGGGTGTCCGTCCAGTCATAGGTGATTGAATTGATCAGGATCCGGTTTCTGAAGGCATCCCGCTGGTCAAAGGCCTGGTAACTTGTCGAAATGGTCGTATGCGGGATCCCGGCACGGCTGTGAACGGCCAGCGGAAACGGAACAAGCAGTTTGGGAAAGCTCAGGCTGGCCCCCATCTGGAAGTCCTGGTTGAAGACCCGCTGGGCAAGCCTGCCCTGGAGGTTCGATTCAAACAGGACACCGTAACGCACCTTGACCTCGAGCTGTTCAGCGCCGCCGAACAGGTTCCGGTTGGTATAGGTGTCCCCGATATTAAATCCGTTTCGTCCCGTATTGAAGGTGTACTCCCCCTCCACCCGGTTGCTCATCTTTTTCAGCGGCACCAGGTCGTACCGGGGCGAAAGCCGGTTCGTACTGTCGGCAGTTTTGACCAGGTCGATCCGGACGTTCCGGAATACGTTCAGATCATACAGCCGGTCGTAGGTCAGATCCTGGCGCTCTATATTATAATTGTCACCCTTATTCATAAAGATGTACCGGGACAGCCTGTTGGTCTTGAACCTCGCCGAATGGTCCCTGAAGTGAAACTGGGAGTCGACCAGGCTGCTGTCCATCAGGGCGGTATCCAGCCGCCCTTCACTGTTCCGGATCGTGATATAACTATCGTCCAGGGTATACACCTGGTGGGCTGATTTGCCCGGAGGATTGTTAACGCTGATTTTCAAATCAACCTCAGCCGAATCCTGGTTAGTATAGGCATCGACGTGCATATACTGCCGGAGATAGTCATAGTATCCGTGCCGGTGCAGGAGCTGGTAGAGCTGCTCCTGCTCATATTCGAGCGTATCCCGGTCGAACCGCATTCCCGCCCGCAGGTGCGTAAAGATGGGGCGTCCACCCTCATACAGCTTGGCGACTTCCGGATCGGCAACATTGAACTCAAGATCCTTGATATGGAAAACCGGCCCCTTATTAGCCGTGAAGGTGATCTTTGCCCGCTTTTGCCGGATGACGACGTCCGTCCGTACTTTAGCGTTGAAATAGCCCTTGGTGAACAGGTACCGCTCGATTTCCCGCCTGGATATCTCCACCATGGTACTGTCCAGGAGGCGCGGCGCTTCGCCGATATTCTTGATCCGGTCAGTCCTGTAGGCGCCCTTCCTGGTGTTGAACATATTGTACAGAAACAGGTTAACGCGCGAATTGGGCCGGATATCTCCCTGCACGTAGAGGTACGCCTCTTCCTTGAAGGGGTTCTCGATGCTGTCCAGGATAACCCTGGTCACCAGGGCCTGATCTTCACCCAGGAACCGGGTTGATCGACAAGCCGAAAAAATCCCTAACAAAAGCAGTATACTTGTAACGAAGATTTTTCGGTTTATACGGTATGCTTTCAAAATCTGAGATCAGTTTTATTAAATCCTTACATCAAAAAAAATTCAGAAAAGATCATCACCTTTTCCTGGCTGAGGGTCTCAAGTCTGTAACTGAATTCATCCATTCCGGCTACCAAACCAGAACGATTTACTGCACACCTGCCCTGTTCCCAAAATTGGATAAATTCTCGCATAAAATAAAGCTTGTCGAGGTGACTGATGCCGAATTGGGAAAAATCAGTACACTGACAACGCCGCAGGGAATCCTGGCGACCATCCAGATCCCTTCAAAAACGGCAATTGAACCCGAAAGTTTTAGAAATCAGTTCACTCTGGTACTGGACGGGATCCAGGATCCCGGGAATCTCGGCACGATCATCCGCACCGCGGACTGGTTCGGGTTTAAACAGATCCTTTGTTCTGAAGATACGGTGGAGGCATACAACCCGAAGGTCGTCCAGGCCACCATGGGGTCGCTTTCCCGGATGAAGGTTCTGTATGGCGACCTGGCGGAGATCCTGGATCAGGTGCCTGTACCGCGGTATGGCGCCGTGCTGGACGGGACCCCGGTCTATGAGACGGACTTTGGTACTGAAGGCTTCGTGATCCTCGGCAATGAAGGCAAGGGCATCAGTGAGGTGATCCGGAAAAAAGTTACGCATGCCGTCACCATTCCGCGGTTCGGAGAGGCGGAATCCCTCAATGTTGCGGTATCAGCTGCGATATTTTGTTCAGAGCTGAAAAGAAAAGGTTAAAATTTATTGGGTGAAGAATAATAAATTACTATTTTTGCAAGCCTTTTAACAGGGTCGGATGGCCGAGTGGCTAGGCAGAGGTCTGCAAAACCTTTTACAGCGGTTCGAATCCGCTTCCGACCTCACTTAAAAAATTAAAAAAAATAAAGCCATGGGAGTAACACGTTTAAAAAGAAAAGACAGAAGAAATAAAACTGTTTCTCGTTTAGAAGTTCAGTTTTTAAAATTAGGCCGCAACATCGAGACCGGAAGCCGCTCTCGCGAGTCTGCATCTAGCCAGGTTGCTAAAAACAATGCTGTTTTAGCTCAAATCGAAGCTCAGTCGAAATAAGCCTTATTTCAAAATATAAAAACCCTGATCGCTTATCGCTTTCAGGGTTTTTTATTTTATACCCGGTTGAGTTTATCCCTGCTTCCGGCCCAGCAACCGCTTATTGATCCGTTTGATCAGCCCGGGACCTTCGTATATAAATCCGGTATACAGTTGCACCAGGGATGCACCGGCTTCCAGCTTCTCCAGCGCGTCTCCGGGCGAGTGGATACCTCCGACCCCGATGATCGGGAAAGACCCGCCGGACCGCTTATGGAGATACCGGATGACCTCGGTTGACCTGCGGGTCAGCGGCTTTCCGCTGAGTCCCCCGGTCTGCGTCCTGATATATTCTGGGGCACGGAGGCCATCTCTGGAAACGGTGGTGTTGGTGGCAATGACCCCTGCTATGCCGGTCTCCCGTACAATACTGGCGATATCGTCAAGCTGTGAATCGGTCAGATCAGGAGCGATCTTCAGGAGGATCGGCCGTGACTTCCCGTCCTTGTTATTCCGCTGCTGAAGCGTGTTAAGCAATTGTTTCAGCGGCTCTTTCTCCTGGAGTTCCCGCAACCCCGGCGTATTGGGAGAACTCACGTTCACTACAAAATAGTCGACTACATCGAAGAGCGCATCGAAGCATTTGATATAATCCCGGATCGCGTCCTCATTCGGGGTTACTTTATTCTTCCCGATATTTCCGCCGATCATGACACCCTCCCGGTTCCTGAGGTGCCTCAGGCGGGCGGCTACGACGTCAACACCAACGTTATTGAAACCCATCCGGTTGATCAGCGCCGAATCTTCGGGCAGGCGGAACATCCTCGGCCTTTCATTCCCGGGCTGAGGCAGCGGCGTGACGGTACCTACCTCAATGAATCCGAAACCCAGCGCGGACAGTTCGGAAACCAGCTCGCCGTTCTTATCAAATCCAGCAGCCAGTCCGACCGGGTTCTTGAAAGTAAGCCCAAATACCTCCCGTTGCAGACGCGGGTCGTCCACCTGGAAGCTTTTCTTAACCAGTTTCCTGACGCCCCAGATGCGGTTTCCTGTCTTCAGAAAGGACGTGACGAAATGATGGATCTTTTCCGGATCGAACTGGAAAAGCAGCGGTTTAATGAGTTGATACATGCAGCGAAATTACAACTTATGATGAGAAGCTGACCAACAGTCTGCAGGACAGGCGAAATTGATCCTGCAAAAATCGTACTTTTGCACCCGTGATTGCGATTAATAACCTGACGTTCGAGATCGGTGCAAGGGCCCTATACGACGAAGCCAACTGGCATATAAAACCAGGAGAAAAAATTGGCCTCATCGGCGCCAACGGTACCGGTAAGACTACCCTGCTGAAGATCATTGTGGGCCAGTACGCGCCTACAAGCGGCACCATATCCATGGCAAAGGATCTGAAGATGGGATATCTGAATCAGGACCTGCTCTCCTACCAGTCGGATAAAAGTATTCTGCATGTGGCCATGGAAGCCTTTGAGCGCCAGAATCAGCTGCATACCGAAATCGAAAATATCCTCAAGAAGCTGGAGACCGAATATTCCGACGACCTGATCAACAAGCTCAGCGACAAACAGATGGAGTTTGAGGCCCTGGACGGTTACAGCATCGAATATCGCGCACATGAGATCCTTGCAGGTCTCGGATTCAGCGATGATGACCAGAAGCGGACGCTCGCGGAGTTCTCCGGAGGCTGGCGGATGCGCGTCATGCTGGCGAAGATCCTCTTGCAGGCACCGGACATCCTGTTACTGGATGAGCCGACCAACCACCTGGACTTACCGTCCATCAAGTGGCTGGAGACCTATCTCCAGGCCTATGAAGGCGCCATTGTGATCGTATCCCACGACCGGTACTTCCTGGACCGGGTCGTCAAAAAGATCGTTGAATCAAGAAAAGGAAAGCTGATCCCCTATGCGGGAAACTATAGCTTCTATCTTGAAGAAAAAGCCTTGCGGGAGGAGATCCAGGGTAACCAGTATAAGAACCAGCAGGCAAAGATCCGCCAGGAAGAACGCCTGATCGAACGTTTCCGGGCCAAGGCCAGCAAGGCTAAAATGGCCCAGTCGCGGATCAAAGCCCTTGAGCGCATGGAGCTGGTGGATGATGTCGACGATGACAATCCGACCGTAAACTTCAGCTTCAAGTTCAGCAAACAATCCGGAAGACATGTCGTCCGCCTGGAAGGCATCAGCAAGTCCTACCCGGGCCTGCAGATCCTGGACCGCACCGATGCCGTTATCGAGAAAGGCGACAAGATCGCGCTTATCGGAGCCAACGGCCGCGGTAAATCGACCTTACTCAAGATCATTGCCGGAACCGACAAGAATTACGAAGGAAAGGCAGAAACCGGCCACAACGTCACGACGACCTTCTTTGCGCAGCACCAGCTCGAAGCACTGCACCTGGAGAACGAGATCCTGCGGGAGCTGCAGGCGTTTGCGCCAAAGCATACCGAGACGGAACTGCGTTCCATCCTGGGATGCTTCCTGTTTACCGGTGACGATGCCTTCAAGAAGATCAAGGTCCTGTCCGGAGGTGAGAAGTCACGTGTCGCACTGGCCAAAGCCCTGACCGCGGATGCGAACTTCCTGATCCTCGATGAGCCGACCAACCACCTGGATATCCAGTCCGTAAACATTCTGATCCAGGCGCTGCAGCAGTTCGAGGGAACGATGATCGTGGTGTCCCACGACCGGTATTTCCTGGATAACGTCGCCAATAAGATCTGGTACATTGAGAATCAGAAAATCAAGGAATACCCCGGAACATATGCCGAATACGAAGAATGGCTGAGCAAACGTCCCGTAGAGGAAACCAACCCGGCGCCGGCTCCTAAGAAAGAGGAAAAAGCAGCGAAGCCGAAAGCGCAGCCTTCCGCTTCAGCCGATAAGACCAGGGAACTGAAGAAACTGAATCAGCAGCTCAGGCAGCTCGAGGAAGAAATTGCGGACCTTGAAAAACAGGTTAAGGAAGCAGAGGCAGATCTTGGAAAAGAAGACGTATATTCAAATCCGGATAGGCTTGCCGAAGCGAACCGCAAATACCAATCAGTCAGTCCGCGTTTATTAAAGGCACAGGCTGAATGGGAACGGCTGGCTGAACAGATCATGGAACTGGAAGCATTCTAGCGGGCACCGGGTGCCTGCCCAAACCGGAGTTGAATGAAAAAATTACTGACGTCATTTCTTTTGATATTCATCGGCTCCGGTTGTGTTGCACAAAAGGCCGGACGTTCCCGTGCCGCCTCGGGAGTTCCCCGGCAGGAGATCCGGTACGAGGATGTCAACTATCTTCCTCAGGTCAGGTCCGTAGAATTTTATAACCGCAGCCGCGAAGGATCGCTGCCGGTGTTCACCCTGGGAAGCCGGGACGAGCTGCTTCTGGCTTTCGATGACCTTACAGGTGGTACGCGTAATCTCTATTATTCCATCGAGCACTGCGATTCCAAATGGAACACCAGCCGGCTCTCCCCGATCGACTATCTGGAAAGTTTTACGGAAGAGCGGATCAACGACTACCGGTTCTCCTTCAATACCCTTCAGAAATTTACGCATTACGAGGTCACCCTTCCGAACCTGACCATCCGTCCGAAGATCCCGGGCAATTACCTGCTAAAGGTGTATGAGGATGCCGATCAGCGAAAGCTTCTGCTGACCAGGCGGTTCTACGTGGTCCGTCCGGAGGTGGCCATTGCGGCCGAATTAACGTTCAGCGGGGATGTGAATGGCCGGGAAAGCAGACAGAAGATCAACTTCCAGGTCAGTCACCCGGGAATCAGCATAACAAACCCCTACATCGACACCCGTGTGGTGGTCATGCAGAACGGTCGTTCCGATGTCAGCCAGGACTCCCAGCGCCCAACATTTATCCGGGCAGGACAGCTGGTATACAATGACCTGAAATCGTTCGATTTCCCCGGGGGCAACGAATTCCGCAGACTGGACATGAGAAGCCTGCGGTTCCAGTCTGAAGGGATCGACAGGATCACCCGTGACAGCATTTACCTGGTAGCGCTCCGGCCCGACCCGTCGCTCAACCGCGTAAGCTATACGTTCAACTACGACAACAACGGCTCCTTCTTTATCCGGAACCAGGAAGGCCGGGACAATCGCACCGATGCCGATTATGCCCAGGTCGAGTTTTCCCTGAACACGCCAAGGCCCTCCGAAGGCGGCGAGGCCTATGTCGTCGGTAAGTTCAACAGTTTCCAGCTGCTTCCTGAGAACAGAATGGTTTACGATACGGCCCGGAAACGGTTGTTCAGCCAGATTACTCTGAAACAGGGCATGTATGATTATCAGTATGTCTGGGCCGAGGAGGGCAGGATCAGCACCACAGCTTTTGAAGGCTCACATTTTGAGACGGAGAACGACTACCAGATCTTCTTCTACTACCGTAAACCCGGTGCCCGGTGGGAAGAACTGATCGGCTATGCCGAACTGAACCGGACAGGCAGAAAGTAACGACCCGTCAACAAACCGCCACATTCTCCGTTTTCTTACCCGGGAGCGGTTCAATACGTCCACAACCCAAACTTATCCTTAAATTTGCCGCGATTATGGGTTTAAAAGCAAAAACTGCAAAGGAATCATTCATTGTCATGAATGAACTGGTATTACCGAATGATACCAATACACTGAATAACCTGATGGGAGGCCGTCTGCTGCACTGGATGGATATCGCTGCTGCTATCGCGGCTCAGAAACACTGCAACCGGATCGTCGTCACTGCATCTGTGGACAATGTTTCCTTCAAGCAGCCGATCAAACTCGGTGACGTTATTTCTATAGAGGCCAAGGTCACCCGCGCCTTCCATACTTCCCTGGAAGTGCGTCTGGACGTTTGGGCGGAGAACATCCCGTCCGGCTCCCGTGTGAAATCAAACGAGGCTTATTATACATTCGTTGCTATTGACCAGAGCGGCAATACCATTCCGGTACCCGAAGTGATTCCGGAAAGTGACGAAGAAAAGAAACTGTTTGACGGTGCACTCAGGCGCCGGCAATTACGGCTTATCCTTTCCGGCAAAATGGAACCGGATGCCGCGACCGAACTCAAGGCGCTTTTCTTTAAAGAGAAAGAAGACTAAACATACAGGGAATCCGGAGTTCTCCGGATTCCCTCTTTCCTGCTACTGGCTGAGTTCGATGATCCGGTCAAATTCCTCCGGTTTCAACCCCATCACCGATAACCTTCCCTGCCGGATCAGACCGATGTCCTTCAACCGTTCATCCTTTTTGATCTGTTCCAGGGTGACCGGGTTCCTGAGCGATTCTACCGGCGACAAATCCACAACCACCCAGTTAGGATCCTCGGTGGTAGGATCCTGGTAGAACTCCCTGACGACTTTAGCGATACCCACTACGCACTTCCCTTCATTGCTGTGGTAGAACATGACCAGGTCGCCTTCTTTCATCTCTTTGAGGTTGTTCCGGGCCTGATAGTTCCTTACGCCATCCCAGAAGGTCCGGCCATCCTGATTGAATTTCTCCCAGCTGTATTTGAATGGTTCTGATTTGACTAACCAGTAGTTCATTATTTTCTTTTTTTGATCATTTAAAAGGCTTTCCACTTTCAGAAGGCCGGAAAGATTTAGTGCAGCATCGGGTCCGCCCCGGGGAGAACAGAAGCAGCTGTAACAGCTCCCATCCTTCGACAGCACTCCAAACCCAATTCCTTTACTAGCTTCAAAACTAACAAATCCGCAAGAATTGGGAGGTACATCAGAAAGAACGATGGCGCCCTACGCCCAAAACAGCCTGCCTGAGTTTGAAATGCCCCCCCGGACCGGTAAAAAATCGCTTCCCTAAGTCCGACCCGGTAACGAATTGCGCTATATTTAGGGCCACAGGAACACCATATGGATCAGGTAATAACGGAAGACGAAATACTTCAGCAGGAAGGCAAGCTCTGCCATGCAATCAAAGAAGGTAATGTCACTGCCCTTGACGAATTATTGCATGAAGATCTGCTGTTTATCGTGCCGGGCGGACAGGTAATCACTAAAGAAATGGATCTGAATACTTATCGTGACAAGGCATTGGTGATCGATGAGCTGCAGCCCCAGGTCGAAAATCTGAACATTATAGGCGATATGGCAGTCATTACACTAACCATGCAGCTGAAAGGAAGATGTAATGCCGTGCCATTTGACACCAGTTATCGCTACATCCGGTTCTGGAAGAGATTCGATGACGGTATTAAGGCTGTTGGCGGAAGCGGAGTCGCAATTTCACCGGCGTAAGGACAGAAACAAGCACGGTTTCAAATCAGGGAGACACTGAAATAGTAGCCCTGATCTTAAGATCACTATCGCAACTTCAAACTGCGGCCGGGACAGCGGGACAGCGTTTCACTAATTAAAGCGGCTCTTCAATATTTTCTGCAGCTCGTCGGCTTCAATATTTTTGGCGAGGATCTTTCCTTCCGGACTGATCAGCAGGTTGGAAGGTAAAGTATATGCATGATATAAATCCTGCACATTATTTTTGTTACCCTGGTCAATCAACGTTTTCCACTGAATTTTATCCGCGCTAATCGCTTTCAGCCAGCTTTCTCTGGACGCATCCACAGAGATCGAGATAATCTCAAAGTCCCTGGAACGATACATATCGTATACTGGCAACAGGAGCTTGGATTTCTTCCGGCAAGGCCCGCACCATGAAGCCCAGAAGTCCAGTAACACCAGTTTTCCTTTCCCCAGGCCCGAAACCGAAGTCACGCTGCCGGATTGATCAGGCAGGCTGATATCGACAAAATCAGAGTTGACCTGGTTATAACTGAGTCCGTCCCGGTACCGGGAAATCGCTGATGTATATATCGAGTTCGGAAGCGACTTCGCGTATTGATCGCTCAGCTTTATCAACGAAGGAACGGGAATAAATCCGCCCCATTCATCGTATCTTCGGATCAGGTGCCATATTGCGTAGGCGCCCGTCGGAGTGATATTCTTACTTGCGTAATTCAACATCCACAGATTAACCTTATCCCAATTCACTTTATTAATACTATCTAATTCGGCTTTGCTTCTGCCACTTTTCCTGACCTGCTCCATGAAAGTCACATGGCTATCGATTTTGGTCAGGTAAGTCCGGTCAAATTCCGCAAACTCCAGTTGATTTTTACCACCATCAATTCGGGAAGCCCGACGCATGGATTGAGTATTCAAATTCATATTGACGGTCGTAGCCGCTTCCAACATAAAATCATAGGCCACCCAACTGCCATCATCCCGGTCCTCCACGGTGGATAGGTTGAACACCTGGCATCCTTTTATACTTTTCTCAAAATAAAATCTGTGATTATCGTAAGGGATGGTATCATAGTCCCCGACTGCTGCGAAAGGTTTGCTCAGGATCAGGGTTCCCTTCGGGGAACCGTCAACGGTACCTTGAATAATAGCCTTGCTGGAATCTGTTTGCTGAGCGAAAACCGTGAACGGAAAAATAGCAAGCAATAGAAGTGAAATCTTTTTCATCTTGAATGCGCTGATGACAACATTATTCATACTGAAAATAAATATTTTTATTGATAATCCTGAAGTAAGTCAACAGCCATAAACCATAAACTGGACCACCAGAGCTGAATTGCGGCTTTTTTTGTATTTCCTTACTTCTGAAGGCTTTACCTGGCAGGATTGATTTATTCGTACTCCCCCGGGAAGTGACCGGACACCTGCTACATTTCCATGATTAATAAGCCTTATGGACTCTGACTCGCTCGCTTTACTGATTTCGGCGGCCACTCTCCCGAAACATACACAGACACCTTGGCGATTCAATTTCAAAAACAAAGGGGGCCGAAGCCCCCTTTCAAATCCGTTTATTCGGCTTTATTTAACTCTTGGTGAAGGTTCCGTTGTTATTGATCCAAACGTGAGAGTCAAACGTGTCTTCGGTCGTGATATCGATATCACCGTCATTATCCACATCATGTGGTCTGAGCCAGATGATCCATTTCGGCGGATTGTCATTCCGGTAACTTCCGACCGCCGTCGTGGTAACATCCGTAAAGGTCTTGCCGCCATTGTTTTTAAGAAGCTGAATGTAGTACCCCTGGTAGAATAAAAGCTGGGTACCATCACCGGTCTTGGTCAGGAGCAGATCCGGCTTTCCGTCCTTGTCATAATCCAGTATGTTAATATTATTGGTTACACCGAACCCGCCTACTACCGGAAGGTCAGTACTGTTGGCACTGGTGAACTTCCCGGATACGCTGCCCCAGAGCACTTTCGGTTTTGCAACGATGTTCGGGTAAAGAACCGTGTTCGGGTCCTTATCATGCCCGGTGATTACGAGATCCAGATAGCCGTCACCATTCAGGTCGTAAAGAACTGAGGTATAGTAATTCCGGCCTGTGATGTCTGATGGAAACATGGTTGCGTCATATGAGAAGTTGCCCTTTCCGTCATTTTTCAGGAAGATGCCGCCCTGATTCACCATGGTGCTTGTAAAGAACAGGTCAACATCCCCGTCATTATCCACATCTCCGGCACAACCCGAATGGGTGAACGGTAAACGGTTTCCTGCAGGCAGCGGTAGTTCTTTGGCGGTAAACTTGCCGTTGAAATTCATGAAGACCTTCTGCTTTTCACCGGGGAATGGATCCTTATCATAACCATGCCCAACGATCACCACATCCATCCAGCCGTTCTTATCGAAATCGCCCAGCAGGGCCTGACGCGCATGGACATAGGTTGGAACAGAGCCTTCAAATACGGACTCATCTTTCTGGAAAGTTCCACCGTTATTTTTGTAAAAATGAACCGGGAGCCCTACGTTGGCATCAAAATTAAATGATGCGGCGATCAGGTCCAGATCTCCGTCTTTGTCAAAGTCATAAAATGCCCTGGCAGCAAACTCATCGCCGAAGTAACCGCCATGCACCGATTGAAGAATCGTCGAAAAGTTTCCATAATAAACATTTTCCTTTTCGGCATACAGGTAATAGGATGTTGTCAGGTTGACGTTTGAAGAGGGTGCGACACCGGTGCTTTTGACCTCTGCGGTATAGTTGGCAGTGGTACCATCTTCGGCCGTAACGGTGTACGTCACCACGTTACTGAAATCATTCTTTGTGGTTCCGCTCACCTGCTCCACCGAACCTACCGTCAGCTTCGCATTGGCGGCAAGGGTGAAGGTCGCCACGAATTCCCGGGCGGTCACGTTTGCCGGAATGTCCAGCGTGATGGTATTGCCCTGGACAACTCCGGTAATATCCGATTCCAGTGAAGCATTGTTAGCCTTTAAGAACTTAAAAGCCGTTACGGTCTTGACCGAGGATTTGGCCGTCCCGGGCTCCGGATCGGTTTTTTGACAGGCTCCCAGGAAAGTTGCGAGCGTTAGCAGGAGTAAAAGTTTTTTCATATAGTAAAATTTGCGGTTGTAAAGATATTACTTTCCCTAACATTCTATGATAAAGGAAATTAACTGACAGCTAAAACCGGTTAAATGATCAGCATGACCGCTGATTTCTCTGCAAATCGGCAGTTTTTTCAGCGATTTATTTTTCCACAAAATCTCCGTTACGTCCAAAAAAGATCATCGGCCTCTGCGCTCCACCGGGGAAAACCGGTAACCGCCCGGCCGGTGGTAAACATTTCCGCAGCCCGGCTTGTCTTTAAACAAAAAGGATTCCTATGAGCTCAGCATTTGTCAGGGAAAGCGACGAACAGCGATTAAACGAAGTAGCACCGACCATCCAGGCGCTGCTGGTCTATTTGCGCCGGGAAAACGGCGGGATGGTGGTTCGTGAGATCAAAAGCTATTTCAGTGAGAAGCATGGCCGGGAGGTCCACGAAATGAGTGACGGGCTTACCTATGCCAAGGATGATGACAGCAAATGGTTCATTATCCTCGATTAAGTCTCCCGTTCATCCGCTCACAGAAAAACGTCCGATATGAAATCTCTGGAAACCATTAAGATCATCCTGCTCTTCTGCCTCGTCCTGATCATCGGCTATCTGGCCCAAACCTACCACGATGACCGGTACCAGGCTGTTAATGTCGGAGACCGGCTGTACCTGGTCGATAAGCGGACCGGCGCGACCTTTTACCCTGCCGGAACGGCAGGTGCTGTGAAATGGCAGCGATGGGTTCCGCCGCTCGAAGATGGCCGGGACGGACGGTGATCATCCCGGGATCCTGATTCCTCACCTAAAACCTGCAGGATTGCCGGTTGTTAAACTTAAAGGAGGATTCTGTTTATGAAATCCAAAAAGAAAATAAAAAAACACTATAGTCTCTCCGGCCACGATTATTCAGCCAGTGACAACAATGTCGGCACGGTGGGACAGATCGGTTACAGTAATCCTGGCGGAAAAGGCAGTTATAAGAAGATGACCGAGATCCTGAAGCAATCGCCCAACACACAGGGAATCGGTGAGAATGAAGAGTTTCATTCTTCTTACTGATCCGGGGTAACCGGGCGATTACGGTTCACAGAGCCGTTGGAGTGGTCGGCTGAAGGTATTCGTCATACGTCATACCTGCGGCCAGGCCATTGTGCACCCATAACAAAATGACGAGCAGATTCGAATCCGATCCATTCCTCAAACGCCAATCATATGGGTAGCGAAAATCCGTGGTATCAGGACCTCTTCCATAAGAACCCGCTGGCTATGCTCGTCTTTGACGATGAGTCGCTGCAAATCCTCAGGGTTAACCAGTCGGCCGCAGACCTTTACGGTTATTCCGCCGCACAGCTTTGTTCAATGCGCATCAGCCAGCTGAGGCATCCCGAAGAGGCGGAGGAACTAAAAAAACGGATCAGGAGCGCGTCCGCGGATACTACGTCTGTATTCGAAAGCACCCACATTACCCGGAACGGTCAATCCATATTCGTTCAGATCACCAGCTATCCGATCGAATACGAGGGAAAGCACGCCCGCATCTCCCAGATCCTGGACATAACCGCACAGAAACAGCTCCAGGAACGGGCCGGAAAAGAAGGCAACCGCTTTGCCTCCCTGATCCGGAATTCCGAGGACATCATTGCCGTCACGGATCAGGACGGCCTGATCTCCTATGTGAACCCGGCATTTGCCAGGAAAACCGGCTATGAAACTGAAGAGGTGATCAACAGGCCGGGAGCCACCGTCCTGCATCCCTATGAAGACAATTCGTCCGGTCAGATGCCGGAACTGCTCCTTCCCGGGGCTACCGCCAGGCGCCGCATCCGGATCCGCCGCAAGGACGGGTCTCTTTTGTGGGTGGAAGGGACTGTGACGAATCTCCTGCAGGATGAAGGCGTTCGGGGCTTCGTGAGCAACTATCGCGATATCAGCGACCGGGTGGAGGCGGAAAACAGGATCACCGAAATAAAGACCAATCTCAAAGCTGTCTTTGAAAGCGCCGTGGAGGGCTTTATTGTTACGGATGACCAGTTGCAAATCAAATCTTTCAACCGCAAGGCGCTGGAACTTTTTTTCGGCCAGGGGCATAGGAACAAGCTGGAGGCCGGCCGGAGCATTCTGGATTACCTGGACCCGGAACGCAGGCAATTCTTCAGCGAACAGATCGAAAAGGTGCAGGCCGGAGAGGTCGTCGAATATGAACGAAAACATGACACCGCTGAGGGACCGCAATGGCTTCGGTATGCGATCTATCCCGTCACCGAAGAGGGCCGCATCACCCGGATCTGCATTGTCGGAAGGGACCAGACCAAAACGATCCAGGCCGAGGAGCAGCTGAAGAACAGCGAACGGCTGTTCAAGACGCTCGTCCGGGAAGGCTCCGACCTGATCAATGTGGTCGATTTTGAGGGCAACTATAAATACCTCAGCCAGTCATTGAACTCGGTATTAAGCAGCAAGGCTGAAGAGTTCCTGGGCATGAACGCCTTTAACCTGGTCCATCCGGATGACCGGGAGAAACTTTACCAGGAATTCCAGGCCCTGAGACACGTCAAAAGAGCCAAATCAACGCCATACCGCTTCCATGTCGGCAACGGCAACTACCGGTGGATCGAAACGGTGGCTACCAACCTGATGGATGAACCGGGCATAGAGGGGATCGTCATCAACTCGCATGATATCACCGATACGATCGACCATCTGCGCTCCATTGAACACCAGAATGAGCGTTTGCAGGAAATTGCATGGCTGCAGGCCCATAAGGTCCGGGCGCCGCTCTCTTCGATCCTCGGAATTATCAACCTGTTTGCCGATGACCTGGACATCCAGCAGGTACAGGAGCTGCTTAAGCTGCTGAAACAGTCTGCCGTTCAGCTGGACGACATCATCCGTGAAATCATCGAACGATCCCGGATCGCCTCGCCGGCCCAGAACAACCAGCCCTCTTCCCACCGGTGATCTCCCGCTCCTGTTCGTCAATTTGGCACAGCCTTTGAATTAAAGCAGTCGTAAAACTAAAACTTAAATGCTATGAGATTTATTAGTAGAAGGTTCCATGCCGTGTTGGATTACATTATTGGAATTGCGTTGCTGGCAGCGCCCTGGCTGTTCAATTTTGACGAGATCGATGCCGCAAAATGGTCCGCGATCGCGGTAGGTGCGCTCATCCTGGTCATGTCATTCATCACCGATTATGAAGGGGGAGGAAAGAAGGTGCTCTCAATGAGCACACACCTGACCATGGATGTCCTGGCAGGACTTTTCCTGGCGGCCTCTCCGTGGCTGTTCGGATTTGCAGACCAGATCTGCTGGCCGCACCTCATCGTGGGTATTATGGAAATGGGAGCCGGTTTATTCACCGAAAGAAGGTCTCAGCATGCACATGTCCACTCAGTGGACCATAATATCAGACACGCACACTAGCAGGAAATTTCATCCATAAAGAAGGGGCGCGAGCCCCTTTCTTATGGTCTACCGGCCGGAATTACCCGGTTCAACACGGTTCAGCAGAAAGCTCTTCCGCACCTGGATGACCTTCCCGGCCGGGATCCTGATCAGACCTTTCAGATGATGGGTAAGACGGATCTCAAACCACTCTTCATCCTCATCCAGGATGATGCCCCAGAAGATTCCCTTCCGGCAGTGATTGAACAGTTGCTCGGATTTAAACTGAATGCCCTCTAAACTCATAATGATTACTCATACGAGTTTCCGGCCGAAATGTTATAAGGAGTAAGAAAAAGGCTTGATCAGGCAGGAAACCGCGATCAGCTACGGTCAAGTTCCCGGGGAACCTCGATATATTCCAGCTTGTAAAGGGGGATCTTGTTCTGAAGGGAAAGGCGCTGCTTGAACAGTTTGACCCGGAGCACCTCCTCTTCCTGGGAAAGGTTCCTGGGAATGCCGAGGCTGGCCAGCTGCTCTGCAGTGTCGATATTGTAGAATTCGAGGATCTTGAAAGGCGATTCGTCCTCTTCGGGGACGATGACATGATCGGGGCGGCCTACAGAGTCGAGGAACCATTTGATGGCATCGCGGATCTCATCTTCATCATACTGCCCGTAGAAATCCACGGTCTCGAACACCATCGTATCCTCCCCGTCGATGACATAAAACCGCAGTTCGTAGGGGTTCTCCGTCCACTCCTCGAACGAGGAGAAAGGAATGACCCGGATCTTCAGCCCGATAAACCGGTCAAAGATGTATTCGGCGTTTCCGCAATGTTCAATCACATATCTCCCAAAATCAAAATTACTTTTCATAGCCACAGCCGGATTGCGGGTTCACGAGAACGAGGTCGGAAGTGGATTCGAACCACTGTGGAAAGTCTTGCAGGACTCTTGCCTTCCTATCAGCCATCCGACCTAATAAAATCAGTTGAATAACCGCATTCCGGCGCCTTTGTCTTAAAAAATTTAAAAATGTGAAAGAACTGTGCAGTGTGGCGGCCAGGGCGGTATTTCCATGCCTGCAGCAGGCGTCCGGGCGGAATGAAAAAACCCGCTAAAGTAATCTTTAACGGGTTCCAGGAAGGCTTATGCCTTAAATAGATAGATGTCCTCTCTAAACGTATTTCCGGTCGTTTTGTTATTGTTACCGGATAAAGGCCGTTACTCGGAAGACCGCTCCTCTTCAGCAGTCTGGTCATCCTTATAATTGACCCATAGGATCAGGAAACCCAGTGCGGACAGGAGCGCTAAAATGAATTGATCGTACATGATAAACAGGACGTTTTTGGATGGTTATTAATTCAGCGAGAGCGAACCGGCAGGGGCGGCCTGTGCGGGGTCTGCCTTACGGCTGGTATACCAGGCTATCGCCTGTTCAGCCAGGCGGGCGTCCTCCGGCCGGTAATCAATGGTCTGGAATGCCCGGAATCCGTCCGGACAGCTACCGAAATACACTTTTTCGTCCATGTCTCCAAGGCCGAGTTCTTCGGTCGACGCAGATACCCGGATCCTCAGGTCCGTATCCCAGGAGCAGATGATCTCATCACGCTCGTTCGACATAATAAAAAATGGTTCCTGTGAAACTACCGTACGCGGAATCACGCTGCCGTAGATTTCCATAAGTGCTTTGCCGATCACAGCGACGCGGACCGGATCCTGTCCCGCTTCAATGGCCGCCCAGCATTTTTCTTCGTACTCCAGGTGAAACGGCTTCTCACCCCCCGGCCGGACTAAAAAGATCCAGGCGGCAGGACTCAGTAACTGCACCTCTGCATGACATGATTTTCCGTTCAGCTCGTAATTAATTTCCCGTGTTTCCATTTTCCAGTATATACAGGTTCTCTTACGCAGAGAAATCCGAAAGGTTAGGATTTTCGGCCGGAAAGACTACACAATAAATTGCACACTTCTCTGTGTGTCAACAGCATACTCAAACCCGAGTGCCTCGAAGGTTCCCTGTTTCCGATATTCCCCCTGATCTGACGCTGATCCCCCTTTTCCTCTCTTCAGCAAAAACGCAGAAACGACCGTTTTGTCGTCGTGTCGCTGAAAAGTGACAATGTATTTACTTTCACACGAGTTCCCGGTTCCGGGAATCAGTGGATGATCTTAAAGAGCAGTTCCTTTAACAGTTCCCCGTCGCTGGTATTGCCGGTCGAACCGACACCCTTGGTCCGGAGATCAAACTCCCTCAGGTACCCGATGATTCGGGCGGTCGTCCAGCGGTCATAGTTCCTTGCGGCAGCTTCATAGTCCTTCACAAAAAACGGATTGACGCCCAGCTCCTTGGCCAGCCCGGCCTGCGACCGGTCCCGGGAGTAATGATACCGCAATATCTTGGTAAAATACGTATTCAGATTGCCAAGGACCATCTGGATGGGATTGGATTTGGGATTGGCCCCGAAGTACTGAATGATCTGGTTGACCTTCACCGGGTCGCGGCGCGCAATTGCAGACTGCAGCTCGAAGACATTATACTCCTTGCTGATTCCGATATTGTTCTGGATCTCGGTGACGGTGATCTCCGACCGTTCCGGGATATTGAGCATCAGCTTCTCCAGTTCATTGGCGATCTTCGACAGATCGTTACCCAGGTACTCTGCCAGCAGCGCCGATGCCTGTGGGCTCATCCGGTAACCTTTTTCCCTGACAAAGTCTTCGGTCCATGCCGGAAGCTTATTGTCGTAGATGGGTGCGGATTCGAACACCACGCCCTTCTTCTCAAAGGCCTTGTAACTTTTTTTCCGCTTGTCGAATTTCCCGTACTTATAGGCAAAGACCAGGATGGTGGTCGGTGCAGGATTCTCCAGGTACGCCAGCAGCGGATCGAATCCCTTCTTACTGTCGTCCCCCTCTTTTCCCCATTTAAGATCCTGGGCTTCCTTTACCAGGATCACCTGATAATCGCTCATCATCGGAAAACGCTTTGCTGCGTTCAGGATACTGATCAGATCGGCGTCTTTGCCGTAAAATACAGTCTGGTTAAATCCCCTTTCCGCCTCACTCAGGATACTCTTCTCGACATATTCGCTGATTTTGTCGATGTAGAAAGGCTCTTCTCCATGCAGCAGGTAAACAGGCTTGAATTTCCTGTTCTTCAGGTCACTAATCAGTTCGGGATAACTCATATATGAGCCCGCAAATTACGAATAGTCCGGCGGTTGGAAACACTTGTTTAAAAATGATTCTGGGCTGTGATTAAAGTGTTAATTTCGCTCCTCTATGGACTTCACTCCTCCTGATCTGAATCTCCCTCCATATCCTTTCAGGTTGAAAAGGGAGGGCGGGAACCTGTTGATTTTCGACGACCTCCGGAAAAAGTTTCTCCACCTTACGCCTGAAGAATGGGTCCGGCAGCATGTCGTGCAATTCCTCATCCGGGAAAAAAATTTCCCAAAATCACTGATCAAGATGGAAGGCGGCCTGAAGCTGAACACCCTTCAGAAAAGAACCGACGTCGTCGTGTTTGACCGCTCCGGCCAGAGCCTGGTGATCGTGGAATGCAAGGCACCCCATGTCAGGATCACCCAGGACGTTTTCGACCAGATCGCCCGGTACAACATGGTACATCAGGCGCAATGGCTGATGGTCAGCAACGGGCTCGATCATTACTGCTGCCGCATCGACTTTCTGCAGAACAGCTATTCATTCGTGCCGGAGATCCCGCTTTACGCTGACCTGTGAGTCAGATGCCGGGCTCTTCCTCCTTCGCACCGGCCCTGTTAACCCGGATCTTCACCAGGGTGGCCTGATACTGCTTCAGCGCCTCGGCATCGGAACGGATCTCACGGTCGCCCATCACCTGCTTCAGCTCGGAGGTTACTATATCGGTCGAAGAAAGCTGGAAGACACCACCGAAACATCCCATCTGCCCGGCGAGTTTCCCGTTCCCGAAGCTGATAAACGTACCGCCATAGTCCCATCCGAATCCGTACAGGCTTACCGGAACGCCGCCGTTCAGCTCGACGAGCTTTTTCAGCGAGGTGCCGATATTGATTCCGTTGGCAAAGTGATAAGGTGAAGTACGGCTGGATATTTCCAGCCTCTCGATGGTACTGAACGGCTGTTCTTTTTCTTTCCAGTAGACGACGATCTCCCGGGGAGTACCCTTGGAAACGCGCGTGATCATCCGTTCGAAATTCCCTTCCAGGAAAAGTGAATCATGGCTTATTTTATCGTTACCCGCTTTTTTGATCAGTGAACCGAGATCGTCGGTCAGCAGGATCCCGCCAATACCGTCACAGCTGATCAGGTCATTCTCAGGCGGCCGGACCGCCACGGACGTCCGTACGGAATCCCGGACTGACGCCTGATCATGGTCGACAGCCTTTCCGCACCCGAAAAGCAACGCAATAGCAAAAAAAAGTACACCTCTCATTATAATAAGAATGAAAAAATGCAACATTTGGTTTCCGAATGACGCTAAGGAACTGATTTAAACCGACAAAAATTAAAAAAAGCCGAACCCCCGGAACGCTTTTCACGTACAACTTACCTATAAGTTAAATTTATCATGGCGTTTCAGGTTACCATTTCCCGTAGTTCGAGTGAAACCAGGTTCTGGTTCATCGTTACAGTCGCTCTCATTTTATTAGGTGTTAATTATTTAGGCGTCGTTTACAACTTCACGATGCCCTGGTTCAGTCTGATCAACCTGGCGATCGCAATTGTTGCGGTGGTGGCCTTTTTGAAATGGACGAGTCAGAGTACCCGCATGCTCTTCCTGAAGGTTGAGGAAAATGAGATCGAATATTTCAACGGGGAAGACCAGGAGCTCGTGGCGGTTGCCACGCATGCGATCCGTAACGTGGACACGGGCTTTAACAAGCTTCGGCTGCACACTCCGGAGCAGGTCCATATCGTGGACCTGAGCTACATCCGGGACGAGAAGAAGCGGTGGGAGATCAAAGAAGCCGTCCGCGGCTGTGTAAGCAACCTGCAGCACAGCAGGAACGATTCCTGAGGTAAAGACACACCGGCCTGCACCGATGCAGGGGTTCCTATAGAAAAAGAGCGTATCGGCCATAGCTGATACGCTCTTTTTTTTTAGTTGTTCCGGCTTACAAAGCAGCCAGACTCTCGTTCAGGATCGCAATCTTGGCTTCCGCATCGGCTTTTTTCCGGCGCTCATTTTCGACTACGTCCCCTTTTGCGTTTTGAACAAACCGTTCATTGGACAACTTGGCGTCGACAGCCCGGAGGAAACCCTGCAGGTATACGATCTCTTTCTGCAGGCGCTCACGCTCGGCTTCGACATCCACGCTTTGCGTAAGCGTCACGAAGAACTCATCCGTACCGGCCAGGAACCCTGATACTCCCTGGGGTTTCTCGGAGACCAGGGTTATTGAACTGGTATTGGCCAGCTTCGTAATGATCGGCAGGTACTGATCATAGTTGATCGCAGAGTTCACTTTGATGGCAAGCGGCAAGGCTTCCTTCGGCGAGATCGACTTGCTGTTTCGGATATTCCGGATTTCGGAAACCACCGATTGTACAACCGCTATGTCCTTGAGCAGTCCCGGCTGGATTTCCGCCGGCACCGGATACGGGGCAACGATGCAGCAATCCATTTCAGAACGGTTTCCGAACAGCTCGTCATGCCACAGTTCTTCTGTCAGGAAAGGCATGAACGGATGGAGCAGCTTCAGGATGTCGGTAAAGAACCGCTTGGTTTCCTCAAAGGTCACCCGATCGACCGGTTTCTGGTAGGCCGGCTTGATCATTTCGAGGTACCATGAACAGAAGTCGTCCCATACCAGTTTGTAAATATCCATCAGCGCCTCTGACAGCCGGTACTGGCCGAAGTTTTCTTCGATCTGCTGCAGGGTACTGCTGAAGTTTGACCGGAACCAGGCTATCGGCTGGCTGTTTACCGCCTCAAGCGAATCGTCAACCTCCCATCCCTTCACCAGCCGGAACGCATTCCATACCTTGTTGGCAAAGTTCCGCCCCTGCTCACAATAGCTTTCATCGAACATCAGGTCGTTTCCTGCAGGGGAGCAAAGAAGCATCCCCACACGGACTCCGTCCGCACCGTATTTTTCGATCAGTTCGATCGGATCCGGCGAATTACCCAGAGACTTGGACATTTTCCGGCCGATCTTATCCCGTACGATACCGGTCAGGTAGACGTTCCGGAAGGGCGCCTGGCCCCGGAACTCGTGGCCCGCCATGATCATACGCGCAACCCAGAAGAACAGAATCTCAGGAGCTGTCACCAGGTCATTGGTCGGATAATAGTAATTGATATCCCGGTTATCCGGATCCTTGAATCCGTCGAACACCGAGATCGGCCAGAGCCATGAAGAGAACCAGGTATCCACCACGTCTTCGTCCTGACGGATCGAATCGCAGGTCAGGCCTGCATCCCGGAATTCCCGCTCTGCTTCTTCCCGGGTCCTGGCAACGACCCATTCACCTTTTTCATTATACCAGGCCGGAATCTGCTGTCCCCACCACAACTGGCGGCTGATGCACCAGTCTTTCACGTTTTCCATCCAGTGCCGGTAGGTGTTTATGAACTTGTCCGGGATCAGCTTCACGTCTCCGTCCAGTACGTACCGGAGAGCCGGTTTGGCCATCTCCTCCATTTTGCAGAACCACTGCATGGACAGCCGCGGTTCGATCGCCGCGTCCGTACGTTCGGAAAAGCCGATCTGGGATTTGTAATCTTCGACGGCGTGGAGCTGCTCCGCCTCCTCGAGCAGGATGGCGATCTTTTTCCGCGCTGCAAACCGGTCCTCCCCGACCAGGATGCCGGCGTGCTCATTCAGCGTGCCGTCGTCCGACAGGATATCGATGACCGGCAGATTATGCTTTACACCGAGTTCATAGTCATTGAGGTCATGCGCCGGGGTGACCTTCAGGCAACCTGTTCCGAACTCCATGTCCACGTATTCGTCTTCAATGATCGGGATCTCCCGGTTGATCAGGGGGACGAACACCGTCTTGCCCTTCAGGTGCTTAAAACGTTCGTCGTCCGGGTGTATGCACACCGCGGTGTCGGCCATGATGGTCTCCGGACGAGTGGTCGCTATGGTCACATAGCTATCCTGCTCTTTTCCTGCTACCTTATATTTGATATAATACAGTTTCTGGTTTACTTCCTTCCGGATCACTTCTTCGTCGGAAACGGCGGTCCGCCCTTTCGGATCCCAGTTAACCATCCGGATTCCGCGATAGATCAGCCCTTTTTTATAAAGATGAATGAAGGTGTCGATGACCGCGTCCGAGAGGTCCTGTTCCATGGTGAACCTGGTCCGGTCCCAGTCACAGGATGCGCCCAGTTTCTCGAGCTGCTTCAGGATGATACCGCCGTACTTCTCCTTCCACTCAAAGGCATGCTGCATGAACTCTTCCCGCGACAGGTCTTTCTTTTCGATCCCCTGTTCCTTCAGGCGGGCTACCACCTTGGCCTCCGTAGCAATGGAAGCATGATCCGTACCCGGAACCCAGCATGCGTTCTTTCCCTGCATCCGGGCGCGCCGGATCAGTACATCCTGGATGGTGTTATTCAGCATGTGCCCCATGTGCAGTACTCCGGTCACGTTCGGCGGCGGAATCACGATGGTATATGGTTCCCGTTCATCCGGCTCGGAATGAAAGAACTTTTTTTCCATCCAGTACTGGTACCACTTATTTTCGGTTTCCTTGGGGTTGTACGTTTTCGAAATGCTCATGAGACAGCTAAAAAATTTGGAAGGACAAAAATACGGTTTTGAAGAGGATTTTCCGCGTACACTTACCGCACATTGTCAGGTTCGCCTTTCCCGGCGGATCGTTCATAACAATATTTTTACTTCTGCTCAGTTACATAAGTAAGTGCTCGATTATCAATGAAGTCCAAAATGAACTCCCGGCTCCATGCCCTGCTCTTTAACCGCTTAGGGCTGACCAAAATAATTTGCTGGTTCAATAAATAGGAAAAAATCCTTAATTTGAACTTTCATATCAAAACAGCAAATTCATCAATCAAACATGAAAATTAATTATTCAAAACCACTGCTCCTGGGGGCTTTACTGGTTTCTTTCAATGCCGTTGCCCAAAAAGCGCCGTTCATTGACAAAAGCCATATGGACCTGTCTGTCAAACCAGGCGATGATTTTTATCAGTATGCCAGCGGTACATGGATCAAGGCCAACCCGGTTCCTGCAAAAGAGACGCGCTGGGGAAGCTTCAACCTGTTACGTGATTTTAATATCAATGCAGTTAAGACCATCCTGAACGATGCCGCCAATAATAAGAACGCAGCTGCCGGATCCGCTGAAAAACGGGTTGGCGATTTTTATGCAGCCGGGATGGACAGTGTTACCATTGACCGCCTGGGCTACACCCCGATCAAAGCGGACCTTGCAAGAATCAGCAGGATCAGCGACCTCAAGGGAGTTCTGAATGAGACCGCAACCATGCGCACGCGCGGAGCCGGTTCCCCGATGTTCGGGTTCTTCATCGGCCAGGACCGCAAGAATGTGGAGTCCATGATTCCGCAGCTGAGCCAGGGCGGCACCACCCTTCCTGACCGGGATTACTACCTGAAGGATGATGCCAGAAGCCAGAAGATCCGCGCGGCGTACAAAACCTATATCACGCGCCTGTTTACGCTGACCGGTTCATCCGAAGCTGCAGCGAAGCAGAACGCTGAAACCATTTTCAAGATCGAGAAATCGCTGGCAGAAGCCCAGATGAGCCGCGTGGAGATGCGCGATCCGCACGCGACCTACAATAAGTTCTCTGTCGCCGCCTTCAGCAAAACCACTCCGAACATGGACTGGAAGTCCCTGATGTCCGCAATGAAAGTGAACGGACAGGATTCGATCCTCGTTTCTGCACCTAAATTCTTTACGGCACTGAACGGTATGCTGACTTCGGTTCCGGTAAAGGACTGGAAAACCTACCTGCAGTGGCAGGTACTTAAAGGCTCCGCTCCCTACCTGAGCACGCCTTTCGTGGAAGCGAACTTCGCCTACAGCCAGGTGCTGTCCGGCCAGAAGGTACAGACTCCGCGCTGGCAGAGAATGTCTTCCCTGACTGACGGAACGGTAGGAGAACTGCTGGGCCAGCTTTATGTAGGCCGGTACTTCAAGCCCGAAGCAAAGGCAAGAATGCAGGTACTTGTTGAAAACCTTCGCAAAGCTTACGAGATCCGGATCAGGAACCTCGACTGGATGAGCGCCGCGACCAAGGAAAAAGCGCTGGCAAAACTGGCTGCTTTCAAGCCGAAGATCGGGTACCCTGACAAGTGGAGAAACTACGACGGTCTGGAGATCAACCGGGGCACTTTCTTCCAGAACCTGCGGAACGCCAGCGTCTGGAACTACAATGAAATGGTAAAACAACTCGGCAAGCCGGTTGACAGAACCCGCTGGGGAATGACTCCGCCGACTGTAAATGCATACTACAGCCCGGTAATGAACGAGATCGTATTCCCTGCCGGTATCCTGCAGTTCCCTTTCTTCGATCCGAATGCTGACGATGCAGTGAACTACGGTGGAATCGGTGCCGTGATCGGTCACGAAATGTCACACGGATTTGATGACTCCGGCAGCCAGTATGATAAAGACGGTACCTTACGGAACTGGTGGACTGATGAAGACCGCGAGAAGTTCAATGCCAAGACCAGCATGCTGGTCGCGCAATATAACGGCTATACCGTGCTGGATACCATCCACGTGAACGGCAAGCTGACCCTGGGTGAGAACATCGGCGACCTGGGCGGACTGAATGCGGCTTATGAGGCGTTCAAGATGACCGAGCAGGGCCAGTCCGACGAGAAGATCGACGGATTCACTCCTGATCAGCGGTTCTTCCTGTCATGGGCACAGGTGTGGAGAGGCAACATCCTTCCGGAAGCTGCCGCACAGCAGATCGTAACCGACCCGCATTCACCCGGTGAATACCGTACGATCGGAGCGCCTGTAAACATGGATGCATGGTACAAGGCCTTCGACGTTCAGCCCGGCGATAAGCTTTACAAAAAACCGGAAGAACGGATCCGTATCTGGTAAGATCCCCTTCTTTCAATGATAAAAGAAACCGCTTGTTTGGCAAACCTTTAACTGCCGGACAGGCGGTTTCTTATTTCCCGGTCATCATAACTTGCTATCTTTGACGTTTGAACTCCTACCAGGGTCCAAAACTCCTGAAAACAATTTTTGTATGATATGATGTTACGCCGCCACTTCACGGGGACGGCGGACGGACCGGCAGCTCCGGTTCTAAACAGACGATTCCAGATGCGATACTTTCTCTTGTCCGTATGTTGTCTTTTTTCCCTGGCCTCGCTGGGTCAGATCAGGAACGTCCACTATAAAGCCAGACTGGACAGCCTGTACAGTCATACGGTCCCGCTCCTTTCCGTCAGGGAGTTCAAAAAGTTCGACCGGCATAATTTCTATATCCTGGACGCACGTGAAACCGAAGAGTTTGAAATCAGCCATCTGAAGAATGCACGCCACGTAGGCTACTACTGGTTTGACATGCGTTCGGTCTATGACATCCCCTACGATGCCACCATCGTGGTGTACTGCACCGTGGGAACCCGAAGTGAGCGGATCGCTGAAAAGCTCATGCGGGCCGGCTATGAATGCGTCTATAATATGTACGGCGGAATCCTGGAGTGGGTGAATACCGGAAACCCGGTCTATAAGTCCAGCGGGGTCCAGACCTCGGAGATCCACACGTATAACCATGCGTTCAGCCGCTGGGCTGAACGCGGTTCGAAAGTCTATTAACATGTCAGACAATCTCACCTTTGTAACCACGGCGGACGGATCCGCTACCCTGTTCAACGCGGAAGTCGGCGAAAACTACCACTCCAGACACGGTGCACTGCAGGAAAGCCGCCATGTCTTTCTGAAGTCCGGACTTGAGTATTTCCTGGAACGCACGCCTTCCCGCGAAGTTCGCATCCTGGAAGTGGGGCTTGGTACCGGGCTGAATTTCCTGCTGACGGCGGATTATTGCGAGAGCCGGAACATCCGGCTGCATTACACAGGCATCGAGGCCTATCCCCTGAACCGCGAAATGATCGGGCAGACCGGATACCGGCAATATGTTTCAGAACCTGTGTGGGAGGCGTTCATGGAGCACTATGAGGCGTCAATGCAGCACGAGGCCGGAATCGGCGAACACTGCCGCTTACAAACCGCCCATACCACGCTGGCTGATTTCTGGACGACCGGCACGTTCGATGTCCTGTACTTTGACGCCTTTGCGGCCATTCATCAGCCGGAGATGTGGGACTGCGACGCCCTGCGCCATATCACCGGATTCCTCCGGCCGGGCGGCGTCTTTGTCACCTATGCCATTACCGGCAATCTGAAGAGAACCCTGAAATCGCTCGGGTTTACCGTGCAAAAAGCCCCGGGGGCACCGGGAAAACGGGAGATGCTCCGGGCCGTCCGCGGAGAGGACTGACCACCGGCAACTATCCTGACACTACCTTTCAGCTCCAGGAGTACTATCTTTGTTCCATGGACGGGACTATCATCTTCAGGCAAGCGGCGATGCAGGATCTGGCGGAACTCACCGACCTTTCCATCAAAACCTTTTACCCGGCGTTCGGGCCCCTGAACAGCGAAGCCAACATCCGGGAATATATGGAGCGTGCATTTTCCGAAGAACAGTTAAGCGGCGAACTGGCAAACCCTGCCTGCGTCTTCTTCCTGGTACAGAATGATCGCCGAACCGCTGGCTACCTGAAACTGAATTTCGCTCCGGCTCAGACGGACCTTCAGGACCCTGACTCGCTGGAAATTCAGCGGATCTACGTCCTCCCGGAGTTCCAGGGTCAGAAGCTCGGCGAACGGATGATCGGAAAGGCCATCGCCATCGCCCGGGAAAACCGGCTCCGCTACATCTGGCTTGGCGTCTGGGAAAAGAATATCCGGGCCGTCCGGTTTTATGAGCAACATGGCTTTACCGTGGCGGGTTCCCACCCGTTTCCCTTCGGAGACGAGATCCAGACCGACCTGATTATGAAGCGGCCGGTGTGACCGGATTTTTATTTGAACGAATTTTCATTTAATTTCAGGGAAACCAAACCTGTAAACATGAAATTCAGCAAATCCATTCTTGCCTTCGGCATCGTATCGGCTTTCATCCTCACTACCGCAGCAACCACTCCGGACAAACGGGTACAGGACGAGCCCTTCAAGCCTGCGAATCTGAAGGTCCTGCCGAAAAACATCGCCAAGGCGGAACTCGATTCCGTGATGAGAAGCTGGAAGGACGCCCTGGGCGTAAAATGCGGCCACTGTCATGCACCCTCCGAAGCGAATCCGAAACGGCTGGACTTTGCCAGTGACGCCAAGCCGGAAAAGAACATGGCGCGGTCAATGTATAAAATGACCAGACAGCTTAACAAAAAGTATTTCGCCGGGCACAGCGCATCGCTCAACCGGGTGCGCTGCAACACCTGCCACCGCGGACAAACGGAACCGCAGGACCAGCTTGCGGCCGGTAAATAGACGGCCAGCGCTCAGCCCGGACAGCAGCTTATCCGGCAACAAGTTCTTTGGGATATTTTCCGTCGATCTTGGATACGAAATAACGCCCTTTCGAGGCGGCCCACATCATGGCACGGAAAACCGGCATAGGGATATTACGGTATCTCCAGACCGGTTTTCCGTTGTCTTTTAACTGCACTTCCAGCACTTCTCTCTGCAGATCATACCCGATACTCTCCAGCAGCGGGCATTTAACACTCACACGTTTCATATCTATTCATCTACACGCTTTTCTTCAAATTTGCCGTGGATGGCCATGTTGAAAAAGTCACCCTGGGAGTCGGAAGCCATCAGGTCATCGAAAACTTCCTGGGGCACATCATAGAACTGCCGGATGGCGCCTCCGCTCTTGAATTGTATCTCGAGAATCCTTTGTTCAGCATCATATCCGACACTCGTCATCGCAGCGGAGTCAACAGGGTATTTTTTCATAAACTTTTCTGATCAGAAAACAGGCAATCCGGGCCCGTTGATATGATAACTATCGAACAAAAATCTCTCCATTCCGCCCGACACCGGGCACAACGTTGGGAACTTTCTTAATTTTGTCCCAAATATTTAAGTGATGCCTGAAAACCCGATTCCCCCTGCCGCCGGTACTCCCGCCACCGCATTTGAACGATTGTTGACCATTATGAACACGCTCAGGGAGCAATGTCCATGGGACAGGAAACAAACCATGGAATCCCTCCGCCATCTTACCATCGAGGAAACGTACGAGTTGTCAGACGCTATCCTGGAAGGCGACATGGATGAAATCAAGAAGGAGATCGGCGATATTATGCTTCACCTGGTTTTCTATGCACGGATCGGTTCCGAAAAGAATGCTTTCAATATCACCGAGGTGCTGAACGGCATCTGTGACAAGCTGGTGAACAGGCATCCGCACATTTACGGTGATGTTACCGTCCGGGACGAAACCGACGTCAAACGGAACTGGGAGCAGATCAAGCTGAAGGAAGGCAACCGGTCGGTACTCGCCGGCGTGCCGGCTTCGCTTCCGGCCCTGGTCAAGGCGTCCCGGATCCAGGAGAAAGCCCGCGGAGTGGGATTCGACTGGGAAGAGAAAAGCCAGGTCTGGGAGAAAGTGGAGGAGGAAATGCAGGAATTCCGGAACGAGTTCAACGTCACCGGCGACCAGGAGATCAACCGTGAACGGGCCGAGGATGAATTCGGAGACCTGCTCTTCTCGCTGATCAATTATGGCCGTTTTATTGACATCAATGCGGAAGACGCGCTAGAAAAGACCAACAGGAAGTTCATCAAACGTTTCCAGTACCTGGAGGGAAAAGCTTCGGAATTGGGGAAAAGCCTGAAGGAGATGACGCTTGCGGAGATGGACGTTTTTTGGAACGAAGCAAAAAAACAGTGACATTAACGGATGAAATCGACACTCGTCCTGCTGTTGCTCACCATGGGTTTGTCCATGCCGGCTTGTGAGGAAACCGAATCCGGTAACCTCAAGGGCTCCTATTCGGGAATCTTTACCGTACATGCCACCCCCTTAACGCCGGAACAAAGCGGGCCGGTACAGATCACCTTCGACGGAAACCGCTACCGGTCGTCTTCGAATCCCGACCGGATTCCCGCGGGAGGATCGGGCACCTTCCGGTTTGCCGATAAAAGCAGGATCGTATTCGAAGACCAAAATATCTGGACGGCGGATTTCTACTGGGGATTGATCCTGACCGGCGAATATCAATACCGGTTCAGGGGCGACAGCCTGTACCTGGACAGGTACAGCGGGACCGGATCGGCCAAAATCTGTGAATACAAACTCAGGCGGGACCGGTAAAGACGCCTTTTGCCATTTTCGCCCTATTGGAATGCGATTGCTTTCACCGGTGATATCCGGGTGACCAGCATGGACGGAACGATCATGACCAGGATACAGATGATCAGCGTTCCAAGATTCAGCAGCAGGACATCGGCGACCTCGAGCTGCACCGGCACGAAATCGATATAGTAAGAAGCCTGGTCGAGGGCAAAGAAATGGGTCTGATCCTGGAAAACGGCAAGCCCGATCCCCAGGATGTTGCCCAGCAGCAGTCCGTAACTGATCAGGTAAGCAGCATTATACAGGAAGATTTTCCGGATGCTCCAGTTGGTGCTTCCAAGCGCCTTGAGGAGCCCGATCATATTCGTCCGTTCCAGGATGATGATCAGCAGGGCGGAGATCATATTGATAACGGCCACGGCCAACATCAGTACCAAGATAACCTGCGTATTCACATCGAGCAGGTTCAGCCATTCAAAAATGGTGGGGTAGATCTCGCGGATCGAATACGATTTAAGACTTACATCCAGATCGTCATATACCTGCTGCGATACCCGGTCCAGCGACTTAAAGTCTTTCACCCGAAGTTCATAACCACCGACTTCATCCGGCCCCCATTCGTTCAGCCGGCGGATCAGCGAAATGTCCCCGATGACATACATGCGGTCCACCTCCTCAACGCCCAGGTCATAAATCCCGACGATCTCGAACTTTCGCTTCCGGAGCGGCTCCTGGACAAAATACATCAGGAAGTCATCTCCGACCTTCAGCCTAAGCCGGTCGGCGGTATACTTCGAGATCATGATCTGGCGCATCGCGGCAGCGCGGTCCGTGAAGTCCAGCACCTTCCCGGAGGACAGCACATTCCGGATATAATCCCAGTTATAGGTACTGTCCACGCCTTTCAGCACGACACCCTCGACCTCGTTGTTCGCATTGATGATGCCCGGCTTGGTTGCGAAGGGCTGCATAAAGGCGATCTCCCGGTTAGCGCGTAATGTCCGGAGCGTGGTCGCATTGATGATATAGGGCGAGTTCTCGAAGGATGAGTTCAGATCAAGCTTCAGGACCTGGATATCGCCCGAAAACCCGCGCACCTTCTCCCTTATCTCGCCCTTGAAACCCTTGACGATGGCAACGGAAAGGATCATGACTGCAAGCCCGAGCATGATACCCAGAATAGCGATTCGTACGATCAGCCTGGAAAAGTTCCGGCTCGAAGCGAAAGTGATTCGTCTGGCAATAAAAAGCGGTAAATTCAACCCAAGCTTTATTTTTTGTACTTTCGCAAAGATGCAATTTTTTCAGTACACACCGTCAAAGAGAAACTGCACGACCCAAACCTTCAATTTTTTACTTATTTAAGATTCTATGAACCGAGTATTTCTTTCGCTCCTTTCGAGTATTTTCCTTGCCTCCGTGGTGAGCGCTTGCGGACAACAGGTCCGGCCAGCCGCATCCGGTGTACCTGACCCGTATAAAGTTGACATCAAAGCCCTGAACAAGCAGAACGGCAAAATCAAGACCGGTGCGGATCAGACCGAAAAATACCTTCCGCTCCTGCAGGGAAAACGTGTCGGCATGGTGGTGAATCCGACCTCGATCATCGGTACGCAGACCAGTGTGGACAGCCTGCGGTCGCTGGGCGTGAATATTGTCAAGATCTTCGGCCCCGAACACGGATTCCGCGGCGAGGCCAGTGCCGGGATCAAGGTTGACAACAGCGTGGATGCCAGAACCGGGATCCCGGTGATCTCGCTTTACGGCAAACATCACAAACCAACGAAAGAGGACCTGGAAAACATCGATATCATGATCTTTGATATCCAGGATGTCGGTGTTCGTTTCTATACCTATATAAACACGCTGCAGCGGGTGATGGAGTCATGCGCTGAAAACAACAAGGAACTGCTGATCCTCGACAGACCAAACCCGACCGGGTATTACATTGACGGACCGATCCTGGATCCGGCACTGAAATCCGGAATCGGCATCAACCCGATCCCGATCGTGCACGGACTTACCGTCGGCGAGTATGCATTGATGCTGAACGGCGAAGGCTGGCTGGAAGGCAAAGCCCAGTGCAAGGTGAACATTATCAAGGTGGCGGACTATACCCATGACATGGAATACGAACTGCCTGTTAAGCCGTCACCAAACCTGAACACCCAGCAGTCGATCCTGCTCTACCCTACCCTTTGCCTTTTCGAAGGTACCATTATCAGCCAGGGCCGCGGAACGATGTTTCCCTTTACCGTGCTTGGCAACCCTGATCTGAAAGGAAAATACTCCTTTTCGTTCACGCCGAAAAGCATCAAGGGAATGGCAGAGACCCCGCTCCACCAGGACAAGGCCTGCTACGGACTGGATCTCCGGAACTACGACACCAGCATATTTAAGAAAACCGGCCAGATCAACCTGAGCTGGCTGATCGAACTTTATCAGGCTTACCCGTACAAAGAGAAGTTCTTCGACTACAAGCAAAGCAATCAGATGGGCAATTTCGACAAGCTGGCGGGAACCAAAACCCTGAAGGAGCAGATCATCGCCGGCAAGAGCGAAGCGGAGATCCGTAAGAGCTGGGAACCGGGACTGAGGCAGTACAAGGAGATGCGGAAAAAGTACCTGTTGTATCCCTGATCTCCGCCACTAGTCACGATAGATATTAACTAAATCACACGTTCTCCCGGCCATCCGCCGGGAGAATGCTTTTTAAAATCCATCCTATGCGAATCATTTTTATGGGCACTCCCGATTTTGCAGTGGCATCCCTGGATGCCCTGGTCCGGTCCGGGTGTCAGATCGTTGGTGTTATCACCGCGCCGGATAAACCGGCCGGCCGGGGACAGAAGCTCAGCGAGTCTGCCGTAAAGAAATATGCTGCGGCACATGATCTGCCGGTACTCCAGCCCGTGAGACTCAAGGATCCGGCATTTCTTCAGGAACTTGCGGACCTGAAGGCGGACCTCCAGGTAGTCGTGGCGTTCCGTATGCTGCCTGAAGCTGTCTGGAATATGCCCCCTAAAGGCACGATCAACCTGCACGCCTCGCTCCTGCCGCAATACCGCGGCGCAGCCCCGATCAACTGGGCAATCATCAACGGGGAGACGGAGAGCGGCGTGACCACCTTCTTCCTGAAGCATGAGATCGATACCGGAGACATCATCTTCTCTGAAAAGGTGCCCGTGGGCGATACCGATACGGCCGGCGACCTCCACGACCGGCTGATGGAAGTCGGAGCGGCCCTCCTGGTCAGGACGGTAAAGGCCATAGAAGCGGGTAACTACCAGGAAACCCCCCAGGATCAGGTTGCCGAAAGCGGCCTGAAGCATGCACCGAAAATCTTTAAGGAGGACTGTTCCATCAATTTCAACCAGGACGCCGAAAAGGTATTCAACCATATACGCGGACTGAGCCCGTATCCAACGGCCTTTACCCGGTTCCAGGATAAGAACCTGAAGATCTTCCAGGCAGTACTTGAAAAAGGCGAACCCGGAATCTCGCCGGGAGGCATCCTTTCCGACCAGAAGACCTACCTGAAGTTCGCATGCCGGAACGGGTTCATTTCAGTCACCGATCTGCAGCTGGAAGGTAAGAAGCGGATGAACGTGCAGGAGTTCCTGCGGGGTATCCGCCTATAGGGTTCCTTTCATGTTGTTCAGGGCGTTGAGCAGGTACCGGTACATTTCATTGAAGTAACGCTTCCTGTTATATCCCATGACCCACCGGATTCCCTGTACGGCATTGGTGAGGAAGACCTCCTCGGCCTCGTTCAGGATCTGCGGACTGATCTGGGCCTCCACCAGCTCCAGATCATGCTGCTTGGCAAGCTGCATGACCACCTGCCGCATCACTCCCGCTACACAGCCTTCACTCAGGGCAGGCGTAAAGAGCTGGTTCTGATACACCACGAAAATGTTGCTGCTGATCGCCTCGCACAGGAAACCGTGCTGATTAAGCAGCAGGACGTCGTCCAGCTTATGCTGATTTTTAAATACGCCGGCCAGTACAAAGGGCAGCGAGTTACAGGTCTTCAGATTGGAAAGGGCGGTGACCGGCTTGGTAACTTCGTCAAAGACGTCGATGATCAGTCCCCGCGGGTTTCCGGAATAGGCCGGATCGGCCAGTTTACTGACCTGCAGCACATACCCCATTTTGTTGGTCGCCGGCGCATACAGGCCGCCTCCTTCCCGGTAAATGGTCAGCCGGACCCGCGCCGAGGGACCGGTCTTGTTCCGGCGGACCAGTTCTTCGACCTTCTCCCTCAGGAAATATTTGTCGAGCTGTGAATAGCCCTCCAGCTTCAGCATCCGCATCCCTTTCCGGATCCGGTCCAGGTGCAGCTCCGTGAACTTCAGCTCCCCGTTCGAATACCGCATGGTCTCGAACAGGCCGTCCCCGTACCGGAACGCGCGGCTTTCCGCAGACATGACAGGCGCATCCGCTGCAACCATTTCCCCGTTGAAGTTGATCACGTCCATGCTATTCCTCCGTTGCAGCTGTATAACGTTCCCATTTCTCCAGGACCGCCCTGAAATCAGCGGGTAGCTCAGATTCAAAGTGAATATATTTCTTGGTAGACGGATGAATAAAACCGAGGGACCTGGCGTGAAGCGCCTGCCGCGGAATGATCTCGAAACAGTTCTCAATAAACTGCCGGTACTTGCTGAACACCGTACCCTTTACGATCTTGTCCCCGCCATACGTGCTGTCATTGAACAGGGGATGCCCCAGGTGCTTCATGTGAGCCCGGATCTGGTGAGTCCGGCCCGTCTCCAGCTGACATTCGATGAGGGTCACGTAATTGAACCTTTTGATCACCTTATAATGCGTAACGGCCCATTTGCCCTTGCTCTCGTCATCGTAAATGGCCATGACCTTCCGGTCCCGCGCACTGCGGCCGATATATCCGGTGACTGTTCCGTCCTCTTTCAGGTCGCCCCATACCAGCGCCTGGTACTTCCGGGAAATCGAATGATCGAAGAACTGCCGGGCCAGGTAGGTCATGGACCTTTCGTTCTTGCTGATCAGCAGCAACCCCGAGGTGTCCTTGTCGATCCGGTGAACCAGGCCGGGACGCCCGTCGTTTCCGGGCAACTGCGGAAGCTGCCGGAAATGATATACGAGGCCGTTTACAAGCGTACCGGTGTAATTGTTATAACCCGGGTGGACGACCAGGCCTGCCGGTTTGTTTACGATGATGACATCGTCATCTTCATAGACGATATCGAGCGGAATATTCTCCGGGTAGACCTCCGTATCCCTCGGCGGGTGCGGAAGTACGACCGAGATGACGTCCAGCGGCTTCACCTTGTAGCTGGCTTTAACAGGCTTCTCGTTTACGAGCACGCTTCCCGCATCGATCGCATTCTGAACCCGGTTTCGGGACGCGTTTTCGATCCGGTGCATCAGGAACTTGTCAATGCGCAGCAGTGACTGACCTTTGTCAACAACCACCCGCAAATGTTCATAAAGGTCCTGTTCGCCCTGTTCTATCAGATCATTCTCTTCTATCATATGGAATCAGGTGCAAAAATAGCGTTAATTGACGGAAGTTGTTTCATGACCGTTCCGATACCCGGAAAGTATGCCCCGGAAATTTATTTTTTCTTTTCTATTAATTTTTTTCATTTTTAGCCTTTGATTAATCAAACCATGATAGCTCCAAAACACTTTCTTAAGACTGCATTAATTTGTGCAGGTTTATTTACCGGCTCTGCTGCTTTTGCTCAGGATGAGGTCAGCAGAATGATCGTATCGAATCCAGAAGATGCAACCAGACTTGCGCAGGCGTATCTGAATCCCTTGTTCAAAGGCTTCGGAATCGGCCTGAACTCCGGCTGGAATAATACCGGACGGGCTAAAAACACCGGCCGTTTTGAGTTAAGAGTCGGATTTACCGGTGCATTCGTACCTGCCGCCGACAAATCCTTTGATGTGGCCAAACTTGGTCTTTCAAGCACGCTGCGTCCCGTTGCAGGCTCAGGAACAGTTTCTCCAACCGTTGCTTCTGCTTCCGGTGACCGGGTAACCATGGGGATCTACAATCAAAACTACCAGAACGGCACTGAACCGCTTGAGACGTTCGAACTCCCTGACGGAGCAGATATTCCATTTATTCCGGCGCCGCAGCTCCAGGCAACCGTCGGATTGCCTAAAGGCATTGATGTTACGCTGAGAGCGATGCCAAAGGTCAGCCTCGGTGACTACGGTTCAATGGGCATGATCGGCGGGGGCGTTAAGGTTGATGTCCTGCCATTGCTTCTGAATAAAACGGCTGATCGGATCCTGCCGGTTGACCTCGGTCTGGCCGTAGGATATACCGTGTTCAATTATGAAGTGCCGCTGGAGGTTCCGACCGAATCCGGTGCTCCGCGGGATCCGGATCAGAAAATCGATTCAAAATTCTCAGGGGTGAATGTCGAAGCGATCCTTTCAAGAAAGATGATGTTCTTCACGCCGTTCCTGAGCGTCGGATACAATTCTGCCAAGACTGACTTCAGTATGAAGGGGCGGTATGAATTCCGGGAGTACGCAGCCGACGGATCATCAGTGATCCGGGAACGGGTCGATCCTGTATCCATCAAGAACTCAGATATCGGCGGAATGCGCGCCAATGCAGGTTTCCAGCTGAATCTTGCCGTACTGAGGCTCTATGCTTCATACTCGGTTGCCCAGTACAATTCATTCAACGCCGGTATCGGTATCGGTTTAGGAAAATAAATAAAAGCTGAGTTGAGAAAAGCCTGAAGAATGAAACTTCAGGCTTTTTATTTGTTGTTTCGGTATGCACCGCTTTACTTTAAACAAAACGATCAGTTTCCTCCTTTTTTTCATCCTTTCCACCACTATCCTTTATTTTGCGCGCAAATTCCTGATTCCCATCTCCTTCGGAATCCTTTTCGCGATGCTTTTCACGCCGTTGTCCGCCAGGTTTGAAAGCCGGGGAATACACCGGGCGGTAGCCGCCCTCCTTTGTATCCTACTTTTCCTCCTGGTCATCACAGCGGTCATCATGCTGCTCTCCTGGCAGTTGTCCGACCTGTCCGAAGACGTCAACCAGATGTCCAGGAAACTTGCCGAACTGTGGGCCCAGACCCAGCAGTTTATCGTCGAAAAGTTCAATATCACCCTCGAGAAACAGAAAGAGATCCTCAAGGAGCAACAGTCCTCCGGGGGCGGAACGGCAGGCAGGATTGCTGCCAGTTTCGCAGGCACCGTGCTAGGCACCCTGGTCAATTTCGTCCTCGTCCTGGTTTATATCTTTCTGTTCATGTACTACCGGCAGCGCATTAAGGAGGGAATCCTCAGGCTGGTTCCCGCAGGGGAACGCGAGAACACCGAACGGATCGTCCGGGATGCCAGTAAGGTTTCCCAGCAGTACCTGCTCGGGCTGGGATCCATGATCGTGATGTTATGGATCATGTACAGCATAGGCTTCTCGATCGTCGGCGTAAAAAGCGCCTTCCTGTTCGCCGTGATCTGCGGGCTCCTGGAGATCGTTCCCTTTGTCGGAAACCTGACAGGCTCGACCATCACGTTGCTGATGGTGCTTTCACAGGGCGGCAATGCCCAGATGGTAGCCGGCGTGATCGTGACCTACATGCTGGTCCAGTTCATACAGACCTACATACTGGAACCACTGGTTGTCGGCGCCAAGGTGAATATCAACCCCCTGTTCACCATCATCATCCTGGTGGGCGCCGAGATGGTCTGGGGAATTCCGGGAATGGTCCTGGCCATCCCGATCCTGGGCATCGTCAAGATCATCTGCGACCATATCGAACCCCTGAAACCATACGGCTTCCTGATCGGCGAAAACTCGGGCAAAAAGAACAGCAGCCGCTGGCTGTCCGGGATCAAAGCCTGGGGACGGCGGAAACTACAGGGGTAAAACGGTGTTTCCATAAGAAAAAAGATGGTCAGCTGGCGGATCGGATGCTCGGGCTTTCACTATAAGGACTGGAAGGAACGGTTTTATCCCCGGGGCCTCCCCCAGCGCAGGTGGTTCGAATATTACTGCCGGCACTTCAACACCGTGGAACTGAATGTTACGTTTTACCGGTTCCCGCGGCTTCCGGCCCTGCAGAGCTGGCATGACAGCAGTCCGGAAGGGTTCCGGTTCGCCGTAAAGGCACCGCGCGGAATCACGCACTTCAAACAGTTCCACCATACCGAACAGCTGATCAGCGATTTCTACGGAACGGTCGGCGAAGGCCTGAAGGACAAGCTGGGCTGTGTGCTGTTCCAGCTGCCCCCAAGGATGGATTACCGGGAGGAACGTCTGTACCGGATCCTTGATGCACTGGATCCCGCTTTCCCGAACGTGCTGGAATTCCGCCACGTCTCCTGGTGGCACCCGGACGTCTATGATGCCTTGTCCCAAAGACAGGTGACCTTCTGCGGCATGAGTCACCCGGCATTGCCTGACGTGGTCGTACAGAACACCCCGTTACTGTACTACAGGTTTCACGGGGTTCCCGAACTGTACCGGTCACCGTACACCGAACCGGAGCTGCGCAGCTTTTCCCGCGAGGTCAGCGGTTCGGGACAGACGCGGGAAGCCTTTGTTTACTTCAATAATGATATCGGGGCCGCAGGGGTCATCAATGCACAGCAGCTGAAAAGCATGGCGGCATGAAACCTAACTGATGACAGAAGGGCGGTAAATCGCGCAAATTGTGTAATATTACGCGTTAAAACCTTCTCACAGCATGCTCAGTATTCGAAATATCGTTAAACAATATGCTAACCACCGCGCCCTCGATGACGTTAGTATCGAAGTTCCCAAAGGAAGTATCTTCGGCCTGTTAGGCCCGAACGGCGCCGGAAAGACCTCACTGATCCGGATCATCAACCAGATCACCGCGCCGGATTCCGGCGAAGTCTACATCAGCGGAGAAAAGCTGAATCCTTCGCATATTTCAAAGATCGGTTACCTCCCTGAAGAACGGGGTCTCTACAAAAAGATGGAGATCGGAGAACAGATGCTGTATCTCGCCCAGCTTAAGGGAATGTCCAGGGCCGAAGCGACCGGCAAGATCCGGTACTGGTTCGAAAAGATGGAAATGGAAACCTGGTGGAAGAAGAAAGTCGAGGATCTCAGCAAGGGTATGCAGCAGAAGGTGCAGTTTGTTGCCACCGTTGTTCATGACCCGGAACTGATCATCCTGGATGAGCCGTTCTCCGGCTTCGACCCGGTCAACGCGGAGATCATCACCAACGAAATTCTCCAGCTGAATGCCCGCGGCGCTACCATCATTTTTTCCACCCACCGGATGGAATCCGTGGAGCAGCTGTGTGACAGCATTGCGCTGATCAATAAGTCGCGGAAGATCCTCGACGGGAAGGTCTCGGATATCAAGAACTCCTACCGGAACAGTACCTACCAGATCACCTATGATGGGCACCTGAACGGGCTGACCGAACAAACCGCATTCGAGTGTACCGGCCAGGATATAACCGGGAAGGGCATCACCATCCGGATCCGCGACGGTTACACTACGAATGATGCGCTTTCCGCGCTGATGAACCAGGTCAGCATCACCCGGTTTGTAGAAGTGATCCCGACGATCAACGAGATCTTTATTGAAAAAGTAAAAAGCCTGAACTAGTCATGAATAAAATATTACTCATCATACAACGCGAATACCTGAGCAGGGTAAAGAAGAAATCCTTCCTGTTAATGACCTTGCTGGTTCCCCTGCTGATCATTGGAATGTACGCCCTGGTGGCCGTCCTGACCATTCAGGGCGGAGACGCAAAGACCGAAGTGGAAGTAATCGACGAATCCGGGATCTTTACCGGATCGTTCAAAGACAAGGGCGCAGTCCGGTTCCATACCAGCACCAAATCACTTGCTGAAGCCAAGAAAGAGGTTGCCGAAGGCGAGAACTTCGTCCTGTATATTTCCGGCGATTTCGAAAAGACCAGCCAGGTCCAGATGTTTTCCAAAAAGAAGCCCGGGATCAGCGCCCTGGGCACGATTGAGGACCAGATGGATGAAATTCTCCGGAGCAAAAGACTGAAGGATGCCGGGATAGATCCCGAAACGCTGAATGCCGTCAAGTCAAATGTCTCGATCATTTCCAAGGAGATCACTGCCGAAGGCGAAAAGGACAGCAGTGCCGGGGCCGCATATGCGGTCGGTTTTGCCGCCGCTATCCTGATCTATATGTCGCTGTTCATCTACGGGGCGCAGGTGATGCGCGGGGTCATTGAAGAGAAGACCAGCCGGATCATTGAAGTTATCGTATCCTCGGTCAAACCGTTTCAGCTGATGATGGGAAAGATCATCGGGATCGGCCTGGTTGGTCTTACCCAGTTCCTCCTATGGATCATCCTTTCCACGACACTGACCGGGGTAGCCGGCCGGCAGCTGCTTAAGGACCGCGTCGAAACGGTCAGTGCCGCGGACGGCAAAAAAGACGCAGTAGCTGCCACCCAGTCCCAGATGGAGCAGGACGGCATCGGCGCCGAGATCATCGGAGCCATGAAGACCATCAATTTTTCGTATATCCTTACGACTTTCCTGATCTATTTCCTGGGCGGATTCATGCTGTACAGCGCCTTGTTTGCGGCCGTAGGATCTGCTGTCGATTCGGAGACCGAAACGCAGCAGTTCATGTTCCCGATCACACTCCCGCTGCTGTTCACCTATATCATGTCCTTCAGTTTTATAGTCAATAACCCGGACAGCACGCTGTCGTTCTGGCTGAGCATCATTCCGTTCACCTCACCGATCGCTATGATGGTGCGCCTGCCCTTTGGCGTTCCGGAATGGCAGCTTGCCCTGTCAATCGCTTTACTGATCGGCGGCTTTATTCTGACAACCTGGGTCGCGGCACGCATCTACCGGGTCGGCATCCTGATGTACGGAAAGAAAACCAGCTACAAGGAACTGGCCAAATGGTTTATGTACAAGGAATAAGCGGATAACCTTAACATGACGAAACCCATCGCTGCCATAGACCTGGGTACCAATACGTTCAACCTGCTGATCGCCGAACCCGTTAGGGGCGGCATCGGCAGGATCCTGTTCGCCGAAGAAATTCCGGTCAGGCTGGGTGAAGGTGGCATCAGTCAGGGATATATTGCTCCCGAAGCCTTTCGCCGCGGCGTAGAAACCATGGGCAGGATCCGCAGCATGATCGACCGGTACCAGCCGGGCCTGGTACTGGCCTGTGCCACCTCAGCCATCCGGAGCGCCGCCAATGGCGGTGACTTCATGGCATCGGTCCTCCGGGAGACCGGAATCGGGATCCAGGTGATCGACGGGGACCGTGAGGCGGAATTGATCTACCTGGGTGTACGCGCTGCCCTGTCCCTCGCACGCCCGACACTGATCATGGATATCGGTGGCGGAAGCGTTGAATTCATCCTTTGCGATCAGGTCCGGATCCACTGGAAGAAGAGTTACCCGCTGGGAGCCGCCAGGCTCCGTGAGCAGTATCACAGGACCGACCCGGTGAGTCCGCAAACGCTGACCGTCCTCTATAACTACCTGGAGACCGAACTGGCCGGTTTGCTGGAAGCCTGCAGGACCTATGCTCCCGAACAGCTGGTCGGGTCTGCCGGGGCCTTCGAAACCTTTGACTCGATGATCAACCGAACGCGCGAATCTGCGCCGGGTCCCGCCTCTGCATTCGAAAATGCGCAGCTGTATGAGGTCCTGGAGATGCTGATCGGAAGTACCCGTGAGGAACGGGAAAAGATGCCCGGGCTGGCGGCGTTCAGAATCGATATGATTGTTATGGCCTCCGTGCTTACCCGGTTCATCCTGCAAAAGACCGGGATCACCCAAACCTTCCTTTCCACGTATTCGCTCAAGGAAGGGATGCTGGCGGAGGCCGCCTTAAGACCAGATCCGTAAGCCTAGCGAACGGGGTTCAGCGCAAGAAGCTCCCGGTACACCCGCTCGGTCGGCAGGCCGACCACATTGGTATAGGAACCGTTGATCCGCTCGATGCCGATGAGGCCGATCCAGTCCTGGATCCCGTAGCCGCCGGCCTTATCCATCGGCATACCCGTTGAAATGTAATACCGGATCTGCGCCTCGGTGAGGCTGCTGAAGTAGACTTCCGAAACCTCATAAAAACTCGTGACCCGATGGCCGGTCAGCAGGCTGACCCCGGTAATGACCTCATGCTTCCGGCCGGAAAGTTCTGAAAGCATCCTGAACGCATGGCCCTCATCCTCCGGCTTACCCAGGATCCGGCCATCCAGGCAGACGATGGTATCGGCGGTCAGCACGACCTCGTCCGTAACCCCTTCATCAAAGGCGCGGGCCTTTTTTTCAGCGATGTAAACGGCGGTCTCGGCCGGACTCAGCGTTTCAGGAAAGGTCTCGTCCACTTCCTTCAGGACCACGCGGAAGTCATATCCCATCATCCGTAGCAGCTCCTGTCTGCGGGGAGATTTCGACGCAAGGATGATCGGCGGAAAGTTCTGGTTCATCCGCCAAAAGTAAGAAAAGCGACCGATTTGAAATCCCTCCAATAAGTGTCAAACTTCTGGGGGCACTTCAATCCGGCCGCTTTCGTGTTCTTTTTCTGTTATCTCCGGTTATTACCCCTGCCGCCCTGCATCCGGCTCTTCCGTTCATCCAGGTACTTCTCGAACTGCTTCTTCTGCCCCTCATCCAGGACGCCCATGATCTTTTGCTCCGTCGCTTCCTGAACCGCCTGCATTTTGCCGCGGAAACCCTGGAAATTCCCGTTGGCTTCCGATCGGATACTGTCCGCGGTTTTCGCCTGGGCCATGTAGAATCCCTGAATGCGGTCTTTCTGATCTGCCGAGAGGCTCAGCTGTTTTGCAAGAGCCTCGGTCTGACGCCGGGCCCGGACTTCCGGATCGGCCATCTGGCGATCCTGTGCGCTGGCGGTGAGGATTACACCGGACAGGCAAGCTGCCAAAACAAATTTCTTCATACTCATAAAAGGTTTTCCTTTACAGAGTAAGATACGGAACGAAGGTTTAAATGAAAAGAAAAAAATTATCCGAGACTTCCGTCATGGGCGGACGGGTTTTCGTCGAACCAGCGGTTCTGGACCTTGAGAACCTTCTCGATGATATCGCGGGCGCATCCCTGTCCGCCCGAACGGGGTGAGATATACCCGGATATGGCCTTGATATCGTCGGCGGCATCCGCCGGGCAGACGGGCAGCCCTGCAAGCTTCATGACCGGCAGATCCGGAATATCATCGCCCATATAGACGATCTGGTCCGGATGCAGCTCATGCTCGCGGATAAAGGCCTGAAAGGTCTCTGTCTTGTTTTCGATGGCCAGGTAAATATGCGTGATCCCGAGCCCCCGGAGGCGAAGCCGTACGCCCTCGGACCGGGCACCCGAAATTACCGCAACGGGGTATCCCCGCTTAACGGCGAGCTGCAGGGCATATCCGTCCTTGATATTAAACGACCGGAGCTGTTCGCCGCTTTCCGTCACATGGACTGTTCCGTCCGTAAGGACGCCGTCCACATCGAAAACAAATGCGCGTATCTCATGAAGTTTGTTTAGGAACACGGCCGGGGATTTAGGAATTACTGATTATCCCGCCATTCGTACACCCAGGCGGACTGGATCTGTTCAAGATGCCCCTCGTTGCATTCTTCACGCTTTCCGGTAAAGTTTGGCAGGCTGAGCACCCACTCCATCAGGTCCGTAAACCGGATCCGGTAAATTTTCGACTCCGTGAATTCATCCCCGAACTTTTCGTAGAGGCCCATGGCAATATCTTCATAGTCGTTCCATTGAATCGGAAGCGCGTACTTATCGTTTATCATCTTTCTTCTTACGTTAGGTATTCAAACATTTTTTCGGCTTAGTGACCGAGGAACTGGGTCTGGTCCGGCAGGGTGACCTCCAGGTCACTGTTTCCGACCACGCACTGACAGCCCAGCCGGGAGTTGATCCGGGGGTTGACGGCACGGTCAATAAAGTCTTCTTCCTTATCAGAGATCTCTGGCAGGGTATCCATTCCGCTGTTCACATAGATATGACAGGTACTGCATCCGCAAACACCGCCGCAGTTATGCTGCAGCTCGATCCCGTTGTCCAGACAGACATCCAGGACCGACTCGCCTTCATGGATCGGTAGTTCCACGGGAGACTTGCCTGCTTCCTCAAAATTGATCTTTATCGTATACGTATTCATGCGTGGCAAAATTAGAAAATTAAAATAAGGGGTCGTCCTGCTTGTCGAAATTGACTATGCGCTGACTGAGGTCCCGGTACAGCGCTGCAAGCTCCGGCTGCTCCCGCAGAAACTCCAGGTGTTTCCGCATGGTCTCCTCATCCCCTCTTGCTGCCGGACCCGTCTGGACCCCGTGTGGCATGAAGGACTGTACCTTCGCCGAAGTTTCGCGGATCAGCGGACGCAGCAGATCAAAGTCCAGCTGGTTCTGCTCCATGATACCCGCGGCAATCGTATAGAGGTGGTTGGTAAAGTTGCAGGCGAAGACGGCAGCCACATGCAGGGCCCGGCGCTGAAGGGAGTCCATCCGCAGCACATGTCCGGAGATCTTCCCGGCCAGATCCTCGAGCGTTTGAACAACGGGGTCGCTGTTTCCTTCAACGGCCAGCGGCACCACCGAAAAATCAACGTCCCTGGACTTGCTGAAGGTTTGCAGCGGATACAGCACACCGATCCGGTCAGAAGCATGCTGCAGAACCTCCATCCCCGTAGAGCCGGAAGTATGCACCACCAGGCGGTCGTGGACCGGCAGCTGGGATGCAACGGTTAAGATCGCGTCGTCATTGACCGCCAGAATGTACAGGTCGGCCCCCGCCGTGATCCGGGCAGGATCATTTACGGCCTCCGCGCTCAGCTCCCCGGCCAGCGCAGCCGCATGATCCATATTCCGGCTCCAGACCTGGATGATCTCCTCTCCGGCATTCCGGAGGGCACGGCCAAGGTGCGTTGCTACGTTACCGCTTCCCAGGAGAGCAATCCGCATATCACGAGATCTTCAGCTCCTTGTTCCGACGGAAGATGGACAGCAGGAATCCGACGATCATAACGATCGTACCACCCCAGAACAAATTAATATACGGGAACATGATCGCCTTCATGACGATCCATTCGTTATCGACTTTAGGTTTCTGATAGACCTGCAGTTCGAGCTTGTCCTTATCCGGATGAATATCGGTAAAGCGAACTTTCAGACCGGCTCCTTCGACGTTCTTGCCAAAATCAAACTTGCTTCCGCCCTTGAGCAGGAATACAGGTTCGGCGGTGTACTGCTGATCGTTTGAGTGAATCTCCAGCTCCATACCTACGGCGACATCATTGCCGGCCAGCTTGATGTTCTCGACCTTCGCATCGCGGTTTACGGCCTTTACGAGCATAAATCCTTCACGGAACCGGACCGTATCGCCCAGGGATACTTCATGGATGATCGGCTGTTCGTAGCCTTCCTCCTCCGAGTGTCCTTCATGCGGCTCATGGGCCTCCTCTTTCAGCGGCACACTGCTCACGTGGGTATAGATATCCTTCAGCAGGTAATGACGGGTATCCGGCGAAGCGATGATCTGACGCATCTTCGCATTCTGCTGCGCATTCGGATACAGGTCAAAGCTCTCTTTGACTGCACCGGTCTTTTCATCCAGCCGTTTGTAGTTCACCCGGTAGTAGGTGTTGGGACCTTCGGTCGAGTCACCCAGGTAGGTGACGGTATACTGGTCCATCCTGACCGGCTTATTCTTATACAGGATGATATTCTCCTCGGATTTATTGCTCTTGTCAAACTCCTCACCGAACCCGATTCCGGTATTATTGATGGAGATCACCTTATTGGTCGCAGCGGCAACCAGTGCCCCGATCAGCAACAGACCGAAACCAATGTGCGCTACGGAGGAACCGGAAATCTTCCACTTTCCTTTAATGGAATCGCCCAGGATCCTGCCATTGGCAACGATCGAGAACACCGCGGCAAACGTAAGCAGGATGAAGATCAGGTTGGTATAGAGGCCGGTTACCCAGACGGCTCCGCCGGTAATCAACAGAGCCACAACCGCGGTGATTCCTGTCGTGACATAGAATTTCCGGGAATCGGTCCGTTTGTATTTCATGAACTGCGCAAAGGCGGACAGCACGGCTACGACAACTGCGAACGGCGCCTGCCATTTGTTATAGTGCTCGACAACATCTGTCGGCGGGGCGATATTGGTCCCGAATGCCGCATTAAATACCGGGATGGAGGTTGTCGCAATGATCTGCACGCACGCAACGGTCAGGACCAGGGCTCCGATGAAAAGCCAGAACTCGCGTGAATAGGTATCCTCGTCCTTCTTGGTGATCGGCAGGTGCTTCCACCGGCTGACCAGCTGATAGACCATGATGCCCAGGAAGATCAGGATCAGGATGACCAGCTGCCAGAACATACCCAGGTCCGTAAAGGAGTGTACTGATGTCTCACCAAGGATGCCGCTTCTGGTCAGGAATGATGCATACAGCACGAGCACAAAACTGATCATGATCAGGAACGTCGCTGTAAAATACGAATGTCCGGTGTTCTTGTAGGCGATCAGCACGTGTACGCCTGCAATAAGCGTGATCCATGGAATGATGGAAGCATTCTCTACCGGATCCCAGGCCCAGAAACCACCGAAGTTCAGCGCTTCATAAGCCCAGAACGAGCCCATGACGATCCCGGTACCCAGAATCATTACTGCAAACAACGCCCAGGGCAGGGCAGGCTTCACCCATTCCTGGTACCTTCTGCGCCATAAACCGGCAACTGCAAAGGCAAAAGGCACGACCATCGAAGCGAATCCGAGGAACAGGGTTGGGGGGTGGATCACCATCCAGTAATTCTGGAGCAGCGGATTCATTCCGCTACCGTCCTTGATCAGGCTCAGGTAATCCGGCCGCGAGAAGATCGGTCCGGCCATCGCGTCCCGAAGCAGGATGAATGGGGAGCTGCCTACGCGAGCTCCGAAGATGTCAACACCAAGCAGCATGGAACCCAGTATCACCTGGCAGAGCATCATCACGGCCATCACGGGACTTTCCCAGCTCTTCGAACGGACGACAATAATAACAGACAGAACGGCCTGCCAGAACATCCAGAGCCAGAAGCTTCCCTCCTGTCCCTGCCAGAAACTGGAAATGATATAATATACCGGCAGTGTCGTGGACGAGTGCGCCCAGGCGTAGTGATATTCGAAATAATGGTTATAGATAATATAATACAGGCAGGAACCGATTCCTACTACGCCGATGACGCTTAAAAGAAAAGCAACCCGGGCGATCCGTTTCCAGGACTGTTCCGCCTGGTCATTGAAAGAAGCGAAATAGTAACTGATAGCAGCGAGAAGCGATGCCCCGAAGGTCAGGACAATAAAGAACTGCCCCAGTTGCCCGGGTAACAGATGTTCTCCAACAAATTCGATTTCCATTTGTGATTAGGTTTGGCTTGTAGAAGCGGTTGATTCCGTGACCTCGATCTCATCCTCGGTATACTTGGACGGACATTTCATCAGAATTTTACTGGCGTGAAACTCATTCCCGACCATTTTACCGGTAAGGACGATCTGTTCAGAGCGTTCGAAGTCCTGCGGTTTGGTTCCCTTGAATACGACCCGGCACTCTTTTCCGGTATTATCCTTCATGAAGAAGGCAAAGTAGTTGGCATCCTGCTGAGGATTGTACACCAGACTCTTCTGCTTGTTCAGCTGTCCGACAACGTGCAGCTCAGTCCGGGTCTCCTGGGCGTCACTGAAAGTGCCATAGGTACTGGAGTCTGTATAGGTACTTATAATAACGCCGATTGCAATGGCGATGATGATGATTCCGATGATTGAGCTTCTTTTCATATTCAGTTGAACACTAAACGTGATTTTTGTTGCAAAAGTACGAATAATCAGGGTAAGAGACTAACAAATCGGGCTTTTAAAAAAGGAATATCATGATCAGGAAGCATCGTCAACCCGGGCCGGCTGTCGCCCCCCCGAATCCTGTGAATGCGACTATGGAGGAGATGCGGAAGTTATATGAAGAGAACCGAAGCCTTTACGAACGCCTGTTAGCAAGCGAGCGGGAAAAGGTTGAGCTTTTGAAAGCACAGATCGGCAGCTAGGGCCACAGCTTTGCCGGCCTGGAAATGGAAACGGCCGCAACCTATTGATCTCTGATAGACCACTACGCCGTTGAAGGATTATGCTTGTTCTTCCGAAGGTATTACTTTATAATAAAAATGGAATTGGAATATTCCTCCACCTCCACAGTATAAAGATTTTTCTCAGTCCTGAAGTTATAAAAACTAAGGGTTTTGAAGTACTCCTTATGATGTGCTTTTTGGTGGCCTACTTTATTGAACTTGTAGGGAGCATTAAACATTAGGGGATAAGGTATTCGGATCTTGAAAACACGCCTAATCGTGAAGAATATCCTAGAGCTGATACAAGCAGCCTCGCCCGGTGGAGACTGGGCATTCAAGCGATACCTGCAATTGCTCCCCCGCTCTTCGATACAACGCACCTGTTTAAAGAAAAGAAAAGAGCGACCCTTTCAGAGCCGCTCATTTTATTCAGTGGGGTTTCCGAACCTTATGGCCAGATACCCATATTCATGTAAGAAACTGCGATCTTATCAATTGAGCTTACGAAGGCAGCCGTACGCAGGCTGTCGATCTTCGGGTTCCTCATTTTGATCTCACGGATCTCATGATAAGAGCGGATCATCGTATCTTCCAGACCTGAATTAACCAGTTCCAGTTCGGTCGCGCCCTTGACGATCATTTTGCGCTGCTCTGCAGAAAGAGAGATGCCGGTGGTCGATTCAAACATGTTTACCAGGTTTGAATTCGCGGTTTCCTCGTAGCGTTTGTCCATCCGGCCAAAGGCAACGTGGGAAAGGTTCTTCAACCACTCGAAATAAGACACGGTTACACCTCCGGCGTTACAGTACATATCGGGAATCACGATACCGCCTTTTTCAAGGAATGAAGCTGCTGCTCCGGGAGTAGTTGGTCCGTTGGCTCCTTCTGCGATGATCATTGCCTTGATGCGGCCTACGTTATCCTCGGTGATCTGGTTTTCCAGGGCGGCAGGAACCAGGATATCACAATCCTGCTCCAGACCTTCGTGAGAATTGGTGAACTCCTGTTTTGCACCTTTATAACCCAGGATCGAACCGGTCGCTTTCCGGTGCTGGAATACTTCTTCCACGTCCAGACCGTCGGCATTGTAGATCGCACCTTCGTACTCACACAGACCAACGATGGTCGCGCCGTATTCGATCAGGAATTTCGCTGAATGATAACCAACATTACCCAGGCCCTGAACGATCACGCGCTTTCCGGAAAGCCCGGCAGTCAGGCCGATCCTTTCCATATCTTCCGCTACGGAAACGCACTCCCGGATGGCAATAGCGACACCGCGGCCGGTTGCCTCGCGGCGGCCTGCAATTCCGTGCAGTGCGATCGGTTTCCCGGTTACACAACCCAGCGCATCCAGCTGACCAGGATTCATGGTGTAGTATGTATCGGCAATCCAGCTCATTTCACGCTCGCCTGATCCGTAATCCGGAGCAGGTACGTCGATACCGGGACCAATGAAGTTCTTTTTGATCAGTTCAACGGTATAACGGCGGGTGATATTTTCAAGCTCAGCTACCGTATAGTTTTTCGGGTTGATTTTGATACCGCCTTTCGCACCCCCGAAAGGCACGTTAACGATGGCACACTTATAAGTCATCAGGGCCGCAAGTGCCATTACTTCGTCCTCATTCACCATATCGCTGTACCGAATCCCTCCTTTGGTCGGCGACATGTGATGCGAGTGCTCCACACGCCATGCGTGAATCACTTCAAAACTGTTACCCTTCCTGATCGGGAACTGGAATCGGTAAACGCTATTACAGGTTTTGATCTGGTCTAATAATCCGGACGGGTGGTTGGTAAACTGGGCTGCATGGTCAAAAAACTCACATACGTCCCCAAAAAAATTAGGTTCGGTATGTATAGCTGTACTAGAATTAGCCATAGATAATTGGGTTTTTAATATTGGTTTTATGGTGCAAATTTGAAGCAAAAAAAGCCATACCTGCAAATAAATAAGAGTTCGTGTATGTGCTACACCGGGACAACACCAATGGAAAAAGGTGTTCTCACAACTTTAAAGCACAATTTCAATGATTTGTTTGCTCGATTTTTTTTATTCTTCTGTCAAGGGAAAACAGGAAAAGAACCATCCCCAGGAAGATCAGCGCGATGACGGCAACGACGACATAGATCTTACCCGAACTACGTAGTGTATCAGCCATTTCGACGCTTTCCTGAGCGTAGGCACCTGTGACCAGAAGGAACAGGCAGAGTATTGCAGAAAGAACTGCTTTCATATTAAACAGCGTTTTGTTTATTTTCAATTTTCCGGATCCGGAACCGCAGAGTGGCGATCCAGACTCCTATAAGAATCCATCCCAGTACGGCCGGATAAAAAACCAGTCTCATATTGTTGTCCAGGTCATAGGAGTTGAACCCCGGGTTGCCCCCGTTTCCGGGATGTAATGAATCGGTCATTCTCGGCAGGACGAATAGCAGGACGATCATAACCGGGTATGCAAAGATATTATAGATAGCGGAGATCCTCGCGCGCTTCTGCTCCTCATCCAGAGAATTCCGCAGAACCAGGTAAGCGAGATACATGAGTGCGGCGATGGCGGCACTGTTCAGTTTCGGGTCATCCGGCCACGGCGATCCCCAGGTGAAATTAGCCCAGATCATTCCGGTTGTCAGGCCCAGGAAAGTAAAAATGATGCCGGTGTTGATACATTCGACCGCGACCAGATCATCAAGTTCATTTCCGCTGCTGAGGTATCTGACACTGTAAACGACCGATATGCTGAACAGGACGATCATGGTAAACCACATCGGCACGTGGAAATAAAGATTCCGGATGCTCTCATGCAGGATGGGTAACCGCGGAACATCGTTCAGAAGTCCTGCAATGATCGAAAAGAGTACAAGAACTGAGGCAAGAAGCTTCCACCAGTTTTTAGTCATACCAAGCGTATTTTATGTTCATCAGGCCTCTGAAGGCTGTCTGCGAGCGTTTTTTAGGATCAGACCTTTGAACGTCTGACGGTGCAAATGTACTACATGTTTCACCGATTTCCACTCAAACGTCAGGAAATTTAAGAATAGGTGATTCCCGCAGGTCCGGCTAAGAAAATAATTTAATTTTTAACTTAAACGAAAATAATTTATTAAATTAACACTATGATGAGTCGCTCCCGGGGTCTTTCCGGTGGCGCTAAAGTTTAAATAACAGGAAACCTACAGCAATTTATTGTGAGATTTTACGGCTCAGTCATACTGGTGGTCTGTCTTTCAGTCCTTTTGCAGGTGCCCTGTACCTATGCTCAGCGGAATTACGCGACGTCCCAGACACCGTGGAAGAGCCTCGGTGCAGAGGTCAAGGATCCGGAGTTCCCGGTTCAGTTTCCGAATATAGACGACCATTCCCGGCTAAGAGTTAACGGGTTACTCCAATCGGCTTACCAGATCCTCCACTTCCCCGATGTCGTTAAAGCCATTACGCCGGTCACGATTAAACTGCGCTGGAAAAGCAATCTTTCCGTGTTGGCCAGCCTGAAAGTTGAGCCGGTCAGGAACGGGACACCCGTGGGTGGCGAGATCGACCTGAATCCCCTTTTTACCCTCTTTGCTTCCGGTGACGCTGTCGATTGGACACTGGTCCCGTCATCGGATTACGATGGAATCAAGATCTCATTAGCGGGTGTAGCCACTTCCGCCGACCTCGAGATCTATTATGCCTACTATCTGGACGACCCGTTGTACACCGTAGCGGACCCGGTCTGCGCCGGCGATCCGGCGAGGTTGCAGATCTCGAATTTTCGTTCCGGATACCGGTATAACCTGTATACGGCTCCATCCGGCGGCTCTCCGATCGTATTTACGAGTACGACTACGCTAGAAACCCCGCCGATAAACGCTGAAACAACTTTCTATGTAGAAGCAGATGAAGGTTCGAAGGGAGCCGGCATCTCAAGAAGAATTCCGGTAACGATCCGGGTCAGGCCCAGACCGGCACTCGCGGCTATTCCGGACCAGCATCTGTGTGCCGGAGAATCCCTGAACCTCAGCTCGCTGAATCCGGCTTTGGAGACGGGAAGTCCGGGCGGGACCTACGAATGGCTGGCGACGGACACCGGCCCCGCGCTCCCGTCTACGACGGTCTCCCCTGCCGCAGGAACCGTGACATACTGGGTCAGATACCAGGCTGACGGATGCACGGATCTGAAAGCTGTAACCATCGTCACCACCCCAAAACCGGGTCCGGTCGTCATAACATTTTCACAGAACTGAACACCTTAATAAAAGATCATGAAGAAGTACTTACAACTTAGCCTGTTCCTGCTGGTCCTCTCAGTCTGCCCGGCGGCAGCTCAGACGATTAATGCGATAAGCGATTTTCCTCAACCGGTTGACGACGTCGCATGCGAAGGAAATACGGTCACGCTTACGGCGTCCAAAGATGCGGGCGGCGGGCTGGAATATGCCCCGGACCAGTATGAATGGATTGAAGTCACCAACGGCAACACACCGGTCTCCGAGACCTCCGGCACCCTGGTGCTGAGCGGACTCCAGCCCGGGCTGCATACCTACAAGGTCAGAGGTACGGTAACTTCCACCTCAACCTGTACCGGTGACTTCCAAGAGTTCACCTTCTATGTCCTGCCGGCCCTTGAGGTGAAGATCACCAGCAGCGGGGACGCTGCCGGCAACATATTCTGCTCCGACGCACTGCCGCTGACGGTCCAGCTTGCCGCCGCAGTTTCCCCGAAGCAGGCGGTGCCGCTCAGTTTCGGATACACCTACCAGTGGTATAAGGTGGACGGCACAACCGAAACCGCCATCAGCGGCGCCAACTCGAGCACCTATGCGGTTGACGCCCTGGCGCTCGGTAACACTTCCTATAAGGTAAAAGCCACATACCAGCTGGATAACACGTGCATCTTTGATTCGTCGGAGGGCGGCGCAGGCACGGTAGATATTATTGTTAAACCGATGCCGGTCAAGCCGGTCATCACATTTTCAAAGAGTTAACCCCGCCTTCCGCCCAGGTGATGAAGAAAGCCCTGTTGCTGATGTATCTGCTGATTGCGATCATGGGGAGCTGGCCACAACCGGCTTCCGGCTCGGATAACCCGCCGCTGAGGATCAGTCTCCGCCGCGGGGAGTCGGTTATCCTCACCGCGCATGCCGGCACCGACCAAAGCTTCCAGTGGTACAGGGACGGCGCTGTTATCCCCGGAGCTACGGGGAAGAACTACCGCACGGCCGTGAGTGGTCTGTATTCGGTAATCAGTACTTCGGCGACCTGTGCCTCCGTCTTTTCCGACCCGGTTGAGATTGTCGTGCTGCCGCCCGATGCCTTTTCCGCAGACCTGGCCGTCATCAAGGAAACCGCAGCAAAATCGGTGAGCCTCGGAGACGCTGTGGAGTTCACGATCAGCATCCGGAACAATGGTCCGGATGAAGCCACCGCTATACGGGTGACTGACAGCCTGCCGCCGGAACTTGAATTCGATGCCGTACCGGAGCCTCCGGCCGCAGGAAAACTCATGTACAGCAGCCTGGACCGGACCCTTCTGTGGACCATTCCCAGTCTCATGCCTGACACTTCGGCGACGGTGAAGATCAGGACGCGTGCACTGGCGGCCGGACAGCTGAAAAATACTGCGTACGTTTCAGCTTATGAGTCCGATCCCGACCCGGGAAACAACCGGTCCGCCGCCGTAGCGGAGGTCCTCGGCCTCCGCGTCCCGAACGTCTTCTCTCCGAACGGCGACGCGCTGAACGAACGATTCAGAATCCCTGGTCTCGCGTTATATGATCAGAACGAATTCACGGTAATCAACCGCTGGGGAAGTCACGTCTTTGAAAAAAAACAATATCGCGACGAATGGACCGGTGAAGGCCTGAATGAGGGCACCTACTTCTACGTTCTTCGGGTACATTCCGCGACCGCCGGCTGGCAGACCCTTAAAGGTTATATCACACTGCTACGTTTAAAATGATTCCGGCGATGAAAAAAGTCACGTCCCTTTACCTGCTGCTCATCTGTTCAGTGTCTGCCCCGGCCCAGCAGAATGCTCATTTCAGTCAATATATCTTCAACGGGATCCATATCAATCCGGCCTATGCCGGCTATAAACAACAGCTTTACCTGCAGCACTTTTACAGCACGCAGTGGGCCGGCGTTAGCGGCGCTCCCAAAAGCCTGTCAGTCGCCATGGACGGCAGCTTCAGGAATAACAAGGTAGGCCTGGGCATGCTTATCACCCACGATGAGATCGGCGCTCAAAATCAGTCGGCCGGATATGTAAACTACGCGTACCGGCTGAAGACGAGCCGGAATGAACGGTCGGTACTCGCCCTTGGCCTCGGAGCGGGCCTGGTCCGGTCCGCCATTGACGGGAACCGCCTCCAGCCGGTTGAACAGGGAGACGCTTACATCCCCGCAACCGGACAATCCGCCTTTGCTCCGGATGTCCGCGCAGGTGCCTATTTTTCGAATGAACACTTCTTTGCCGGAATCTCGGCGGAACACCTGTTGCCTGCGGCGCTGCAACGGATGAAAGCGGGTCCGGCTCTGATCCCGTTGCCCCGACCCCATTTTTACCTGACGGCCGGCACCATCGTCAGCGTATCGCCCGACCTGAAGTTCAAGCCGACGTTCCTGGTCAAGGACGATCACGCGGGTCCGACCAGCCTCGACGTTAACGGGTTTCTGCTGCTTAAGGAAAGTGTCTGGTTCGGCGGCCTCTACCGCCGGGGAGTCCGGATCTATGAAAAGAAGAACCTGAACCGGGAGCTGAGCCAGGCCAGCTCGGTCGGGATCATCATGGAGCTCTTCGCTACGACGGACCTCCGGTTCGGCTATGCTTTTGAATACTCCACCAACAAGCTCAGGAACCAGTCAGCCGGTTCACACGAGGTATCGCTGGGGATCACCTTCGGACCGAAGAAAGACCCCGGCCTGAAATGCTACTTCTAGTAATCTTACTTCTCCCCGTTTAATCCCGCCATAGGTATGGGAACAGCAGCAGTGAAACGGTGATTACGATGAAATTGATCGCGGCCAGAACGCCGATCTCATTGTAAGACACGGACCGGTCGAGGCCGTCCATGGCGTTCTTGGATAACTTGATCAGGACCACCAGCAGCGGGATGATGACCGGGAAACTGAGAACGGCCATCAGCGCCCCGTTATTGGCTTTCGAAGCAATGCCTGAAATCATGGTGAAGACCGATGCGAAGCTTATACTGCCCAGGATTACGGCCACGAAATAAAGCAGCGGATCGCCGACCGGGTTCTTGAAAACCAGGCTGTAAAAACCGATCGCCACCACCGACAGCAGCAGCATGATCAGCACATTATAGATGATCTTTGAAAGGATAATGGCCTGGGCGCTCGCCAGCGTATAATAATACAACTGCCTGCCCCGGTTCTCCTGCACAAAACTCTTGGAGATCGCATTCACGGAAGCGAACAGCATGATGATCCAGAACAGCGCGTTCCAGGTGACCGGGTCCGTTTTCCGGAACGACAGGTAACAGACAAAGATCGTGGAGACGACGTACAGGAGGATCCCGTTGATGGCATATTTTGAACGCCACTCCAGCACCATTTCCTTACCGATCAGGAACTTTATCTGGGCGAATAAATCCATGGCCAAAGATAGGCTTTGAAAACTATATCTTATTAATTTTGGAAGATGTACGTGTCAACACTGGATACCCCGATCGGAAAGATCTCCGTCTGCGCTTCAGAATCGGCAGTCACCTTTATCGGGTTCCGGGACGAAGAGGAGGACCTTCCGCCGAATGCGCTGTCCGCGATGGCCAGCAAACAGCTGGAGGAGTACTTTTGCGGCGAACGGCTGACTTTCGACTTCCCCGTTGGGCAGCCCGGTACCGAATTTCAGCAAAAGGTATGGTCCGAACTGATGCAGGTGGAAGCCGGCAAACCGATCAGCTACACCACACTCGCCAAACGGATGGACAATCTTCCTGCAATCCGAGCTATCGCATCGGCAAACGGCAGGAACAACCTGATGATCGTCGTTCCCTGCCACCGGATCATCGGTTCCAACGGGGATCTGGTCGGTTATGCCGGAGGCTTGTGGCGCAAGCAGTGGCTCCTCGAACATGAAGCGAAAGTTACCGGGACGGGCCAGACCTCCCTGTTCTGACCGGTCAGGAATGTCCGGCCGGTTTCCGCAGGTTACCGGCCACGATCATCAGGATGCAACCCGCGGCCATCACCAGCCACCCCATCCAGCGGTAGCGGACGATCCCGGCCGCGGCGGCCGCAAGTTTTTTCAACGGGATGAAACTGAAGTAGCTGTTGACCTTGAAATAAACCGCACAAAAGGTGAACAGGACCACAGCCAGGGCGGACCATCCGCAGAACCGAAGCAGGGCCGGTTTGCCGAAGACCGCTCCGGCCAGGCCCAGGCCTGCCAGCACCAGTACAATGGCCGCAAGCACAGGCTCAATATCCCAGTAATTCCAGTTTCCGATGACCGGAATACGGAGCATCGGACTGAAAGCGCCGCCGATCATCAGCAGCGAACCCAAAATACCCAGGTAGCTTTTGTTCTCCATAAAAAAACCTGTAAGGTAACTTACAGGTCGCGATGTTTGTTTTTTTACTGGCCTTCCTTCAGTTCCATCTTTTCAGCGAAGTGGGCGCAATAGTCGCGGAGGTCCTCCACGATATTGGTCTCGCCGGTTGCTCTGAGGAAGCTGTCCCCCATGGTCTGCAGGGTCTCATAAAAGAACCGTTTCATCTCGTCGACCGGCATATCCTTCGTCCAGAGGTCGATCCTTAGGGAGTTCTTATAATTATGGTCCCAAAGGGCCAGCATCATTGATTTTACAGGGAGCGCTTCTTTGTTCTGGGAATCGGTAGACTCCCAAAGGATGTTTTCAGGAACGTTATTGTCGTCTAACTCGATCGTTAGTTTGATTTCTGCTTTCTTCATTGTATGGTGTTCTGAAGACCCGGTCAGGTCACATTTTTTGTAGTATGATAATAAATAGTGCTGCAAAGATGAGAAATACCAGTTCTACAATCCAAATCCGTTTCAGTTCCCGGAAGAAAAACCGGAAGATGAGATCGGTAATGATCGTAGAGGCGAGCATCAGCCCCAGGGAGACGGAACCCAGGACGCGCCAGCCGTACTCATCCGGAAAGATCAGCAGAAAAGCTATTCCCGTAAACAAAGCGGCCGAAAGAATATTCAGCGGAGTTACGCGCAGCTTCATTTCCGTTTAGCTCTGGGTCCTGAATGACTTTTCTTACCGGCGGATGTGCGGTTCCCGGCTGTTGATCTCCTTGCAGGCGGCTTCTGGAACTTCTTCTCATGAAATGCCCCTTTGAATTCCGGGTTTTCTTTCCGCTTCTGCATATCGATCTCCCGGGCAATGGCCTGGCGTTCCTCATAGGGGGTCTCCTCAATGAAGACCTGTTCCGGAATACCGGCAACCGGTATCTGCTGCCGGATCAGTTTTTCGATCTTGCGGACGTAGTACTCCTCACCCGGCGTACAGAAGGTGATGGCGTCCCCGGTACTGTAGGCCCGGCCGGTCCTGCCGATCCGGTGAACATAGTCTTCGATGATGATAGGAACGTCGAAGTTGATCACATGGCTCACATTACTGACATCCAATCCCCTGGCTGCAACATCGGTGGCCACCAGGATGCGGATCTCCCCTTCCTTGAACGCATTGATGGAATTGATCCGCGTATTCTGGCCTTTATTGGCATGGATCACGCGCACACCCTCATCTCCATAGCGTCTTTCCAGGAACTTATAGATGTTGTCCGCAACGGTCTTTGTCTTGCAGAAAATAATCAGCCTGTGGAAGGCTTCATCATTCATCAGCAGATGCTGAAGCAGATTCAGCTTGGTCCTCAGGTTCGGAACATGGTATAATATCTGTTGGACGGTCTGAGCCGGCGTCGCCTGAGGCGCTACCTCCACGGTGAGCGGAAATTTCAGGAAGTCGCCCGCGATCTTGTGCACCAGGTCACTCATGGTGGCGGAGAACAGCAGGTTCTGACGCTTCCTGGGCACCACTTCGAGGATCCGGTGGATCGATCCGATGAAGCCCATGTCCATCATCTTATCAGCCTCGTCCAGCACCAGGAACTGCAGGCTCCTGGTATGGATATCGCCTTCGAGATACAGGTCCAGGAAACGTCCCGGGGTCGCCACCAGGATATCGACTCCCTTGCTGAGCTCAGCTTTCTGGATCTTCGGGCCAAGCCCGCCATAGATGACAACGGTCCGCAGATCCGTGTATTTGGCAAAGAGCCGGATGTTTTCCTCGATCTGCATGGCGAGTTCCCGTGTCGGGGCCAGGATCAGGGCCCTGGGATCGGATCCCTGCGCGTACTTCAGCTTCATGAGGATCGGCAATACATACGCAGCGGTCTTGCCGGTACCGGTCTGGGCGATCCCCATGATGTCCTGTCCGGACAGAATGGGAACGATTGCTTTTTGCTGGATTGGTGTCGGGACCGAATAACCGGCGTCTGCAACGGCGTTCAGTATCTGCCGGTTCAGCTTAAAGTCTTCAAAGGATTGAGCCATCCCGCAAAGATAATGCTTTTAGACAGGAGTACGGACCCCGTAGTTTTCAGTATAATTTCCGAAATTGCCTGCCTAACCCAGAATGAATGGCTTCAATCCTGATTAAATCGGCAACCATTGTGAATGAAGGTCAGCAACTGACCGGTGATGTATTGATCAAAGACGGCTTCATCGAACGGATTGACCCGGCAATCGCCGTTCCGGCGGACCGGGAGATCAACGCCGAGGGGCTCCATCTGCTACCGGGCTGTATCGATGACCAGGTCCATTTCCGGGAACCGGGGCTGACCCACAAGGCCGATATCTACACGGAAAGCCGGGCCGCAGTGGCCGGCGGGATCACTTCCTTTATGGAAATGCCCAATACGGTACCCAATACGCTCACCCGGGAACTGCTTGAGGACAAATACCGGATCGCCGCGCAGAATTCCGTGGCCAATTATTCTTTTTATATGGGTGCGGGAAATGACAACCTGGAAGAGGTGCTCCGCACGGATCCGCGGAACGTTTGCGGAATCAAGGTCTTCATGGGGTCATCGACCGGCAATATGCTGGTGGACAATGAGGCGACACTCGAAGGCATTTTTGAAAAAGCCCCGATGCTGATCGCCACCCACTGCGAGGACGAGGACATCATCCGGCACAACCTGATGCAGTATAAGCACCGGTACGGTGAGCAGATTACCCCGGAGATGCATCCCCTGATCCGCAGCAGCGAGGCTTGTTATGCATCGTCCTCCATCGCCGTGGAACTGGCCCGCCGATACGGTTCCCGGCTTCATATCCTGCATATATCCACTGCCGAAGAAACGGAGCTGTTCAGCAACCGTCTTCCCCTGAAAGATAAAAGGATCACGGCAGAAGCCTGCATTCACCACCTCTGGTTCACGGATGCGGACTATCGCGAAAAAGGCAACTGGATCAAATGGAACCCGGCCGTCAAGGCCGCTTCCGACCGGGATACCGTGCTGCAGGCCGTGCTGAATGACCATATTGACGTCATCGCCACGGACCATGCGCCGCATACCATTGCCGAAAAGATGCAGCCATACCTGCAGGCGCCTTCCGGGGGGCCGCTGGTGCAGGACGCGCTGAGGGCCATGCTCGAACTGTATCACCGCGGTAAGATCACCCTGGAGAAGATCGTTGAAAAAATGGCCCACAATCCGGCGATCTGTTTCCAGGTCGCAAAACGCGGTTTCATCCGGGAAGGATACTGGGCGGACCTGGTCCTGGTAAACCTCAACCGCCCGTCTGAGGTGAACCGGTCCGGCGTGCTGTCGAAATGCGGCTGGAGTCCGTTTGAAGGAACCATATTCACGTCGTCCGTGGAGTCTACGATCGTTTCAGGAAGGCTGGCCTACCACCAGGGCGAACTGATGACCGGCCAGGGCGAACGGCTGACCTTTACCCGGTAAAAAAGAAAAGGCCCGCGGGCCTTTCCGTATCAGACAGCCGGCATCACGGCTGATCCCACCACAGCGGGGTATCCATGGACACTTCCGGCGGCACGTTTCCGCCGTTCTTGGAAGTCTCGCCGACCGGGTAGGTCACCCTGCGGATAAAATTACTGAGTGCCGCATTCACCGGCAGACCGAAGTTGGCATACTGGTAATCATACCGGCGCGCATCGTTCCAGGCTTCCGGGTTAAGGTAGGTCACCACATACTTTTCCTTAAAAATATTGTCCAGCGTCAGATTCGCGGCCCCGACCGCAACAGCCGGGTCAGCCAGATACGCATCCCGTTCGGCAACAGGCACCTGCAGCTTATCCATATTGGCCGTTATTCCGGCCAGGTAGGCGGCATAAGCCCGGGCGGGGTCCCCGGCTCTGAGGGCCGCTTCCGCTTCGATCAGCTTCAGTTCGGCGAACGTCACGATAAAGATGGGAGCATCGTCACTGGTCCACGGGGAATTCCGGGAGATATAATTTTCATCTTTGACGGTATTGGTATGGGGCGGATTCTGGCGGTTGCCGGCTCCGTTCACCGTCCCGATATATGCGGGATAGCCCGGATTTCCCGGAACCACCGTAGGATCGGTTATCTTCCGGATCCGGGGATCGAAAACGCCGTAGGATGTGCCGTTCAGATGATCGACGAACTGTTCGGACAGCCAGCCGCCGAGCAGCAGCTGTGAATTATCCTGGGCGATCTGGGCCCAGGGGTTCCGGATCTGAAAGGATGCCATCTGTGCATCATCCGCATTGGATCCGTATGAACCGGCCACCGCTTCGAGCACCGCTGCCGGATCGTAGCCGGCCTTCCGCGATACCTTGTTCAGCAGCCTAGCTTTGAGGGCATAAGCGGTCCTGATCCATTTAAGCCGGTCTCCGCCATGGATGAAGTCGTCCGGCGCGCTGAGCGCAATTCTCGAATCGGTCCTGTTAAGCTCGGTAACGGCTTCATCCAGTAAGCGAAGGGCCTCGGCGTACAGTTCTTCTTCCGTATCATAGGCGGGAGTCAGGGTCTGACCTGTGAACGCGTCGCTGTAGGGGGCGCTCCCCCACAGGTCGGAGACCAGGCTGAGGTGGTAGGACATCAGCACATCGGCCACGCCGTGGTACTCCGACGCTTCCTCGGCGATCGCTTTCTGCTTCATGTCGTAAATGTCGGCCATGGCGTAATACAGGTTATCCCAGGTCGCCGTATAATCCGTTACCTGGTAGGTATCGGTCGAAGCTCCTGCCCCGGGATTAGCCAGGTACTGAACGAAATAGGAAGTGATATTGGCCACGCGCTGGTTATTCAGTCCCGTCTTATGGGTGGTTGTGGCAAGCAGGGAGCGCAGCGGCGGATCGGTCACCAGATTCGGATTATCCGCCAGGTCGAAATAATCCTTACAGCCGGCGGAGATGAGCGAAAATGCAGTGACCAGAACAGCTATGGTTTTTTTGATGTGTCGGTTCATATGCTATACGATTTAGAAACCTACATTTAACGTTAACAGAAAGCTCCGCACGGCCGGATAGGCGAATCCGGAAAATCCGTCCACATTGGAACCGCTCGGAGATGAACTGGTTTCAGGATCGAAACCGGAATAATCGGTTCCCAGCCACAGGTTATTGCCGGTAGCCGTCAGCGACGCGGACTTGACCACGCTGCGCTGGAGCAGCCGCGAGGGAAGCTGATAGGACAGGCTCAGTGAGCGAAGCCGGACCCAGGAGGCGTCTTCGACAAAGAATTCGGAAATCCCCCGGTGCACATTCCGGTAATAACCGTTCGTATAGTCGACATTGTCCGGGCCGATCCCCTGTCCCAGCCAGACCGGTTTGGTGTTCGGAGATCCGTCGGCGAGGACGCCCTGAAATACTTTCACGTCATTCCGGTCTTCCGTATATTTTGCGATTCCGAAGGCAGAAAAAAAGTTTCCCATCTGGTTGTATTTTTCCAGGCCGACGCGGGCGTCAAGCAGTGCGGAAAGCGATACGTTCTTATAGGTGAAGGTATTGGTCAGCCCCCCAATCCAGTCCGGCTGTGAATTACCCAGGATCTTCTGCGCTGTTTCCCGCACAGGGAATCCGTCAGCACCGATGATCCAGGGGCGGTCCTTATCGACGTGCAAAGGGTCAGCCGGATCGTTTCCGTAGTATCGCTGCACGGAGGTGCCGTAAATGTTGCCGTACGCTTCGCCGGGAATCAGTTTCATGGTGACGCCTGAACCCGCATACCCGAACTGGGAGGCATACGAGATCTCCGTCAGTCCTTCGCGGATGCTGAGGATCTTGTTCCGGTTGGCGGAAAAGTTCAGGTTCATATCCCATTGAAAGTTTTCCTTCCGGACCGGCGAGCCGTTCAGGGCAACCTCGACCCCCCGGTTGCGCATCTTACCGGAGTTCACCGCAGCGGTAACAAAGCCGGTCGCCGACGACACCTGAACGTTGATGATCTGGTCTTTGCTGATGCTGTGATAATAGGAGAAATCCAGGCCGAGCCGGCGGTTCAGGAAGGACATTTCCAGGCCGCCTTCATAGGTCTGGGTGAATTCCGGTTTCAGCGAGGGGTCGCCCAGTAACGCGCCCCGGGTGAAGCCGGTCGATCCCGGCGGAAGCAGCGAATAGGCTGAATATCCCCGGCTGGTCGAATACTCCAGCGCATCCTTTCCGATCTCGGCATACGAGAAGCGGATCTTGCCGCTATTGATCCATCCCGGCATCTTCAGATGGTCTGAAACTACATAGGACAGGCTTGCTGAGGGATAGAAGAACGAGTTATTCGGCGACAGAAGCGAGGAGGTGATATCATTCCGGCCGGTCAGCGTCAGGTACAGAAAGTCCCTGTAGTCGAAGGTGAGCTCCCCGAAGAGGCCCATCAGCCGGTAGTCGTTCCGGTCCTGCCGGGCTACCACCGTAGTGGCGTTCCTGAGATCGAACCAGTCGAAAACAGCCAGCTCGGAACCCTCGACCCCTACATTTTTCCGCTTCCTGTCATACAGGTCATGACCGAGTCTCAGCGTCGCATTGAAGTTCTCGCCAAGCTTCGTATCCGCTGAAGCGATCAGCGTCGAGGTAATGGCCCTGAAGTTCGTGTTGTATTCGAATACGAATCCGTTTCCGTTATCGGCCAGCACCCATTCATCGGTCAGTCCGCGCGGTCCCGGTGCGGTACGCGTACGCGCGTCCGTGTACGTGTCGAGCCCTGCCCGGTAATTCAGCGACAACCACGGCAGCGGGCTGTAGTTGAAGCTGAAGCCTCCGACCAGGCGGTTGACATTATCCTTCAGCTTGTTGGTTTTCGCGGCATAGATCGGGTTATCATTTCCATAGGTTTTCATCGTGCCTTCCGCAGTCAGAAAGTCGGTTACGTCGTAACGGGGAGACCAGTAACTTAGCATTTCATTGAACCGGTCGGCATTATAGCGGTCCCCGCCGGAGTTGATGAAATTCAGGCTGGCGCCCATTTTGAATTTATTGCTGAACGTGACATCGGTATTTACCCGTGCCGAAATATTCTGATAATCGGTATACGGCAGGACACCTTCATGCTTGAGATGGGAAAGGCTCGATGAGAAGGTCACCTTGTCACTGCCCCCTGAGAATGTCAGACCGTTCCGGTACTGCATCCCGTTCTGATAAGCGTCCTTAAAATGATTGAAGAGCCGGTCCGGGTGCGTCGGATCCTCGGCCCGCGCCTCGGCGACGGACGGCCCCCAGGACGGAAAGAAATCCGAGGGATTGTAAACCCCGGCGTATCCGATGGTGTACTGATCCTGCATCTCGGGGAACCGGTTGACCGACTCGGTTCCTACCGTACTGGTAAAATTAACGCGCAGGGCACCCTTCTGGCCGGATTTGGTGGTGATCACCACGACCCCGTTGGCGCCTCTTAAGCCATATAACGCCGTAGCCGCACCGCCTTTGAGCACGTTGATCGAGGCGATATCGTCCGGATTGATGTCTGCGGCCCGGTTGCTCATGCCCCGCAGCTCGGCCCCTTCACCGAAAGTGGAAGTACTGTTGTCCATCAATACGCCGTCGATGACGAACAGCGGCTGATTATCACGTCCCACATCAATGGAATTGATTCCGCGGATCTGAATATTGGACCCCTGGCCCGGAGCTCCGCCCGTGCTGGAGATGGTTACCCCGGCTACCTTACCCTGGAGTGCATTGACAACATTGGACTGCCGGTTGATATTGAGGGCCTCCGATCCGACCTCCTGGGAGGCATAGCCGAGCGCCTTCTTCTCGCGGCTGATGCCCAGCGCGGTTACGACGACCTCAGACAATTGCTGGTTGTCCGGCTCGAGGGTCACATTAATGACCAGCTGCTCTCCGACCGGAATTTCCCTGGTAGCAAACCCGATAAACCGGAAGACCAGCACAGCCTCCGGTCCGGGTATCATGATGCTGAAATTTCCGTCGGCATCGGTAGTGGTTCCCGTCGTCGTTCCTTTGACGAGCACGCTGACGCCCGGAATACCCTGGTTCCCGTCGCCGGAGCGCACGGTGCCCCGGACCGATCTCTCCTGCGCGGCTGAATTAAGAAAGATAAGCAACAGGAAAATTGACAGTAGTTGTACCTTCATAATTTCTCAGTTAAGGGTTAACAATAAATTACTAGTTATTAGACGCTTAACTTAAAAGAGAAATGCGACGCGATTTGTTTTGAAAATCAACGCGGTACGGAACCTGACCGGCACGAAACAGCAAAGGCCGGAAAAACCGGCCTTTGCATGGAATGAAATGGGATTAAACAGCTATCAGGAACCGTATCCCTGGTTCTGCTGGCCCTTCAGGGCCGGGTTGGCGTTGATCTCGGTCTGGGAGATCGGCAACCGTGTCTTAAAGAATGATCGGTCAATGGTCTTATCCCGGTGAGGGACGGAAATACCGCCGAAATCATCGTTAAACGTTATCGACCGGTTCAGGCGGATCATATCGAAGAACCGCTGTCCTTCCCCGATCAGCTCCTTGCTGCGCTCTTCCAGGATCATGTCCACGGATACGGTTACTGCGGTAGCAGGCAGGAGACCCGGTGACCGTCTGCGGACAACGTTCAGGTAGTCTGCCGCCTTTTGCGGATCGGTCGGCAGCGCCGCCTCGGCAGCGATCAGGTAGATCTCGGATAGCCGGATCACCTTGATGTTGACAGCGGTCGCCACGCCTTTTCCGTCACCTTCCAGTGCGGTACTTCCGCTGTACTTGTAAACGGTTCCCATGCGCGTATCGGAAGTCTCGTCATAGCTCATGATCCCCCATCTGACATCGGAAGGATCTTCGGCCAACCTGGTCAGGAAGTAATCGCTGGCCATGAACATGCCGAGCGCACTGCTTGAACCGTGTCCTTTCCGGCGCATGTACATGCTCAGTGAACTGTTACCCAGGTCATTCTCGGAAGCTGACACCGCCAGCTCGAAGATCGACTCCGAGCCAAACTGCGTTTTCCATGAGTTCACCCAGTCAGCATTGCTGTACGGGGTGTAAACATTGCTTTTGATGACCTCCTCTGCGGCCTTCAGCGCATTGGCATAATCCTTCATGTACAGGTATACCCGCGCCTGGAGAGCCTGGTTGGCATAGTAGTTCAGGTACCCGTTGGTCTTTGTCTTCGGCAGCAGGGGTGCGGCAGCGGCGAGGTCCGCCAGGATCTGCTGGTAGTTCTGCTCCACTGTGGCGCGCACCGGTTGTGCAGACGCGTCCAGCGTTGTGGTGATGTTCGGAACACCGAGGGAGCTCTTATCATCATCATACGATTTACCATAAAGGCGCACCAGATCGAAGTACATCATCGCACGGGCGGTCAGCGCCTGGCCCTTGGCGGTGTTGAACCCGGTCGTTCCGGCGCCTTCCAGCTTTTCGATGGCCTCCAGCAACGTGTTGGTCTGGAGGATACCGTTATAGATCTGGGACCAGAAGCCGGAGTAGCTTCCCGTTGAAGCCGAATGGTTGAAGGTATACAGTCCGTCAAGACCGCGTCCCTGCGAGTATACGGTCAGATCTCCCCCCTTGGCGTCGCCGTACATCACGAAGTCCCGGCCGTAATAACTGCTGCTGGTCATACTCCGCATGATCCCGTTCATCATGATCTGTGCATCTCCCGGAGTCTGAATGGAGGTTTTGGCGTCACCCGAATTGGTCGGCTCCACATCGAGGAAGTCGCTGCAGGAGGAAAGGCTGATGGCCAGTAGTCCTGTCAATAATATATGTCTTGTTTTCATCAGAATGCTTTAGTCTTTTAAAATTAGAAACTCAGTTCAAGACCCATGGTATAGGTTTTGCCAAAAGGAGTTTCCCACCCTCTTGTGCCGTACGTATTTACTTCCGGATCGGCTGTCTTATACTTCGAGAAGGTCAGCAGATTGGTTCCGTTCACGTATACACGGGCATTCGATACCTTGATCCGGCTGGCCACCGACTTCGGCAGGCGATAGCCGATGGTCACATTCTTCAACCGCATGAAGCTCGCATCATGCAGCTGACGGCTGCTGTACTGCATCGCGTCGGTCAGGTCGTTTCCGTCGAGTTTAGGCAGCGTGCCGCTGGTGTTCTGAGGGGTCCACATATTGTCATAGTAGTCCTGTGCACGGATCCGCTCCCAGTAGTAGCCGTCGTCAGCCACATCCTTGAAGGCTCCGTCGTACAGGGAACCGCCGACCTTGTAATTGAAGTTGAGGGCAAGACTCAGTCCCCTGTACTCGAGATCCGAATTGAGGCCACCGTAGAAGTCCGGCATAGCCGTTCCCAGCATGGTAAAATTGGCGTTCGAGTAGCTGTAGGTAGCTCCTCTTCCGTTAAACTGGAAATCACCTGCCGCGGCATTTCCGGGCGCGTTCACATACCAGACGTTCTTACCGTTGGCCGGATCCACCCCGGCCCACTCATATCCGTAGAAAGAAAGCGTTGATTCGCCTTCACGATAGATAAACTGTGCGCGGGCATCTCCGCCTGTCGGGTCGTACCAGATGATATCCTGGCCTGCGGCCTGTCCTTCGCTCTTGTAGAGCTTGGTCACTTTTGAATCGATGAAAGACGCGTTGAAGTTTGCACTCCATCTCAGGCCGTCCTTCCGGATGATATCACCGCCCAGTTCCAGTTCGATACCCCGGTTGTTGATCTCACCGACGTTCTTCAGCGTTGAGCTGAATCCGGTCACCAGGGAGATCGGCACGTTTTGGAGCAGGTCCTTGCTGTCCCTGTTGAAATACTCGACGCTACCGCTGATGCGCTGGTTGAATAAACCGAACTCTAGCGCCAGGTTGGTCGAATAACTGGTTTCCCAGGTTAGGTTAGGATCCGCAATGGTGGCGATTCCGCCCCCGGCCTGGCCCATATACTTCGAACCGTAGCTGGTCAGGGATCTCCAGCCATAATTGGATGACGGAAGCGTTCCGTTGGTACCGTAAGAGGCACGCAGACGCAGGTTGCTGACGGCCAGCAGATTCTGCATGAACGGTTCGTTACTGATACTCCACGCACCCGCTACAGACCAGAAATCGCCCCAACGGGTGTCCGGACCGAGACGGGAAGAGCCGTCACGACGGTAAGAAGCCGATGCGAAATATTTCTGATTGTAGTTGTACTCCGCACGGGACAGTCCGGAAAGCAGGTTGTTACCCCACTCATATCCGCTGGCGGTCAGTAAACCGGCTGTAGCAACCGTATGTAGCGCACTGGAAGGAAGGTCGGTTCCTGAGGACCGGTGAAAATCGGTCAGGTTTTTCTCGGCCTCAAAGCCGGCCAGTAAGCCGATCGTGTGCTTTCCGAATTCCTTGTTGTAGTTCAGGGTGGACGATGAAACCAGTTTATTGGTATTCGTTGTCATTTCGTGAACGGCGCCCCTGGTGTTCGATGCGTTGAAGTGGTTCGGGCTATAGTAAATATGGTCCTTCACCTGGGAATTGTCATAGGAAAATACGGATCTGAAATTCAGTTCAGGCAGGAACTTGATCGTTACGGTCTCGCTGGCGGTCAGCCTGCGGGTGATCGAACTGTTCTCCCACTCGTTATCGTAGTACAGGTTGTTCTGCGCAAGACTGCCATAACGTGCGGTGAAAGGCTGCCCGGTCTTGTAATCTGTCGGCCAGTAGAAAGGCCACAGGAGATTGCGGGACTGCATGAAATAGTTGGAGCCGGTATTCCGGGTATCGTTGAAGCCGGTCTGACCGGTTCTTGCAATGTTGACATTGGAATTCAGTTCGACAAACCGGCCGACTTTCTGACCAAGGTTTACCCGGCCGGAGATCCGGTCAAAGCTGTTGATATTGATCCGGCTTTCGTCCTTGGTATAGGATAAAGAGGTATAGTAGGTGGTCTTGTCATCACCACCGCTCACGGACAGGTCGTTGGTCTGGTAAACCGCGGTTCTGAACAACGCGTCTTCCCAGTCAAAATACTTTCCTTCGCGGTTTTCGATACCATCGGTCATTCCGCTGATGATCACGTTCTCGCCAAGTCCGGTTCCATTGGTGGTAAACTTGTATCCGTGTTTGTTAAACCGGTTATTCAGCTGGGTGAGCGCATAGGTATTACCCGCTGCCTCAGACTGGCCGGCCGATGTACGCACATCATGGAAGATCCGGTAAAGCATGTTGGTCTGCTCCTGAACACTTCCTGCTTCATAGTTGTCCGTAGCCCATGACGGGGTAAGACCGATGGAAGTCTTGAAGTTAACGGATGATTTTCCGGTTTTTCCCTTCTTGGTCGTGATCAGAACAACCCCGTTTGCCGCGCGGGAACCGTAGAGGGAGGACGCAGCCGCATCTTTCAGAATGCTGATGCTTTCAATGTCCGCCGGGTTAATGGTGCTCATCACGTTGTTGGTCGCGTAGGTATAGTCGCTCATCTGACCCGCATTTCCGGAGACCATCGGTACTCCGTCGATCACATACAGCGGCTCATTGGATGCATTCATGGAACCAATTCCGCGGATCCGGATACTCGGGGTCGATCCGGCCTGGCCCGATGAGGCGGTAACCTGTACGCCGGCAGCTTTTCCGTTCAACGCATTTTCGAACGAGGCGTTCGGCGCATATTTCAGGTCCTCCTGCCTGATGACTGATGCCGATCCCGTATAGGTGCCTTTTTTTGCGGTTCCGTAAGCGACGACCATGACCTCATCCAATGCTCGCGCATCAGGATTTAAGGTCACGTTGATGGTGGACTGTGCATTGACGGTGATCTCGCGGCTCTGGTAGCCGATGAACCGGAAAACCAGCACGGCATCCGGTGAGCTTACCCGGATCCGGTAGTTTCCGTTCATATCGGTGGTGGTACCCGAGGATGTGCCCTTGATCTGGACGCTCACTCCCGGCAGACCGCCAGCGTCATCGCTGGCAGTTACTTTACCCTGAATTTCTCTCCCCTGGGCAAAAAGCATCTGGGAACAAGAAACAAGGACTACTAACAGTAGAAGTAATCTTTTCTTCATGTTTACGGTTTATGGTTGTTGGTTAATATTTATTGCAGGTTAAAAATAAAAAAAGCTAAGACAATCGTGCAGGTTTATGCATTTATGTCTTAGCTTTCAAGCAAAAAGCGCACTACAGGCGATTTATTTTTGCGACTGGTAGTATTTATGCTGATCTACACGGACCACCTCCGGCTGTCCGACCGCGGTCAGCATCCTTCGCGCGCCCACGAGGGTGCGCGCCTGGAAGTCGTCGTAACGGTCCGATTCAGGCTTCATGCTGTTGATCCGGACCAGACCTGCAGCCTGGATGAAGATGCCGTCGCCGATATAGATCGCCGTATGGGTAACCCGCGGCTTACTGGCGGCACGGACCTTACCTGCGGCAAAGAAAAGAAGGTCCCCGGCCCGCAGATTCTTAAGCGCCTTCTCCAGATTGACGGTATCGGCTTCAAAAATATCCACCTGTTCCCCCACCAGCGCCTGTTGCGAGGCGTCACGCGGTAGGATGATCCCGTTAAGAAAGTAACTGGTCTTGGTAAAACCGCTGCAGTCCACTCCCTTTACCGATGTTCCGCCCCACAGGTAAGGAACACCCACCATCGTTTTAGCGGTTTCCAGGATCTGCCCGGCCGTCGGGTTCGGTCTGGACGCCCAGGCCCGGAAATCCGTGGCATTCTTTACAGGGATGAATGCAGTCCGGCCATCCGGATATCCGACTTTATAATAACCTTTCTCTTTTCCTATCAGTTTCAGCAGGTCTCCTGCCACCAGGTCGGACACTCGCATGGACTTTTCGGACGGCTCCTGGAAGGAGTACCCCTGATCGGCCGTGTATATGACCTTTGCCGCAGCCTTCCACTCGCTGAACGCGGCTTCATCCATCAGCGTCACTCCGGCGCCGTCCACATATGAAATATACCGGTCCGGTGTTCTTACCTGGTAGTATCCGCGCTCCTTCTTCAGCACGTCCACCGGGGTGCCCAGCAGCATCTGGGTGGCCATCTCCGCCGCATGGTCCGGGCTGGTCCTGTTGTTGGCGACGGAAAGATTGGCTACGCCGTAGATCTTTCCGTCGAGCTCAGCAGACGGGAGAATCTGCTGGTCCACGCGAAAAGGCAGACCGGACTCCTTAAGCTTTGAAGTCAGTTCGGAGGCGGCACCGGAATCGGTGGTCTCCAGCTCGATCAGTGCCGGATCGCCGGCGCTGAAGGATGCCTTGAAAATCGCCGTGCGTTTATCCGGAGCGTATTTCTTCTGGATGGTATTAATCAGGGCAGCAGCCGACCTGACCGCTGTGCTGTCCTGTGCGGCCAGTGTGCCGGAAGCAAGCTGAGCCAGGAACAGAAACAGGAAAAATGGACGTATTCGCATAATCAATATTAAATGCCTAAGTTATTGATATCTCTTTAATAGGAAAAACGAATTCTGCGCAAATGCAAACAGGATATACAAACAGTACATATTAAGTATCTTCGTCGGTATGAAAATTATTGCAATCGGCAGAAATTACGCAGAACACGCCAAAGAGCTGAACAACCCGGTCCCGACGACACCGGTGATCTTCATGAAACCGGATACCGCCCTTTTAAAGGACAATAAGCCATTCTATCACCCCGAGTTTTCGGAGGATATCCACCATGAGATCGAGCTGGTCCTGAAGATCTCCAGGGAAGGAAAACACATATCGGAACAGTTCGCCGGCAGATATTTCGAAGAGATCGCCCTGGGGATCGACTTTACCGCCCGGGATATCCAGGCCCGCCATAAGGAAAAAGGATTACCGTGGGAACTTGCCAAGGCCTTCGATAACTCCGCACCGGTCAGCCGGTTCGTTCCCAGGGAAACGTTCAGCGATCTGTACAATATCGGCTTCCGGCTGGACATCAATGACCGGACCGTTCAATCGGGGAACACCCGGGATCTGCTGTTCTCGTTCGAGCGCATAATTGCCTTTGTGTCACAGTACATCACCCTGAAAAAAGGGGACCTCATCTACACCGGCACGCCTTCCGGGGTCGGAAAAGTCCGGGTCGGCGATCATTTGGCAGGCTATTTGGAAGACGAGAAATTATTAGACTTTGATATCCTGTAGCAATTCCTGATCCTGAATGCGATATACCGTTACGTTTATTCTTCTTTTTCTGACGCTTTCCGTTGCCCGGGCACAGCCCGGCAAGAGCGGCTATCCTGATGACTTCCGTGCGCCCCTCGACCTCCCGCCGTCTTCGGCAGGCTCTTTCGGTGAGCTCAGAAGCAATCATTTTCATTCAGGGCTGGATTTCCGGACGAACCGCCGGGAAGGCTACCCGGTTTACGCCGTAGCGGACGGATTCATCTCAAGACTAAGGGTACAGGTGGGCGGATTCGGGAATGCCGTTTATATCTCCCACCCCAATGGCTATACTTCCGTATATGCGCACCTGCAGCGGTTCAGTGAACGGGCGGCGTTCCTGGTGCACGCATACCAATACCGGAAACAGGCGTTCGATGTGGATTTTCCGCTGCTTCCCGTTGAAGTACCGGTCAAAAAGGGGGAGATTATCGGCTGGTCAGGCAATACCGGCAGTTCTGCCGGTCCGCACCTCCATTTCGAAGTCCGGGACACCAGGACGGAAGAGATCATCAACCCGCGCCTGTTCGGCTTCCAGATTCCCGACAAGATCAAACCGACGATCAGCAAGATCTATCTGTACGACCTCAACGGCGAACCTTTCAGTGAAAAGACCGGCAAGCGGGCCCTGGAGGTGAAAGGTGTCAACGGGAACTATTCGCTGGTGCCGGCCTCCGTGGTCGAGATCCCGGCAGATGCCGGATTCGGCATCATCACATCGGACCTGAACTCCGCCTCCCCCAACCGGAACGGCGTGTATTCGATCGAGCTGAAGCTAGACGGGGAAACCATCTACCTTGCGGAGTGGGAACGGTTCTATTTTAACCATTCCCGGGCGATCAATGCTCACCTGGATTACCCGGCGCTGCTTTCGGACGGGATCCGCATCCAGAAAAGCTTTGTGGAGCCCGGCAATCCGCTGACCATCTACCGGAAACTGATTAACAAGGGCCTGATCCGCCTGTCCGACCAGGCGGTCCACGAGGCAGAATATCTGGTCAGGGACGCCGCCGGCAATACGAGCAGGCTGGCCTTCAAGGTCCGGCTGAAACCGGGTGCACCGCGACCGGCAGCTGCTGCTGACGGACAGCCGGAGTTTAAATACAGCCAGGCGAATGAATTTACCCGGGACGACATCCGGGTCACCATCCCGCAGAACAACCTGTACAGCGATCTTCGCTTCCGGTATGCCGTCACACCCCGGATAGCTGGCGGTTATTCGCCGGTTCACCATATTCACACCCGGCTGATCCCCGTCCATGATTCCTATACGCTTGCGATCAGACCCGATTCTTCGCTCAAGGCAAACCTGTTCCCCAAAGCCCTTATCGTGAATACCAACCGGATCTCGCAGGGAGGCACTTATGAAGACGGCTTCGTAAAGGCGACCGTCCGCACCTTCGGCAATTACTTCATCGCGGTCGATACGGTACCGCCGGTCATACGGCCGGTAAACATCGCGCCGGGGAAGTCCATGAAGGGTGTTTCGAAGATGGTGCTTAAGATCTCCGACAACCTTTCCGGAATCCGCACTTTTGAAGGCATGTTAAACGGTCAGTGGGTACTCATGGAATTCGATTTCAAAACCAGGACCCTCTGGTATACGTTTGACGAACGAACCCGTGCGGGCAAAAATGACTTCCAGCTGGTCGTCACGGATATGAAGCTGAACAAACGCATTTACAATGTGTCATTTTTACGGTAGCTTTACACCCTAACATACTTAACCGGATTATCATGGGAGCATTACAGGAAGGTGACATGGCACCTGATTTCACAGCAAAGGACCAGAACGGCAAAGATTTCACGCTTAGCAGCCTCCGGGGCAGGGACGTCATTCTGTACTTTTATCCGAAGGACGATACGCCGGGCTGCACCGCGGAAGCATGCAGCTTCAGGGACAACTATCAGAGTCTCCTGGGACAGGGCTTTGAGGTCGTCGGCGTCAGTACCGATGACGAAAAGTCGCACCAGAAGTTCATCAGCAAATATGAACTTCCATTCACCCTCATCTCCGATACCGAAAAGCGTATCGTGGAAGACTACGGGGTGTGGGTAGAGAAGAACATGTACGGGCGGAAGAGTATGGGCACCGCACGTAAGACCTTCATTATCGGGAAGGACGGATCGATCCGCAAGATCATCGACAAGGTCGATTCCAAGAATTCATCACAGCAGGTCCTGGATCTGATGGCGTAAAAAAAATCCGTTCCCGGGACCGGGAACGGATCATCTACCCCCTGTTCTCATCAAACATACTTATCGTACGGTGGCCATGGGCGCCGGCTGATAGCTCAGCACCGGTTCCACCTTTATTACCTTGAATTCCGTGCGGCGATTCAGCTGATGTTCCTTTCTGGAACACGCAGTACCATCCGCGCACCTGTTGAGCAGTTCCGACTCGCCCAGCCCTTTCGAGCTCAGCCGACCGGCAGGGATCTGCCGTTTCTTCAGATAGGCCATAGCGGATTCGGCCCGCCTCTGTGAGAGCCACTGGTTGTAAACAGCCGGGCCCCGGCTGTCGGTATGTGCCCTGAGCTCAATCTTCACATCCGGCAGATTATTCATGAAAGTCACAACCCGGTCTAGTTCACGGTAGGCATCCTTCCGGATATTCCATTTATCGAAATCGTAGTAAATATTATTCAGACGTACCAGCAGCTGGTCCTGGGACCGCTCAAGCTCGAATTTGACATTGAACACCGTGGATTCCGTAACGCCCCTGGTGGAGATCGCTCCCTCCTGCCGGGAGAAATACCGCTCATGATCTCCCCGGACGAGGTAATCCATACCGGCCTCGAGGTCAAACCTGAAACGCCCGTTCTCATCCGAACGGCCCGACTGTTCGGCGCCGGTCTGTTTATTGACCAGGATAACCTGTATGCCTGGAAGCGGAGCCCCCGTTGCCTTGTCGATCACCTGGCCGTCTACGGCGAAGAAGGTCTGGGCCAGCTGTTCCGCGCTCTCTGCGGGCGGGGTGATGCTGAACCGGTAGATATCATCCAGCCCCTTGCCGCCGGCCCGGCTGGAAGAAAGGAAGCCCGAGTATTCGTCAAGGTAAAGAACGCCGAAATCATCCCGCGCGGAGTTGATCGGGCTCTTAAGATTTTCTGCCGGCGTGAAGTCATTGAAAGAGCCGGTTGCGGTGAACAGATCAAGACCGCCCATGCCGACGTGACCTTTGGACGCGAAGAAGAAATGCCCGTCCTTCCGGACATACGGAAAAACGTCATCCTGCTCCGAGTTGAGGTTGGGGCCGCAGTTCACAGGTGTGCCCCAGGTGCCGTCAGGCAGCTTCATGGAGGCATACAGGTCCATCCCCCCCATACCGCCCGGCATATCCGAGGCGAAGTACAGGATCCTGCCGTCCGGCGACAGGGCCGGGTGCTGCACAGAATACATTCCTGCAGCGTTGAACGGCAGCTTTTCAGGTTCGGACCATTTGCCGTTGCTCCGTACCGAATAGTATACGGACTTCATGCTGATGGTAATTCCCTTCGACTTTTTGGCGGCGCCCCGGTCAGCCCGGGTAAAGTATACCGTATCATTGGCGGCCGTGAAAACCGCCGGACCATTGTGAAAATCGTTATTGACGGGAGCGGAGAAAAGAGCGGGAACCATGTCGTCTTTCCCGGCGGCATATAACTTCAGGTAAGGGTTACCGGTCCAGCCGTATACTTTCTCTTTGCTGAGTTTTTCTTTCTTACCTTTTTGGGGGGAGCCGGTGAACCAGCGGTCCGAGACGAACACGTAGCCGTCTTCAAACAGGACCGGAGAAAATTCGGCATACTCCGTATTCAGCCGCTGCTCATTGTCAACCTTCACCCCTGCCTCAGGATTCTCGGCCCACATCCGCGCCGTTTCAGCGCCCTGCGCTAGTTTCGCCGCGAATTCCGCCCGGGCAGGTACGCGCTGGCCGTATAGCGTATAGGCTTCTCTGGCTTCCCGGAACTTTCCGTTCTGCTTAAGGGCATCCGCATAGTAGAGGTAGTTGGCCGCATCGAAATCAGGGAACGTAATGACCCTGGCATAGGCCCTTTCAGCGCCCTCCGGGTTATTGATGAACCGGTAACAGTTGGCAAGTTTCTGAGCCACCTCGAGGGATGGCTTTCGGAGCATCACCTTCTCATAGATCTCAATGGCAAACTTATAGTCGTATTTTTCGTAATACCGGTCGGCTTTATCGACTATATCCGAGAATATGTTCAGCGGAAAAAGAAAGGTTACTAAACACAACGAAGCCGATACAATTACTTTTCTATAACTCATACTTTACGCTTACAACTAGAAGTACCGCGGGGTGAGTACGGCTGTACTTTTCTTGGTTGCGTTCAGTACCAGTCCTAATGAAATCTCATGAGATCCGTCGGCTGAGCTTCTCAATCCTCCGATAGAGCGATCATATGCATATCCCAGCCGGAACTTTTCTGCAACTAGAAACTCTACAGCTCCAACCACCGAATTTTGATTAATTGCAGCGCTATTCAAAGTATTAGTTTTCCACAAATTAACACCCGTCCGGAAGGAGCCTCCGACCCAGACCGATTCGCGGATCAGAAGAAAGGAATTGATATCGAGGCTAGCAGGGCCTTTCAGGTCCTCCTTCAATAAAAAAGACGGCTTTAACTTCAGATCATCGTTGAGGTCGACCAGGTATCCGGCCGTCAGAAAAAAGTGCCGGCCCTGCCTGGATACCGTTCCGTTCAGCGATTCATACCTTACCGCCCTAGCCAGCAGATTGGTGACGGACAGCCCGGCATACAGTTTCTCATTACTGAAATGGATGCCGAATTTTCCGTCGGGGCCGATGTAGCTCTCGTTGCCCCCGCTGAAGTTCTGATCATCGGGATCCTCGACCTGCGCGCCGCCGTTATCAATACGGTACTGCGCCACTCCGGCCGCAAGGCCGAAGGACAGGCGGGCATCCGGTCCCACCGGCAGGCGATATGCATAGTTCAGATACGCCGAACTCTGGCCGAGCAGCCCGAATTTGTCATTCACGACCGCAATACCCAGTCCCACATTCTTATTCCGGGTGAACGCCCCGTCTGCGATGAATGACTGGGTCTTCGGTGCTCCGGAAAAGCCCGTCCACTGATCGCGGTGGAGCAGGCTTATGTTGAATTTCTCCCGGTATCCGGCATAGGCCGGGTTGATCACCATGGAATTAAACATGTACTGACTGTACTGCGCGTCCTGTTGAGCGAGCGCCAGGGTTCCAGGCAGCAATCCAAGCAGCAATAGGTAAAATTTTCTCATCTAATCCTTCTTTAGCATCGTTATAAACCCCTTGTAGCTTTTCATCACGCCGTTCACCCGGACGTTCAGTACGTAATAATAGGTTCCGGGATTACTGTTGCCGCCGTCCCACGCCCGTGATGATGAGTATCCGCGCGCTTTATACACGGCATCACCCCACCGGTTAAAGATCGTCAGATCATTCTCCGGGTACAGGTCAATGTTCCGGATAGTCCAGGTGTCGTTCCGGCCGTCGCCGTCGGGTGAAAATGCGTTAAAGAAGGTCAGCGGCTCATCGTCCGAGTCTCCGAAGGTGAAGGCGGTGTTCCGGACCGGTTCGGTGGACGAAAACAACAGACTGCGGTTCATACCTTGCGTGAAGTCGCCTTCCGTGACCGCAGAAGGCCCGGCCTTTTCCCATAAACGGAACCTGTTCCAGCTGACCAGCTGACGGATGTCCCCTTCCGATTCCAGTGCAGATGAGGGGCCTGTCGTGTTCAGAAAAAAAAGAATACCGGCGTTTCCGGTGCCGCGGTCCTGATTGATCACATAGAAGTACCGGGCGAAGACGGACCGGACATCGTCCCGTCTCAGCGACCGGTCAAAGCCTTTTGCGGAAGGATCCTCATTGAACATCGTCGCGGAGAACACGGTCTCCCCGGCAACCGACGGGATGATAACGATCGGGCGGTATCTTTCGGCGTTGCCGAGCGGGTACGCATATTGCTCAGTTGAATTCATATGCCGGACGAGCCTGCCCCCCTTGTCCGTATTCACATAGCCTCCCGCAGCGGTGACCGCACTTGCCTCGGGATTGGTGACCTGCAGGGAGTAGGTATTCACATTGAGCTCCCGCGTAAGCAGAAGACTCCGGGAAACCTCCGCATCCGCCTCCAGGAACTTGGCCCCGGAACCCCGGAGCTCCAGCCTGGGAAAGGCGGTGATTGAAGGCCCGCCGATCTTTTGCGCACCGCCGTTCATGACCACGGTTCCGCCGGATGCCGGCGTAAAACCTTTCCCCGGGGACCGGTTGATCCAGTCACCACTGAACAGCAGGTCGCCATGATGGACGAAAGTTCCCGCATTGCGGACATCACCCTGGACGACGATCACCGCACCGGGACTGGTATAGATCTTCTCACCGTTATTGGTGAGCTGCCCGTATGCAGATGAAAGCGGGAGAATTCCGCAGCAGCAGAAAATGGTCAGTCGGAAACCGCGCATACTACCGGGTTAATGTAAAATAGAAACTCATGGACGGCGGGTCGACCGCCGCGGCGGAGATGTTCATGATTTTTACCTCCAGCTTGTTTGCTGTAGCCCTTGCATATGCGATGATCAGACCGTCCGGCAGCGCCACGCCCGGGCTTACCGCCACTGCGGCCGCCGAACTTGCCCCCGATACAGTCGGTGTATAGAGTACCGACCCTCCGGCCGGGATCGACGGCAGATCCGGTGTGTCCGATCCGTAGATAACAGATGTCAGCGGCGTGCCATCCCTTCCGATCCTGACGGTCCCGGTTTCAGAGATCCGGATCGCTTCTTTACCATCGGTCGCCAGAACCAGTGCACGCTTATCGGAGGTGCCGACGTAATGCTGCCCGGGGCCGGTTCCGGGGTTTGTCCCGGATGTTCCCACCCGCAGCCACGCGTTGGAGTCTCCGGATGGCCCCTGAGGCCCTTCCGGCCCCTGAGGTCCTGCCGGACCGCTGGTACCCTGCGGCCCGCGCGGACCTATTGCCCCTTCGGCGCCCGGAGGGCCGGTTTCCCCTTTATCGCCCTTGGGTCCTGCAGGGCCCGGATCCCCTTTCGCCCCCTGGGGACCTGCAGGGCCTGTTGCTCCGGCTGGCCCGGTCAGCGCATCAAGCTGTTCTTTCGTAAAATCAGTATAGGTAAACGGCGCCCCCTTGGGACCGGCAGGACCGGTATCTCCTTTGAGCCCCTGCGGCCCGGTCAGCGCATCAAGCTGTTCCTTCGTAAAATCAGTATAGGTAAAGGGCGCCCCTTGGGGCCCGGCAGGACCGGTGTCTCCTTTGAGCCCCTGAGGGCCACGGATACCCTGGTCACCCTTATCGCCCTTATCGCCTTTATCGCCCTTGATCCCCTGCGGCCCCTGGATACCGGCGTCCCCCTTATCCCCTTTATCGCCCTTATCGCCTTTCTGCCCGGGAAGCCCGTCCGACAGGTTATACCACTTTTTGTTATAGTAGTATTCAAAATGGTGCAGGTCAGTATTGTAGATGATCAGCCCGTCCACCGGGCTCTTGATCACGCTCCGCTCAACGGTCGAAAGCCTTGGAATCAGCAGCCCCTTGGAACTGGAGGTGAGATCGAGTATGGCACTTTCCGCGGGGTTCTCCGTTCCGATGCCGACAGATCCTCCCTGTCCCTTTGCGCTGAGGTGGAGCAGCAGGAAACAGCCGGCCAGCAGCATACCCGCCGAAACCCGGTTATTCCTGATTTGTAGAAAATTGAGTAAAACTTTTCCCATACCCACGGTAATTTATTTATTCTTTAGTTAAGTAATTTTAGCCCAAAAGCAAGGTGTTGGTCTGTATACGTCGCAGTTTCCTTTAAGTTTCAAGTTATTAACACCGTTCTGTTAATTATTTTTAAGTCGAACATCATGCCATTCGCTTAGCAATAAGTAATTTCGCCCCATACATACCCCACAATGAACGTAGACATTAATCGATTAACTCAGATAGCTGGACAGGTCCGCAGAGATATTCTGCGCATGGTTCATAGCTGCCAGTCAGGCCACCCGGGAGGCTCTTTAGGATGTACTGACTTCTTTGTCGCCCTCTATTTTCAGGTTATGAAGCATAATCCTGAATTCAGCATGGATGGCCGGAATGAAGATCTGTTCTTCCTTTCGAACGGGCACATTTCTCCGGTCTGGTACAGCGTACTGGCCCGTGCCGGATACTTCGACGTTGAAGAGCTGGCGACCTTCCGAAAACTGGATTCCAGACTTCAGGGCCACCCGACAACACACGAGCACCTGCCCGGAATCCGTGTTGCGTCCGGCTCGCTCGGACAGGGACTTTCGGTTGCGATCGGAGCCGCCCATACCAAGAAACTGAATAAGGATACCGCCCTGGTATTCTCCCTCCATGGTGACGGAGAACTGCAGGAAGGCCAGATCTGGGAGGCTGCCATGTATGCGCCGCATAACAAGGTGGATAACCTGATCGCAACGATCGACGTGAACGGACAGCAGATCGACGGCCCGACCGACCGTGTTCTTTCACTGGGCAACCTGCGGGCCAAGTGGGAAGCATTCGGCTGGGAAGTGCTGGAGATGAACGGCAACGATATGGAAGACGTCGTCCGCGTGCTGGAACTGGCGATTTCCAAGACCTTCAAGGGGAAACCGATCGTCATCCTGATGCAGACCATTATGGGCAATGGCGTCGACTTCATGATGCATACGCACAAATGGCATGGCGTTGCCCCGAATGATGATCAGCTGGCTGCAGCCCTGGCCCAACTAAAAGAATTTAACGACGATTATTAAGCTTAGCAATAATGAAAAAATACACATATACGGAAAAGAAGGACACCCGCTCCGGTTTTGGAGCCGGTTTGCTGGAAGCCGGACGCAGGAATGAGAATGTGGTCGGCCTCTGTGCGGACCTGATCGGTTCATTGAAAATGGGTGACTTTCAGAAGGAGTTTCCGGAACGTTTTTTCCAGGTTGGTATCGCTGAGGCCAACATGATCGGCATCGCAGCAGGAATGACCATCGGCGGAAAGGTCCCGTATACCGGAACTTTCGCAAACTTCTCGACCGGCCGGGTTTATGACCAGATCCGGCAGTCCGTCGCGTATTCCGGAAAGAACGTAAAGATCTGCGCATCCCACGCCGGACTGACGCTGGGAGAAGACGGCGCGACCCACCAGATCCTGGAGGATATCGGCTTAATGAAAATGCTGCCCGGCATGACGGTGATCAATCCGTGCGATTATAACCAGACCAAGGCAGCTACGATGGCCATTGCGGACCATGAGGGCCCGGTTTATCTCCGCTTCGGAAGACCTTCCGTTCCGGTATTCACCGATCCGGACCAGAAATTCGAGATCGGGAAGGCCTGGATGGTCAATGAAGGTAAGGATGTGACCATCATCGCGACCGGACACCTGGTCTGGGAGGCTATCCAGGCCGGCGAAAAACTGGCCGAAATGGGCATTGATGCAGAGATCATCAATATCCATACGATCAAGCCTCTTGACGAGGAAGCCGTTCTCCGTTCCGTCGCCAAGACGGGCTGCGTGGTAACTGCTGAAGAGCACAACCGGATCGGCGGCCTGGGCGACAGCGTGGCACAGGCGCTGGTGAAACATCACCCTGCCCCCCAGGAATTCGTGGCCGTGAACGACTCATTCGGCGAAAGCGGTACCCCGGACCAGCTGATGAAAAAGTATGGCCTTGACAGCGAGCATATAGTTTCGGCGGTACAAAAGGTACTTGCACGAAAAAATTAATAAGTTCGTTATGGAATTGGGTCGCAATAAGCCGACCCAATTTTTTTTTACCCATGAAACCCGCAGAAGACGCAGAGATTTTACAGAAGTTCGGACAGGAAGCGACACGGAATGAAGCTTTCAACCTCCTGATCCGGAAATACCAGCAGAAGATCTACTGGCATATACGCCGCATGGTGATCAACCACGACGACGCGGACGACCTCGTTCAGGAGGTCTTCGTAAAGGTATGGAAGCACCTGGGCGGCTTCAGAAATGACTCCCAGCTCTATACCTGGCTCTACCGCATAGCGACCAACGAGTGCATTACTTTTCTGAACAAGAAAAAGAACCAGCAGAACGTCCCGCTGGACGATGTGGCGTATGAGCTGGCGGATTCGCTGCACGACAGCAATTACTTTAACGGAAACAAAGCGCAGCTTAAATTACAGCAGGCGCTGCTGACTCTTCCGGAAAAACAGCGTCTGGTCTTCAACATGAAATACTTTGACGATCTGAAATACGAGGAGATCTCCGAAATCGTCGGAACAAGTGTCGGGGCGCTGAAAGCCTCGTTTCACCTGGCCGTCAAAAAAATAGAACATTTCATCCGGACCACTGATTAAACCTTTTCTGATTTTATCAATCTTACAAACAATGGATCTGAATAAGAATCGACAGGAATGGGAAGATGAAGCGCCGGAGCTGGCAAAGATGCCGGCCGGCAATCCATTTACGGTCCCCCAGGATTATTTCGCCGAACTTGAGGGGGCCATACATGCCCGGCTGACAATTGACAGTCTCGGACTGGACCGGCGGACCGGCTTCACGGTTCAGGATGATTACTTTGATCATCTGCCGGAAAAAGTGGAGGCAGCCCTGGCTGTTGAGGAACTGAAACAGGAAATGCATACGGAAGGGTTTACAGTGCCTGAGGGATATTTTGACACCCTGCAGGACCGTATCAGCCGGAGGGTGCAGATCCCTGAGCCCAAAGTGCGGAAGCTTTTCCCGGAATGGACACGATATGCAGCAGCAGCGAGCATTACGGTCCTGATCGCCTTCGGTGTTTATATGAAGGGCGGCCGGAGCACCATCGCGGACAAGCTCTCAGCGGTACCCGAACAGGAAATCGTAAATTATCTGCAACTTTACTCGGATCAGATGGACAATCAGGTGATCGTGGAGAACCTGGAATCCAGCGCAGCTTTCAGCGGCCTGTCCGATGATGTTTCCTCACAGGAACTGAGATACTATTTAGAAGACACTTCACTATAAGAGGGGAAAGATGAAACTGTTAATTAAAATGCTCTTTTTGTTGCTTCTGGCGGCGCCTGGCTTTTTACAGGCCCAGGAACGAAGCGGCAAAAGCAAACACGAAGAGATCGAAGCGATCAAAGCTGCCTTTATCACCAAGAAGCTGGATCTGACCAGTGAGGAAGCAAAGGCCTTCTGGCCGGTCTACAACGACTACCAGCGCGAACTGAGCGCCATTATCCGTGAAAGGCGCGAGAACTTCAAAAGCAGCGGCGGCAATCCTTCAGGCCGGCTGAACGCCGATTTCGACTTTGAGGGCCGGGTCCTCGCCCTGAAGAAAAACTACCAGAAAGAATTTGCGAAAGTTCTTCCGCCGCAGAAGGTACTGACCCTGTATAAGGCTGAGCGCGAGTTCAGGGAACAGCTGATCCGGGAGCTGAAAGAGCGCCGGGAACATTAAGAACTGAGTTTTTCATTGTATAAGGGCTTTCAGGATACATTCTTGAAGGCCTTTTGTATTTTTGCACCGATGCTTACCAACCGACAGCTTTTCCTGCTTAATATCGCTCAGACGTCGAACACCCCCCGGTTACTTGAAGTGGAACGTGCCGAAGGGATGTACCTGTATGATCCGGACGGACGGGCGTACCTTGACCTCGTATCCGGATTTGCAGTGAGCAATATCGGCCACCGGCACCCGCGGGTAATCCGCGCCATCCACGAACAGCTGGACAAGTATCTGCATGTGACCGTGTACGGCGAATTCGTTCAGGCGCCCCAGGTACGGTTTGCGGAAAAGCTGTGCACGGTCCTGCCCGAACCGCTGAGGTCCGTATACTTTGTCAATTCCGGCGCAGAGGCTACCGAAGGCGCGCTGAAGCTGGCCAAACGCTACACCGGACGAAGTGAGTTCATCTCCTGTTTTAACGCTTACCACGGCAGCACACACGGAGCGCTCAGCCTGATGGGAAATGAATATTACAAGCAGGCCTACAGGCCGCTTTTGCCCGATATCCGCCATATCCGCTTCAACGAGCCTGATGACCTGGCCCGGATCACCCGGAAAACAGCCGCCGTCGTGCTGGAGACCATACAGGGCGAGGCCGGCGTCCGCGTACCGGACCTCTCCTATATGCAGGCGCTGAGGAAGCGGTGCGATGAAACCGGCACCCTGCTCATACTGGATGAAATCCAGACCGCATTCGGCCGGACCGGGAAATTCTTTGCTTTTGAACACTTCGGTATTATTCCCGATATCCTGCTGATGGCAAAGGGGATGGGCGGCGGAATGCCTGTCGGGGCCTTCATTTCGTCCAAGGAGATCATGGACACGCTCAAGGACAATCCGATCCTCGGGCATATAACGACCTTCGGCGGCCACCCCGTAAGTTGTGCGGCCGGTCTGGCGACACTCGAGGTGATCCTGGAGGAAAACCTCATGGCCGGGGTTCATGAAAAGGAGCTGCTTTTCCGCGAGGAACTCAAACACCCCGCGATCAGCGAGATCCGCGGCTGCGGGCTGATGCTCAGTATCCAGCTTGAACGGTTCGAACAGGTCGAAACGGCCAGCAGACTCTGCGTTGAACAGGGACTCATGATCGACTGGTTCCTTCACTGTGAAACGGCTATGCGGATAGCGCCGCCCCTGCCTGTCACTCCCGCCCAGATCCGGGAAGCGTGCAGTATCATCCGGAACGTCCTTGACCGGATCTAAGCGGCTTTCTTCCACCGGGTCAGCAGCGGTCCCTCTGCACCGTACACCGGATCGGTATCCGGAAGCGGTACTTCCCGGATGTTGGCGTCAGCGCCAGGGCGTTCCCCGGCCTTTCCGTAATTGATATCATAGTCCCGCCCGCCGGCGTAGGCGCCGACGACCACGAAGTCCGGGCTGCACCGGAGACACTTATGTGCGACGCCCGCAGGAATCACCAGTACATCGCCCCGGACAAGCTCCACACAGGTTCCTTCAGGCCCTCCCAGCTGAACGTCCGCCCGGCCGCAGAATACTCCGAGAACCTCATGCGCGGTGCTGTGATAATGCTGATAGCTGAAAATGCCGCCTGCCCATGAATTGGTCCACCCGTGGCCGGCAAACAAGGTCCGGATAACTTCCGCGTCCTCAGTCGGATGCAGATAAAGCGCTCCCTTGTACACGAGTACAGGCAGCACCGCATTATTCGGGAACGTGCCGTCATCCTCGAAGGAATGCCAGGCAGTATGCGCTTTCTGGATCGTCTGTTCGTGCGAATGGTGCATAATAAACCGGATTTTAACTACTAACAGTCAAATCCCGGTGTGGTTTCCGCAGGCTCTTGTTTGTTCCGTGTTACCGGCGGATCGCCGCAACCATTTCGCGGGCAACCAGCTCATTACCGGTCTTGTTCAGATGCACCCGGTCATAGGTCAGGATGCCGGACTCCTTGTTTTCGGGGTTGTTCTTCAGATTGTACTCATGGAAGATGGTGCGCAGGTCGATCAGGTCGCACTGATAGTTTGCAGCAAGGGACCTGATGATGTTGCTGTATGCATTCAGGTCTCCGTCCTGCTGATTGCTGTAGTCGGTCTTCTCACCGATCACAGCCGGCGTGCAGAGGACTACGCGGGCACCCGCCGACCTGATCTTTTCAATAATGGCAGCATAGAACAGCCGGAATTTATCGGGATCCGTCCCGGTACCGAACGACTGCTTATGCCAGACGTCATTCACCCCGACAAAGATCACCACGACGTCCGGCTTTCGCATCAGAACATCTTTCTCCAGGCGGAGATACAGATCATACACCTTATTGCCGCTGACACCCGCACCGATCAGTTCCCAGGCCGGAGTCTTCCCGGACGGGTTGAGTTCCTCACCCGCCAGGGTAACATATCCCCCGGGCTTTACCCCCAGTTCGGTGATCGAGTCTCCGAAGAAAATGACTTTTTTCGGTTTTTCTGCTTTCATGGCGGTCAGCAGCAGGACAGAGAGGGCGATGGTAAATACAGTAAGGGTTCTCTTCATGACATTTTGTTTCGTTTGATCAGGTATCCCTGCAGCACGGAATAAAAACCGTCGCTGATATCGGCGTCCACCAGATCAATGTGATACTGGGCGCACCGCAGCTGCAGTTCTCTATGGTATTCTTCTATTGCGTTCAGGTAGGTCTGGCGGATCTGGTTCGGATGAACCTTCAGATCCTCGCCGGATTCCATATCGATAAAGTGATAGGGCCGGTTCTCAAACTCAAAATCAAGCTCTTTCCGGTGATCCAGCACGTTGAATACGATGACCTCATGCTTATTATACTTCAGGTGCTGGAGTGCATGGAAGATCTCGTTTAGTGCTTCCTGCGAGTTGCCGGCCTCCAGCATATCGCTGAAGATGATGACCAGGGACCGCTTGTGGATCTGCTCGGCGATATGATGCAGCGACTCGGCCACCCGGGTCTTCCGGCCATGGTCCTTCCGCCGGGCATACTGTTCGAGCTCATTGAACAGGTATTTCTGATGGACCATCGTAGATTTGCAGGGAGTCGAAACTTCGATCCGGTCGGAAAAGCAGGTCAACCCGAATGCATCCCGCTGCTTGCGCAGCAGGTAGATCAGGGCGGCGGCGGACAGGACCGAGAACTGCAGCTTGTTGAACTGCTTTTCGGGAAAGTTCATGGATGAGGAGACGTCCATGACGATCTGGCACCGGAGGTTCGTCTCCTCTTCAAACCGCTTTACAAACAGCTTATCCGTCCGTGCGTAGAGTTTCCAGTCAATGTTCTTCACCGATTCCCCGCTGTTATACAGCCGGTGCTCCGCGAATTCGACCGAAAATCCGTGGAAGGGGCTCTTATGGAGCCCGGTGATGAAGCCCTCGACCACCTGGCGGGCCAGAAGTTCCAGGTTACCAAAATCCTGCAGGTCAGGTCGTGTATGTAAATTTTCGCCGAAACTCACTTGGCCTAATTTAAAGAATGCCCGCTGAAAGTTCTCATATTAATTTTTACTTTAGTCGAATAATCATATCCTAAACTTCAGAAATGACTTCAAAAATGTTACGGTACGCAGCAGTCACCGCTGTGGCCTTCAGTACTATTTCAGTTTCTGCGCAAACGAAGAAAGAACTGACCTTTGAACAGATCCATGTTAAACCGCCTGCAGACCTGATCAATGAGCTGCCGACGATCCGGGGCTGGGCCGACAACACACATTACCTGGAGTTCCGCCAGGAATACAACAAACGGACCGCCTATCTGATTGATGCAAAAACCGGTTCGGCTGCCGTTGCTCCGCCCGCCAAGGCGAATGAGGCTTCGGTAACCGTGCGGAATAAAGATATTTTCTATAAAGACATTAACGGCAAGGAAACCAGACTGACCAACGATACGCTGGAGGAAAAGAACCCTACCCTTTCGCCTGACGGAAAACAGGTTGCCTTTACCCGAAACAATGACCTGTACTCTGTCGAAGTGGAATCAAAAAAGGAAACCCGGTATACCAATGACGGTACCGATGTGATCTACAACGGCTGGTCCTCATGGGTATACTACGAAGAGATCCTGGGCCGCCCTACGCGGTACAAGGCATTCTGGTGGAGCCCTGACAGCAAGTCGATCGCATTCATGCGTTTCGATGACACGAAGGTTCCCGTATTCCCTATCTACAGCGCAACCGGTCAGCACGGCTACCTGGAAAACACCCGGTATCCGAAAGCCGGCGACCGCAATCCGGAAGTGAAGGTCGGCATCGTAAAGACCGGCGTGCGTGGAACGACCTGGGCTGACTTTGATGCCAGGGCGGATCAGTATTTCGGCACGCCTTTCTGGATGGCCGACAGCAAGACCCTTTGGGTTCAGTGGATGAACCGCGATCAGAATAACCTGATCATCTACTCGGTTACTCCGCAGGACGGAAGCAAGAAAGTGATCTATGAGGAAAAACAAAAAACATGGATCGACTGGATGGACAGCATGTACTTCCTGAAGAACGGAAGCGGCTTCATCCTGAAAAGCGACAAGACCGGGATGGGTCATTTTTATTACTATGACCTGAACGGCAAGCTGAAAAAACAGCTGACCTCCGGAAACTGGCGCGTGAACGACCTGCTGCTGGTCGATGAAAAAGCGAACGAGATCTTCTTTACCGCCAGAAAAGAGGCGACCACGCGCGTTGACCTGTACAAAGTGAGCCTGAAAGGCGGCGCGATCAAGCGCCTTACTTTCGGCGACTATTATCACACCGTTTCCCTGTCCCCTGACGGAAACTACTTTGTGGATACCTATTCGAACCTGACCACTCCTACGCGCGTAGCGCTGCTGGACCGGAACGGCAAGATCGTCAGGGAGCTTGGAAACGCCAAAGGCGCACAGTACGATGCCTATAACCTGCCAAAAACAGAGTTAACGACCTACAAGACCCGCGACGGCCTGGAGCTGCCGATGACGATAACCTATCCGCTGAACTTCGACCAGAACAAAAAGTACCCGGTATGGATCTCCATCTACGGCGGTCCGGATGCGGGCAGCGTATATGACCGGTGGACCACCCCGATCCGATCCGCGTGGTGGGCGAAAGAAGGCGTGATCCAGGTTGCCATCGACAACCGGAGTGCCGGGCACCTCGGTAAGAAAGGTATGGACTATATCCACCGACAGTTAGGGAAATACGAGATCGAAGACTATATGGACGCAGCGACCCTGCTGAAAACGCAGCCTTATGTGAACCCTGAAAAGATCGGAATTACCGGCGGAAGTTTCGGCGGGTATATGACCGCCATGGCGCTGACTTACGGCGCGGACGTGTTCACGCACGGAATTGCCAACTTCTCGGTTACCGACTGGCAGCTGTATGACTCGCACTACACCGAGCGATTCATGGATACCCCGCAGGATAACAAGGAAGGCTATGAAAAGACTTCCGTACTGACCTATGCCGACAAATTAAAAGGCACCCTGCGCATCGTACACGGAACCATGGATGACAACGTTCACATGCAGAACAGCATTCAGCTGCTCGATAAACTGCAGGACCTGAATAAGCACTTCGAGTTCATGGCCTATCCGGGCGAGCGTCACGGCTGGGGCGGACTGAAAGCGAAGCACAGCAACCAGGAGAATGTACGGTTCATGTACCGTTACATCCTGGAGAAACCGGTGCCTGCTGAGTTCACCGCGTTCTGGAAGAAATAATACAGGATACGCACCAAAGTAAGAGACCGCCCGGGAATTACCGGACGGTCTCTTTTTGTTTTCAGGGAGCCGTTTCGCTACTGATCCACGGGAAAAATCCCGTCTGCTTTCCGGAAAGATCCGGGATCCGCAGCGCCCCGGCGGAATCCGCCGGCAAGCTTCTCCGCGGTTTGCTGGATATCGCTGCCGCTCGGCTTCTGAAATACTTCCAGCTCGAAATGCCGGGCCGCGGCCAGCAGGTGATCGAAGACATCGGCCTGGATATTTTCGTATTCGCTCCACGCCACCGTGGACGTAAAGCAGTAGATCTCGATCGGAAGCCCGTGTTCTTCGGGCGGAAGCTGACGTACCAGCAGGGTCATTTCCTGGTTGATTCCCTGGTGGTTTCTCAGGTATGCTTCGGCATACCGCCTGAAAACCCCGATGTTGGTCATCCGGCGGCCGTTGATCAGCTCTGAAGTATCGACGTCATGCATTTCATTGTACTGTTCGATTTCTCGGACCCGCTGGGCGATAAAATCCCTGATCAGATAAAAGCGTCCGAACCGCTGCCGCATGGCCGGATCCACGAACTTCACGGATCCAAGATTAATAAAAATGGCGCGTTTGATCCTTCTTCCGCCGCTTTCCTGCATTCCGCGCCAGTTCTTGAAACTGTCAGTGATAAAGTAATATGTAGGGATGGCGGTGATGGTTTTGTCCCAGTTCCGGATCTTGACGGTATTCAGATTGATCGCGATGACGTCGCCGTCTGCATGGAACTTCGGCATCTCGACCCAGTCGCCGACCCGCACCATGTCGTTCGCAGAGATCTGCACGCTGGCGACCAGGCCCAGGATCGTATCCTTGAAGATCAACAGGATAATCGCCGTCATGGCGCCGAACGCGCTGAGGAAATACACCGGCGAGCGCCCCAGCAGGATCGACAGGACCAGGATTCCGGCACCGATGTAAACGATAATGCGCGCCAGCTGGAAATAACTGGCCAGCGGCTTGTCGCTCAGGGCCGGCGAGGAGGACAGGAAAAACTCCATGCCCTTGAAAAATGATACGATCGCCCGGACAACGACCACGACCATGAAAATATCGGTGATCTTCAGTACGACGGGAAGCAGCCCCTCAAAATGCACGAATACTTCCGGCGCCAGGAGACGGAAAACGAACGCGGGGAGGATGAACGACAGCTTATAGAAAACCTGGTACTCAACCAGGATGTCGTCCCATCTCGTACTGGTCCGAAGCAAAAATGAATGCAGCATCCTGACCAGGATCGATTTGGTGATCACCAGGGACAGGTAAGCGATCACGATAAGGGCCGTTAACAGGATCAGCAGCACGATATAGGGCTGCCAGCTCAATGCGACGCCCCAGCTCTGTAACAGGTCTCCTATCCGGCTTTGAATTATACTCATATTTCTCCTTTTATTCCTGCACCATCCACGGCCGCCCGGGAATCATTCGATTCCGGGTCCCGGGCGGATACGGCTGTTTTTGACTTCCCGGCGCAGGCACCGGGTGTTCTCTAAACGATAAAATGGGGAGCTGCGTATAACCGCAGCAGCTACGGCTTGAGCTTTTCTATTTTCTCATGCGCCTTCAGGTACTCCGGAAGGGCGGCTGAACCATACCATTCGAAGAACTCGGCATCGAATACCCCGGCCTTGAATGCCGGGTCAGTCAGCACAAGCTCCCTGGCTTCAGCAACGGTCCTGACATCGAATATGAAGATACCGCGGTAGGTCTGCTCATTCTTTCCCAGGGGACCGGCGACAACCAGCTTGCCTTCATTGGCCAGCCGTTGAATATTGTCCATATGCCCCCGGAAAAGCTCCTGCAGCTTCGCCTTGTCCTGAATGTCAGCCGCCCCTGTCTTCAGAATCACCAGGACATAGGATTTCATACCGTAATCATCTGCGCCCAGGCGCTTTGCAAGGGCAGCATCATACTGGGGATTGGCCGTTTGGGCCCGGCCTGCGCCCGCGAATGCGAGAATACAGGCAATCAATAATAACTTTCTCATATCGCTGAATCAGAACCCGGAATACTCCGCGGGATGTAAGAATACGATATTTATTTTGGATACATTGTTCTTGTAAAAGTCCAAACCGGAAAGCTTCTTCCATTCGGGATCTGAACCGAATGCCTTCCAGTTCCGTTCGCGGGCATCCATGTTTTCATGGGCCGTCATGTACATCAGGTTGGGCATCCGGCTTCCGGAAAGAACGCTTCCGTAAAACACCGCATTGAATCCGAGGCGATCGAACAGGGCCACTTCGCCACCTTCGTTGAACATATGCACCTTGTTGACGAAGCGTTCCTCGTCAGGGCTTTCATAACTGCGCAGTTCGTAGATCCGCTGCGCGGGATCGTTTTTCAGGTTCGGGACCGCCGGGGCCGGCATATGGGAAAACGCTTCCAGCAATATGGTCTCCATCCGGGTGTAGGGTACCTGGCCCGCCGGCGCCTCAGGGAAGACGGCAGCCCCGTCCAGGTGTTCGGGAAGCCTCGCGAAATCCGCGGCCGAACGGAAGGGAATCAGCACATAGATCCTTTTTCCCGCCAGCGAATCCGTTTCCACCGGCTTGAAAACGCCTACCGGCCGAACCCCTGACCGGTTCAGCGCAGGAATAAACGCGCCTTTCAGGTATCGGTCAAGCCGGTCCTCCTGGAGCCGATCCTCCAGGTGATAGATCCGGATCGCGTAGAACATCGGTTTCTTAGGTTTTCCCCAGGCATACGTGCCCGTGATGAGCAGCAGCAGTAGTAATCTTATTTTCATAAATAACGGTTATCTGGTTCGGTTCTGTCGGTCAGTCTTTTCTCATAACAATTAAACCGGAGTCCCGGTCTGAAGCCCAGGCCAATCTCCCCGGAAAAGCGGTATCCAAGCGCCGGAAACAGGCTGTTGGTCGCCGCATTATTCGTATTCGTATCGATCCGGAGGACACGGATACCCCGACGGGCCGCTTCTTCCTCCGCCCGGACCAGTAACGCCTTACCGACACCTCTCCCCCGGAACTCCAGGTCAACGGCCAGGCGATGCGTAACGATTGCGGGCTCTGAAAGATCCCATCCCACCTGGGCATATTCCGGCTCCTGATCCGTCGTAATAGCCGCAAAACCCGCGATCTGCGCGTCCAGAACGGCCACCCACAACTGTCCAGAACGGATATCCTCTTCGAATACCTGCCGGTTCGGATAGGCATTGTCCCACTGGAAATTACCCCCTGCGCGCATAACGGGGACGATCCGCGCCAGCAGCTGAAGCATTGCGGGAATATCGGAAGAAAGTGCCTGACGTATCAACATCTTGCGGAACTGTATATAGTGACAAAGTTAGGATGAAAAACCGATCCTGCACGTTAAGTTCGGCAAGTTTGAAGGGCAATCCTATCTTTGCCTTCTAATCCTTATCCAATCAATATGTTAAAACGATTACTCTTCATGATGGCCGGCGGATTCTGTCTGCTGGGCCTGCAATCATGCCGGACCTCCCGGCCGGTCCCTCAGCAGGAGACCCGGGTACCATCCCAGCCGCACGCAGCCGAAGAATTCCGGGCAGCGTGGGTTGCAACCGTTGCAAACATCAACTGGCCGAGCAAACCCGGTCTGAGCACCGAAGAACAGCAGCAGGAAGCGATCAAACTGCTGGATTTCCTGCAGGCAAAGAACTTCAATGCCGTTATTTTCCAGGTTCGGCCGCATGCCGATGCGCTGTATAAGAGCAGCCTGGAGCCGTGGTCATACTACCTGACCGGAGAACAGGGAAAAGCACCGGAACCTTACTATGATCCGCTGCAGTTCTGGATCGATGCGGCGCATGACCGGGGGCTCGAACTCCATGTCTGGCTGAATCCCTACCGGGCGCACCATGTGGCCGGGGGAAAGATCAGCGACGAATCCATCGTTAAGAAACACCCCGAACTGGTCCACAAACTGAAAGAAGGCTATTACTGGATGGACCCGTCGAAAAAGGAAGTCCAGGACCAGTCCGCGGCCGTTGTCCGGGACCTGGTGAAACGGTATGATATCGACGGGGTGCATTTCGACGATTACTTCTATCCGTACCCGTCCTACAACAAAAATGAGGACTTTCCGGACTCGGCGAGTTATGCCGCATACCGCAGCAGGGGCGGTGACCTGGGCCGCTCAGACTGGCGCCGGGAACAGGTGAACAAGTTCATCGAACGCGTATACAGGGAGATCAAGGCCGAGAAAAAATATGTCAAGTTCGGCCTGAGTCCCTTCGGGATCTGGCGGCCGGGATATCCGGCCAACGCGGGCTTTTTCGACCAGTACGAGGTCCTGTATGCGGACGCCAAGCTATGGCTGAACAAGGGCTGGGTGGATTACTTCGCGCCGCAGCTATACTGGAAGGTGAACGCACCGAACCAGAGTTTCCCGGAGCTGCTGGGTTGGTGGTCCGGCGAGAACACGCAGAAACGTCATCTCTGGCCGGGCATGAATGTCGGACTGGGCGGTGATGAAAAGAACCTGGACGAAGTGATCAACCAGATCATGATCACCCGCGGTATGCTTCCGCAGAGCCAGGGCGCGATCCACTGGAGTATCTCCTCCCTGACCAAACACGAGGCCCTGGCCAACGGCATTGCCGCAGGTCCGTATAAAAGGCAGGCCATTGTACCGGCAAGCAAATGGCTGGACGATGAAGCGCCCGCCATGCCAAAGGCAGAGACCGCGGTTGCCGACAGCACCGTAAAGATCACCTGGACACACCCGCAACCCGAAGACGCCTTCAGATATGTCGTGTATTACCAGTACGGTAACAGCTGGGACTACAGGATCCTGAACCGCGGCGACCGGTCGGCCGAGATTCCGCTCACCTCCGGCGGCAAGAACCCTGCGCGGCTTGTGAAACTGGCCGTAACGGCCGTTGACCGTGTCGGAAACGAGAGTGACCGCGAGGAGCTGACCATACCGTCAGCCGCACATACTTCAGCTGGTAAATAATCCGGACGGTAAATCATATGACAAGAATGGGGGCTGCAAAACAAACTGCAGCCCCCATTCTTGTTCCCGGGAAAAAAAACCGGTACGACCGGCTCCCCTGATCCTAAAGCTTCCGGACTCCTTTAGCTTCGTCCCCGGAGACCTCGCGGATGCTCACCGCTACCCCGCCTCCTGCAGCCAGCTGCTGTCTGAGCACACTCCGAGAGGTGATCAGTTTCTTACCGATCGTATACTGCTGGGGATTCTTATCGTAGGAGGCGTCCTTACCGTCGGCATAGATCGTCGCCACATAGGTCTTGCCTTTGGGCAGGAAACTGAAGGAAATGGCCGCGGTGCGCCTGTTTTCGTCAGTAATTCCGCCGACGAACCATTCATTCTTGCCTTTGGCCTTCCGGGCGATCGTTACGTAATCACCCGGCTCCGCTTCCAGGATATACGTATCATCCCAGTCCACCGCCACATCTTTGATGAACCGGAAGGCGTCCGGGAACCGCTCATAGTTCTCAGGCAGGTCCGCCGCCATCTGCAGGGGACTGTACATCGTGACATAGTACGCCAGTTGTTTTACCAGGGTGGTATTCACCCGTCCGTTGCCGCCATAGTAAGACAGGTCCGTCTGGAAGATGCCCGGCGTGTAATCCATCGGTCCGCCCATCAGCCGGGTGAACGGCAGGATCGTGGTATGCTCCGGCGGCAGTCCGCCCATCGCTTCAAATTCGGTACCCCGGGCAGACTCCTGCGCGATCCAGTTCGGATAGGTCCGGTGCAGGCCGGTCGGTCTGACGGCTTCATGGCTGTTGACCATGATCCGGTGACCGGCAGCCTTTTCCGCTACGCGGATATAGTGATTGACCATCCACTGACCGTCATGATGCTCGCCGCGGGGAATGATTTTCCCTACATAACCCGTCTTGACGGCCTTATAGCCGAACTGGTCCATGAACCGGAATGCGGAATCCAGGCGGCGCTCATAGTTGACGGCCGAGGACGACGTTTCATGATGCATCATCAGCCGGACCCCTTTGGAGGCCGCGTAGCGCTGCAGTTCCCGGACATCAAAATCCGGATACGGCGTTACGAAATCAAAGACATCTTCCTTCCAGTTTCCGAACCAGTCCTCCCAGCCGATGTTCCAGCCTTCGACCAGGACGGCGCTGAATCCGTGTTCGGCCGCAAAGTCAATGTACTTTTTCACGTGTGCCGTATTGGCGCCATGGCGCCCGTTCGGCGTGAACTTCCTGAAGTCGTCGGTCAGCTTCACGTTGGTCTCGGTGCTGTAGGCCCAGCTGCTCTTACCGGTAACAAAATACTCCCACCAGACGCCCAGGTACTTCATGGGCCGGATCCAGGAGACGTCCTGATAACGGGTAGGCTCGTTCAGGTTCAGGATCAGCCTGGATGCCAGAATATCGGTTGCCTGATCGCTCACCACAACGGTCCGCCATGGCGATTGCGCGCCCGTCTGGATATAGCCTTTATTTCCGACGGCATCCGGAACCAGGTGCGCGCTCATCCGCGCGGTCACCGGGTCTACGTTCAGCTGCATTGCCGGATAATTGATCAGCGCCGCTTCGTGGATATTGATGTAAAGCCCGTCCGCAGACTTCATCATCGACGGGGTTTGCACGGCAGGCTGCCTGATCGGTGACTGCGCATGCACGTCGATGGTGGCCTTTTTGATCAGACCGGGTATCTCCGAGATCTTCGAGGTGGTATACGGATATTCATTGGTATCATAGTCTCCGGGAATCCAGAAGATCTTGTGATCCCCGGCCAGGTTGAATTCCGTCCGCTCTTCCCGGATCACAAAATAATTGAGCTCCTTTTGTTTGGGAAACTCGTACCGGAACCCCAGGCCGTCATTGAAGACCCTGAACCGGATCCGGATGAACCGGTCCTTCTGTTCTTTCTGAGCCAGGGTAACCAGTAACTCGTTGTAGTGGTTCCGGATCGCCTTTTCCTCACCCATGACAGGTGTCCAGGTGGTATCCTTCGTGTCCTGCCGGCTGTCGGTTATGGAGAACCCCTCCAGCAGGGAGGCACCTTCCGTCAGTTCAAGTCCCAGTGCGCTCGACTGGATGACCGGCTTGTTCTTATAGGTCAGCTGATAAGCCGGAACTCCTTTGCCGCTCAGTCCGAACGTCAGCGTGATATTTTTATCGGGAGATGTGACGACCTGCGCATGAAGCATGACGGCCAGCGTGCAGCCGACCAGGGTCAGTAATAGTTTTCGCATATTCTTCAACCAATGTGAAGAACGAATATAGCAAAGAAAGCGCTTAAATCGCCGTGCTGGCCCGGCCGGGGCGCGCAGACCGGCCGCGACCGGACAAAAAAAATCCCGCTTCTTCAAAATCAAAAGGCGGGATTTTTTTATATCAGCGAGACTAGGCGAGCTGCTTGACCAGTTTGTCTGCCAGAACAGACTTGGGCACAGCGCCGATCTGTTTGTCCACGATCTCACCGTTCTTGAAGAACAGTAATGCAGGGATGTTGCGGATGCCGAACTTCATGGACACGCCAGGATTGTGGTCGACATTGACCTTTCCAACCACTGCCTTGCCTTCATATTCTTTTGCCAGTTCTTCAACCACAGGACCGACCATGCGGCATGGACCGCACCATTCAGCCCAGAAGTCAATCAGGACAGGCTTGTCTGATTTAAGCACAACTTCATCGAAGTTCGCATCTGTTATTTCAATTGCCATGATATAAAATTTTCAAAGTTTAATACTAAGATAGTTGTCAAATTGCTTGCCACAAAAAAGTGCTTGACAAAATGACATTTAACCAACTGGACAACGAAGAAACCCAGGTGCGTCACTGTGCGGTCCTTCCCGGTTTGACATGCCTGCCGCGCCCCGGATTCCCTTAATTCAGTTTATAGCGCACCCCGTTGAATTTTGCCACCTCCTCCAGAAATTCGTTGCTCGGATAGATCTTCCAGCTCTTGGCCGGCAGCTCGATGCTGGTCTCGCTCTCATAGTCCAGAACGGCGAACTTCAGCTGGCAGTTCCGTTGCGCATTCTGTTCGGTATTCACCTTCAGGATCTCATCCATCCTGGAGATAAAGTCACTGGACAGCTCATGCAGCGGCAGGGTGATGGTCAGGCATTTCGCCATCTTATCCCGCAGGTCCGACAGGAGCGCCATCGACGTCACCTTGAATTCCCAATTGTCTTTCTGCCGGAAACGTTCGCTGACCGTTCCGCGGATCTGCAGAAAGTATCCGTCGGTAAAGAACTGCTTAAACTTGACATAATCTTCCCCGAAAAGCACGATCTCGAAGCTGTCGCTGTAATCCTCCAGCACGAACGAACCGAAAGGCTTTCCAGTCTTGGTGGTCCGGTGGCTGCATGCGGAGATCAGTCCCCCGACGACCAGGTCGCGGTTCCGCAGCTTATTGAATTCTTCCTTTTCCGACTCTTCCTGCAGTTCACCGCCCTTGAATTTACTGATCAGGTTCAGGTGCTTGACCTGGTGCGAGCAGAAATTGTCCATCTCGAAGCGGTAGTTGTCCAGCGGGTGTCCGGTCAGGTAGATCCCGATGGCGTCCTTCTCGTATTTCAGCTTCTCGATCAGTCCCCATTCCGGACAATCCGGCATGGTTGGCTCGGCGATCTGCGCATCGCTTGTCCCGCCGAACAGGGAGACCTGGGAGGAATCCTTGTTATTGGCAAAGTCGTTGGTATACTTGATCAGGCGTTCGATCCCGCTCAGGTTCGAGCCCTCAGGTTTGCAGAAGAACTGCGCCCGGTGGTACCCGAAACAGTCAAACGCGCCGCCGTACACGAGATTTTCATAGACCTTCTTGCTGACGGCCCGCGGATTGGTTCTGCGCGCGAAATCAAAGATGTCGGAGTACGGTCCGTTCGCTTCCCGCTCTTCGATGATGCTCTCTACCGCCTTTTCCCCTACGCCCTTGATACCGGACATCCCGAAACGCACTTCACCCTTCTTGTTGACCGCGAAGCTCAGGTTCGATTCATTGATATCCGGACCGAGCACGGAAATCCCCATGCGGCGGCATTCCTCCATGAAGAAGGAGATCTTCTCGATGTTATTCTGGTTGTTCAGGACCGCCGCCATATACTCGGAAGGATAATGGGCCTTCAGGTATGCGGTCTGATAGGCGACGAACGCATAGCAGGTGGAGTGCGACTTGTTGAAGGCATAGGACGCGAACGCTTCCCAGTCTGTCCAGATCTTTTCCAGCTTCTTTTCATCGTGCCCGTTCTTCTTGGCATTTTCGATAAACTGCGGCTTCAGCTTGTCCAGGGTCTTCCGGTCCTTCTTACCCATCGCCTTACGCAGTACGTCGGCATCCCCTTTGGTGAAATTGGCGAGCTTCTGCGAGAGCAGCATCACCTGCTCCTGGTAAACCGTGATCCCGTAGGTATCCGCCAGGTACTCCTCCATATCCTCCAGGTCATAGCTGACCTGCTCGCGGCCGTGCTTCCGGGCGATAAAGTTCGGGATGTATTCGATCGGACCCGGACGGTACAGGGCGTTCATCGCGATCAGATCCTCGAACTTATCCGGTTTCAGTTCGCGCAGGTACATCTGCATACCGTCACTCTCAAACTGGAAGGTACCGTTGGTATCACCCCGCTGATACAGTTCAAAGGTCTTTTCGTCCGTCAGCGAGATATAGTCGATGTCGATTTCCACCCCGTGATTCTGGCGGATCAGCCGGAGCGCATCCTTGATGATGGTCAGCGTTTTCAGACCCAGAAAGTCCATCTTGATAACGCCGGCATCCTCGATCACCCGCCCGTCGAACTGTGTGACCAGCAGGTCTGAGTCCTTTGCGGTCGCCACGGGTATGATATTGGTCAGGTCCTCGGGGGCGATGATGATCCCCGCGGCGTGAATTCCGGTGTTCCGGACCGACCCTTCAAGCTTCTCCGCTTCCTTGAGGACCTTGGCCCGCATATCGTTGCCTTTGAGGATTTCCTTGAGTTCCGGAACCTGTTCAAAAGCCTCCTTGAGCGTGATCCCCAGGGTATCGGGAACCAGCTTCTTGAGCGCGCTTACTTCCGGGAGCGGTACGTCGAGTACCCGGGCAACGTCCTGGATACTGGTCCGTGCCGCCATCGAGCCGTAGGTGATGATCTGGGCGACCTGCGTCTTACCGTATTTGTCCACGACGTAGTCAATAACCTTCTGGCGCCCCGCGTCGTCAAAGTCCGTATCAATATCGGGCATCGACTTCCGGTCAGGGTTCAGGAAACGCTCGAACAGCAGGTTGTATTTGATCGGATCGATATTGGTGATCCCGATGCAGTAAGCCACCGCGGAACCTGCGGCGGATCCCCGGCCGGGACCGATAAATACCCCCATGTCGCGGCCGGCCTTGATGAAGTCTGAAACGATCAGGAAGTATCCCGCAAATCCCATGGTACGGATCGTGAAGAGCTCGAAGTCGAGCCTTTCTTCGATCTCAGGCGTGATCTCCCGGTACCGTTCCCGGGCGCCCGTATAGGTCAGGTGCTTCAGGAATTCCCACTGGTTGAGCACGTCATCCGCATGCACCTTGAATTCATCGGGGATGGGGAAGTTCGGCAGGAGAATATCCCGCTTCAGCTTCAGGTGTTCAACCTTGTCAACGATCTCATTGGTGTTATCCAGGGATTCGGGAAGGTCGTGGAACAACTGGGCCATCTCGGCCTGCGTCTTGAAGTAGAACTGGTCGTTCGGGAATCCGAAACGGAACCCTTTGCCGCCCTCCTCATCGGTAGCGATCGGGGTACTCTGCATGTCCCCGGTATTGACGCAAAGAAGGATATCATGGGCATTTGCATCCTGCTGGTCCACATAGTGGGAATCATTGGAGCAAATGATCTTTACATTATATTTCTTGGCGAACTTTAAGAGAACCTCATTGATGACCGCCTGTTCCGGGATCTCATGGCGCTGCAGTTCGATATAATAGTCTTCGCCGAACAGGTCCAGCCACCATTTGAACTCCTCTTCAGCCTCCGCTTCGCCTTTTTTCAGGATCGTCTGGGGAACCGAAGCCCCGATACAGCAGGTTGTCGCGATCAGTCCCTCATGATACTTCTCGATCAGTTCCTTGTCGATCCGCGGCCATTTACTGTATAGTCCTTCAATATATCCCAGCGAACATAGCTTGACCAGGTTCTTATACCCCTGCGGATTCTTGGCCAGGAACAGCTGGTGAAAGCGGACGTCTTTCTTTTCCTTGGTAAACTGCTTTTTATGCCGGTCCTCCACCACGTAGAACTCACAGCCCACGATGGGTTTCACCCCGTGCTTGGCGGCTTCCGCGACAAACTTGAAGGCACCGAACATGTTTCCGTGGTCGGTGATCGCCATGGCCTTCATGCCATCCGCTGCTGCTTTCTTAAACAACTTCGAAATATCGGCGGCACCATCCAGCAGTGAAAATTGCGTATGTACGTGTAAATGAGAAAACTCCGGCATTAGAAACTCCTTAATCCCTTACCAAACGAAAGGACTCCAAATTTACGGATTCTGGGGTGGAGTTACTACCTACTTTTCAACAAAGGACGGTCACATTTCAGGACCGGACTGCAGCTCCGGCCCGGTACTTACCGGGGCCGGGAGCCGCCGGTCGCTACTCCAGCGTCAGCGCACCGCGGTAATAATCCAGGACCTTGCTGCGCAGCACGTAATCATACCGCGCATTTATCAGGTTGATCTGGGCCTGGTCATAGTTGTTCTTGGCGACGGAGTAGTCCACGGATGTCCCCGCCCCTGCATTGAACCGCACTTCTGCGGCCCGGAATGCCTGTTTGAACGCCTCTACCTGTCGGTTTAATGCACCGTACCGGTCCCATGCCGCCTGCATATTGAAATAGGCCTGGTCGACCGCCTGCTTCAGCTCCAGCTGGGTGGTGGCCTCGATGAGTTCGGCGTTCCGGAGGTCTACCTTTGCCTGGGCCACCCTGCTTCTGGTCTGCTGCGAATTGAAGATCGGGATCCGCAGGTTCAGGCTGAAGGATGAACTGTAATTGTTCTTCAGCTGGTCATTGAAATCAATCTTTTCGGACCGGATATTCCGTTCAGGGGCGATCACCGGGTACCGGGTGCCGTTCACATCGATATACTGGTCGGTGGGCACATCCTGGATCCCGGCCACGGCACTGCGGGTGGCCAGGGATGAATAATTACTGAACAGGTTACTGTTGAAACTCAGATTCGGCAGCCCGCCGGACCGGGCCACCTGAACGCCCCTGGCTGCGCTTTCCTTACGCAGGGCAGCACCCCGGATGATGGCCAGCTGCCCGATGGCGCTGCTGTAGATCTCAGATGCAGAGAATGGATACCGCGCTGCTAAGCGCAGGGCACCCTCATCCAGGCGTTCCACCTGCAGATCCGGCTGATACTCCACGTTCATCAGCTGCGCCAGCTGCAGTTTCGATGCGTTCAGCGCATTCCGGGTATTGATGATCAAAAGCTCATCATTGGCCAGCTGCCCCTGCAGGTCGTACAGCTGGGAAGGCGCGATAGCCCCTTCCTTGTTCAGGGTTTCCAACCGTTGAACCTGCGTTTTGCTGAGTTCGGCCCGCAGCCGGGCCTGGTTCAGCAGATCCTCGTTGGACAGGATCTGCAGGTAGGTCAGGATAACGTCCAGCGTGAGCTTTTCCCGTGCCTGCTGGTGTTCCATCTTGCTGGCTTCATAGGCCAGCGAGTTCTGTTTGATGCTGTTCTGGAGCAGCAGCCCGTTGAACAGCGTGATGCTGCCGCCCAGGGAGTAATTCGCAAAACCTACGTTCTGGTCGATATAGGAGTTGGTGAAGGGATCGATACTGCGGCCCTGGTTGTATCCGTGACCGACCGATCCGGAAATGGCCGGAAGCAGGTCGCGGCGCGCCTGCTTCAGCAGAATGCCGGCGGACTCGGACCGCAGCTCGCTTTGCTTTACCTCAAAATTGTTCTTCAGCGCGGTACTGACACTCTGCTCGAGCGTCAGCGGGCCTGGCGCTGGTTGTTCCTGGCCGGCTGCGCCTGCGGCAAACAACAGGAACAAGCCTGTGATGGCCTTTATTTTATGCCTCATTGTATACATGTTCGATCTGCCCGTCAGAAAGGTTTATAATCCGGGTTCCGTAAGTTGCGTTCTTTTCCGAGTGGGTAACCTGCACAATGGTCACCCCTTCTGCATTCAGTTTGCTGAAGATCTGCATGATCTCCTCGCCCTGTTTCGAGTTCAGGTTTCCGGTCGGCTCATCGGCAAGCACCACGCGCGGCTCGATGATCAGGGCCCGCGCAATACCAACGATCTGCTGCTGCCCGCCGGACAGCTGGCTGGGGAACAGATCCTTTTTTCCGACGATCTGGAACCGGTCCAGCATTTCCGCCACGCGGGCCTTTCTTTCCGAAGACGGCACGTTGAGGTACAGCAGCGGGGTTTCGATGTTTTCATAGACCGTCAGCTCATCGATCAGGTGGTAAGCCTGGAAGACGATCCCGATGTTCTTTTTCATCAGTGCGGACCGCTGTTTTTCCTTCAGCTGGTAGACGGATTCGCCGTCGAACAGGTATTCGCCCTCGTTGGGCTGTTCGATCATCCCCAGGATGTGGAGGAGAGTCGATTTACCGGAGCCGGAGGGCCCCATAATGGATACGAATTCCCCTTCCCGGACGGTCATGTTGATATCTTTCAGCAGGAAGACCCGCCGGCCGCCCTGGTTTACCCAATGGAATATATGGTTCAGTCTGATCATGGTTTTCATATTATGTTCAGTTCCGTCTGGACTGCCCTTCTATTTGACGGAAAGACGGACCCCGCCGCTTCCGGCGTGCACGGTTACGGGCACTCCGCCCCCGTTCAGATCGCCCTGGATCCGGTCGTCCTCAAGCTGTCCGCTGAAATTCTTTAACGCCGATGTGCTTACCTTACGGCCGTGAATATCCAGGCTTAGCCCCTTGGAGCCTGGAACCTCAAGCTGAATACTTCCCCCGGAATTGGACAGTTTCACATACTTCCCGAGATCTTTCATATGCACATCCACCGATCCGCCGCTGGTGGAGGCCTCCAGGCTGCAGGTCAGGTCGGTCATGCGGATGCTCCCGCCCGAGGTTGTCGCGTGCAGCTGACCCGCTATATCGGAGCTCTTGATACTGCCGCCGCTGGTGCTCGCCCTGATCGTACCGTTAAGGCCGGTCAGGGTAAGTGATCCCCCGGATGTGATGAGATCGATCTCACCGCTGCTGCCCTCGGCCTGGATACTTCCGCCGGAGGTTTTGCCGCTGATCTGTCCGCTCACCCCGGATACATGCAGGCTGCCGCCGCTGGTTGCGAAATCCTGGCTGCCGGTCAGATTCGCCAGGCGGATACTTCCGCCGCTGGTCCGCAGCCGGGTGTTTACCTGTTGGGGAACATAGACCTTGAACGAGATGCTGACGGAACGTTTCCAGTTCATGCTTCTTTCCTTGGGAGACGCCTCGGCCACCAGGGTGTTGCCCGAAACGGAAATCTTCAGGTCATACTTCTCGAGTCTTTCCTGAATTTCTTCTTTGGAAAGCGGGGCAGAGTTATTGCCCCGGACATACACCTCCACCCGTGCTTCGGATTCGGGAACTCCGGTTACTGATATGCTTCCCCCGGATGTCCTCACTTCCACCCGGCCGATCTTCTGGCCGGTCAGCGATCTGGTTTGATACGGAGCTTCCTTGTCCTGCCCGAATAAGGCGGCGCTTACGCCGAGGAAGAGAATAACGATGAACTTTTTCATATTCGTTGAATGTTGGTTGATCTAATTGGACATTGCTGGTGTCGTCTCTGTTACATACAACTCCATGCCATTAAACAAATTCGCTGTATTACAGACACTTATCGCATTTACTCACATGCCGGCTGTTCGCTTTCGGACACCCGATGCACGGAAGCGTTACAGGGGCCATTGAAATAAAACACCAATGCCCCATGGAGAACCCGTTATGTGAGCAGGGGCCGGACCGCGGACTTAACATCGTTCCTGATCATACCCGGATTTTTCGGTCCATGGCCACTATTCGGTCCTGAGGCTTTTGACCGGACTGGCCGTTCCGGCTTTGAAGGCCCGGATCCCGATCGTCATCAGGGCAATGAGGAATGTCGCCAGGGCGGACAGGACAAAGAACCACCCGGTGATACGGATCCGGTAGGCGAAATCCTGAAGCCAGTGCTCCATGACCAGGTAGGCTACCGGCCAGGCGAGCACATTGGCGACCAGGACCAGCCTGATAAAGTCCCGGGAAAGCAATCGCAGGATATCGGTCAGTGTAGCCCCCAGCACCTTGCGGATACCAATCTCCCTGGTGCGCTGTTCGGCAGTAAACGTCGTCAGTCCGAATAAGCCCAGGCAGGCGATGAGGATGGTCAATACCGCAAAAATGCCCAGGATCTCGCCCATTCTCCGTTCTGCGCCGTACATCTCCATAAATTGCTGGTCGAGAAACGCGTAGGAGAACGGCTCATCTGCTGAAAACTCCGACCACTTACGCCCGATTGCTTTCAGCAGGCCCGGAACCCGGTCCGTTTCAATTTTCACCACCAGCCCGTTTCCGGCACCCAAAACCATGACCAGGGGCGAGATCGTCTGGTGAAAGGACCTGAAATGAAAATCCTTCACGACGCCGATCACCCGGTAGGTACGGATACTCCCGTCACTGTTGGCCCGGCTTACCTGTTGCCCGATGGGGTCTTTCTTCCATCCGAGCGCCCGGACCGCCGACTGGTTCAGAATAATCGCCGCCGAATCACTGGCGAGGTTTTCCGAAAAATTCCGTCCGGAGCCGATCTCCATTCCCAGGGTGGGAATGTAGCGGGCATCCACGTCGTAGCGCAGGGTTTTGATCTGCCTGGAGGGATCCGAACCGGGGAAGATGAAGAAGTTGTTGTTTTCGGAGGGGCCTGCCGGCAGGTATCCGGAATTACTTACGCTGACGACGCCGGGCAGCCGGCCGATCTCCTGCCGGAAGGCTTCTTCCCGTTCACCCAGCAGCCCGGTTTCCCGGAGAACCAGGACCTGGTCTTTGGCGTATCCGAGCTTCTTATTCCGGATATACTCCAGTTGCTTATAGACCACGGCGGTTCCGGTGATCAGCACCACAGCGATCAGGAACTGGAAGATCACCAGTGCGCTTCGCAGCGTGACGCTGTTCTTACCAGCCGGCAAACGGCCCTTCAAGACGGACGATGGCCGGAAGGAGGCCAGGAAAAAAGCCGGGTAGGTTCCCGCCAGGATGCCGGTGACCAGCCCCGTTCCGGCCAGCACCCAGATCATTTCCGGATGACGCAGCAGCTGGAATTCGAAATCTCTTCCGGACAGGGCGTTGAAATAGGGAAGCGTCACGCCGACCAGGGCCACTGCAATGCCCAGCGCCAGGAAGGTCAGGATGACGGACTCCAGTAAGAACTGCTTCACCAGCTGGAGCCTGGAAGATCCGAGCACTTTCCGGACTCCGACTTCACGGGCCCTTTTCATGGCGCCGGCGGTCGAAAGGTTCATGAAATTGATGCATGCGATCAGGAGCACGAAAGCCGCTATCGCCGAGAAGATATAGATGTACCGGATATCGCCGGCGGGGGACAGATCATAGGTGAAATCGCTGTGCAGATGGATGTCGGTGAGCGGCTGCAGGTACAGGCCGATATCATTGCCTGTTTTCCTGAATTCGTCCAGGCTGATTCCCATGGCCTGCTGCATCTGAGGCCCCATATAGTTATCGGCGGTAGCCTTCAGCTTGGATTCCAGCACCCGGTAGTCGTAATCTTCGGGAAGCACCAGATAGGTGAAAAACTCCGAGCGCATCCACGACGGATCCCGGGCTTCCGGCAAGCCGCTCATCGAAGCGAACAGGCCGAACCGGAAATGAGACGTAGCGGGAAGGTCCCTGATGACGCCGGTGACCATGTAGGTTCTTTCCGGATCGCGGAACGTCAGCATGCTCCCCACGGGATCTTCGCCGGGAAAATATTTCCGGGCGAGGGATTCGGAGATGACCAGCGAATTCGGTTTCATCAATGCGGTGTTCCGGTCTCCTTTCAGGAATCGCGCAGTGAAAACATGGAAGAAATTGGAGTCCACAAACGCAAGCGCGTCTTCCCGGAACGCCTTACCGCCGGATCGGATCTTGGGGAAGCCCCCTGTGCGCAGCCGGGTGGCTTCCTGTACTTCCGGATAATCCCGCTTCAGCACCTCTGCGACCCGCGGCATCACATGAGCCTCATTCATCTGCTCACCCTGGACGGATCCCTTGAAAACAACCCGCACGATGCGGTCTGCTTTTTCATTGTACCGGTCGAAGCTCAGCTCGTAACGGATCAGGAGCATGATGATCAGGCAGGTCGCGATACCGGTTGCCAGCCCCAGTATATTGATGGCGGAAAACAGCTTATTCCGGCTGATGCTGCGAAATGCGATTATCATATAGCTCCTGAGCATAGTTAAGTTCATTACAGTTTCATCAGGCCGGAACACCGGCCTATTCGATCCGCAGGCTTTTGACCGGATTGGCGTTTGCAGCCCGCAGCGCCTGGTAGCCGACGGTCACCATCGCGACGAGGATGGCAATAAGCGCCGCTCCTCCGAAAACCCACCAGTGAAGCGTCGTCCGGTATGCAAAGTTTTCCAGCCACCGGCTCATGGCCAGGTATCCCAGCGGAATAGCGATCATCGTTCCGGTCAGGACGGGTCTCAGCAGGTCCCTGGAGAGGAGCATGACGATACTGCCGACCGAGGATCCCAGCACCTTCCGGACCCCGATCTCCTTCGTCCGCCGGACTGCGGTATAGGCAGAAAGACCGAACAATCCCAGGCAGGCAATAAAGATCGCAACGGCAGAAAATCCACCCAGGATCCTCTGCTGCCGCAGATCCGTCTGGTAAAGATCGTTGAATTGCTGGTCCAGGAATTCGTATTCGAAAGGATAGACCGGGGCGATCTGCGAATAGATTGTGCGGATCGCGCCCAGTCTCGACTGGATATTTCCGCTGGCGAGTTTGATCACAGCTACCCTGCGGTCATCATTGCCGGCGATCACGACTGGCTGCATCTTTTCTTTAAGTGAAAGGAAATGAAAGTTCTCCACGACGCCGATCACCCGGCGGGGAACGGAGTCCCGCATCAGGTTCCGGATCCGCTTGCCCAGCGCCTGCTGCGGCGTCCAGCCGGCAACAGCGGCCGCTTCCCGGTTGATGATCACGGACCCGGCGGAATCGGTTGGAAACGACGGCGAAAAATCACGTCCGGCGATCAGTTTGATCCCCAGGGTCTTCAGGTACTGAAAATCCGAGAAGACCGTGCGGAACTGGGGCTGCGTTACCTGGCCCTCCACGTCGAAGGTGAATTTGTCGTGAAACCCGCCGGGAACCCCGGACATCAGGGATACCATTTTGATTCCAGGCTGATTCTCCAGTAGCTGCTTGAACCGCTGCCGGCCGCTCCAGATCTCACCGTTGTCGAGCTTAACCACGACCGACTGCTCCTTGTCAAAACCAAGGTCCTTTCCGCGAACATAATCCATCTGGCTTCCGATGATCAGCATGCCGATGATCAGCAGCACCGTACTGCTGAACTGGAAGATCACCAGGGCCTTCCGGAACCAGGCGCCGCCTTTCCCGAGCTTCAGTTTACCCCGCAGGGATTCGATCGGTGAAAAGGACGAAAGCAGCAGTGCCGGATAACTCCCTGCCAGGATCCCTACGGTCAGGATCACCCCGGCCATAAACACGTACAGGTACGGATTTGACCAGTAGGCCGGGAGCGGGTAACCCAGGATCGACTGGTATGCCGGCATCAAAAGCTGGAGCAGGAGCATCGCCAGCAGGCACGAGATGATGGCCAGCAGAAACGACTCGCCCAAAAACTGCACGACGAGCTGCTTACGCAGTGCGCCAAGCACTTTCCGCAGCCCCACTTCACGGGCTCGCTCCGTCGCCCGGGCGGTTGCCAGGTTCATGAAGTTGATACATGCGATGAACAGGATCAGCACGCCGATGGAAATAAAGATATAGACCACGTTCCGGTTGCCGTGCCGGACGTTATCCCAGGGACCGGCTTCTTCAAAGTAGATACCGGTCAGCGGGCTGAGCGTCAGGGTGCTCTTGTCGCGGTCAGGGATCGATGCCGGCAGGTACTTCTTCATGAATCCCGGAAACGAAGCCAGGAGAGCCTGCCTGTCGGTTCCGGGTGCGAGCCGCACATAGGTGAACATACTGTTATTGTTCCACACGGAAAACCACTCCTGCGAACTGAAATTGGACAGCGGCATGACGACATCGAAGTCGAGGTGCGAATTTGCGGGAACATCCTCGGTGATCCCGGTCACCTTAAGCTGGAATTCCTTGTCCATGGTAATGACCTTTCCCATCGGATCTTCATCCCCGAAATACCGGCGGGCGGTGGACCGGGTCAGGACCACGTTTCCGGGGTCCTTCAGCGCGTCCGCGGGATTGCCGCGTACAAATTTAAAGTCAAACAACCCGAAAAAACCGTCATCAGCGAGGTAAACCTTCTTTTCGGTATAGGCATGGTCGCCGTAACTCACCAGGCCGTTGGTGGGCAGGACGCGCACGGCCTGCTGAATGGCTTCCGGGTAGTCGTTCTTCAGCGCGGTAGCATATGGTCCTGACAGGTAAGGGACAGGCTGTCCCTTTCCGTCGCCGGCCCGCATGACCCGGTAGATATCGGCATTGTTTTTATGGAACCGGTCGAAGCTGAACTCGTTCTGCACGAACAGAAAGATCATCAGACAACAGGTTATGCCGACCGTAAGACCGGCGATATTGACGAACGTGAAGGTCTTCTGCTTCTTCAGGTTCCGGAATGCGAGTAATAAATAGTTCCTGATCATAGCTCTGGAATTTAAACTGTCAAGGGTGATGGGGTCATTCATTCCTCAGGCTCCGGACCGGGTTCGCCGTCGCTGCGCGGACGGCCTGGTAGCCGACGGTTATTGCGGCGATCAGTACGGAGATGACAAAGGCAGCGAGGAAATACGAAACGTCAAGATTGATCCGGTAAGCGAAGGTTTGCAGCCAGGCGTTCATCGCAAAATAGCCGGCCGGGGCGGCCAGGATAAAACCGGCACCGACCAGCAGCGCGAACTCCCCGGAGAACATGGAAAGTATCTCGGTAACCGAAGCTCCGAGGACTTTGCGGATCCCGATCTCTTTCTGCCGTTGCAAAGCCATGTAGGATACCAGCCCGTAAAGGCCCATACAACCGATCATCATCGAGATCGCGACGAAGATCCTGAAGGCCTGGAACATCATGTCCTCGAGAACATAGAAGGCTTCCTTCTGCATGTATTCCCCCAGGGTCCTTGCCTTATAGATGTGATCCGGCCAGATCTTTTTCCAGCTGGCGCCTATGGCTGCAAGCGTAGTTTCCGGAACCGGCCGGTCCGGATCGAACCGGATATTAGCCACCTCCCTCCAGTTCGTTCCGTAGAACATCAGGCATGGCCGGATCTCCTGCTGAAGGGGGACGTTGAAGAAATCGTCCACTACCCCTGCGATGGTGGCTTCCTGGGATTTATCCACCAGAATGCGCGCCCCGAGGGCGGCTTCCGCGGAAGAGAAGCCCAGAGCCCTGACCGTCCGGAGGTTAACCAGGACGTTATACCGGCTACTGTCGTTCAGGGTGATCATATCGGCGGGACGAAGATTCCTGCCCGCCAGGAGTTTGATCCGGTAAGCGGAAAGGTACTCCGGATCCACATACTTCCGCTCGATATACTGCACCTCCCGCGGAGATGCAGAAGGGAGCCTGAACTCCGATTGTGTCTGGTTCGCGGAGGTTGGCGGACCTGAGCTGAAAGAAACCTCCTTAACTTCCGGCAGGGCTTTCAGTTGGTTCCGGAACCGTTCCATCTGCCGGGGATCATTTTCAGGGATATGGACCAGGAACATTCCTGCCTGGTCATACCCCAGGTCCCGGCTCCTGAAGTATTTCATCTGCAAGGCAACGATGATCGTACCGATGATCAGGAGCTGTGTGACCGCAAACTGGACCGTCACCAGGGCCTTGCGCAGGGAAAATTTCGAAGCGGCACCGGCATTCCCAAGTTTCCCGGGATTCTTGAGCGCCTGCACCGGCCGGAACCCTGACATCACGCGGGCCGGGTAATAGCCTGCCATCAGGGTGGTCAGAAGGATAATTCCCGCCAGGAACCAGATGACGGTCCCATCGATCTCCAGGCCCAGCTCGAGGATGAAGGAGAGATAATCGTTGAAGGCCGAAATGAACTGCCGCGCGAGTACGAGGCCGGCGAAGGCGGCGACGACGACCAGCAGGAAGGTCTCGGTCATGAATCGCAGCACCAGTTCCGCGGAACCGCTTCCCAGCGTCTTGCGGATCCCGATCTCCTTCGCTTTCTTCAGCGACTGGGCGGTGGCCAGGTTGATGAAATTGATGCACGCTGTGACCAGTACGATGATCGCCATCGAAACAAAGGCCGTGATCAGGATGCCGGGGGTGGCATACACGGTGCCCTCGTAGCGGCTATCGGTATGGACCTTCGCCAGGGGCTGCAGGTGGTAACTGTACTGATCCCGCACCTCTTTGTCCAGGTACTTGTCCCGGAAAGCCGGCAGTGCCGCTTCGAGCCGTTCAGGCCCCTGCCCTTCCGGCAGTGTAACGAATGTGTAGCTCTGCCCCCACACCTCACTCCAGTTCGCGGTGACCGCCGGGAACTTTCTTTCGAAGACCATGAAGGGTAACAGCAGTTTGAAGGGCACATTCGTATTGGACGGAACATCCGCCAGTACCGCGGCGACCCGGTAAGTGTCCTTGTTGATGGTAACGGGTTTTCCGATCAGGCCGCCATAGTCGGCGGACGCCGCGGGCCCGAATAGTTTGTCGGCGATAGTGCGGGTCAGGATGACCTCGTCCGGGTCGTCCAGGAGGCCCTCACGGCTGCCGGCAAGCAACTGGTGATCAAAAGTTTTCAGGAAGAACGGATCTGCATAGGTCAGGCCTTTCTGCTCGAACATTTTCCGGTTGCCCGCCGCATCGGTCACCGAAACGATGGCCCGGCCTTCGGTATAGACCTGCGTAACGGCCTCCAGCCCGGGAAAGTCGTTCCTTAAGGCCCGGGCGATGGCGAAGTTTGACGCCCCTTCATAGTTCGTTCCTTCCGCATTCCTGATATCGGTAACAATCCGGTAGATCCGGTCAGCGTTGGCGAGGGACTGATCGAAGGTATTTTCATGGCGGATCAGGGCGTACACGAAAATGCAGCAGGCCATACTTACGGCAAGCCCCGCAATATTGAGCAGCGTATTGAACTTGCTGCGTGAAAGGCTCCTGAAAGCGGATAAAAAGTAATTCCTGAACATCTTGACTATTCGTTTAGCGATTTATCGATCTATTCTGTCCTCAGGCTGTTCACCGGGTTCGACACGGCAGCCTTTATGGCATGAAAACTCACCGTCATGAAGGCGACAAGCAGTGAGATCCCTGCGGTTAACAGGAAGACCCACCAGCTGATGCCGACCCGGTACGGGAAGTCGTTCAGCCAGTTGTTCATCAGCCACCATGCGACCGGAAATGCGATCACCGAGGCGATCAGCACCGGCCTGAGGAAATTCTGTGAAAGCATGACGACGATGTCGCCCGCACTGGCACCCAGCACTTTACGGATACCGATCTCCCGGGTCCGCTGCTCGGCATTGAAAGCCGCCAGTCCGAACAGTCCCAGGCTTCCGACGAATACCGCCATGACGGTGAAGATCCAGAGCAGTGTGCTGAGCTTTTCCTCACTCTGATACATGGCTTCAAAGTTTTCATCCAGGAACCTGTAATCCAGCGGATAGTCGGGGGAGAACTTCGCATAGGCGGATTTGATAAAGTCGAGCGTTGCCGGCAGGTCAGCCTCGCGGACCTTCAGGGCCATCTTGACGGCTACCTGCGGATAGATCTGCAGGACGGCCGAACTGACCTTTTCATGCAGGCTCTTGAAATGAAAGTCTTTTACGACACCGATGATCTGCCCCTTCTTTACAGGATTGACGGGATCAGGCACCCATTTGGGCCAGCTGATTTTTTGCCCCAATGCCTGTTGGGGGGTGCCGAATCCAAGTTCCCTGACGGCGGTTTCATTGATAATGAACGCAGCGCTCGTGTCCGAAGGGAAGTTCCGGGAGAAGTCCCGGCCCGCAAGGATGGTGAGTCCCATGGTTTTGATGTAGTCATGGTCCACAATGAAAAGGTTGACACCTTCCGTCTTCTCGCCTTCCGGCGTGGGAACGATCACCTGGTCACCGGCCAGCTGATCGCCGGGAAGGCCGTAACCGGCTGTTGCATCCAGCACGCCCGGCGACCGGAGCAACTCCGATTTCAGGGCGCCGGGATTGGCGGCTACATCTCCCTGCAGGTCAAAGTACAGGATCTGATCCTTGCTGAACCCGAGGTCCTTTTTCTGCAGGTAATTCATCTGCCTGTAAACGATCACCGTACAGATGATCAGGAGCGCCGACAGCGCGAACTGCACGATCACGAGCCCGTGACGAAGCCCGCCGGACGCACGGCTGCTGTCTCCGGCCGGGTTCAGGCCCTTCAAAACCCGGATAGGTTTGAAGCCCGACATAAACAATGCCGGATATGCCCCGGCAAGAATACCGATCAGCAGGGCGCCGCCGATGAGAAGCAGGGCCAGCACAGGGTGGCTGAACGGGTTAAAGGTTATCGATTTTCCCGTAAACCCGTTCAGTGACGGGAGAAGCAGGTAGGTTGCTGCCGCTGCGACCATAACGGCCAGGAAAGAAAAAAGGATCGTTTCGCCGGTGAACTGCAGAATGAGCTGATTCCGGTCCGCGCCGATCACTTTCCGCACACCGATCTCCTTCGCCCTCCGGAAGGACCGGGCAGTCGCCAGGTTAACGAAATTGAAGCAGGCGATGACGAGCACGAAGAAAACGATGACGGTCAGCCCCTTTACATACAGGGCATTCCCGCGTATGGCATTATCGAAAGTGAACTCCGAAGACTTCAGGTGCACGTCTTTCAAGGCCTGGAAAAAGGGCGTGTATGATGAACGGCCGTCCTTCAGGCTCTGCGGGTTGATCTCGCGGTTGACGTACTGCCCGAACTTCCGTTCGAGGGCCCGGATGTCCGTTCCCGGATGTACCTTCACATAAGTATAGAACTGGTTCCAGGTCCACTTCTCCATCCTTTCCGGGGGAATGGCGGCGGCGGCCAGCGGAAGCACGTACCCGGGATCCAGGTGAAAGTGCCTGGGCAGCGGAGCCAGAACGCCGGTAACGGTATATTCGCCCTTGTCGATCTTCATCAGTTTCCCGACGGCCCGGGAGGTCCCGAAATATTTCCGGGCGAGTTCTTGCGTGATAACCACGGAGGCTGTGCCGTCAAGCGCGGTTCCCGGGTCCCCCTGTATGAACTTCAGCGGAAAAAAGTCAAAAAACGTCGGGTCGGCAATCAATCCCTTATCCTCATAGGCACGTTTGTCACCGGCCTCCATCAGGAGCTTTCCGCTGAACATCAGCATTCTCATGGTTTTTTCAACTTCCGGATAATTTGCCTGCAGGTGGGTTGCGAACATTGGCGGAACGCTGGCAGATAGTGTCTTTCCGGAAACGTTGGAATATTCCATATACATCCTGTGGATCCGGTCACCGTCCCTGACGAACCGGTCATACTGCAGTTCATCCCACACAAACAGGCCGATAATAAGGCAGCAGGTTACCCCGATGGCCAGGCTGGAGATATTGATCAGGCTAAAGCCCTTATAGCGCAGGATATTCCTGACCGCGGTTTTGAGATAGTTCCTAAACATGTCCGATCCTTTAGAATTAAGCGCCGGAAACGCCGGCACATCACTTATTCAGCCCTGAGACTTTTCACAGGGGTATTCAGGGCGGCCCTGCTGGCATTCAGGCTGATCGTCAGCCCGACAATGAACAGCAAAACCAGCCCGACCATGACGAACAGGCCGATGCCGATATCGATCCGGTACGCATAGTTATCAAGCCACCGGTTCATTCCCCACCAGGCAGCGGGGATGGCGGTTGCGAAGGCGATGATCACCAGCAGCAGGAACTCCCTGGAGATCAGGAACAGTAAACTCTGCACCGAAGCGCCGAGGACCTTCCGGATGCCGATCTCCTTGGTGCGGCGCTCGATGGAGGTGGCCACCAGGCCGAAAAGGCCCAGGCAGCAGATGAAGATAGCCAGGCCGGCAAGGATCACCGAAAGCTGCCCGATGAGCTGTTCGGTATTGAACTTCTGGTTGAAGTCGTCGTTGACGAACCGGTATTCATAGGGATATTCCACACTGTATTTCCTGTAGACCGCACCCACCCGCTCCACTGCCTTCCTGACGTCGGTACCCTGAGCAAGCCGGACATTCAGTCGTCCGGACCATTTGTCCTCATAGGACGCCATGAACGGGCTGGGCGACTGGAAGGGCGAGATCATAACCATATTGTCCATCACGCCGATGATGCGCCGGGTCTTTCCGGCCCAGGTAATCTCCTTCCCGACCGGATCCTTCAGCCCCATCGCCTTGATTGCCTCCCGGTTAAAGATGACGGTATTCGAATCGCCCGGCTTGAAATCCCGGCCGGCCACGAGCCTGGCCTTCATCGTCCTGATGAAATCATCGGAAGAAAAAGCGAACCCGACGATCAGCTCGGCGTTTGCCGCCGCGCCGGGGTACCTGATCCCCGAGGTAAACATGAAGATATTCGTCACCGGACCGGAAGTCCGGTTTACGGAGGCCACTGCGCCGGTCTGGAGCAGGTCATTCTTCAGGGCTTCATAGCTCCGGTCGACGTCCGGTGAGGAGTTGACCATAAGCAGGTGCTCCTGGTCATAGCCGAGGTCCCGGTCCTTAACGTGCTGAAGCTGTTTATAGATAATCAGCGTCGCTGAGATCAGGATGATGGATACGATGAACTGGAAGGTCACCAGTACCTTCCGTGGTACCATGCCGCGGGGTCCGGGCAGGAATGTTCCCTTGAGAACCTTTACGGGATTGAAAGCAGAGAGGTAGAACGCCGGATAGCTTCCGGCCAGCACCCCGGTGACCAGCACCAGTCCGGCGACCAGCATCCAGGTCCGGCCATCCCGGTACGGGATGGTCAGCTTCAGCCTCAGGATATCCTCAAATGCGGGCAGGCTCAGCGAGACGATCGCCAGGGCCAGTATGACGGCCAGCAGGGAGATCAGCATCGATTCCGCCAGGAACTGGCCCAGCAGCTGCTTCCTGGCAGATCCGAGCGTCTTGCGGATCCCAACCTCGCGGGCACGCTTTTCAGACCGGGCGGTCGAAAGGTTCATGAAGTTGACGCAGGCAATGACCAGTATGATGACCGCAATACAGGAAAACAGGTTAACATATTCGATCCGGCCGCCCGTGTTCCGGCCGTCCTTGAACTCGCTGTACAACCGCCATTTTTTCATCGGGTGCAGGATGATACTGCCCCTGGTTGTGGGGTTTTCAGAGCCGGTCCGGGTCTTTACCAGCTCCAGCACTTTCTTTTCCAGACCCGCGATGTCAGTTCCGGCGCGGGTTTTAAAGAATACGCGTCGTGAGCAGTTCACCCAGTCGTTATCGGCCTCCCGGATGGCCGGGGATGAAGGATTGACCGGAATGACCGCGTCGAACTGTATGGTGCTGTTGACCGGCACATCGCGGACAACCGCCTTGACGACAGCAGTCCGGTGATTATTGACTTCAAGCGCTTCCCCGACCACGTTCGTATGACCAAACAGGGCTGTTGCTGAACCTTCGGTGAGTATCACGGCATCCGGATCCTGAACCGCTGCCCCGGGATTGCCCTGCACTGTTTCAAACGTGAACACGTTGAAAAAGTCCGGCGACACGGTGACCGTACTCTTGTTCAGTCGCTTGTCGCCCACCGTGAACAGCGTATTGTCCCCGAAGGTAACGCTCGTTGCATACTCCACTTCCGGAAAGGTCGCCTTGGCGGCTTTGGAAAGCGGGTACATCATGTCATCGCCGGTATTCAGTTCTCCGTTGAAGTTCCGGTTGATCTTAACATGGTAGATGTCAGAGTAATTCGTATTGTACCGGTCCCAGGACCTTTCGTTGTAGATCCACACGAGGATCAGCAGGGTGCTGGCCATCCCGATACTCAGTCCGGCAATATTGATCAGCGAGAAGGCCTTGTTCATCAGGAGCCTTCTGAATGCGGTTTTGAAATAAATTCGAAACATGGCTATTCTGTTCTTAAGCTTTTGATCGGGTTGGCTAAGGCCGCCTTGATGGCCTGGACACTGATGGTCAGGAAGGCGACGGCGGCGGCGATAATTGCCGCCAGGATAAATACCGACCAGGTGATGCTGACCCGGTAGGCGAAATCGTCCAGCCAGTTGTTCATGGCATACCAGGCGACCGGAAAGGCGATCACGGCTGCGACCAGGACCAGGGCCATGAAATCCTTCGAGAGGGTCAGGACAATGTCCCGCACGCTTGCGCCCAGGACCTTCCGGATTCCGATCTCCTTGACCCGCTGGGTGATGGTGAAGGCGGACAGTCCGAACAGGCCGAGGCAGGCGATGAATATGGCGATGCCGGTGAACGCGGTAAAGATCGACCGCTGCCGGCTTTCGGCCCGGTACAGATCCGCAAACCGTTCATCCAGGAAATTATACTCAAAGGGGATCCCGGGAACGAACTTCTTCCAGGTGCTTTCGATATGTGCCAGGGCCCCGGGAATGTTGCTTCCGCTGATCTTGACGGAGATATTTCCGCCCCCGGTCTGGGAAGGAAGCGCCTTCTGAAAGACCATCGGCAGGATCCGCTGGTGGAGGGATTCAAAGTGGAAGTCCTTGAATACGCCGATCAGCTGTCCCCGGCGCGGTCCGTACTGGAATCCTTTTCCGACGGCCTCATTTCCGGATCTGAGCCCGAGGACCTTTACGGCAGCCTCGTTGATCAGGAACGACAGCGTATCCGCCGGGAAGGCACGGGAAAAGTTACGGCCATCGAGGACCTGGATGCCGTAGGTCGGGATAAAGTCCTCATCGATGATCACGACCTTGATGTCCGCCTTGGCGGGCGCAAGCGAGTCTCCCCGGCTGATGTACGATCCGCTGGCATCGAGCAGCCGGCCGCTCGGAATACGGGAAGACCGGCCGGCATTTTTGATAGCCGGATCTGCCAGCAGGGCGGTCCGGAAAGCCTCGTAATTCTGGCCGAGAGCGGCGTTATTGTTCAGGACGACGATGTGTTCACGGGAGAAGCCGAGCGACTTATTTTGCATGTAACGCAGCTGCCTGAACACGATGGCGGTACAGATGATCAGAATAATGGAGATGGAGAACTGGGTCACCACCAGCACTTTTCTCAGTGAGGTACTTTTTCCGCCCACCTTAAGCGTTCCTTTCAGGACCTTTACCGGCTGGAAGGACGAGAGGAAGAGTGCGGGATATATGCCTGAGAGCAGTCCGACAGCGAACGGGAACAACAGCAGCAGGGTCAGTACATTCCACTGCAGCAGCATACCGGCGGACAATTCCTGCCCGGAAACGCGGTTCAGCCATGGCAGGGTGAACCAGATCAGCAGGAAGGCCAGAATGGCGGCCAGCCAGCATATGAGCACGGACTCGGACAGAAACTGTCCGACGATTTCGCGCTTCCCCGCTCCGACCACTTTGCGGATACCGATCTCGCGGGCCCGCAGAACCGACCGGGCAGTCGAAAGGTTCATATAATTGATCGAGGCGATCAGCAGGATGAAAAGGGCGATCGCCGAGAAAATGTACACCCTCCGGATATCGCCGTTCTCTTCGATCTCGTCATCCCGGTGGGATTTCAGGTGAATATCGGTCAGCTTCCGCAGATGCAGGGAGGTGTACTTTGAAGCCTTAACCGGACCCTCGTTGATATAGCGGTCCAGGAATGCCGGGAACTGCGATTCAAGCCTATCAGGGTCATAACCCTGCGGAAGCTGCAGGTAGGTATAGAAGGAATTGTTTCCGAAGTTCGTCCGCAGGTTTTCTTCACCGTAGATGGCCGGGTCGCGCAGGGTATTGAACGAGAGCATGACCTCCGGATGAAAATGAGCGTTGGAGGGCAGCGCTTCGAATACGCCGGTCACCCTGAAATTGTACTGGTTGTTCATCCGCACCATCCTGTTCATCGGGTCGGCCTTTCCGAAATACTTTTCGGCAGCCTCCTCGGACAGCATGATGGAATAGGGTTCGGTGAGGGCGCTGGCCGGGTTTCCGCGGGTGACCCGCACATCAAAGACCTGGAAGAACTTTTCGTCCGCCCAGTAAACGTCTTCCTGGTTGAACATCTTTTCTTCATAGCGCAGCGGTGTCGACCCGTTGGGTATGAAACGGGTAAGGTTTTCGATCTCTTTGAAATCATTCAGCAGCAGGTGCGCGAATGGAGGTGCTACTGCGCTCAGCTCGAGGTTGACCATACCCGATTCCGGGTCGTTGAAGCTTCTTTCGATACGGTAGATCTGATCAGCCTTCTGATGGAAACGGTCGTAGCTGAACTCATTTTTAACGTACATGAATATCAGCATGCAGCAGGTCAGTCCGATACTCAGACCGAAAAGATTGATGAACGAGATGAACTTGTATTTCATCAGGCTCCGAAATCCTATTTTAAAATAGCTTTTAAGCATGACACTTCAGTTTTATGTTTCGTTACATCCGTTATGCAGGCTGCCGATGGCTCCCCTCCGCTGTCTTCATGAAGGTTACTCGCTCCGGAGGCTGCGCACCGGGTTGGCCGTTGCCGCCTTGATAGCCTGGTAGCTGACCGTCAGGACGGCAATCAGGATTGACAGGACCCCGGCGAGAAGGAAGACCCACCACCGGATCTCCACCCGGTAGGTATAGTCCTGCAGCCAGTTATGCATCGCCCACCAGGCGACCGGCGCGGCAATCAGGAAGGAGATTCCCACCAGCTTCAGGAAGTCTTTCGACAGCAGACCGGTGATACTGACAACGGACGCTCCCAGCACTTTCCGGACGCCGATCTCCTTGATCCGGTTCTCGGCCATATAGGTCGCCAGGCCGAACAGTCCCAGGCATGAGATCAGGACCGCAAGGCCGGAGAAGATTCCTGAAAGGGTACCGATGCGCTGTTCAGCCTCGAATTTCCGGGCATACTGTTCGTCTACGAACTTGTATTCGAAGGGGTATTCCGGGTTGTACTTCCTGAAAATGACCTCAGCCTTTTTCAGATTATCGGCTGTTGAATTCCGGCTGTTGAATTTGATCAGCATGACGTTGAACCAGTCCGCCTTGGCTCCTGATATCAGCATCGGCCGGGTAGGTTCATACGGAGAAGTCAGAATAAAATCCTTGATGACCCCTACGATATGCCACTCGATGCCGTTATCCCGCACGATCTTTCCGATCGGCTCTTTGAATTTCATCACCTTCAGGGCGGACTCGTTGATGATCATTCCGGTCGAATCGGTCGGGAACTTTTTCAGGTCGAAATCCCGGCCCTGGACGAACTGAAGCCCTGCTGTTACCCCCAGTCCGCCTTCCTGCGTATAGCGGTAGAAATCGGTCTTGTCGTTCGGGTCCTTGCCTTCCCACTCCTGCCCCCAGCCGTCGCTCCAGCTTTCGGTCAGCGGTGAACTGGTCTTGGTGACGGAAGCGGCAACCCCGGAGGAGAGCAGCTCCTGCCGGATCAGTTCAAAGTTCTTCTGGACGTCCCCGGTAAGGAAATGATAAACCAGGTTGTTCCGGTCATACCCGGCCTGGCGGTTCCGGGCGTGGTCGATCTGCTGTTTGACGATGATCGTACAAATGATCAGCACGATGGCGAAAGTGAATTGCAGAACAACCAGGACCTTCCGCGGACTGATCACGGCATTCGTTTTTCTGAAGGTTCCCTTCAGTACCTTGACGGGCTGGAAAGAGGAAAGGAAAAAGGCCGGGTAACTGCCTGCCAGCAGCCCTGTAAATACGATAAAGCCCAGGAGCGCAGCCCAGATATTCCATTGGCCGTAGTCAATATCTACCTGTTCTCCGATCAGCTGGTTGAAGGCGGGAAGAATCAGCACGACGATCAGGACGGCGATCACGGCGGCCAGGAACGCCATCAGGACCGACTCGCCGATGAACTGGCCGACCAGCGATCCCTTCTGCGCGCCAACGACCTTGCGGATCCCCACCTCCTTGGCTCGTTTCTCGCTGCGGGCAGTGCTCAGGTTCATGAAATTGATACAGGCGATCAGCAGGATGAATCCTGCAATCATTCCGAATAACCGCACATACTGGATCCGGCCGTTTCCATTCTCTACCCCGTTCTCGAAACTGGAGTACAGGCGCCACCGGTCGATCGGGTAGACAAACATCTCCCACTTGTCCTCTTCAGGCTGATAGCGGGGTTTCAGCGCCTTCATTTTTTCATTGAGGGAAGCTACGCTGGCGTTCGGCTTCAGGAGGACATACGTACTGGTCGAGTTGTTCCCCCAGTTGGTATCATCGCCGCCCTGTGAACGCAGATAACTCCAGGGAAGCAGATATTCGAACTGAAAACGGGTATTCGCCGGCGGGTCCTGAAGCAGACCGGTCACCGTAAAATGGTCCTTATTGTCGAGTTTGATGATCTTACCCATCGGATCTTCATCCCCAAAAAGCTTCTTCGCCAGGCGCTCGGTCAGAACGATGGAGTGCATATCGTGCAGTACCGTATTCGGGTCGCCTTTCAGCAGCGGAAATGTAAATACCTGCAAAAAGTTGGAGTCGACGACCGTGCCGCTCACGGTCAGACGCTTGTCTCCGACGCTGAAGAGATAGCTGCTCGACCAGTTCACCCGGGTGGTCTGTTCCACCTCAGGGAAGTCTTTCTCCATGGTCCTGGCCAGTACTTTCGGGGTGGTGCTCCAGCACTGCAGCTCGCCGCTGAATTCGGCCCGGTTCCAGGCATTATAGATCCGGTCCTTCTTTTCGTGGAACTGGTCATAACTGACCTCATTGCGGATCCATAACAGGATAAGCATGGCGCTGGCCATACCGATCGCCAGTCCGAAAATATTGATGGCGGAAAAACCCTTGTTGCGAAGAAGGTTCCGGACGGCGACCTTCAAATAATTTTTTAACATGATCTGTGAGTATGCGACTTTTGAAAAAACGTTAAGTAGACGACGGGCGGCCCTGCTGCCTAAACCAGGTTATTCTCCATGACCAGCTGGCCGTCAAGCAGCCGGATGATCCGGTGACTGTACCGGGCGTCATGCTCGGAGTGCGTTACCATGATGATCGTGGTTCCCTGATCGTTCAGCTCGGTCATCAGCTGCATGACCTCGTTGCCGTTTGAAGAGTCCAGGTTTCCGGTAGGCTCATCCGCCAGGATCAGCTTCGGATTATTCACAACCGCCCGGGCTACGGCCACACGCTGCTGCTGACCGCCGGACAGCTGCTGCGGGAAGTGATTCCTGCGGTGCATGACCTGCATCTTCTTAAGAACCTCCTCCACTTTTTCTTTCCGCTCGGATGTCTTCATTCCGAGGTAGATCAGCGGCAGCTCGACGTTTTCAAATACCGTCAGTTCGTCAATGAGGTTGAAGCTCTGGAACACGAAGCCGATGTTCCGTTTACGCAGTTCTGCACGCTTGCTTTCCGAAAAGTGTGCGATCTCCTGTCCGTTGAAAACAAAGCTTCCGCCGTCCGGATCATCCAGGAGGCCCAGGATGTTCAGGAGCGTTGACTTGCCGCATCCGGAAGGCCCCATGATGGCCACGAATTCACCTTGTTTTACTTCAAATGAGAGTTTGTTCAGTGCCACCGTTTCAATGTCTTCTGTGCGGTACACTTTTTCCAGGTCTGTAATTTTTATCATTTCGCAGGTTATTTTTTTGATCGGGTTTCAGTCCGCCCTACTCCCCGTATTGATGTATTCATGTATGTGCTTGTTACAGGTACGCACCCCGGAACGGATCACTTTTTCAGCACCAGTTCCTCGTTGGTACCGTAGTTCTCGTAACTTGATGTAACGACCCTGTCTCCGGGCTCAAGCCCTTTCAGCACCTCGTAATAGTCGGGGTTCTGACGTCCGAGCTGGATCTCCGCCTTATAGGCGCGCGATCCGTCCTTATTCAGTTTAAAGATCCAGTTGCCGCCGGTCTGCTGGTAAAACCCGCCCTTGGGAACCAGAACCGCCTGGGTCTCGTCGCTGAGCGACAGGCGGACCTGAAGGCTCTGACCGCGCCGTATGCCTTCGGGAACCGCCCCCATGAACTCCAGGTCCACCTGGAAGCGGCCGTTGTTCACCTGGGTATAGATCTTGCGGACCCGCAGCGTGTAGTCTTTGCCGCTGAGGGTGAACAGCCCGGTAAGCCCGTTGAAGATCCGGGAAATGTAGTGCTCGTCGATATCCGCGCGCACCTTATAGCCGGTGACCACGTCCACCTGTCCGAGCCGCTCGCCCTTATTCTTGGACTGACCGATTTCAGCGTCGAGGGAGGTGATCTGGCCATCAACAGGAGCCCGAACAATAAGATCACCCACCTTCCGACGCATCAGGGACAGCGCGTTCTGCATCCGGCTATAGGACTCCTGCATCTGGTTTACCTGCAGTTTTCCTGAAGCTGAATCGTTCTTCAGCGTTTCCCGGGTCAGTTTCAGCCTGCGTTGCTGATACCGGTAATTATTTTCCGTGGATTTGAATTCCTGGGATCCGATCGCCTTTTCCTTATAAAGATCCCTGTTCAGCTTATACAGCCGTTCAGCCTCGGCCAGGGCGTTCTCCACTTCGGCAAGCTGGTTCAGCTGCCGGATCGTATTCTGCTCGGAGTTGTTCCGCGTATTCTGCATCTGTGTCAATACATCGAACACCGCGGTCTCCTGGTTGGCCAGACTGAGCTCCAGGTCAGAATTCGAAAGTCTGAGGATGGGCTGGCCTTTTTTCAGGAAGCTTCCGTCCTCGGCATAGATCTCCTCAACCCGGCCGCCTTCGGCCGCATCCAGGTAGATCGTGGTCAATGGCATGACGATCCCGTTTACCGGGATAAATTCCTGGAATGCCCCCTTTTTAACATCGGATACCGTGATCTTCTCCACGTCGACGTTGAGCTTCGAATTTCCGGAGGTGAAGTAAAAAGCGCTTACGATCAGTACGATGAGAACCGCAACACCCGCCAGGCCCAGCATCCGGCTGGTATTCCATTTCTTTTTTTCAATTACTCTGTCCACTTTATTTTATATTTATGTAGCGTGCAGCATATGCAGCGATCTCACACATATCAAATAGATGCCAGAATATTAAATGCCTGATATTCAAGCTATTATACTGAAATATTGATTTTTTATGTTCGGAGACATTACAACCGGTGTCCGGTTTTGATACACATCCCCGGGGAACAGGAAAAGTAAAATACTATCCGTCAGAAAATTACAGATGTGGTATTATTACTGGTAAAATGAGGCAATACACATGAAACTAAAAAACGCAGCGATACTGGTTGTGGACGACGACCAGGATGTCCTTACCGCGGTCCGGCTCCTTTTAAAGACCGAAGTCCGGGAAGTGGTCACCGAAAGGAATCCCGAAAATATCCGGAAGCACCTGTCCGCGGGCTCTTTTGACGTCATCATGCTGGACATGAACTTTACCTCTTCCATCCATACCGGAAACGAAGGGTTGTTCTGGCTGCGGAAGATCCGGGAACTGAAGTTCGATGCTGCCGTGATCATGATCACGGCCTACGGACACATTGACCTGGCCGTACGCTCCCTGAAGGAAGGAGCCCAGGACTTTGTCGTGAAGCCGTGGCACAACGAGGTCCTGCTGGAAACGATCACCGAGGTCCTGAATAAGCGCAGCCAGAAATCCGGAAGCCAGCCCGTCGCTAAACAGGATATTTTCCAGAACGAGCTGCTGGGTATTTCAGAACCTATCCAGGACATCTTCCATAAAATCCGGAAAGTAGCCGCGACCGACGCCAATATCCTGATCCTGGGCGAGAACGGGACCGGAAAGGACCTGATCGCCAAGGCCATTCATCAGCAAAGCCACCGTGCCCGTAAACCGTTCATCAAGGTCGATGTCGGGGCTTTGTCGGAAACGCTTTTTGAAAGTGAGCTGTTCGGCCATAAGAAAGGCGCATTTACGGATGCGCGCGAGGACCGGGAAGGTCGCTTCGAAGCCGCTCATACCGGAACGCTGTTCCTGGACGAGATCGGCAATATCTCGCTGCAGCAGCAGGCCAAACTCCTGAGCGTCCTGCAGAACCGGCAGGTCGTCCGCCTGGGAGCCAACAACCCGGTCGAGGTGGATATCCGGCTGGTCTGCGCCACCAACGTACCGCTGAAGGAGCTCGCGAACGAGAGCCGGTTCCGCAAGGACCTGATCTACCGGATCAACACGGTGGAGATCATGGTGCCGCCCTTACGGGAACGCCGGGACGACATCCTTCTTCTGGCTGAACACTTCAGCCGGGTCTACAGCCAGAAATACCTGAAGCCCGCGGTGGAATTCAGCCGGAGGGCACAGGATAAGCTCCTGAGCTACCATTATCCGGGGAATATCCGGGAGCTGCAGTATACGATCGAACGGGCTGTGATCATGGCCGAAGACTCCGTGCTCGATGCCCCGGACCTGATCTTCTCCCCCATCGAGCAGGTGCCGGATGTCCCGGACACCTCCGAATCCACGCTCAGCACGATCGAAAAAAATACGATCCTGCGGGTGATCGAACAGAATAACGGCAACATTTCGAAAGCTGCCAAAGAGCTCGGGATCACCCGTACCGCATTGTACAGGAGGCTGAACAAGTATGATATTTAAGAATTACCAGGTCAAGCTTGGCGTACGGATCGGCCTGCTGGCCGGTAATATCGCCCTGATCAGCTTCCTGCTGCTGAACCGGAATTACAACTTCCTGTATCTGGCCATCCCCGCCCTGGCGCTTCAGCTGGCGGATCTCTTCAGTAACCAGGTCCGGGTCTACCGGGAGCTGGCGGAATTTTCTGAAGCGATGTTCTACAAGGATTTCTCCCGGCATTTCGACGTCTCCCGCTCCCCGGCGGAACTGCAGCCCCTGCGGCGATGCTTCAATGATATCACCGATACGTTCAAACGGATCTCCCGGGAAAAAGAAACCCACTATCATTACCTCCGCCATATCCTGGAGATCGTAGGAACCGGAATCCTTTCCTACGAAGTGGAAACGGGAACCATCGCATGGATGAATGATGCGGTCAAGCAGATGCTTAACCTGCCGCAGTTCAAGACCATCCATGCGCTGGAAAAACGAAACCCGGACCTGTACCGGGAACTGGAAACCATCCGGATCGGCGAGTCGAAGATCTATACCGCAGTGGTCAATCAGCAGGCCATCAAGATCCTGCTGTCGTCCACCATGTTCCAGATCGAACAGCAGCACTACAAGCTGCTGAGTTTTCAGAACATCAATGAAGCGATTGACGAGACCGAGGCAAATGCCTGGACCCGTTTGCTGGGAGTCATGACCCATGAGATCATGAACTCGATCGCACCGATATCCTCCCTGGCCAATACGCTCAAGGGCCGCCTGCAGGCATCCCGCGAGAACCAGGAAGCTCAGCCCTCCTACCAGGAAGACCTGGAGATCGGGATCGACACGATCCGGAAACGAAGCGAGGCGCTGCTGAAATTCGCCGATACGTACCGGAACCTCAACCGTATCAACTCGCTGACCATGGAAGAGATCTATGTCCGCGACCTCTTTGAGAGTCAGCACAACCTGATGCTGCCGACCCTGGCGTCCCGTCAGATCGAGATGGAGATCATTCTGAAAGACCCCGGCATCCGTGTGAAAGCGGATAAGAATCTCGTCGAACAGATCCTGATCAACCTCATCGTCAATGCCATGGAAGCCGTCAGGCAAAGCCCCTCCCCGAAGATCACCCTGTCCGCCGCGGTCGACGCCCAGAAAAAGTGCGTCCTTAAAGTTACCGATAACGGCCACGGGGTGCCGGAAGAACTGCTCGACAAAATTTTCATCCCGTTCTTCAGCACGAAGAAAAACGGAACCGGCATCGGCCTGAACCTGTGCAAGCAGATCATGCTGCTGCACAAGGGCTCCATCCAGGTACAGACCGTCGAAGGGGCCGGCACCAGCTTCATCCTGACTTTCAGCACACTGGCTTAGACCACCGTGCACCGGGCTGTTTGCATCCCGGGAAAATTAGTTTATATTTGATATGAAAATAATATCATAATAATATGAAAAATGAAAAGATACTCTCTCCCCTGAGCGGCTACTACATCGTACCGGTATTGCTGATCCTGCTGGCCGGCACGATCCTGGAATTTGAACGGGAGGCCCCTCAGTATGCCGTACCCATGCTGCTGGCGTTCCTGCTGCTGGCCAAGGGCATGATGATCATCAGTCCGAACAACGCCAAGGTCCTCCTGCTGTTCGGAGAATACAAGGGAAGCATCAAAAGGAACGGGCTGTTCTGGGTCAACCCGTTCTTTGCCAGGAACACCCTGTCGTTAAGAGCCGCCAATTTCGAAAGCGAGAAGATCAAGGTCAACGATAAGATGGGCAACCCCATCCTGATCAGCGTGATCCTGGTCTGGAAGGTGGAAGACACGTTCAAAGCGTCCTTCGAGGTCGACAATTACGAGCACTTCGTCCGCGTGCAGACAGACTCCGCCGTCCGCAAACTCGCCGGCAGTTTCCCTTATGACCATTTCGAGGACGAGCGGGCCACCGTCACGCTAAGCACGAATTTTGATGACGTGAACATGGCCCTGGAAACCGAGATCTCCGAGCGGCTGAGCATTGCCGGCATCCGGGTCATCGAGTCCCGGATCGCATACCTGGCCTATGCGCCTGAGATCGCCCACTCCATGCTGAGAAGGCAGCAGGCTTCCGCGATTGTCGCAGCGCGGCATAAGATCGTGGAAGGAGCCGTGGGGATGGTGGAAAGCGCCCTGAACCTGCTTTCGTCGAAGGATATCATCGAGCTCGACGAGGAGAAAAAGGCCGCGATGGTCAGCAACCTGATGGTTGTGCTCTGCGGTGACAGGGAAACACAGCCGGTGGTCAATACAGGGACATTACACCAGTAATATGGCAGAAAAAAAATCATTTGCGCTGCGTGTGGACGCTGATATGATGAAGGAGATTGAAAAGTGGGCTGCAGATGAATTCAGAAGCGTGAACGGCCAGATCGAATGGGTGCTCAGCACGGCCCTTAAAAAAGCCGGACGACTGAAGAATAAGGACGAGAAGAAACCCAGATAGCTCCGCATCATTCCTCATAACCGCCCTTGCAGCTCAGGCAGGCATTGGCAAAGGCATCGTATTCATCGTAGGCCGCGCCCGGCTTGCCGAACAGGGTAATGATCCGGTCGATCCGGATCCTTCCCTCCGGATCCAGGATAATAAAGACTCCCTCGCCCGGCGCCTCTTCCATCCGGAGGATCCGGCCTTCCGCCTCAGCAATTTCCTGTCCGGAAAAATAAAAGATCTTTCCGGAGGCGTGTTTGGCGAGCTGCTCGCCGATCACCTCCCGGTATTCCCAGGCGACTGGTAAATAGGAATTATCCATGCTGATCCGTTTATAATAGAACAGACCGGCAGCCATTTGGTGTTCCCTGATTTCAGGGGACAAAAAAGGCGGCTACGGATCCATAGCCGCCTGATGTCCGGTCACGCGGACTAGTGATGCTTTTTCCGTTGGCCGGGAGCATATGGCTTAGCCGATTTCGAACCGGTCATTTTCTTGGCCTGACCGGGAGGCACCTTGCCGCTGTTCCCGGCTGTGTACGCAGTGGTGCACGAGCTGAGCAGGAACACAGCGAGCAGAACCCAAAGTGTGTGTTTCATAGTGTGGTGATAGATCTGACTGCAATGTTAGCATTAAATATCCGGATCCGGCGATTCGGGCGTCCGCCCGCGGAACACCCGGACAGCGGGCGGCAAAGCGCCCGTCAGGCCGGGGCAACGGCCGGTCCAGCTCAAAAATCGGTGCAATTTCCCGCAAAAATCGACCAAACAGGCCCCGGGAGCGCATTATTTATTTGCATCCATTATGCATTTATATATCTTTAGCCCGATAAAAAAACAGACATTATGGAAAAGTTTTCAAAAGTAAAGGAGATCCTGTCCTCAGTAGAGGCAGATGTTGAGAAGTTTTACAACAGCGGCAACAACGCTGCAGGAACCAGAGTTCGTAAAGCGATGCAGGACCTGAAAGTTCTGGCTCAGGAAATCAGAACTGAAGTAACAGATCTGAAAAATAAAGAGAAATAACAACCGGAAAGCCTGCTCACAGCAGGCTTTCCTGCTTCTGTACCTTTCAGTAAGCATCCCCAAACCATTACGGCCGCAATTCGTTTGCCTGATATCAACCATGACCGCATGGCAGACGAACTGTTTTTTACCATCGGGGACCTTTCCCCGCGGGCCGCATTTGCTGTGAATCCGGATTCCGGGCAATGGGTCTATGCAAACCGGGCTTTTCTCAACCTGGCCGGAAAGCAGCCCGAAGAACTCTCCGCCCCGCTCCTGGCGGAGCTGGTCCACCCCGGGGACCTCGGTTTCCTTAAGAAAAGATATGCCGGCATCCTGGCCAACACGGATCCGGGTGACGTGGAATTCCGGATAAGAACCAGAACGGGCGGCGAGACCTGGATCCGGCTTACGCCGTTCCTGCTTCAGCGTGAAGGCATCCGGCTCCTTGGCGGAATAATTTCAGACATCAGCGCGGAAGTCAGCAATCTCGAGAACCTGAAGAAGTTCGCCAATAAAAAAAATTCCATTCTGCAAATTCTGGCGCATGATCTGCTCGGTCCGCTCGGGATCGCCCGGACAATCACCGCGATCCTGGAAAGGCAGGCAACCGACCCTGAGGTGAACGGCAGGCTGAATATGATAACCAGGATCACCAGCCAGGCCATCCTGATGATCCGTGATCTTACCGCACGCGAATTCCTGGAAACCACCCGGGTGGAGCTCGTCAAAAAACGGGTTGATCTGGTACAAAAGCTCCGGGAGTACCTGGAAGAGTGCAGGAAGTCCCAAACATTTACCCGGCGAAACTTTCGGTTTACCGCCGCTGCCGATGCAATTTTTGTCAGCCTGGATGAACCGAAATTCTTCCAGGTAATGAACAACCTGCTGACCAACTCCCTGAAGTTTACCCGTGAGGGAGACACCATTTCGATCGAGGTGGAGGAACTGGAAGACCGGGTCCGGCTGACCTTCTCGGATACCGGCATCGGGATCCCCGCTGATCTTCAGCCGGGGATCTTTGAAAAATTCAGCAAAGCCGGCCGAACCGGTTTACAGGGCGAACCCAGTATCGGCCTGGGACTGTCGATCGTACAGACCATCATCGGGTGGCATCAGGGAAGTATCCGGGTGGAGAGCACGGAGAACGCCGGCACGACCTTCCATATTGAACTTCCCCGGGAAGGATAACAATCAGAGCAGCAGTGATTCGATCCGGTGAGCCAGTACGATATTTTCCTTATCGGACCATGTGAATACCGTGAACTGACCGTCCTGGGAAGCGACCATGGCCATAGAGTCACGCTGGTCGTGAACGAACTGGGCTGCAGAAAGGTGCCGAGTTCCGCCGCTTTGCCCGGGATGCAGCAGCCGCGCTGTTCCGCCCGCAATCGGTTCGATCAGCGAGATCCGTTCCACACGGGTACCGCCCGCCTTCCGGCCGATCTTCGCGCCGAACGTAAGCAGTTCATGCTGATCGTTGATCACCGTAGCCCCGTCGATAGCCGTCAGTCCGGCCAGGTGATCCACCTGCCTGCGAAGTGCGCTTTGCCAGACGTTCCGGTTCATCTTTTCATCACGCTGCCTGACGAGCTCAGCCAGTCCCTGCTGTACCGGGATGATCGAATAGGCCATCGGCTGGATGATCGAATCGAGCCAGGACCTGCTTCCGGCAGGAACAACCAGCAGTATTCCACCCCGGGCATGGGTCCGCATGGAAAGGGCCAGCTGGGTCAGCACATTCACGGCTTCGTTGTTTTCAACGGCCAGCCGCGATCCGAGCAGCCATTGCAGGATTGCGGGGGCATCCGGGTCCGCGGACTTGCTCTCGTCAACGATCTTGACCTTATCTCCCTGCAGAACGGCTACGTTCGTGAACTTTCCGTAGCCGCTGACGCTCCTGTGCTTGATCACCAGCAGGGCGGGTTCCGAAACGTCCAGCACAAAACAGAGTTCCGGCACGACCATGGTCGTCCCCCAGATATACAGATCATTGTCAAACAGGTAAACCCCGACATGGATGCCTGATCGTTCCAGTCCTGGTGCCAGCCGGGTCAGGTTTTCCGGGGTCAGCAGCAAAGGCTTGGAAAGGACGAGATTCTTCTCTGCCTGCTCGGGGGAGAGGTAAACCAGGGAGATCCGGGGACTGTTTCCCTCTTCCTTCCGCAGACTGGTCCAGAACGCAATATCCACCATCGCTTCAATGACCTGGACCGAAGGAACCTTCGCCAGATTACGGGCACCCCTGGCAATGGCCGCAACCGTGTATCCGCTGAAGTGTTCAACCACCGTTGAAGAAACCTCCCGTGCCGCTTTATATGTAGGGGTATAATCCATGCGCTTTCCTTTCCAGCAAAACTAGGTTTTTTATCCCGCGGTTTCTCAGAAAAGTAAGATCAGGGACAAGGAAAGAGCAGGGAATTACTGGGCGGACGCTCTAACGCCGGAGTATTTTTTTACGACCTGGAGCAGGTCCTCGATATCGAACGGTTTGGCGATGAAATCGTCAAAGCCGTAATTGGTGTCGCCCGGTTCGCGGTCCCGCGGATAGGCGGAAGTCATGATGACCGGTATGTGACCGGTGAGCGGGTTGTCCTTGATCTGACGGCATAACACACCGCCGTTAGTCCCTCTCAGGATGTAATCCAGGATCACCACGTCCGGATTGTTTTTCTCAATCTCCTTATGGATATCTCGGGTAGAGGACAAGGCCACCACTTCATATGCTCCATACTTCAGCGTTTCCTCCATGGCTTCCAGTACAGCCAGATCGTCATCTAAAATCAAAATCTTTTTCATGGACGCACGTTCTCTCCCTCAGACCCGGGGTGTAATACCAAATTTAACTTTAAAAAAAGAAAATTTAAAGGTGGTAAGTACGTTTTCCCTTCGGGAAACTACGCAGTTTTAATGTACTAAATTCAGTCAATCAGCTGGTTCCGAAGCGCGTACCGGATAAGTGTGGCGGTATTCTTGGTCCCGGTCTTTTCAAGCAGATTCTGGCGGTGCCCCTCAACGGTGCGACGGCTCATGAACAGCTTTTCCGCAATTTCCAGATTGGTGTAGCCGTCGGCGATCAGCGCCAGTACCTCGAGTTCGCGGCGGGACAATTCCGGGTTGATGACGGGCACCGGCTTGCTGCCGCTTTCAATACCGGAAAGGATCTTCGAGACCATATCGGAACAAACGTACGGATGGCCGGCCGCTACGTGCCGGATAGAAAAGATGAGTTCGTCATGCGTCACGCTTTTGAGCAGATACCCCTTTGCGCCCGCATGGCAGGCCTGGATGGCGTACTGCTCGCTGTCCACCATGGATAAAACCACGACCTTGACCGCTGAAACTTTATTCAATGTGCCGATCAGCTCCAGCCCGTTGACTCCAGGCATGTTCAGGTCCAGCAAAACAAGATCTGTTGGTGTGCCGCTTTCGATGATTTCCAGAACCTCATCTCCGCAGGAAGCTTCCCCAACGACCTCTATATCATCGACTTGCTCCAACAAAGACCGTATCCCTTTTCTAACGATATTATGGTCTTCTGCAATCAGTAATTTTATCAAAGGATTCATTGTCTAGAGAGCCCAAATATCTCTATTTTACCAAGACTGAAACCCGGGTATTTCTACGCAATTTTACCCGGTATTTTTACCTGTTGCCCCCCTGTGACCTCTTCTCCAAAGAAAAATGCCACCGGAATTCAATACCCGGTTTCACCGAAGAATTACAGCTGGAGCCGGATCCTCCGCTTCCCCAGCCACCCGGCGATGGCTATGATCAGCAGGGAAAACACCATGGATTTCGTGAGCCCGGCCACACCCGTCCTGAGCAGCAAAGGCAGCCTGTAATCAACCACCTGCAGGATAGCGTCGTGAATGAAAGGCAGCAGGAAACACGTCAGGGTACTTACTCCGGCGGGTTTGATCCACTGATACCACCGGACGACCCCTTTCCGATCTGCGGAATATACCAGGATGGCGAAACAAAGCACGCTGATACCGGTACAGATGGCTGTCCATGAGGGCGTTGCGCGAATCTTCGATATCTCCCAGACCGGCCTGGTAAGTAAGCCGTAGGCGATCAGTACCACCGAGGCGATCAGGGCATAATAAAAAAACCTGTTGTAATTCCCTTTTCGGTACACGAGCGTCGTGATCACGCCGGCCATCACCATTCCGGGCATGGCGCCGTCGCCGACCTTGGTGGTTACGGCCATAACGCCGGCCAGGCTGTCCGGCATTCCCAGATGCGCCGCCGCATTCAGGAGCATGAACGCAAAAAACGCGGTAACCAGCACACGCATCCTGCCGGAAGACCACAGGTAGATCAGGCTGCAGATCAGGTACGACCAGCCTATAAGACCGAGAATCCCCCACCACTTCGGCTGCAGCCAGACCTCCCCCTGGGGTGAAGTTCCCCGGTACAGGGCGGCAAGCGCCAGCAGCAGCACGATGCCGGTCCACTGGCCGGCCAGCTTCAGCCGGCGGTTGTCGCGGTCATAGTCCAGCCAGATCAGAAAAAAGCTGACCGTGGACAGTACCTGGAATACAGGCCTGCTCAGCATCGCTTCCGGGCTGTAGTTTCCGAGGTTTACGTGAAAGACCCCCATGATCAGCAGGGCCAGGGATCTCAGCAGAATATGAGCAGCAACAGAAGAGGAAGACGACGATTTCTTCAGCCTGTTTCCGATGGCTATCGGCACGGACAGGCCTACGATAAATAAGAACGCCGGAAAGATCACGTCCGAAAACCCCATGCCGTCCTCGGCGGCCTCAGTGTGTTTCAGCCAATCGGGAATATTCCGGAGAGTCCCGAAATCATTGACGAACAGCATCAGCAGCAGGGTCAGTGCCCGGAAGGCGTCAATGGAAATAAAACGGTCCGCCTGGCGGCCCTCCGCGCGGGCGGGCTGCCGGGGAGCAAGCAGTTCTGCAGGTGCGGCTTCCATACTATTTTTTGGCTATGGCGGCTTCGCGGGCCATTTGTTCCCGCGCGGCCAGTAAGTAAACAAGTGAAGCCGTACCGTCCATGGTGGGCTCGTTGGTACTGTAGTCTCCGATATCGTCGTGGTAAACCGCCAGTTTGGACTGGAAAGGTGCAAACTCATCCGCCTCTTCCAGCTGGATACCGATCAGGTTGCCGAAGATGCTTCCGTAGACCGGTCCGTCAACCAGCGCCCCGTCGAGGGGATAGTTTTTCAGCAGCGTAAGGGATGAATGGGGATGCGTAGGCGTATCGCCGTCAGCCGGCAGACCGTAGACCATGCTGGTTCCCCATGGATTCAGCCCGAAAAGCCAGTCAAATGCCGCCTGTTCCAGTTCAGCATACCTTGTGTCGCCGCTCAGTTCGCGATACAGCATGCACTGGATGGCAAACGAGGTGGTCAGGTTATTGGAACACCAGATGAACGGCACCCCGCGATAGAATGCATTGGTCTTCGACTTCTGCCATACCCGCTCAATGCCTTCCTTATAGTAACTGATCAGCTCAGCCCGGACCGAATCGCTTCCGGCGGCCAGCTCGTAATGACCGAAATTATGAAACGGATACCACTGGTAATGTTTGGCCGTATCGGCACCCAGCCAGGGAGTAACCTTTTCTTCCCTGCTGAACTTCAGGCCCTGTTCCAGGTAATTTTTGTCCCGGGTAAGCCGGAAAATAGCCGCTGCTCCGAGCTCCATATCATCGACCCAGTTATCCTCGGCATAGATATACGGCGACTTGACGGATGCCGTCTGGGCCACGCCCGGTTTGGCCAGGCCGAACTGGTAGGCGGAAATAGATTTTCTGGTGAACAGGTCGGACAGGTACGGATCCCGGTCCTGGTAGATCTGGGCCCCCAGCGCAAAGGCGCTGGCAAATTTGCCGGCAGTCGAGGCTGCTCCGGTGGCATTGTTCTTGAATTTGCCGAGCCCCTGCTTTTCACCGGTGATAAAGTATACCGGACGCCCGGTTCCCCGGCCATAGCCGTAATCCACGGAATCCAGGTTTGGCAGTCTGTAACCGGCATGGTCCCGGTCGTCCGCGATCTGGTTGAACATCCAGTTTTCGCGGGGATGCATTTTCAGCAGCCAGTCCAGTCCCCATTTCGCCTCGTCCAGGACATCGGGGATCCCGTTGCTGCCATCAAGACCATTGGTGAGATGCTTATCGGTAAAGACCTCCGGAAAATCCCGGAACGCCGCCAGCAAGTGATAGGTGGCATTGGCAGAGGTCGTTGAGTACTGCAGGTAATCCGATGCGTCATGCCAGCCTCCGGTCACATCCACGAAGGTACCCTCAGGCATCGGACCATAAACCGTATAGCCGTCCTGCGGATGACAGGAATCCTTCAGGAACGGGTTGTAACCGCACCGCTGCTGCCGCATGTACCGGAGCGCAAAATCGGCACTGCCCTGGTAAGCGTCAGCCGAAATCCTGAAAACGGGCGACCGGATCGCTCCGGACCGGAGATAATAGGTACCCTGAACCCGGTAGCCGCTGAAGTCGAGGCGATAGGACTGTCCGAACGGACCGTATGCTCCGAAGTCCTTTCCTGTACTGCCGTTCAGCACGACTTTTCCTGTAGAGGCATTCACCAGCTGAAACTTCCGGAACCGGGCTTTGGCATCCTTCGATCCGAGGACCGCGACCTTTACACTGTTCGGCGCATATCCCATCAGGTTGATCCTGATCCAGGAGCCGGAATTCTCATCAGCGAGAGCCGGGATACATGAAAAGAGCAGGAAGAAGGCCGGCATAAGCAGGGACGGGATCCGGCGGAGTAAAAGCGGAAGTACAGACGATCGCATATTAGCAGGTTTATAGTTGAAATCTCAAATATATAAACCGTGACGTCATTTTCATCGCTTACCTGGAAATACCGGTATCGGCCAGGCTCCGTAACAATCTTGCGTGGTTGACCTCCCCCATGCCTTTATGCGGGACGGGTTTCCTGAAGTGGCGCCGGTACTCCAGGGGGGTGTGCCCCGTCAGCTTCCGGAAATGCCGGTTGAAGTTCGAGCAATTGGTAAAGCCGCTTTCATAGCAGATCAGCGCAATGCTCTCCTCCGTCTCGATCAGCAGCTTGCAGGCGTGGCTGATCCGGATCTCCAGCAGGAAAGCCGAATACCGTTTATTGGTCCTCGATTTGAAGTACCGGCAAAACGAATGCGGGGTCATGTGGATGATGTCGGCGATTTCCTTCAGCGTGATCTCCCGCAGAAAATTATTGAGCGTGTACTGGTAGATCCGGTTGAGCCGGTGCTCGTCGCTCCCGTTGAAGGCGGTCCGGAACGCATGGCGGGAAATGACGTCCAGCCCCGCGGCCCCGGAAAGGAGCTCCAGGATCTGCAGCAGGGAGATCACCCGGCTGCAGCCCCGGGAATAGCGGATCCCGGAAATCATCGCCTGCAAGCTTTCCCGCGCTTCCCCGGTGACCGCCAGCCCGTGTGAGCTGGCATTCAGCAGGCCCCGGATAGGCTCGTTCTCCGGAAGATCAAGAAACCCGGAACCGAAAACGGACGGCTTGAAATGGATCACGATCGCCTCACTGATCAGGCCGAGGACCGAATCATAGTACTGGACATCGCTGCGCGCCAGATGCGGAAGGTTGGAGCCGATCAGGAAGATATCGCCTTCAGAGAACGCACGGAGCCCGTCGCCGACAAAAATGGTTCCGCTCCCGGCAAGGATGCAGATCAGTTCAATTTCTGCGTGATAATGCCACTGATTGTACATCCGCGGCGAGATCTCGTGGACGACGCTGAAAGACTGGCTGGCATGAAGCGGAATTTTCTGAAGGTGCGGCTTCATAGTAGAATGTTAACCGAATTTTCCAGAAAATGGTTTAATACTGGTTAAGATAGTATCAAAAACGGTTAACTCAGGCCAACGCCGGTGCTTGGAGGGGGGCTACTTTTATCCTTCAAAAAACAACATCGAATATGGCAGCAACAGCATTCATTGTGAACCTCCAGGACGTCGGCATGCAGGACCTGGCCGACGTGGGCGGAAAGAATGCCTCCCTTGGCGAAATGATCCGGAACCTCAACGATCTCGGCATCCGGATCCCGGGCGGTTTTATCATCACCGTATCTTCTTTTCATGCGTTCATGAAATACAACGGGCTGGACGACAAAATTGCTGAAATCCTTTCCCGGACGACGTTCGGAGACCTCGACTCCCTCCGCAGCTGCGGAGAATCGATCCGCACGCTGATCGTCCGGGGCGAAATGCCGGAGCCGCTCCGCCGGGAGATCCTGGAAGCCTACAAAAGTCTGTCGGAACGGTACAACACCCGGAACCTGGACGTGGCGGTCCGTTCCTCGGCGACAACAGAAGACCTGCCGGACGCTTCATTTGCCGGCCAGCAGGAAACGTTTCTGAATATCTCTGGGGCTGATCAGCTGATCGACGCCGTTAGGAAATGTTTCGCCTCGTTATTTACCGACCGCGCCCTGAGCTACCGGCAAAGCCTGGGCTTCGGAAACACCGGCATCGGCCTGGCCGTCTGTGTACAGCGGATGGTCCGCTCCGATCTGGGCGCCTCGGGGGTAGCCTTCTCCCTGGATACCGAAAGCGGCTTTCAGGACGTCGTCATTATCAACGGTTCCCGCGGGCTGGGTGAACTGGTCGTCCAGGGCGCCGTCTCGCCGGACGAGTTCATCGTATTCAAACCGGCCCTGAAACAGAAGTTCGATTCAATCATCGAAAAGAAGCTCGGGTCGAAGGAACAGAAAATGGTCTACAGCCGGAATGGCAGGGAACGGGTGGAGATCCTGGAGACCACACCGGAAGAACGGCACCGGTTCTGCATCAGCGATGAGACCGTACTCGAGCTCGCCCGCTGGGTAATGATCATTGAGGACTACTATTCGGCGCTGAAAGGTCACTGGTGTCCGATGGATATTGAATGGGCGCTGGACGGATACAGCATGGAGTTGTTCATCGTACAGGCCCGGCCGGAGACCATTCACTCCCGGAAGAACCGGCGGATGATCACCGAATACACGATCAGTGACGCCGGCCGTTCAGAGCGGGTTCTGATCAAAGGCATCTCGGTCGGCGACAAGATCGCATGCGGATCCGTGAAGGTGATTGCAGGTGAGGGAAAGAATGTCAGCGAGCTGGATTTCCGGCCGGGGGACGTCCTGGTGACGGACATGACGGATCCGGACTGGGAACCCATCATGAAAAAGGCGTCGGCCATCATTACCAACAAGGGCGGCCGGACCTGCCATGCTGCCATTGTCGCCCGGGAGCTCGGGGTTCCGGCCATTGTGGGATGCGGCAACGCCACGGCGGTCCTGGAAACAGGCCGGACCATCACGGCATCCTGCGCCGAAGGCGATGTGGGCCTGGTCTATGACGGCGAGATCCCCTTCCTGAAAACGGAACACGACCTCGACTCACTGCCGGCGGTGGGAACTCCGGTCATGCTCAATGTGGCGTCTCCGGATATTGCCTTCAGCTACGCCCACTTCCCGGCGCATGGGGTCGGGCTGGCCCGTGAAGAGTTCATTATCAACAACTACATCCAGGTACATCCGATGGCCCTGCTGAAGCACCGGTCGCTGAACGATGAGGAACTCACCCGTCATATCGCCGCCCTCACCCGCGGGTTCAGGGATGAAGCGGACTTCTTCATCCGGAAACTGGCCTTCGGAATCGCCCGGATCGCGTCGGCATTTTATCCGCAAAAAGTGATCGTCCGGTTCTCGGACTTCAAGACAAATGAGTATTACAATCTGCCCGGCGGCAAACACTTCGAGCCGGCCGAAGAGAATCCCATGATCGGCTGGCGCGGCGCATCCAGGTATTATTCGCCGGAATATAAAGAGGCATTCGGCATGGAGTGCCTGGCGATCCGCAAGGTACGGGAAGAGCTGGGGCTGAAGAATGTCGTGGTCATGATCCCTTTCTGCCGGACGGTCACCGAATTGCTCCGGGTCTATGAAACGATGGCCGAGTTCGGGCTCAAACGCGGCGAGGACGGCCTTCAGGTCTACCTGATGGCCGAGATCCCTTCCAACATCATCCTCGCGGAGCAGTTCGCCCGCCACATCGACGGCTTTTCGATCGGCTCGAACGATCTGACCCAGCTGGTTCTCGGCCTTGACCGGGACTCCTCACTGGTCGCGCATATTTATGACGAACGCAACGAGGCCGTCAAAACGATGATCCGGAACCTGATCCGCACGGCCCGGAAATCCGGGGTCCGGGTCGGCATCTGCGGTCAGGGCCCGTCCGACTTTCCTGATTTCGCCCAGTTCCTGGTCAGCGAGGGCATCGGCTCGATTTCGGTGACGCCCGATTCATTCTTCAAGACCGTCCGGGCGATCCATAAGATCGAAACGGCCTCCGGGATTTCAGCAGAAGAGCCCAGGAGACTTTCCGCCTGAACACGGAGAAAACCGACTCTGTGGAAAGCCTGAGCGCCTGCTCCGGCTTTCCCTTTTGCGGTCTCCCGGCCGCGCTGACAGGGATTCTTTTCCGGTCCGGCCTTCCGGATAGGCTGGACAAACATTTATCCGGTTTTACAATTATATCAGATGTAAATCATCTGCCTTGAACAAGTTTTCGCGCATCGCCATAAAAACCCTTCTCTGGATCGTGGCCGGCATCCTCATGCTGGTCATCCTGATCTTCGTTCTCATCGAGGTTCCCGCCGTTCAGAATATCGTCCGGAAAAAAGCGGTCACCTTCCTGCAGAACAAGATCGGCACCCCGGTTCAGATCAACCGGCTAAGCCTCGACCTGCCCAAGCAGGTGGTGCTGGAAGGAGTATACTTCGGGGACCAGCAAGGCGATACCCTGCTGGCCGGCGATACGATGAAAGTGGATATCAGCATGCTCAAGCTCCTGCGGAACCAGGTTGAGGTCAACCTGGTAGACCTCCGGGGCATCACCGCCAATGTCCGGCGGACCATGCCTGACCGCGCCTTCAACTTTGACTATATCATCAATGCCTTCATGGGCCAGCAAAACCAGCCGGCTCCCCCGCCCGACAGTACGGCCGGAATGAAGTTTTCAGTTGGCAGGATCAACCTGGACCGGATCCGCGTCAACTACCAGGATGCGGTCGCTGCCAGCGATATGAAGGTTTATGTGGCGCACTTCGACACGGAGATCCGCGAGTTCAACCTGGACAGCATGCGGTTCGCCATTCCTGAGATCCGCCTGGCAGGTCTGGACGCGCGTATCCATCAGCGCAAACCGGTGAAGGTGCCGCCGGTCACGAATGAGGAAACTCCTTCGGTTGTAAAGACGGCTCCTGCAGCTCCCGTTATGGATGTCAGGCTTGGGCGCATCGATCTGTCGAAGATCGCACTGGATTACCGGAACGATGTCGATGCGCTGAACTCCCGGGTCGACCTGGGCAAACTGCTCGTTGATATCCGGAAACTGGACCTGAAGAACCAGGATATCCGGATCCGCACCGTGGAACTCAGCAACACGAAGGCACTGCTTCAGATGGGCAGGGCCGCTCAGCAGGCTGCAGAGAACACCGGGGAGACCGTCGCGAACGAGGCGGAGAAAGGGTGGAATCTTCAGCTGGATGACCTCCGGCTGGCATCGAATGACCTGCGATTTGACGATCAGACAGCCAAAAGGCTGCCGCGGGGCATCGACTATATGCACCTGGATATCCGGAACCTCAGCGGAGAGGCCGAACAGATCCGCTACAGTCCCAGGGAGATCTCGGGCCGGATCCGGAACCTTTCCCTGCAGGAACGCAGCGGCCTGAACCTGAAACAGCTCCGCACCGAATTCCTCTACGGCACCAGCCAGGCTTACCTGAACGATCTCTATGTGCAGACTTCGGGAACCATCCTGAAGGATCAGATCCGCCTTACCTATCCTTCACTGGAGAGCATCAGCCGCGATCCGGGTGCCCTGGGAGTCGAGGCGAACCTGAACGGCTCGCGGCTCAGCTCCCGTGATGTGCTCATCTTCATGCCTGAGCTGGCGGGCGTAAGCCCTTTCAACAGCGGGCGCGACCTGGTTCTAAATCTGAACGGCATCGTAAGCGGAAAAGTCAGCGATCTGAGTATTCCCAACCTGGAGATTTCCGGACTTACCGGCACCCGGATCGCCGCTTCAGGCAGGATCACCGGCCTTCCGGACATGCAAAAAGCGAATTTCAATATCGCCCTCAGGGAGTTCCGTTCCGGCCGCCGGGACCTGGAGACTCTTGTCGCCAGGGGAATGATCCCTGAAAATGTGACCATCCCCGAATCGTTCCGGGTCACAGGAGCTTTCCGGGGAACCATGGATCATTTCAACGGCAACATGGTCCTGAACTCCTCGCTCGGATCGGTCGTAGCGACCGGATCCATGCAGGGTGAACGCTTCCATGCGCGGGCCGGACTGACGAACTTCCAGGCCGGAAAACTGCTTGGTCAGGAACCCGCACTCGGGGGAATCACCGCAACGGCCACGATCGACGGCTCCGGCCTGGATCCGGCCACCATGCGTGCCGCCTTTACCGTCCAGGCCGTACGGGCGGAAATCAACGGGTATCCCTACCGGAATTTTTCTGCGACTGGCCATGTCGCCGGACAGACCCTGGACCTGACGGGAGACATCCGGGATCCTAACATCCGGCTGTCCCTGGACGCACATGCCGCAGGAATCACCAAAACATATCCGGCCCTGAAGCTGTCCGCAGAGGTTGACAGCGCAGACTTACACGCCCTGCACCTGTACCCTGAGCCGTTCACATTCGGCGGTAAACTGGTCGCCGACCTCACTTCAACCAATCCTGACAGTCTGGCCGGCAAAATCGAAACCTCGGGCATGCGGCTTTCGCTGAAAGGCGCGTATTACCCACTGGACTCCGTCCGGATCCTGGCTACGGCCAAAGGTGAGCAGCGAACGCTGAAACTGAGCTCCGAGGTCATCTCGGCCGAACTGAACGGCCGGTACCGGCTCACCGAGATCGGGAATGTGCTGACCAACCAGGTCAACAGATATTTCAGGATCGGAGACGGCCGGGAACTGCCCGTATCCGTCCCGCATGATTTTACGCTGACCGCGCATGTGACCAACCGCCCGGTCCTGCAGACCTTTGTTCCTGCCGTTTCGCGTATGGAAAGTGCCGACTTCAGTGCCCGGATCAACAGTGCCGCCGGAACCATGGAAATGGACGGAACGGTTCCCCAGATCGTATTCATGGGTTATAATGTGCGGAATCTGAAACTGGACATGTCCGCGGACGGCGACGCCCTGACATACAGCGTAAACCTGGATAACGCCAGTTCAGCCAGCCTCCAGCTGAACAAGACGTCGCTTTCCGGGAAAGTTCAGAACAACGAGCTGGGCGTGGACCTGAATATCCGGGATACCGACGATAAGGACCGGTACCGGCTGCTCGGAACCCTCGCACTTGACGGCCCGCAATACCGCTTCCGGTTCAATCCCGAGGGCCTTCTGCTGAATTACGAGCCGTGGACGGTCTCCCCGGAAAATGCCCTGGAGTTCGGACCGGACGGTATCATGGCGACTGATTTCCGGATCTCCAGGCAAGGCCAGGAACTAAGCCTAATCAGCGAACCGCAGTCCCTGAATTCGCCGCTGTCCGTGAGCCTGACCAATTTCCGGATCGAAACCCTCACCTCGATCGCGCAGAAGGACTCGCTGCTGGCCGGCGGTCTGATCAACGGCAATGCGACCGTCATGAACCTGGCCACCAATCCGGTATTCAACGCCGACATGAAAGTCGCCGGATTCACGTTCATGGCCGATACGGTCGGAGACATCGAATTGCAGGTCAGCAACCAGACCGAAGACACCTTCACGGCACGGGCATCGGTCACGGGAAACGGGAATGACATCCGCCTGGATGGTTTTTATTATACTCCGCCGCGAAACAGGAACAGCTTTGACCTGGACCTCGATATCCGTACGCTGAATCTTGCTTCGATTGAAGGCTTTACCATGGGCAGCCTCAAGCAGGCCAGCGGCTCACTGGAAGGCCGGCTAAAAGTCAACGGTACGCCCGCCGCTCCTTCGGTACGGGGAGACCTGGCCTTCCGCGACGCGGCCTTCAACGTGGCGATGCTCAATGCGTTCTACCGGCTCGACGATCAGCGGATCAGCTTCACCTCGCGGGGTATTGAGCTCGATGACTTTACCCTGCAGGACTCAGTCGGCAATGAGGCCGTTATCGACGGAACGATCTTTACGACGAACTATCTTGACTACCGGTTCGGGCTTGACGTGACCACTGAAAACTTCAAAGCCCTGAGCAGCACCGCACGGGATAACGACCTCTTTTACGGTTCGGTATTCCTGAGCAGCGAGCTGCGGATCGAAGGCGATATGGATGCCCCCTCGGTGGACGGAAAGGTCAGCATCAATAAAGGCACCCGGTTTACCGTCGTGCTTCCGTCCAGCGACCCGGCCGTGCAGGACCGTGAAGGAGTTGTCGAGTTCGTCGATATGGACAACCCTGTCCGGCCTCGCCCGTCGACCGCCGGCGCCGATTCGTTAAACAGGACGAGTGTTTCAGGCATGGATGTGTCCCTGAACGTGGAGGTCGACTCGAATGCGGTCTTCAGCATCATCGTGGATGAGGGCACCGGGGACTTCCTGGAAGTACAGGGCGAAGCCAGCCTCTCTGCCGGTATCGATCCAAGCGGAAAGATCTCCATGACCGGAAATTATACGCTTTCCAGGGGAGCCTATGAGATGTCCTACAACTTCATCCGCCGCCGGTTCGATATTGAAAGGGGCAGTACGATCACCTGGACCGGCGAACCTACCGCGGCCAATATCGACGTGACAGCGATCTACATCGCTGACACCGCGCCACTCGAACTGGTGGATGAGCAACTGACCTCAACCTCCGAGGCCGAACGGAACCGGTACAAGCAGCGCCTGCCATTTGAAGTCTACCTGACCGTGAAGGGCGAGATGCTCAAACCGGAGATATCTTTTGATATCGGCCTTCCCGAGGGCCGAAATTACAATGTCGCCAATGAAGTGCTCGCTAATGTGGATACCCGGCTGACCCAGTTGCGGCAGGAACCGAATGAAATGAACAAACAGGTGTTTTCGCTGCTTCTGCTGAACCGGTTCTCTTCAGACAATCCCTTCGATAACGATGCCGGCGGAGGCGGCACGGAAACCTTTGTGCGGCAGAGCGTGAGCCGGATTCTGAACGACCAGCTGAACAACCTGGCGGGTAACATCATCCAGGGAGTCGATCTCAACTTCAACCTGGTATCCGCCGAAGACTACACGACCGGCGAGCTCCGGAACCGTACCGACCTGAATGTCGGGGTCTCCAAGCAACTGCTGAACGACCGGCTGAAAGTCACCATCGGGAACAACTTTGAGCTGGAGGGCCCGAGAAACTCTTCGCAGGGCTCCAGCGGCATTGCCGGCAACATCGCGCTCGATTACCAGCTGTCACAGGACGGCCGGTACATGCTCCGCGCCTACCGGAAAAACGTGACCGATGCGGTCATCGAAGGCTACGTACTGGAAACAGGCGTGGGCTTTATCCTGAGCATGGACTACAACAAGTTCCGGGAACTGTTCAGGGGTCCGACCGAAGAGGACAAACGGCGGCGCCGGGAACTGAAGGAAATCCGGAAACGGGAAAAGGAAACTCAAAAACAAATCGCACAAACCGAAAAATAATGCCACAACGGTTCATTACATACCTGTTTATTCTGTTCGTTTTTTCTGCCTCCTGCAGCAATACCCGTTATCTGCCCAAAGGAGAAAGTCTCTATACCGGCCATGAGGTGAAGATCAAGCGGGATTCGATGGGAAAAAGGGAAGCCAAATCCCTGCAGGAGGATCTGAGCGGCCTGGTCCGCCCCCGGCCGAACAGTAGGGTCCTGGGCCTGCGGGTCAAGCTGTGGCTGTACAACATAGCCGGCAAACCGAAAAAAGAAAAAGGCCTGCGTCACTGGATCCGCACCAAATTCGGGGAGCCGCCGGTCCTGGCCAGTTCGGTCAACCTGCTGAAGAACGAGGAGATCCTTCAGAACCGGCTGGAGAACCGCGGATACTTTCATGCCCTGGTGACCGGCGATACGACCGAAAAGAACCGCCGGGTATCGGCAGTCTACGTCGCAGAGCCCGGTCCCGCCTACCGGATCCGCGGGGTACAGTTCCCGCAGGATTCCTCGGATCTCGGCCGCGCGATCGCGGGTACCGCACCGGGAACGCTGCTAAAGCCGGGAAAATCCTACAACCTCGATGTGATCCAGGGAGAGCGGACCCGGATCGACCAGCTGTTGAAAGAACAGGGGTTTTATTACTTCAGACCGGAATTCCTGATCGCCAGGGTGGACAGTACCGTAGGCCGTCACCAGGTGGATCTCTATATGCGGGTCAAGCCGGAGACGCCCGCCAGGGCCGCCCGGATCTATACGATCGACGACATCTATATCTACCCGGGTTTCAGCCTCAACGCGGACACCAGCCACCGGGACGGTGTGGAGTTTGAAGGCTACCATGTCATTGACAGCAGCAGACAGTTTAAGCCCCAGGTCTTCAGCCGGACCATGTTCTTCAAACCCGGGGACGTGTACAACCGCCGCGAGCACAACCTGGCACTGAACCGGCTGGTCAACCTGGGCACCTTCAAGTTCGTCAAGAACCGTTTTGAGGAGGACAACACCACGGACTCAGCGCGCCTGGACGTCTACTATTACCTGACTCCATACCGGAAAAAATCGATCCGGGCGGAACTGTTCGGAACCACCAAATCGAACAACAGCACCGGAACGCAGCTGAACCTGAACTGGAGAAACCGGAATGCGCTAGGCCAGGCGGAACAACTGAGCATCACCGGCTATGCCGCCTCTGAGGTCCAGGTGAGCGGCGCTCAGTCCGGATACAACACCTTCCGGCTGGGCGCGGAATCCACGCTGTCACTTCCGCGCTTCATTATTCCGTTCTGGGATGTGAACCTCGCCAAGGAATATGTTCCCCGAAGCCTGGTCAATATCGGCTTCGAGTATCTGAACCGGCAGCGCCTTTACGGGATCAATTCCTACCGCGGATCCCTCGGGTATGACTGGAAGGAGACGATCAACAAGCAGCACGAGCTCTATCCGGTCAGCATCAATTACGTGAACGCAACGCGTGTCAGCCAGGAATTCACGGACAGCGTGCAGAACAACCCACAGCTCGCCCCTTCCCTGCTGAAAGCCATCGAGGAACAGTTTATTGTCGGTTCCAGGTATTCATACCTGTACAATAACCAGGCGCAGGTGGCCAGGAAGCATCATATGTACTTCAACGGAACCGCGGACGTGGCCGGAAACGTACTGGGACTGGTCCTGGGCGCCAACGGCGGAGGAGCGCCGAAGGAACTTTTCAATACGGTATTTTCGCAGTATGTCCGTCTGGACGGCGATTACCGCTATTACTTTGAGACCGGAAGGAATTCGCAGTGGGCCAACCGCGTCTTCGCAGGTTTCGGACTCCCCTACGGAAACTCAAGGGAACTTCCGTTCATCAAACAGTACTTTACCGGCGGCAGCAGCAGCAACCGGGCCTTCCGGGCCCGTTCGGTCGGACCGGGCACATTCCGGCCGGATGCGGCCAGCGTAAGAAACTTCCTGCCCGAGCAGTCCGGCGATATCAAGGTGGAGCTGAATTCTGAATACCGTGCCAAACTGACCGGCCCGGTCCACGGCGCCCTGTTTGTGGATGCCGGGAATATCTGGCTGTACAACGAGAACCCCGGTAAGCCGGGCGGCCGCTTCTCCGGCGATTTCCTGCGGGAGCTTGCCGTCGGAGCCGGAGTCGGGATCCGCATAGACATCACCTTCCTCATCCTCCGGGGAGACCTGGCGACGCCGCTGCGTAAGCCCTGGCTTCCGGCCGGAGAACGCTGGGTCTTCCGGGACTTCAACCTGAAGGACCGTGAATGGCGCCGCGAGAACCTGATCTTCAACCTCGCGGTAGGATATCCCTTCTGATCCGGCCCCGGGACTGCGACGGATCAGCATGCGGCGGTGAGTTCGTAATTGCTTAAGTTTGGATCCGATTAGTACCATGGTCACATTTTCAGCAGTTATCCGCAAGTTCCGGGATAAGGGCGAGAAATCGGGGTGGACCTATATCGAAATCCCCCGCGATATCGCTATGCGGCTCAGGCCCGGCCAGAAAACATCCTTCCAGGTCAAAGGATTCCTGGACGCGCACCCGTTCGAAAAAGTGAATCTCCTGCCTATGGGGGAAGGGAAGTTCATCATGGCGCTGAATGCGGCGATACGGAAAAGGACCGGCAAGCGGGAAGGCGCCCTCCTGAGCGTGCAGCTGGCGCCCGACGAGAGCCCCTTTGAGTACCCGGAAGATATCATGGCCTGCCTGGAGGATGAGCCGGCTGCCCTGGCCTATTTCAGGAAACTCCCTGAGTCGCACCGAAAATGGTATGTCAAATGGATCCAGAGCGCAAAAACGGACCCTACCCGCGCCAAAAGGATCGCCGGCCTGGTCAACACCTGCCTGCAGAAGGCGACCGAAGCCGCTGCAAATGGGACCGGCAGGCCCGCCGAAGGCGATGACCGGCGGTGATTTTTATTTCATTTTTATCGGCGGAAAGGCGGCTTTTTACCCGTTTTTCTTAATTTCGAAGGACTTTTAATCTTAACTTAAAATAACATGAAAATAACCGTTGTTGGCGCCGGAGCAGTTGGCGCTACCTGTGCGGATAACATCGCCAGGAGAGAATTAGCCGAAGAGTTGGTATTGCTGGATATCAAAGAAGGTTTTGCGGAAGGAAAGGCTCAGGATATGATGCAGACCGCCGCTCTGCTGGGCTTTGATACTAAAATTACCGGTTCCACAAATGATTACTCGAAGACCGCCGGTTCAAGCGTCGTAGTCATCACTTCCGGCATTCCGCGTAAACCCGGAATGACCCGTGAGGAACTGATCGGCACGAACGCCAACATCGTAAAGGGCGTAGCTGAAAACATTCTGAAATATTCGCCGGAAGCCATCATCGTGGTTATTTCCAACCCGATGGACACCATGACCTACCTGGCTCTGCAAGCTACGGGATTACCGAAGAACCGGATCATCGGCATGGGCGGTATCCTGGATTCCGCACGCTTCAAGTACCAGCTGAGCCGGAAGCTCGGCGCTTCTCCCGCTGACCTGAACGCCGTGGTGATCGGCGGCCATGGTGATACCACCATGATCCCGCTGATCCGTTTCGCGACCTGGAACAGTGTTCCGGTAACCGACTTCCTGAGCAAGGAAGACCAGGAAGCGGTCGTTGCCGATACCATGGTAGGGGGTGCTACCCTGACCAAACTGATCGGTACTTCAGCCTGGTATGCACCGGGCGCGGCAGGTGCCGCCCTGGTGGAAAGCATCGTACGCGACCAGAAGAAATTATTCTCCTGCTGCGTATCGCTGGAGGGAGAATACGGACAATCCGATATCTGCATGGGCGTGCCGGTGATCATCGGCAAGAACGGCTGGGAGCGGATCGTTGATTACAAACTGAATAACGACGAACAGGCTGCATTTAATAAGAGCGCCGAGGCTGTAAGGAACATGAATAACGTGCTCCGCGAGTCCAGCCTGATCTGATCCGACATCAGAACGGCAGATGAGCACGAACGTTCCTTTACAACTCATTGATCTGCATGACGACGGCTTCCACCTTTTGGTGGAAGTTGTCGTTTTCGGCCAGCCCTTCAACGTGGTACTGGATACCGGCGCTTCCAGGACCGTTTTTGACAAGACGACCGTCGGGCGCTATATCGCTGAAAGCGATCTGCTTTCCACCGAACTGGTTTCGGCCGGGCTCGGGACCACGTCCATGCAAAGCTATGTCCTGCACCTGAAGTCCGTCCGGATCGGCCGCCTGGACATCCCGGACTTCAAAGCCGCCGTCCTGGATCTTTCCACAATCTGCTACACCTACCAGCATATGAATCTGCCGCCCGTGATCGGCGTGCTCGGCGGTGACATCCTTAAAAAATACAACGCCGTAATAAATTATAACTCGCTTCGCCTGAAACTTATCTTCTAAAGCAATGTTGTTTCTTATAGGCTGATTATCAGCTATATATAAACTTCGCGCGCATGAGGAAAAGATATGTGCTCCCGGTGTTCCTGTTCCTCTTCCCCATTGCTGCGGCAGCCCAGGACCTCAGCGGAAAATGGTTTGGCTTCATCACGCAGCTGCCAGGCGCCTTCAGCGAGATCTACAACCTGGAACTGGACCTGTCGGCAGACGAAAACCACATCCGCGGCGAATCCTTCGTCTCGATCAAAGATTCCCTCTATATCCGCATCGGCCTGGCGGGCTCCGCAGGAGCGGACAGCATCCGTCTTCAGGAAAATATCCGGGAGATCCGCCAGGAAGTCCTGCCCCCCGGCTGGATGATGTGCATCAAGAAGATATCTCTTACCCTGGTGCGGAAAGGGAACATGGAGCTGCTTCAGGGCACCTGGAGCGGGGAAGCCCGCGATCAGGAACCCTGCCTCCCGGGCCGGATCATAGTAGCCCGCAATAAAGAAGACCTGGCCGGCCTGCGCAGGTCCTTCACCAACCCCGGCGCCGTCACCGCGGTCAGCAGCCGGGTGTCAGGCCATCCGGTCCTGCAGGACTTCACCCGACCGTTCCTGAACACCTATGCCCGCCCGGTGACCGAGATCCCGGTCTCCGGCAGATCCCTGCAGCTTCAGCTCCGCGATTACCGGAAGATCGACGACGATACAGTATCCGTTTACCTGAACCGGGAACCACTGGTGCGGAACGTCCGGATCGCCAGGAAGGTCCGGACGGTTAACTTCCAGCTCGATCCCGGCACGGACCTGCATGAGATCCTCCTTTATGCGGAGAACCTGGGGCAGATCCCGCCCAACACCTCCCAGCTGGTCCTCATCGACGGGCGGAAAACTCACCGGATAACGATCCGGTCGGACAGGCAGCAGTCAGCGGCTATTTATTTACGATACCGCCCCGAAGAATGAGAACCCGTATCACCCGCCTGGTCCTGCCCATGCTGCTCTGGGCCGCCGGTACATCCGCCCAGGACCTTCGGGGAATCTGGCACGGATATATCACGGCGAATGACGGCACGGGCGAACTTCCGGCCTCCGGATACAGCCTGAACATCAAGTCGCAGAAGGGCGATGTGCTTTCAGGAAGCGCCTATATCTACGGGAATCACAACCTGAAGTTTGAAGGGATCCTGGATTTCATCGGTACGGCCGATGCCCGGAGCCAGGAGATCAGTATCACCGAACTGCGGATCCTGAAATATCTGAGACCGAGCGAACGGCATATGCTTTGCATCAAACTGGAAAATCTCCGCCTCATCCGGCAGAGGGACCAGGACTTCATGACCGGAAACTGGGAAGGCATTGCGACAGGCGGAATTCCCTGCATCCCGGGGAAAGTGGTCCTTAAACGATACGACCCGGTGCAGCCCGCCGGTTTCGGAATTTCCGACACGCTGATCCGGTTCATTTCCCAGGATACGACGACACGTACGCGGTTCCTGAACACGACCCTTTCCGACCCCCTGGTGATCCCGGTCACCAGCCGCCGGATCCGGCTCGAGCTCCGCGACTATATGCAGGAGGATCAGGACACGGTGAGCGTGTTCTACAACAGGAAGGAGATCATCCGGAATCTCCGAATCACCAGAAAACCTAAAAAGTTTGAGATCAGCCTGCCGCCCCGGACCCAGCTGAATGAGATCATCCTGTATGCCAGGAACCTCGGCATAGTTCCGCCGAACACCTCGAACCTTACCATTGACGACGGCAGCCGGAAGCACCGCATCCTTCTCCGGTCCACCCTGGAGCAAAGCGCTGTCATTTATCTGCGGTACACAGGGCCGCCCCCCCCGGAATTGCCGGCCCGGTAAAATAAAAAAACGCCCCCGTTTCCGGAGGCGTCTGTATAGGATTTTGCGGGAGGACTACACGTCGATCCGCGCATATTTTGCGTTACGCTCGATAAAGTCACGACGCGGCGCAACTTCGTCACCCATCAGCATCGAGAAGATATGATCGCATTCCGCAGCATTCTCAATGGTAACCTGGCGCAGCGTCCGGGTCTCCGGATTCAGGGTAGTTTCCCAGAGCTGCTCGGCGTTCATCTCCCCGAGACCTTTGTACCGCTGAACGTGTACGCTTTCCTCTTTCCCGGTTCCTTTCAGTTTCTGGATGGCCAGATCGCGCTGCTCGTCATTCCAGGCGTACTCCTGCTCTTTTCCCTTTTTTACCAGGTAAAGCGGCGGCGCAGCAATGTAAACATACCCGGATTCGATCAGCTCCTTCATATACCGGAAGAAGAAGGTCAGGATCAGCGTGGTGATGTGGGATCCGTCCACGTCCGCATCCGTCATGATGATGATCCGGTGATACCGGAGCTTGTCCAGATTCAGGGCTTTGGCGTCGTCTGACGTGCCGATACTGACACCCAGGGCGGTGAACATATTCTTGATCTCGTCATTTTCGTAGATCTTGTGTTCCATCGCCTTCTCCACATTCAGGATCTTACCTTTCAGCGGCAGGATCGCCTGGAAATTACGGTCGCGTCCCTGCTTGGCAGTTCCGCCCGCGGAATCTCCCTCCACCAGGTACAGCTCGCACTTGGCCGGGTCCTTGTCCGCGCAGTCGGCCAGCTTACCGGGAAGTCCGGAACCGCCCATGACACTCTTGCGCTGTACCATCTCGCGCGCCTTACGGGCCGCAGCGCGCGCAGTCGCCGCCAGCAGTACCTTGTTGACGATCATCTTGGCTTCTTTCGGGTTCTCCTCCAGGTAATCGCCGAGGATCTCTCCGACAGCAATATCCACGGCGCCCATCACTTCGTTATTACCGAGCTTGGTCTTCGTCTGGCCTTCGAACTGGGGCTCCTGCACCTTAACCGAAATAACGGCGGTGAGGCCTTCCCGGAAGTCGTCTCCGGTGATCTCCACCTTGACGTTCTTCAGCAGTCCCGATTTCTCGGCATAGGCCTTCAGGGTACGGGTAAGTCCACGGCGGAAACCGGATACGTGCGTACCGCCCTCGTGCGTATTGATGTTGTTCACATAGGAGTGAACATTCTCGGTATACGTTTCATTATACTGCAGCGCGAGTTCCACCGGAATACCCTGTTTGATCCCTTCCACGTAGATGGGTTCCGGGATCAGCGGGGTGCGGGTCTTGTCCAGGTACTTCACGAACTCGCTCAGCCCGCCTTCGGAAAAATACTCCTCGCTCAGGAAGGAGCCGTCCTCAGTCTCTTCCCGCTCATCGGTCAGGCGAAGGCGGATTCCCTTGTTCAGGAAGGCCAGTTCGCGCAAACGGGCGGCAAGCGTATCGAATTTATATTCGGTGGTCAGGGTGAAGATCTCCGGATCCGGAGAGAATTTCACGATGGTTCCGGTCCGCTGGGTTTCCCCGATAACCTTCACATCGAACATCGGTTTCCCGCGCTCATATTCCTGGGTAAAGATCTTTCCTTCCCGGTGAACGACGGCGATCAGGTGCGTGGACAGCGCGTTCACGCAGGATACCCCCACACCGTGCAGACCGCCGGAGACCTTATAGGTGTCCTTGTCGAACTTTCCTCCCGCGTGCAGAACGGTCATGACCACTTCCAGCGCAGACTTTTTCTCCTTGGTGTGCATGGCGGTCGGAATACCCCGGCCGTTATCTTCGACTGAGATGGAATTGTCGGTATGGATTGTGACGCTGATGTCGCTGCAATAGCCGGCAAGCGCCTCATCGATAGAGTTATCGACTACCTCATAAACCAAATGGTGCAAACCTTTAAAACCGGTATCACCGATGTACATGGAAGGGCGTTTTCTGACCGCTTCCAATCCTTCAAGCACCTGTATGTTATCTGCAGAATAATTTGATTTTTCTACCTTTTCTTCACTCATAATCTTTAAAGAACAATTATCAAAAATACGTAATTTCCGCCGATTCTAAGGCAGTTTGTGGAAAATAAATGGCCCTGGGGGAACCTGTTGTTAACAAAGGTTAAATCATTAGGATAGTAGATCTTAAAGATTATCTTTGCCTAAATTTTTAAACCGTAAAATGAGAAAAGTATTGTCGAACGTAAGTAAGATCACTGCCGCCCTGGCAGTGGCAGCAGTGGTTATTTCATGCAACCAGGAGCAGCCAAAAACCGCAGCAGCACCTTCCGCAACCGCAGATAGTAAGGAGAGCATTGTTTTTGTTAACTCAGACTCTCTGTTAAATAACTACGAATACTTCAAACAGCTGAGAACGACGTTTGAGCAAAAATCAAAAAAGGCCCAGACCGACCTGCAGTCCAAGGGAGCAGCCTTCCAGCGTGAAGTTGCGGCTTACCAGAAGAGCGCCCCGACCCTTTCGGCAGATCAGCGTGCAGCCACCGAGGAGCGCCTGGCCCGGAAACAGCAGGAGCTCGCTGCCTATAACCAGAATGCAGGAAATGCGCTTGCCAACGAGGAAGCAGCAGAGAACGAGAAATTGTACAACAAAGTTGCCGACTATCTGAAGAAATACGGAAAGGGCAAAGGATACAAACTGGTTCTGACCTACTCAAAATCAAACCCTACGATCCTTTTCGCGGACGAGAGCCTGGATGTGACCAAGGAAGTGGTTTCCGGCCTGAACGCCGAATACAAGAAAGAAAAGAAATAAACCGTACCGAATTTTTAATTTATCAGAACCCCGGCCGGACAGCCGGGGTTTATTTTTGGGATGACAGACGAGAAACAACACCGGAAATTTATGCAGATGGCCATCCGGCTTTCTGAACAGAACGTCGAAAAGGGACAGGGAGGTCCGTTCGGAGCCGTCGTGGTCCTGGACGGAAAAGTAATTGCCAAAAGCGGCAATAAGGTAACCGCGACCAACGACCCCACGGCACATGCGGAAGTGTCGGCCATCAGGATCGCCTGCCGGAAACTGAACACCTTCGACCTGAGCAGGTGCGTGATTTATACCAGCTGCGAGCCGTGCCCGATGTGCCTGGGAGCCATCTACTGGTCCCGGATCGAAACGATCTACTACGCCAATACCCAGGCGGACGCCGCCCGGATCGGGTTCGATGACCAGTTCATTTACGAGGAGCTTGCCCGGCCGGTGGAAGCCCGGAAGCTGCCCGTCATTCAGCTGATGCGGACTGAAGCCGGGCAGGCGTTCGCCATGTGGGAGCGGTCAACGCTGAAAACAACTTATTAACGGAGGCCCGGGCAACCTTTTTCCCCGGCACAACGTGCTAACAGAAAAAGGAAATGAAACAGGCTATTAACCAGATCCACAGGACCTTCTTTATGATCGCCCTGGTCACCCTGGCGCTTCCGGGATGCAATGATGACGATGACGATAATCAACCTCAGAACAACACGAGCAATATAACGGTCCAGCTGTCGGGCGCCAATGAAACCCCGCCTGTAAATACGACAGGCTCCGGAACCGCAGACATCTCATACGATCCGGCCATGAAAATGATCGCATACGAGATCTCCTGGACACTGGGTTCAGCCGCTGACTCAACGGTCGGCATGCACTTTCACGGTTCGGATACGGCTACGGATACGACCAGTTCACCGGTGGTGGTTCCGCTGACCGGTTTCTCACGCGGCAATTCAGGAACCTTTTCCGGGATGACCAGGGCGCTCACCGACACCGAAGCAGCCCAGCTGCTGGCCGGCAAGTGGTACCTGAACATCCACAGCGGCACCTACCCTGCCGGGGAACTCCGCGCAAACCTGAAATTCACGCCTTAAACGTCTTATTCATACCTGCTGCTTAAACACAAAAGCATCCGCGAGGATGCTTTTGTAATTTACTGGCGCACCGGACTTCGGTATCAGAACTTGACGACGAAGCCGACATTCACGGAATAGTCCGCAAAAGCGGCATCGCCCTGCACATGTGTCCCCTGCAGCGCTGAGTTCTGCTTATCGGTCACACTTTGCGTACGGTCACGGTATAATGCAACCGGTACAGCCGCGAAGAAATTAAGTTTCCTGAACGCATAACTGGCCGCAGGCTCCGCTGAGACCACGTAACCCGGTCTCCTGAAGCCTTCGCTTCCCCCAACGAGATCGCGCACCGGGATGCCCTCGATACGGGCACCGGCGGACAACGAAAGCGGGCTGCTGAAGCCGTAATTCACGCCGAGCCGGGCCATATACTGATCGGGAACGCTCATGATCGATTCGTTGGCCAGCGTGGCTGACAGCGTTTCCCGGAAGGTCCGGACCCCGTTCTGCTCACGCGGATTGATCAGATAGTACAGATTGGTGTATGCGCTCACGCGCTGTCCGAGCGCATAGTAGCCGGTCAGTTCGGTGATGGCGCCCCAGCCGCCGTCCCCGGGCTGGATCGACTGGTCGACCGGGCGGACCTGCGAGCTTTGGTTATCGCCTACATTGAAGAATTCATCGGTAGCTCCGGCCCGGCCCGTAGGCGCCTTGACGCCCAGTCCGAGCTGAAAGTTTCCTTTTGCCGATTTCGCCGGATTCAGCATCCACCTGTTGGCGATGAGCCGGATATCGCCGATTCCGCCGGCACGACTGCTGTGCCGTTCGGTACGGCCGTGCTCATACAACGATGATCTTGTGTTGTAAATGACGGGTACACCGATGCTGACGCTCCACCGGCTGCTCAGGTGACGGATCAGGGAAAGGTCCAGGAAATTCTGCCAGTTGATGACCTCGGTATTCTGTACGAGGCGTTCCTTCTGTTCCTCGCTGCCGCGGAAATGCCGGAATGACCGAAAATACCGGTAAGAAGTGTTCAGCTGCCAGCTCTTTACGGAGGCGGAATCATCCATGGGATGTTCCATGGTACAAACACCGCCATTACTGCGAATGGCTACACAGCCTTGTGAGAAACCGTCCATGCTGAATGCAAGGATCAATGCAACGGATGCTATAAAGATTTTCATTTGTCTGAGTCTTGATTGGTTAGCGAAAAATTTGTTTAACGGCTGGCCGATAATGAGGCCTGCTTTTTTAACTGAAGCCGGTCAGCAACCAGCTGTCCGATCTTCATCCCGGTTTCGGCCCCCCTGTCGCAGGACGCCATGTAGTGGATCCCGCCATACACCCGGGAGATACTGGCCTCGCGCGCTGCATCCCGGAATGAATTGAAGGAACGGGGCTTGATTCCGAATTCCATCTGCGAAGAATCGCGGAAGGCGATTCCCTCACCCAGTTTCCGGGTCAGCACTTCGGCTACTGCGGCCGAAATAACCGCATGTCCGCTGGTGTATTCAGGAAACGGCGGCGTCTGGATGTAAGGTTTCCAGTCCTGGTCGAGGTACTTGTTGATCACCGTTTCCGGCCTGACATAATTGCTCTGAAACTTGACATACCAGCAGTTGATGAACCCGTCGAACAACGCGATGGACGCCTCGGTATACAGGCTGACCGTCGAATTAAAGTCCTGCCGGCGGTCTTTCGTCGCGATACCTACGATATTCATCCAGTGCCCGCCCGGGGAGAACTTCTTGGTCCCGTACATCACGTGCCCGCTGACATTCAGCTTGAAGGCATTGTCATCCCAGAAGTCCGCGATATGCCGCTGTTCCTCCGTCAGGTTATCTCCCAGGAGTTTTACCTCCATCGCGTTCTTATAGAAGGCGCTGCTCTTATCCTTCATATCGAACGGCGCGGGGAGCGGCGGCATGATCTGCGATGCGGAGTCGAGTACCAGCGGCCGGATCTTACACCAGTGCGGTTCAAGCGCCTGGGAATACATGGGCGGAGTCGGGATCCAGCGTCCGTCCTCGTTGAGGACATTGAACTTGCTTGCGGAACGGGTCTGGGCGTAATTATCGCCCTTGCTCCAGTTCAGGATATGTGTCGCCACACGCCCGGCATAGGCCGCGGAACTTTTCATGACAGCGGCCGGCATGCCGGCCTGGCGGGCCTTTTCCTTCAGCGATTCCACGTATTCATCCATACTCCCCTCAGGGAAGGTCACCGCATTTCCGACCTGCAGAAAGGCCAGCAGGGCGGCATAATGAAAATCTACGGTCTCGCCCTGTTCAGGGCGCGGTACCTCGGGCAGGTGTTTGATCTGGCCGGCAAGCGACCTGTAGTTCTGCGTGTCCCCTGCCGCGACCACTTCATAGGCGGCAATATTTGCGTAGGCATAATTCCGGGAGGCGACCATGGGCGGAAACCCGTTCTCCAGTACGACGTCATTCAGTTTCTTGACGGCATCCCGGTATAGTGCAGGATCATGCATTTCCGGAGCATAGTCCTTTTGATTGCAGGACGCCAGCAGAAATACCGCGCCTGCAACAAGTCGTAAAAAGCGTTTCATCTTTCAGATTGTTGAATAGTTAGTCAGTTAGTTTTCAGGCATTGAAAACCAGCCGCCTGGGCGGTATCCTGATCTTGCGGAGATATCCTGCAAAACAGGAACCTTCAGAAAATACCGGATAGGAAGTTACCAGGGATTCAGCAGCTCCGAACCGAACGGCGGACACGTTGACGATATAGTCGGAGATAGATTGTTTAAAGACCGGCTTCTTGTTATTCTCGGCGGACAGATCGTTTACTTTCTCGAAGTAATCTGCCGTTCCCCTGACTAGCCGGGACTTGTAGTGGTCGCTTATACACAGCAGGATCAGGGTATCCCGGTAGACCCGCTGCTTGACGTACCGGTAGACCGACCCGTTCACGATCACCTCGCCATCGGCCTTTTCAAACTCCTTCCAGTCGGTCTGGTATGGCAGCCGGATGGGTATCTTTACCGTGATCAGTGACTGATCCGCTTCCGACAGCTTCTCCAGGCGGGCCTCAATACGAACGTCCGCGCCCCTTTCGAGGTAGTAAAAAAAGATCCGGTATCCTATTACATTGAACAGGAAAACCATGAGTAAAGCTATGGAAACCAGCTTTTTCACTACTTAACAATATACGTCTTTTTTTCGACTCCCGCACCGGAAATTTTCAGAGACTTCCAATTAGGCGGCAGGCTGCTTTTAACCTGAACGATTCCTTCAGGCGTAATATCGAGCCCCCCGAACCCCATCAGCACGGCCTGGATGATCCCCCCCGCGCCGGTGGCGAAATAGGGATTCGTACCACCCCTGGTTTCTGCGATGACGCGGAAGGGCGGATTCAGATTCGGCTCATATGCGTCCCTGAAAAAATGATAGGCTTTTTCACCGTCGCCCAGCCGGGCGTACAGCAGGGCAAAGATCGCCTGGGTCATAGCCGGCGTACCTTCATCAGGCACCCGTCCCTGGTAATACTCCAGGTCCTTGCGGATCCGGCCCGGATCCGTGATGACCTTGAGCGGATAGGCCAGCAGGTTCACGTCCGCCTGCTTGATCCCCTCTCCCTTGTAGGTCGCATGCTCCCGGGTGACGCCGTCCGGAAACCGAAGAACCGGAATATTCCGGGCAACTTCCAGCCAGTCAGCCGGCGCAGTCTGGCCCAGCAAACGGGCCGCAGCGGCTGCATTCTGCAGGTTCACTTTGGCCGCGGCATTAGTGAACGCATTATTGTCCACGTTCTCGGCCCACTCGTCGGCAGCCACGACGTTTTTGATTTCAAACCGGCCGGGACCATTCCGTTCCACCCGGCTGGCCCAGAAATCGGCCGTTGCTGAGAGGATCGGCCAGCCTTTCTCCCGCAGCCACGCCTTATCCTGCGTTACGCAGTAATAATTCCAGGCAGCCAGCGCGACGCAAGCCGTTATATGATGTTCGAACGGCCCGCTGAGCGCCCAGACCGGGGTCTCCTCAACCCCGGAGCCGGCACTTTCCCAGGGAAACATAGCTCCCTTGTAGCCGTGTGCAAAAGCGTTTCTCCGCGCGGCCTCCAACCGCTGGAACCGGTATTCCACCAGGGACCTGGCAATCTCCGGCTGCAGGACCAGCAGTGCCGGGAACATCCACACTTCGGTATCCCAGAATACGTGGCCGTTGTAACCGAGGCCTGACAGTCCCATAGGAGAAGGCGAAAGAGCGGTTCCCGCCCTGGAAAATGAGTACAGGTGGTACAGCATGCTGTGTACATCCTGCTGCGCCTGATCATCTCCCTCGATGGTGATATCACTCGTCCATAGTTCATCCCACGCCTTCCTGTGAAACTGCAGTAACCGGTCCCGCCCTTCAAGCCGGGCAAAGATCGTCAGGCGTTCCGCCTCATTCAGCGGATCATCGTGGTGAGCAGAGGTAATGGAGCTGCCCGCAACGGCGAACTTATAGGTCTCACCCGCCGCGATCTTTTTGCTGAACTTCATCAGGTGCATGTTGTTATCCCACATTTCGTGGATCACCCTCGGTTCAGACGCATGCGGTTCATTGAAAAGGAAGGTGGTGCTCGCTGCCAGCTGCAGTTTTCCGGTCGGGCTTTTGGCCGTCGAGGTCAGCAGGCTCAGAACCACGTGCGGCCGGTCAATCTCGTTATAGTAATTCTGCACCTCCTTCAGGGCGTCCGGCGCTTCCATGACGCTCGAAGAGGTCAGTACCAGCTCCTTCCGCGCCGTGACGGATACGTCCATCAGCACGGTAAACGGCAGTTGCCGCAGCGAATAATACGTGTAGGTGATGGTCGCCTGGTCGCCGTAATCGAAGGAAGTTGTGAATGATGCATTCCGCATATCCAGCTCCTGCCGGAAATTGCGGACATTCGCCGCATCGATACGCTTCCCGTTAATGTCCGCATGCATATTCAGCAGGTTGAAGCTGTTCAGGAAATTGCTCACCCTGCCGCGCCCGTAAAGATCATAGGCGCCGGCCAGTACCACGTGTTTAACCTTGAAGGGTTCGGGCGCAGATACCACCCCGATCATCCCGTTCGCAACAGTTACACCGTAATACGCGGCAGGATCAACGCTTTTGGCGGAAATGATCCAGGGGTCAGCTTTCCCCTGGGGGAAAACGCTGAGGCAGGCAATCGTCAGCGCAGCGGTAAACAGGTATCTTAGCATCATAAAGGTTCCTTGGTCAGGCTTTGCGGTACAGTCTCCTATTTTAGTGATTTTTTCTCACTAATTAACTAAAGCTAAAGTTAATTCGCATTTTCTACAACAATATTGAGTTTGGATAATATCTCTTACATTTAGGGTGCCCGCTGTGAACTATGAGAAGACTTATTTTTCTTTCCGTTGTTTTTATCGTTGTTTTATCGCTCGCTGTCTGCCTGATCATCCCGGGGACCATCAGACAGTCCCGGAGCGTGAACCCGGCCGCGCCGGAGACTGTGGTAACCCGGTATCTGGCTTTGAAAAAAGGCTGGGCGGCATGGTGGCCCGACCGCAAAGGCGAAGATCCCCGGGACAGCTCCCGGTTCACCTATAAAGGCCTGGAATTCAGAATTGTCAAAAACACGTATACCACGATCACCATCGACGTTTCTGACGGGGGAAGGCGCATCCCTTCGGTGATCACATTGGTTCCGGGAAGAAATTCAGGGTCGGAGATTACCTGGTCGTTCAGCTATCCTGCCGGGAATGACCCCGTCAGCCGTGTTTCGGGGTTCCGGAAATCCCGGAAACTTGCCGCGGTCACTCAAGAGCTCCTGACCCGCTTCAGAGATTTTGTGGAAGATGAAAAGGAAGTCTATGGTGTCGGAATCGAGTACGCCAAGGTCCGGGACTCCCTGGTGGTCGTCATGCGGTCGATGTCCGACAGGTATCCGACGACCCCCGAGGTCTATGAAAAGGTCCGCACACTCCAGGACTTCATCCGGAAAAACGACATCAGCAAGAACGGCTACCCCATGCTCAATGTTTCCCGCACCGATGACTCCCGGTACCGGATCATGGTGGCGATTCCGGTCCGGCAACGGGCAAAGGCGCCGGGAAATATGGAATACAGCCGGCTGGTTCTCGGAAACATCCTGATCGCAGAAGTGAAAGGCGGTCGGGCCTCCATCGATCAGGCAATGCGGCAGGTCCGGAAATTCGTTGAAGACAGGCGGCATACTTCGCCGGCCATCCCGTTCGAGATGATGGTCACCGACCGGTTGCAGGAGCCCGACTCCGGCAAATGGATTACGCGGATCTACTATCCTATCCTTTAGCAAGCACCTGCCTGAATGGCTTCTGCTCCCTCACCGAGAGCAGCTTTCCGTCGTAGGTAATGATCAGCCAGCCGGTGCCGTCTGCCTGCCTGAGCGGCTTTATCATTTCCACATGGTCAAAGTTAAAGAGCGGGTTCACCCAGTACCTGGGTATTCCGAAGCGGCCGCCTTCCCGGTCATACCTGAGGGTCATCACGCCTACCGCATCATACTTGCCTTCATACGGTATCACGCCCGAGAAGTTGCCGTTGAGGACCCACTCACGCTCAGCTGAACTGTTGACGGCCTGCTGGAACGAGAGGATCGGCGCCTGCTGGGCTAAGTAAGGCAGCTCCTGCACTTTCCCCTTGTTGAAGAAGTCACTTATCCAGACGGTCTTGAACGTATTCGCTTCCAGCCGGGCGGTTTCATCGAGGCGATCCCGGAAGATCTCCGAGGTCGTCTTGTCGGCCATTTTCATATATCCCAGCCACTCCTTCTTCAGGTAGGGAAGTTCTATTTCCAGATCGTTCTTGGGCCGGAACGGGTAGTACTTGCCCTGGTGATGATAGGAAAGGATCAGATCGTTTTTTCCGTCACGGTCCAGGTCGTTGTTGTAGGCGTACAGCGGTTGTCCGGCATCCACATTAAACTTATTGTTGATGCCCCAGTTCCCGGCGAGCAGATCGGCCTTACCGTCCTGATCAACATCTGCCACGGATACGGTCTGCCACCATCCGCGTAATTCTTTCAGCAGCGGCGAGGACCAGCTGCTGTATGTTTTCCCGGTATTCAGGAATACGGAAATCGGCTGCCACTCGGCAGCCACGATCAGGTCTTCGCGGCCGTCCTGGTTGACGTCCGAACAGGTTATGCTCTTTATGAACCGGAGTGCAGCCACTTCCGCAAAAGCATTTGCGGGAGCATGTTCGAAGCGTCCGTTGCCCCGGTTCAGCAACAACCGGGTTGCAGGCTGCCCGGTATAGTTCCGGAACGACACCGCGCCGACCAGCAGCATATCCTTTAATCCGTCACCGTTGAAATCGGTAAAGCACACCTGGCCGGTCTGGCCCGTCATGGCGGGCAGCGGTATAAATTCGAACTGGTACCGGCCCTTGTTCAGGAACAGCCGCGGCTGCTGCACGTCCCCGGGTTCGGCAAACGGATGACTCGCGGTCTGAACGAGCAGGTCAAGGTCACCGTCATTATCCAGATCCTGCCAGTGCGCTTCCGTGTCGCTCAGGTTCCGGAACTGCCCGAATGCAGGGACCGTTATTTTTGTAAAAGTTCCCTCCGGGTTGCCGATCAGCAGGTACTTCTCCTCACCCGCCAGACCACCGACATAGATATCGTCAAGGCCGTCTCCATTGATATCGGCCGCTGCCACTGCCGGAGTATGGGGAAGGTAGCTGTGCGGCAACAGCGAATAATAATTGAAATCGGGCGTCTCATTGGTCTTCACCGTAGCCAGCACCCGGGCGTCCACCCGCTGGTGATCGAACTGCCGGCTGCCGCTCAGGAAGGCTGCGATCACCGAACCAACGTCCGCATTCCGGATCACGTTCTTCGGATCATACCGGATGATCTGGCGGCTGTTCAGACTGAACCGGCTGATAAACTCATAGGAGTTGTCCGGCCACACGACAAGCAGCTCCTGCGGAGTATCGTCCGCAGGGAATGTGAACAACAGGTTTGCGGACTGACCGCTCTGAAATGCGGTTGAGGTCTGTATTTCCTGATGGTCCGTTCCTGTCCGGCTCTTCAGGTACAGCCTGGTCCCGATCGCATCCCGGTTGCCCGGCCGATACCTGGCCGAAAGCGTCAGGAACGGTCTCTTTCTTTCTCCCTGGGACTCGACGGACGTGTTCTTATATATAAATGCGGGCTGACCGATGTTATTGGTCACGATTTCCAGGTCGCCGTCATTATCCAGATCGACGGAAATGGCGCCTGAAGAGGAGGACAGTTCGGACATATCGTTTTCCGCGGAAATATCCCGGAAGCGTATTGAACTGTCTCCTTTGAACAGGTAATTATGCACCCTGCCGTCCGGCATCCGGCTTATCTTGTCGTTGTCGAACGCCCGGTCGGTTCCGTTCCGGGAAACGTAGGGATCGCCGAGATATTTCAGGTAATCAAGATCGGTCAGTCTCTTCTTGATGCCGTTGGAAAAGAACATATCTTTCCGGCCGTCCATATCGAAATCCTGCACCAGCGGCGACCAGGTCCAGTCCGTTGCCGCCACCCCGGCATACAGGGCGACATCGAGGAACTTCTCCCCGTCGGCGACATTGAGCTGCAGGCTGTTCTTCGAATACTGGTAATGGTAGCCGTTCCTGACCTCCATGTTGTAGATGTCCAGCGGTTCATCGTTAATGCTGGACTTCAGCGCTTTCATATCCCCGGGCAGCATGTCGGTGGTGACCACGTCCAGACTACCGTCCTTATTGATATCGCTGACCGAATTGCCCATAGAAAATAAGCTCGTATGCCCGAAAGCTTCCTTCAGCTTTTCGCGGAAGGTTCCGTCCTTCTGGTTGATATAATAGTAATCCTGCTCAAAGAAATCATTACTGACGTAGATGTCATCCCAACCGTCATTGTTCAGATCCCCGATACTGATTCCCAGGCCGTAACCGATCGGCGAGGCATAAATGCCGGAGTTTCGGGTCACATCGGTAAACTTTCCGCCCTCATTGCGGAACAGGTGGTCTCCGGCCGGCCCGCTGTATCTGAAGCGCAGCGTCGAATCCCCGTAGGTGTCATTGCTGTGCACGGAGTGAGTAAGAATGAAAAGGTCCAGGTCTCCGTCCTTATCGTAATCAAAGAATGCCGCCTGGGTTGATAATCCCTCGAAATCGATCCCGTAGCGGGCTGCACTTTCCGTGAAGGTCAGATCGCCGTTATTGATATACAGCTGGTTCCTTCCCCTGAAGCCTTTGTATCCGGAGACCGCAGAAACGTAGATGTCTTTAAACCCGTCATCGTTGATATCGACGACCGTGACCCCGGTCTTCCAGGAACCCGAGCCTCTGACACCCGCCTTTTCGGTAATATCCTCGAACTGCAGACCGCCCTTGTTCAGATAAAGCTTGTTGGCTCCCTGGTTGGACACAAAATACAGGTCTTCCAGCCCGTCATTATTGAAATCGGCAGCAGCTACCCCGGCGCCGTTATAAAAATAGAGGTAGTCGAGAATGTTGAGTGAGTCGGTCTCGACCAGGTCATTTGAAAAGCTGATCTTCGTTTCGGCCGGATCCATTCTTTCGAAGATCCGGTTCTCCTCCCCGGTCCTGCTGCAGGAGGGGAAGATGAAAGAAACGCATGCGACCACCAGGCAACTGCCGCAAAACACTTTGGAACAAAATAAACGTATCGCTGAAAGCATGTCTTATTTCTTACTGTTGATCTGGTAGGCCAGAAGCCGTTCATTGTTTCTGCCGAAGAGGTAAACTTTCTCGCCCCGGCTGTTGGTGATGACCGCCGAGGAGCGGATCTGCCCGCTTAACTTCAGACCGCTTTTTGCAGCCGGGATGTATCTGAAATCCTCTACGGAAAAACTGTATACTTCGCCGTAGCTGCCGTCAAGTCGGCCCACTTCGGGCTTGAATCCATAGAAATTCCCGCCGAGAATAATCTCCCTGCGGCCATCGCCGTCCAGATCATCGCACAGGATCGTATTGACGGCAGATAACTGGGATGCTACGGGAAAAGGTTTCACCCGGAAACCGCCCCTGCCGTCGCTCAGGAACGCCGCCGAGGAGAGGTAATTGATCTGATGGGTCTCGGCATTGCGGGTAAGCTCATCCGGAAACACTTCCCGGAACGGCTTTCCTGCATAATCCTCATACCGCAGGTAGCGCTTTTTGAACATCGGAAGCTGGCCGACCAGGTCGGGGCGCATATGGAAGACATATTCCCGGCCCTGGCGGTACATCGAAGTAATGCATTCCTTTGTGCCGTTCTGATCGAAATCATTGACATATATCGTCATCGGCTCTTTTTCGGTGGCCCTGAACTTGGAATTCAGGCCAAGATTCCCCGCCAGGATATCCGGATGCCCGTCCCCGTTGATGTCTTCTACCGCCATGCTGCTCCACCATCCTTTAAAATCCGATAGCCGGTTGTCCGGAATGAACTTTCCGGCGGTATTCATGAAGATCCGGATACCCATCCAGTTTCCGCTGACGATCAGGTCGTCAAAACCGTTGCCGTCCAGATCTGCCCATTGCGCGGAAGTTACCATGCCAAGCTTGTTGTCCGATCCCAGCACTTTCTTCGAAACATCCTTAAAATTGCCCTTCCCGTCATTTTCCATCACATAGGATGGCGGCGCGCAGCCGTACAGCTGGGGCGTGCTTCTGCCGCCGATGAACAGATCTTCGTCGCCGTCCTTGTCGAAATCCGATTTAACGATTACCGAGGCGTTGACCGGAAGGTGCAGGGACTTCCCGGGGATCCGGACAAACTTCCCGGTTCCGTCATTCTCAAAGTAGCGGGGATAGTAGACATTGGTTCCGGCTTCTTCTTCATTTCCGCCGAAGGTGATGATCAGATCCTGGTCTCCGTCCTTATCAAAATCGCCGAATACGGCGCCGGCACTCTCCAGGTAGCGCTGCTTTTTAAAATCTTCCGGGATATAGGCGCTGAAGCGTCCGTTCTTCTGCTGAATATAGATTGCGGCCGGATAGCCTTTTGAGCTCCCGAAATAAAAGTCCTGCAGTCCGTCGTTATTCACGTCCCCAACGGCCATGGCCGGGTTCTCCGTGGAGAGCATCTGAAGCATCAGGCGCTCATTGTCGAAGTCAACGAAATGGTCCTCTTTATGCTCCGGAATACTGTCGAACAGGCCTGCTGTTCTCTCCTTGAAGATGGGCGTAAAGCTGCTTTGCGGACGCGTACCCGGCTCCCCCGCCTCACTGATCCGGTAGGTATAGGCCCTGCCGCCCGGGATGTTCTTCACTTTCTGGACCCGCCGGTCCGGCCAGGTGATCTGCATGGAATCGACAGTCGCGGCCTTTCCGATACCGATACTGACCGAGCCGGGCGGAACGCTGCTCTGGAAGCCGCGCGCAGGCTGATGATAGAAGGTCAGAGGCTGGCCGTTCTGAAACACCGTAACGGTAGTACCGACGGCAAACCTGTTCTTTTCGCTTCCCTCCAGCTTAATGGTAATGAAACTGTTCCCGGATTTCTCGGCATTGTTCCGGTACACGAAAAGCGGCATGTTCACATTATTGACGACCAGGTCCAGATCGCCGTCGTTATCCAGGTCCCCGTAAGCCGCGCCGTTGCTGAAAGAGGGTTCGTCCAGCCCGAAGTCCGCGGCCTTATTGGAGAAGGTGAGATCCCGGTTGTTGTGAAATGCATAGTTGGACACCAGGGTCGACTTCATCTGTTCAGAGAATTCGGCATAGTCGAAGTTCTTCCCTTCCATGATCCGGGCCATATTTTCCCGGCTGGCAAGAAACTCGATATAATCCTGGTTCGTCAGATCCTTATAGATCCCGTTGGAAATAAAGATATCCTTCCACCCGTCATTATCCATATCGAACGCCAAAGCTCCCCAGCTCCAGTCCGTAGCTGCGATACCGGAATAGAAGGCGATCTCTGAAAACGTACCGTTGCCGTTGTTCAGCTGCAGGCAGTTTTGCATATACTGGTTAAAGAACCCGTCACGCTGCTTCATTCTGACCACGTCATAGGACTCGAATGCAGTGACCAGCTTGAGCCGCTGATCGCCCTCCGGAAGCATTTCGGTCGTAAAGATGTCGTACAGCCCGTCATTGTTGATATCGGCGATGTCGGAACCCATCGATGCCAGGCTTAGATGCGAGGTCTGGTTCTGGATATCCTCTTTGAAGGTTCCGTCTTTCTGATTGATATACAGGTAATCTCTTTCAAAGAAATCATTCGAGACGTACAGGTCCGGATATCCGTCCTGGTTGACGTCCGCAGCGGACACCCCGAGACCGAAACCGATATCACTCGAATAGATTCCCGCCCCGGTGGATACATTGATATACTGACCGCCGTCGTTCCGGTACAGGCGGTCACCGCCGATCTCATCCACGACCTTCCTGAGGTCCTGCGAGAAATCGAAACTTCCGATCGGCCGGAATGAATTATTCAGCACGTAGCAGTCCAGGTCGCCGTCCAGGTCATAATCGAAGAAGACCGCATGGGTAGACAGTCCCCGGTCAGCCAGTCCGTATTCCCGCGCCTGATCCTTAAAGGTTCCGTCCTTCTGGTTGATGAACAGCTCGTTCTCGGTCTCATCCCCGCGGGCGTTACCGCTGTTACAGACATAGATATCCAGCCAGCCGTCTCCGTTCACATCGACCATGGTGACCCCGGTGCTCCAGTACTTGGTTCCCCTGACACCGGCCTTCTCGGTCACATTTTCGAACTTCCACTGTCCCTTATTGATCAGCAGCTGGTTGTCGCCCTGATTGGATGTCAGAAAGATATCATTCAGGCCGTCATTGTTCACGTCGCCGATCGCTACTCCGCCCCCGTTATAATAATTGCGGTATGAAAAGATATTCGCCCCGTCATTATCGTTCAGGGTATTGGAAAAGCTGATCCCCAGGTCATCATTATCCATCAAACTGAACAGCGTATCCTTATTCCGCTGGCAGGAACAGAGGGCCAGGACCATTGAACTAAACAATAACAGACTTCTTCTCATGAATGGCAAGAGGTATAAACGGACATAGCGGGACAAGCCCGCTATGTTATAAAATTAACGAATGTTCTGAATTAAATCAACGATTAGTAGCCCGGATTCTGAACCAGGTTCGGGTTGGTATCGACCGCACGCTGAGGTATCGGGAAGATCGTTTTGGACGGATCGGATTTCGATTCACGCTGATCCACCGGCTCGTTGAACGTGCCGAACCGGATCTGGTCGTTCCTTCTCCAGCCTTCCCAGTACAGCTCCCGGCCGCGTTCCGCCAGCAGGTCCTTGTCGGTCAGGCCGGTCAGGTCGCCGACATTACGCAGTGACCGGATCCTGTTCACCAGTCCGAGCGCTGTTTCACCCATCGGATCCGTTCCGCCCCGGAAAATGGCCTCGGCCTTCATAAGCACCACATCTGCGTACCGCAGGAAGATATAATCGTTACCCGCCTGGTCGTTATGTCCGGTATTCGTTGCGTTCGGTTTAGGAAGATACTTGATCACCCGGATTCCGTCCGCTTCCTGCGCAAAGAGCAGATTGGCGTTCTCGGTGAACTGCAGCGGGTTCCCGCTGCGATCCTTCAGATCCACGCCGCCCGGACCTTTCTGCTGCCCCACGAGGAATCCGGCTTTCAGCCCGATCTTGTCGGTCAGTCCCGGGTAATCGCCGCCAAGGCGCTCATCAGTGCTGTCAAAGGACTTGTAGAAGCTGGCCAGCGTGGTAAACCCGTTCCAGCCGCTTGGAGCCTGATTATAGTGCAGGGTCATCATGTAACGGTTCTGGGTGTTCCCCCGAACTGCACCTTCGACGTTCTCGATCGAGAAGATGATCTCAGGGGACAGGATGGTGTTATCCCAGTGAAAATTGCTGAAATACTGTCCGGCCGGAGCCAGGGACTTGTTTCCAATCTTATTACAATACTCGATCACCTTATCCATATCGGCCTTCTCGAACGTAAACGGTCCGCCAAGCGTCGCAGCGGTATACACCGCCTTGTTCAGGTAGACCTTAGCAAGCAGCGCCTGGGCTGCCGCTTTATTGGCCTTACCGGCTGCGCCGTTCGGTAAGTTAGCTTCCGCAAATTCCAGATCCTGGATCACCATGGCGAGCGCTTCAGCCCGGCTCAGAACCTTTGGATTCGCCTCGGCTCCGTCAGTAACTTCCCGGAAAGGAACCTGCCCGAACAGGTCCAGTACGTGAAACATGAACCAGGCACGCAGGAAGCTCGCCTCAGCTTTGACCTGAGTATTCGAACCTGCAAAGGAAATGGTCTGTGTTGCACGGAAAACACCGCGGTTCAATCGGTCCCAGGCATCATTCACGGTCTGGTGCAACGGGTCCCACGTATGCTGGTGCAGCTTCCGCCATACGCCGAAATCACCCCAGTCGGTTCCCCGTGTAGGTCCCATCATCTCATCGGTCGGATGCTCCATCAGCGCGTACACGCCGCCCTGGTCCGAAAAGTCATTGAGCTGGTCGTAAACTCCCTGCAGGGCGAGGACCGGGTCAATAGAGCCGGCTCCGCCGCCTTCCACCGTTTCCTGCGAAATGGCGTCGTAGGTCTTATCCTCTAATTTAGAGCAGCTACTGGTCCCGAGAAGAACAGTCCCAATAGCAGAATATATGATCAGTTTTTTCATTTTTCTATCCTGTTTACATTAAAAGTCAAAGCTTGCACCCAGCGAGAACATCCGTGCGGTTGGGTAAGAGGTGTAGTCAATTCCCAGCGACGGCACACCGTCACGGGCCTTGTTGGTATTGACCTCCGGATCAACCCCGGTGTAGTTGGTGAACAACGCGAGGTTCTGGCCGGTCAAACTCAGGCTCATGCCTTTGAAGTACTTGCTTCCGGTCATCGGAAACCGGTAAGCCAGGCTCATATTGCTGATCCGCATGAAATCTCCTTTTTCCAGGAAACGGGTCGAAACCTCCGGAGCGTTGAGTGCGCTTTCAGGGCTGGAAGCTTCGCCCAGAACGACGTTCCGGCCGTTTTTCAGACTTCCCTTGGTGAATAAAGCGTTGGCCGTATTGTTGTAAATATAGAACCCGGTGGATCCGTTCAGGAACACACTGAAACTTAGATTCCTGTAACTGAATGCATTGTTCAGACCGAATGAATATTTCGGAAGCGCTGAACCTGCAAACGAGAAAGCACCGTCATTCGGATAGATTGCCAGGCCGTTGGCATCATACCCCGCAAATGTAGGCAGGTAGAAGGCACCCAGGGGAAGGCCGTTTGAAATCCGCTGAACATATGCCCCGGTCAGCCCCTGTCCGTGAATATTACCGGTTGGGATAATGGTATTGCCGAAATCGGTGACTTCATTCTGCAGGTAGGTCATATTTCCGGCAATTTCCCACTTGAGGGCAGTATTGGTGAGCGCCCGGTAGGTCAGGGCCACCTCCATACCGGTATTTTTGATATGGCCCGGAAGGTTGATCCATTTGTAATCTACAGCAGCCGGCTGGGCATAGTATACCTGGGTTAACAGGTTCGAAGTTGTTTTGTCGAAATAATCAATATTACCGCCCAGGCGGCCGTTCAGAATATCGAAGTCAACGCCTACACCGAACTGTGCGGTCTCCTCCCAGCGGATATCCGGATTCGGGTTGTTCCGCTGAGTCAGGGACCCCGAAGAGTTGGTCTGGAATACGGCCCGGCTGATACCGCCCGGGAACTCCTGGTTACCGGTGATACCGTATCCGACCCGCAGCTTCAGGTCCGAAAAGACGTCTTTCGGAATGAAGCTCTCCTCGGAAAGTCTCCATGCCGCAGCGAATGAAGGAAAATAACCGTACTTGTTGTTAGCTCCGAATTTGGATGACCCGTCTACCCGCAAGGTAGCAGTCAGCAGGTACTTGTTCCTGAAGCCGTAGTTGGCCCTTCCGAAAAAAGACTGGAGCTCGCTTCCGCCGCGGTAAGAACCCGCAGAGAATGCCTTGTTGCTGCCGTCATTGTTCACCCCGTCGAAATTGTCGACATACGGAACCTCATCGGTCAGAAAGTATTGCGCCTGAGTATAGAACCCGCCGTTATTGAATTTCTGGTAGGAAAAACCTCCCAGGAGGTCTACGCTGTGATCAGTCGCAAACGTTGTATTGTAATTCAGCGTATTCTCGATCAGGCTCGAATAGACCTCGCGGTTCTGCAGCACGGCTCGTCCGTTATCCTTGATTCCGCTGAAATGGAGTAAACGGCTGATTCCGGTCTTCCGGGTGGCATTCGAATTATCAATACCCACGTTCACCTTATACTGCAGTCCCTTCACGATGTTCCAGGTGACACCCAGGTTACCCAGAACTTTGTTAACCCGGTCATTATCGTTGATCAGGGCCAGCATAGCTGCCGGATTACGAAAATCGCTTGATTGTGTGAATCCGCCGGGGATGGTCGGATCGTAGATCGGAATGGTCGGGTTGGCCTGCAGCGCCGCTCCAAGGAGGTTGCCTTCGAAACCGGCGTCGTCCCCCAGCGGTGCATACTGATTGTCGACCTGGGATGCAGTGAGCTGCAGCTCCAGTTTCACCTTATCATTGAACAGCTCATGGCTGGTGTTCATCCGCCCTGTGAATCTCCGCAGGCCTGAATTTTCGATGATACCTTCCTGATCCGAGTAAGATCCGGAGAACCGGTACAGGGTATTGTCATTTCCGCCGCCGAATCCCAGCGAGTAGTTCTGGGTGATTCCCGGACGGAATATCTGGTCCTGCCAGTCTACATTGGAGCCTCTGTTCAGTACGGCCACGTCGCCGCCGGCAGCTTCTGCCTGCTTCAGGTACTGGCCAGCGTTCATGATATCATAGGTCTTCAGCGTATTGGCGACACTCAGGGAAGTAGCGAAGCTCAGGCTCTGGCTTCCTGCAGTTCCTTTCTTGGTGGTGATCAGCACAACGCCGTTCGCACCCCTGGCGCCATAGATGGCAGCGGCCGAAGCGTCTTTCAGCACGGTTATATTCGCAATATCATCCGGGTTCATGAAGCTCAGCGGATTCCTGGCAGACATGTTTCCAGCGCCGAAATCGGACGCCCCGTCGGTGATATTCCCGCCATCGAGCGGCACACCGTCTATAACGAACAACGGGTTGTTCCCGCTTCGGATCGAGGTGGTACCGCGGATCCGGATATTGATACCCGCACCCGGATCACCGCTGGCAGGTGTCACCTGCACGCCGGCTGTTCTGCCCTGAAGCAACTGCTCGGGAGAATTGATCACGCCTTTGTTGAAATCCTTCGGCCCCAGGGAGGTTACGCCCCCTGTAACGTCGCTTTTTTTCTGACTTCCGTAACCAACAATCACGACCTCATTCAGCGCCGTCTGATCGGTCGCAAGACTGACGTTAACAGTATTCCTGCCCGCAATTGAAACTTCTGAGGTCGTATACCCGATATAGGTAAAGACCAGGGCCGATGCATTTTCAGGAACGGTCAGACTGAACGACCCGTTTACATCCGTGCTGGTTCCTGTGCTGCTATTCTTAACTTTTACAGATACGCCGATCAGTGGAGATCCATCCTGCTTGTCTGTGACTTTTCCGCTGATAGTTTTCGTCTGAGCCCACGAAGGGTCGAACAACAGGAAAAGCGCAACAAACAAACTCATTGAGAGTAAATGTTTTAATCGCATATAGTTTGGTTTAATAAATTGGTTGATTCAAACTTATTCTATTTCATGTGAAGAAACAATATTTCTGTAAAGATTTTTTTACAAAAAAACCTATAGTGTAAGAGAAACACTTTCAGGACTGAATACAGGCCACTTTTCACCCGAAAAAAATTCCTCCAAGACAAGGATACTGTCCTGGGGCTGACCCATATAAGCGACTTGCCATGCCCGGCTTACACGCTTCAGAACCGCCCGGATTACGGCGGGGCAGCGGTGTTCCGCATGAAGGACACGGAGCTCCGCAACCTTTTCACATTTCTGCTTCCGCTTAACACAATTTCGCCAGATGAAATACCATATCGTAACAGGCAAAAAAAACATTTTGTTCTTAAAGTCTGGCAGGGTTTTTCAGGGCTACATCCAAACCAAAAGAAACGGATATGAAGAAGTGGAGTATTTTTTTAATGTTGCTGCTCGGCAGCATGGTGTTGTTCCAGGCATGCGATGATGATGACGATGACGATATGCCGATGGACCGGCAGTCCTTTGTAACACAGGCATCCAGCAGCAATACCTTAGAGATCCAGGCCGGGCAGCAGGCGCAGCAGAAGGGCGCAAGCGCCGCCGTACGGACCTTTGGCGAAATGATGGTCACTGAACACACTGCGACCGGAACAGAACTTTCGAACCTTGCTACACAGAAGGGCCTGACCCTGCCTGCTGATCTGCTTGCTCAGCACCAGCAGCAGCTGGGTGTTCTGACACCACTGACCGGAGATGCGTTTGACCGGGAATTCGCGAACCTGATGGTCGCATCTCACCGGGAGGCGGTAGATCTGTTCGACGACGCTGAAGATGACGTAGATGATCCGGATCTCAGAGCCTGGGCCCAGGCCAAACTGCCGGCATTGCGCACGCACCTGGAGGGCGCACAGGCTCTTAAGGCTGCCGTAAATCCGTAGCCCCGCCTTCCTGTACCCTATTTACGCCAGGAGCCCGGTTTTTTCGACCGGGCTCCTGGCATTTATTGACCCTGAACTCCCCTGTTAATATCCGGGATTTTGCTCAAGATTCGGATTCGTATCCACGGCCCGCTGAGGTATCGGAAAGACCACCCGTGTAGGCGCAGATGCCTGAGGCCGCTGATCGGTCGGATCATTGAACTTTCCGAACCGGACCAGGTCGTTCCTTCGCCAGCCCTCGTAATACAGCTCACGGCCGCGTTCAGCAAGCATAACGGTCTCATCCACCGCACCGATCTGCGATGCTCCGCGGATTGAGCGGAGGGAATTGACGATCGCCTGCGGGGTTTGGCCCATGGGGTCGGGGCCGCCGCCGCGCAGCAGCGCTTCTGCCTTCATCAGGAGCAGGTCAGCGTACCGGAAAAATACATAGTCGTTGGCACTGTTGTCCAGGTGGTCGGGATCCAGCGGGTATTTGGTCACCCGGATACCCTGAGACTCAGTAGCGTAACTCAGGTTCACCTCCGGTGTGAAGATCAGGGGATTTCCGCTCCGGTCCTGCAGCGCTACATTTCCCGGACCATACTGTTGTCCGATGTTGAATCCGGCCCATTGACCCAGTCGGTCAGTGAATCCGGGCAGCGGTCCGCCCTTCCGCTGATCACCGTCCTCAAAGCTGTTGTAAAAGTCAGCCAGCGTGGTGAAGCCGTTCCAGCCGCTTGGCGTCTGGTTATAGTGATTTCCCATGTAGGTCCGGTTCCGGGTATTGGCGGGCTGCTCAGTGTCGGAGTTTTCCCGTACGAATATCAGTTCCGAAGAAGCGGTGGAGTTATCCCATTTGAAGTTGTCGAAATAGTTGGGGTCGAGCTGGTATTTACCGGTACCGATCACTGCATTGGCATAAAAGATCACGCTGTCCATATCGGACTTGGCAAAGGTGAACGGTCCGGCCGGGCTCTGGGGATCCTGATTAAATACCGCCCGGTTCAGGTACACCTTAGCGAGCAGAAATTCGGCCGCTTCCCTGGATGCCTTGCCGGCAGTGCCCGGCACGGTCAGATTAGCCTCGGCAAACTTGAGGTCCTCGATGATGAAATTGGTGGCCTCGACCCTGGACAATACCTGGGGATTGACGTCCGGCGCATCGTCAGGGTCACGGAAAGGGGCCTTGCCGAAAAGGTCCACAATATTATACATGAACCAGGCTCTTAAGAACCGGGCCTCGGCCTTGATCTGGTTATCAGCACCGCGATCAGCCACCAGGGTCGCCCGGTACACGCCGATATTCAGGTTATTCCAGGTATCGTAAATCTGACTGTGGGATGCATCCCAGGTATGAAGGTGTAACTCGCGGAATACGCCGAAGTCATCCCAGTCGGTTCCTCGTGTAGGCCCCAGCTGCTCGTCCGTGGTATGCTCCTGCATCGAATAACCGGTATTGGCCTGATCCGCGAAACCATTCAGCTGGGCGTACACACTATTCAGGTCAGATGTGGAGGCGGTCGAACTGGTATCTACATACCGGGACCCGTACAGCTCCTCATCGAGGTCGGTGCAACCCATCGCCAACAGCGAAATTGCACCGAACAGAATCCATAATTTATTATAAAGTCTTTTCATGGTCGATTAATTAAAATCCGGCGTTTAAACTCAGGGTAAAGGTCCTCGCCTTCGGATACGCGGTATAGTCTATGCCGCGGGAAGGCACTTCATTGATCGCTGCGTTCGTATTGATCTCGGGATCCAGGCCGGAATAGTTGGTGATAAGAAACAGATTCTGGCCGGACAGGGATACCCGCAGGCTCTTTACCGCCCTGGCAGCCTCCATATTGAAGGTATAGCCGAGCGTTGCATTGGCTAACCGGAGGAAGTCCCCTTTCTCGAGGAACCGGGTGGACACGCTGCCGGAATTCAACGGATTTTCCGGGCTGTTGGCCGCATCATAGGTCACATTCCGGCCGTTCTTGAGGCTGCCTTTCAGGAAGAGCGCATTGGCGGTATTGTTGTACACGTAGAACCCTGTGGAGGCATTCAGAAAGATGCTCGCATTGAAATTTCCGAAGGTGAAGTTATTGGTCAGACCGGTAGTAAATTTAGGAATGGCGCTGCCCACTACGTACTTCAGCCCCTGGTCCTGGTACATGGCAAAACCCTGCGGATCAAATCCCTGGAACCGCTGTACATAGAATGAGCCGAGTGGGTAGTTATTGCGGATTACCTGCGAATAGGCCCCGGTCAGACCCTGCCCGTTAATATCTCCGGTGTTGACGTTCCGGTTTCCGAAGTCTTTGACCAGGTTATCCAGGATGGTGGCGTTGTAGACCAGTTCCCAGGAGAACTTGTCCTTATCGATGGCACCGAAGGTGATTCCCAGGTCGACCCCTTTGTTTACGACTTTTCCGGGAAGGTTCACCCATCTTCGGACGGCTGCCGAAGGCTGGGCGTAATCCTGCAGGAACAGCAGATCCTCGGTGGACCGGTAGAAGTAGTCCACGCTTCCGAACAGCCTGCCGCCCAGCAATCCGATGTCCAGGCCGGCACCGTAAGTCGTGGTGGTCTCCCATTTCAGGTCCGGACTCGCATTGGTGATGATATCCACGCGGTCGACCAGCTGCCTCTGACTGATGGCCAGGGAAGCGTAGGCCGGGAACTCCTGGTTTCCGGTAAGTCCGTAGTTCAGGCGCAGGCTCAGGTCATCGAATACCTTGGGAACAAAGCTCTCATTCATGAGCTTCCATTTGAAGGCCGCAGCGGGAAAATAGCCGTACTTGTTGTTCTCGCCGAATTTGGAGGAGCCGTCCGCCCTGAAAGTGAAAGTTAACAGGTATTTATCATTGTAACTGTAGTTCAGCCTGGTGAAATAGGACTGCAGTTCATACTTGGTGCTGTCGCCGAAGGTACCCGGCAGCCTGCTGGCAAATGAACTGAGGCTGTTCGGCATGGCATTCAGATCGTTCTGACCCCATGCCATATCGTTATACCCGTAATTCCTGAATTTCTGATAGGAGAAACCTCCCAGCAGATTGAAGGCGTGTACACCGAACTTGTTGTCGTACGTCAGTGTATGCTCGATCAGGCTCGACCGTAACTTTTGATTCTGGACCACGCCCCGGCCGTTTCCGGTGACCGCGACCACATCGATACCCCGGAAGTTCTGGGTGCCGGTGTAGCCCAGTAATTCACGGCTGAGCCAGGTTTCCCGTTTACTTTTTGAATTGTCGATTCCGAAATTCACCTTGTACATCAGTGCAGGAATGATCGTCCAGGTACCGCTGATACTGCCCAGATACCGGTTGATATCGTCCGTATCGTCGATCATTTCCATCATGTTCACCGGATTCCTGAAGCTGGAAGAGTACCGGGCATTTTCATCAGGAGTAAAGAATTTGCCGTCGGGGTTGCGGACGGGATAGGTCGGGTTCGCAGAAATGGCGGCACCGATCAGACTGCCTTCAAAACCGGCAGCGTCGGTGATCGGCGCATACTGGTTCTGCACATTGGACGCAGTGAAGGACAGATCAAACCGGATCTTATCCTTCAGTACGGAATGCGAGGCGTTCAGCCGTCCGGTCAGCCGCTGCAGGCCGGAGTTCTTCACCACGCCGTTCTGGTCTTCATATCCCAGGTTCAGGCGGTAATTGGAAGATGCATTGGAGCCGCCGAATCCGAGGTTATAGTTCTGCGAAACACCGGTTTCGAAGATCTCATCCTGCCAGTCGGTGTTGGCGCCACGGTTGATCAGGTCCGGATTGGCGTCTGCGCGGGCAGCCAGGTCCAGAAAATCCCTGGCATTCAGGATATCATACCGGTCGGCGACGGAGGAAACGCTCGTTGCGGCAGAGAACTGGATCCCCTGCCCTGCGGCACCCTTCCGCGTTGTGATCAGGACCACGCCGTTGGCGCCCCTGGATCCGTAAATCGCAGCGGCGGAAGCATCCTTCAGCACGCTGATGTTTTCGATGTCCGCGGGATTCAGAAAAGCGAGCGGGTTCCTGGCGGCAGAAGCCTCGGCCCCATAATTGAGGCCGCCTGAAGTCCCGCCATTGTCTATCGGCACGCCGTCGATGACGAATAAAGGGTTGTTGCCGCTACGGATGGATGAGGCGCCGCGGATGTTGATGGTGATCCCCGCCCCTGGTTCTCCGCTTGCGGGAGTGATCTGAACGCCGGAAACCCGGCCCTGCAATAACTGCTCGGGAGTTGATATTACGCCCTTATTGAATTCCTTCGTCCCAACTGAAGCGACCGAGCCGGTGGCATCTTTCACCCGCTGCGTACCATAGCCGACGACTACCACCTCGTTCAAAGCAGTCCTGGTGGCGGTCATCGTGACATTCAGGGTCGCCTGGTCCCCGATCGCCACTTCCTTGGCATCATAACCCACATAGCTGAACACCAGCGTGGTCACTGATTCCGGCACAGAAATTGTATAATTTCCATTGGTATTGGTACTGGTCCCGGCAGTACTGTTTTTTGCTTTTACAGATACCCCGATCAGTGGGGTACCATCCTGGAGGTCTGTGACTGTTCCACTAATCGTTTTTGTCTGAGCCCAGGCGGATTCAAGCAAAAGAACAAGCGCAACAAACAAACCCAGAGCGAGTAAGTGTTTCCGTTGCATAATAAAAGGGGGTTAAATGTTAGTTTGTTAGTATAATTTTTTTCTATACTAATAGAACCCAAATCCGTTTTATTGGTTTTGACCGGAAACAAGTTTAAACAAACTTATTTCACTGAAATTGAGGATTTTAAGACAAGGCAACGTCAGACTATACCGCCAGGTGAAACGGTCGTCCGCGGGACGGGCGGTGTCAGTCTTCTTCTTCGTTGAACCACCCCTCATCATCCCCTTCGAGGAGGCCGTCGATCTCCCTCCGGTCACGCTTTGTCGGCCGGCCGGCACCGCGGTCACGCTGCAGGATGGGTGAATGGAACATGGATTTAAAACGTAGTGTTTCTTCGGGCGGGGTCAGGTCCTCATAGAAGGTCACGGCCGTCCTGGCATCCACCCGGCGTTCAAGCAGCCCGGTCACTTTGATGATCCTTCGCTCCGGACCCTTTTGCACCGAATAGGTCTCCCCGGTTTTGACAACATGTGAAGGCTTGACAGACTGTCCTTCCAGCTTGATACGCCCGGCCTTGCAGGCCTCGGTTGCCAGACTTCGTGTCTTGAAGGCCCTGATGGCCCATAAATACTTATCGATCCGCAATTTTTCTGATGCCGCCATGTTCTTCTGTCCGTGAGGACAAAACTGACTAAAAACAATGATATTCCGGAATTTTTAAACCAAATTCCGTCAGAAACGGTCGTTGGAAAGCCGGCAGATCCGGGGGGGGGGGGTGAAGGCTAAAGAAGCTGCCGGGAGCCCGGCAGCTTTCCCATTCCGGACCGGCGGTCCTGAGCCCGGGAGACGGGCGGCTTATTTACGGTTCCGGATCGCCAGACAGGGGCGTTTGGTCGACGGATCCTCAAGCGGAAGGGTAACCGACACCGATTTCACACGGTAGATGGTGTCTGCGTTCAACGTTGCCGGGCCGGCGGTTACCGCCGTTACAATGATCAGAAGCTGCATCAGGAATATGACGATGCTCAGCCAGACGATAAGCTTTTCGTCGTTCAGCTGCCTGAGTTTTCGGCTCAGCAGGATATGCAATATCCGGCCACGGGACCGTCCCGACCTGGAACGTAATATGTTTGGTTTAATTTTCATCGAGAAGGAAGTTTAGGGATTAACAGGTTCAGGCGGCTGCACGGGGCCCAGCGGCGGCGAAGAATGGCGCGGTCAGCAGGATAAGAGATTCCTGGCCATCGGGCAGATTTCTCACGCGCTGAGTTCCCGGGCGAGGAGTACACGAAATTTTTCGCAAGACGATTCTTCCGTCCGGATCATCCCTTGCGGATAATTTCGCCGGATGTCCAATTGTTCGGTTTTCCTCCGGAACTCTGCTCCGTCCCACCCATAGCTTATAATCAAAAACCGGGGAGTAAATAATCAAATCATCAACTTAAACCCTCCCCGGTTTCCGGCAGGGTTATTCGGGGTGGCGTTTGAATGCGGCATACCGGACTGCGATCAGCACCTTCCGGTGCGGCGACGGTGATAAGGTCCGCGGTATGGAAAGCGCGATAACAAAGGCAGATGGCTGATCAGGTGCAAAGTACCGATCCGCTGCAACAGGCAGCCCGCTTGCTCCGCCGCTGCGGGTCGGGAAGAAAGGTTGTCGCGTTACCGGAAGTATGACAGTTGCACTCATGCTGATCTTTTTTATCAATATGAGTCACGGCGAAAGATCCGGTACCTGAAATGCCACAGGCGTGGACCCCTACCTACCGCCTTGAGGCCCTGAGAAGCCAGACCACGGATAAGAGGGCCCACGCCTGAGGCGTGAGCACTTCACTTATCCTCTCGTGGTCTTGGGAATTTCTCAGGTTTCAAGACGAGACTCTAAGTGCGAGTGCTTCATTGAATCAAAATGAAGGTTCGCAAAAATAATATATCCGGGTAATAACTTCCCCTGTAATTATCATTTAGTGGGCTGAAGATAGAACCGCTTATTGATGTACCAAACCCCGGGAAGTTGTTCTTTACAAACCGCCCGTTGTTGTTAACACGGGGACAAATCGCCGCAAACACCGGTTGCGGGATTAAACAAAACTTCTTAAAAAACACTTACTTTGCACTGTTATGTTATAGAAATAACAAGAGCAAACTGAATGAACGAACTAAGAAAACTTATTGAAGAGGCCTGGGAGGATCGGACCCTCCTGAAATTTAGTGAATATACCAATGCGATTGAGGAAGTGATCCAGTACCTGGACAGGGGCCAGTTGCGGGTCGCAGATCCGGTTGCCGGGCTGTGGCACGTCAATGACTGGATCAAGAAAGCAGTCATCCTGTATTTCCCGATCCGGAACATGGAGGAGATCAACGCCGGACCGTTTGTCTTTTATGACAAGATGAAACTGAAGACCAACTACAAGGAACTTGGCGTCCGCGTAGTTCCCCACGGGCTTGCCCGCTACGGAGCATTCCTGGCCAAAGGGGTTATTATGATGCCCAGCTACGTCAACATCGGGGCCTATGTCGACGAAGGCACAATGGTCGATACCTGGGCGACCGTGGGCTCCTGCGCCCAGATCGGCAAGCACGTCCACCTGAGCGGCGGAGTCGGCATCGGCGGCGTCCTGGAGCCCGTCCAGGCGGCCCCCGTCATCATAGAGGATCACTGTTTCCTGGGTTCCCGCGCTATTGTCGTGGAAGGCGTACGGGTGGAGAAGGAGGCGGTACTGGGCGCCAATGTCGTACTTACGGCGTCCACAAAGATCATCGACGTAACCGGTCCTGAGCCTGTGGAATATAAAGGCGTGGTACCGGCCCGTTCCGTCGTGATCCCCGGCTCCTACACCAAGAACTTTCCTGCAGGAGACTATCAGGTCCCGTGTGCCCTGATCATCGGGAAACGCAAGGAGTCAACCGATCTGAAAACCTCGCTGAACGATGCCCTTCGGGAGCATCATGTTGCGGTCTAAGTAAAACAGATCCGGTCAGCGCCGCAGGTTTCCACAAACCGTCCGGTTCTGCCCGGATCTTCATACCCAAAAAGATGCGACTCGGTTTTGATGCCAAACGGGCGGTCAGAAATTTTACAGGACTCGGAAACTACAGTCGTTTTATCATCGATGCCCTGGCCTCTGCCGCCGAACACTCCCTCTACCTCTATTCGTCCCGGACCCCGACGGCTGCCGTTCAATTTCCTGCCAGCGCCCGGTTCAGACAGCCCGGCCCGCGTCAGTGGGGCAGCTACTGGAGAACACGCGGCATCCTGGCCGATCTTCGCAGGGACCGGATCGACGTGTTCCACGGTCTGAGCAATGAACTGCCGGTCGGCATCAGGAACTCCGGCATCCGGTCGGTAGTGACGATCCACGATCTTATTTTCCTGCGGTTCCCGCATTACTATCCGTGGTTTGACCGCACGGTATACAAACTTAAGTTCCGCTACGCCTGCCGGAATGCGCACCGGATCGTTGCGATCAGCGAACAGACCCGGAAGGATATCATCGAATTTTTCGGCATCCCCGGGGAGCGGATCGACGTGGTCTACCAGGATTGCAATGACCTTTTCAAAAGCCGGTATGACGATGCCGCCAAATCGGCCGTGCGCAAAAAATACCGGCTGCCGGAACAGTTCCTGCTCAGCGTCGGCACCATCGAAGACCGTAAGAACCTGCTGCTGATCGTCCAGGCCCTGAAAAAACTTCCCGCGGAGATCTCCCTGGTGGTGGTCGGGAAGGAAACATCATACGCCGTGACCGTCAGGCAGTATATTGAAGAACACGGGCTCACGGGCCGGGTCATTTTCCTGAAAAACGTAGCCTATGCGGATCTTCCCCTTATCTATCAGCAATCCCGCGTTTTTGTTTACCCGTCACGTTTTGAAGGATTCGGTATTCCGGTGCTGGAGGCGCTTCATTCCGAAGTTCCGGTGATCGCCGCTACCGGTTCCTGCCTGGAAGAAGCCGGAGGCCCCGGAAGTCTGTATGTAAGCCCGGATGATCCTTCCGGACTCGCGGCCGCCATCAGCGCGGTCTGGTGTGATGAAACTCGGCGCGCCGGGATGATCGCTTCCGGAAAAGAACATGTCCGGCAGTTTTCCAAGGAACGGATCGCACAACGACTGACCGAAATTTATCACCAAGTTTTAAATCATGCTTAAAGAAGAAGTCAATAAAGCCCTGGCGGTTCTCCAGGCGGGGGGCCTGATCCTCTATCCGACGGATACCATCTGGGGTATCGGCTGCGATGCCACCAACCCCGAAGCCGTCGAAAAGATATTCCGGCTGAAAGGCAGGGATGCCGGAAAAAGCCTCATCGTACTGCTGGACTCCGACCAGAAGCTCCAGAGCTATGTTCAGGAGGTTCCCGACGTCGCCTATGATCTGATCGAATATGCCGAGCATCCGCTTACCATTATTTATTCGGGCGCGAAGAACCTGGCTCCAAACGTTGTGCACCAGGATGGCAGTATCGGCATCCGGATCGTCAGGCATCCTTTCTGCCAGGCGCTGATCCAGCGGTTCCGAAAACCCATTGTCAGTACGTCGGCCAATATCAGCGGCGAGCCCGCACCCGCCGGTTTTGAGGACATCACCGAGCCGATCCGGGCCGGGGTGGACTATATTGTTGACATGGACCGGTCCGCAGGCGCCGCCGGCAAACCGTCAACGATCATGAAAATAGAGCCGGATGGCCGATTTGCCTTCATCAGAAGATAAGTTTGCTATTTTTGCACCACACAAAAAGGGCGATGAGATGAAGCAGCATTTAGAACATCCTGTATTTGCGAAACTTGCAGAATTGGCTGAACAGTCTCAAACAGAAATCTATGTCATCGGCGGGTTTGTCCGTGACATCTTCCTGGAAAGGCCCTCCAAGGACATCGACATCCTGGTTCTCGGCAACGGGGTCGAATTTGCGGAACGGGCCGGAGCCAAACTCAAGACCAAGGTTTCCGTCTTCAAGAACTTTGGAACGGCCATGCTGCGGTACGGAGACCTTGAAGTGGAGTTCGTGGGCGCCCGGAAGGAATCCTACCGGGCAGATTCACGGAAACCCATCGTGGAGAACGGAACCCTCGAAGATGACCAGAAACGCCGCGATTTCACGATCAATGCCATGGCCCTCAGTCTGAACAAGGCATCCTTCGGCGAACTGGTCGACCCGTTCAACGGCTTGCAGGACCTCGAGGAAAAGATCATCCGCACGCCGCTCGACCCCGCTGAAACGTTTTCGGACGATCCCCTGCGCATGATGCGCGCCATACGCTTTGCGACCCAGCTCAATTTCCGGATCGATGAGAGGGCGCTGGAAGCGATCACAAAAAACAAAGAGCGGATCCGGATCGTATCCAAGGAACGGATCACGGACGAACTGAATAAGATCGTTCTGGCGGAAAAGCCTTCCATCGGTTTCAATTACCTGTTTGATACCGGTCTGCTGCACCTGGTCTTCCCGCAGATGACCCTCCTGCACGGGGTGGAAACCATTCGCGGAAAATCCCATAAGGACAACTTCTATCATACCCTGCAGGTTCTCGACAATATCTCGGAGACGACCCCGGACCTGTGGCTTCGCTGGGCGGCCATCCTCCATGACATCGCCAAGCCGCAGACCAAACGATTCGACGAAAACCATGGCTGGACCTTTCACGGCCATGAGGAAAAGGGTGCCCGCATGGTCCCCAAAATCTTCGCCCAGCTCAAGCTTCCGCTCAATGACCGGATGAAATTCGTGCAAAAGCTCGTGCAGCTCCACCTGCGTCCGATCGTGCTGGCACAGGATACCGTCACGGATTCCGCGGTACGCCGGCTGCTGTTCGAGGCGGGAGACGATGTAGACAGCCTGATGAAGCTCTGCCATGCGGATGTGACTACCAAGAATGAGTATAAGGTCAAGAAATACCGGCAGAACTTCGAACTGGTCAAGCAAAAGCTCAAAGACGTCGAAGAACGGGACCAGATCCGCAACTGGCAGCCGCCGGTCACCGGCAACGACATCATGGAGGCTTTCGGGCTGAATGAAGGCCGGGAGGTGGGCGTCATCAAGAATCTCATCCGGGAAGCGATCCTGGAGGGCGAGATCCGGAACACCCGGGAAGAGGCCTGGGACTTTATGATCAGCAAGGGAATTGAGCTCGGTCTGACCCCAAAAACCAAATAAATTTTTTCGGAAACTTTATCATTAAAAAATCGTTATTGGTTTGCAATTGCTAATTTTGGCGCTCAAATTGCTTATTTAACATCATGGCTGTTTACAGATTTAAAGTTTCTTTCGAGGATTATGACGATGTTGTGCGGGAAATAGATATTAAATCGACTCAAACTTTTGAGGATTTACATAAAGCTATTCACGCGTCAACCGGTTATAATCCGGAGCAAAGTTCTTCCTTTTATGTCAGCAATGATCAGTGGATCAAAGGCGATGAAATCGCCTATCTCCCATCCCAGCGTAAAACAGACCGGGGCGTAAAACTGATGAGCACTACCAAGCTCAGCACCTGTATTGACGATCCCCACCAGAAATTCTACTACATCTATAACTTTGACCGTCCTTTCGACTTTCATGTTGAACTGACCAAGATCCTCCTGAATGAAGAGGCCGGCAAGACCTACCCTTCATTATTCCGCAGTGCGGGGGAAGTTCCCAAACTGGTGATGAATTCCTTTACTCCGGAAGCCGGCAATACGGCGTCGGATGACGAATTCGATTTCATCAACGACATGGATTTCGTTGTTGAAGACACCGAGGAACTGGAGAACATGTCCGATATGGGCATTAACCGCGATTCCGGGGAATCCCATGAAGAAGAAGAAGAAGAGGAGGAAAAGGACGATTATATGGATGAGTTCTCCGATAACGACCATTTCGACGCCGACGATAACAAGGAAGACTATTAATTTCCCGGATGGGCATGCACCCCAATAAGCACCTGATCGTCATTGTTGGGCCCACCGCCATTGGTAAGACCGCCCTGGCTATTGAGCTGGCCCGGAACTACCAAACGGAGATTCTGTCTGCCGATTCCAGGCAGTTTTACCGGGAAATGAACATCGGAACAGCCAAGCCTTCGCCAGAAGAGCTGGAGCAGGCCACCCACCATTTCATCAACTCGCACAGCATTACCGACGAATTCACGGTCGGTGATTTCGAACAACAGGCCGTTAAGCTTCTTGGCCGGCTGTTCGCAGACCGGCAAACGGTGGTCCTGGCCGGTGGCTCGGGACTTTTTGTCAATGCGGTTATCAGGGGCTTTGACGATCTTCCCAAAGCTCCCGCGGAGGTCCGCCGGGAACTCAACACCCTGTTCCAGGAAAAAGGCATCGCGGTCCTCCAGGACAAGCTGAAGGAACTGGACCCTGATTACTATACGGAAGTTGACCTCCGCAATCCCCAGCGCATCATACGTGCGCTAGAAGTGTCGATATCTACGGGGACACCCTTTTCTTCCTACCGGACACGCCAGGCTGTCCAAAGGCCGTTCAACGTCATTCAGATCGGCCTGAACCTGCCCCGCGACTTCCTGTACGGTCAGATCAATTCCAGGGTGGACCGGATGATCGGGCAGGGACTCGTGGAAGAGGTCCGCTCACTGGCGGCTTACCGGAACCTGAACCCGCTCAATACCGTGGGATACTCCGAGCTATTCGATTTTCTGGACGGAAAGCGCAGCCTGGAGGATGCGGTTTCTGCGATCAAACAAAATACCCGCCGATTTGCCAAAAGGCAGCTGACATGGTTCCGGAAGGATCCTCAAACGGAATGGTTCACACCCGATCAGACACCGGATATCATCAACTATATCAACAGCCGGATCACGCCTGCGCGGTAGGACCGCCGAAATTCAGGGGAAAGCCGCCTGATTCCTCGCTGATCCGGATCTTCCCGTTCGCCGCTTCAAACTTGTCAATATTGTCTTCCATGGCCCGGAGCAGTCTCTTGGCATGTTCCGGGGTCAGGATGATCCTGGACTTCACCCGTGCTTTGGGAACGCCGGGCATCATCCGGATGAAGTCGAGGACGAACTCGGTATTCGAATGGGTAATGATCGCCAGGTTGGAATAAATTCCTTCGGCCACTTCTTCTGATAATTCTATGTTGATCTGATTGTCGTTCGCTTGCTCTTCCATGCAGTGTAAGATGTCTTCTTTCCAAAGGAAGGAATTCGCGCAATCAATTCCAATTAAACGGGGTGGCATCTACAAAAAAAGTCCCCCGTTTCCGGGGGACTTTCTCTATGTCTGAAGTGAATACTAGGCTTCCACTTCTTCCTGCTTGGAAGCAAGGAGTTTGTCATATTCTTCCTGAGATCCGACAATGATCCGCTCGTAGCTGCGTAAACCGGTACCTGAAGGAATCAGGTGGCCGACGATCACGTTTTCTTTCAGACCTAACAGGCTGTCGCGCTTACCGCTGATGGCCGCCTCATTCAGAACTTTCGTTGTTTCCTGGAAGGAAGCAGCAGAAATGAATGATTTGGTGCCCAGGGATGCACGGGTGATACCCTGCAGGATCTGGCTTGATGTTGCTGCGATCGCATCACGCGCTTCAACCAGTTTCATATCCTTCCGTTTCAGCACGGAGTTCTCGTCCCGCAGTTTCCGCAGGGACACGATCTGGCCGGCTTTCAGGTTGTTGGAATCTCCCGGATCGGTTACGACCTTCTTATCGTAGATCTCATCATTTTCCTTCTGGAAGTCCCAGCGATCCACCAGTTCTTTCTCCAGGAAGCGGGTATCTCCCGGATCCTCGATCTGAACCTTCTGCATCATCTGGTGAACGATGGTCTCGAAGTGCTTGTCGTTGATCTTCACACCCTGCAGACGGTAAACCTCCTGCACACCGTTTACCAGGTATTCCTGTACGGCAGCAGGTCCCTTGATGGCAAGGATATCTGCAGGAGAGATGGATCCGTCCGATAACGGCATACCGGCTTTCACGAAGTCGTTATCCTGTACCAGGATGTGCTTGGAAAGCGGCACCAGGTATTTCTTCACCTGACCGTCTCTGGACTCGATCGAGATCTCACGGTTACCACGTTTCACGCCACCAAGCGTCACCACACCGTCGATCTCGGTCACAACCGCAGGGTTAGACGGATTACGGGCTTCAAACAGCTCGGTTACACGTGGCAGACCACCGGTGATATCCCGGGTCTTACCAGTTGAGCGAGGGATCTTCGCGATGACCTGCCCCATCGATACTTTCTCACCTTCGTCCACTGCGATGTGAGCACCTACCGGGATGTTGTAGCCCTTGATTCCGTTACCAGCCTTATCCGCTACGCGAATAACAGGGTTCTTGGTTTTATCACGGGTATCGATGATCACCTTTTCTCTGTGTCCGGTCTGGTCATCTGATTCCTCGCGGAAGGTAACACCTTCAATGATCGATTCAAATTCAGCCTTACCGGTAAACTCGGAAATAATAACCGCGTTGTACGGATCCCAGCTACAGATGCGGTCACCCTTGGAGATCTGAACACCATCCTTAACGTACAGATGCGCACCGTAAGGAATGTTGTTGGTCATGATGACTTTGTTGGTTCCCGGCTCAATGATCCGGAATTCACCTGAACGGCCAAGAACTACGTCAACATCACCCTCTTCGGTAGTGAAAGGAACGGTCCGGACGTTTTCAAATTCGATAATACCGTCGAATCTCGCGTTGATCTGGGATTCAGCAGCAATGTTCGATGCCGTACCACCGACGTGGAACGTACGAAGTGTCAGCTGCGTACCAGGCTCACCGATGGACTGGGCGGCAATTACACCGACCGCTTCACCCATCTGCACCCGCTTGCCGGTAGCCAGGTTCCGTCCGTAACACAGCGTACAAACACCGCGTTTGCTTTCGCAGGTCAGTACGGAACGGATCTCAATACCTTCCAGCGGAGAGTTTGCGATCTTGTGCGCAATTTCCTCGTCGATATCCTCGTTGGCATGAACCAGCAACTCGTTGGTCATCGGATCATACACATCGTGCAGGGAAGTTCTTCCCAGGATACGGTCATATAATGGTTCAACGATATCTTCATTATCCTTCAGTGCGGTGGTATAGATACCTCTCAGGGTACCGCAATCCTCCTCACCGACGATCATATCCTGCGCAACGTCATGCAGACGACGGGTCAGGTAACCCGCATCCGCCGTTTTCAACGCCGTATCCGCAAGACCTTTACGCGCACCGTGGGTGGAGATAAAGTATTCCAGTACGGACAATCCTTCCTTAAAGTTGGACAGGATCGGGTTCTCGATGATCTCACCCCCTGAACCTGATTTCTGCGGCTTGGCCATCAGACCCCGCATACCGCAAAGCTGACGGATCTGCTCTTTGGAACCACGCGCTCCGGAATCAAGCATCATATATACCGAGTTGAAGCCCTGATTGTCCGAAGACAGGATCTCCATCACGTTTGCTGTCAGACGGTTATTGATACGGGTCCAGATATCGATAATCTGATTGTAGCGTTCGTTGTTGGTAATGAAACCCATGTTATAGTTGTTCATTACTTCTTCAACTTCCTTAGATGCCTGTTCGATCAGCGTAACTTTCGATTCAGGGATATTCAGATCCTGCAGGTTGAACGACAGACCTCCGCGGAACGCCATCTGGAAACCAAGTTCCTTGATATCGTCCAGGAATTGTGCCGCACGGGCCATACCTGTGTTCTTAACTACTTCACCGATAATATCACGAAGGGATTTCTTGGTCAGCAGTTCATTGATATAACCGACTTCTTCCGGAACATGGAGGTTGAATAACACCCGTCCTACGGTCGTTTCAGTCAGTTTATTCACGATGGATCCGTCCTTTTCCTTCACGTTCACCCGGACTTTAATGAAGGCATGCAGATCGATCTTCTTCTCATTGTAGGCGATGATCACCTCTTCAGGAGAGTAGAAAGATAATCCCTGTCCTTTTACAACGCGCGATTCATCAGTTTTCCGGCCCTTGGTGATGTAGTACAGACCAAGTACCATGTCCTGGGAAGGAACGGTGATCGGGGTACCGTTGGCAGGGTTCAGAATGTTATGTGACGCCAGCATCAGCATCTGGGCTTCCAGGATTGCCGCATTACCCAACGGTAAGTGAACGGCCATCTGGTCACCGTCAAAGTCGGCGTTGAACGCGGTACAAACCAGCGGGTGGAGCTGGATCGCCTTACCTTCCACCAGTTTCGGCTGGAAGGCCTGGATACCCAGACGGTGAAGCGTAGGAGCACGGTTCAGTAACACCGGGTGTCCTTTCAGCACGTTCTCCAGGATGTCCCAGACGATCGGATCCTTGCGGTCAACGATCTTTTTGGCCGATTTTACGGTCTTCACCACACCTCTTTCAATCATCTTGCGGATGATGAACGGTTTGAACAGCTCTGCGGCCATATCTTTTGGCAGACCACATTCGTGGAGCTTCAGGTGCGGCCCGACAACAATGACGGAACGCGCTGAATAATCCACACGTTTACCAAGCAGGTTCTGACGGAAACGACCCTGTTTTCCTTTCAGGATATCCGAAAGCGATTTCAGGGCGCGGTTACCTTCTGTCTTAACGGCATTGACCTTACGGGAGTTATCGAACAGGGAATCCACAGCTTCCTGCAGCATCCGCTTTTCGTTCCGAAGGATCACTTCCGGCGCCTTGATCTCGATCAGGCGTTTCAGACGGTTGTTCCGGATGATGACCCGCCGGTAAAGGTCGTTCAGGTCGGACGTTGCGAAACGGCCGCCTTCAAGAGGCACCAGCGGGCGCAATTCCGGTGGAATTACAGGAACGATCTTAACGATCATCCACTCGGGCTGATTCTCGATATTTTCACGCGCGCCGCGGAAAGCCTCTACAACCTGAAGACGTTTTAACGCTTCATTCTTACGTTGCTGTGAGGTCTCGTTGGCAGCCTGGTGACGCAGGTCATAGGACAGCTGATCCAGGTTCAGTCGCTTCAGTAATTCCTCGAGCGCCTCGGCACCCATCTTAGCGATGAACTTCTGCGGATCCTTGTCATCCAGGTACTGGTTTTCTTTTGGAAGCGTATCCAGGATATCCAGGTATTCCTCTTCAGTCAGGAAATCCATTTTGGAGATACCGTCAGCTTCCTTGATACCCGGCTGGATCACTACATACCGCTCATAATAGATGATCAGGTCCAGACGCTTGGTCGGAAGACCCAGCAGGTAACCGATCTTGTTCGGCAATGAACGGAAGTACCAGATGTGTGCGACAGGAACCACCAGGTTGATGTGTCCCATACGCTCACGACGCACTTTCTTCTCAGTAACTTCCACACCGCACCGGTCGCAGACGATACCTTTGTAACGGATACGCTTGTACTTACCGCAATGGCATTCGTAGTCTTTTACCGGACCGAAAATACGCTCACAGAACAAACCATCACGTTCCGGCTTGTAAGTCCGGTAGTTGATGGTTTCTGGTTTTAACACCTCCCCGCTTGAGCGCTCCAGGATTGATTCCGGAGAAGCCAGGCTGATGGTAATCGAGGTGAAGTTACTTTTGATTTTATTATCTTTTTTGTAAGACATAGCTCTTTTATAGTTGTGAGTAACGAGATTAGAACCGCAGGCCGGTGTTCACCCGGCCCGCTGTTCTGACCCAAAACTTTAATCCAGTGTGATATCCAGACCCAGACCTCTTAACTCGTGAACCAATACGTTGAATGATTCAGGAACTGAAGGCGTCGGAAGGTTCTCACCTTTAACAATCGCTTCGTATGTTTTCGCACGGCCGACAACGTCATCCGATTTCACGGTAAGGATTTCCTGAAGGATGTTCGCTGCACCGAATGCCTCGAGTGCCCAAACCTCCATCTCACCAAAACGCTGACCACCGAACTGGGCTTTACCGCCCAATGGCTGTTGCGTAATCAATGAATACGGACCGATCGAACGAGCGTGCATCTTATCATCAACCATGTGGCCCAGTTTCAGCATGTAGATAATACCTACTGTGGTCGGCTGGTCGAAACGATCACCGGTCAACCCGTTGTACAGGTAGGTTCGGCCTGACGCCGGAATACCTGCCTTGGCAACCCACTCCTCAACTTCATCATGAGATGCACCGTCAAAGATCGGCGTGGCGAACTTCATTCCAAGTTCTTTACCCGCCCATCCGAGTACGGTCTCATAGATCTGCCCGAGGTTCATACGTGAAGGTACCCCGAGCGGGTTCAGCACGATGTCAACCGGAGTTCCGTCTTCCAGGAACGGCATGTCTTCATCACGGACGATCCGTGCAACGATACCCTTGTTACCGTGGCGTCCCGCCATCTTGTCACCAACTTTCAGCTTACGCTTCTTAGCGATGTACACCTTGGCCATCTGAACGATTCCTGACGGAAGCTCATCGCCCACGCTAATGGCAAACTTGTCGCGCTTGTACGCACCCAGCTCTTCGTTAAGCTTGATGTTGTAATTGTGCAGCGTCTGCTTGATCAGCTCGTTCTTATCTTCATCGGTTGTCCACTTGGTCGGGTTGATGTTCGCATACTCGAGTTCAGCAAGGATCTTCTGGGTGAACTTCACTCCTTTGGCCACCAGCAACTCTTTATATACGTTGAACACGCCCTGTGAGGTTTTACCATTCACGATGGTGAACAACTTGTCAACTAACGCTTCTTTCAGTTCGCGGACCGCTTTATGATGTTTGGCGTCCAGTTTCTCCAGCTGCGATTTTTCTTCCGCTTTGGAAGTCTTTTTCGCACGGGAGAACAACTTGGTGTCAATCACCACACCGGCAATCGACGGCGGGGTCTTCAGGGAAGCATCCTTCACATCGCCCGCCTTGTCTCCGAAGATGGCGCGAAGGAGTTTCTCTTCCGGAGAAGGATCCGACTCTCCTTTCGGAGTGATCTTACCGATCAGGATATCCCCTTCCTTAACCTCAGCACCGACACGGATAATACCGTTCTCGTCGAGGTCTTTGGTCGCTTCTTCCGAAACGTTCGGGATGTCCGGTGTCAGTTCCTCTTCACCGCGTTTGGTATCCCGGACTTCCAGCTCGAACTCTTCAATATGAAGGGAGGTGAAGATATCCTGGGAAACGACACGCTCGGAGATGACGATCGCATCCTCGAAGTTGAATCCCTGCCATGGCATGAACGCCACTTTCAGGTTTCTTCCAAGGGCCAGCTCGCCATCCTGGGTCGCATATCCTTCACAAAGCACCTGCCCTTTCTCAACCCGCTGGCCTTTCCTTACGATCGGCTTCAGGTTGATACAGGTACTCTGGTTGGTTTTCTTGAATTTGATCAGACGGTATGACTTGGTTTCACCTTCGAAGGAAACCAGACGGTCATCATCCGTTCTCTCATACCGGATCCGGATCTCGTTGGCGTCAACATATTCGACCACTCCGTCTCCCTCTGCATTGATCAGGGTACGTGAATCCCGCGCAACACGGCCCTCAAGACCTGTACCGACGATCGGAGACTCCGGGCGAAGTAACGGTACCGCCTGACGCTGCATGTTCGATCCCATCAGTGCACGGTTCGCATCATCATGTTCAAGGAACGGAATCAGCGACGCCGCAATCGACGTGATCTGGTTCGGAGCAACGTCCATCAGATCCAGTCTTTCCGGTTCAATAACCGGGAAGTCACCCTCGTAACGCGCTTTGACATGCGGAGTAACGAAGTTACCCTGGTCGTCGTACTGAGCGTTCGCCTGGGCGATCGTCTTGCCTTCCTCATCTTCTGCGGAAAGGTAGATGACCGGCTCCTCAACAACGACACGTCCGTCCTTTACCTGACGGTAAGGAGTCTCAATAAACCCGAGGTTATTGATCTTCGCGTGAACGCATAATGAGGAGATCAGACCGATATTCGGACCTTCCGGGGTTTCAATGGTACACAAACGACCGTAGTGCGTATAGTGAACGTCACGAACCTCGAAACCGGCACGCTCTCTTGAAAGACCGCCGGGACCTAAGGCTGAAAGACGACGCTTGTGCGTGATCTCCGCCAGCGGGTTGGTCTGGTCCATGAACTGAGACAACTGGTTTGTTCCGAAGAACGAGTTGATCACGGAGGACAGGGTCCGGGCATTGATCAGGTCGGTCGGGGTGAACACCTCGTTGTCGCGGATATTCATCCGTTCGCGGATGGTACGGGCCATACGGGCAAGACCAACGCCGAACTGGGCATACAGCTGCTCACCAACGGTACGGACGCGACGGTTTGACAAGTGATCGATATCATCCACCTCTGCTTTTGAATTGATCAGCTTGATCAGGTATTTCACAATGGCAATAATATCCAGTTTGGTCAGGACCTTGGTCTCTACCGGAGTGTCCAGCTTCAGTTTCCGGTTAATCCGGTAACGGCCGACATCCCCCAGGTCATATCTCTTATCAGAGAAGAACAACCGGTCGATGATACCACGCGCTGTTTCTTCATCAGGTGGTTCAGCGTTCCGCAGCTGACGATAGATGTGCTCTACCGCTTCTTTCTCCGAGTTCGATGTATCTTTTTGTAAGGTATTATATATAATGGTATAATCACCGCTGTTCACAGCCTCTTCCTTGGTCAGGATGACTGTTTTTACTCCGGCATCGATGATCATATCAATGTGGTCATCATCAAGTACAGTTTCCCGTTCAAGGATGATTTCGTTACGGTCAATGGAAACTACCTCGCCGGTATCCTCATCCACGAAATCTTCTACCCACTTCTTCAGCACTCTTGCAGCAAGCTTGCGTCCAACGAATTTCTTCAGGCCGGACTTGCTCACCTTCACCTCATCAGCCAGTTCAAATAACTCAAGGATGTCCTTGTCTGAATCATAGCCGATTGCACGCAACAGGGTAGTAACGGGGAATTTTTTCTTACGGTCGATGTAAGCATACATCACGTTGTTCACGTCCGTAGCAAACTCGATCCAGGATCCCTTAAACGGAATAACACGGGCAGAGTACAGTTTGGTTCCGTTGGTGTGACGGCTCTGGCCGAAGAACACACCCGGAGACCGGTGCAACTGAGATACAATCACACGCTCAGCACCGTTGATAACGAACGTTCCCTTCGGAGTCATGTACGGGATGGTTCCCAGGTACACGTCCTGAACGATCGTTTCAAAATCTTCATGCTCCTCATCATTACATGATAAGCGAAGTTTCGCTTTCAGAGGAACACTGTAGGTTAAACCACGCTCGATACACTCCTGTATATCATAACGGGGCGGATCAATAAAATAATCAAGAAACTCTAATACGAAGATGTTCCTTGAATCGGAAATAGGAAAGTTCTCAGAGAAAACCTTAAATAATCCTTCCTGATGGCGATTATCTGAAGTGGTCTCCAACTGAAAAAATTCCCGGAAAGATTGCAATTGTACATCCAGAAAGTCAGGATAGTCGATAACCTGCTTGCTGGTTGCAAAATTTACTCTCTCGCTGATATTATTTTTGTTTGCCAAGGGATTATGATTTTAGTTTAAATAATAAACTGTTTTTCACCAGTACGCACTGGTATGTTGTATGAAACAAAAATGGGTATTATACAAATGGCAATAGACCCCGGTGAAAACCGGAGTCTAAGGCCATTATCTATTGAGTGTTAAGAAATTACTTAATCTCAACTACAGCTCCTGCTTCTTCTAATTGTTTCTTCAAAGCTTCAGCTTCGTCTTTAGCAACACCAGCTTTTAATTCTTTAGGTGCACCGTCAACAAGGTCTTTTGCTTCTTTCAGTCCAAGACCGGTAAGGTCTTTAACTAATTTAACAACTGCTAATTTCTGACCACCAGCTTCTTTCAGAATTACGTCAAACGTAGTCTTTTCTTCAGCAGCTGCAGGGGCATCACCACCGGCAGGAGCAGCAACTGCAACAGCTGCAGCAGCAGGCTCAATACCATACTCATCTTTCAGGATCTGAGCTAACTCGTTAACTTCTTTTACTGTTAAGTTTACCAATTGTTCAGCAAACGCTTTTAAATCTGCCATCTTATTTAAATTTTAAATTCAATACTTTGTTAAAATGATCGGGCCTTTAAGGTGTACCGTTAACCTCTTTCTTGTAATGTTTTTACTATACCTGCCAGTTTGTTTCCGCCTGACTGAAGGCCTGAAATAACGTTTTTCGCAGGAGACTGAAGCAATCCGATAACTTCGCCGATAAGCTCGTTCTTTGATTTAAGAGCCGCAAGCGCGTCAACCTGATCGCCAACGAATACCGCTGAATCGATGTAAGCACCTTTGATCACCGGCTTGTCACCGGATTTTCTAAGTTCTTTGATCAATTTAGCCGGCGCATTCGCAACCTCTGAGAACAGGATAGTTGATGAACCTTTTAGTACATCCAGGAGTTCGGGAGCATCTACTCCTGCAGCTTCGATCGCCTTACGGATAAGGGTGTTCTTAGCTACCTGAAGAGAAATTCCGTTATCAAAGAACTTCCGGCGGATTCCATTGATCTTTGCAACAGTAAGGTTGGCAGTATCGGTGATATAGAAGTTACCGTACTCTCTGATCTGCTCAGTCAAGGCTTGAACAATCTCTTGTTTTTCTTCTTTTCTCATGATTAGATCCCCGCTACTGATTTAGTTTCAATTTCCAATCCCGGAGACATAGTAGAAGAGATGTGAATGCTCTTGAAATATGTCCCTTTTGCTGCTGATGGTTTCAATTTGGAGATCGTCTGAAGTACTTCCAGCGCGTTCTCGTAAATTTTATCAGCAGGGAAAGATACTTTTCCAACCGAAGTGTGAATGATACCTGTTTTGTCAACCTTGAAGTCGATCTTACCACCTTTTACGTCAGTTACTGCCTTGCCTACCTCGGTAGTTACAGTTCCTGATTTAGGGTTAGGCATCAGGTTACGCGGACCCAGAATACGTCCGAGTCTACCTACTTTAGCCATAACGCTAGGCATAGTGATGATAATATCAACGTCAGTCCAACCACCTTCTATTTTGGCGATATACTCATCCAAACCTACGTAGTCTGCACCTGCAGCTTTTGCTTCTTCTTCCTTATCGGGAGAAACAAGAGCCAGGACACGTACAGTCTTACCGGTTCCGTGAGGAAGGGTAGCAATACCGCGGACCATTTGATTGGCCTTACGTGGATCCACACCCAAACGTACGTCGATATCTACAGACGCATCAAATTTGGTGGTGGTGATCTCCTTTACAAGTGCAGCTGCATCTTGCAAAGTATACGCTTTACCCGCCTCAATCTTGGAGAGTGCCTTTTTTTGATTTTTTGTTAATCTAGCCACTTCTTTAACTGATTTGTGTTAATTAATTGTTCCAGGGCGCATTACCGGTTACGGTAATTCCCATACTGCGTGCTGTACCAGCAACCATTTTCATAGCTGACTCTACAGTAAATGCATTTAAGTCAGGCATTTTATCCTTTGCAATCGCTTCAACCTGCTCCCAGTTCACACTGGCAACTTTTTTACGGTTTGGCTCTGCAGAACCACCCTTAACTCCTGAAACTTCCATCAGCTGGACAGCAACCGGAGGGGTTTTAATGATAAAATCAAAAGACTTATCAGCATATACAGTAATTACAACAGGCAATACTTTACCTGGCTTGTCTTGGGTACGAGCATTGAACTGCTTGCAAAACTCCATGATGTTCACCCCTTTAGCACCCAATGCAGGTCCTACCGGAGGAGATGGATTCGCAGCGCCACCCTTGATCTGTAATTTTACTAACGCACTGACTTCTTTTGCCATTTTAGTTTACTTTATTTATTACTCAATGTTAGTAAGTGGAAGCTATTGTAACATTTAAGATTTTATATACGCAGAAAGAAGGCATTTAGTACCTTCTTCTGTTTATTTAATTATTCTTTCTCTACCTGCATGTAATTGAGCTCCAGCGGGGTCCGGCGACCGAAGATTTTCACCATCACTTTAAGTTTCTTCTTCTCCTCGTTCACTTCTTCAATTACACCGGTGAAGCCATTGAAAGGACCGTCCATTACTTTTACGTTTTCACCAACGTAATAAGGGACATTCATCATTTCGCCCTGTTCGGTCATCTCATCGACCTTACCAAGGATACGATTCACTTCGGCAGGACGCATCGGTACCGCGTTTCCGCCTTTGTCTCCCAGGAATCCGATAACACTGTTCACGTTCTTGATGATGTGCTCAAGCTCGCCATCAAGCGCCGCTTCAATCAGTACGTATCCGGGATAATAGTTTCTCTCTTTTGCGATCTTCTTACCTTCACGCATTTGGTAGTACTTCTCCATAGGGATCAGTACCTGAGGGATCAAATGAGAAATACCGAGCCGATTGATCTCTGCTTCCAGGTACTGCTTAACTTTCTTTTCTTTGCCGCTAACAGCCCGTACAACATACCATTTCAAATTAGAATTCTCACTCATCTCTTGTCAGATTAAGCTAAAGATTCATAGAATTTTTCAAGAACAAAGCCGGAAGATCTGTCCATCAAAAACACAACAAGGGCAATGATAAGTGAAGCTACCAAAACAATAACCGCGGAGTTTTGTAATTCACTCCAGGTAGGCCAAGTAACCTTTTGGGTCATCTCGGTATACGACTCTTTTAAAAAATCAACAACTTTAGCCATATATTTAGCGTAAGCACGGGCACAAGGATTCGAACCCTGATCAAAGGTTTTGGAGACCTCTATTCTACCATTGAACTATGCCCGTGTATCTATAAGAAAACATAAGCCCACACGTGGCGGACTTATGTTATCCAATTAACCTTTTATCTGAAACTTATGCTAAGATTTCAGTTACCTGTCCGGCACCGACAGTTCTACCACCTTCGCGGATAGCGAAACGTAAACCTTTTTCCATCGCAATCGCGTTGATCAGTTTTACGGTGATAGTAACGTTGTCACCTGGCATAACCATTTCTACACCTTCAGCCAGTGAAATCTCACCAGTTACGTCTGTGGTACGGAAATAGAACTGCGGACGGTATTTGTTAAAGAATGGAGTGTGACGTCCACCTTCAGCTTTTGATAATACGTAAACCTCTGCTTTGAAATCGGTGTGAGGAGTTACTGAACCTGGTTTACAGATAACCATACCACGACGGATATCAGTTTTCTCAATACCACGTAACAATAAACCTACGTTGTCACCAGCCTCACCGTAATCAAGGATCTTACGGAACATCTCAACTCCGGTTACTGTAGACTTTAAGTTCTCAGCACCCATACCCAAGATTTCAACCGGATCACCAGAGTTGATCACACCACGCTCGATACGGCCAGTAGCTACTGTACCACGACCAGTGATTGAGAATACGTCCTCAACTGGCATCAGGAATGGAAGATCAGTCAAACGCGGAGGAATTGGAATGTTGTTATCAACAGCTTCCATCAGTTCCATGATCTTAGCAACCCACTGAGGATCACCGTTCAGACCACCAAGAGCTGAACCACGGATCACAGGGATATCATCACCAGGGAATTCGTAGAATGATAATAACTCACGAACTTCCATTTCAACAAGGTCTAACAATTCTGGATCGTCAACCATGTCAACTTTATTCATGAACACAACAAGCGCAGGTACACCTACCTGACGAGCTAACAGGATGTGCTCACGGGTTTGAGGCATAGGACCATCAGTAGCAGCAACTACAAGGATAGCTCCGTCCATCTGAGCAGCACCAGTAACCATGTTTTTCACGTAATCCGCGTGACCTGGACAGTCAACGTGTGCATAGTGACGGTTAGCAGTTGAATACTCAACGTGTGCTGTATTGATCGTGATACCTCTTTCTTTTTCCTCAGGAGCTGAGTCAATCGAATCAAATGAACGTGCCTCAGATAAACCAGCATCAGCTAATACCTTAGTAATAGCTGCAGTTAGAGTAGTTTTACCGTGGTCAACGTGACCGATAGTACCGATGTTTAAGTGCGGCTTACTGCGGTCAAATTTTTCTTTTGCCATGTTTTATACTAATTAGTAGGTTAATTTTATTTAGTTTGAAATTATTATTCCTAACCGAGCCAATGATGGGACTTGAACCCATGACCTCTTCCTTACCAAGGAAGTGCTCTACCGCTGAGCTACATCGGCTTATTAAGTTCACAGTTTCAGAATGCCAGTTAATAAAAAACTGCAAACGGATTTCTGCCGACTGCCAACTTGATTTTTTTTGAGCGGAAGACGAGGTTCGAACTCGCGACCTATAGCTTGGAAGGCTATCGCTCTACCAACTGAGCTACTTCCGCTTATTTTATTTGGTGTGTTATTCAAAAACCAAATCACAATGGATCCTGTTGGATATTGTGATTTGGATGAATGTGGGGAGAGAAGGATTCGAACCTTCGTAGCCGAAGCAACGGATTTACAGTCCGTCCCATTTGACCGCTCTGGTATCTCCCCATCCGGTTCAGTATACCGGATCCTTAACGGACCTGATCATTACTGAAACGTGGAGCCTCCTATCGGGATCGAACCAATGACCTACTGATTACAAGTCAGTTGCTCTACCAGCTGAGCTAAGGAGGCTTTTTGTTTATTTATTTAAATCGTTTAAAGAACGAGTCCCCGTCTGTCTTTTTCATCTTTCGATGACCTCTCTGAAAGGGACTGCAAATCTACACAATTTAAAGAGGCAACAAAATTTTTTTTCAAATATTTTCGGCAGCTGTTCTGCTGCCGAAAACCGAGTGCAAAAATAGAAAAAATAGTATTACGCAAAAATAATTATGCAACCGCCCACACAAGTGGTTCGTTATGAGCAGGTAAATTTCCGCGCACTCTTGCTTTGTACTTGTTTACCTGTCTGCGGAGGGATTCAATCGCCAGGACCACGGCCTCCTCAAAGGACCGGCACCGCGCTTTTGCAGACAAACTGATGCCCGGAAGAGCGATCTTGATCACTACGACCTTATTCGTTTCGTCCACAGATTTCTGCAGTCTCAGGTAAACCTCACCACTGATAATGCGATCAAAGAACTGATCCAGCTTATCGGCCCTCTGTTTAATAAAGGTCAGCAGTTTCTGGTCGGCGTTGAAGCGGATAGATTGGATTCTTGCTTTCATGTTTCCTCCTTTGTTTAAGCTTTTGGATGAGCTTGTTTATAAATTGATTTTAATCTTTCAACTGAATTATGGGTATACACCTGCGTGGCGGCGAGGCTGGCATGACCCAGGAGCTCCTTGATCGCATTCAGATCGGCGCCGTTGTTCAGGAGCGCGGTTGCAAACGTATGCCGCAGCACGTGGGGGCTTTTGCGGCTCTGCGTTGAGATCAGGCCGAGACTCCGGTTCACGATCCGGTAAATGAGCTTGGGATAGGCCGCTTCCCCGGAATCGGTCAGGATGACCGCCGTGCTGGCGGACAACTGCCGCTTTTCAGATATATACTGATCCAGGAGCTGCATCAGCGACTGGTTGACCGGGATCAGCCGTTCCTTCCCTCCCTTTCCGGTCACCCTGATCAGCCGTTCGTATTTATTGACATCGGATTCCAGGAGGCCGACGAGCTCCGACAAACGCATGCCGGTTCCGAAAAGCAGTTCCAGAACGACCCGGTCCCTTAGCCCCCGGAAACCCGGATCAAAGGACGCGCTGTCGAGAAGGCTGTTGATCCTGGCCTCTTCAACGACGACCGGCAGCCGCCGCGGGATTTTAGGGGCGCGCACCTGCCCCGTCGGATCCGCAGCCACGAGCTGCTCCCGGACAAGAAATTTATAGAAAGTACGTAGTGAGGATAGTTTCCGGTTGATGGTCTTTGGATCCGACTGGCGGTCCATCAGTTCCACCATCCAGGAGCGGACCTGGAAATGCGTTGCCGACTCAAGGGTCTGGCCGGTTTTACGAAGATATTCCAGGTATTGCCCAAGGTCGTTCCGGTAGGCATTTATCGTATGGGCCGAATACCTTTTCTCAAACTGAAGATAACTTACAAAACGCTCTAAAAACATCAAAACTACTTATATATCCCCTGACGGGAATATACAAATAGTTTCGATGTAAAAAGAATATGTTGAGAAACTATACAGTTTCCTGATTCAAGCCTTGTTTGTAGATAGCTTTCTTAACCTGCGTGCGGCGGGCAACTGATTTCTTCTCGTATGCCTGACGACTGCGAAGTTCTCTAAGGACTCCTGTTTTCTCAAATTTCTTCTTGAAGCGTTTAAGCGCTTTATCTAATGACTCGCCGTCTTTTACGTTGATAATGATCATAATCTGTTATACCTCCTCTCGTTAAGGACTGCAAAGATAATACTTTCTTTCGATACAACAATCATTTCTTCAAAATCACCGGGTTAACTATTTCAGGATCTCCCGGGCGATAACGATCTTCTGCACCTCGGACGTGCCTTCACCGATCGTACAGAGCTTGCTGTCACGGTAGAACTTCTCCACCGGAAAATCCTTGGTATACCCGTATCCTCCGAAGATCTGAACGGCTTCGGTGGAAGTCCTGACGGCCACTTCGGATGAAAAGTACTTGGCCATGGCCGATTCCCGGGTTACGCTCATACCCCGGTTCTTCAGGTCCGCAGCCTGACGGATCAGCAGCTCGGCCGCCTCGATCTCGGTTGCCATATCGGCCAGTTTAAAGGAAATGCCCTGGAAACTGCTGATCGGCTGTCCGAATTGATGGCGTTCTTTTGAATAGTTCACCGCGGCATCAAAAGCGCCTTTGGCGATACCCAGTCCGAGGGCGGCAATCGAGATCCGTCCGCCGTCCAGCACCTTCATCGCCTGGCGGAAACCTTCGCCTTCGGCTCCCAGCAGATTCTCCCGCGGAACGCGGCAATTGTCGAATATGAGTTCGGTGGTCTCGGAGGCCCGCATACCCAGCTTATTCTCCTTCTTTCCGTGCGTGAAGCCCGGCGTTCCTTTTTCAACTACGATCGCGGAGATTCCTTTCGAATCGCCTTTCTCCCCGGTCCGCACCATCACTACGGCCACATTGCCGGACTTGCCATGGGTGATCCAGTTCTTGGAGCCGTTCAAAACATAATGATCCCCGTCAAGCACCGCGGTCGTGTTCATCCGCAAGGCATCCGAACCCGTGTTCGCTTCAGTAAGCCCCCAGGCACCGATCCACTCGGCAGTGGCCAGCCTGGGCAGCCAGCGCTGTTTCTGCTCTTCGTTTCCGAATGCAAGGATATGACCGGTACATAAGGAGTTATGGGCGGCAACCGAAAGTCCGACAGATCCGCATACCCGGGCGATCTCTACAATAATGTTAACGTATTCCTGGTACCCGAGACCGGAACCTCCGTATTCCTCCGGAACCAGGACGCCCATGAGTCCGAGTTCACCGAGCTGCTTAAAGGTATCGATCGGGAAGGTCTGGGATTCGTCCCATTCCATAACATGCGGGCGGATGTGCTTCTCGGCAAAATCCCGGACCATCCGCGTGACCATCATCTGATTTTCGGTAGGGGAAAAGTCAAATCCCGGCTCTGCTGTTGTTTGTAATGACATATCTATATAATTGGTTCTGGCAATTATAGCCAACAAATGATACACTTGTGCAGTGCGTCTACAGCAACAACAACAAAGCCGAAACGGTTTTGAGTCTATTTATTTTGATGGGGTCCGGAGGGGTGCGAATTAGTAGGAAACCAGGCGGACAATATTTTTTGAATATTTTTTCAGGCGCTCCTCGCCTTTCAGAAAATCCAGGCTGATAATAAAGGAATAGCCAGCGATATCGCCGCCCAACTGACGCACCAGCTTGGAGACCGCCTCGACGGTTCCGCCCGTTGCGAGCAGATCGTCATGAATGAGAACCCGGCTGCCGGCAGGAAAAGCATCCTGGTGCATCTCGATGGCAGCCGACCCGTATTCAAGGTCATATTCCTGGGTGACGGTCACATAAGGGAGCTTCCCTTTCTTGCGCACGGGGACAAAAGGGACGCGCAGCCTGTTGGCCAGCATGACTCCAAACAGGAATCCCCTGCTTTCGACCCCGGTCACGACATCGACCTGTACGCCGTCAAGGTCCCTGACCAGGGCGTCCACGACTTCGTTGCAGAGATCAGGGTCTTTCAGGATCGGTGTAATATCCTTAAAAAGGATGCCCGGGGAAGGGAAGTCGGGAACATCCCGGATCACCTTTTTCAGTTTTTCAGTTATCATCAGGAAAAGTAAATCGGATTATTTGAAATAACAGTTATGGCAGCCGCAGACCGGATCATTTCCCGGCGTTATCCAGGGCGTGCCGGAATTCCGGGATCAGGGCATACAGCTTCTCCCCGGGACACAGGGTATCGGCATTGTCCTTATGACCCGAGATCCGGTCCGAACCGATATGGTATTTTTTTGACAGTGCGGCGATGAGCTTCTGAAGGCTCTGCAGCTGGGCGGGCGTCACTTCCTCATTCTGAAAGTTTCCTTCCAGAACGATCAGTGCGTGGCCGGTCGGATCATAGGGCGTATTCGAGTCGCCAACGTACTTAAGCTCCCGGCCTTCGCCGATATCGCCGTTGGCCGCAATATAAAAATGATACGGGATGTCAGCCCAGACCTCCTTGATCCGGCCGCTTCCGAGTGCGCTCCTGGTCTGCGAAAAGCCCTGAAGACCTCTCAGCTTGTCAGCGATGCTTTTGCCGGGAGCCTGCGGCGTGGCGGTATGATGAATGGTAATCCGGTCTGGAACGTGTTCCGTCATGGGCAGAACCGGCGGTTTGGCACCCCATTCGGCCCGGGTGACCATGTGAAGATCCCTGATGATGTTACCCTTTTGGGCACGGCAGGACATGAAAAGAATCGGCAGAAAGAGTAATACGCGGGGGAACCGGAACATATGAAACCTGAATTGGAGATTAATACCGAATACCTGCTTTCCTGAACAGAAAATGCAGCAACCAAACCGGACCGATAAGCAGGAATTTGACGTCGTCAAGGAACGACGGCTTCCGGCCCTCGATCTTGTGCCCGATAAACTGGCCGATCCAGGAAAGGACAAAAATGGCGAGACAAACCTGGTACATTTCAGGCCAGCCCTGCACCCGGTGCATTTTCTCAAGGGTGACGATCAGGTAGGAAAAGAGCATGATCACCAGCAGCATCGCATAGGACAACATGGGCGACAGGCGCAGGTAGTAGTACACGGCAAAGGCGATCAGAAAGGACGCCCAGTTCACAAAGCCGTTATACTTTCCCAGGAAATCCAGGTGCGGAAACGGAATTGCCCAGATCAGGCCCAGTATACTGAATACGATCAGCGGTACGCAGATCCAGTGGATAAGCTTATTGGTTGGATTCTGATGACTCTCTGCATACTTGGCAAAGTAGGCATCAATCGGACGAAGTTCAGCTTGACGTGCCATGGAATTGATTTACGAACAAAGATATAAAAGAAAAGGCGATGATCAGATCACCGCCTTTCCGCTCCCCGGGATATCCCGGTTTATTTTGCATAGGACACAGACCGTGTTTCACGGATCACCGTCACCTTGATCTGACCGGGATAGGTCATCTCGGTCTGGATCCGGTTTGAAATATCTGTGGCAATGACTTCCGCCTGCGCGTCGCTTACCTTCTCGCTTTCAACCACTACCCGCAGTTCACGGCCGGCCTGGATAGCGAAGGTCTTTTCAACTCCCGGATAGGAAAGCGCAAGCTCCTCCAGTTCCTTAAGTCGTTTGATATAGCTTTCGACAACCTCACGGCGTGCACCCGGACGTGCGCCCGAAATCGCGTCGCAAGCCTGGATGATCGGTGAGATCATCGACGTCATCTCGATCTCATCGTGGTGAGCCCCTATCGCATTGCAGACTTCCGGATGTTCCTTGTATTTTTCCGCCAGCTGCATTCCCAGGATAGCGTGCGGCAGTTCCGGATTGTCATCCGGCACTTTGCCGATATCATGCAACAGTCCTGCACGTTTGGCCAGCTTCACGTTCAGGCCGAGCTCTGCGGCCATGGTGGCACAGAAGTTCGCTACTTCGCGTGAGTGCTGCAGCAGGTTCTGCCCGTAGGATGACCGGTATCTCATACGACCCACCATCCGGATCAGCTCCGGATGAAGGCCATGGATTCCCAGGTCGATCACGGTGCGTTCACCGATCTCAATAATTTCTTCCTCGATCTGCTTCTTTGTTTTCGCAACTACTTCCTCGATACGCGCCGGGTGGATACGACCATCGGTCACGAGCCGGTGGAGCGCCAGTCTTGCGATCTCGCGGCGAACCGGATCAAATCCGGAAAGGATGATTGCCTCCGGCGTATCATCGACAATGATCTCCACGCCGGTCGCAGCTTCAAGGGCACGGATGTTCCGGCCTTCCCGCCCGATGACCCGGCCTTTGATCTCATCGTTCTCGATATTGAATATGGATACGGTATTCTCGATGGCACTTTCGGTAGCGGTCCGCTGGATGGTCTGAATGACGATCTTCTTGGCTTCCTTGGTCGCCGTCATCTTCGCCTCATCCACGATATCCTTGATCTGCATCATCGCTTTCGTCCGGGCTTCTTCACGAAGTGTTTCGACCAGCTGGTTCTTGGCTTCCTCGGCAGTCAGGCCGGCAATCGTCTCCAGTTGCTGCACATGCTGATTCTTGAGGGCTTCAACCTCTTCCTGCTTCTTCTGGCTGATCTCGATCTGCTTTTCCAGGTTGGCCTTGGTCTTGTCGAGTTCCTGCTCCTTGCGGTTCAGGTTTTCCAGCCGCTGGTTCACGGACTGCTCTTTCTGCTTGATGGAGTTCTCCCGCTGGTTCACGGTATTGTTCCGGGCATTCACTTCCTGTTCATGCTCAGCCTTCATCTGCAGAAACTTTTCTTTGGCCTCCAGTAACTTATTCTTCTTCAGGATCTCCGCGTCGTTCTCCGCATCCTTCAGTATCTTCTTTACCTTGTTTTGCGCTGCTATCTCCTGGTTCTTAAGGAGTTTCTGGAGCAGGAATCGTCCTATTGCTACTCCGATTACCAGTCCTATTAAAATGTATAGTAGTATTTCCATATTTTAAATTAAATAAAAAAACCGCAATTAAAATTTAAGTTTCATGTATTATAAACTTCATGGGCCAGGATTTCGGGCATGGTCATAACCAGGTGGCAATGCCAGATGGTTTACACCTTCCACCCCTGTAATATTGAAGTGTTAAGTTTTAAATAGTGAAACTTAAATTTAACTGCGGTTAAATCTTGAGCTCTGTTTATAAAGAACGATTACCTGGAAAAGAAGTCAGTTAATATTTCATCAAGCTGGTGCACTTTTTCTGCAACAGTGGTGTCTTCCTGCATTACCTTCTGCTCAGCCTTCAGCGTGCTGGTCGCGTAATGAAGTACACACATCGACAGCAAATCCTGCTTATCCCGTACCGCGTAATTCTCCTGGAATTCCTTGATCCGGTCATTTATCAGCTTCGCCGCCCTTCTGATTATCTCTTCCTCTTCCATGTCCACCTTTAAAGGATAGACACGGTCAGCAATATTTATTTTTATGGAGATTTCTCCCATTTGAGCTTGTTTCACTTGTATTACTTCTTCAGCAACACAATACACTTATCAATTTCGCGTACAAAATCGCTAATTTTTTGCTTTATGTCAAGCGTTTTTTCGCTGTCACCGGCCCCGTTGCCCGGCAGTGCCTCAAGCGAGCGCGCTAACTTGATCACTCTCAGCTTCTCTTCAAGTTCGTTGATCTTATCCTTACTGGTGCTGACCCCGGCTTTCAGTGACTGATTCTCGAGCTTCAGCAAATCATTCTCCTCCTGCAGCGCGGCGCAGAGTTCGATCAGCCGCGCAGTCTTGTCAACTACTTTGTTTAACTGTTCTGCTATCTGAGACATCGCTAAAAATATAGGTCATGGGATTAATCAAATCAAAGAACTACTTTCTGATCTCGGCACCGGCCTCTTTTTCGAAGTTAAGCATTAATTTCTGCATGATGGCATCAATCTGCTTATCCGTGAGCGTTTTCTCCACATCCTGCAGGATAAAGCTCAGCGCGTAGGACTTTTTGCCCTCCGGCAGCTTGTTCCCCTGGTACACGTCAAACACATTGATCTCTTTCAGCAGGTTTCTCTCGGTGCGCTGCGCGATCTGCTTCAACCGGCCGAATGACACTTCCCGGTCAAGCAGCAGCGAAAGATCGCGGCGGACAGCAGGGAACTTCGAAACCTCCTGATAGGTGATCTTATTGTTCCGTACAGACCGCAGGACCAGATCCCAGTCAAAGTCCGCATAGAACACTTCGGCGCCCACATCCGCCAGTTTCAGGGCACGCTGCGACACACTTCCCAACTCAACCAGCACCTTCTCCCCTTTCTTATACCGGATACCGAACGCCAGATCCGGGTTTGAGGCGTCCTCTGTTGTCAGGCCGCCTACGTTCAGCCGGCGGAGAATACCGTCGACAACCGCTTTCAGGTTATAAAAGCTGCTCTTCCGGGCAGGCTGGTTCCATTGCTCTGGCTGCAGCTGCCCGGTCATGAATACCGACAGGCGGCTGTTCTCCCTGTAGGACCCGTCCGCCGTGCTGTATACTTTCCCGAATTCATAAAACTTCAGGTCCGCATTCCTGCGGTTCTGATTGTAGCCTATTGCCTCCAGTCCGGAGAACAGGAGACTCTGACGCATCACATCCAGGTCGGAGCTCAGTGGATTCAGAATACGAACCGCCCGCTCCGGATCAGGCGAATAGGAAGCGCTCGTCAGTGAATTGCAGAGGATCTCGTTGAAGCCGTTGGCTGATAAAAGATCCGCCACCTGATTCTGAATGACCTCCTTATCCGGTTTGGCAGCATAATTCAGTGATGCCCGCACCTGGATGGGTATCTCAACATTGTTATACCCGTAGATCCGCAGGATCTCCTCGATCACGTCCACCTCGCGTGTCACATCAACCTTATAGGTCGGCACCTCCAGGACCAATCCGGCCACTGAAGCGGAAACGATCCGGATCTGCAGCCCTTCCAGGATGACACGAATGTCAGCCGGAGGAATGTGCTTGCCGATCAGCCGATCAATATTTGCGTAAGTTACTTCCACCTTAAAAGGAGCGGAGGGTTCCGGGTAGAAATCCGAGATCTCGGAAGTGACTTCACCCCCGGCGACCTCCCTGATCAGGATAGCGGCCCTCTTCAGCGCGGTTACCGTCATTTCCGGATCCGTTCCGCGTTCAAACCGGAAGGAGGCATCCGTTTTAAGTCCGTGGCGCTTTGAGGTCTTGCGTACGGTGACCGGGTTAAAATAAGCGCTTTCGAGGAATACCCGGGTTGTTGATTCAGTAACGCCGGATTTGCTTCCCCCGAATACCCCGGCAATGCACATCGGTTCGGCGGAGTTGCAGATCATCAGGTCCTCGGAAGAAAGCGTGCGCTCCACAGCATCCAGCGTGGTGAACATTGCTCCTTCCGCAGCCCTTTTTACGACCACCTGCCCCCCGGTTATGGCGTCGGCGTCAAATGCGTGGAGCGGCTGACCAAGCTCGTGAAGCACATAGTTGGTCACGTCCACAATATTGTTGATGGGTCTTACCCCGATCGCGTTCAGTTTTTCTTTCAGCCAGTCCGGCGAATCCTTAACGGTGATCCCGGAAATCGTCAGTCCGGAATAACGCGGGCAAGCGGCCGCATCTTCCACGACCACCGGAATTTCAAGGGACCGGTTATCCACCCGGAACGAAGAAAGATCCGGCATGACCACTTCAGACCTTTCGAAGGCAGCCAGGTCCCGTGCCACACCGAGGTGTGAGGCGGCGTCAGCGCGGTTCGGTGTCAGCCCGATCTCGAAAACGAAATCATCCTGCAGATTGAAGTACTCGGTGGCCGGCGTTCCCACCAGTGCTTCGTCATTAAGCACCATGATTCCGGCATGTGACTCGCCCAGGCCGATCTCGTCCTCGGCACAGATCATTCCCTCTGAAACTTCGCCCCGGATCTTCGATTTGTTGATCTTGAAAGGTTCTCCCGTCAGCGGATAAACCGTGGTTCCGACCGTTGCGACGACCACTTTCTGGCCGGCGGCCACATTCGGCGCACCGCAAACGATCTGAAGATCGGTGCCTGAACCGACATCCACCCGGGTAACACGCAGACGATCCGCGTTCGGATGCTGGGCACAGTCCCTGACATGTCCGATCACCAGCCCTTCAAGCCCGCCCGGAATTGATTGCACCTTCTCGAGGCCTTCAACTTCAAGGCCTATATTGGTTAATATCTTCGATATTTCTTCAGGAGTCTTTTCAGTACGGATAAATTCCTTCAGCCATTTATACGAAATCTTCATGTCTATTTCAGGATGAAGGGCAAAGATAGAAGATTTAGCCTTGAGTTGGGAAATGCGTAAACCTGTATTATGAAAAACCTCACAACATCCCCTCGTCGGCAAAGCTGTAGTAGCCTTTATCCGTAATGATCAGGTGGTCAAGGACGCCAATATCAAGCAGCTGCCCCCCGGACACCAGTTTACCGGTCAGGGCGATATCCGCACTGCTCGGGCGAAGGTTGCCGGAAGGATGATTATGGGCGAGAATCAGCGAAGCAGCATGGTTCTCGATGGCCTTGTTGAAAATGATCTTCGGATCGGCAATTGTTCCGGCCTGACCGCCCTTACTGATCCGCTCCTTGCCGGTAACCTTGTTTCCCCTGTTGAGGAACAGGATCCAGAACTCCTCATGCTCCAGGTCGGAGAAGACCGGCAGCAGGAACCTGTAGACGTCCGAGCTGTTACCGATCTGGTACCGGACCGGAGCGGCCGCTTCCTTCCGGCGGCGTCCCAGCTCCAGGGCAGCTATGATCGCGATCGCCTTGGCCGACCCGATCCCTTTGAATGAGGAAAGATCCTTCACGGTAAGCCTGCCTAGCCTGTCCAGATCATGCTGGTGTGTACTGAGAATCTCACGGCTCAGATCCACCGCAGACATGTTCGGACGCCCCGACCCGATCAGGATTGCGATCAGTTCGGCATCTGTGAGGGATCTGCGGCCGTGCAGCAACAGCTTTTCGCGCGGACGGTCTTCCTGCGCCCATCCCTTAATGGTAACCTTAGGCGGAAATTCTGGCATAAATAAATATACCAAAAAGAAAAAAAATAAAAAAGGGCGCTGAAAATCAGCGCCCTTTCCAAAACAGATTTGTTTATATCTTAGCTTAAGCCGTTAACGAACTTCGTCAGCTTTGACTTATTGTTTGATGCTTTGTTCTTGTGGATAACGTTTTTCTTAGCCAGACGATCAAGCATAGAGATAACTTTAGCTAAAAGCGGAGTTGCCTCATCTCTTGAAGTTGTGCCACGCAGTTTCTTGATTGCGTTTCTGGTTGTTTTAGCCTGGTACCTGTTACGTAAACGCTTTGCAGCATTTGATCTGATTCTCTTAATCGCTGATTTATGATTTGCCATTTGTAAGCTTTTTTATCCGTTTTATTTTAAGGACTGCAAATATATGCGGATTTTTTGAATATCCCAAACAGATTTTAAATAAATTAACTGTTCCTGAAGCCCTTAATAATTTGCGCCCCTTTTCGGGCACCGCCCCAGGCTGTTTATCACCGGGAGCGCACAAATATACGATTTATTCGGATACACCGTGAAGCGATTTGATGAATCCGGAGCCCTCCCGGATCCGGAAATTAATGCCTTGGCAGACATATCCCGCAAATCATATCTTTGCCGCCGCAATAAAAAAACACCTATATGAAGAAAATACTGCTGGGTATGCTGCTCCCTTCCTTTGCGCTGGCACAGGCACCGGACAGCACTACCACACAATCTTTAGGCGAAGTAATCATCCAGGAAAACCGCCTGGAACTGCCTTTCTCACAACAGAACCGAAATATCCAGGTCCTGGATCAGGCCATGATCCGAAACCTCCCCGTCCGGTCGGTAAACGAGCTGCTCAGCTATGTTTCCGGATTAGACGTCCGGCAGCGCGGGCCGCAGGGCGTCCAGACCGACATCAGCATCGACGGCGGAACATTTGACCAGACCCTGGTCCTGATCGACGGGGTGAAATTATCCGATCCGCAAACCGGCCACAACATGATGAACCTGCCGGTCAACCCGGACGCCATTGAGCGTATCGAGATTCTCAGGGGCTCAGCCGCACGGATTTACGGCATCAATGCCCTGACCGGCGCGATCAACATCGTCACCAAGAAAACGACCGGCACGGGCGTAACTGCTCATCTCTTCACGGGATCAGGTTTTCGGGAGGATGAGAGTACCGGAAAAACGTTTGCGTCCTACGGCGTCCGTGCTGTGGGAACCATCAAAACGGCAGCGAACGGACACCTGTTTTCCCTATCCCGGGAAGCGGGCAGCGGATACCGGTACAACACCGCATTTCAGAACAACAAGGCGTTCTACCAGGGCCGGTTCATGACGCCGGGACAAAGCGAATGGCAGGTCATGGCCGGATACGTGGATAACGATTTCGGAGCGAACGGGTATTACGCGGCTCCGGGGGACCGGGAGTCCCAGGAGATCGTCCGGACCGGACTTGCTTCCCTGAGCTACACCGGCAAACTGAGCGGGGCGTGGACGATCCGGCCCCGTGTGTCCTACAGGCTGAATAAAGACGACTACCGTTACATCCGGACGGATCTTGCCCGCTTCCGGAACCAGCATACCACCCATGCACTGACCGCTGAGCTCAACAACACCATCGAAACGGTCATCGGAACGGTGGGACTCGGGTTCGAAGGCCGGAATGAGCAGATCAACAGTACGAACCTGGGGAAACGGGACCGCACCAATTTCGGGATTTCCGGAGAGTACAAGTTTGATGCGATCGAAAACCTGCTGCTGAACCTGGGCACCTACCTGAACTACAACTCGGACTACGGCTGGCAGCTATTCCCCGGACTGGACGCCGGCTATTCCATCACCCCGAACTGGAAGGTATTCACCAATATCGGGACCGGTCAGCGGCTTCCCACCTACACCGACCTGTATTACAGCGGGCCGACCAATATCGGCAATGCCGGCCTGGTGGCGGAGGACGCTTTTTTCACCGAAGCCGGAATCCGTTTTAACAATCAGCGGGCCTCTGTGACCGCCAGCTACTTCCACCGCGAGGTGAACAGGTTCATTGACTGGGTAAAAGGTTCCGTGACGGATCCGTGGCAGCCGCAGAACTTCCGGTCTTTAACGACCGCCGGATACACGTTTACTGCCGACTACCGCATCCTTGAAAGGTCCGCCTCCCGCACGGGACTGCAGGCAAGGCTTTCCTATACCCACCTGGACCCGAAAAGAGAATCGGACGCGGTGATGATCTCCAGGTATGCCCTTGAGAGCCTGAGAAACCAATTAACGGGAAATCTGAACATGGGCCTCACCCCGGAGCTTTCGTTCACGGTGGGCGCCCGCTATGCGCAGCGGATCAATTACAAAGATTATACGACGATCGATGCGCGGCTGGCCTTTGACCGCGGCAGATATCATCTCTACCTGGACTCTTCAAACCTGAACGACGCAAACTACACCGAGGCAGGGGCTGTACCGATGCCGGGCCGGTGGTACACTGCCGGGATCCGGCTGGAGATTCTTCAGTGACACGGCGGACAGGGATAAGACAATTCCATAAAAAGGAAGAGGCGGATCATTGTGAAATGACCCGCCTCTTTTTTATGCGTTGTTCTACGCTCAGACGGCTTACTTATGCTTTCTGAAACCGGTGTTTGGCATATTCAAACAGCGGCGGCAGAATGGACACCAGAATGATACCGAATATCACATAGGTAAAGTTGTTCTTGATTACCGGCAAACCGCCGAAAAAATAACCTAACAGCAGGAAGCTGAGTACCCACAGCACGCCGCCCGCAATATTATACGAAGCGAATCTCGCATAACTCATCGTACCTACCCCGGCAATGAAGGGAGCGAACGTCCGGATGATCGGGATGAACCGCGCGTAGATGATGGTCTTCCCCCCGTGCTTCTCATAGAATTTCTGAGTACGCTCGAGGTATTCCTTTTTCAGCAGCTTATAGCGGCCGCTGAAGGCTTTCGGGCCGATGTAATCGCCGATGTGATAGTTGACGAGATCTCCCAGGACCGCAGCGGCGATCAAAAGAATACACATCAGGCCGATATTCAGTCCGCTCTCCGGCTTTGCGATAATCGCGCCTGCTGCAAACAGCAGGGAGTCTCCGGGAAGGAACGGGGTGACCACAAAGCCTGTTTCGGCAAAGATGATCACGAAGAGGATCGCATATGTCCACAACTTATAGTCCTGAACGATTTCGATCAGGTGTTTATCTATATGCAGGATAAAATCGATGAGTTGCTGAATAAATTCCAAGGCAGTAAATCTAAAAGTCGTAAAAAAAAAGCCTGGGGTAAGCCAGGCCGAATAAAATGGGTTACCGGGTGCTTAAGCGTACGTGTTCAGCATGACCGGCATAACCAGCATAAGCACATCTTCGTTTTCGTCACCGTTCTGCGGCATGAGCAGGCCTGCGCGGTTCGGCGTGCTCATTTCAAGCAGCACCTCTTCGCCGTCCAGGTTGTTCAGCATCTCGATCAGGAATTTGGCGTTGAAGCCGATCTCCATATCGGCGCCTTCGTACTGGCAGCTCAGCCGCTCGTGCGCTTCATTGGAGAAGTCGATGTCTTCAGACGATATATTCAGTTCGCTTCCGTTGATCCGGAGCCGGACCTGGTGGGTCGTTTTATTTGCGAAAATCACCACCCGGCGCAGGCAGTTCAAAAACAGGCTCCGCTCAATCGTCAGTTTGTTCGGATTGTTAAGCGGGATCACCGCTTCATAGTCCGGAAAACGCTCGTCGATGAGCCGGCAGACCAGGTTGATATTTCCAAACCGGAAGAAAGCGCTGGTATTGTTGTATTCAATGGACACACTGACATCTTCAGACGGCAGGGAACTTTTCAGAAGTGTCAGGGCCTTTTTCGGCAGGATAAAAGATGACGAGGCCGCCGACTTGGCGTCCTTGCGGCGGTAACGAACAAGCTTGTGGCCGTCGGTGGCGACAAATGTCACGCTGTCCGAATTCAGCTGGCAGAAGACGCCGGTCATATTCGGACGGAGTTCGTCGTTGCTCACGGCAAACAGCGTCTTGTTGATGGCCTGGGAAAGCACGGATGCTGCGATATTTACGGCTGAGGCGTTCTCAACCGTAGGGATCTTCGGAAAATCTTCTCCGTTCTCTCCGCTGAGCTTATATTTTCCGTCACCTGCACTGATCTCGATCGCAAAGGTATTATCGTCAATATTGAATGCGATGGGCTGATCCGGAAGCGTCTTCAGCGTTTCAAGCAGGATCTTTGCAGGAACCGCAACTTTACCTTCCTCCTTTGATTCGACTGCCAGGGAAGTGGTCATGCTGGTCTGAAGATCAGTCGCTGAGATCACCAGGTTACCATCCTTGATTTCGAAAAGGAAGTTTTCCAGGATGGGAAGCACGGTGCTGCTGCTGGATGCTCCGTTAACAGCCTGTAACTGTTTTAACAACGTGGATGTCGAAACAATAAATCTCATATCTTAATTTACAAAGTAACAATGTTATAAAAGCGTACACTGGTTCCGGACCGCAGGCGGTCTGTAACCCCCAAAAGTAAAAAAATCAAACCGCATACTTCCGTCGCCTGTAGTAATGTTGAAAAATTCCAAAAACTATCAACACGCCTATGGGCAACAGCAGGTTCAGTCCCTGCCACATGGCCTTTTCTTCGCGGATCCTGGCCCGGTCCAAAAGACGGACACGCACCTCTTTATTCCTCAGTTCAATGATCCCCGAATGATCGGTCAGGTAATCGGCCACGTTCAGCAGGAAATTGCGGTTTCCGAATTGCTGGCTGGTATACCGGTCATAGCCCAGCGGGAAGGTCGATCCGTCCGTTGCGCTCACCTGGTTCTTCAGGATGTCTCCGTCTGCGACCACAATCATCCGGCCGGGTTTGCTTTGCCGCGGAATCCGGACCGTTTCCGTAATCCCCGCGGGAACCGGGCGGTTGACGAAGGTCGAGCCGAAGGTTCCCTCCAGGACCACCCCTACAGGCTTCGGCTCGCTCTGGAATGCTTTGGGATCCGGTTCCTGTTCCAGCATCTGCAGTGAAAGCAGCGTGGGCGCAGCCAGTTTCCGGCTGAACGGCGAGGAGCTCAGGATGATCGTCTTCCGGAGTCCCTTGACCGCAATGGTGTCGATGGTGCTGGCGAACTCACTTCTGATGCCGTCCAGGTTCTTCACCAGGGGATGCGATGAGGTCGGCACGAAGATCGGATAGAAAAGCCAGGGAACCATCTGGATTCCCCCGTCGGAGCTGCCTGCCAGACTGATCGGGATCTGGGCGCAGTTCATATCAGCTACCAGGTCATAGTTGATGCGGACCCCGTACCTGAACAGCATATCGTCCAGGTTCAGCTTTTTGGGGAAAGCCAGCTGCTCGGACATGCCGCGCAGGCTGTCCAGCTCGGCATTTACGTTATCAAGGGCCCAGAATACGCTCCCTCCTTTCATCACGAAATAATCGATCTTATATTTTTCCGCTTCCGAAAACCCGCTTGCCGGCTTCGGTACGATAAGCACATCCAGTTTGTCCAGACCGGCTATCGTCATCACGCTCAGGTCTACGCGCCCGACCTCGTATCCGTCCTGCAGAATTTTCATGGCGTCTGCCAGCTGCGAATCATCCAGCTCGCCATGGCCTTCGGTAAACCCGATCCTGGGCGCTCCGCCCCGGCTGATCTTCTGGATCGCCGAAGAAAAAGCATATTCCAGGTTCTGCACGGAGTTATTCAATACCTCCTCCGGAGTGGCCCCCATTCTCGTCTGAAACAGCCGGACCGGGATCTGCCGGCCGCCATAAGTGATCAGCGCCGCCGGGTAAACGAGTTTCTGCGTAAGGCCGTCCTCGGTCTTTACGCTCAGATTGGTCGGGGTAATGCCCTTCGCCGCAAGCTCTTCCGCAACCGCCGACTGCGCGGCCTGGTCTCCCTTTATCGGGTTCACAAAATCAAACCGGAGACGGCCGCCTGCATAGGCCCTGTAGTCGGTCAGAAGATCGCGGGTTGCGTTCCTGAGCCGTTTGAAGCCTGCCGGGAAGTCACCCTCCAGGTATACGGTAATCTGCATATTGTCATCCAGGCCGCCCAGGATGTTGCGGGTGACCGGCGAAAGCGTATAACGTTTCTCCCTGGTAAAATCGATCCGGCTGAAAAACTGAGCCGCCAGATAATTGACAACCACGAGCAGGACAAGGGACAGCAGCAGGACGCCTCGGTCGCTTTTCCGGCGGTTGGTGAGCCGGCGGCCCAGAACGGTCCGGGTGACCACCAGGAAAAATGCGATCACGGTAAAAAAATAGATAAGGTCCCGCGTATCAAGCACCCCGCGGCTGACGGACTGGTAATGCTCGTTGATCCCTATCGCGGTAATTACGGTATCAACCGATTGCAGCGCAATCAGGCGGCTGACCGAGTCGAATCCCATAAAGAAAAAGTAACACAGGAAGACCGATACCATAAAGGCGACGATCTGGTTCCTGCTGACCGCGCTGGCGAAGATTCCGATCGCGGTAAAAACGCCGCCCAGCAGAAAGAGCCCGATATACGATCCGATGACCGCCCCGGAATCAATATTTCCTTTCTCGACGCCGAGCTGGTATATCGTAATATAATAGATCACGGTCGGGACCAGTGTAAGCAGTACGACGAGCAGCGATGCCAGGTATTTTCCCAGGATGATCTGCCAGTCCGTCAGCGGCCGGGTCGCCAGCAACTCAAACGTACCGGCCTTTTTTTCCTCGGCAACGGAACGCATGGTGATCGCCGGGATCAGGAACATGAACAGGTACGGAGCGATACTGAACAGGCTCTCCAGTCCGGCATAGCCATATTCAAGAATACTGGATTCCGGGAATACCCACAGGAACAGGCCGGTGGCAAGCAGGAAAACGCCTATGGTGATGTATGCAGTGAGTGAATTGAAAAAATCGGTGATTTCTTTATGCAGGATGCTAATCATTTCTTTTTGATATCAATGGAAGACGTGCCGCAGCCGGCGGGCTTCCGCTCATAGATCACAAACTAATTGGTCAGGTTAATGAATATCTGTTCCAGCGTTTTTCCCGGATGGCCGTTCATCAGATTCGTCAGCTGGTCGTCAGCCACAATCGTTCCGGAACGGATGATGACCACATGCTCGCAAACGGCCTCAACCTCCTGCATGATATGGGTGGAAAGGATCACCGTTTTTGTTCTTCCGAGTTCGGCAATCAGTTTCCGGATCCCGATGATCTGATTGGGATCGAGGCCGGAGGTCGGCTCGTCCAGGATCAGCACTTCGGGATCATGCAGGATCGCCTGAGCGAGCCCTACCCGCTGCCGGAAACCCTTGGACAGTTCGCCGATCTTCTTTTTGGCCTGATCGCCAAGCCCCGTTTGTTCAATTACACGGTCGATCGCTGCTTTTGGATGGGCCAGCCTGTGAATGGAGGCGATAAATCCAAGCGCCTCCCTGACATAGAGGTCCAGGTACAGCGGATTGTGCTCCGGGAGGTAACCGATCTTTCTGCGAACTTCCAGGGAGTGCTCCTGCACGTCCAGCCCGGCAACCGTTACTCGGCCGGACGTCGGCGGAATATAACCGGTGAGGATCTTCATCGTCGTGGACTTACCGGCGCCGTTCGGCCCGAGGAACCCCAGAACGCTTCCCGGCCTTGCCGAAAACGTGATTCCATTAACCGCTTGCAGCCCGTCATAATTCTTGGTCAACTGGTCAACCTGTACGCTCACTGGATAAAAGTTAAAAGGGTTTGAAGAACAAAGTCGGGAACGAAAGTAGAACTTTAAACAGGCTTAACCAATACTCCCTTTTAAACTATAGGCAAAGGCCTGCAGAAAAAATGCTAAATGAAACTATCTTTGCTGCTATCATGAGCAAAAACAACGACGAACTGTTTAAAAACGTTATATCGCACGCCAAAGAATACGGCTTTGTATTTCAATCCAGTGAAATATACGATGGTTTGAGTGCCGTGTACGATTACGGGCAGAATGGCGCTGAATTAAAGAACAATATCAAGACCTACTGGTGGAAGTCGATGGTCCAGATGCATGAGAATATTGTCGGGATTGATTCGGCGATCTTCATGCATCCGAAGATCTGGAAGGCATCCGGCCACGTCGACGGATTCAATGATCCGATGATCGACAATAAAGACTCCAAAAAACGGTACCGCGCAGACCAGCTGATCGAAGACAAGATCGCCCGGTACGAAAAGGACGGCAAGGCTGAAAAGGCTGAAAAGCTCCAGGCATCGCTGGACCAGGCTCTGCAGAATGATGATCTGAGCAGCCTGAGAGACCTGATTATCGAACACGAGATCGCCTGTCCCGTTTCCGGGACCCGCAACTGGACCGATGTCCGTCAGTTCAACCTGATGTTCTCCACCCAGATGGGTGCGGTAGCCGAGGATGCGGATGTGATCTACCTCCGTCCGGAAACAGCCCAGGGAATTTTTGTCAATTTCCTGAACGTTCAGAAAACCGGGCGGATGAAGATTCCGTTCGGTATCGCACAGATCGGTAAGGCATTCCGGAATGAAGTGATCGCACGCCAGTTCATTATGCGGATGCGCGAATTCGAACAGATGGAGCTTCAGTTCTTTGTTCGTCCCGGCACTGAAATGGAATGGTATGACTACTGGAAGCAAACCCGTTTGAACTGGCACAAGGCGCTGGGAACGAACCCGGACAACTATCGTTTTCATGAACATGCGAAGCTGGCTCACTACGCCAATGCCGCGGTGGACATCGAATTCCAGTTTCCGTTCGGTTTCAAGGAAGTGGAAGGCATCCACAGCCGTACCGACTTTGACCTCTCCCAGCACCAGGAATTCTCCGGAAAGAAACTGCAGTATTTCGATTCAGAGATCAATAAGAACTATATCCCCTACGTCATTGAGACTTCCATCGGCCTGGACCGGATGTTCCTGCTCACCCTCATCAGTGCATTCGAAGAACAGGACCTCAGTGAAGGCGATAAGAAGGACAGCCGTGTGGTACTTAAACTACACCCGTGCCTGGCGCCTGTAAAAGCGGCGATCCTTCCGCTGACCAAGAAGGACGGGCTTCCTGAGAAAGCGCGTGAGATCATGGACCGCATCAAGCTTGACCATCATGTAATCTATGAGGAAAAAGACTCGATCGGAAAACGGTACCGCCGTCAGGATGCGATCGGCACTCCGTTCTGTATCACCGTTGACCACCAGTCACTGGAAGACAATACGGTAACCATCCGTCACCGCGACAGCATGCAGCAGGAGCGCGTACCGATCGAAAAGCTGGAGCAGATCATCGGTGATCTCGTCAGCTGGCGGAACCTCCTGTAGCCAACCGGATTACAAGCTCCTGATCAAATTTCAGGAGCTTTTTTGTTTTCAGATATTTCTTTATATTTAATACTCTTAACTTAAAAGAAATATCAATGAACACTACAATACCATATTCCATCCCTCTCAAAGAAACCGCCGGTTTCAGGGGCGAATCGCTGAAATCGCTGCTGGAATCGCTGCCCGGGGCACTATTCCGCAGAAAGTTCGATGAGAACTGGACCCTGAGCTATGTAAGCGGGGGTATTTCAGCACTCTCCGGCTATAGGCCCGAAGAACTGATCGCAAACCGCTCGGTGTCATTCGGAGAACTGATCGACCCGGCGGACAGCGAACGTATCTGGCTGGCTGCAAGGGACTGCCTGAAAAGCCGTGAGGATCTTGTTCTCGAATACCGGATATGCGGCAGGGACGGGTCTGTCAAATGGGTGAAGGAAATCTCAGGGGGCGTCTACAGCGAACAGGGCAGGCTCCTCTATATTGAAGGTTACCTGGCCGATATCACATCAAGCCGGTCGGAGGCGGAGATCAAAAAGGCCGAAGCGGACAATGAGCGGCTGATCCGGGAGATCAATAAACAGTACAACGAACTGATGCAGTTCAACTACATCGTATCCCATAACCTTCGTGTTCCGGTCGCCAACATTCTCGGTTCCTCCTATCTCCTGGAAGTGGAAACGGATGAAGCAGAAAGACGCTCCCTGATCAAATACATCAGCCAGTCCGCCGAATCGATCGACCAGCTGATCCGGGACCTGAACAATATCCTGGCGGCCCGGACCCCGCTGAATGAGAAGATCGAGAAGTTCAGCCTTTCCGAGATTGTGCAAAGTACCCTCCATCTTCTGGAGAAACAGATCCGGGAAGCCAATGCGGCCTTCGATATCAGCATCGGAGAAGGCACGGACGAACTCAGAAGCATCAGGAGCTATATCCAGAGCTGCATCCTGAACCTGATTTCCAACGCCATCAAGTACAAATCCCCGGAACGCCAGCTCCGCATCGGAATTGCGACCTGCAGGGAAAACGGCCGGCTCCGGATCGACGTATCCGACAACGGAGTCGGCCTGGACCTGAAAATCTATGGCAACCAGCTGTTCGGTTTATACAAGCGGTTTCACCGGCACATTGAAGGCAAAGGACTGGGTCTCCATATGACCAAGATGCAGATCGAACTGCTGGGCGGGTCCATTGAGGTACGGAGCGAGCCCGGAAACGGCACCACGTTCACGCTTCAGCTTCCCGATCAGTGATTCCGCGGCTTAGCCCGCTCATACTGATCCGGCCACGGCAGGTCCACTCCCAGGTCCAGGGCCGCATGCAGCGGAAAATACGGATTGCGGAGCAGCTGTCTTGCCACAATGATCAGATCGGCCTGCTGATCGGCCAGGATCTTCTCCGCCTGACCGGCTTTGGTTATCAGACCTACGGCGCCTGTCATGATACCGGCTTCTTTCCGGATCCTTTCAGCAAAAGGCACCTGATAATTCGGGCCTGCCGGAATCCTCGCATGGGGGACCAGGCCGCCCGAAGAACAGTCGATCAGGTCAACGCCGCGGTCCTTCAGTATGGCGGAGAGCTGTACGGACTGTTCCTCATCCCAGCCTCCTTCCGCCCAATCGGTCGCCGAAATACGGACGAACAGTGGCAATTCCGCAGGCCATTCACGCTGAACTGCAGTGATGATCTCCAATAGCAGACGGATCCGGTTTTCGAAACTCCCGCCGTACTCATCCGCCCTCCTGTTACTCAGCGGCGACAGAAACTGATGAACCAGATATCCATGTGCGGCATGCACCTCCAGTACCCGGAATCCGCACCTGAGCGCGCGCCCGGCCGCCTGCGCAAAATCTTCGATCACCTTCCGGATCCCCTCAGCGGTCAGCGCTGCAGGCTGCTCCCCTTCCCTGAATCCGACCGCGCTCGGAGCCACCGGTTCCCAGCCGCCGGACTCCGGCCCCAGAAACCCGCCGCCCCTCCATGGAGCGTCCGTGCTCGCTTTCCGGCCCGCATGAGCGAGCTGGATCCCCGCAACCGATCCGTTCTGATGAATGAACTCCGTAATGCGGCGAAAAGATTCCGTCTGACCATCATGCCAGAGGCCGAGGTCGAAAGGGGTGATCCTTCCTTCGGGCGACACGGCGGTAGCCTCGGCGAGGATCAGGGCGGCTCCGCCTACCGCGCGGCTGCCAAGATGAACCAGGTGCCAGTCGTTGGGATATCCGTCCGTGGCCGAATACTGGCACATCGGAGAGACTACCATGCGATTCTTCAGTGTAATGCTCTTAATGGTAAGCGGGGAAAACAGAATGGACATATGCTTTGTCAAATTATATGTTAAAATAAAAAATGTAATATTGATTCGTACTAAACCGTATTTGATGAAAATTACGACCCTGGTTCCGGCAATTCTCCTGCCAATTGTGACCTCCGGCCAGCCCACATCACCAGATAGCACCCAACAGCTGAAGGAAGTGGTCGTACGGGCGTATTTCACGGAACAGCCGCTGCTCCGGTCACCGGCTTCGGTTAACATCATCAGCCGGTCGGATCTGGAAAATCAGCCGGAAGGATCCCTGGTACCGTCCCTCAATTCGGCGCCGGGAGTACGCATGGAAGAACGTTCCCCGGGAAGTTACCGGCTGTCCATCCGCGGTAGCCTGCTCCGGTCACCTTTCGGGATCAGGAATGTCCGGATCTATCTGGACGAGCTTCCCTTTACGGACGCCGGCGGCAACACATACCTTAATTCGCTGGATCCTGGAAGCATCAGCGGAATTACCATATTAAAAGGCGCCGAGGCGAGCATATACGGGGCCAACACCGGTGGGGTGATCCTCATCGCCCAGCCGGCTAACCGGCAGGAAGGCGACCGGCTCGGGGCGTCATTCAGCGGGGGCTCCTACCGGTCCTTCCATCAGCAGCTTGATTTCAGAAAGCAACGGAACCAATCCGACACGGAGTTCATGGAAGGATACCAGACTTCACGCGGCTACCGCGAGAACAGTGAGCTGAAGCGGCTCTACAGCCATCTGGCACACCGCTGGCAATACTCCCCGAGGACCGAAATCCGGGCCCGGGTCCTGTTTTCGGACCTCCGGTACGAGACGCCGGGCGGACTCACCCGCACCCAGGCGGACCTTTCGCCGTCGTCAGCACGTCCTGCCACAGCGACTCTTCCGGGGGCAATTGAACAAAAAGCCGGCATCTATAACACCACGCTCCTTGGCGGGCTGATCCATGAGTTCGCCATCCGGCCGGAACTGCGGCATGTTCTGGCCGTTTCCGGGACCCGGACGGATTTCAGGAATCCGTTCATCACCAATTACGAAACAAGGCTGGAAAGGACCTTGGGTCTCCGCAGCTATGTAGAGTACGCCCGGAAGAATCCGGCCTGGAACTGGAAGGCGTCAGTGGGCGGCGAAGCGCAATATACCGCCTCCGATATCCGGAATTTTGATAACGCCGGCGGGGAGAAGGCGGCTGAGCAATCATCCGATAAGCTGCTTGCCGGACAGCAGTTCCTGTTTGCGCACTGGCGGGCCGGGATCGGCAGGAAACTGGTCCTGGAAACCTCGGTCAGCTACAATCTTTACCGGTACGACTACCAGACGTTTTTCCCGGCGGTTTCTCCTGAAAATACCCGGAAGCTTCCCCACCGGCTGATACCCAGGGTGGCAGCGGCCTTCCAGCTGAATGAGAACTGGGGCTGGCGGGCATCCGTCAGCGGCGGATACTCCACTCCTACCCTGGCTGAGGTGCGGGCTTCGGATAATGTGATCAACACGGGTCTGAACGCGGAGAGCGGCTGGAACTACGAGACCGGACTCCGGTTCTTCAGCAGCAACAACCGCATTTATGCCGATGCGAACGTATTCAGTTTCCGGCTGAAGGACGCCATCGTGCGCCGGATCAGTCCCTCCGAAGCGGAATATTTTGTGAACGCAGGGGGCACTGATCAGAAAGGTCTTGAATTCCAGGCTGTGGCCTGGCTGATCCCCCGGCGCACTGATCACCGGGTCACCGGACTTCAGCTTCGAAACAGTTATTCGTACAGTTATTTCCGCTTTACAGACTACATCAGCGGGCAGGAGAACTTCAGCGGCAACCGTTTGACCGGTGTACCCCGAAACGTGGTGGTCACCTCCCTGAAACTGGATCTGGCAGCCTTCTCGGTTTTCGGCCAGCACAATTATACCTCGGCTATCCCCCTGAATGATGCCGGAACCGCCTTCGCTGAAGCCTATCATCTTGTTCAGCTGAAGGGGACCTGGCGGTTCAGGAACAGAAACAATAACTATTTTTTTGAAACATTTGCAGGCATAGATAATTTATTAGATGTCAGCTACAGCCTTGGGAATGACCTGAATGCTGTAGGGGGCCGATATTTCAACTACTCCGCTCCCCGGAATTACTATGCAGGCCTCGCCATTAACTTTAATAAACCATGATGACAAACAAAACCCTCCTTCTCCTGATGTTCTCCGCCTCCCTGGCCGGCTGGCAATGTACCAGCCCTGCTCAGAAGGATGCAAAAACGGACACAAAAGCCACCGAAAAGGCATCAGACCCACGCTTGAATGACATCCGTCTGCCCGAGGGATTCTCGATTGGAATCTTTGCGGAGGTGGAAAATGCACGGTCGCTCGCCCTCGGCGATAAAGGCACCGTTTTCGTTGGCAACAAGGAAAAAAACAATGTCTATGCCCTGGTCGATGAAGACAAGGACGGACGGGCTGAGAAAAAGTATGTCGTGGCAAAAGATATGGACACTCCCAACGGGGTGGCCTTTCACAACGGCTCGCTCTATATTGCCGAAGTCAGCAAGATCTGGCGGATCGATAATATTGAAGATAACCTCGAAAAACCGGGAAAACCTGTCCTGGTCTATGACAAACTCCCGACGGATCAGCACCATGGCTGGAAGTATATCGCTTTCGGACCCGACGGGAAGCTGTACGTTCCCGTGGGAGCTCCGTGTAATATCTGCAATGACAGTGAGCGGGACAAACGATACGCTGCCATTTCACGGATGAACGCCGATGGCACCGGATTCGAAGTATATGCAAACGGCGTCAGGAACACGGTCGGATTCACCTGGCATCCTCAGACCGGCAACCTTTGGTTCACCGATAACGGCCGGGACAATATGGGCGACAATATCCCCCCGGACGAACTGAATGTAGCAACGAAAGCGGGCATGCACTTTGGCTATCCCTATATCCATGCCGGTACCATCCCGGATCCGGAATTCGGGAAAGGGCATTCGGCCAGCCAGTATACGGCCCCTGCGAAAACCCTGACGCCGCATGGCGGAACCCTGGGAATCAAGTTCTACACGGCTTCGATGTTCCCGTCCGCATATAAGAACCAGGCATTTATCGCTGAGCACGGCTCATGGAACCGGACCGAGCCCATCGGCTACCGGGTCATGCTGGCCCGGATCGATGGAAATAAGGTGACCTCGTTCGAACCGTTCGCCCAGGGATGGCTCAAGAACGGCAAAGCATGGGGCCGGCCGGTTGACGTCCTGCAAATGCCGGATGGTGCCCTGCTGGTTTCGGACGATTTCGCAGGCCTGGTCTACCGGATCGCATATAAAGGCAGCTAGGATGCCCGGCATACTGGCTGCCGGTTCTGAACGTTACTAGTTGTCAGGGATATGGCGGGTAGGACTTTTCTTCAGCGTACACTGTGGCTGGTTGCAATTCCGATTGCAGCCGCCTTCAGCTTTTCCGGCTCTCCGGAAAAAATGTTCGGCGATTATACCAGGGACGAATTGCGGTATTTTGAGGAAGTTGCGTTCAGGAACGAGCGGCTTTACCGCTGGAGGAAGCCGATCGGAATCAGCACCCAGGGCAGCGATCCGGTTGTCGACCCCGTCCTTGATCAGGTTATCCGGGAGGTACAGCCGTTGCTTGGTGACCTCGGAATCCGGCAAACAGAGCAGGGTAACCTCATTATTCATCATCCCGCTACCGTCGCCGCGTATGCCGACCGGTATACGCAGACGGGCCCGCTGCCCCTGGGATATGCCGTTCCCCGGTTTTCCGGTACTGAACTGACCCATGTCGACATTTTCATTCATCCGCTCCTCATTCCCTCGAAAAGGACCCAGGTGCTGAAGCATGAGATCTGCCACGCCCTCGGGCTTCTGCAGCATACCACCACCCTGTATCCGGATGGCGGCTTGCTGGGGCCGCCCTCCGCGACCGGCAACGACCCGAAACCCGGGCAGCCCCTCCTTTCCCGCCTGGACCGGGCGGCCATCCGGCTGCTGTATGACTCCAGGCTGCGTCACGATCTCTCCAGGAAGGATTTTCTCAGGAAAACCGGTCTTTAAAAAAAAGTAACCGGGTTTATGGATTTTTTAACATAAATGCATCTTTATTAAGATGTTATACGTAAACCATGGCATCCTGTATTTTTCGAACTGATGAGATTCGGAAATACAATTTTGGGAAAAACTAACCGTTACTAATTATCTACCACCGAAAAAAAACCTATGAAAAGATTTTCTTTCTGGAGTATTACGCTTCTCTTAATCACCCTGACCATTTTCACAGTTAACCGCCGTTCGGCTGCCGAAAAATCTGCTCCTGAACGGAAACCGGTGACTTTTGCAGCTGAAAACAGCAAGCCGGCTTTAACCAAAGCAGAGATCTTCGATAATTACCTGGTTGAAACCTATACCAATATGGGACTTGCCAAAGCGGGACTCGATATGGACGTATTCAAGAAGGCTGTGATCGGGTTCTATAACCTGAAGGAAAGCGGCAGACTGAATGATTCCAAAGACATCGTCAGCATCGCCGACTTCACGAAAAAAAGCCGGGACAAACGTCTCTGGATCGTGGATCTCGCGCAGCAGAAATTACTTTTCCATACCTATGTCACCCACGGAAAGAATAGTGGCGGTGACCTTCCCACCGACTTCTCCAACGCTCCGAATTCAGAGCAGAGCAGTCTGGGATTCTATATCGCCAATGAGATCTATTTCGGAAAGCACGGGATGTCCCTGAAACTCGACGGGATGGACGAAGGATTCAACACGAACGCCCGGAACCGCTCCGTCGTTGTGCACGGAGCCACCTATGCGAACCCTGCCGTGATCAGCCAGCTTGGACGACTGGGCCGCAGCCAGGGTTGCCCGGCACTGCCTGAAGAGCTGACCAAACCGATCATAGAAACCATTAAGAACCGTACCGTTCTGTTCATCAACGGCGGTGACGCGAACTATACATCCGCATTCCTTAACCATGAATTCGCTGCCGAACGGTTTACGGATACCATGCCACAGGCAGAAACTGCCGATGCATCGACCATCTAGCGGCAGTATCAAATAAAATAGAAAAGCCAGGCGCTCACTCACTGAACGCCTGGCTTTTTCATTTCGGGCCTGGGGCTCCGCTAATCCCGGTAGATATAGCCGTTCAGCGGATTAGACAGGATCAGGAAGAATATGCCTACGGCGCCGAACTCCTGCAGTTCGGAACTACGGCCGTTGCATATCAGCGTCAATACGGATACCAGGACCACTCCGGCAGTCTGGTACCACCGGGGCACCGGGATGCCTGAACGGTCGATCCATTGCCTGAACGCCTCGTTCCTCCGGTACAGCAAAGGCACGCCGACCAGGTACAGGGCGGCCGCCAGCGTGAACAGCTGCGAGAAGAGCAGCTTGTTGATCTTAACCCCTCCCACGACCAAATTGTGCAGGTTGGTCTCTCCCTGCGCATTGTTCTTCCGGAAGAAATCGGATGATTCCACACCGAATATCCGCTGGCCCCAGCTGATCTCTTCACCCGCGGCAAACAGCGAAAAAAGACACAGGAAGACCATGACCGCGGTAAACATCCAGTGCCGCCTGGAGGCAAACTTCACGGCATGGCGGCCGGACAGAAAGACAACCAGCAGGAGGCCTGCGACGGTCAGCGATTCGATAAACCCGTCTTCGATGGCGTAGACCTCGTTGAACCAACGCACATCGATCCAGGACATGACTACGCCGAACACCATCAGGACGAACACGATGATAAACCCATACTTTTCTGTTTTGGTGAGGGACCCGGAATTCATTTCAGACATATTTCTCTTTTTAAAACTTACAGATCAAAAGTACTATAATCCGGCGGTGACCGGTGAAGGTTTGCGGATCTTACCCAGGATCAGGCTGTCGCAAACCGAGAGCCTGGTCTTTTCATTCAGGAACTTGCCCCGGGGCATGCTGACCCTGTAATCCAGTGTGGTGAGGGTCGGCTGCACCTGGTATCCTTGCGACTCCAGCGCCCGTTTCATCTGGCTGTTGATCAGGAAATACTTATTGCTGACTCCCGGATACAGGGAATCCAGCTCATGGATCTCGATCACCCGGTGGTTATACCCCAAATAAAAGTCAAAGGAATGCGACCCGTGGTCCACGACGACAATGTCCTCATTCGGTATACTGATCTTCCTGGCCTTCATTTGCTTTACCATTTCGTTTCCGCCCTGGTATTTCATCAGCGTCGGAAAGAAGTTGAAGTTCATGAAACTGTTGATGACGATCGCCCCCACGGCCGAAACAGCCAGTATCCGTCGTCCCGGGACGGCGGGACGCGTGAAAAGAAGCGCGAGCAACAGCAGGAGAACGGCGATCAGCACAACCCCGACGAACAAGCCGGCCGGTTTGAAAAAATAGAAGTTCAGCACAACTGACAGGACTGCACCGGCCGCCGCGATAAATATCTGAAGCGGACGGTAGATCCGCAGCCCCTGCCGCCGCGATAATGCCAGGCGGAGATAAGGTGCGGTGAACACGGCAGCCAGCGGACAGAACATCAGGATGTAATGCGGCATCTTAAAGCTGGACATCGAGACCACGCACAGCACAAAAAGGAACGATACGGCCACGGACGCGAAACGGATACCTGTCCTTTTCCGCTTCACCAGGCGCCTCATCCAGAAGATCAGCGCCATATATGCCGCCGCACACCAGGGCAGAAACGCCCATAGAAACGTATGAAAAAGGAAGAAGAAACTGCTGTTCCGACCGTTTTCCGACCAGTTGCCTCCGTGGAAACGCTCAAAGTTCTGATCCCACAGAATGAATTTAACGCCGGAGATATGAGACATTCCCCGGATGACCTTTTCCGGATGCAAATCGTACTGAAAGTAGTAGGCATACAGTACCGGGCTGATGAAAACAGCGAACATCGGGACGAAGGACCAGGTCCGCACATTGGCCAGGACGGCCCAGCGGTTCTCCAGGAGAATCTTGAAAAAGCAGGCGGAAAACACCATGACCGGCCCGATCCACCCTTTTGTTGAGAAGGCCATCGCTACCGCAAAAGCGCCGCCCAGCAGGTTCACGAACTTTTGTTTGTCTATATATATCACCAGCTGCCAGATACCGGTGATGATGAACGCCGTCAGCGGCGGCTCCATCCGTGCGTCCATGATGGACATGATGAACAGCTGGGAAGTCGCAAGAATCAGCGCGGCCATCTTCGCGGTGGTCTTATCCGAGAGATGACGGGTAAGCTTAAAGGTGGAATACACCGCCAGGAGACTGAACAGCAGGGCCGGCAACCGGTGCGCAAAGTCGGTGACCCCGAAGATCTTAAAGCTGAGGACCGACGCCCAGAACAGCAGATGGGGCTTATCGAGATAGTCTTTCCCGCGATCGATCAGGCTGAAATAGTCGTTCCGCTGGATCATGTTGAGCGCGATATTGGCATGGTGGGCGGCATCCTTGTCGATAAGGGGAACAAACAGGGCGCGTATATAAATGGCCAGCAACAAAAAAATGATGAGGTATTCGAACCAGCTTTCCTTTTCCAGGCTGATCAGATCTTTCTTTAACATATTCGGACAGAACAATTATTCCGGCAAAGGTAAAGAAGTGTAACAATATTCAGCCTGCGACTTTGCGGGCTTCCTTCCCATTGATCGATTTTCTTACCTTTGACAAATTTTTTTGGCAACCGCTCACCGGGTTCCCGGGGAGCTGCCTGTATGAGCATGAAAGAACTGTCAGTTGTTATAACTGTCCTGAATGAACGGGAAAACATCGGTCCGCTGATCAACGCACTGGATGAGGCGTTACGCGGGATCGACTATGAGGTGGTCTTTGTGGATGACGGTTCTGACGACGGAACGCAGCGCGAGATCCGGAAGAACGCGGGCAACCGGATCCGGCTGGTTGAACTCAGGAAGAACTACGGCCAGAGTACGGCCATGACGGCCGGGATCGATCATGCCGCCGGAACCTATATCGCCCTGCTGGACGGCGATTTGCAGAATGATCCTTCCGATATTCCGTTCATGCTGGCCAAGCTGAAGGAGGAAGACTGGGACGTCGTAGCGGGAAACCGCAAGAACCGCCGCGACGGCATGTTTCTCCGGAAGATTCCTTCAAAAATTGCGAATGCCATTATCCGCCGGATGACCGGAGTGCACATCAAGGACTACGGGTGTACCCTGAAAATCTTCAAGCGGGAGATTGCCGAGGACCTCGGCATCTACGGCGAGCTCCACCGGTTCATCCCGGTGCTGGCCAAACTCCAGGGTGCGAGCATCACACAGGTCGATGTCAAGCATCACGCCCGCAGGTACGGGAAGTCCAAATATGGACTGAACCGGACCTTTAAGGTCATGGCCGATCTGATTACCATGGTATTTTTCCGGAAATACATCCAGAAACCGATGCACCTGTTCGGCACGCTCGGGTTCATTTCGTTCGGTCTGGGGGCCCTAATCAATGTATACCTTCTGATCCTTAAGCTTACCGGCCAGGACATCTGGGGAAAGCCCCTGCTCATACTCGGGCTGATCCTCCTGCTCGGAGGAATCCAGCTGATCACGATCGGCATCATCGCGGAGATCAGCGTCCGCACCTATTTTGAAGGCACACACCGTAAAACTTATCAGGTAAGAAGAGTATTTGATGGACAAACAGAGAATCTGGAGCATCGTTAAGCTCCTTTTGAAGGTAGGAGTAACGGGGTTATCTTTATTCCTGGTATTCAAGAAAGTAAACCCGAAGGACCTGAAGGAAGCGCTGAGCGATTCCAATCCCCTGTACCTGGTGATTGCCTTCGCCTTTTTCCTGATCTCACAGATCATCTCCTCGTCGAGGCTCCGCAATTTCTTCAGCGGTATCGGGCTGGATATTACCCCGCTGTACAACTTTAAGATCTACCTCCTGGGGATGTTTTACAACCTCTTCCTTCCGGGCGGAATAGGGGGAGACGGTTACAAGATCTTCCTGCTCCGAAAGAAATTCGATAAGCCGACCAAGAAACTGTTCTGGGCCATTTTCTTTGACCGGCTGAGCGGCCTGTGGGCGCTCGGACTGATCATCTCGGCGCTCGTCATCTTCATTCCATACCTGGGGATTCCGGCATGGATACCGATCCTTACGGTGGCCGCAGGGACCGTTATCTACTACCTGGTCCTGCGCAAGACCTTTCCGGATTACACCAAAAAGTTCACCCGGACCCATCTGAAAGCTATTCTGGTTCAGTCCATGCAGCTGATCGCCGTCATCTTCATCCTGTACTCGCTGAACTTCCAGGGCAAGTTCGCTCCATACCTGTTCATGTTCCTGGTCTCGTCGCTGGTGGCCATCTTTCCGTTTACGGTGGGCGGCCTGGGTGCCCGTGAGATCGTATTTGTCTATGGCGCGCAGTACCTGGGATTCGACGAGCACATTGCCGTACTGATCAGCCTGGTATTTTATATCATATCGGCGGTATTATCCTTCAGCGGCATCTACTTCGTTTTCAACCCGCAGGCGCTGGGCGAAAAAACACTGAAAATCGAATAAAACTTTTCGTTACCGGGCTTCCCGGAACCAGGAATAGAACTTTCTCAAGCCTTCAGACAGCGGCTCCGACGGGTCGTAGCCAAGCAGCTTCCTGGCTTTGCTGATGTCCGCAAAGGTATGCGGAACGTCTCCGGGCTGTTCCGGTTTCCGGTCGATCACCGCCTTCTTTCCGATCGTTTCTTCAATGCGGGCGATCAGATCGCTCAGCCCGACCGTCTGGTTATTACCCACGTTGATCACCTCGAACAGGGACCGGTCATATTCAATAGCCGCCAGGATCCCGCGCACCGAATCTTCCACAAACGTATAATCCCTGCTGGTAGATCCGTCGCCGTAGACCGGCAGCGGCCGGCCGTCAGCTATGGCGCTGAAGAACTTGTGGATCGCCAGATCGGGCCGCTGACCCGGGCCGTAAACGGTAAAAAAACGCAGGGCGATGAACCGGATGCCGTAGAGATGACTGTATACATGCCCGAGCATCTCCCCCGATAGTTTGGTAGACGCGTACGGGCTGATCGGAAGCAGCTGTTCGGATTCCTTCCAGGGCACATTCGGGTTCACACCATAGACGCTGCTCGATGAGGCGAACACGAAATGCCGGATGTTCCGCGATCTTGCGAACTCCAGGAGGACCTGCGTACCGTTCACGTTCACTTTCTGGTATTCGACGGGATCCTCGATACTGGGCCGGACCCCTGCCCGGGCTGCCAGGTGTACGATCACATCGATCTCCGGAAGGGTGCCGAGCAGGTCCTGGTCATTGATGTCGCCTTCGACAAGCCGAAAGCCGCGGTGGCTCAGAAACGGGGCGATATTTTGTTCTTTGCGCGACCTGGGATAGAACGGGTCGAAATTATCGAGGCACAGGACTTCATGACCCAGAGCTAACAGACTCCGGATCAGATTGCTGCCGATAAAGCCTGCTCCCCCGGTCACTAAAATTTTTTTCGAAGGGGTCATCGGGCACAAAAATAGGTTTAAAATGTTTACTCAAGTGCAGTCAGGACACTAAATTTGCTACCTTTAGGGTTCTGGCCCCCGGATAAAAATTAGCTTTATGACGGAATTCAACGACTTTAACAATCCGCAGGTTGCTAGGCTGCCGATGCACCTGAAACAGTTCATTGTAGAGCAGGCCTATGAAAAATACACGCCGGTCGATCACGCCGTCTGGCGGTACGTTATGCGTCAGAACTACAGTTACCTGAAGGATGTAGCCTACTACCCTTATATTCCCGGCCTGCAGAAGGCGGGCCTGACCATCGAAAAGATCCCGAATCTTCAGGAGATGAACGATGCCCTGGCAAAGATCGGCTGGGGCGCAGTGACCGTCGACGGGTTCATCCCCCCTGCTGCCTTTATGGAATACCAGGCCTATAACGTCCTGGTCATTGCTGCCGACATCCGGCAGCTGAAACATATCGAATATACACCTGCCCCGGATATCATTCATGAATCCGCCGGCCATGCCCCCATCATTGCCGACCGCGAGTATAACCAGTACTTAAGTTATTTCGGCTCGATCGGCGCCAAGGCGATGTTCTCTTCAAGGGACTTTGAGCTTTATGAAGCGATCCGCGAGCTGTCCATCCTGAAAGAAATGCCCAATGCCGATCCGGCTGAGATCCGCAAGGCGGAAAAGAAAGTCGCATTCTGCCAGGAGAACCTGGGCGAACCATCTGAAATGGCCCTGCTGAGCCGGCTGCACTGGTGGACGGTCGAATACGGTCTGATCGGCACCCTGGAGGATCCGAAGATCTACGGCGCCGGTCTGCTCTCTTCGATCGGGGAAAGTTCAAGCTGCATGCAGCCGGAGGTGAAAAAGATCTGGTACACGATCGATGCGGTTAATTACCCGTTTGATATAACCAAGGAACAACCGCAGCTTTTTGTGACGCCCACCTTCCAGAACCTGATCAACGTGCTGGAGGAATTTGCCGACACAATGGCTTTCCGCCGGGGCGGCACGGAAGGGCTCCTTAAAGCGGTCGAATGCAGGAACACCTGCACGGCCGTCTACAGCTCGGGGCTGCAGGTGAGCGGCGTGTTCACCGATGTCGGATTCGATTACAAGAACGATACGACCTTCCTGAAGACCTCGGGGCCTTCTGCCCTGTCCTTCGGTAACAAGCAGCTCGAAGGTCACGGAAAAACCTACCACGCGGACGGTTTCTCCTCCCCTGTCGGCCGCCTGAAGGGGCATCACAAGGGTATCGAAGATTTTTCATCGGAGGAACTTCAGCAGGCAGGCATCGAAAAAGGCCGGCGGACAACCCTGGAATTCCAGAGCGGAATCACAGTGTCCGGCCAGGTTGAAGACCTGCTTATCCGCAAGGGAAATCTCCTGGTGGTCACCTTCTCGGACTGCACGGTCTCCGACAACCACGGCAGAACCTATTTTGAACCATCCTGGGGTACCTTTGACATGGCGGTCGGCGACCGGATCGTCTCCGTGTTCTGCGGTGCGGCTGATAAGGATGCATTCGAAGAGATCGCGCTGGTGTCCCAGACCAGGACGGCGCACCCGGTGTTCACCGAAACGGAAAAAGAATACCATGACCTGTTCCGGATCGTCCGGGAATGCCGCGAACAGCATGCCGGCCATGACCGGCTTCCCGGGGTATGGAACCGCCTGAAAAGCGATTTCAGGGACGACTGGCTTTGCGCCCTGGAAGTCCTTGAGATCCTGCGTCAGGAGAACCTGTACCCGGAAATTGTCCGGGAGATCACCATTTACCTGGAGCTGAAAGCCTCCTCTGAACCTGAATACGCTAAACTGATCCGGGACGGATTTCACCTGATTGAACATCCTGTTGCTCAACTGGATACTACAGAATAAGACACTATGAATATCGTTATCACCGGAGCCAGCAGTGGTGTTGGTTTTGAAGCCGTACTGGAACTGATACTGGACAGCAGCAATAATGTGATCGCCCTGGCGCGTTCCGAAGACAAGCTGCGCAGACTTTATGAGATCGCAACCGGACTGAATCCGACCTGCAACCTGTACCCGGCCAAATTTGACATCGTTCATGACGACTATCCGGGCAGTCTCGTACCCTTCATAAAAGAGCGCGTCGGCACGGTGGATATCCTGATCAACAATGCCGGGACCCTGATCAACAAGCCCTTTACTGAGCTGAATCAGCTCGATTTCGCGGAAATGCTGCAAAGCAACCTGCTTGGCCACGTCAAAATGATCCAGCAGCTCCTTCCGCTGATGAATTCAGGCGCCCACATCGTCAATATTGGCAGTATGGGCGGCTATCAGGGCAGCGTGAAGTTTCCGGGGCTTGCCGCATATTCGGCCAGTAAGTCGGCACTTCATACCCTGACGGAATGCCTTGCGCCGGAGCTGGCAGACTATGGAATCAAGATCAACTGCCTGGCCCTGGGATCCGCACAGACAGAAATGCTGGAAAAGGCTTTTCCTGAATACCAGTCCCCGGTCATGGCTTTTGAAATGGGTAAATACATCGCTGATTTCGCCAGGACCGGTCATAAACTGTTCAATGGCAAAGTATTGCCGGTCTCCGTCACAACTCCCTGACCTATGAGAAGAATTCTGCCTGTACTCGTCCTAGCCCTGGTCCTCCATTCCTGCCAGAGCGACCGGAAAGATGCCCGTGAAAGGGATCATGAGATCCCCGAGGTCCGCACGCCGGAAGTGACCGCTGAAAATCCCGGGGCCCCCGGCTTGCCGTTTGAAACCGAGATCAATGCAGAAACCGGAGAAACGCACCTGGTCGCCCGGGACACAACCCGGATCACTCCGCAATCGGTCATTGAGGCTGCCAATATCAAGTATCCGAAGATCCGGCTCGAACTGGTCCGGGTCAAAAAACCCGTCGTTTATGTCCGGATTCAGGACGCGACCTACCTGAGTCAGTCCATGGGGTCCGCAGGCGCGGAAAGCTACCTGGCAGAAGTGACCTGGTCGCTGACAGCCGTTCGCGGAATTACTTCCGTGAATTTCGATTTCCCGGCCGGCGATCATGCCGGCCCCGGAACCTACACCAGGGAAGATTTTGCCGACCTCCGGTAACAGCGGCCGGCAGGGCCGGCCGCTGCCCGCTATTTCTTCAGGATCGTTTCGATCTTCCGGAGCTCCTCGTCATCAAACCCCGTATTGGCCAGACATCCCAGCGAATCGTCAAGCTGTTCCGGCCGGCTTACGCCGATCAGCACGGACGTGATCCGGGGGTCCCTCAGTATCCAGGCGAGGGCCATCTGCGCCAGGGACTGCCCCCGTTCGGCTGCAATTTCATTCAATGCCTTGATCTGGCTCAGAACCGATTCGGTCAGCTGATGCTCCTGCAGGAATCCATGGGGTTTGGCCGCCCGCGAATCCGCCGGGATACCGTTCAGGTATTTGTTGGTAAGCAGCCCCTGCGCAAGGGGCGAAAACGGGATACAGCCGACTCCCTCCGATTCCAGCACGTCCAGCAGATCGTCCTCGACCCATCGCTCGAACATTGAATACTTGGGCTGGTGAATAAGGCATGGAGTACCCAGCTTCCTCAGGATGGCGATCGCCTTTTCCGCTTCATCTGCGGGGTAATTGGAAATCCCGGCATACAGCGCCTTTCCCTGCCGGACGATCAGGTCAAGAGCCGACATGGTCTCCTCCAGCGGCGTATCCGGATCCGGGCGGTGATGGTAGAAAATATCGACATAATCCAGCTTCATCCGCTTCAGGCTCTGGTCGAGACTGGAAACCAGGTATTTCTTGGAACCCCATTCGCCATAAGGGCCTTCCCACATGTAATAGCCGGCCTTGGTTGAAATGACCATCTGATCCCGGTACCCTGCGAAATCTGCGTGGAGGATGCGGCCGAAGTTCTCCTCGGCGGATCCCGGCGGCGGCCCGTAGTTATTCGCGAGATCAAAGTGCGTAATGCCGGCATCGAAGGCCTGCTTCAGAATCTTCCGGCAGTTCTCCAGGACATCCACATGGCCGAAGTTATGCCAGAGACCGAGGGAAATCGCGGGGAGCCTGATCCCGCTGCGGCCGCAGCGGCGGTATTCCATGTCATTATAACGGTTGGGGTTGGGAGTGTAGGTCATTTCAGCTTTAATTGTTAAGCAAGTTTAAACATTTGAAACGAAAGAAATCACCGGGGAGGAGGACCGGCGGCAACCCGGGAATCCGGATCATACGGATCTGTATCCCGCAGCCGCTGCCCCGTCTGCAGGACAAATTAATAAAACTGAATATCCATTTGAAAGTTTTTAGATTTGGTTATCGCCACCAAAACGTAAACCTGATGGTTCAAGACATTATACAAAAGTTCATCGATCTGTACGGCCGGCCGCCGCGGGTCTTCCGTTCGCCGGGCCGGGTAAACCTGATCGGTGAGCATACTGACTACAACGAGGGGTTTGTCCTCCCGGCGGCAATCGACAAGGAGATCTGTTTTTGCATCGCCCCCAACGGCCTGGACCGCACCCGGGTGTGTTCCTTTGACCTCCAGAAAACTGCCGAATTCCGGCTGGACGACCTCGAACCCGGCGAACAATGGGAGAACTACCTCCTGGGCGTGCTGGCCCAGTTCAGGAAGAAGGGCCTGAACCTTCCCAACTTTGACGTGGTATATGGCGGCAATGTGCCGATCGGAGCGGGGATGTCGTCCTCTGCGGCGGTGGAATGCGGGCTCGCCTTCGGACTGAACGAGATCTTCGGCCTTGGCCAGGACCTCTTCACCATCGCGAAGATGTGCCAGAAGGCCGAACACGAATACGCGCGGGTCATGAGCGGGATCATGGATCAGTTCGCCAACCTGTTCGGGAAAGCCGGGCATGTCGTCAAGCTGGATTGCCGTTCGCTGGAATACGCATACTATCCATTTGACATGTCAAGTTACCGCATCGTGCTCTGCGATACGCGGGTTAAACATTCGCTTGCATCTTCAGAGTACAATAACCGGCGCAGCGAATGCGAGGAAGGGGTTGCCATCCTTTCCCGGTCAACTCCAGGCATCCGGAGTCTGCGGGATGTGACGCCCGAGTTGCTGGAGGAGCATAAGGAGGAACTGCCCACGATCGTTTACAGGCGGTGCTTTTACGTTGTCCATGAGAACATCAGGGTGCTTGAAGCGTGCCGGGACCTGGAGAATAACGACCTGGCCGCGTTTGGAAAGAAAATGTTTCAGACCCATGACGGGCTCCGGCAGGACTATGAGGTCAGCTGCGAGGAACTGGACTTCCTGGTGGATCACGCCCGTACGGACGAATCCGTGATCGGGGCCCGGATGATGGGCGGCGGCTTCGGCGGCTGTACGATCAATCTGGTCCGGAAGGAATCCGTCGAAGCGTTCACCACCCGGATATCGGAGGCCTACCAACGGCAGTTCAACGTCAGGCCGGAAACCTATGTAACAGCTATCGTGGATGGTACCGCGGAACTGGTTGCCTGACTTACCGCCTGTGAAACAATAAACCGAGGGTCTCGTTTTCCAGCACGGGCCTCCATTGCCGGATAAGCTCCTTATAGGTCTCTCCGACCGGGCGGATCTTCCGGTCCAGGTCATACAGTCCGAGATCGTTCACCACTCCGGCATCGTTCCGTAACGCGGAGTCCCAGTCTACCTGGTCGGTCAGGCTGTACCAGGTGAACCCTACGATGGGCACGCCGTCCGTTTTCAGCTTCCTGAGATTTGCCCACTGCCGCTTCAGCCAGTTGACACTCTCCGGCCCGCGGAGATTGGTCTCCGTATGCATAACCGGCAGCCGGTACCGGCTGTAGTACTGATGTGTAATGACGTAATACCCGAAAATATCGCCGGAGGCGGAGGTCGATCCGTCTTCATGGACCATATGCTCATTGGTCACATAATAATCGTTCCCCATAATACAGTGCGCGCGGATCTCATTGTTGGCAAACCAGTGGTACTCTTCCTTCGTCATCCCGTTCTCGAGGAGGTACTCATACATGATTACACTCACCGGATACCCGTAGCTGAGGTCCAGCGACAGGAACCGCTTCCGGTTCAGGAACCGGGCGAGCGGATCGCACTCGGGCGTTTCGGGGTGGAAGTATTCCGAGGACTCGCTCTGTATGAAAGTCGCCTCGGGCTGGATATCGTAAATGGCGTGCATCGCCAGCACATTGGCCTTGCAAAGATTCTTCAGCGCGGTTACGAATGACCGGTCATCGGCCCTGCATTCGTTCCACCAGCCGTACTGGGCGGAAAAGGTCGCGGCAATAAAGATCTCGTTGATCGGCGTATAAAGCCTGATATGCGGATACCGTTCGGCAAAGGCGCGGGCATACTCCTGGAAGTACCGCGGAATATCCGGATTCTGGAAATTCTCGAGCCAGTCGGGAACGCCGAAATGGCAAAGATCAACGATAGGCGTGATCCCGACCTCCCGCATATACCGGTAAACCTCATCTGAGAAGCTCCAGTCATACTGCCCCGGACCGGTATGGATCTTATAGTACGGAGCGCCGTATCTCAGAAATTCGATATCCATTTCCCGAACGAGGTCAAAGTCCTGCTTCCAGTGCTGATAGTGACCGCACTTCTCCATTTCGTCCACCCGTTTCCTGGTGCCGTCGGGCAGGTTGATCATCGGATAACTGTTTTCGATCCCCGTGGCAAACATAAACCTGTTCCTGACCATATTTCCTCCATTCATTGCGGACCCTCCGTCCGGATCAAACCACTTGCAAAAGTTCTGCCGTAAACCGCCGGAATTTTCACCGACCTTTTCCGGTGCTTTACCGAGAACTACCGATGTTATAACGCATTTATATTGGCAAATCCCGTTTCACAATATACATTTGATACAGAAATTCAAACACCATGCAAAACTTCAAACACACACGCAGCCATACAGGTAAGACAACGGTTGGAATTATTCTGCTCGTACTCGGCGCCATATTGCTGCTCAAGAATTTTGACCTGCCCTATCCCCGCTGGATTATCAGCTGGCCGATGTTCCTGATCGCGGTCGGCGTCTTCCTGGGATCCAAAAATAACTTCCGGAGTCCAGGATCCCTGATCCTGATCGGCGCCGGCGCGTTCTTCCTCATCAACAACTATCTGAGGGAATACGGCATGCATAACTACCTCTTTCCTGTTTTGCTGATCGGCGGAGGTCTGTGGCTGATGTCCAGGGGCAAAAAATCCCGGGAGGCCGCGGCCGCGATCACCTGGGACAAACGGGTGGATACAGAACTGGACGGAACCGGAGACAATGTCAGCCCTGAAGGCGAGCCATCCCCGCGATACGGCACGACCGAAGACCGGCTGGACTCCACTTCGATCTTCGGCGGCATCAAAAAGAATATTCTTTCCAAGAACTTCAGGGGCGGCGAAGTCGTCAACATCATGGGCGGCGCCGAGATCAACCTGATGCAGGCCGACATTCCTGAACCTGCAGTCCTGGAAGTGACCCAGGTATTCGGCGGAACCAAGATCATCCTGCCTCCGCATTGGGTGGTGCACTCTGAGATGGCGGCCATTTTCGGAGGCATCGAAGACAAGCGTCCGCCGCATGTGGTGCAATCGGAAACCCAGAAGGTGCTGACGATCAAAGGCACTTCGATCTTCGGCGGAATAACCATTTGCAGCTACTAATCCCAGAGCATGACCAGATCTTTAATTGCAAATCGCCGGGTCCGGGCCGGCTTCGCCATTACGGCGGTTCTGTGGGCCCTGATGCAGACGGGCATCATATTCTGGTTCGGTTATGACCTCCGGGTAAGTGCAACGGACGGCTGTATATCAGCGGCGCTCCTGGTCGGTTCCTGCCTCCTGATCGCCAACACCTTTCAGTACTATCAGCCGCAGGAAGGCCGCTATCTGTACATCCTGAGCCTGGGAGTCCTCTATGCTGCCATCTGGACATTCCTGACCCGTTTCATATTACTGTATATCTATCCGAACCTGGAAGGATTTTCGACCTTCATCACCCTGTCCCTGCCCCTGAGATTCTGTTTTTCGTTTCTCGCCTTCGGCTGGATGGCCATGCTGAGCATGCTGTGGTACAGCCAGCAGGAGCAGACCGAGAATGAGCAGCGGAAAACCGACGCGGAGAAACTGGCCCGGGAAGCGGAACTTTTCAATCTTCGCCAGCAACTGCAGCCGCACTTTCTGTTCAACAGTCTGAACTCCATCACTGCGCTGATCGGCTCCCGTCCTGAGGAGGCCCGTAAAATGATCCACCAGCTCTCGGACTTCCTGCGGGGAACGATCAACAAGGAACAGCAGCCGGTCAGCCTCCAGGACGAGCTGGACCACCTGCAGCTGTACCTGGACATCGAAAAGGTCCGTTTCGGCCACCGCCTTGAAACCGAGGTCGTGGCCAGCGAGGAATGCAAGTCGCTCCGGCTTCCGCCGATGCTCCTGCAGCCCATTGTAGAAAATGCGATAAAGTTCGGCCTTTACGACACGGTCGGAAAGGTATGCATCCGGATCCAGGCCGAATGCATCAACAATGAATTATGGATCCATGTCCGCAATCCTTTTGATCCGGAGACCAGCCGGCCCCGGAGCGGAACCGGCTTCGGACTCAAGGGCGTAAAAAGGCGCCTGTATCTGCTGTTTGCGCGCACCGACTTATTGCAAACATCCCCGGAGAACCATATATTTACCACAACAGTTAAAATTCCTCAGGCATAATGCGCGCAATTCTTATTGATGATGAGCCACTGGCACGTTCTGTTGTCCGTGAATACCTGGCTCCTTGGGTTGATCTGGAAGTGGTGGATGAATGTAATGACGGCTTTGAAGGCGTCAAATCCATTATGCAGCATAAACCGGATCTGATCATCCTGGACATCCAGATGCCAAAGATCAACGGATTCGAAATGCTGGAACTGCTTGAGGACAAGCCGGACGTGATCTTCGCCACGGCATTCGACGAATATGCGCTCCAGGCCTTTGAGGCTCACGCTGTCGATTACCTGCTGAAACCCTTTACACGTGAGCGTTTTGATAAGGCCATCCAGAAATGGATGGACCAGCATCAGAATTCCAATTCGAGCTCCAAGCAGAAGACCCAGTCGCTGCTCGATGATGTGGCTCAGACCTCCCAGAAGGACCGGGTGGTGGTAAAGACCGGTACGAAGATCAAGATCATCCCGGTTGATGATATCCTCTACCTGGAAGCGGACGACGACTATGTAAATATCCACACGGCTGAAGGTTCTTTCCTGAAGAACAAGACGATGGCCTTTTTTGAGAAGACCCTGGAAGGTTCCCAGTTCGTGCGGGTGCACCGCTCGTATATCGTGAAAATCCAGGAGATCACCCGCATTGATCCGTACGAAAAGGATTCTCACCTGGCGATCCTGAAATCAGGCGCGAAGATACCGGTGAGCAAGACAGGGTACGGCAAGCTTCGCCAGGTCCTCGGGCTGTAACGTTACTTCTGCGCCAGTCTCGCGGACCGGACCATCGAGGCGACATCCTGGTTCCCGGACCGGTAATAGGCCAGGGCGCCTGCCGGCGTATACATGAATACCGCCGGAAATCTTTCAGGGAAGAACGTGGGGAGAAACTCCCGGTTCCTGTCCTGCAGGACAACGACGTTGTTCTTTCCATAGAAATCCTTCCCGTACGTTCTCATAAAACCCGATATCTGGTCGCTTTCATTGAATGATACGAAGTAGAAGGAACAACCGGTCAGCTGGCCGAACTGCTTCCCGATCTTCGGGATCTCCTTCTGGCAGTGATCGCAGCCGCTGTCAAAAAGAATAAAGACACTGGTTCTTCCCTTCTGGATATCCTGGTTGGTGAACACCCTGGAGTCCAGCGTAAAAAACCGGAATGCGGGCAGCTGCCTGGGCTGCTGGGCCATAGCTTCCACACCCAGCGACAGGATCAGGGCGGACAGGATCAGTCGGACAAATTTCATATCGCTTTATCGTTTATTCCAGTAACAGCAGCTTCCAGGCATCGGTCACCCGTCCTTCCTCCAGCCAGGCTTTCGCCAGGGTATGCAGGAGGATCTCCCGGGTTGTCTGGTCTCCGATGGTCGCATCCAGGAGATCCCGCACTTCCGGATCGGACTTGATGTTTTCGATCTCCTCGTCCTCAGGCAGGTGCTCCACGTTGCCCAGCTGGCCGAGGTTATTTCCGGACAGTACCTTCGAGTTACGCACCGCGTATGGCAGGGCGTCCACGCCCATTCCGAGGGTGGTCAGCGGCTTGGCGACCCTGAACAGGTTGTCACGGGTAACCCGGCAGTACCAGTCGCCGCCGAGCCGCGCAACCAGGTCGATCTTCGCCTGGTCGATCTTTCCGGACTCGTCCAGGATGTCCTCCCGGATATGGATCAGCCGGACATCGGCCAAAATCAGATTCCCCGCACCCGGGGTCTCGCCCAGGTGAATGATATCGCGGACCGTACATTCAAGCTGTACGGGAGCTTCCGCAACCCGGGGAGGACGGACAAGCCGGGATTCGACAGGCGTAAACCCGGCTTTGATGAACTCGTTCGTCCCGCGCGGATATTCGGTGCTGGCCAGCGATGTCTGCTGGACCATGCTGTAATTCACAATATTGATGACACACTCCCGCACCTCCAGGATATTCTCCAGGGTGTGTTTCGTGGTATTGTCCCGTACCCTTCGAGCCGGAGAAAATACGCACACCGGCGGATTGGAGCTGAACATGTTAAAGAAGCTGAACGGGCTCAGATTCACCCGCCCTTCCCGGTCCACGGTCGAGGCAAAGCAGATCGGCCGGGGTGCGACGGCATATTGCAGATAGTTCTGAATCTGAACAGGGGTAAGTTCGGCAGTGTCGAAAGTTAGCATATTCTGTGCGGGACCGGTGGCCGGCCCTATTTCTTAAGTTTCAACAGGGAGAAGTCGGAATCCGCTTTCCTGATCGTATTGCTGAGGCGGCCGAGGCCGGTGATCTCCATTTCCACCACGTCGCCTTCCTTCAGCCACTGCGGCTTGTAATCCGGATCGTTCAGCAGGCCCGTTCCGTTTAACTCCAGGAAGCATCCCGTACCTACCGTCCCGGAACCTATCACATCGCCCGGCATGATATCCACCCCGTACGCGCACCGTTCAATGATTTCGGCAAAGGTCCAGTCCATGTCGCCCATCGAGCCGGATGACACCTCAACGCCGTTCACCCAGCATTTCATTTTCAGATCGTAACTGTTCCCGGTATGGCCGTCCTTGGCCGGCACTTTGTAGGGTTCCAGCTCATCGGGGGTGACCAGCCACGGTCCGATGACCGTCGAAAAGTCCTTGCCTTTGGCAGGACCAAGGTTCAGCAGCATTTCTTCCATCTGCAGGGTGCGGGCGCTCATATCGTTCATGATCATGTATCCTGCGATATACCGGTCCGCCTCTGCCGCCCGGATATTCCGGCCCTTCTTGCCGATGACAACGGCAGCCTCCAGCTCAAAATCGAGCTTCTCAAAATGGTCCGGCATACATTCAATATCGCCGGGCCCCTGGATCGCCTGATGGTTGGTAAAATAAAATATCGGGTACTGGTCGAACTCCGGTACCATTTCAACCCGCCGGTTCCGCCGGGCGGCTGCCACGTGCTGGCGGAATGCATACCCGTCCCTGCAGGACGCCGGATGCGGCACCGGGGCGAGCAATTCGTAGAAAACCTCCTCCTTCGCCCGGATTTCGCCGGACAGGATACCGTCGTTGATCTGACGGGCGCGGTCCATCAGCTCTTCCCCCCCGTTCAGAAATTCGAGCATATTGTCGGGAATGACCTTATTGCAGGAATGGAGGTTATAGATATGGCCGTTTACAAATACGCCCAGGTGTTCACGGTCTTCGGTTCTGTAGGATACTAGTTTCATAAAAATATCAATTGGTCGGCGTCCAAAACTAAGAAATAGATACGAGATGTAAACAAGACGGTGCCGGGCCCGGATTGTTTGGACGCAAATTAAGCTTGCACGAATGTCGCCGAAATCATACCTTAGCCTGAAATGCACGGGAGCTATCACTATAAACAACTGCATCGTTTTTCGGCAGCCATCGCCGTCTCCTTACGGAATGCGTTGATTTCAAGTATAGTTTTTGCCCAGTATTCCAACTAATACCTCCCTGTACTGTTTTCCAGGTAACAGACCTGACGCCCGCGGCGTTATCTTAGAATAAACTGTTTAACCATTATAACCTCTTATGCCAGTCTATCATACATTAGGAAATATTCCTCCGAAGCGCCATACCGTTTTCCGGAAACCGGATGGCGACCTGTATGCGGAAGAACTCGTATCCACCGAAGGGTTCTCCAGCCTTTATTCACTGGTCTACCATACGTATCCGCCGACGATCGTAAAGGCGCTCGGCGAGCCGTATTCCGTGGAACCCAAAATCGCCCGGGAGAAGCATCTTCGCCATACCAGCCTCCTCGGGTTCAACATCGCCCCGGAGGATGATTACCTGGAAAGCCGGAAACCGGTCCTGGTCAATTCCGACCTCCACATCTCCCTGGCGGCGCCGCGGACCTCCATGACGGATTATTTTTACAAAAACAGCCAGGCGGACGAGGTGATCTTCGTCCACCAGGGAACCGGCACGCTGAAAACCGGCTTCGGAAAGATCCGCTTTGAATACGGCGACTACCTGGTCATTCCCCGGGGTACCATCTACCAGATGGAATTCGACGGGCCGGATAACCGCCTGTTCATCATCGAAAGCTTCAGCCCAATCCGGACCCCGAAGCGGTACCGGAACGAGTGGGGACAGCTGATGGAGCATTCTCCGTTCTGCGAACGCGACATCAAACGCCCCGTTGACCTTGAAACATTCGACCAGAAGGGCGATTTCAAAATTCTCATCAAAAAGCAGGGCCTGATCTACCCGTATATCTACGGGACCCATCCCTTCGACTTCGTCGGCTGGGACGGCTTTCATTATCCATGGGCCTTTTCAATTCACAATTTCGAACCGATCACCGGCCGTGTCCACCAGCCGCCTCCGGTACACCAGACGTTCGAAGGCCATAACTTCGTGATCTGTTCATTCGTTCCGCGCAAATATGACTACCATCCGCTGGCGATACCGGCGCCGTATAACCACAGCAACGTCGACAGCGACGAGGTCCTGTATTATGTGGACGGAGATTTCATGAGCCGCAAAAGCGTCGTTAAAGGTCAGATCACCCTGCATCCCGGCGGCATTCCGCACGGACCGCATCCCGGCACCGTGGAGAAATCGATCGGAAAGGAACTGACGGAAGAACTGGCCGTCATGATCGATCCGTTCAGACCGCTGATGCTCACCGATTATGCCATCGGAATCGAAGACGAAAACTATCACAAGAGCTGGCAGGTCAATATCGAGTAACCTGCCGATCATATTAACCAGCAATAAGAACATGGAAACGCAATCAATAGAAACCAAGACCCAGACAACCGATTTCTTACCGATCAACGGAACAGATTATGTCGAATTTTATGTAGGGAATGCCAAACAGGCCGCCCATTATTACAAAACAGCATTCGGCTTTCAGAGCGTGGCTTATGCCGGTCCCGAAACCGGGGTTCGCGACAAGGCCTCGTACCTGATCCAGCAGGGGAAGATCCGGTTCCTGTTAACTTCTGCCCTGCATTCGGATCACCCGATCGCCCAGCATGTGCTGAAACACGGCGACGGTGTAAAGGTGCTGGCGCTGGGAGTGGACGATGCCTACAGCGCATTTCATGAGACAACGGTCCGGGGCGCAAGACCTTACCTGGAGCCTCAGACCATCACCGACGAATTCGGGGAAGTGCGTATGAGCGGGATCTACACCTATGGCGAAACCATCCACATGTTCGTGGAACGCAAAAACTATACTGGAAAGTTCCTGCCTGGCTTCAGGGAATGGCACACGGATTTCAATCCGGAATCCGTAGGTCTGTTGCATGTCGACCATTGTGTAGGCAACGTGGGCTGGAACCAGATGAACAAATGGGTGAGCTTCTATGAAGACGTCATGGGCTTCAGGAACATCCTCTCGTTTGACGACAAAACCATTTCGACCGAGTACTCCGCTTTGATGAGCAAAGTGATGAGTAACGGCAACGGCTACGTGAAGTTCCCGATCAACGAGCCTGCCGAGGGCAAGAAAAAGTCCCAGATCGAGGAATACCTGGAGTTCTACGAGGGCGAAGGCGTGCAGCACGTCGCGATCGCCACCGCCGATATCATTGATACGGTTACCAAACTGAAAGCCCGCGGCGTCGAATTCCTGAACACCCCGGACAGCTATTATGCCGACCTGTTTGAACGGGTGGGCACCATCGATGAAGATATCGAGCCCCTGCGTCAGCTGAAGATCCTGGTGGACCGGGATGACGAGGGCTATCTCCTCCAGATCTTTACAAAACCGCTTCAGGACCGGCCGACCGTATTCTTTGAGATCATCCAGCGAAAAGGCGCCAAATCGTTCGGAGCCGGAAATTTCAAAGCCCTGTTTGAGGCGATTGAACGTGAACAGGAACTTCGGGGAAACCTGTAAGACCTCATCATGCTCAAAAACCGGGTCATTCCGAATGGCCCGGTTTTTTTATACCCGGTGACCGGCTTGCATTCAGTTTTTGATTTCAAAAAGATAGCCTTACTTTTAAGCGCATGCAACGAACGGAAACTGAAAACCGCTTCCTACAAAAGTGGGCCCGCACCCGGGAGAACAAATCCCGGTATATCCTACTGCGGTTCGTCATCCTCTGGGGCGCCGTATCGGTGATCCCTTCCTACGTGTTCGGCGAACTTCTCAGCCTGAGCGAAACACCGCTGACGGCATGGGATTACCTGATCCGCACCTCCTTTATCATGTTATTCGCCTTCGTGGCGGGCTATGCGCAGTTTCATATGTCTGAAGAAAGATACCAGGCACTGAAAAACGAACGGACTGAATGACGCCGGCATGAGAGCATTTCTTCACGTGATCGTATGCACGCTCCTGGGAGCGCAGGCGCAGGCGCAGATAAGCCGGGATCTTGACCGGATCCTCCGCGAACAGACCGGACCGGAGCAGCCGGGACTCGCGCTGCGCGTCGAGTCAGCCGGACGGGTGATCTACAGCAAGGGCTTCGGTCTGGCCGACCCGCCGCACAACACCCCCATCACGTCCCGGACGAATTTCAGGATGGCTTCCGTCTCGAAACAATTTACGGCCATGGCCGTGCTGCTGCTTGAGCAGGAAGGGAAGCTTTCCCGTGAAGACAGGCTAAGCAGGTATTTTCCCGAGATTCCGGCCGCCGTCGCCGACCGGATCCTGATCCGCCACCTGCTTACCCACTCATCCGGCATCCGCGATTACGAGTCACTCATGTCCGACAGCATCAGCACCCAGTTGTCGGACCGGGATGTGCTTGACCTGGTTAAAACCCAGAACAGCACGTATTTCGAACCCGGAAGCAGCTTCCGTTACAGTAACTCTGCATATTGTTTACTAAGCCTCCTTGTCGAACGTGTATCAGGCATACCCTACCCCCGGTTTGCCCGGGAGCGGATATTCGGGCCATTGGGCATGAAACATACGCTGATCTATGAAGCCGGACAGAAGATCCCGAACAGGGCGATGGGATATGCCCGCAATGACCAGGGGAATCTTATTCCTTCCGACCAGAGCCTGACCAGCGCAACCATGGGCGACGGGGGCGTTTACACCTCCCTGGAGGACTATTCCCGCTGGATACGCGCCCTCCGCAGCAACCGGTTGCCCGATTTGGGCCGGCTGGCCTCGTCCCTGAACCAGCCGATCCGCGAATTGCCTGAAGCATTCTACACCGCCGGGTGGTTCATGAAAAGAATATCGCCTGCCGCCTTCTTTCATTCCGGCAGCACCTGCGGCTTCAGCAATTTTGTGATTGAACGGCCCGAAGACGGCCTTTCAGTGGTCTATTTTTCAAACATCGCCGGGAACGAGTCGCCATTCTCGGCGATCCTGAAAGTTCTCTCCGACCACGGGATCACCGGCCTGGAACCGCTGATGGAGCTGCATGCCCTGACCAGATAGCCATCACATAGTCACTATCTGACTGTAAATGAACCGCCTACATAATATCCGATATTATTTCGTACTTTTGCGCAGAATCTCTTAGTCAAGCCTGTTAAAAACTCCGTACGGCTATTGATCCCATACATTTAATTATCATTCATGTCATTTGAAAATCTGAATCTTATTGAGCCTATTCGGAAGGCTTTAAAAACCGAAGGCTATACCACCGCCACCCCTATCCAGGAACAGTCAATTCCCATCATATTAAAGAAGAAAGACCTTCTGGGCTGCGCCCAGACCGGAACCGGAAAAACAGCCGCTTTTGCGATTCCTGTCCTGCAGTTACTGCATGAGCAGAAACACCAGGAAAAAGGCCCGCTGTCCATCAAGACCCTGGTCCTGACCCCGACCCGCGAGCTGGCCATCCAGATCGGCGAAAGCTTTGCTGCCTACGGCAAGCATACCGGCCTGAAGCATACCGTGATCTTCGGAGGCGTTTCACAAAATACGCAGGTGCTGACGCTGAAAAAAGGAGTTGACATCCTGGTGGCAACCCCGGGAAGGCTGCTTGACCTGATGAACCAGAAATTACTGCATCTTCATCATCTGAAGATCCTGGTACTGGATGAGGCTGACCGCATGCTCGATATGGGTTTCATCCACGACGTAAAAAAGATCATCGCAAAAATCCCCGAGAAACGGCAGACGCTGTTCTTTTCAGCCACCATGCCGCCGGAAATCCAGAAGCTGGCCAACTCATTGCTGGTCAACCCTGAGAAGGTTGAGGTGACCCCGGTTTCCTCAACGGCAGAAATGATCGACCAGAAGGTGTTTTTCGTGGCCAAGGGCGACAAGAAGAACCTGTTGATCCATGTACTCAAAGACCCGGCCATCAGGAGCGTCCTGGTGTTCACCCGGACCAAGCATGGTGCGGACAAGGTCGTCAAGGACCTTTCCAAGGCCGGGGTGCAGGGTGAAGCCATCCACGGGAACAAGTCCCAGAACGCCCGGCAACGGGCCCTGACCAATTTCAAATCAGGCGCTACCCGGGTCCTGGTCGCCACCGATATTGCAGCACGCGGCATCGACGTGGATAACCTTTCCCATGTGATCAATTACGAATTGCCGAATATTCCGGAAACCTATGTGCACCGTATCGGACGTACCGGCCGTGCCGGAGCCAGCGGTGAGGCTTTTTCTTTCTGTGATGCGGAAGAGGTCGATTTTCTGAAGGATATCCAGAAACTGATCAGCAAATCGATCCCGGTGATCACCGAACACCCCTACCCGATGAGCCATGTCCCGGCGCTTGCTCCTGAAAAGGACCAGAAGGCCCGGTCAAAGAAACCGACAAGCAAACAACGACGGGCTAACCGGAGCAGGCAGCCAAACCGCCAGTCCTGAGGCTCTTAACTAAAAAATGCTCCCGGGATTCCGGGAGCATTTTTCGTTTATGACTCTTCGGGTTTCTCCCGGGATTCTTCAACGATCTCTTCAGCAACGGACTGGTCGGTTTCGATCCTGTTCTTAAGCATCCCCTTGTGTTCCCCCGGAACCTCGTCCCCCAGCAGTCTTCCCCACGGCTTGAGACTGTCCACGCGGTCAAATATGATCTTCATGATCGCGACAAAGGGAATCGAAAGAAACAGCCCCGGGATTCCCCAGGCCGCCCCGCCGAGCAGGACCGCCACGATGGAAATGAAGGCATTGATCTTGACTTTGGACGAGACGATCCGGGGAACCAGGATGTTGTTGTCCAGGAACTGGATAAACGCATAGGCGGCCAGGATGCCGAGCTGGGTACTGTACCCTTCCTTGGTGACCGTCGCCATCAGCAGCGGAAGGACCGTGGCGATGATATTGCCCACATACGGCAGCAGGTTCAGGATACCCCCGATGACACCGAACAATATCGCATAATCCACGCCGAGTATCGTCAGCGCGATGGCCTGCATGGCTGCAACGATGCAGGCTTCCATCAGCAGGCCGACCATGTAACTCTGGATGGCGGCCTTGGTCTCTCCCATGACCTGGTCCACCTGCTGATAGTAATCCTCGAACACCTCAAAAAAGAAATTAATGAACAGCGGCTTGTAGAAGAGTATCATGAACACATAGACCGGTATCAGGAAGATCAGGCCGATGGTTCCGACCAGGCTGCCGACGGTTCGTCCGAGCATTGCCTGGCCGCTGCTCAGCGCGTTGTTCAGAATCTCCACCTGGCGGGTCAGCGAGATGCCGAAGGCACTGGTGACCCAGGCCTGGAGGTCGTGCAGCAGCTCGGTGAACTTCGCCTGGAGGACCGGCAGGGTCTCCCCGAAGCGGATGATCTGCGAAGACAGGAAATACAGGATGCCTGCGATCACCAGGAAGCCGATCAGCATACCCAGCAATATACTGAGCAGCTTCGGAACATTCCGAGCCTGCAGGCGGTTGACCAGCGGGTTGAGCAGGATACCGATAACTCCGGCGAAGACAATCGGAATCAGGATATCCTGCAGACTGGTCAGGATGTAAACAAAGAGTACCAGTCCAAACAGTACGGCGGTAGTCTTCAGATAAAATGGCTGATCTCTTCGTTCCATATTTGCGCTTGTCTGCTGAAGTTATTTCTTTTCTAATCAGTAACAATCTTTTTATCAAAAATCTTTCAGTCGGATACAATTTGGTCCGGACATTCTTTTACATTTATTTCAACTCAAAAAATATATATGGTAATTTCTACACCACGAAAGCACCCCTGGCATAAGTTCATTGCCCTTTCCCTCGCAATAACCCTATCCCATGGTCTGACCTACGCCGGGCCGGCGGATACTACCCTGAAGGACAGTACCCGGACGAAAAAGCCGGCAAAGGACCTGCCGCTGGAAGCCGCAAGAAAGGTCCGGATCAATACCAGTGAAGGTTCCTGGATGTCCCTGGACGTGAGCCCGGACGGAAAGTCCGTAATCTTCGCCGCGCTCGGGGATCTGTATATGATCCCGATCACCGGCGGAAAGGCCGAGCCGGTGACCACCGGCATGGCCTACGACTCGCAGCCGAGATTCAGTCCAGACGGAAAAACGATCGTCTTTATTTCAGACCGGGACGGGAACGACAACGTGTGGACGCTGAACCTGGATACCAGGAAAACGAAGCAGGTGAGCAAGGGAAAGGTCGACTATGTGGAGGCGGCGGAATGGACCCCGGACGGCGAATACATCATCGCGGCCAAGGGCCGGCGGAACCTGAAACTGTTCATGTTCCATAAGGACGGCGGAACCGGCGTTCAACTGATCAAAACTCCTGAAAACATGAAAACCATCGAACCGGCTTTCGGAAAGGACAGCCGTTATATCTGGTTTTCACGGCGCACCGGGGCATGGAACTATAATGCCCAGCTGCCGCAATATCAGCTCGCCACCTTCGACCGTGAGACTGGTGAAATCGAAGGGCGAACCGCCCGCTACGGCTCGGCATTCACTCCGACCCTTTCGCCCGACGGCAAATTTCTCGTATACGGAACGCGACACAACGAACATACCGGCCTGATGATCCGGGAGCTGGAGACAGGCGAAGAGAAGTGGCTGGCATATCCCGTTCAGCGGGATGAGCAGGAATCGATAGCTCCTCTCGGCGTTTTGCCCGCCATGTCGTTCACACCTGACGGCAAAGAGGTCGTGGCCACCTACGGCGGCAAATTCTACCGGATCCCGGTGGCCGGCGGGCCTGCCAGGGAGATTCCTTTTACCATCGATGCGGAGATTGAGATCGGTCCGCGCGTTGCGTTCAAATACCCGATCAGGGACGACAAGAATATGACGATCACCCAGATCCGGGACGCCGTGGTATCTCCTGACGGAAAGCAGTTCGCGTTCACTGCGCTGAACCGCCTCTACGTGGCCGGGTACCCCAACGGCACCCCTAAACGGATCACGACTATGGAGACGACGGAAGCACAGCCGGCGTGGTCGCCGGACGGAAAAGAACTGGCTTTCGTCACCTATAATGAAAAGGACGGCGGCGCTGTTTACAAGGTGGCCGTGAGCGGAAAGGGCAAACCCGTAAAACTGACGACCGCTCCCGGATTCTACTCCGAGCCGGCATGGTCCAATGACGGTCGCCGGATCGTATTTATCAAAGGTTCAGCGCAGGCGTACCGCGAAGGACCGGGTCCGGGCGCCTTTGCTTCGGAAGAAAGCATCAACTGGATTCCCGCCTCCGGCGGCACCATAAACTATATCGCCAAGGCAAACACGGGAGCCCGGCCGCACTTCGTCAAAGGCGAGAACGACCGGATCTATCTTTACAGCGGCGGTAACGGGCTAGTCTCGGTCCGATGGGACGGAACTGACAGGAAATCGCTGATCAAGGTAAAAGGAATCACGACCTTCGGAAGCTTCGCCGATATCGTCGAAGAAGAGATGGCGCTCAACAGACATGTCAGTGAACGCGAACCGCAGCAGCAGCCTTCCAATGCGGAAGTGATCATCAAAGCTCCTGTCGGGGACAAGGCGCTTGCCCAGATCAATAACGAAATCTACGTGGTGACCATTCCGTTTGTCGGCGGCGAAACTCCTACCATTTCCGTGGCGGATATCGCCAGTTCACAGTTTCCCAGCTGGAAACTTACCGAAATCGGGGGCCAGTTCCCGAGCTGGTCGGCCGACGGAACAAAGGTTTACTGGTCGATCGGGAATGCGTTTTTCAGCTATGACCTGACGGATTCCCGCGCCAAAGCTGATGCGTTGGCGCAGCTCAGGGAACAGCAAAAAGAAACCGGGGCCGCCGAGGACAAGGCAAAAGCCGCCGAACTGACCTATAAGCCCGTGGAAAGCCGGATCCGGATTGAAGTTCCGCGGGATATCCCGGAGGGAACCGTGCTGCTGAAGGGCGGCCGGATCGTTACCATGAAAGGCGATGAGGTCATCGAGAACGGCGACATCCTGGTGGAGAACAACCGGATCAGGGGTGTCGGGCCTTCAGGTTCACTGACGGTCCCGGCCGGCGCGAAAGTTGTCGACGTCTCCGGAAAGACGATCACTCCGGGATTTGTCGATACCCATTCGCACATGTGGCCGAGGTGGGGTATTCACACCACGCAGGCCTGGGTTTATGCGGCAAACCTGGCTTATGGAGTGACGACCACCCGCGATCCGCAGACCGCTACGACCGACGTCCTAACCTACAGTGACATGGTCGAGGCCGGCAAAATGGTCGGACCGAGAGTTTATTCGACCGGTCCGGGCGTCGGTTACTGGGCGTACAACCTGAAGGATCTTGATCATACCCGGAAGGTGTTGAAACAATATTCCGAGTATTACAATACCAAGTCCATTAAAATGTACCTGGTGGGGAACCGCCAGGCCCGTCAGTGGGTGATCATGGCTGCCAGGGAACAGGGCCTGATGCCGACCACGGAAGGCGGTCTGGACTTTAAGCTGAACATGCAGAATATCCTGGACGGATATCCGGGTCAGGAGCATTCCTTCCCGATCTACCCGCTCTATAAGGATATGACGAAACTGGTGTCTGGCAGCCAGATCGCCTATACGCCGACGCTGCTGGTTTCCTACGGCGGTCCGTGGGCGGAGAACTACTATTACGAAACGGAGCATGTCAACGGTGATCCCAAGCTGAATTTCTTCACGCCGAAAGAGGAGCTGGACCAGAAGTCGCGGCGTCGGGCGGGATGGTTCATGAAAGAGGAACATATCTTTTCCAGGCATGCGGAGTTCGTCAATGAAGTGGTCAAAAACGACGGACTTGCAGGGATCGGCTCGCACGGACAGCTGCAGGGACTCGGCTACCACTGGGAACTCTGGTCCGTTCAGTCCGGAAACATGCGGAATATCGATGCCCTGAAGGTGGCTACGATTCTGGGCGCCCGATCGCTCGGCCTCGACGGGGACCTCGGCTCGATCGAGAGCGGTAAGCTCGCCGACCTCGTTATCATGGACAAAAACCCGCTTGAAAATATCCGTAATTCCAATACCATCCGGTATGTGATGCGCAACGGCCGGCTCTATGACGGCAGCACGCTCGACCAGGTCGCGCCCGTCGCCCGGAAAGCGCCGGAATTCAACTGGCAGAGCAGTACACCCGCGGGACTGCCGGGCATCCGGTAGATCCGCGTCCGACCGCTGGCGAAAGGCCGTCCCGCACAGGGAGGGCCTTTCGTGTTTTTGGGGTCCTCGGTCAGGCTGATCAGAACAAATCCCGCCCAATGAAGTTATAGTCTGAAGGAACAGCACCGAAGCGTTTCCGCCCGGGCTGAAACACCGCACCCTTGAAGGCCACACACCTACTCATTCCGCTGGCGGAACAGGTATGGAACACATGTCGCTTTTCAGATCCGGACCGGCCGGGAATTCGCTGGGCCTGTCTCTGATCGCCGGGAATTGAAGTTTAAGGATGTTCATCCTGCATGGGTTCCGGTAAACATTGAACGATAACAACATGTCAACATGGAAAATGAAAAATTAATCATGCTGCAAAGAGATCTGGATCTCCTGAGGACACATCTGATGCACAGCAACCTGTCGGACTTTAATAAGTCCCGGCTGCTGAATGAGCTGAAGACAGCCAAAATCGTCAAGGTCCTGCCCGAGGACGTGGTATGCCTGTCATCCCGCGTTGAGATCCAGGAAGTCGTAAGCAAACAAAAATACACGTTTCAGCTGGTGCTGCCCGGAGAAGCGAACATGAAATACCAGAAGATCTCCGTCTTCGCCCCCATCGGGATCGCGTTGCTGGGATACCGGACCGGATCGACCGTCCAGTGGGAAATGCCCAGCGGTCTGAAAACGTTCGAAATCCTCCATGTGTACCATGCCGGCCAGGAAGAACAGGAGGCAAAAAGCGCCTAAATATTTGACAATCAGGAAAATTATCAGTATCTTATGGGTTCATCTCCGCGGCAACCGATAAGACCGGCGGAAATTGTGAATCATTAAAACAACTAAAAAGCACTATGTCGACCATACATTATATCAGATCCATCAATGCAGAACGAAAAAAAAGACTGATCTGCGCGGCCCTGTTTTTACTGGCCGTGTCCGCCGGAACCATTCTGTGGCACCCTGACGGGAACGCGAACGAACCGGCACGGACCGAGTCGCACGTTGAAAAGTAAAGAACAAACGGGGCAAAGGTTTGCCTCTGCCCCGATGCCTGATCAGACATGCGGTCCTGCATGAATCCCTTCCGCGAATTCTTCACACATCTTTTCATTGAACGCGGGCAGATCATCGGGTTTCCGGCTGGTTACCAGTCCCTGATCCACCACCACTTCTTCATCCACCCAGTTTGCACCCGCATTGATCAGGTCCCGGCTGATGGACGGATAAGAAGTCATTTTCCGGCCTGACACAACACCGGCGTTGATCAGGGTCTGCGGGCCATGACAGATGGCTGCAACCGGTTTCCCCGCATCAAAGAACTTCTTTACGAATTCCACGGCCTTTTCATTGGTCCTCAGTTTGTCAGGGTTGAACACGCCGCCGGGCAGCAGCAGTCCGTCATAATCATCCGCATTGGCATCCGACAGTACGCGGTCCACAGGGCATTCGATCGACCAGTGATCGTGATCCCAGGCCTTTACCGAACCGGTTTTCGGGGAGATCACATGCGTTGTGGCGCCTGCAGCTTCCAGTGCCTGCTTCGGGCTGGTCAGCTCAACTTCTTCGAAACCATCCTCGGTGAGAATGGCGATCTTCTTGTTACTCAGATTTTCCATAGTTCACTTGATGTATGCCTGGTACTCCCAAAAGCCATGCCTTAATGTGACGCGATCTCCTTTCTGAACATTTTGTGACAGAAAATAATATCTTTGGAGACATCATCAACGCAACCACCCCGTGAAGAAACGCATCGCTATTTTTGCATCAGGTTCCGGATCCAATGCCCAGAAGATCATGGAGCACTTTAAGAAACATGATGAGGCCGAAGTGGCGCTGGTGCTCACCAATAATCCCGATGCCTACGTTCTTCAGCGTGCAGACAACTTCGAGATCCCTTCCCACGTTTTTGACCGGGAAGAATTCTATCACTCGGATTCGGTGGTGGAGCTCCTGAAAAACCTGCAGACCGATATCATCGTACTGGCCGGGTTCCTGTGGCTCATTCCCGAAAACCTCCTGAAAGCCTTCCCGAACCGGATCATCAACATCCATCCCGCGCTCCTTCCCAAGTATGGCGGAAAAGGGATGTACGGCGACCGGGTTCACAAATCCGTACTGGCCAATAAAGAGGAAGAGTCCGGCATTACGATCCATTTCGTGAACGAGCACTTCGACGAAGGCGAGATCATTCACCAGTCCCGTTTCAGGATCGAGAAGGGTGACGACCTGGAGATGATCAAATTCAAGGGGCAGCAGCTCGAGCACCAGCACTATCCGAAGATCGTCGAACAGCTGCTCAGACGCATGAAGAGCGAATAGGGGGGCAGCCGGGGAAACTCCGCCTTGCCGGACAAAGCTCCGGAACGGCTGATCGGGACTTTCCAAAATTAGGTGGCGAAAAATTACTCAAAACACTATCTTTGCCGCTTAAAATACAACCCTGATGACACATCCCGTAAAAATCAAAAGCGCTTTAATATCAGTTTTTTACAAAGATAACCTGGAACCGCTGGTAAAACTCCTGAATGAATCCGGAGTGACCATCTACTCTACAGGCGGTACGGAACAGTTTATCCGGGACCTGGGTATCGGGGTTGTGGCGGTTGAAGACCTGACCGGCTATCCGTCGATCCTCGGCGGCCGGGTAAAGACCCTCCACCCGAAGGTCTTCGGCGGAATTCTGACCCGTCGTGATCTGCAGGACGACCGTTCACAGATCGGCCAGTACGAGATCCCGGAAATCGACCTCGTCATCGTGGATCTGTATCCCTTCGAAGAGACGGCTGCTTCAGGCGCCCCGGAAGCGGATATCATCGAAAAGATCGATATCGGCGGAATTTCACTGATCCGGGCAGCTGCCAAGAATCACAAGGACGTGGTCATTATCGCTTCTAAAGACGATTACACGGTACTCGCGGACATTCTCCGGGAGAATAACGGCGCTACATCGCTGGAACACCGCCGACACTTTGCCCGTAAGGCCTTCCATATCAGTTCTCACTACGATACCGCCATCTTCAACTATTTCAACCAGGAAGAACCGATGCCGGTTTTCAAACAAAGCATACCTCAATCCCGGGCGCTCCGGTACGGGGAGAATCCCCATCAGCAGGGCACCTTCTATGGCGACCTGGACCAGATGTTCGAAAAACTGAACGGAAAAGAGCTTTCATACAACAACCTGGTGGACATTGACGCAGCCGTCGCGCTGATCGATGAATTCACCGAGCCGACCTTTGCGATCCTCAAACACACCAACGCGTGCGGTGTATCCAGCAGGGCATCGATGCTCGATGCCTGGAACGACGCACTGGCATGCGATCCTGTCTCCGCCTTCGGCGGGGTACTGATCTGCAACGGCACCGTTGACAACCAGACCGCTGCGGAGATCAACAAATTGTTTTTCGAGGTCCTGATCGCCCCGGACTTCGCGGAAGATGCGCTAAAAACGCTTACAGTTAAAAAAAATCGTATCCTTTTGAAGCGAAACAACGTTAAACTACCGGCGAAGCAATTTAAGACATTGCTGAACGGCGTGATTGAGCAGGACAAGGATCTGAAAATGGAAAGTGCGGCTGACATGACACCGGTTACGGACAGAACTCCGACAGCGTCGGAGCTGGAGGACCTGGTGTTTGCAAATAAGATCGTCAAGCATACCAAATCAAACACCATCGTACTGGCCCGGAACCGGCAGCTGCTCGCAAGCGGCGTCGGTCAGACTTCCAGGGTGGACGCTTTGAAGCAGGCGCTGGTCAAGGCTGAAGCCTTCGGCTTTGACGTTAAAAACTCCGTCATGGCCTCCGATGCGTTTTTCCCGTTCCCGGACTGTGTCGAGATTGCCGCTGAGGCTGGCGTAGGAATGATCCTGCAGCCGGGCGGATCGATCAAGGACCAGGATTCCGTCGATATGGCGAACGCCAAAGGTGCCGGTATGGTGACAACCGGCATCCGTCATTTTAAACATTAAAGAAACTTCAGTACTTTCATAAAGTTTTGGCTTTCGGAAAGTTACAGTTAGGGAGTTTTAGACTATTTTTGCGTACTTTTTTTACAAATTTTAACCTAAAAGCGGATGGGTTTATTTAACTGGTTTACACAGGAAATTGCTATAGACTTGGGGACGGCAAACACCCTGATCATACATAATGACAAAGTAGTGGTTGACGAGCCTTCGATCGTGGCTTTCGACCGCACAACAAATAAAGTAATTGCTATCGGCCGCCAGGCCATGCAGATGGAGGGCAAAACCCACGAGAACATTCGTACCGTACGTCCGCTTAAGGATGGTGTGATCGCCGACTTCAATGCCGCGGAACACATGATCCGCGGTATGATCAAGATGATCAACAACGGCAAGGGCTGGTTCTTCCCGTCCCTGCGCATGGTTATCTGTATTCCTTCCGGAATCACGGAGGTGGAAAAGCGCGCGGTGCGCGACTCTGCTGAAATTGCCGGCGCCAAGGAGGTGTACCTGATCCATGAACCGATGGCCGCTGCCGTAGGTATTGGTATCGATGTGGAAGAGCCGATGGGTAACATGATCATCGATATCGGTGGCGGTACGACCGAGATTGCCGTTATTGCACTTTCCGGTATTGTCTGCGATCAGTCCATCCGGGTTGCAGGAGATAACTTTGACAGCGATATCGTACAGTATATCCGCCGTCAGCATAATATTATGATCGGTGACCGTACTGCAGAAAAGATCAAGATCGAAGTCGGTGCGGCGCTTCCTGAGCTTTCAGATCCGCCTGCGGACTTCGCCGTACAGGGACGTGACCTGATGACCGGAGTGCCGAAGCAGATCACCGTTTCCTACACCGAGATCGCACACTGTCTCGATAAATCAATTTCGAAAATCGAAGAGGCGATCCTGAAGGCCCTGGAGATCACTCCGCCCGAACTGTCCGCGGATATTTACCAGACCGGTATTTACCTGACCGGCGGCGGTGCGCTGCTCCGCGGCCTGGATAAACGCGTGGCAGCAAAGACCAAACTGCCTGTGCATGTTGCTGAAGACCCGCTTCGTGCGGTCGTGCGCGGAACCGGAACCGCCCTTAAAAATATCGGGAATTTTAAGTTCTTAATGCAGTAGCCAGAAATGAGATTTGAGAGGTAAGATATGAGATCCATGTCTCACGTCTCAAATCTCAGATCTCAACCCCCAGACCCATGCGTAATCTCTGGATATTCCTTAGTAAGTACAACGCATTTTTCTTCTTTATCATTTTCTTTGCGGTTTCGTTCATCCTGCTCGTCAATAATAATTCTTTTCAGCGTTCCAGTACCTGGAATTCTTCGAACCAGTTTGTCGGACAGATCTATCAACAGGCCAACGAATTCGAGAGTTATGTGAAACTGGGAAAGACCAATGACAGTCTTGCAGCCGAAAACGCGCGGCTGAGGAGTCAGCTCAAAGCTTCGCTCTATGATGATTCCGTTGTCGAAAAGACCGTAAAGGATACGACGACCCGCCAGCAGTATACCTATATCGTTGCGCAGGTGGTGAACAACTCGATCCACAGGCAGAACAATTACCTGACGGTCAACCGCGGAACCCGGCACGGCATCCGCAAAGGGATGGGCGTGATCGGACCGAACGGCGTGGTCGGGATCGTCAGGGATGTCAGCGAGAATTTCGCGCGCATCCAGTCCCTTCTTCACAGTGAAACCAGGTTCAGCGCAATGGTGGACGGGAACATCGGGTCGATGGTCTGGGGCGACAATAACATGGACCCGCACCGGGGCACACTGAAAGACATCCCCAATCATATCGTCGTCCGTAAAGGCGCCCGGGTGGTCACCTCGGGTTTTTCGCTGTTTCCGAAGAATGTTCCGATCGGCCAGGTCATCAGCTCCGGCACCAAAGGCGGAGACAGCTTCCTGAATGTTGAAGTCCGGCTGGCCACTGATTTCGGTGCACTTGAGTACGTATATGTTGTCAACAATATTCTTGCCGCCGAGCAGGAAACCTTAGAAACCGAGAACAATCCGAAATAAATGGGAGCTACCATCATTACGAACATCTTACGTTTTGTTGTCCTGGTACTGATACAGGTTCTGTTCTTAAAGAATACCGGGTATTACAACCTGGCGACCCCTTACCTGTATATCCTGTTCATCCTGCTTCTTCCGTTCGAGATCCCCAACTTCCTGCTGTTCCTGCTTTCATTCCTGATCGGCCTCACGGTCGATGTCTTTTCCGACACGCTGGGACTGAATGCGGCCGCCTGCAGCCTCCTGGCACTGGTCCGGGTGCTCTTCATCAGCGTGACGGTCCAGAAGGATGGGTTTGACAATGAACCCGAACCCCGGCTGGGCCTGATGGGCTTCCGGTGGTTCTTCTTCTATGCGGTGTTCCTGACGTTCTTCCATCACCTGGTGCTGTTTTCGCTGGAAGTTTTCCGTTTTTCTGATCTGCCCTTTATACTTTTAAGGACGCTTTTGAGTTCCTTATTTACCATAGTGCTGATACTGATCGCCGAGTTTATCTTTTTCCGTAGAAAGGTGCGTTAATGAATAGTTTTTTTGCCAGAAGATATGTTATTCAGGGTATTTTTATTGCAGTAGCGATCCTGCTGATCGGCCGCCTGTTCTACATCCAGGTTGTCGACAAGAGCTACTACCTCTCTGCTGAAAACAACGTTCTGCGCAAAGTCATCGTCTATCCTGCACGCGGTATCATCCTTGACCGCAAGAACCAGATCCTGGTCCAGAATGAGCCGGTCTATGACCTGATGGTGGTGCCCCGGGAAGTAACGGCCTTTGATACCCTCGAATTCTGCCGCCTGGTCGGCATCGACAAGGCGGGCTTCGACAAACGCTTCCGTAAGGCGAAGAACTATTCTCCCTACCGGTCCAGCATATTCGAGAAACAGCTTTCCGCCCTGACCTATGCGAGGTTCCAGGAAAAACTTTTCGAATTCCCCGGATTTTATGTGCAGAACCGGACCGTACGGCGCTATCCGGACAGCACCGCCGCACAGTTCCTCGGCTACATCGGCGAGGTGACGGAAAAAGAGATCGAAAAATCGAAGGGTTTCTACCGGCAGGGCGATTACATCGGCCGGACGGGGGTGGAACGCTCCTACGAGGAGCTTCTCCGCGGTCAGCGGGGCGTGCAGAACCTCATGGTCGACGCATTCAACCGGCCCAAAGGTCACTTTGCGGAAGGAAAGTACGATACCCTGGCAGTCAGCGGAGAGCGGATGATCTCTTCGCTTGACAAGGACCTTCAGAAACTTGGAGAGCGGCTCATGAAAAACAAGATCGGCAGCGTGGTCGCCATTGAACCGTCTACCGGAGAAGTGCTCGCATTCGTCAGCAGTCCGGGATATGATCCCAACCTGATGGTCGGACGTCAGCGCGGCAACAATTATATGAAGCTGCTGAACGATCCGAACAAGCCGATGTTCATCCGGCCGATCCAGGCCGAATATCCTCCCGGATCAATCTTCAAGGTAATCAACGCCCTGGTGGCCCAGCAGTTCCAGCTTCTCACCCCGGAAACCCGTTTTACCTGCGCAGGCGGTTACCGTTATGCACGCCGGGGACTGATGCGCTGTACCCACGTCCACGGGAACATCGATCTGGCCCAGTCGATCGAAGGGTCCTGCAATACCTACTATGGCTACGTATACAACCGTATGATCGACCATGCCGGGATGCGGCCGGTCAAGGCTTATGACCGGTGGAAGGAAGCGGTCCAGAAATTCGGCATCGGAACAGAGCTCGGCATTGACCTCCCGAATGAACGCGGGGGTATCATCCGCACATCGGAATATTACACCAAACGCTGGGGAAGCGCACGATGGGGCTCCGGATTCAACATCTCACTGTCCATCGGACAGGGCGAGCTCGGGATCACGCCGCTTCAGATGGCCAACGTAACGGCCATCGTGGCAAACCGGGGTTATTTCTATAAACCGCACCTGATCCAGGCGATCGGGGAAGAGAGGGTCATCAAGGACGAGTATACCACCAAGAATTCTGTAGGCGTGGACGCCCGGCATTTTGAAGCGGTCATCGAGGGGATGAGCCGGGTGGTCAACCAATCGAGCGGTACGGCGTATTTTTCGAGGATCCCGGGCATCGAAATGTGCGGAAAGACCGGTACGGTACAAAACCCGCACGGCAAGGACCACTCGGTATTCGTTGCGTTCGCGCCCCGGAATAATCCGAAGATCGCCATCGCCGTGGTAGTCGAAAACGCCGGTTACGGAGCTACCTGGTCGGCGCCTATCGCCAGTTTTATGGTTGAAAAATACCTTCGCGATACGATCAGCCGGCCGCAGGCGGTCATCGATCATTTTATGAATTCCAACCTGCTGCCCGGTTTCGAAAAGCCGAAACCGAAGGAAACTTTGAAGAAAAAGGCCGATACCGCCTCAGGTACCCGGCAGCCCGCTCCCAAAACGGCAGTCAGCACCACTACGAAAGCAGTACTAAAAGATGAATAACCAGCGCAGCTTCCTGTTTAATGTGGACCTTACCACGATCGGTATTTATCTTGCCCTGTGCGTGATCGGGTGGTTCAATATCCATGCGGCGGTATTCGACCCTGAGAATCCGAGTATCTTCGACCTGGGCACCAACTACGGGAAACAGCTGATGTTCATCTGTTCCGCACTGGTCCTGGGCGCTGTCATCCTGCTGCTTGACAGTAAATTCTTCACATCACTTGCGCCGCTGTTTTACGGGATAACGGTCCTGCTGCTGGTTGCCGTGCTGGTCGTCGGCCGGAATGTCGGCGGAAACCAGGCCTGGATACCCATCGGAAGCTTCCGTCTGCAGCCATCCGAATTTGCGAAGTTCTCCACCTGCCTGTTGCTGGCCCGATACCTGAGCGCATCGGGGAGCAAGATCCAGGACTTTAAAACGCAGATCATGACGATCTTCATCCTGGTGATCCCGATGGCCCTGATCATGCTGCAGCCGGATACCGGATCGACCCTCACCTTCACATCGCTGATCTTCGTCCTCTACCGGGAAGGGTTGTCCGGCTATTTCCTGGTGATCGGCGCACTGGCCATCGCCCTGTTCGTTCTTTCGCTGCTGATCAGCAAAGTGATCCTGATCATCGGCATCCTGGCGATCGCGGGCTTGTTCATTTATAATAACAAAAAAAGCAGGAAACGCATTTCGATGATGATCATCGGAGCTATAGGCTCCATACTCTTCATCTTCTGCGTTGACTTCGCATACTCCCGGATCCTTCAGCCGCACCAGCGTAACCGGATCGACGTCATCCTCGGTAAGATCGACGATCCCCGGGGACAGGGATATAACCTGAACCAGTCGAAGATAGCTATCGGCTCAGGGGGGTTACTGGGTAAGGGCTACCTGCAGGGAACCCAGACCAAGTACGATTTCGTTCCGGAACAGAGTACTGACTTCATTTTCTGCACCGTAGGTGAGGAGTGGGGATTTGCGGGAAGTTTCGTGGTGATTGCCTTGTATCTTTTCCTCCTGCTGAGGATTATCAATATTGCCGAACGGCAGCGGTCGTCCTTTACCCGGATCTACGGATACGGGGTGGCGTCCATCCTGTTCTTCCACTTCTTCATTAACATCGGAATGACGATCGGGCTGGTCCCGGTAATCGGAATCCCCCTCCCATTCATCAGTTACGGCGGATCTTCCCTGTGGAGTTTTACGATCCTGCTGTTCATCCTGCTGAAGCTGGATTCCAACAGGATGGGTATCGTTTAGGAGAACTTCCTGTTCAGGATCGCATACAGTTTCTCAACCGTTTCAGGTTTGCTGTCCCATTTGTTCTTAACGGCGTAATTGTGCTTCAGAAAGTTGTCCGCGGCTTCCAGGCTGTCAAACCGGTTCAGCAGCTCGATGGCTTCGCTGTAGGCCAGGCTATAGCCGTTAAACAGGTCTTTGATGAACAGCAGCTTATCGTTAAGGCTGATCACGGACTTCAGGTCGGTAACCGTATCGGTGCTGAACCGGGACGCCACCGTACCGGTGGTCACCTGCGCAGCGATCACATCATGAATGGTCAGCCTGGCCGGAGCCGGATCAGCAACCGGCTGCGCCGCTGCCGGTGCTGCAGTAACGGGCTCCGTAACGGGAAGAAGCGGTTCTTCGGCGGGTTCGGACCATTTCTCCTCCGGGATCACGTAAGCCGCCTCAAGGGCTTCCTGTGCCGGCTCACTTTCCGGTTCCGGCTCTGCAGCTTTCCGGCGATCGATGATCGCCTGCTCTTCCGGACTCAGCTCCCGGTCGAACAGTTCTGCCACAGGCTTTTTTTCATAATCGAAAGCGGCGTCAGCTTCCTCTTCCGCTATCGGGAAGAGCGACGGAAGCCCGGTCGGCGCAGGCAGTTCAGGAGCAGGTTCCGCGGGCCTCGCCGCCGGAACATGCTGCGCTTCCGCCTGGCGGGCCGGAGCAGCGCCCGGAATATGATTCAGCTTCCGCAGGATCTCAATATGATCGGCCAGGAAACTGGAGTTGGCCAGAAACAGTTCCAGCTCCAGGTCATTGAGGTTTTCCGGGTTCTGTGACAAATATTGATACTGGTCATTCAGCTCGGCAATAATACCGCCGATCTTCTTAAAAATTTCCTGTTTTTGCATATTGTGATAGGCTAAGGAAGGTGATAACTTATTCCCCTGTTTTACAAAGATAAACACAATGAACTTTGGCTGCAGTTTTAAAAATGAAATAAATTACTCGATTATTTCGGATATTTGTCTGCGGGAATACTACTATGATGTTGTTTAGCGAACGAAACCACAGGCGGAGAAACAATATGACCGGAAGCATCGAGGTGATCTGCGGATCCATGTTTTCCGGGAAAACCGAAGAACTTATTCGCCGCCTGAAAAGAGCCCAGATCGCTAAGATGGATGTCGAGATCTTTAAACCGAAGACCGATACGCGTTACGATGAGACCGACGTGGTCTCCCATGACCGGAATTCGATTCCCTCTACCCCTGTGGAAAGCGCTTCCTCGATCCTGCTGCTCGGTTCCAATACCCAGGTCGTCGGCATTGATGAAGCGCAGTTTTTCGACGCTGAGCTTCCCGACGTATGCAATAAACTGGCGTCCAAAGGCATCCGCGTGATCGTCGCCGGTCTCGACATGGATTTCCAGGGCCAGCCCTTCGGCCCTATTCCGGCGCTGATGGCAGTGGCGGAAGAGGTCACCAAAGTGCACGCGGTCTGCGTATGCTGCGGCGGTCCTGCCTCTTATTCCTTCCGTACCGCAGCCAGCGAGTCCAGAATCCTGCTGGGCGAGAAGGACAGCTATGAGCCCCGCTGCCGCGCCTGCTATCTTCAGGGCTGCGATCCGGCCTAGCGCTGCAGCTGCAGCTTCAGCGTCTTTTCCTCATTATTAAACCGAAGCCTGTAAAAATACAGGCCGTTCTGAAGACCCGTCAGGTCCGGAGTTACCCGGTATACGCCGGCCTCGAGCGTGGAGTTCATCAGGTTTCCGACCTGTTGCCCCAGCACATTATAGAGCGTGAGATCTACCGGCCCGGTAACCGGTATGTTGAATTCAATCGTGGTGCTGCCACTGACCGGGTTGGGGTAGTTCTGTTTCAGTTCAAGTGCGGCCGAAACCGGCGGGACCTGCTGAAGAGTCTGATAACGCGTCTGCGCCGCCTGTCCGCTGGCATCGACATCCTGGAGATCATCTCCCCCGATGAGGGCGAACGCAACCTTGACCGAACCGTTTGCAGGAATGGTATGGGGCCCGGTTCCCAGAACGTACAGCACGTCATATCCGCCCGGGACGTCGTCTCCGAGACTGATCTTTTTGACGCCGCTGGAAAGCGTCTGATACTTCTCGGCCAGCGTGAAACCGCCCGTCTGTAGCGGGTCGCCCGGTATCTGGTAGGATAACGGATAATAGACCGGGTCGCCCGGCGTCAGGAGCCTCACTCCGGAATACGGGTGTCCGCCCCGTTTCGAGTAGGTATAGGCGGTCCGGCTCGCGGCATCGAAACGGGTTACATCCGCGCCGTCATCATCCACATCCCAGTCCATGAAGAGTCCGGCAAAAATATTTGAAAGCGGAAAGCTGTTCTTGTTCTGAATGTCGTATTCGACCAGCACATACTTATCGTCCGGAACGGAAGACGCAGCCAGCATCCGGTGTGAAATATATAGGTTCAGGCTCTGCGGATTCCCCGAATCGTCAAAGGCGGAACTCCCCTCAAAGATGCCCGGATCCGAATTCTTCTCCCGCGCGCGAACCTGTTTCTCAAAATGCTCATCAGCATTTCCGTTGGTCGCCCGGACATTGTTGGAGACGCGAACGGGCGAATTGCCGATCATAAGCGCCGCCTCATACAGCAGCTCCTCCCCTTTATAGCTGAATCCGATGCCGTCAACGGCATCGGCCCCGCTGTACCCGATCCGCCCGTTGCTGGTAAACGTGGTCGCCACCTTATTGACCAGAACGTTGATGTAGTCAGCAGAAACGACCAGCGAAAACATTTCAAAATCCGTGTATCCGCCGTTGTTCCCGGAATAGCTGATCCGGAAATCCACATTCGTATTATCGGCGATCTCCTTCCCGATGAAAACCCGGAACGGCCCGACCATCGGGCGGGTTTCCAGGGTACCGATCGTTCCCGCCGCAACCTCCGCGTTCAGGATCCGGACAGCAGGTTCTGTGGCTGAAAGGGTGACGCTCACCCCGGAGGCCGCCGCCAGGAAATTCTTCAGGTCCAGGTATATCAGGACCGTGTCGCCGGCGGGAATGGAACCGTTACCCTTGTCCCTGACCGTCAGCCGCTGGTTCCGGACGGAAGGCGTTATTTCGGTTACGGCCCGGAGGACGTTCAGACGCCCCTTTCCAAGCTTTCCTTCAAATCCGGGATTCAGATCGTCGATAAAATCCGCCGTGGCGCGGAGCTGCTCCCCCACCTGCTGCATGTCGAGATCCGGAAATGCGGTTTTCACGAGTGCTGCCGCCCCTGATACGAGCGGCGCAGCCATCGAACTACCGGTATAGGAGGCATACCGGCCGCCATTGACGGTACTTAGTATCCCTGAACCCGGCGCAAAGATGTCTACGGTGGAGCCGTAACTTGATGACGGGTTTCTCACATCGTTGCTCCGGACATTGCCGACGGAAATTACCCCGGGATAGGCTGCGGGGTACTCGGGCCGTTCCGAGTTCTCGTTTCCGGCCGCAGCGACGATGAGACAGCCCTTGCTCAGGGCATAATTGACAATATCCTGTCCGTAGGCACCTCCTCCGAATCCGCCCCAGGAACAATTGATGATCGCCGCGCCATGGTCTGCTGCATACTTAATGCCTTCATAACCCCGGTAGATGGAGCTTCCGTCATTATCCGCTCCCGCTTTGATGATCATCAGCCGGGCATTGAAGCCGATCCCGGAAACACCGATTCCGTTATCCGTCGCCGCCGAGGCCAGACCACTCACATGAACCCCGTGATCTGTGGAATCGCTCCGGACGTCCGGGTCATTGTCTTCAATGGGACTGCCCGCACTCCGGCCGACGAAATCCCAGCCCCGGTAATTGTCAATATACCCGTCGCCGTCATCATCAATTCCGTTCACCGGATCCGCGGTATTGAGATAAATGTTCGGCTCCAGGTCCGGATGATCCAGATCGGAGCCGGAATCCACGATAGCGATGATGACCCCGCTGGCGTTACGCACGACGTCCCACGCCTGCTGCGCCCGGATCTGTTCAAGACAACTCTGGCTGTTCAGCAAAGGATCGTCCGGCAGATAGGAGACCCGGTGGAAATACCGCGGCTCGGCGTACTCGACCTGATCATTGCCGAGCAGTTCATTGATAACCTTTTCTATCGGCTGATGCGAGGCGATACGAAGCTCAACGATCCGCGCGAGGCCCCGGGCGGCCTCTGCGGTTGCCGGTCCGGCATCGGGAAACATCCTGCGCTGATCATGTACGGCAGCGCTCCGGAGCATCAGCTTCTTCCTTAAGGACGCAGCTGCGGAACTCCTGAACTTGACGATGACCGAATTCCGGTCATAATCCCCCTCGCGAACCCCGGCCGGAAGCTTCCATTGCCGTTTAACCGTGTCCCGCCCCTCACTTCCCCAGGCATATAAAGAACTCAGAAAAAATAAAAGGGGTAACAGTATCTTCATGCAGCCTGCTTAACTCATTGCTCCGAAAGAATATCAACAACGGTCGAAACCCGCCCGTGAAATGATTGTTCTAATTCTGAAGTAAATATACGGCTATGGCAAACAAGAAAGAAAAATCTAAGGCGTCAGCTGAAATGCGTGATCCGAAGACTTCAAAGGAAGAGAAAAGCAACGCAGCAAAAGAAATGGCATCCGGCAATAAGAAGAAGCCGGGCAAATAATGCCAGCAGTGCTCTCACCATGAGCAAAAAGTCTCCTGCACAACAGCAGGAGACTTTTTTACTGAAGGTTTCAGGGTGTGGCATGAAGGCAAGGCCATGCCGCCGGCATACGACGGCCGCTAACGAAAAAGGGGAAGTCTGACGACTCCCCCCTTTCTCAAATTAACCACAACAAGACTAGAACATCTCGGGCTCGAACTCATACTCCTTCACTTCCTTGTGATTATATGACTCGGTCATTAATTCTTCGATCGTTTTGGTCTCCTGCTTTTTGCTGAACTTATTGATCAGCCTGTCAAAGATCTGGTACATGACCGGAACGATGATAAGCGTCAGGAACAGTGAACTCAGCAGTCCCCCGATGATTACCCAGGCAAGTCCGTTTTTCCACTCCGCACCGGCGCCGGATGCAATCGCAATCGGAAGCATACCGATCACCATGGCGATCGTCGTCATCAGGATCGGGCGAAGCCGGGCATGGTTGGCCAGAATGAGGGCCTCATAGGTGCTCTTGCCTTCAGCCTTCATCTGGTTGGTGAAGTCGACCAGCAGGATCGCGTTCTTGGCTACCAGACCGATCAGCATGATCATACCCAGGATCGTGAATATATTCATCGAGTTATTCGTCAGTCCCAGGGCCAGCAAGGCTCCGATAATGGAAAGCGGAATGGAGAACAATACTACGAACGGATACACGAAACTGTCATACAGGGCCACCATGATCAGGTATACCAGGATGATCGCGGCAAGGAGCGCGATACCGAGGGTACCGAAACCTTCCGCCTGATTCTCCATGTCTCCGCCCCACACCATGCTCACGCCGGTCGGTCTCGGGAGTTTGTCCAGCTTCGTCTGCCACTCGGCAACAATGGTTCCGGTAGGACGACCTACGGACTGTGCCTGCACGGAAACCGCGGTGCTCTTGTCCCGCCGCTGCAGCTGGCTCGGACCGGATGACTCCGTCACGGAAGCGAACTGGGTAAGCTTGATCTGCTGACCGGCATTGTTGACGAACAACAGGTTGCGGACGTCATCGATATTCCGGCGGTTGAAGCTCTGATACCGGATATTGATATCGTACTCGTATTCTCCCTGGCGGAATTTACCATCCGTATTACCGCTGAAGGCTGTTTGCATCGTCCCGCCGACCGTTTGCATGTTCAGGCCGAGCGATGCCATTTTGTCGCGGTCAACCTGCACCCGGATCTCCGGGTTTCCGGCTTCCACCGACAGCTTGGTCTCGGATGCACCAGCTACGGTCATCAGCTCCTTACGGGCGGACTCCGCGAATTTCATGACGCTGTCCAGGTCTGAACCGACGACGATCAGGTCGATCGGCGCACGTTCAGCAGTACCAAGGATACTGACCGGAACGGTCTTCACCTTTGCTCCGACCAAGAGTTCCTTAAGTTCGCGGCCGACTTTGGCGGCATAAATCGTAGACTCGTCCTCACGGTCTTTCTTCTCGACCAGTTTCACGTTGATCTCGGAAGCGTACGCAGTCGCCTGCGATCCGCCCATACCCTCACTTGCCTGCCCCACCGAGGTGATCAGGGATGTGACCTCGGGCTTCTTCGAAAGAAACTCTTCCGCTTTCCGGGTCATCTGGTTGGTCTGCTCCACTGAAGCGTCCTTCGGAAGCTCGATCTGCACGATGAATTCACCGCGGTCACTCTTTGGGAAGAATTCCGCTCCGATATAACCTGCGCCAAGCAGGACAAAGGATGAGATCAGCAGCAGGAAGGTTACTCCCAGGGTTGTTTTCTTATGTCCGAGGGCCCATTTCAGGATGCCGGTTACCCAGTTCGTGAATTTGTGGAGTTGTTTCTCAAACGCCAGGATGATCCGGCCGAACAGGTTCTTGCCGGTAATGTGCTCAAGCTTTCCGAATCTGGAAGAAAGCAGCGGAACGATGGTGAACGAGGTCAGCAATGACAGCAGGGTCGCCATGATCACCACCACGCAGAATTCGCGGAGGATATTCGAGACGAAACCGGTACTGATAGCGATCGGGAAGAAAACCACGACGATTACCAGGGTGATGGAGGTTACGGTGAACCCGATCTCCTTGGTTGCCTCGAAAGCGGCCCGGACCCGGTTTTTGCCCATCTCCATGTGCCGGTAAATATTTTCCAGGACCACGATGGCATCATCGACCAGGATACCGACCACCAGGGAAAGACCCAGGAGCGACATCAGGTTCAGTGAGAATCCCATCAGATACATCCCGATAAAGGTTGCGATCAGGGACGCCGGAATGGACACCATGACGATCACGGCATTTCTCAGGGAATGAAGGAAGAACAGCATTACGAATGCGACCAGGACGACCGCCAGGATCAGGTCATGGATAACGGCATCGGCAGACTGCAGGGTAAAGATCGAGCTGTCGCTGGCGATACTGACCTTCAGTCCGTATTTCACGTAGTCCTTTTCAACCTGTTCAACGATCTTCCGGACGCCTTCACTTACCTCTACTGCATTGGCATCGGATTGCTTGATCACCTGAAGTGCAATTGCGCTTTTCCGGTCAACCCGTGCGATCTTCTCCACATCCTTCTGTGCATCCTGCACATCGGCGATATCCCGGAGGCGAATCTGTGCGCCGGCCGGCGATGTACTGATGACCAGATTACGGAGATCTTCAACACTCTGATATTTTCCGGCAAGGCGGATCAGGATATCCTGGTCCTCGGTCTTCACACTACCTGTAGGGAAATCCATGTTGGAGCTCAGGATCGCAGACTGAACCTGCAGCAGGGACAGGTTATAGCCCTCAAGCTTATCCGCATTGATACCGACCTGGATCTCTCTTTCCTGGCCGCCGATCAGGTTTACCTGGGCTACACCGGCGACCCGGGATACGATCGGAGCGATCCGCTTATCCATCAGGTCATAGAACTGGGCATCGTCCATGGTGGCCGAAGCTGACATCGTTATGATCGGAAGGTCGTCGAGCGAGAATTTATTCAGGGCCGGCGACTGGATATCGTCGGGCAGACGACCAAGGACCGCATTCACTTTCCTTTGGGCGTCGTTCAGGGCCTGGTCGACATCTGCATTATCTTTGAGCGTAATGGTAATTACCGAAAGGCTCTCGTACGACCTTGCTTCCAGTTTCTTCACATTTTCCATGGAAGAGACCGCATCCTCAAGCTCCTTGGTGACCGTATTCTCAACTTCACTCGGGGACGCTCCGGGATATACGGTGGCTACTGATACCACAGACGGGGAGAACTTCGGAAGCAACTCGTAATTCAGCGAGAAGTAGCTCAATAATCCCAGCAAACTGAGTACAGTAAATACAACGACTACCAGGGTAGGCCGTTTTATTGATATTTCTGTGATTTTCATCGAATAATCTTATTTGCGTGATGAATGCCCGGGGGCGTTCAATATTACTTTATCGGGGATACCTTTGCACCGTCAGTGAGGTTGATCTGACCGCTGGTGATTACGGTCTCCCCTTCTTTCAGACCTTCCAGGATCTCAACCCGGTCACCGAATACGCGACCGGCGATCACCTTGCGTTCCCGGGCAACATTGCCTTTATCGAGCACATAAACCTTATTACTGCTTACACTTCCCACGAACGCAGTTCTGGGAACGGTCACGGCGGGCGCCTGTTCCGGGAATTCAAAGATCGCAGTGCCGTACATCCCGGCTTTCAGGACGCCGTCCGTATTATTGGCGATCTCGATCTCAACCGGGAAATTCAGGGTGTTATCCGCCTGCGGAGCAATAAAGCTGATCCGGCCGGTGAAGTTCTTGTCAGGAAAAACATTCGACTTAACGCGGACCTGGTCGCCTTTCTTCAGGTTTGCAACCTGGGATTCGTTGACGGTTACCGCCAGTTTCAGTTTGGACACGTCGACAATCTCGAAGAGCTGGTTACCGGGTGATACGTAGGCGCCCTGTTCGATGAAGCGCTTGTTAACGATACCGTTGAAGGGCGCTTTTACATTGGCATCACCGACGCGAACTTTTGCCTGCTGCAGTCTGGCCAGGGCATTCCGGGTATTCAGACGGGCCTGGTCCAGCTGCTGCTGGGTCACGCCTCCGGTCTGAAAGGAACTTTCATACCGCTCCAGGTCTCTTTTAGCGGTCTGGTAAGCATCCTCAGCCGCCTGAAGATCTACCGCCAGGATATCCGTAGAAATTACCGCTATTAACTGGCCTTTGCTGACCCGGCTGCCTTCATCGACCAGGATCCGGCTGATCCGGCCGGAATTCTCGGCATTGAATGTGATCCGCTGGGCTGCGATGAAATTTCCGTTCGCGGTAAAATCAAGCTCTACGGGAGCCGACTTGATCTGATCGATCCGGACGGTCACATCACCGGAAGCACCCTGGGCAACAACGGCTGTTTTGGCCGCATTCTTCTTCTTGTTATTTGATAAAACCCAGCCAATGGAGGCAATTACTGCGACAATTGCGATGACTGTTATTATTCCCTTTTTCATGTTTAGTTTAATAATGATTTGATGTTTCCGTTTGCTTTTGTGATCTGGATCTCCGCCAGTTTATAGTTTAATAAGGCCTGTGAGTAGCTGTTCTGAGCCGCCGTACGGGCAGTTTCCGCATCAAGCAGGTCGGTCAGCGTAGCGAGGCCGTTCTGGTAATTGTTCCGGGTGCTTTTGTACACTTCCTCTGCCAGGCGAACATTCTCCTCCTGCAGGCTGATCGTGTTCAGACTGTTCCGGATCTGTAGCTTGGCATTCTCGTTGGCAAGATTCAGCGCCTGTCTGGTGTTCCTGAGATCCTCCTGTACCTGGAGCAGGTCGACGTCCGCCTGTCTGATCCGGGCTTTCGTCGCTCCCCCGTTAAAGATCGGGATCCGCAGGGAAAGGCCGACGGATGCCATATCATACCCGAACGAGCTGCCGGAGGATTTGTGGAAGTCGAACTTGTTACTGATGCTGTTGTAGGAATAATTACCTACCAGCCCCAGGCTCGGATAGTATTCGGCTTCATAGGCTTTTTTCTGCAACCGGAGCAGGTCTTCCTGTTTTTTCAGGAGCTGGTACTCGGTCTTGGCCTCCACATTTACGGAGTCCGACAATTGCGCCTGAGCCTGCGCCTCAACAGATTTCAGTTCAGCATCCGGGATAATGACAGCTGCGTGTACCGGCATTCCGATCGTATATTTCAATCCGTTCTCCTGCTGGGTTACCGCGTTAAGGAGCTGCTCCCGCTGCGTCTTCAGATTGGTCAGATTCACCCGGACACGATCCAGGTCGATCCGCTTTGCAAGCCCGTTCCTGTACTGGTCGGCAACGGTCTTTTCAACCTGCTGAACGCTTCTGATATTGGCGTCGATCACACCCAGCTGCTGACGGGTAACCAGCACCTGGTAGTAGGCGGTTGCCGTCTGCTGGAGCACATTTTCTTCAGCCAGTTCGGCACTCAGCCCGTAAAACGATTCACTCGCTCTGGCAGCTTTCAGCCCGGTAAAGACCTGCTGGTTGAAGAGCTGCTGGTTGACGGTCACACCGGCGTTGGCGCTGTAGGTGGTTCCGCTCTCCAGGGTGACCAGCTCACCGGGTCTTCCCAATGCATCACCGGGAAGCACGAACTGCGGTTTGATCATCTGGTCTGTCAGTGACGCGCTTCCGTTGACCTGCGGCAAAGCACTTGCACGGACCTCATCGGTTTTATAGCGGCCGCCCTGGATGTCGAGCTGCGCCTTCCGCACGTTCTGGTTGTTCTTCAATGCATAATTCAACGCATCCTTCAGGGTCAGTTCCACCGGAGAAGGTGCGGTCTGTGCTGATAAATCACCCGCCGCAAATCCAAGCGGAAGCATCAGCAGGTATTTTATTATTGGTTTCATTTTCATTTATAATCGATTCTATCTGGTACTATTTCTTGATTCCATCCAGGAAGATCTTCGCCAGGGCCAGCTGTTTTCCGAGCGACTCGTCGAAGGCCCCTGGTGAAGGCAGCGGACTCCTGACGGATACCATGCAAAGCTGAAGACCGACCAGCATATCGACGAACAGAACGGCAATCTTCTCAGGATCCACGTCCCGGAAGATCTGTTGTTCCATACCTTTCGCGATCTGACCGGATATCAGTTGGCACTCCTGGTCCTTGACAGTCTTCATCAGGGCACTCACCTGCGGATCCTTCAGCATCGCCTCTACGTTGCCCTCCGAGATATGAAGCATGTAATATTTCTTAAAAAAGGAATTCCTGATCCTGATCAGGCTCAAAAGACCGGACTCCACGCCGGCATCCCCTTCAAACTCCATCCGGACCGCGTCCAGGTATTCGAGCGTCACCTTCTCAGCTACAGCAAGCACCAGGCTCGGTTTATCGGGGAAATAGTAGTAGAGGTTCGGCTTCGACATGGACAAGTCTTCTGCAATCTCATTCATCGTCGTCTTTTGAATGCTGAAATGCGAAAACCGACGTATAGCGCCCTCCAGAATCATCTCCCTTTTGTCTGTTTCAATTTTACTATTCAACTTTCTGACTTTTTTTATTCAATAGTCAAAGATACAGCAAAAGGATGATTCTCCGAAGCGTGCGGGACATTTCGGCGCTTATCCGCAAAATTGTTACGAAAGTCTGACAGTTATTGCAGGCCCTTCAGGAATACAGTGGCCAGGGCTTTTTCCTTTGCGAGGATCTCGGCGAACATAGCCCGGTCCGGGAGGATAAAGGTGTGGTAGTGACGCATCCGGAGCCGGATCCCGGCGAGGGCATCCAGGAACAGCTCTGCAAAGAATCCGGGATTCTCCAGGGGGCCGATCTCCCCGCGCCGGACTCCTGAGGCGATGACTTCGGCGATCAGCAGCTTTTCCGCCTCGAGCGCTTTTTCAAACATCTGCCTGACCGGGACGGGCATTTCCGGGGATTTACTGGTTTCGGCAAGCAGGTTGTAGTGAGTCCGGACGAACTCCTGCCGTTTTTCCAGGTAAATAAAAAAGGAATCCAGGATCGTAGCGGCGGAGCTGACCTCCTGGTGGATCGCCTTGCCCATGACGTCGATGAGCGACTCCATGACGGCCGCATAGAGCTGGATTTTGTCGGGGAAGTAATAGTAAAGCAGCGCTTTCGAGATGTTCAGGTCCTGAGCGATCTCGGTCATGGTGGTCTTGTTTAATCCGAAATGAGCGAAGCGCTTCAAAGCAGCATCAATAATCAGGTCACGCTTTTTGTCTTGGCTATCCATTGATTTCAAAAGTACAGGTAAATATGTTTATTCCGGCAGGTCACCGCGCCATCCGCATGAAAGAGCCGGAGAAAATTCTCCGGCCCGGAAAAAACAGGAAGATGAGGAATCGGTTTTTCACCGGTTATGACAATTCCAGTCCGACCTTCTCAAGCAGCTGCCTGGTGGCGCGGATCCCGGCATCCTCGCTCAGATGCTCGCCCTCATACTCGATACCGACATACCCCCGGTAACCCGCATCTTTGACGATCTGCAGCATCCGTCTGAAGTCAATCGTTTTCTCAGCACCTGCCGAATCAAAATCATAGGCTTTAGCACTGACACCCTTGGCATAAGGCATCATTTCAGCAGTTCCCTTGTACCGGTCATATTCATAGAAATTCCCGAAATCGGGCAGCGTACCCAGATTCTTATGGTTTACCTCCTTCATCACGGAAGTGAGCCAGTCCCCGTTCGATGAGTAGCCCCCATGGTTCTCAACGATGATGTTCATATGCGTCCCGGCAGCAAACTCGCTGAGCCGGCCGAGCCCGTCGACTGCGGCAGCGCGGACTTCTTCCGCGGTCCCTTTACCGGCCGCATTGACCCGGATGGAATGACAGCCCAGGAATTTGGCGGCCTCGACCCATTTGTAATGATTCTCGACGGCCTTTTTCCTTTCGGCATCATCGGTGCTGGCCAGCTCCCCTTCGCCGTCGATCATGATCAGCACATTGGTTACGCCATTGTCCTTGGCCCGTTTCAGCAGCTGATTCAGGTATGCCTGGTCCCCGGCCTTGTCCTTAAAGAACTGGTTTACGTACTCCACCGCATGGATCCCGTATTTGTTCGCTGCGATCCCCGGAAAATCGAGATTGTCGATCTCTTTGGCAAAAAGCGCCTTGTGCAGGGACCATTCGGCCAGCGAAATCTTAAAGAACAAATCTTTGTGTTGACCGGCCAGAGCCGGAAAATGGGAAAATGCCGCCACTCCGAGGGCGCCAATTCCGAGCTGCCTGAGGAAGTCTCTTCGGTTATTTTTCATTTGGTCACTATTTTTTGGGTTGGTTGTTCTCCAGGTGAATCAGCTGATCCGCTCCACGATCCTGCCGGTAGCCTTTTCCTTCAGGATCAGCTTCGTTTCGCCGTAGTGGGTCACTTCTTCCTTGATCAGGTAATGGTCATCATCATAGTCCCTGACAGCGGATATTTTCTCGACATGCTCCTGTCCCCGCCAGATCTCCAGCCGGACCGGCTCCCATTTTTTGGTCGCTACCGACCGGTAGGCTGCATCCATGATCGCGTTGACCACATAGCCGTCATAAAAGGTCTCCGATGGGGCCCGCCGGCCTTCCATGGCGCCGAACATCTCAGCAAACATGTGATTATAGCCCAGGTCATTTATTTCATCGCCAACCGGGAAGATCCAGCCCCTGGTCGATTCAGCCTTTTCAGCGACGTAATCATAACCTTCCCCGGAAGTGAACATTTCGAAACCGGTGCGCAGAAAGTTATTGATCCAGATCGTGCCCTCCGACCCCATAACCTCATCCCTCAGATCCAGGCCGCCCCGGAACGTCCAGCTCACTTCGAACTGGCCGATCGCCCCGTTCTCGAATTTCACCAGACCGATGGCGTGGTCCTCCGCATCGATCGGCTTTACCTGCGTATCGGCCCAGCACATAACTTCTACCGGCCGGATCCCCTTTCCGATATAGTTCCTGGCAATCTCGATGCAATGGCAACCGAGATCCAGGATGCATCCTCCGCCGGCCTGTTCCTTGTCCCAGAACCACTCGCTGTGCGGGCCGGGATGCGTTTCCCGGGACCGCGTCCACAGGATATTCCCGAGGGCGCCCCGGCGGACGCTCTCCACCGCCTTCAGGTGCTTGGGCGTGTACACCAGGTCCTCCAGGTAACCGTGAAATACACCCGCCCGCTCAACAGCTTCCAGCATCCTGGCCGCTTCCTGTGCCGTCCTGCCCAGCGGCTTGGTGCACAGGACGCCCTTTCCGGCCCGCGCGCACGCCAGAACGGCATCCTCATGCAGGTTGTTCGGCAGCGATATGATGACCACCGTCACCTCCGGATGACTGATCGCCTCTTCCATCGAAGTGGTCCAGTGATCTACCTGGTAATCCGAAGCGAACTGTTTTGCGCTTTCCTCCCTTCTGGAATAGACGCTAACGATACGGTCCCTGCTTCTTAGGCCGTGAATGGAATCAGCATAAAAGCGGCCGATGAAGCCGGAACCGAGCATTGCAATTTTTTGACCCGTCATGATTTTCAATAGTTAAGAACCGGTCCCTTCCCGACGCCGGCATCACCGGCGGTGACCAATGAAATAAGAAAGATGCCCGGGAAGCCAGGTTTGGTTAATTATTTAAACTTAACAAAAACCTGCATTAACCGGGAAACCCGGTTCAAAAAAAAGTGACCAGCACACGGCGCGTCCAGCCCTGATCCGGGGGTTCAAAAGTTTTTAAAACAACTTTAACTGAAAATCAATTATATCTCAGGTGAGTTCCCACATTGTGCAGTAGGAAGAAGCGGTCGGAGACGGAGTGAGAAACATCACATCTATCTGAACCTATTTCTGTACTATGAATAAAAAATCTACCTGGCTTTTCCTGTGTCTGCCATTACTGTGCCTGCTCATGGCCACAGCATCAGAAGCCGGCATTCCTTTCCGGAGTGCTCCCGTCATTTCGTTCAGCAGTACCACATTGTATGAGAACCGGCCTGCAGGCACCCTGGCCGGCACCCTGGGGATCAGTCCCGGAAATATGCTGAACACCTACACATTTGCCCTGGTGCCGGGGAAAGGCGATTGCAGCAATGATCTCTTTACGATCACTGCGGGCAATCAGGCCACGACCATCGGTCCGCTGGATTACGAACAAAAGAAAGTGCACTGCATCAGGGTCCGGGCCACAGCCCAGGACGGAAGCACGACCGAGCGAAGTTTCTCCATTTACCTGGATGACGTCAACGAACAGCCAACCCTGGAACCGATCGCGGATCAGCGGCTTTGCTACATGCAGGAACCGCACGTCCTGAATATGAAAGGCGCCGGACCCGGACCGGAGAAGCGACAAAAGATCACATTTACGGCCTGGGCTGACCATCCGGAGTTTTTTGAGGAACTGGAGATCACCGCGGGTGGAAAGCTGACCTTCAGGGTTCGCCAGGGCATGACCGGTCAGACCACAGTCACCGTCGCCGTCCGGGATGACGGCGGCACGGAGAATGGCGGTGAAGACACCTTTACCCGTCAGTTCAACGTAACGGTGAGCCCGCCGCCTTCCGTATCGATAACCTCCAGCGGCGGAACTTCGGTCTCCAAAGGAAACACCGTCGACCTGGTTGCAGCCGGCGGGGTCTCCTACCAGTGGATCGATCCTGAAGGAGCGCTCAGCGGCAGCCGGTCGGCGACGCTGACCGTCCGGCCCTCAAAAACCTCCGTTTACCGCGTACGGGTTACCTCGCAAACCGGCTGCACGGTCGTACAGGAAATCCGGATCGAGGTCGTCGAAGACTACCTTGCACTCCTGCCGACGAATGTGATCACGCCCAACGGGGACGGCAAGAACGACCGGCTGGTCATCAAGAACATCGACATGTATCCCGGAAATGAGATCCGGATTTTCGATAAGGCCGGGAGGATGCTGTTTTCCAAGAAGGATTACCGGGATGAATGGGACGGCACCTACCAGGGAAGCATCCTGGAAGAGGGAGCCTATTTCTACGTACTTGACTTCGGCGAGAACAAGCGGCAGCTCAAGGGTCACGTGACGATCATCAGGGATTAACACCAAAACACGCTCACCATGAAAAACGTATTGCTCATTATTACCATATCGATGGCCGGACTTCTTTTGTCCGGCCCGGAATCCCGGGCCCAGCTGAACCCGCTGGCCGCCCAGTATGACAATAACCCCTACCTGGTCAACCCGGCCATGGCCGGTGCATCCGGCGGGATACGCGTGTACGGCGGGATCCGGCAGCAATGGACCCGGATCAGCGGCACCCCGTACTCCCAGGCGCTGACGGCTGAGTTTGCACTGAAAGAAAGAGCCGGGCTCGGCGTCAATATCTGGAACGACCAGGCAGGCCTGATCAAAACCACCCGGGTGACCGGGACCTACGCCTATCACCTTCCCCTGGACGATGCCAACCGGAAGCTTCACTTCGGCCTGGCCTTCGGCATGGAGAACCGGCGACTGATGAACGAACAGGTTTACGGCGACCCGGATGACCCCTCCATCATCCGGTTCAACGAAAAGGGCGCCTACCTGGACGGAGACTTCGGGATCGCCTATACCGACGACAACCTGTCGCTGCATGCGGCACTTCCTAACCTGAACGCTCTTTTCCGGAGCAACCAGGACTTGTACGCGGACCGGTCGTCGTTTTATGCAGCGGCCAGTTATCGCTACAGGACCGGCGGCGGAGCAGGCCTTGAGCCGCAGCTCGCCGTCAGAGGCATCCATGGACACCGGAACATCATCGACGCGGGACTTCATGTTTCACTGATCGATGACCAGCTCCTCTTCACCGGATTATATCATAGTTCGCAGAATGCGACCTTCGGGATGGGAATGAACTTCCGGTCACTCTCGGTACTGGGAAGCTACACCACGGAGACCCCGCACCTGCAGGGATATACGAGCGGAAACTTCGAACTGGGGATCGGATACCGGTTCTGACGGAAATAAAAAACCCTGTATCGGCTGATACAGGGAAAACAAACTTTAAACTATTAAACCTTACCTTCTTCACACTACCAGAATAACCACCTGAACAACAACAGCGGCCCCGGAGTGTTTCGAGAGTTTTGAATATTAATTAAATGCATTAACCGATCGGATAATGCAGGAGACAGCGATTCCCCTTTCACAACTGCCCGTGAAAATACGTCCGTTCCGGCGACGACAACAAACTCCTCAGGAAAACGAAGGAATCTGGATCAGATCCAGGTAGGGCTCCAGCTTGGTCCGGGACCTGAAAGGCAGGAATTTCTTGATCTGATTTTCTTTCCGGTCTTTGAGAACCTCGACAAAGAAATTGTCAAGCCAGTAGAGCAGGAAAATGTGCTTCTTGTCCATCCGTACTGCGATCAGATCCCCTTCCCAGACTGCTTCAGCTTTTTCATCAATGTCTAAAGCAAGGAATTGATTAATTGTCAAAATCAAAGCGTTAAGTGTTAAGAGTGAAACTTATTTAAACTTAAGTTAAAATAATAACTTTAAATTACATTTTCTAACCGTTTACACAAAAAAAGCTACCGTTTACAATTTTTACAGCCTGTATCCTTGGAGAACAAGGCTTTCGAATCCGATTTATGCTTCAGGCCGCCAACAGCCATCCTTTGAAATTGTTTAATAATTTACCTGAATATTTAATAACAAAAGGAGTAAAGTTATCAACAATCGGGCAGTTACCAACACAAGTGTCTGAGATACACGGGACGGTAATGAACCATCCGGCACGGGAAACTTGGGGGGGACTGGAAAGACTGTCCTCCGCCCGGTTAAAAAGAAAAGGCCCCGGAAATTATCCGGGGCCTCTGTGGTATCAGCTGGAATCGAACCAGCGACACAAGGATTTTCAGTCCTTTGCTCTACCAACTGAGCTATGATACCTTCGTTGGGTGTGCAAATGTAGTTTCTTTTTTCAGTTATACAAACCGGGGTGGCTCCAACTCCTCCGTTCTGCCCGCTTATAGCTCGTTCTTAGCCTGTTAATTTTTCTTATAATAAACGGGCGGCAGGTTCATCACTCGCTTTTCAGCGTGAAGATCTTGCGCATATGGAACTGCACAAAGCCATCCATTGAATCGGTACGCTTGCTGTTGTTCGTAAAATTCAGCGGCTTGATCAGGTATCCTGAAATCCCCAGCTGCTCAGCTGCCCGGCGGTCCGCCTCCTCGCCCGAGGTCGTCATCACAAACACCTTGATGTTTTTCAGCCGCTCATCATTCCGGAGATGCTGAAGAAACTCGATCCCGTTCATCTTCGGCATATTGAGATCCAGCAGGATCACGTCCGGAAGCGGGTCCAGCCGCGGCCGGGACGCATTTCCCCGGAGAATTTCCAGGCCTTCTATTCCGTTATAGGCGGTGTGCAGCTCATATTCAACGTCCAGTTTTTTCAATGACCGTTCAACGCTGATGGTGTCCAGCTCATCATCTTCAATTAATAAAACAACATTTTTCTTCATAACATTAATTCTTTGGCCATGTAAATACAAAGGATGCACCCTTCCCCAAATCGGAGTGCACTTCTATATCTCCATGCTGGTCTTCTATTATTTTCTTCACGATCGACAAACCGATCCCGGTACTTTCCTTCTCGTTCTTCTCACGGAGGGTCTGGAAGACCTCGAAGATCTTTTCATGGTACTCCGGCGCTATTCCGATGCCGTTATCGGCGACCGAAAACCTGTATTCGTTCTCCAGCTCCTGGCAGCCTATATGGATCCGGGCAGGCACGGCCGACGAATATTTGACCGAATTGCTCAGCAGGTTGCTGAAGACCTGCTGGAGCCGGATCCGCTCGGCATTGAGAACCGGCATCTTGTCGATCTTCACCTCAAAAGACTTGGGCACGATCAGGTCCGTCAGATCCTTCAGCATATGATCAAGGTTCACCTCTTCCTTCAGGGGCTTCTCACGCGCAATCTGCGCGTAGTTAAGCAGTCCGTGGATCAGGTCCTCCATCCGCCGCATCCGGTCCCGCACGATCGACAGGTACTTTCGCATCTGCAGCGAAAGTTCCTGATTCAGATCCTCCTCGATCCACTGGATGACGTTGTGAATGCCGCGAAGCGGGGCTTTCAGGTCATGAGAAACCACGTAAGCGAACTGATTGAGCTCGGTATTGCGCTTCTCCAGTTCCCTGATGTTCCGGTCCAGACGGCCCGACATGACATTGAGCGATGACGACAGGCTGGTCAGCTCATCATCCTTATCATCCTTCACCTGAGTAAATTCCCCGTTGGAAATGTTTTTGGCAAGAACAACCATACTGTTGATCCGCCTGATAATCACGGTAACGATGTATACTGAACTGCCCACACCAATAACAATGGTCAGGATCACGAAAACCAGCGATACGGTCTTGGTGCGTTCGATGGCCTCCATCTGGTACAGCCGGCGCAGCTCTCTACGCCGGTATTCATACCGGTCGAATTCCCGGAATTTTTCACCGATCTCGTCATTGATATGCTTCCCGAAATTCTTCCGGAACCGGGTTTCAAACATTTCCCGGTATTTCTTAAGCCCTTCCGGCCCTTTTTCCGCTTCCTTGTTGGCCGCGATCAGGAGATCAGCACTGACGATCCACTCTTCATGCAGGGCATCGATCGAGTCCAGTTTGGCCACCTGGGACGGCGAATCCCGGATCAGAAGCCTTTCTTCCTTCAGTAATTCCGGAACCCTCTGTAGACCTGTATAATAATTATCCAGAAAGGACTCTTCCCCCGTCAGGAGGAATCCGCGGAACGCGCTCTGCATATCGATGATTCCCTTGTGGATCCGGCTTGAATTCCGGATCACGGTTTCCGAATTGGCCAGAAAGGCTGAGTTCTTGTTAACCTTCTCGGACAACGTATAGTGGAGATACGAATCAATTAATGACAGGGCAATTACGATCGCAAATCCGAGAAAAATCTGGGTCGATATCTTCATATTTATATAACGGCCTCGCTCTGTTTCTCAAACGTGTTGGCCGGAATTGTAAAGCAAAAACATGTTCCTTTTCCAGGTTCGCTTTCCACAGTGACCGAACCGCCGTGCTGGACGACGAACTCCCGGACCAGCAGGAGTCCCAGGCCCGATCCTTTCTCAGCATTGGTTCCGTCCGCGGAAGAAAAATCGGTATCCGTAAACAAGGACCGGACTTTCTCGGCGCTCATGCCAATGCCGGTATCCGTAATGGAGACCTCCACCATATTCTGAACCTGGCGAGCAGAAATAATGACCCGCCCCCTTTCCGGCGTATACTTAATGGCATTGGTGATAATATTCTGTACAATGGATCCGAGCATCAGCGGATCGGCATTCACATATATATCTTCAGATATCTCATTCAGAAGGACGATCTTCTTCTGGTGGGCATTATTTTTCAGGAGCTCGATGGCTCCGTTCATGCCGTCCAGAAGCTGCAGCTTGGTCGGATTGAAGGAGACTTTTACGCTTTGTTGCTTCGACCACTCCACCAGCTCGTTGAGCTGATCGATCACCCGCTTCGATGTCCGGGATATGATCTCCGAAAGAGCCTGGATATCGGGCGCCTCCAGCTTGGCGGCACGGGAACGCAGCTTGGTGCTGGACGCGTAGAGCGCAGTCAGCGGATTCCGCAGATCATGGGAGATGACCGACAGGATCTTGTCTTTTGAAAGATTCAGCTGTTTCAGGTCTTCGTTAAGCGCCTTCAGCTCGCGGGTACGGTCCTGAACCCGCTCCTCGAGCTGATGATTCAGCTGGACCAGTTCCTTGTTGATCTTCTTCACCTTTTCCCGCTGCTGACGCAACAGGTTTGTCTTTTTATGGAGCTCGGCAAAAACGGCCACCTTCGCCCGAAGGATCTGGGGCTTGAACGGCTTCCGGATATAATCCACGGCCCCCGACTGGTACCCCTTGAACATCGCCTCTTCCTCGTAATCGTGGGCGGTGATGAAGATGATCGGAATATGGCGCAGCTTTTCCCGCTGGTAGATGAGTTCCGCCGTCTCGTACCCGTCCATCACCGGCATTTTAACGTCGAGAAGAATCAGTGAAAAATCATCCTCCTTCAGCAGGATCTTAAGCACTTCGCGCCCGGACCTTGCCTTGGTAAAGCTGTAGCCCTGATTTTCAAGGACGATCTCCATGGAGGTCAGATTATTTTCATGATCATCCACCAGGAGGATCTTGATCGGTTCAGTTCCTGCCTTTTTCATAGTTCTTACTCAAATAACCAGACCCGCATCAATGACATCAGATGCTCGGTCTTTACCGGTTTCGTTATATAATCCGATGCTCCGGAGGCGATACATTTCTGCCGGTCGCCAACCATTGCCTTAGCGGTCACCGCAATAATAGGCAATTGTTTATTACGATGTTCTTTCCGGATGCGGCGGATGGTTTCGTATCCGTCCATCTCAGGCATCATGATATCCATCAGCACGATATCGACATCGCTTTCAGCCTGAAGGATCTCCAGAGCCTCCTTGCCGCTCTCCGCCGTGATCACCTCCAACTTAGAACGTTCAAATGCGGCTGTAAGTGCGAACAGGTTCCGGACATCGTCGTCTACGATCAGCACTTTTTTGCCGTCGAGGATATCGGGCCGGCTGTCCAGGAACTGATTCAGCTTCTCCCTGGAGTATTCCTCCGGGCTGATATGCAGGATCTTCGAAAGTTCCTCCATCAGGAAACCGCCCGAGGCCGAGGTATTCACAAAAGCATGCGGAAGTCTCTTGACATGCATGAGCTCGTCAGGGGACAGCTCATTTCTGGAGGTCAGGATAATGGACGTATCCTGTTGTTTCTGCGTCTTCAGGTGGCTCAGCAGATTCTTCAGCTCTGCTTTTTCCGGATCGAGGACCACGCAGTCGTAGTTCTCCTCCCGGAGCAGGGAAAGCCCGTCGCGGACATTGGCCGCTTTTTCAAAAGAGACCGTTTCATGGGAGAACCACGACGATTCCTCGAGGTTTTCCTGGAGATCCTGCTCGAACACGAGTACCCGCCGGTTCTTTTTCTCATGGAAGGAAATGATCCTTTTGATCAGCTCATCCAGGGAACGGTTAGACAGCGGCTTCAGATGGAAGCTTTTCGCCCCGAACTTCAGCGCCTGGGCGGTGCTATCCTCTCCGGAAATCAGGTGCACCGGTATATGCCGGTATTTGATTTCCTCCTTCAGCAGCCGGAGGACCTTCCACCCGTTCGCCTCGGGCATATTCACGTCCAGCGTAATGGCGATCGGATTATAGTTCTGGATACTTTCCAGGATCTCGACGTAAGTCCCGGCCACTACGGCCTTGAGGTCATGATCATGCAGTTTATCGATCATGATCCTGGTAAAGCGGAGATCATCCTCCACAACCAGCACGACCCGGTCGCCGGTCTTGATATGGTGCTTGTCATCGTCGATGGTTGTTTCTACGATCTCTGTCTTGGTTATGGCCTTATCGGCCTGAGCGTACAGATCGATCTTCTGCAGGTCCGGCCGGCTCTTAGGCTCGGCAAACTTGAGCGGAACGTACAGCGTGAAGGTACTTCCCTTACCCAGCTCGCTGACCACATTGATCGTTCCGCCGAGGAGTTCCGCGAAACCTTTACTGATCGACAGCCCCAGACCGGTACCGCCGTATTTGCGGCTGGTAGAACCTTCGGCCTGCTGGAATGCCTCGAAAATGATTCCCTGGGTCCTTTTGGAGATCCCGATACCGGTATCCGAAATGGAGAACCCGATCACTTTCGCCTGGCTGTCATCACCCTGGGATGTCTGGAAAATCTTCAGCGTTACGCCGCCTTTTTCCGTGAACTTAAAGGCATTGGACAACAGGTTCTTGAGGATCTGGTTCAGCCGCTGCATATCCGTCTCGATGACCTCCGGCAGGTTTTCGTCAATATCGATCCGGAAGAACAGGTTCTTGTTTTCAGAGATGGGCTTGAACGTCGCCTCCACATAGGACGCGATCTCACGGAAGCTGACCGGCATGATATCGGCGGAAATCACTCCGGACTCGATCTTGGAAAGATCCAGGATATCGTTGATGAGCTGGATCAGGTCATCGCCGCAGGAGTGAATGGTCTTGGCATAACTGATCTGCTTGGCGGTCAGGTTGCCTTCGTTGTTCTCGAAGAGCTGCTGCGCAAGAATCAGCAGGCTGTTCAGCGGCGTCCGGAGCTCATGCGACATGTTGGCAAGGAACTCGGATTTGTACTTGGACGTAATGGTAAGCTGCTGTGCCTTTTCTTCCAGGGAGCGGCGGGCCTCCTCTACGGCCTTATTGATCTGCTCCACTTCTTCTTTCTGCTTTTCGAGCAGCTGCGCCTTGTCATGCAATTCGTCATTGGCGCGTCTCAGCTCTTCCTGCTGTGCGGACAGCTCGCCTGCCAGCGACTGGGACTGGGAGAGCAGTTCCTCCGTCCGGGTATTCGTTTCGATATTATTCAAGACGATACCGATACTCTCGGTGAGCTGATCCAGGAAGTCAAGGTGGGTCAGGCTGAAGTTCTCGAAGGATGCCAGCTCGATCACCGCCTTGATGTTGTTCTCGAAGAGTACCGGCAGGATCACCAGGGAAAGCGAAGGGGCACTGCCGAACGCAGAATAGATCTTCAGGTAATTCCCCGGAACGTTGGACAACAGGATCCGCTCCTTGTCCTGGGCACACTGGCCGATCAGACCTTCATTCAGCGAGAACTCCTTATTAATCGTATTCTTCTTATTGGTCGCATATCCTGCAAACAACTTCAGTTTAGGCTCTTCAGCCGGATCCTTCTGCTCAAGTATATAGAACGCGCCGTATTTGGCGTTGACCAGCTCGGCAAGTTCGGAAAGGACCTTATTGGCCACCGCGTTCCGGTCACGCTGTCCCTGGAGCATCTGGGCAAACTTGGCCAGGTTCGATTTCAGCCAGTCCTGCTCATGATTCCGGAGCGTCGTTCCCTTCAGGTTGGCGATCATCTGGTTGATGGTATCCTTCAGCGCTTCCAGCTCTCCCTTGGCATCTACACGGATCGTCCGGGTAAGGTCACCCTTCGTTACGGCAGAAGCTACTTCTGAGATCGAACGGACCTGTACGGTCAGGTTCTGCGCAAGCTGGTTTACGTTCTCCGTCAAATCTTTCCAGGTTCCGGAAGCGCCCGGCACGCTGGCCTGGCCGCCTAGCCGTCCCTCCACCCCGACTTCGCGCGCTACGGTCGTTACCTGGTCGGCGAATACCGCGAGCGTATCAATCATCTCATTGATGGCGTCGGTAAGCTGCGCAACCTCGCCCATCGCGTTGATGGTCAGCCGCTGCTTCAGGTTACCTTTTGCCACGGAGGTCGCCACTTTGGCAATACCGCGGATCTGAACGGTCAGGTTGAAAGCCATCTGATTCACCGAATCCGTTAAGTCCTTCCAGGTTCCGCCGACACCCTTCACGTGCGCCTGACCTCCCAGTTTACCTTCCGTTCCCACCTCACGGGCCACACGGGTTACCTCGGATGCGAATGAGTTCAGCTGATCCACCATCGTATTGATCGTGTTCTTCAGGTCCATCATTTCACCCTTTACGTCAATAATTACCGTCTTGGAAAGGTCACCGCTGGCCACCGCCTTGGTCACCTCGGCAATATTTCGTACCTGGGACGTCAGGTTACTGGACATCTGGTTCACCGAATCCGTTAAGTCTTTCCAGGTTCCGGCGACGCCGGGTACGAATGCCTGTCCCCCGAGGTTACCGTCAGTACCCACCTCCCGGGCCACCCGCGTTACCTCGGATGCAAATCCCCGAAGCTGATCCACCATCGTATTGATCGTTTCCTTCAGCTGGAGGATCTCCCCGCGCACATCGACCGTGATCTTCTTGGATAAATCGCCATTCGCCACCGCGATCGCCACATCCGCTATATTTCGCAGCTGCGCGGTAAGATTACCGGCCATCTTATTTACCGAATCCGTTAAATCCTTCCAGGTTCCGTCTACTCCGGGAACGTTCGCCTGTCCGCCCAGCTGACCCTCAGAACCCACCTCCCGGGCCACCCGGGTCACCTCGGACGCAAATCCCCGCAGCTGGTCCACCATCGTATTGATCGTATCCTTAAGCTCGAGGAGCTCGCCCTTCGCTTTTACCGTGATCTTCCGGGACAAATCCCCCTTGGCTACCGCTGTAGTCACCTCGGCAATATTCCGTACCTGGGACGTCAGGTTGTCCGCCATCTTATTTACGGAATCCGTCAGGTCCTTCCACGTACCGGCTACGCCCGGCACGTTCGCCTGGCCGCCCAGCTGCCCTTCGGAACCTACCTCACGGGCAACCCGCGTTACCTCGGAACCGAATGAATTCAGCTGATCCACCATCGTATTGATCGTGTTCTTGAGTTCAAGCATCTCACCGTTGACATCCACGGTGATTTTCTTGGAAAGGTCACCCTTGGCTACCGCCGTGGTCACTTCCGCGATATTACGTACCTGACCGGTGAGGTTTCCGGCCATCTGGTTTACGGAATCCGTCAAATCTTTCCAGGTACCGCCGACGCCCGGTACATTGGCCTGGCCTCCGAGCTGACCTTCGGAACCCACCTCCCGGGCAACACGCGTTACCTCCGAAGAGAAGGAGTTCAGCTGATCCACCATCGTATTGATCGTGTTCTTCAGCTCCAGAAGTTCCCCCTTGGCATCCACCGTGATCTTCCGTGAAAGGTCACCCTTGGCCACCGCCGTGGTCACACCCGCAATATTCCGTACCTGGTCGGTCAGGTTGCTTCCCATCTGGTTCACCGAATCGGTCAGGTCCTTCCAGACCCCGCCGACTCCCTTCACCTTGGCCTGCCCGCCCAGTTTTCCTTCCGTACCAACCTCGAGCGCCACCCGCGTTACCTCTGAAGCGAAGGAGTTCAGCTGATCCACCATCGTATTGATCGTCTTCTTCAGCTCGAGCATTTCCCCTTTTACGTCCACCGTGATCTTCTTCGAAAGGTCACCAAGCGCAACGGCGGTCGTCACACCGGCGATGTTACGCACCTGGGAGGTCAGATTACCTGCCATGCGGTTCACCGAATCGGTAAGGTCCTTCCAGGTTCCGGCGACACCGGGCACTTTCGCCTGCCCGCCGAGCTTACCCTCCGTACCTACCTCGAGTGCCACACGGGTCACCTCCGAAGAAAAGGAGTTCAGCTGATCCACCATCGTATTGATCGTATTCTTAAGCTCGAGGATCTCCCCCTTCGCCTCTACGGTGATCTTCCGGGAAAGGTCTCCTTTGGCCACCGCCGTCGTCACCGCAGCGACATTCCGGACCTGGGCAGTCAGGTTACCCGCCATCAGGTTCACCGAATCCGTCAGTTCTTCCCATACACCGGCGACGCCTTTGATCTTCGCCTGTTCTCCGAGCTTCCCTTCGGAGCCCACCTGGCGGGCGACCCGGGTCACCTCGCGGGAGAAGACCTGGAGCTGGGCAACCATCTGGTTGGCTTCCCGTGCGATCCGGAGAAACTCGCCCTTCAGCGGCTGTCCGTTTATTTCCAGCGGGATCTGCTTGGAAAGATTACCGTTCGCCACCGAGTTGATCAGTCCGGCGATCTCCAGTGTCGGATAAGTCAGGTCCGTGATCAGATTGTTCAACGACTTCACGCCCACCGCCCAGCGTCCCTTGGCATCCGGAAGTTCGATGCGCTTCGACAGGTTTCCCTGCTTGCCGATCGTTTTCTCCGCGGTGCAGATCTCCGAGACAAGACGCTCATTCATATCAATGATGTCGTTCAGGACTTCGCAGATCTTGCCCGATATTCCGGCCTGGGTTACCGGCATTCTGACATCCAGTTTTCCGCTCTTTACAAATGAAAGGACCTTCAGCAGTTCCTTCATATCGACAGATTCTTCCTGATCAGCAGGAGGCACTTTCCTGCCTGACGGTTTCGCGAGACTTTCTGAGTTCATATATCAGTCGTACAAATTTTAAATCCGGGAATAAAAACAATATAGGAGTAAATGGCTTAATCAGAGCCGGATCCCCCACTTTTCATGCTTAAATTTCAAAAAAACTCTCATCATAAATTCGGGGCCAGAAGGTAAAACCTGGTGTGCTGCGCCCCGGTTCCAGTACAGTACTATAGCATGGGAGAACAAGCATGGATGGCGGATTGTTTTTAAAAATTTAATTTTTTTTCAATCTGGAAAAACCGGCATGCCGGAGCGGCGATCCGCACAGGAGTGCCGGTGCTTAATGACCGGCCATTAGAATCAGAACGAAATATCAGCCAGACGAATATCTTCTGCAGGTAGGAATTTACGGGCAGGAGTATAAAAGACAAAACCCCGGATTTCTCCGGGGTTTCACGTTTCAGATTGTGGGAATTACTGGGTTCGAACCAGTGACCCCTACCTTGTCGAGGTAGTGCTCTAAACCAGCTGAGCTAAACTCCCGTGATCGAAAAAAGCCTCAGAATGTTCTGAAGCTTTCAGTGTGGTATCAGCTGGAATCGAACCAGCGACACAAGGATTTTCAGTCCTTTGCTCT